>JARHXX010000001.1 GCA_029269125.1 Kiritimatiellaeota bacterium B1221 | reverse complement strand
GGGTTTTGCGGTGTAGGTGCCTGATGGGTGGGTGCAGGGGTTTTGCGGTGTAGGTGCCTGATGGGTGGGTGCAGGGGTTTTGCGGTGTAGGTGCCCGATGGGTGCAGGAAGCGGGAGATGTAGGTGGGTGGTATTTGTCCCTCCGGAGGAGGGAGGGCACATAGCTCGGGGGCCATGCCCCCGAGAGGGGATCGATTTCATTCGTGCGCCCCGGATGGGGTGCGGGCGAATCGGAATCTTGTCCCCGGTTATGGGGGGGGCGGATTTGGAATTCCCGTCTAAACCGAAAGCTGTATCAGCGCTTGCAGGGTGCCTTTTAAGCGTCGGCCGCTGTTGGTGTCGGCGAAGTGTTCGTCGACAAAGGTTTCGGAGGTGACGCCGCCGATGGCGGCCATGGCGGGCACCACCGTCACGCCGATGTTTTGCAATTTGGTTCTGAGCATGCTGAGGCTGCGCAATCCGCCCATGGGGCCGGGGGAGGCGGCGATCAGGCCGGCGCTTTTGCCTTTGAATGCGGTCAAGGGGGCTTCGTCGCGGGATTCCGCGCGGGAGGCCCAGTCGATGGCATTTAACAGCAGAGGGGTGGGGAAGGAGTTGTATTCGGGGGAGGCGATGAGGAACGCGTCGGCTTCCAGCATGGCTTCTTTGAGGGTGCGGGCCCCGTCGGGCAGTCCGTTGGCTTCTTCGTAATCTCCGTCGTAGAGGGGGAGATCGAGGGCGCGGAGGTCGATGATATCCACCACGGCGCCCATTTCGCGGGCCATTTCAGAGGCTTTTTCAAGCAACCGGGCATTCAGCGAATGAATGCGGTTTGATCCGGAGAAGGCCAAAATATTTTTCATGCTTAAAATCCGAGGTCGGCGAGGAAGGTGGCGGCGGAGTTTCTGAGGTGATTGGCATCAAAAGGTTTGGTGATAATCAAGTCGGGTTTGACTTCGTCGAAGTGGCTTTCCGCATCGGCCAATAATTGTCCGGTACAAACGATCACCGGCAAAGAGGGGAAGGTTTTGCGGATTTCGATGAAGGTTTTGTCGCCGCTTTGACCGGGCATATTCAGATCGAGAATGACCAAGGCGATGAGTGGATTTTTGGTGAGCCGGTGCAGGGCATCGTAGCCGTCTTCGGCTTGAATGAGGGGCATGCCGAGCGGGCTGAGGGTACGCTGGGTAAGATCCCGCATGTCTTTGTCGTCATCCACAATCAGGATGGCGGGTTCTTGCGCGGTTTCCCGCTTGCGGGGAGTGGGGGGGTCATTTGTCTGATTTTGTTCGTCTTTTGAGGCGATCTCAATCAGCGCGGGCGGCACAAACATTTGGTTGTCGTCCATGAACTGAATCAAGTCGCCGGGCCGAATCAGATATTTGCCTCCGGCGGTGCGGTAGGAAGGGAGTTTCCCATCGCGGATCCAGCAGCAGATGGTGTTGCGGCTGACGCCGCATAAATTTGCGGCTTTGGGGGCAGAGAGAAATACAGGTTCCGGAATTTGACTTTTCATGTGAGCTCTTGGGTAGATTGGTGTTTTATATAACGCGGATCGTACGCGAACATCAATCTTTTTCAACGGCTTCCGCCAAACTTCCGAACTTTCTTAAGTTGGGAAAGAGTCCGGACCAGAGCAGAACCACGCCCACCGTAGCCACCCCTCCGCTGATGACGGAAATGACGGGGCTGAAGAGTTTGGCGACCAGGCCGGACTCGAATCCGCCGAGTTCGTTACTGGAACCGATGAAGATGGAGTTCACGGCCATCACCCGTCCGCGCATATGATCGGGGGTGATGATGTTGACCAGGGTATGCCGGACGACCACGGAAATGTTATCGCAGGCCCCGGCACCGAAAAGGAGGAGCCAGCTCAACCAGAAGTTGCGGCTGAGTCCGAAACCGATGGTGACCAGTCCAAAACCCAGCACGCCGAGCAGCATGGCCCGTCCGGCTTTTTTGAAGGGAGGCAGGTGGGCGACCGCGAGGCCCATGCACAGTGCTCCGGCTGCTGGGGCGGCGTTGAGCCAGCCCAGCATTTGTTCCGGGGAGAGTCCGGCCACGGGCGGGAGAATATCTTTGGCAAACACCGGCATCAGATAAACCGCTCCGCCAAACAACACGGCAAAGAGATCCAGAGAAACGGTTCCGAGGAGGATGCGTTTGTTCCATACGAAATGAATGCCTTCCATGGCTTCCTGAAACCAATGTCCGGAGGCGGTCCGGGCGGGAGGGGGCAGTTTGATGTTGGAGATGAGCAGCATAAACGAAATCGAGGTGCCGGCGCAAATGAGGTAGGTGGCTTGGAGGTTCCAGGCGAGGATGAAGCCTCCCAGGGCGGGGCCGATCAGCGAGGTGGTTTGAAAAACGATGGACGACCATTTGACGCCGCTCTCCAGCAGATTGCGGGGGAGGAGCTGTGGCATGAGGGATGCACTGGCCGGCCCGGTGAGGCGCATAAAGGTGGAATCGACAAACAGCAGGGCGTAGAGAATCCATAACGCGCCTTCCCGATAGGAGGTCCAGGCGAGTCCGAGAGAGGTGAGAGTCGCACCGGTGAGGCAGATGATCATAATCCGCTGACGGTGAAAGCGGTCGGCCATCACCCCGGCGGGCAGGGTGAACAGAATCATGGGGATGCCTTTAAACAGGGCGACCAAACCCAGAGAAAAGGGATCGTCGGTGCGGACGTAGATTTCCCATCCCAAGGCCATGGCCTGGGCCTGGGTGCCCATGAGAAAGACCAATCTGCCGAGCAGGAGGTTTCTGAAATCGGGAATCCGCCAGGCGGCGTAGGTGTCGGTTTTGGATTTAGGCATCAGATTTTTTGTCGAAGAATCTATAGAGAAACCACAGCAGGGTGGTGAGCAGAACCAAAGACCACAGGGCCATGCCGGGGTGTTTCAGGGATTGTTGTCCGATCCAGGCGAAGGCGATGGCGGGGGGAAGGGAGCCCAGAGTCACGGCGATGGCAAAGTTTTTAAAGCGCATGCCGTAAAGTCCGGCGAGGACGCTGAGCACTTCGGGGAGGATGGGGAGCATGCGGCTGAGGATGACGGCGAGTCCGCCCCAGCGGTCAAACAGCTGGCGATAGCGGATCTGCTCACTGGGGCTGGCCAGTCTGTCGGCCCATTTTTCTCCACCCAGGCGGGCCAGTCCGTAGCCGGTGAACCCGGCGAGAGAGAGGCCCAGCCATCCCCAGAAGGCGGCGGGGGCTACGCCGATGGTGGCGCCCATGGCGCCGATGATAAGGGTGGTGGGGATGGGGAGAAACAGGTCCGCGACCAGCAGACCGGCTCCGATGGGTCCGGCCCAGTGGGAAGCCCGGCTGAAAAATTCTTTGCCTTTTTCGCCGGAGAACAGGAAATCGAAGTGATCTCCGAACAGAGCGAAGGTGAGGAGGATGAGTGCGCTGAGGCTGAAAAAGAGAATGAGGAGTTTTTTCATTTTGATGGAGAAGTGGGGCTGCGGCTTCCGCGGGGAAGCAAAGAGTTCAGCACGGTGGCGGTGGCACTACGCTTCAATTTCAGAGAGGTCCAATAATTTCGGTCCGCCAATGCGGATGGCGAACAGGCCGAGAGGAGCGGTGAACAATACTGCGAGTACGGCCAAGGCGAGAATGGTTTCCCCCCCGGGGATGCCCAGAGCCAAAGGAACGGAGCCGAGGGCGGCCTGCACGGTGGCTTTGGGCCAGTAGGCGCAGACACAGAAGAAACGTTCTTTGCGGGTAAGCGGGGAGCCCAGAGTGGCGATCCAAACCCCGAGGGAGCGGGCGAGCAGTCCGGCGCAGAGCAGTGCGATGGCGGCGGGTCCGGCCCGGAGTGCGATTTGGGGATCTACTTTCATGCCGATCAGCATAAACAGCATGATTTCGGCAAAGATCCATATTTTAGAAAGTTTGGCTGCGAGTTCGTGTGCGACCGGTTCGGCTCTTTCCAGGAGGATAAAGCCCACAGTCATGATGCCCAGCAGGGCGGCGCTGTGCATCATTTCCCCGGCCTGCACCAGCAAAAGGGCGACCATCAGGAGCACCAGGGTTTTTTCGGTGGCGCGTACCCGCTGATGATTTTTGTGAAAGAATGCGGCCAATAGCAGTCCCACCGCAATGCCGGGGAGAATGCCGAGGATGAGGGCGCGGGGTAGTTCCCAGAGGCTGTGGAGCCAATGGAATTCAGGTTGGGTGGCCATGCCGACACAAACCGAGAAGAGGGTGATGGCCAGTACATCGTCGGCGGAGGCACCGGCGAGAATCAGGGTGGGGACCTGGTTTTTTTTGCCGTAGCCCTGTTCGCTGAGATTTAACATGGCGGGGACCACCACCGCGGGGGAAACCGCGGACAGCATAAAAGCGGTGAGTCCGGCGACCGGCCAGCTGAAATGAAAAAAGAAATGGAGGAGGAGGGTGAGCAGACTGCCTTCCAGCAGGCAGGGGAGAATACTCAGTGCCAGGGCGGTGCGGCCAATTTGATTTAATACTTTGCGGCGCAGTCCCAGGCCGGCCCGCAACAGGATGACCACCAGTGCGAAGGTTTTGAGGAAGGGTTCCAGTTCCACCAGAGCCACCGGCCAGACCTGTTCGCCCAGGGTGCCCAGCAACAGACCGCAAATTAACAATCCCAGCACGGGGGGGAGCCGCAGGTGGTGAAACAGCCGGCTGGAGAGCCAGCCGCTTAAAAGGATGAGAGGAAGCAGGAAGGTGAGAGACATGGGGTTTAAAGGAGATGCGTCAGTCCGGCGCCGCGGATGGTGGCGCAGAGGGGATGATCGGCGTGGATGAGTTCAAAGTCTGAAAAATCAAACCCCGGTGCGACGGTGCAACCGATGAGGACCTCCTGACGGATCACTTCCGCGGCCTGCCAATGCCCGGGAGGGATGACGGCACAGAATTGATTCTGTGCGGCGGAGAGTTCCAGTGAGTGGATTCCGAGGGTGTCCGGATTCAGGATCCACAAGCGTAAATCTCCGCGGTAGAGGTTCCACACTTCCTCCTGTTCGACCCGGTGAAAGCGGCTGACTTCTCCGGAGGCTAAAGAGAAGTAGATATGGGTCAGCGCGGATTTGGGGGATCCCTTTGCATTCACGACGGACTGGGAGGAGCGGTAGACTTCGCGGAAGTGACCGCCTTCGGGGTGGGGGCTTAAGTTTTCGGCAAGATAGTTCATGAAGAAAATTCCCGGGATTGGGTGCTGAGCCAGGCCGTGAGTTCGTTTCTGAATTTACGGGAAAGGATGGCGGCATCTCCGTTGCCGGATTTACTGTGGGCCTTCATCCATTGCACATAAAGTTTTCGCAGATGTTCCGGCCAGGCTCTGACCAGACCGGCCTCATCACTGAAACCGGAGAGGAAGGTTTCGTGGTCGCGTCGGGCATGGGCCCAGTTCATGAGCCGGAAGAGGTAGAGCAGGGAGCGGTCGAGGAGGATAAACATCAACTGGGGATCTTTGGTGGGGCCCACCACCACTTTTTCGCTGGCCCACTTCCGGCGTCCGGGAAAAGGAATTTTTTTATTTCCGAGTTTCGGAGCGCCGATCCATGCGCCGATTCCTCCCAGGAGCGCGCCGCCGGCGGTGAAGACGCCAAAGGATATGCCACCGGTTGCCAGATCGGCACCGACCCCGGCCGCGGCGCCGGTGAGGAGTCCGGTCATCATTAATTGCTGGCGGGAGAGTCCCAGCAGTTTCCACACTTTTTCAGCGAACAGTTCCTCACTGACCAGGTCGATTTCGCCGTCATCTCCCGGAAGGGTGTCATGACGGTAGAGGCGGCGAAGCTGTTTGCGGGACTGGGTTTCAAAGCGTTTTAAATCCTCCTGGTACTTCCTGATGGCGGCGGCCTGTTGATCTGAAAGCAATGCGGTTTCTTTAAACGGCAACTTTACCTGATGTCTCAGGGAGCGAAGGAGCATGGCTTCGATATCGCTTACGGCCTCCTGAAGGCGCTGCTGCCAATTTTCCTGCATTTGATTTTGGATGTGCTTCAGTGCGGAAGCCTGATCGGGAACCAGATGCTGGAGGGCATCGAACAATTCCATACGCTGATGAAAGGTTGCCTGGTGGGCGTTGAATTCGCGAATGAGGTTAAAGCGGCGTTTGAGGGCCTCCTCCCATTCCGGAAGAAAATTCCGGTTGTCCCGTTTGAAGTTTAAGAGGGCGAGGCGGGGGAGACCGATGAGCCGCAAGATTTCCATTTCTTTGCGGTCACTTTCACGGAGGGGGCGGGAGGCATCGGCCACATAGAGGATGCCGGCGCGGTCCTTGAGCGGAATCATCAGTTCCAAGTCGTGGTGGAAGGCCGGGTCATTCCGGTGGGCCTCGATATAGCCGTCGACCATCTCCGCCTCGTGGCCCTGCCATTGCTCAAACCAGGCGAGGGTTGCGGTGGGATTTTGAAAGCCGGGGGTGTCGATAATTTCCAGCGTGGCGCCGTCCTCCACTTCGATGGTGAAGGTGTTGCACCGCACGGTTTCCCCCGGGGTGGGGCTGATACGGATGCGCTCGTTTTCGGTGAGAGTGGAGACGACGGAGGATTTTCCTTCGTTGGGATGTCCGAGAACGGCAAATTTAAGAGTTGACATTTTAGGGGGTCCTCCAGGGGAGAATGCCGAGGTGCGGATCGTTTAATTCTCCCAGGCGTTTTTGCCAAACGTCCAGATCGGATTTTTCCGGCGGTTGGAAGGGAGGGCTTTGCTGAGGGGAAGGCAGGCCCACGCCCAGCAGGAGAATGTCGGCGTCGGCTGACATTTCGGCTCTTAAGGTCCGGAGCTCCCGCAGGGTTTCTTCGAGGGGGGGCTGCCAAAGTTCCACGACTTTGAGGATGCCGTCGGCCCGGGGATCCAAATCGATTTCAAAGGTTGACTTGAGGCGGTCTGTAAATGTTTGCTGATGGGCTGGTGGCAATATTTGGGCATCCACCTGCAGCCGCAGGGGATTCTCCGGCTTGAAGGTGGCGGGTAGTTTTTGATGTTGTTTGTGGCTGGCGGCTTCGGAGGGCTGGCCGGAGAAGGCGAAGGATTTGCGGGTGAGTTGCAAATAAAGACGTTCGCTTTCGGGTGAATCCAAATTGGGGTTTTTGAGTTGGCGGTTGAGGTGGAGGGCGCCCCAGATGGACAGGAAAATGCGGGGGAGCAGGCCGTAAAAGAGCACGCACAGCATGAGAAAAGGCCACCAGGCGGCGGTGGCGGAAGGATGGCTGAGGGCTGCGGGGGTTCCCGTGTAGATGCGGCTGAAGAGGATTTGGTCTAAAGTGGGGGTGTAGCCTCCTCCCCATGGCAGGGCCAGGGTTTCCACGATTTGATGAACCCGTTCTCCGGTGGTTTGCAGGGTGGTGGCCCAACCGAAAGCGAGGTCGTGGGTGATGCCTTTGCCGAGGGTCATCATGAGCACGCCCACGTTAAAGGCGATGCCGGAGAGTTGCAGGGAAAAGAAGATACGGGAGGACCAAACGGGTAACGAGAGGGGGGACGGCAGGTTTTTAATTTGTTTGGGGACCAAAAGTTTTTGTAGTCCGGACAGGCGTTTTCGGAACAGGATGCCACTGATCAGCAAGAGCAGGAGGGAAAGCACTTGTAGGCCCACCAGCACCCCGAAGTAGTTGCTGGCATTCATGAGGCGGCTGTCGGGGTTGCGCAAAAGTGCGGCGGCGGCACTGCAACCGGCCACAAAAGAAAATGCGCCTAAGCTGAAGCTTAGCCAGGAAAGGGAAAGGCTGATGGTTTTGGCGAGCTTGGAGGCTTCGGGGTCGGATTGACGCTGTTGGTTGAGCCATTGCTTTAAAACGGCTTGTTTGCTGCCTTTGGGTTCTGAAAGAGGCTGCTGATCCTGCGGGTCCGCGGAAATGCTCCGCTGCATACGTAAATCAAGTTCAGTTAGTTCCTCAAGGGTCCATCGGGTAGCCATGAGGACTCTATACTTCAAAAAGGGGGGATGGACAAGTTTTGAGCCCGTATGATCGTGGATGGGTTGTTGGAGGTGAGATGGGGGGAGATTGATTTCGGTAGCGATTCCGAATTTATGGGACAGGTGAGAGGGGATGAGGGTCGTGCATCGGGGGGGGGTGGGGGAGAGGCGCCCCGGGTTGGTATCTTCGCGGACCTTTGGCCCGATTGTAGATTTGTTTGGGGCAACCCCGGCGCTACGCACCGGGCTGGTATCTTCGCGGGCCTTTGGCCCGAAGAGGGGTGAGGCAGAAGTTCCGGTTTCCCGGCGCTGCGCACCGGGCTGGTATCTTCGCGGGCCTTTGGCCCGATTGTAGATTTGTTTGGGGCAACCCCGGCGCTGCGCACCGGGTTGGTATCTTCGCGGGCCTTTGGCCCGAAGAGGGGTGTGGCAGATGTTCGGGTTTCCCGGCGCTGCGCACCGGGCTGGTATCTTCGCGGACCTTTGGCCCGATTGTAGATTTGTTTGGGGCAACCCCGGCGCTACGCACCGGGCTGGTATCTTCGCGGACCTTTGGCCCGAAGAGGGGTGAGGCAGAAGTTCCGTTTTCCCGGCGCTGCGCACCGGACTGGTATCTTCGCGGGCCTTTGGCCCGGGGGGGCATGGGGAATGGGGGATGAAAAAATGCCCTCCTGAAATCAGGAGGGCATGAGGATCCCAGCTGTGGGGTGGGGCAGGGATGGGGATATAGATTTCGGAAAATCTATTTCATGATAACGGTGGCGCCCCGGTCGGGCATTTCGCCATCGACCAAAGAGCAGTAGGCAATTTTTTCTTTTACACTGTCCACTTTGAGGGTGCAGATGGTTTCGCCTTCCATGCGATCCAGGATTTCTCCGCTGTCCGGATCGGTGAGTACTTCGCCTTTGGTTTGAACCACAAACATTTCACCCGAGGAGATGCCGTATTGTTCGCCGCGGTTGATAATGATTTTGCTTCCGGAAATGGCGACAACGGATCCGTCCAGTTTTTGATCTTTCATTTCTTCCACGAGCAGATCGACAGCTTTGGAGATGACATCCTGGGCGGCTTCTCCCACCGGTTCTTTGGCAAAGCCGCCGAGATCGGTGTTGATGCCGTTACCACTGTATCCGATGTTCAGTTTGCGGGCACCGGATTCTCCGGTGACCCGTTCTTTCGCAATAATTTCGCCGGTGGTGGTATCAATGAGGGTAATGATGGCGGTAATGGTGGATTTACTGCCGCCGCCCCCGATGCGGATGCCTTTGAATCCAATGCCTCCCGAACTGCCTTTGGTTCCTGAATCCACGGTGGTGATGGATCCGGTGGCAATGTATTTTGCGGAGCGCAATTTGCCGGTTTGGGCCACATTCGATTTTGTGGTCCGGCCACTGGCGGCCAAGTCCTGTTCCTGAATCACGGTGTCAATTTTATCCCGGCTGACAACCACAAATTTACCACTGTCATACAGGGCGCTTTCAAGCATTACGCCCAGGTTGTTTCCTAAATCCCACTGACCGGACCAACCGGCATCATTCGTGAAATCGCGAACGCCAATGGCATGTTTAACGCCTTTGTGTTCTTTGTCGGATTTGTTGTTGGCTTCTTTTGTTTCGGTGCCACCGGAACCAATCAGTTTATCTAAAATCGCATGTGACGGGGTGCTGGCAAGCAACGCGGTGCCCAGCAAAAGGGCACGGGATACATAATTAACCTTCTTCATATTAAATTCCTCAGTCTATAATGTTTAAAGAAAGTCATAGTAAAAACCACTTTAACAGGATGCAAGTGCTTTTTAGTCGCAATCGGGACAACGGCCGCTGAGGGTGATGTCGTGGTCTTCCACTTTGAATCCTGAAGGGAGTTGAATGTCCGGTTTAAGGAAGCAGCCATCCACATCGTAAACCCGGTCGCACACATGACAGTGAAAATGGTGATGGTGATGCAGACCTGATTTTTCGTACCGGGGGCTTTGCCCGGGGAGTTCGACGGGGTGGAGGGCCCCTTCTTTGACCATTTCGTTTACCGCACGGTAAACGGTGGCCATACCTAAATTGGGGACGTATTCCCGTGCCATATCCAAAACCTCCAGGGGGCTCAAGGGACGACTTACCTGATCAAAAGCTTTTTCAATGGCTGCGCGCTGACGGGTATTTCTTTTCGGAGACATGGCTTATTTTTCCTTTTCAGCCTTTGCGGCTTTCTTCTTTTCCAGGGCTGCATCTTTGGCGGCCATTTTTTCACGAACTTCCGGATGCAGAACATCATCCAGATGTTTTCCGGTTGCGGTTTCGATTCCCTTCATGAGTTTCACGAGGGCGACCATCATCACTCCGGTTGTGGGCAGTGCAATTACCGGCCAGCTGAGGGCGGTCATTTTTCCGATTTCGGTATTAAATTCGGGGCTGCCGGAAGGGCTTTTCACCAGCCAGACCGCCAGAAAATAATTCAGTACCGCACTCAGCAGGAAGGATCCCACCACCCAAATGGTGCAGGAAGAGATGACTTTTTCAAAATCGTTACGGGTCCCTTTTTCCTCCAGGGAGCTTTCGATGAGGTTTACATCGAACAGTTCCGGTGAAAAGAGCAGGCTGCGGATCAGGGGTTTTTTGGTGAAAGAAGAGACGTAAATTGCAATGCCGAACAGAAGGGGGACGGCGGCTTCTTTGATGGCAATCCATTTGGTGGGGATGTTTTCGAACAGTCCCACCGCGCCGGTGATCAAGACGCTGACGAAACCGATGATGGAAAAGAGGTTGACCTTTTTACGGGTGACAAAATCATAGATCCCGTAGATGAGCGGGAAAGAAAGTGCGATGATTAATACCGGGGCCGGGTCCAGATGTAATCGCTTGGTTCCCTGGGTAAGGAGGATGGAGGGTAAAACGACGTTGAGGATCAGGTTGACCCAGATATTTTCTCTTTTGTGTGTAGACATATGGGCGTTTGCTAAAGGGCAGGAAGGGAACTGTCGATCTTTTATTTCTCCGGAACGATTTTGACCAGGCGACTGCCTGTGCTTTCAAGAATGACATAAATGGAGCCGTCGGGGGCGGTTTTAATGTCCCGTACCCGTCCCTGATCTTTAAGGATGACTTCCCGTTCTGCAAGACCTTCGGGTCCGATGCGAAGCCGTTCGATCACTTGGGCTTTTAAACCGCCGGCAAGAATATCTCCCTGCCAGCCCGGATAAACGTCTCCATCTGCAAATGTCATTCCGCAAGTGGCGATGGAGGGTGTCCAATGCCAAACGGGATCTTCCAGGCCGGGGAGGGAGGTGTGTTCGGTGATGGGGGTGCCGTTGTAATTCATGCCGTAGGTGACGGTGGGCCACCCATAATTGCGGCCGGGGAGAATGCGGTTGAGTTCATCTCCGCCGCGCGGACCGTGTTCGGTGGACCAGAGTTCATCGGTGCCCGGACGAAAGGCGAGGGCCTGGGGGTTGCGGTGTCCGCGACTCCAAATGGCCGGCAGGGATGATTCCTGGACGAAAGGGTTGTCTACAGGTACGCGGCCATCCTCATGTAAGCGAAAGATTTTTCCGTTGGGATAGTCGATGTTCTGGGCGTGCTGTTGCCGTCCGCGGTCTCCGATGGAAAAGAACACATAGTCCTCTCTGAAGGCGATACGGCTGCCAAAATGAACGCCGGCCCCATTTCTGAATTTTTCATCCGCCCGGAAAATGGTTTCTTCATCGACCCAGGTGTTTTCTTTAATTCTTCCCCGCACCACGGTGGTGATGCAGTGATCCGGGCTGCCTTCTGCATAGGCCAGATAGATCCAACCATTTTTCAGGTAATCGGGGTGTACGGCAACATCCAGCATGCCGCCCTGGCCTTTGCGGGCGATTTCGGGTGTCCCTTTAACGGGAGGAGCGGGTTTTCCATCGGCCGTGATGATGCGAAGCGCACCGTCAATTTCGGTTACGATGAATTTATCATCCGGCAGAAAAGAGATGCCCCACATTTTCCGGTGATTTTTAAAAACCTCCCGGATGCGGTACTGCTGATGCTGTGTCTGAAACAGGCCTTGATGATTCCGGGGGGCTTTGGCCGGATCGGCTTGCCGGGTCAGCTCTTGAATATAAATCACCAGGGAGCGGATTTCTTTATCACTTAAAATTTCCCCAAATCCCTGCATGCCCATATCGGGAAGCCCCCGGGTGATGACTTCTGCATGTTCGGCATCGGAATTTCCGTAGGTCCACTGTCCGTCCACCAGGGAGGAGCCCAGGCCGCCCTGACCTTTTTGGCCGTGGCAGACCTGACAGTGTTGGCGGTAGAGGTCTTTTACGTCCGCAGACAGGTTCGAGGTGAGGAGGATGAATCCTGCAAATTTCAAGAAGTTTTTCACGCATGCTCCAATTCGATGCAGACCGAATTGATGCAATAGCGCAGGCCGGTGGGGCGGGGTCCGTCGTTAAAAACATGGCCCAGATGTGAACCGCAGTTTTGGCAGCGGACTTCGGTTCGCACGCGTCCCAGAGAGGCATCCTCCAGTTCCAGCATGGCCCCGGCGCTGACCGGTTCAAAGTAGCTGGGCCAACCGCATCCGGAATCAAATTTGGCATCGGAGCGGAAGAGGGGGGCTTTGCAGCAGACGCAATGGTAAAGGCCTTCGGTTTTTTCGTCGTTGTATTCGCCGGACCAAGGACGTTCGGTGCCGCGTTCCACGCAGACTCTGAATTGTTCGGGGGTGAGTTTCTGTTTCCAGTAGGCGCGGCTGGCGGGATCTTCGGGGTCAATTTGGGGAAAGGGGTTCATGCAGGTATTCTGCATCAAAGATCCGGGGATGCAAGAGGGGAGAGGGTCGAATTTGGAGAAGGTCCGGTTCGGAACATCCTGATTTCTCAGGTTTTACGGCGGGGGAGCTTTAGGGCCCTGGGTTGCGGCACTTTGGTTCCGGGCGACCCTTTGGCGTGAACCATGGCTCCGGCAGGCAGGCGCTGTCAGGGTGAACGTCCGGCAGCGGGGAACGTGGAATGGGGTGGAGGGGAATGGATCAGGTGAAGATTTCGTTCAGGACCTTATGCCGGTGGGAAAAGATGGAGGCGAGGTCTTTTTGCACGATAAGTTTTTCGACCAGCCGACCTCCGGGTACGCTGAAAGTGACGTGGTCTTCGACCCGGGTGCCTTCTCCGTCGGTGAAAAAGCGGTGGGAATGAATCCAGGTTTTGTAAGGGCCTTTGAGTTGCTCGTCGGTGAAACTGTGGGGCGGATGATAATTGGAAATGAGTGACCGCCACTGCAGGGGAATTCCATGGACTTTGAGTTTATAGTCGATTTGGGCGCCGGCTTTCATCTCTATGGGAGAGGGGGTGAGGATTTCAAATTGTAATTGTTTGGGGGTGAGACGCTGGAGGTTTTCCGGTCGGCTGAAGAATTCGAAAATCTCTTCAATGGGGCGGGGCAACCATTGTGAGGTGTGCAATACCGTGGTTTTGGATTCGTTTTGCTGAAATGTCGGTGTGGAGGAAGTTGTGGCGTTCATATGGAGGGTTCGTCGTAAAAATTCTTTCCTTACATTTTGTAAGGGGATGAGTTTTTCTGCGATACGTCTGCATGTGGACCCCGATACTTATTTCAATTGCTTTGGCCAGCAGCTTACAAATTCTGCTGTGGATGTATTCCGTGAAAATCCGGAATGCGGGCTGGGTCGATTTTGGTTGGTCGGCCGGAATGTGGATGTCCAGTTTTGTGATTCTGTTTTCCTCCGGATTTTCTCCCCGGGTCTGGTTGGCATTCGGGGTGTTGAATTTCTGGTCTGCGCGCCTGGCCTGGCATATTTATTATGATCGTTTGCGGCATCGGCCGGAAGAGGACCGGCGTTATCAAAATCTCAGGCGGCACTGGGGGGCATCTGCAAACCGTAAATTCTTCTGGGTGTTTTGGGGACAGGCTTTGCTGGTAGCATTATTTATGACCCCCGCGCTGGTGGTATCAAAGCACGGGGGGGGCTTTCCGAGCCTGTGGGATGTTTTGGGGCTGGGCATTGCGTTGTTGTCGATTGCCGGAGAGAGTCTGGCGGATCATCAACTCGCGGGATTCCGGAAGGATCCCTCCACTCAGGGACAGGTCTGCAAACGGGGCTTGTGGCATTACAGCCGGCATCCCAATTATTTTTTCGAGTGGTTGCATTGGTGGGGGTATGTGGTGATGGCGGTGGGAAGTTCCCGGTGGTATTTATGCTTATTGGGCCCCTGTTTTATGTACATTTTTCTCCGATACGTTACGGGTGTCCCCCATGCGGAGAGGCAATCTCTGCAGTCACGGGGAGACGCTTATCGTGAATATCAACAATCCACCCCGGTATTTTTTCCATGGACGCCACACAAATCTTAAGTCACAATCATCCTGACATGCCAAACCTTTCTTATTGGGACCGAATTTTTATCCACGCACTTCAACGCTTGCAGGGGGGGCAGATCCGGTTGTCCTTTGCGGACGGAAACCGCTTCGTGCTGGGGCAGGCGGGAACGCAAAGTGCGGATTTAGTGTTTTTGGAGGCCGGGCTGTCCAAGCAGTTTCTGTTGGGGGGGAGCATGGCGCTGGCGGAGGCGTACATGGATGGCAAATGGACCACCCGTGATTTAAGTGCCCTGCTCCGAATTCTGGCCTTAAGCCAGAGGGAGATGGGGCGGGTGGCCCGGGGGACCTCACAGGTGTTAAGAAAAATGGATGGGGTGATGCATCATCTCCGCAGAAACACCAAAGAAAATGCGGTGAAAAATATTCAAGAGCATTACGATCTGAGCAATGAGCTGTATGAAACGTTTTTAGATCCCAGCCTGACGTATTCTTCTGCAATCTTTGAGGAAGCCGGTGAAAATTTAGAGCAGGCGCAGTTCCGGAAAATTGACCGCCTGATTGAACAGCTCGATCTCAAGGCCACTGATCATGTGTTGGAGATCGGCAGCGGGTGGGGGGCTTGCGCAATCCGGATGGCGGCGCAGCGGGGCTGCCGGGTGACAAGTCTGACGCTTTCAGTCCGGCAGGCGGAAGAAGGACGTCGGCGGGTGAAGGCGGCCGGTTTGGATGACCTGGTTGAAATTCGTATCCAGGACTACCGGGATGTGGAAGGAGTATTCGATCATGTGGTCAGCATCGAAATGGTGGAGGCCGTAGGGCATGAATTTCTGCCGGAGTATTTCGAGGCCGTTCAGCAGCACTTGAAACCGGGGGGGCGCTTTGCGCTGCAGGCGATCACCATCCCGGATGAACGCTATGCGGAGTACAACAACTCCGTCGATTTTATCCGCAAACACATTTTCCCGGGAGGGCATTTGCCGAGTCCGCAAATCCTGTCTGATTTGAGTGGGGCTGTCGGTTTCAGCGAGGTGGATGCCTTTGAATTCGGCAAGGACTATGCCGAGACCCTGCGGCGCTGGAACGTGCGGTTCTCAGCGCATGTGAGCCGGGTGAAAGCTTTGGGGTTTGATGACACGTTTATCCGGAAGTGGCAGTACTATTTTTGTTACTGCGAAGCCGGATTTGACTGCGGACTGATCCATGTGCGTCAGCTTTGTTATCAGCGCAATTAAGGGAGAGGCCCACTGGACGGTGGGCTCTCCCTGTGTCTGTCAGGGTGTTTGTTGAAGGATTACTTCAGAAGGTCTTCGCGCAATTGAATTTTTTTCAATTTCGGGGCGATGACGACCCGGCAGTATGGGGCAGAAGCATTCTTGGCGTAGTAGTCCTGGTGATAACTTTCGGCCATATAGAAGTTGCCGGCCACTTCGACCTGGGTGACGACGGGGGATTTAAAAACGTTGTCGTCATTCAGTTTTTTAATGGCGGCCAGGGCCTGGTCTTTTTGAGCGTCACTGTAATAAAGAATGGTGGAGCGGTACTGGGTGCCCACATCATTTCCCTGACGGTTGAGGGTGGTGGGGTCGTGAATGTCAAAAAAGACCTCCAAAAGATCGGTGTAGCTGATGACCCGGGGGTTAAAGGTGATGTGAACCACTTCCGCATGGCCGGTTTTGCCGGAGGTCACTTCTTTGTAGGTGGGGTTTTCCACGGTCCCGCCCTGGTAACCGGATTTTACCGATTCCACGCCTTTGAGTTTTTCAAAGAAAGGTTCCAGGCACCAAAAACATCCGCCACCAAAAGAGGCTTTTTCTAATTTTACTTGATCATCGCTCATAGCCAGGGTTCCGGTGAGGGTTAAAAGGAGACTGAGAAGAAGGGTTTTCATGGTAGAGGTTACTCCTGTTCGGGTATTTTGCCAATAGGGTTCTTTCCTTTGACGCGCAGTGCGAACCAAACCTTACCGGGAGATTGGGGAAAAAAGTAAAACTCCTGCCGGTCCAAATTCCATTGATACTGTTGGGCGGCTTCCTGTAACTGCAAATAGGCTTCCAGAATGGGGGGGTGATCTTTTTGTAAAAGCTGAATATCCGCCAGGACCGCGACAAAGCGAAGTTCGGGCAGGGGGCTGATGTCGATGCCTTCGGGTAAAAAGTCCTGCGGATCTTTTTCCAGTGCCAGGGCCAGTGAAAAGTTGCCGTCGACATGCAGCACCACTTTGAGGGGGGGGCGGATTTGAAGGTCCAGTTCCGCGATGGCGTCTGCCAGTTGGGTGTAGGCCCCGTCAATTCTGCCGGGATTGGGGGCCACCAAATAGTTTGCGGCGGGGAATTCGAGCAGTTTGATCCCGGCTTGTTCGGTATCCTGAAAAAGGTTTTGGTCGGTGGGGGGCAGTTTTAACAATTCAAAATTGATAAACAGGTGGTTTGCCGGGTGGGCCGCGGGAGCATCCGTGTCGTCGGCGGTGGTGTCCAGAATCGAAAAATCTATTTCGCTGGAGAAGCCGTCCAAATCGGGGAGTTGGGCGAAGCCGATGGATGTGAGGAGCAGCGTCCAGAGCAGAGGGCGGGCGGGGACCTGAGGGAAATTCACGCTGTGGATGTTATGAGATGAAATTTTACGCATGATGGGAGTCAATGGTGCCGATCCATACCAAGGGCAGGGAGCCGTTTAGAGAATCAGTCCAGTCGGCGAGTACCTGATTTCCCATACGGATGCAACCTTGGGAAGCGGGTTGCCCCAGTTTTTCCTCCTGATGGGTGCCGTGAATATAAATGTATCGGGATTTGCTGTGTCGATTCAGTTCCGGGACCAGGCCCTTCAGCCAGAGGATGCGGGTGAGAATGGCATCGCCGGTTCCTCCGGTAAAAGACTGTAAAGGAGAGGCCACGGGCAGGCGGCTTTTAAAAGGCTGTCCCAGGGGAGCGCCTGTTCCAATGATCTCGCAGACCCGGTGGGCCCCCAGCGGGGTTTTGAGGGAGCCCGGGGTGTCCGACACTCCGAATCGGCTGCTGGAGATGGGGGTGGCCGATATGCTGCGGCCCTTTTTTAGGCGTGTACAGGATTGGGTTTGAAGGTCTACGGCCCAAATCTCGGATTCTCCGGGAAAGGCCTGATTGAGTTTTTTGAGTGTACCGACATGGATCAGAGGTTGCATCAGGCCGTTTTTATACTATGATACGTCAGCTTAAACAAGACATGAACGAACCCACTCAATCCCAAGATTCCCCCAGCCGTCAGGACGTCTGGAAAATGTTCGACCGCATTGCCGGTCGATATGATTTTTTAAACCGCTCGCTCTCATTCGGGCGGGACGTCAGCTGGCGCAAACGTGTCCGTCGACATTTGCCGGAGGGCCGTCCCATCCAACTGGTGGATTTGGCCACGGGCACCGGGGATCAGATTTTGTTTTTGCTGGATGGTAAAGCGGAGATTTCGCAGGCGGTGGGCTATGACCTTTCTGAAGAAATGCTGGAGGTGGGCCGGGGGAAAATCAAAGAGAAGCAATTGGCAGGAAAGGTTTCACTGAAAACCGGGGATGCGATGGCCTGTCCCGCCGCAGATCAATCCGCTGATATTGTGACCATTAGTTTTGGGATTCGCAATGTGTTGGATGTGCCTACGGCGCTGTTGGACATGAAGCGGGTATTGGTTCCGGGAGGCAAGCTGTGTATTCTGGAGTGTTCTGTGCCGGAAAACAAACTGGTGCGCTGGGGATATTTAAAATACTTCCGGCACATCCTGCCCAGGCTGGGGGGATGGGTGAGCGGGGATGCTGCGGCTTACAAATATTTGAATCAAACCGTGGAAACCTTTCCCTGCGGGGAGGCGTTTTGTGCTTTGATGCGGGATGCGGGGTTTGAGCAGGTGAAAGCGGAAGCGATGACTTTTGGGGTGGCGACGCTCTATACAGGGATACGTCCGGGGGAGGCGTCGGCCTAATGCGGGTGGGGTCAGATCCGAGTCTGAGAAAAGCAGTGGCTGAGATGCCCATGCGAATTCGCATGGCCTATAAAGACTGGATGAATGCGCCGGATCAGATTCAGGCGCGCGGGGTGAGGATTGAGGTGTCGATGGATCATGTGGATCCACTGCGCTGGTTGTTGGCACAGCGTTTTCATCGGCGGGTATACTGGTCGGCCCGGGATCGGGATGAAGTGATTGCGGGGGTGGGCTGTTGTCACGAATGCAGTTCCGGATCGATTGAGGAACCGGAGCGGCTGTTTGAGCGCGGAAGGGAAGTGCTGGCGCATTTTGGTACCAAGAAACCGATGTATCTGGGCGGTTTTTCGTTTACGGAAACTTCGGTGGATGAACGGCCCTGGCCGGAGATGGGGAAAACCCGTTTTTGGATTCCGTTTGCCGAGGTTTCCCGAAGGGAAGGAAAGACGATATTGGCCTGCAATCTGTACTTTCGACGGAATGTGGAAGTGAATTTGCAGCAGCTGCTGCATGAATGGCAGTCGGTGCTGTCCAACATTCAGACCCCGGAGGAGTTGCCCACGCTGCTGTGCCGCAGGGACTTTCCGGAGAAGGACGGGTGGGAATCCAATGTGTCAGCCGCATTGGATCTGATTGAAAACGGGGTGTTGGATAAAGTCGTGTTGGCGCGCAAAGCGGAATATACGTTTGCGGCTGAGGTGCCTGCCACCTGGATTTTAGCGGTGCTGGAGCAGGTGACCTCGAATTGTTACCACTTTTTGATACAGCCATCCGAAACAGCGGCTTTTATGGGAACGCCTCCGGAATGTCTGTATCGGCGGGAAGGGCGGCGGTTAAATTCCGAGGCGCTGGCGGGAACCCGTCCGCGGGTTTCGGATGAGGAGAAAGACCGGCAGCTGGGTGCGGAATTGATTGCGTCAGTCAAGGAACGTCACGAACAGGAACTGGTGCGCCGCGATTTGATTCGGGCTTTGCATCTGCTTTCGGTTTCAGTGGAAGCGGAGGAGGAGCCGAAGTTGTTAAAGCTGGAGAGAAAGCAACATTTATTGAGTCAGCTTGCCGCCACTTTACAGGAAATGGTTTCAGATGCCGATATTTTGAAATCGTTACATCCCACGCCGGCGGTAGGGGGATCTCCCCGCGTGAATGCGCTTCGGGAATTGAAACGTCTGGAACCTTTTTCCCGTGGTTGGTATGCGGCCCCGGTGGGATGCTTTGGCGAGGATTTTGCTGAATTCGCGGTGGCGATTCGTTCGGGATTGGTGCAGGGGCGGCAGGTGAATATCTATTCCGGCGCGGGGATTGTAAAGGGGTCTGATCCTGCGGAAGAGTGGCAGGAAATTGAAAACAAGATCAGTGATTTTGTGAAAGTAACCAGCGGCCGTCTGCTTTAAACCGATTTCCTCCCCGCCCATTTGCTGGCGATGGGCTTCATTCGTCTGACAGGCCATAAGGGGGGAATGTCGGTTTTGTTTAATCATCAAATGCAGGACCGTCTTTCTTTACGACGGAGAAATGTAAAGGGCTGGGTAAAGGCAACTTCCGTTTCGCCCGCTTTTCCCGCTGGACGCGTGCACAGGTGAAAGCTGTCAACCGGTCATTGGGCCGGATGAGGTTTAAACCGTCTATTTGATAGAAAATTCAACCCGTGGGTGTTCTGCCGGCGGTTTTTTTATCGCTTGTAAAGAGAGGGCGAATTGTTTTAGATAGCCTTGTCTGTTTCGTCGTACGGGACGGGCGGGGAGAGTTTATGAAAAAAAACGAAATCATAGCGTTGTTGGGTTTGGTGATCGTGGCTTTGGTGGTCACGCTGTTTACCATGGAAAACCACTCAAAACCGGATCCGGTGTCCGCCGGGGAGCCGTTGCGGGTGTCGGTTCCCACTCCGGTGCCTCCGCCGGCGGTAGGTGATCCTTTGCGATTGAAACAGACCTATCAGCCGGGTCAGGTTTACCGGGCCACCACGGATTATCAATTGAAGGTGCCCGGTCAGCATACCCGTTGGGGATTACGCAAAGAGATGGTGATTTTGCTTACCGGCCGATTCAGTTACGATATGAAGGTTTTGGAAAATGACGGGGAAGAAATCCTTCTGGAATTGGAACTCCGCACCTCCCGTTTTCTGCAGGTGGCCTTTGATGCGAATATCGAGCTGGATTTGGATCAAGCTCTCAAAGATACCATTCAGGTCACGGCGGCCTTCTATAATCTGCCGCTGCCGGAAGGTGCGCTGGAGGTGTCGGAAAAACAAATCAATCAACTACTCAAACAGACGTCCCTGGACAGCAAACTGGTAAAAGAATTGTTGAAACCTGAACAGATGATTCAGGAAGTGGAAAGTCTGGAGGGAAGTGTGGTGCGTATGCGCTATCTCGATGGCAGAGGGGTTCGTGATTTTGAATTGCTGAAGCATCAAAACGGAGAGAAGCTTACGTTTGAGCAGCTCTCGCGCGATGAACAATCTTTTTTAATGAATTTCCATCCCTTTCCCGATCCCTATATTTTCCCGAATGAGGAAGTGGAGGAAGGAGGCACCTGGGTGGTGAAGGGAGGCGCGCTGCCTATCAGTTTGCCGATGCTGCTGTCTCCGCAAATTGAAGGGGAAGTCAGATTGTCACGTCAAGCCACTCAAAAAGATATCATCCCGTTAAAGGTGGAAAGTGGAAAGTTGTTTTTGCAGGGGAATACGGCGAAGGGCCATACCTTAAATGCGGATTGGACACCCCGTGGCAGCTTTGAATACCATGCCGGTTCGCGGGTGGTTTCGAAAGCCCGTTTACAGGGAACGATGAATTATGCATCAGGGGGAAAAGATTTCTGGGTGTTGCAGGTGAGTCAAAGTGCGAAACCGGAATATGATTTGGAATACCGCTGTGAAGTCTTGGAAGGTCTTGCACCCTAACTGGGCATGGAGGGGATGAAATTTCATTCTTGGGAGGCGCTGGGTGGGGAGGCCATTGTCTCCCGCTCAGGGCTGATTCAGGCGGGGATGGCGGTTTCTCCGGATCTGTTACAGGTCCGGGTTGAATGTCTTTTGGATAAGGAGGCCACCTATATTTTGGAACATCTGCTGTCCGAATCTTCAATCAACCCGAAAGTGGATTTATTGGAATTTTCGGGACACAATGAAGTTACCGGGACGCCTCTTTTGGATTTGGACGGGAAATATTGGCGGGTGAATCCGCAGGGGATTTGGGAAGATGTGCCGCCTCCGGTGGGGATTCAGGTGAGGGATCTTTCATTTTCCCGGGGCAAGCGGATGATTTTGGACAGTGTCCAGTTAAGTCTGGGGCCGGGTCAGTTGGTGGGAGTGATGGGGCCGAGCGGCTGCGGAAAATCCACCTTTGCCCGGTGTTTGCTGGGGGACTTGGAGGTTTCCGGTGGCCAAATCAATTTTCTGGATGAATCGGGGGCGCGGGCCGCGGATCCGGTAATCGGATATGTGCCACAGGAAAACCTGCTGTATCCATATTTGACGGCATTGGAGTCGATGACGTACCTTCAGAAGCTCCGGGGAAGTGAGGACACGGAGACTTTGCATGGGGACGCGCGGGAAATTCTTCAGCAATTGAAGTTGGCGGGAGTGATTCATACGCCGGTTTCCCAACTTTCCGGAGGGGAGGCGAAACGGTTAAATGTGGCGGTTGAACTTCAACAGTTGCCTCAGATTTTAGTTCTGGATGAGCCGACCGCCGGATTGGATCCGCGGATGCAGGACGAATTAATGGATCGCTTGCGGGAGATTGCGCATTCAGGAATCACGGTGGTATGCATTACCCATGATTTAAGTCTGGTTCGGAAATTGGACCATTTGCTGATCTTGCGGAGTCTGTTGGATCAGGCGGATTGCAGTTCCGTGGTGTTTGAGGGGGCTCCGGATAAATTGGAGGCGCAGGCGCTGTTGGAGAGTTACGCTGCGGATTGCCGCTGGTCGGTGGAAAGTGTGCCGGCGGAGGTGCTGCCTGCAAGAGAACCGGTGCGGAGGTCCATGGCTGCAAACCGCTCCCGCCAACTATTTACGGTGAGCGGCCGATCCTGGCGGCGTTTTGTGCGCAACCGGAATCATGTAGGGATGGCCCTGTGTTTACCGACTGTTTTTTCGGCGATGATTGTGCTTTCCCAACTGCGTCCCGGAAATCCCGGATTTGCCAGTGTGTTACTTTTTTCCACGGTGGCTTTGTTATGGCTGTCGATGAATTTCGGGGTACGGGAAATTGTGTCCGAATGGTCCTTGTATCTCCGGGACAAGCGTAGTGGCCTGTCGCCATGCTCCTACATTTTAGGGAAAGCTTTTTTTGTCCTTCAGGTTGCAGGTTTGCAGGTGGTCCTGTTTATCGCCAGTTTCGGGGTGCTTGCACAAATGCAACCCTTTGGATTGCAGATGTCCCCGTTTTTGCTTTCTCTGGAAATGCTGAAAGCTTCATGGCTCCCTTTGTTGCTGTTGAGTGGATCCGGTGCTTTGGCGGGATTGATGATTTCCGCTTTGTGCCGGAGTGAAGCTTTGGCGGTGACCTTGGTTCCGCTCATGTTGATTCCGCATTTGCTGTTTAACCGGGTGGGGTACCATGGTTCTTCGACATTGGAAAATCAGGCCCATCTTTATGGCCCTGCGCCGGAAGGTTTTTCGTTAGAAGCTTTGCGGGAAGTGGATCCGGAAATGAATGGGCTGGAATTTTGGATTCACAGTGTGGGATCGGGAGGGTTGATTTCCCGTCCGACCTTAAATTTGTTGGTGTATGGGGGCAAAGGCAAGCCCGCTCCTGTGACCGAATATGTGTATGTGGGCTGGTTGTGTTTTCTGCAGGCATCTTTGACCATCGGGCTGTTTCTTTGGGTGTCGGAAAAGCGTCAGGCAGGAGCCGTGGACCATGGCTAAATTTCATTTGGTTGCATTGGGTTCGCCATCCTTTCAGGTATATTTCTCGGAGGGAGATCCTACGATTACCATGGGCCGTGCCGGTGCGGGAAACCGGGTGACACTGGATTGTAAAGAGGATATTTACTGCCGTCTGGTTTGGGAGCAGGGGGCACTTTGGCTGCGGGGGGATTTTATCGAGGACCGGAGGCTTGAGGGCGAAGTGTCATTTGAAGTGTGTGGTCGACGGTTTCAGGGGGCGATGGTGGGGGCTGCGGATGTTCAAGTGTCGCAGCCGCTGCGCCCTCATCTTTCTCCCATTCAATCTCCGCTGGGCGAGCGCCGGAGTTTAGAAGGATTTTTTAAACTGCCGGTGGTGCAGGTGGCATGCATGGGGCCGGGTACGGACAGGTTGCTGCGGGACTGGAGTGAATTGCCGTCCGCAAGTGAGGGGGGAGGGATGATTATGAGATTGTCCAGGTTACCCGGATCGAAGCTTCGTCTGAGTGCGGATGAGCGTTTGGCGGTTCAGGAGTTTCAGCGCGGAAATGAGTGGATGGCTGATCCGGATGCATCGGAACTTTCCTTGGAGGGCACCCGATATGTATTTCGGATCCGTCGTCCGGGACAGTCTGCCTGTTATGTGGAAGTCATGGCGAATGCGGGTGGGGGGTATTCTAAAAGTTTTAGAAATTTCGTGGCGTATGCCCATGGATTGTGGGTGTATGCACCCGCGCAGGCGTCAGCGGTTCAAGAGGGCATCGATTTTCTGCTGTCCATCGAACCTCCGGTATCGGAAGTGGAGAAGCGTGTACAGGTGTTTGGTTCAAAGGCGGAGGCGGTCCCTGAAAATCTGATTCAATATTTAAAGGGGAGTTTCGGTGAAAATCAGGTGGAGATCATGGAAGGTCCCGGCCGGTTTGAAACGCTTTCGGGTTTGGTGGATCAACTGTTGACAATGCAGGTGCAGAGAAATGTGTCCTCCCGCAGGAAGCGATCCGGGAGGGTCCGTGCATGCATCCTGGGAGGGCTGCTGTTTGCGGGTGGACTTCTGTTTCGGGAGCTCCCGGGGAAGGAGCGTTTTCATCCGAACGTGCAACAGGAATTGATTCAATTTGAAAAATCATTGGATGAGGGGGCCTGGAATGAGGTGATTCTGTTGTGGGATGAAAATCATGTGAAGTTGCGGAACGCCCCTACCGAGTGGAGTGAGTTTTCCCGGGAATCCGAAAGGCACTTACGAGAAGTATTGGAGCGCATGACCCGTCGACAGGTTTTGAATCTTCCGGCGGGACCGGAGACTCATTATCTAAACATTGTGGATGCGCTGAGGAAACGGCCGCAACCTTTCCGGACACTGGCGGAAGAACAGGACGCCATGCTGATGAGATTTCAGAAGGATTATCAGGCGTATACAAAACTAGTTGAAACATTTGAGCATTGGCAGAGAGGGGCGCAAAACGGGATGCGGATACGTGAGCTGTATGAACGCTGTCTGGCAATGGAAACCGTACAAGGCAAGTGCGTCATGGCGTCTGAAGTGGAGGCCTTTAAAGCGTGGATGGAGCGTCCACGGAAGGTGGAGGTGCAATTGCTGAGCGTAGATTGGAAACAGGAGGACCCTGCCTTCACGCCGGAAAAACTGACGGCTTTTCAAGTCACCTGTGGGGCGTCTTCCCAAGAAGTCACGTCCATCAAAATGAAAGAAGATGAGGGGACCCAACCGGAGGAGCCCTGCAAGGTGATGCTATCGGGAATCCAAATCTCAGAGGATAATTTATTGTTTACGTTTCGCTTGTCCGCGCGCCGTTGGGGTGATTGGAAAATTCCGAGGAACGAGCGGGTGTTCGCCGAAAGTGGGGTAAAGATTTTTAAATTTTTTGAAGCGGAGAACGGAGCCTTCAAAAGTTATGTTTCTCCGTTAAAGACGGAGGGTGAAGAAAATGTGGGGTCCCTCCTTCTGCACATGGATATGGAAATGGGGGCTGCCGCGCCGGTTTTTCCGGTTTGGCGGGTCTCTGAATTCTAACGGGTATTTCTTTCCACTTTCAGAAGGACGATGCAGAGCAGGAGGAAGATGAGTAACAGGCTGGCGAGGGCCAGCAGTACGGGAAGGACCACGCGGGCGGGGAGACCCCAAATTTCGGGAGGATGCTCATAGCGATCTTTTTTAAGGAGGAGATAAGCGCTCAGCATCTGTGCCGGGTTTTCCTTTTGAAGGGAAGGGTGTTTGAGGAGTTGCTCCAGATTTTGCAGCAGCTCATCCTGTTGGGCGGTGGGCAGGGTTGCGATAAATACTTCGAGTTGTTTGCGGGAGAGAAAGGGAAGAGAGTCGTCCCATTCCGGACCCAAAACGGGGGAGGAGGGCTGGATGGTTCCGGTGAGCAGGGGAGGTTGTTCTATGAGAGCGACGGAAAGGGGGGCTGAAAGTTCGTCTGGATGAATTTCTGCATAGGATTCCAGGGTGGCAAGGCGGTAGCCGGTCCAACACAACAAACCGATAACCAGGGCCAGAAGTAGATAAATCCCGGATTTACAAAGGGCAAACACCGTGGATTCGTAAAAAGTTGCTTTCATAATGGAACCCTAGTCCATGGCGGGGAAGCGGGACAATGTTTTTCGATTTAAATTCTTCCCAGAGAGGAATTTGAACCGTATGCTCGGCTGTGGAGAAACAACTTATGAATGAGAATGTACAATTTTTAAAAGAACATCCCGTATTTCAGCGTTTAAGTGAAGTGTATCTTCATCAACTGGCGGAGCACATGCGGGTTATCAACCTCGAAGCGGGTGCGGTCCTGTTTGAAGAGGGGGAGCCGGCGGAAAACTTTTACATTGTGATGGAAGGGACGGTGGGGCTATACGCCACGTTGTCGGATGATCAGGAGCAATGGGTGCAAATGATTGATGTGGGGGAAGTGATTGGTTGGTCCTGGCTGGTGCCGCCCTACAAATGGGCGTTCACCTCGCGTACCCGTGAAGGGTCGATGCTTATGGAGTTTGATGCATCTGCCATCCGCGAATTATGTGACCGCGATCCGGCTTTCGGCTACGGCACCATGAAGCAAATTTGCGCATTAATGTTGGGACGTTTACATACGGTTCGCACCCAAATGGGTGAGCGGATACGTGATTTACAAAAAGATTCATGACCGAAGTCACGCTTTCGCCACCCCGGGAAATCTGCACTGCGGAGCAGGGGTATGTGCATTCAGTTGAAACCGGTGGCACGCTGGACGGACCGGGGATTCGTTTTGTGCTTTTTCTGAATGGATGCCCGTTGCGCTGTCAGTACTGTCACAATCCGGATACGTGGCTTTTGCGTAGCGGCACTTTAAAAAAGACCACGGAGATTCTGGAGGAAGTGAAAAGTTATGCTTCCTTTTTGAAACGGGCCAAAGGAGGACTGACCATCAGTGGGGGGGAGCCACTGATGCAGCCGCATTTTGCCGAAGCGCTTTTCCGGGGCGCGAAAGCGATGGGACTGCATACGGCGCTGGACACATCGGGAGCGCTGCATGAGCGAAGCCCGGACAGTTTATTTGAAGCGGTGGATCTGGTTTTGCTCGATTTAAAGGCCGGTGACGACGAGACCCATCGGAAGGTGACGCGAAAGCCGATACAGCCGACCCTGGATTTTGCGGAACGGTTGCGGAAATTTGATAAACCGATATGGGCGCGCTTTGTGTTGGTGCCGGGATTGAATGACAGTGAAGAACAATTGCGTAAAGTTGCAAAGATCATTTCCGGGTGGAATCGGGTCGAACGGGTGGAGATTTTACCTTTCCATCAGATGGCCTCATACAAATATGAAGAATTGAAAGTCACATATCCCCTGAAAGGCGCCGCGGAGGCGACGCCCCGAGATGTGACTTTGGCCTGGCATATTTTCAGTGAGGAAGGGGTGTATAACACCCGGAATGCGCCGAAAATATAGGCCGGCAAAAGGGGGGACCTTATGCGGATTTCAGATTTGAGATTCCGGATTCAACGCTTCGCCAGCTCACCTTCCCACCATCCTACTTTTTCCTTTTCCAATGCGAATGGTCTTTGGGTTCCGGGGTACCCAGGAGGGCGGGGTCATAGCCACAGGCTTCCAGCACTTGCCGGGTGGTGCGAAAATGGGTTTTGGCTACGCGGGCAAGGATTTCAGGCCCCGCATTTTTCACCAGGGCTTCGGCGGGTTTTCTGACGTGGGTGGCCCCCCGGGGAAGTTCACAGTTGTGACGTTCCCCCAGCGCTTTCATTTCCATCACAAAGCGATGGCGGGCGAGAATGGATGCGGCGGCGACGGCGGGATCGGATTCGGCCTTGTGTCTTTGCACCAGTTCAATTTTTTTTCCCCGTTCTTTTAAGGCGGAAATAATTTGGTGTTCAGGGCCAAATTGATCGGCGACGGCCCGGGGGGTGTCCGGAAAGCGGGTGAGGAGATTTTCCAAAACGGTTGCGTGGGCCCAGGCCAACAAACGGTTGACGCTCCCGAACTTTTTCACCAACGGATTGTATTTTTCAGGTTCGAAGACCAGTACTTCGCAGTGGGCAGGGGTTTTCTCTAATAACCGTGAGGCAATACTGGTGATTTTTTTATCGGAAGAAATACTTTTGCTGTCCCGGACCCCGAGTTTGAGGAGGCCTTTATAATGGGCGGGGGGGACATGGTAGGCGGCGACCACCATGGGACCGAAGAAGTCGCCTTTCCCGCTTTCGTCGATTCCGATATGCGCAGAGGCCGGGGGGGAAGGGGAGGTGGAGGGTTCTGAGGAGGTATTCAGGGTTCTCTGCAGAATTTCCGGTTCGAGGGAAAATTCAATCCATTCGCTTAATCCTTTTCCTTGAACCACCAGTTTTCCGCTTTTATAGAGCACGATATTCAGTCCCGGTTTTTTGGCGGCGGCGATGGCATGGTTCACTTCGCGGGGTTCATATCCCGGTTGTTGCAAGTGGGTGAGGAGCCGTTGTTGTTCAGATGTGGAAAGGGATTGTGTAAAGGTGTTCATGTGCGATTTCCTTACAGAAATTCAGCATTTAGTCATGCCTATTTGATTGACATCATCAGCGTGAAGGCGTTAAATTTTGTATTATTCAATTATACATGGATCATTTAACCCTTCCTATGGAGACCCGTATCATGAGAACCCATCGTTTCAGCAAATTCTTTTTACTCTTATTGAGCGCCACGCTTGTTACCGCCGTACTTCCTGTCTTTGGTCAAGAGGAAGAGGCACCGGCAGAAAAAGAAGAGGCGGGGCTCACGCAAGGGCAGGCCGCGGTGATTATTGCCCGTAAATTGGGATTGTTTAGTAATGAGGCCACAGCCGCAACCCAAGCCAGCGCCATTCAAATGTTAACCGCACGCGGGGTGGCTCCCCAAGGGGGCTGGGATGCGGGTGCGATGCTTACGCCCGGAGAGTTGGCCCGTTTGCTGGTAAAAGCTTTAGGTCTGGAAGTCGAATTAGCTGAAGCGCAAATTGCCGGTGAAGATACGCAACCCTATGTCGACTTACTGATTGAAAAATACGGAGTGGACGTAAATGAAATTGCCACGTCCGCCGGAGTATCCGGCTCCGTTCCCGGAGACAGTGGATTTGATAAAGAAAGTGTCACCGGAGATGATCCGCTCACCCGTTCGTTTCTTGAGACCACCACAGACGATTCCGAACCTCAAGCGATCCCGGTATCCCAGGCCGATTTAGAAGCCACTTTGGCGGCGATTGTCGGTGGATCCAGCGGTGGCACCAGTGGAAACATGACTCCGTCCGCTCCCTGAGCGTTCGATGACCTTTCGTCATATATATTTTAGATTTTAAACCAACCCCAATTATTACAATGAGACAAATCACACGACTTGCATTAGGACTTTTTATTAGCAGCAGTTTCTATCTTTCAGCGAAAGACTTGCCCTTGGATATTTCCAATTACCTCCGGGTTGAATATGATGACAACGTATTTACCACTGGAGACGGAGAAGGGACTGAGCCGGTAGAGAGTTTTGTATTGGTGGAGCAGATTGAGTTTTTATTGGATTCTCAGGCGGGAAACACCTATTACGGTCTGCGTTACATCCCGACCTTCAAATACTATGAAAACCGTCCGGATGATGACACCGATATCAACAACCAGCTGGATGTCATTCTGAATCACGATTTCACGCCCCGCACCAGTGCGCAGTTAAAGTACAGCCTGCGTCAAGCGGATGAGCCGGAGCTGGTTGAAGATGATGTAAGTTTCCGGAACAACAACGATTACATTTACAACTCTGTAAATTTGGATGTGATCACGCAGGTCGTGCCTGAAAAAACCTCATTGAAAGCCAGTGGACGTTACGTGGATTTTGCATATGATGATGATCAGGTTGCAGAAACCAGCGACTACAGTGAAGCGACCGGTGGTTTTGATATCATTCAGGTTTTGCAACCGACTTCCAATCTGGCCGTACAGTTTCGTTACACCGATGTGGATTACACTGCGGACTACCGGGATGCGGAAACGCTTCAGGGCGGTTTGTCTTTCAGCAAAGTACTGAATCCCAAGCTCGATGGTGAAATTCGTTTAGGTTATGAATCTCACGATCCTTCCGATGTGGTATCCCAAGATACCGATTCCCCTTATGGTAACCTCACCTTACGTTATCAGCCCCTGAAAGGACGTCGTTTCACTTTGGGTCTGGGCTATGCCCAGGCGAAATCCGCAGTGAGCACCTTTTCCATGCAAGAGCGTTTTACGGCTAACTTGTCTTACGCAAATGATCTGACGGCATCTCTGACCTTCACCATCGGTGGCACATATGCGATGGGGGATTACTCCATGGATAATACCACGTCATTGTTTGATCCGGCGGTGAATACAGATGGGGATGAAGAAACCATTTATCTTTCCACGTCTCTGGATTATAACATCAACGTGCGTAACGCCATGGTGCTGAGCTACCAGTATTCAGATTTGGATTCTGATGTACGGTCTGCCAGTGACTATGACCGGAACCGGATTTCTCTCGGTTGGAAGTACAGTCTCTAATTCAGTAAAGATACAGAATTGAAGCTTTATTAATTAAGACTGACGGCGTACATGTCTAAGCACTTGTACGCCGTTTTTATCATCAGGGTTTGACCAGAGGACATATGGATCATTTGAACGAAAATCAGGAAGGAAATTCTCTACATTTTTTAGATTATTGGCGGGTAATCCGTTCCCGAAAAGAAATCATTCTTATTGTGATGGTCCTTGTGGGGATCACCGGGGTGATTGTAACCAATTTGATGGAGAAGCGGTATAAAGCCACCTGTTTGATCCGGGTGTATGAAGATTCCCAAAACATGCAGGTTTTTAATAACCAGTTAATGGGTTCCTCCCAGTACAATCCGTATTTTCTCATGACGGAGTTGGAAATCCTCGGTTCGGAGATGGTGCTGTCTCAGGTCATTGAAAATCTATCTCTGACCAAAGTTTGGGGGGAAGAGTTTGAAATGCCGGGGCCCATTCCGAAACAGGATGCATTGAATCTGCTGAAAAAACGTATCTCCATTCAGCAGCAACGGAATACCAGTAACATTTCGATTACAGCGGTTTCTTCGAATCCTGTGCAGGCAGCACATATTGCCAATGAAATTGCAAAGGTCTACGGGCAGCAGCGTATTGAACAAAGTGTGGAGCAGGTGCGGGTGGGGCTGAGCACACTGGATACCTTAATGGAAGAGGAAAACCTGAAAGTGATTGCCGCCGAAGACCGCCTGGAGGAAATCAGGGAAGAGTTGGATCTTACCACCATTAATTATGGCGTCAGGATTACGGCGGAATCTGAACGGGTGCGGCAGCTTCAGGCAGACTTGATGTCTTATCGTGTGGATATGCTTACCCGCAAAGCGCGCTTGGATGAAATTGAAAACTTGGAAGGGGAAGGGTTGATCAATTCATTGCTGATGACGGTTCCGGATCAGAGTTTGGAGATGTTGCGCAGTCAGGAAAGTGATTTCGAAATTCAACTGTCCATGCAATTGCAGAATTTAGGGGAAAATCATCCTGATGTCCTGCAGATGAAAGAGGGTCTACGTCGCACCCAGCAAAAACTTGAAGCGGCAATCTTAGGAATTAAAGCCGGTTTACGCACAGATTACCTGGTGGCTAAAAGTCGGGTAGAGGCGTTGGAAAGTGAACTGGAAAAAGTGGAGGCCGCGGAACGGGATGCGCAAAGTCGCAAAATGCTTCCCTTTGAACGTGCGGAAAGAAAAGTGCGGGTTCAGCGTTCCATTTATGCTTCGCTACAGGCGCGGGCCGCCCAGGAGGGCGTCGATGTCGCTTTACCCCGAATGCCGATCAAAATATTTGAAATGGCAACCCCGGCGGATGAAAAGAATTTTTACACTCCGAATTACGTTTTAAATATAGCCCTGTCTCTCTTTCTGGGTGGCTTTTGCGGTGTAGGACTGGCTTTCTTTATTGAATATCTGGATACCTCCGTGAAGACGGTGGATGATGTGGAGCGTTACCTCAATACGTCAGTGATCGGGGTGATTCCTCAGAAAGTGAAAACGCTAAACATTGAAGGCATTGAAAGTCCCCATTCCGAATCCTATCGGGTACTGCGGACCAATCTTCAATTTTCCCGTGACGGAAAGACCGGGGGGGCTTTCGCGGTTGCCTCCGGTGGGGTGGGTGAAGGGAAATCCACAACTCTGTTTAACCTGGCCTTCGTATGTGCGGCCATGGGCGACAAGGTATTGATTGTCGATTCGGATATGCGCCGTCCCGTGCAGCATAAGATCATGGGGATGTCCAACCGCTATGGATTGGTGAATGTACTGATGCGGGATATGCCTTTGGAAGACGCGATTAAACCGACCGAACATAAAAACCTCCATTTTCTCCCCAGCGGACAGTTGCCCAAACATGCGGTAGGCATGTTGGATACCCAACGGGTTCGGGATTTGATCACCAACCTCAAGGCACGCTATGATTTTGTGTTTTTTGATTCCCCTCCCATTATGGGAATCAGTGATTCATCCATTTTGGCCAGTGAGGTGGATGGCGTGATGTTGGTCGTTCAATATCGTAAATATCCGCGTCAAATGTCTGCCCGCGCGAAGCATTTGGTGGAAAATGTGGGGGGTAAAATTGCCGGGGTGGTCCTGAACAACATCAATATCCTGCGCGACGATTATTATTATTATAACTCTTATTACACTCACTATTCGGAAACGGATAACGAATCCAAAGATTTGGATGCGGCACCGCAAACTCCCTCACAGGAAAGATTTTAATGAAACGAATGAATCCTTTAAAACTTTTCACCTTTCTGCTCTTCTCTTCGCTTGTTTTCTCTGCGTGTAAAAGCACTCCCGACGGGGTGGAGCGTTCACGGCGGGAATATGATTATGTACCTCCGGTATTGATTGCGACACCTGTTCCCACACCGATTCCGACACCGGTTCCAGTGGTGGAGGAGCCGGAAGAGGTGGATGACAATGCTGACGATCAAGCGGGTGCTGAGGAGAATGAGGAAGCGGGCCCAAAGAAAAAAGGATTCTTTGGCCGCTTGTTTTCACGGGAAAAACCGGAGGCAAAAGAAGCTGTTACGGTTACCCGTGTCGGTGACAGCCCTGAAATGGTAAGGAATGAGGATGGTGAGCTGGTGGTGAAAGATCAACCCACCGACAATGTTTACCGATTGAAAGTTGGAGACGCGGTATACATCTCCCTCTCCGGATCCGGCGGATTGGATGAAGAGATTCAAACCATGATCGATGATGAAGGTGCTATTAAACTGCGTTATATTGGAACTGTCAAAGGCAAAGGTCTGAGCTCCACAGAGTTGGAACGTGAAATCGAAGCCGAGTATACAGACCGTCAAAAAATTTATAAAGATGTGACCGTACGGGTTGTGGTTCCAAATACTTTTTATTCGATTGGCGGGGAAGTGAATCAGCCGGGCCGTTTTCCCCTGGTGGGGCGGGTGACCTTGAGCCATGCCATTGTGGCCGCGGGAAATTTCACTGAGTGGGTGGATGAAAAAGAAATTACGCTGGTGCGGAATAATGAAAAAGTTGTGATTAACTTTAAAAAAATCCGTAACAATCCCAACTTGGATGTGGAACTGCTTGCCGGAGATGTGGTCTGGGTGGGTCGTTCTACTTTTTAAGCGAATGGGGTTCCCGCGGAAATCCTCAAAAAGAAGAAAGGGAGGCATAGCCTCTCCGACAACAGAACTGCCTATTCTTCGAATGGGCATGTTTTGTTTTTTATTCATTTGTCTGTTGGGGATGGTTACCTTTTTTGGCGGAACCCGTTTTTGGGCCGCCGGTCCTTTTTGGCTTCCCATTCTGATAGGGATCGGCAGTTTTCTGGCCGTTACCTTGTACAAAACCGGGAGCTTTAAGGAGGGCCTTTGGCTTCCGCGCGATTTCTTTTTCTGGTCTTTGATTTTACTTTATGTGGCCGTTCGGGCCATGTTTTTTACGCCGATTGCGTTTGAGAGTTGGACCGAGCTGCTGTTTCTCCTGACGGCCTGGTTGCTCTATGGGGTTTTATCTGATTTAGGAAACCAGGCTGCTTCATGGACTGCCGGCTCATTCTTCATGTTGTCAGGGGTGCTGGCGCATTCTTTTTACGCCATCAGTCTTCATTGGCATGGGGACACCCGGGTTTTGTATCTGCTCCGTCCTGCGCAGTATGGCATGCGGGCCAGTGGCACATATATTTGTCCGAATCATTTTGCGCACTTTATCCTTATGGGAATCGTATTGGCTTTTGCGTTGGTATTAACGCCCAAGGTGCGTTTGTGGCTCCGGATCTTTGCGGGATATGTGTTGGTCCCTTCTTTTGTGGCTTTGGTGTTGAGTCAGTCGCGCTCCGGGATCATTGGGACATTTATAGGCATTGCGGTCATTTGTTTAGGCAAGGCGCTCCGAAAAGGCTGGAAGTGCGTTGTCCTTATGCTGGTGATGATGCTCCTCGCAGGTTTGGGCAGCTTATATGCCCTGGTGCAGTTTTATCCACCCATGCGGGCCCGGCTGGTGGTAGAAACCCAAGATGCCATTCAGATTTCCAGTGATGTTCATAAAAACATTCGAATTTCTCAAGTATGGCCAGATACTTGGTCGATGATAAAAGGGGAAGGGTTCTGGGGGGCCGGTCCAGGGGTTTATATCGATGTGTTCGAAAAGTACCGGGAGCATTTCTCGTCCGCGCGCCTGCATCTGGAATATGCCCACAATGAATTTCTCAATACCTTGGCGGAATATGGCTGGCTTGCCTCAGCCCTGTTCCTCGGGTTACTGATTTGGTTGTTTGTGAGATGGTTTATGGCGGCTGTGAGAAGTAAATCGGATCAGGCCGCCATGATCCCGATCACCCTGTTAGGGCTTTCCGCCGGAACTTTTGCCCATGCGTTTTTTGATTTCAATTTACATATTCCGGCAAACGGCCTGTTGTTTGTCGCTTTAATTGGATGGTTAAGCGGGGTGGGCGTTTATTTCCATGTTTGGAAAGGTCTGCGTCCGCTGACTACACTGAAGCTGCGCTGTTACGCGGGTTTCGGTTTGGCGGCCTGTCTGGTGATGCTTTCGTTTATTACCCGAATGATGGTGGGCGGATGGTATGAATACCGGATGATTAAGGCCGAGGAGCAGGGGAATTTGACTGAAAAGGCGGCCTGTTCAGAAAAAATGCGTACCTGGATGCCATGGGAAGCCCGGGGGTGGATGGAGAAAGGAAATGAATTACGGGAAAAGGCTTTTTGGGTGCAGGTGGCAGATGAAAAGCAACAGTATCTTGCTGCCAGCCGGGAGGCTTATAAAAAAGCACTCGCTCTTAACGCCTATGAAAAAGAAGCCCAGCAGGGATTGGTGGAATTGGCCCGTATCGAAAACCGTCCGGAACTGGCATTGGCGGAGGTGCTTCGATTGTTGGAATTAACACCTTTTGAAATCCAGGTGCGCATTCAGCACGGTTTAATTTTACGCGAATTGGATCGACCCGAAGAAGCGCTTGCAGTTTTCGAAGCGGCGCAGCGTATGGACGCGCCATTTTCCAAACAAATCGATATAAATATCCGTCGTCTTCGTCAAATTGTGCAGGCGAAAAATGAAGAAGGGAAATGAAGCTTTTTATGAAGCTCTCTGTTGACAGCGTGTATCTGTTTGGTGTATAAGCGTCGCCCACATATGGCGTGGTGGCAGAGTGGTCTAATGCGCGGGATTGCAAATCCTGTTATCGTCGGTTCGAATCCGACCCACGCCTCCAATTTTCCCTTGAGGAGTTTGTTATGCAGGTACCAGAAGATTTGAAATATACTGAAAGTCACGAATGGGTACGTAATGAAGAGGGGCTTTGCAAAGTAGGGATTACGGAATTTGCACAGAGTCAATTGGCGGACCTTACGTTTGTGGATTTACCTGAAGTGGGTGCTTCTGTTTCTGCTGGCGATGAAGTTGCGGTGGTGGAATCTGTAAAAGCGGCTTCGGATGTATATGCCCCTCTCTCCGGTGAAATTGTTGAGGTGAATGATGCATTAAGCGATGCACCGGAAAAAATTAATGAAGACTCTTTTGGGGAAGGGTGGTTGTTTGTGATTCGGCCCAGTGAACCCGGTGAACTCGACGGACTTTTGGATGCCGCGGCTTATCGCGGATTGCTGCCCGAGGAATGAGTTTTTCCCGTTTTTGTATTTTTGAAGAACCGCTTCCGTATCCGGAAGCGGTTTCTTTGCAGGAACAGCTTGTGGCTGCCCGCCTGGCGGATGAGATTCCGGATACTTTTCTGCTGCTTCAGCACCCTCCGGTTATTACTCTGGGACGCCGCGGCCGTAAAAATTTTCTGCTGGCCGATGAAAACACGCTGAGAAAGCAGGGGATTGAAGTACAGGTGTCAACACGCGGGGGCGATGTGACGTACCATGGCCCGGGGCAGTGGGTCCTGTATCCCATCCTGAAACTGGGACGTAACGAAATGGGGGCGCATGGGTATTTACATGCGCTTGAGTCGGTTGCGTTGCAAACCGCAGCGCATTTCGGAATCGAGGCATACCGAAAAGAGGGGAAGGCGGGAGCGTGGTGCGATCAGGGGAAGTTTTCTGCGATTGGGTTTAAATTCACCCGCTGGGTCACTTCACATGGTTTAAGTCTTAATGTGAATCCGGATTTGGGATTCTTCGATCTTATTGTGGGCTGCGGATTGGTGGGGGAGCGGGTGAGCTCATTTGCGCAGGTTCTTGGGGGGCAAAAGTGCCCGGGTATGGATGTGGTCGGGGATGCGATGAAAGGCGTCGTGGGAGAGGTTTTTCAGCGGGAATTGTCGGCAGTTACGCCCGACAGGCTATTGGAGCCTGATGCTTCGCTCTAAACCTGGCCGTTCTTGTACCCTGTAAATCGCGAATATGGTTACAGGAAGTATCGTAAATAGATATAAATGCTCGAAAGGGTTACGCTGAAAATCAGGGTGGGGAAACCCATTTTGAAAAAATCCCCGAACGACAATTTGTATTTATTGTTGCGGGCAATTTGCGTGACCACGACGTTGGCAGATGCTCCGATAATCGTTCCGTTTCCTCCCAGACAGGCTCCGAGAGCCAAAGACCAGAACAGCGGCTCGGAAATGGTGGTGAGGGCTTCCGCACTTTGCGGATCCAGGCCGGCCTGTTCGCAGAAGCCCGGAATGATCGAGTTGAGAATGGGAATAAAAGCGATGACCAGTGGAATATTGTCAAGAAAGGCGCTGGCGATTGCGCTGAACCAGAGAATAGCCAATGCGGTGACCAGGAGGTTGCCGTTGGTGAGTTCGATGACCTGGGTGCCCAGCAGGGTAAACAGACCATTTTCTTCCAGTGCGCCCACCATCATGAACAACCCGATAAAAAACAGAATGGTGTTCCATTCGACTTTTGCCAGGGCGTGGTGGATGTCTTCTTTACAGATCAGGCACATCAAAAAGCCACCGGCCAAAGCAATGATTCCGGTTTCAATATGCACGGTATGGCTGACAAAAAATCCAACCAGAACCAAGCCCATGCAGGGAAGGGCTTTCTTGAGCCGTCCCGGATTAATAATGGCCAATTTGGGTTCGGCCTGCATCAGATTGGTTTTGGCTTCTTCGGTGACTTGAAACTTATTGCCGAGGCGGAAGCGAACGATGACGCCCACCACAATCAGGATGAACAGTGCGATGGGTCCCAAATGAATGAGGAAATCATTAAAGCTCAGGTGGGTCTGTGATCCGATAATAATATTGGGGGGATCTCCCACCAGGGTGCCGGTTCCGCCGATATTTGAGAAAAGGGCCTCTAAAATCAAAAAAGGAACCGTGGGGATTTCCAGTAATTGGGTGATGAGAATGGTAATGGGCGCGATGAGGATGACGGTGGTCACATTATCCAGAAAAGCGGAAAGAAATGCGGTGACCAATAGCATCAGCATTAACAAACGGGGACCATTTCCCTTGGCAACCTGGGCGGTCACAATGGCGATCCATTCAAACAGGCCTGTAGAGGCAAGAATATTTACGCACATCATCATGCCAATCAGCAAAAAGACCACATTCAGATCAATTCTCTCTACCGCAGCATGGTAACCGATTTGGTGGGTGCCAATTAAGATGGCCGCACCCAGAATGGCGGTGATGGTTTTGTCGACTTTTTCGCTGGCGATGAAAAAATAGGCCACCAAAAAAATGATCAATGAAGGAATGAAGGATGATTCTGGCATAAGGCGCTTCTAAAAATTGATGGCTCGATCTAGAACGGCGAGACGGTCGATGATTCCCACCAGTTTCCCTTTGGGGTCGGTGACAAAGACTTTGAGATGTTTTTTAACGGAGAGCTGGAAAATGACTTCAATCAGCGTGGCTGTGGTCGGCAGCGTGGGGGCATCTTTATCCAAAAGTGCGGTCGCGGTCATGTCCCCCTCATTTTGGAAATATTTGTCCAGGGGATTAAAATTCCGTACAAAGGACACACTCTGCAATTGGGTGAAGAATTCCGGCATTCCGTAATGAAAAACATTATCAGCAGTGACTTGTCCGAGGAAGACGCCTTTTTCATCCAGCACGGCTAAAGTGGCTTCTTTATGTTTGTACATTAAATGAGTGGTGTCCTGAATGGAGGTGTCCATGGTCAAGGTCGCCCGGGGTTTCACCATAATATCCGAAGCGGTGACGCTGAGCTTTAAATTCAGGTCGTGTGATTTGAGATAATTAAATATGGTTTCGGGATCTTTCGCATTCAGAAAATATTCATGTACGGCGGGATCATTAAGCAGCCGGGCCAAGGTGGACCAAATTTTGATCACAATATTGGGGGTTTCGGCCGGGGCAATCACCATGCAGGAGAGCTGAATCGGTTTGTCGTCCAGACATTTATAGCTCATGGGCTCTTCCAGTACCGCAATGGAAAGTCCGAGTTGACTGAAATCGTTTACCCGGGCATGAGGGACCAAAATACCATTTCCCAGACCGGTGCTTTGTTTTTCTTCCCGCTCCAGTAATCGGGCCACCAGATCATCCAAAGAGGTTTCGGTGCAAATTTGTTCCGGGAGTTGGGCGTGAATGGTGGCTGCTTGCTGTTCCAGCAGGTCTTCCACTCCGCTTGCCTTAACGCCAGTGAGGATGCATTCCGGTTGGATGAATTTCAGCAGGTTCATGCGCGGTTTTTACTTCATTCCCCATAAGAATCAATGCATTCTTCACGCTATCATTCAGATTGGGTATGCTTGCTACAAAAGTGTTTCACCGGGGAACAGGATGAAACAGGGGGGGGGGATCCCGTGTTTTTGAATTTTTTTGTGGGTTGTGGGCCATGGGAAATGGCTGGGGAGGCTGTCGGAAATTTTATCGACTGAATCCGTATCATAAATCCCAATTCTGAATTGATTCGGGGTCATTCGATAGGGTAATGCAGGGGCATGCGTAAAATATTTAATTCGGTGAAATGATGGTGGCATGTAAGTTTTCACATGTTGCGGTGCTGAAAGGGGGCTCGGGAAGTGAACGGGAGGTTTCACTTCGCTCGGGTACCGCGGTGGCTGAGGCCTTGCGGGCTGCAGGGGTATCGGTCAGTGAATTGGATGTTCAGGATTTGGGATTTAAGCTTCCGGAAGGGGTCGAGGCGGTTTTTCCGGTTTTACACGGGGAAATGGGAGAAGATGGGTTGGTTCAGCATCGCTTGGAAGAGTTGGGCATCCCGTATGTGGGCTCCCGGAGTTGGGAAATGCCCCGGAGCCTGGACAAAGAGATTACCCACGCGCTGCTTCAAGTTGCAGATGTGCCTATGGCGGACTGGGAGATGATTGAACCCGGCGGGAAAGTGAATTTTGAAGCACCGCTGGTGTTAAAAGCGCCGCGTCAGGGATCCAGTATCGGATTGGAAATCGTCTTTGCTCAAGAGGATGTGCCCGGCGCATTGGAGGCGGTACGAAAATTTGATCCGCGTATTTTGGCGGAAAAATTTGTGGATGGGACGGAGTGCACGGTGGGATTTCTGGGAGACCGGGTTTTACCTGTGATCCAAATTGTGCCTCAAAGCGGGAATTATGATTACGAGGCCAAATATTTGAGAAATGACACACAATATCTTTGTCCGGCCCCGTATGATGCGGCGCAAACGGAAAAGCTGCAGTCCATGGCATTAAAAGCGTATAAAACTTTGGGCGGACGTCATATGGGACGGGTTGATTTCCGGGTGGATCCGGCAGGGAACCCTTTTGTGTTGGAGTTAAACACCATTCCCGGGTTTACGGCCACCAGTCTTTTGCCCAAAGCGGCGGCGGCGGTCGGGATTGATTTTCAGACGCTCTGTGTTCGCATTCTTGATCAGGCGGAGGTAGTGTAGCGCTTATGCCGTCCAAAAAAGCCACCTCTAAAAAGAAACGCCCCAAAACGCGCCGAACCAGTGTGCTGCAAGTGAACAGTACACAGAAATCTTCTCCGGTCGGTTTGCCGGCAGGGGCGGTTTTGTTGTTCGGAGGCCTGTGTCTGCTGATGCTGGGTTGGGGTGTTTTGTTGTTTATGACGTGGATGGGGGAAGTCCTGTTTACTGAGAACGATCGATTTACCTTGGAGCAAATTGAGACCCGGTCTGACGGGGGCCTCTTAACGCCTGCCATCATTTTGGGGTGGGGAGGCGCCACGGTGGGGGATAACTCCTATGATCTGGATCTGAATGAGATTCGGTCCCGCTTGGAAAAGCATGCGATCGTTCGAAAGGCCGTGGTGAAGCGTAAACTGCCGGACACCTTAATTGTGGCGGTAAATGAGCGGGTGCCGATTGGACGAATGGGGCAGGTCGAAGGGGGCATGAATTGGTTGTTCGATGAGGAGGGGATCATTTTAAAAAAGGATTTTGAATTTAAGCATCTTCCCATGATACGGGGCGCAAATGTGAATGTCGGCATTGGCGATGATGTTTCGAAAGGTAAGGCGGGTCCGGCCATCCCTTATTTAATTGCGTTGCGGGACATGCCGGGCAAAATCCGTGATTTGTTGCCGGTCCACGTGGTGAATGTGGGGCATACGGACTTTCTGGATTTCCGTCTCAAGGATGGCTTTCAGATTAAATTTCCGAGAGATGGAGATATCGACAAACTTATTATGGAATCCTCGCGGATCCTGTATAAAATTCATAATGAAAATCTGGATCAAATGAGTTTGGACATGTGTCCGGAAGGTCCAAACCGTATTGCGGCACCGGAGTAAGTATGGGAAATCCAATTGCAGTACTTGAAGTGGGGACCTCTGAAGTCAGAGTAGTGGTGGCGGAGCCGCGTGAAGATGGTTTGCTGATGATCACCGGGGTGGGGCGTTATCCCTCCAGCGGGGTCCGCAAAAGTGAATTGGTCGATTTTGAAAATGCCAAAATCTGTGTAAAGAAAGCGCTGTTGGAAGCGGAAGAAAATGCCCAGGTGGCGATTCAGGAAATTTTCATGGTGTTCAGTGGGGACCATATCAAGCAGATCATCAATCGGGGGAGTGTGAATGTGCTTTCGATGGATCAGGTGATTACTGCAGACGAGCGGGAAGAGGTGGTGGAAACCGCGCGGGCGGTGAGCTTGCCGCACGATCACGAGATTCTGCACAGCATCACCCGGAAATATTATATTGGGGATGAAACCCGTGGGGTGCTGAATCCTGACGGGATGGAGGCCTCCCGGCTATCGTTGGAAATGTTGATTCTCTATTGTCAAAGTAACCGTTTGCGCAACTTGTACCGTTTGGCGGAAGAGGCCGCTTTGGAAGTAACCGAAGTGGCTTTTGCCGGTTTGTGCTGTGGACTGTCGGTACTGACTCCCCAGCAAAAAGAGGTGGGGGCGATTCTGATTGATTTGGGTGCGGGCACTTCGGATTATGTGGTTTATTCGGACAATGAAATTTCGTTGGCCGGGTCCTTGGGCGTGGGAGGGGATCACGTGACCAATGATTTGGCAATGGGCTTAAATCTTTCGACCACCCAATCGGAAAGACTGAAGGTGAAATACGGGGCGGCGATGGTGGATCTCAGTTCGCGGGGCCGGCGGATTCCTATTCCCCCTGAAACCGGTTTCAGAGCGCAGGAAGTGCTTTCCCGGGATGTGAATACCATTATTCATGCCCGCATGGAGGAGGTCTTCGAGTTGATCAAAGCGCAGGTGGATAAGGAAGTGAAGAAGAAGAATTTCGGGGCAGGGGTGATTCTCACGGGTGGGGGCGCGAAAATGACCCGGGTTCAGGATTTGGCAACCCGGGTGTTTCAGCTGCCTTGCCATATCGGCTATCCCAGAGAGATCAGCGGTTTGGCGCTGCCTTCCGAAAGTCCGGAATTTGCGTCCACCGTGGGCATGTTGAAATACGGGGTTCGCTACGGCAATATGGCGGACCGGGGACCCCGTTTGGGTAATTTACTTCGCAAAATGTTCGGGAAGCCATGACCACACCTTTACTTAGCACCAACGAAGAGACGATTCGGGATCCATTGCCTATTTTATTTTTGGCTTTGGGGAATGCCGGAGGAAAGCTGATTTCCCATTTGCCCAAGCGGGTGCCGGAGTTGTCGTATGTGGCGGTGGATACCGATGCTGCGAGTTTAAATGAACTCTCTTTTGAGCGGAAAATTCTGTTAGGGGAAACGCTTACCAACGGCATGGGGACCGGGGGAAATGTGGAATTGGCCCAGCGTTGTTTGGAGGAGGGGGAAGATCAGTTGTTTTCGTTGTTTCAGGGTTACAAAGTCGTGATTCTGGTTGCGGGTCTGGGGGGCGGAACCGGTGGAGGGCTGGGTGCGCAACTGGCTGACCGTGCGCGCGAAGCGGGTCTGTTGGTGATCGCCGGGTTGGTGCAACCTTTAGAGGCGGAAGGCGGAAGCCGCCGGAATCTGGCTGAGACGGCTTTGGGGCATTACCGTGAAGCTTGTGATGCGGTCATGCTTTTTCCGCTGGAGAGTTTAAAAGTGAATGAAGATGCCAGTATGTTGCTGGCGAGGTTGCTGAAACGTTGCGGAATGGAGATAGGCCGGGCGTTAGGGGGGGTGGCGGTGTTGCTGCGTTCGGGATGGTTGATTCCGCTCACGCTTCAGGATTTGGTGCAAACGTTAAAACAGGCCGACGGGTATTGCCGATTGGTGGCGGTTTCGGCAGAAGGTGAAAATCGGATTACAAGTCTGCTGGACCAGCTGTTTACGCATCCGTTGATTGACCGGGGAAGTTTGTTGGCCCATAGCGGGGGCGTGGTGGTGGGAATGCTTTGTGGTCCGCATACCCCGGTTCAGGATTTGGAACGCATCAGCTTTGAAATCCGACGGGTATTGCGGTCAGATGCGGATTTAAAGATTGGTGTGGCGCAGGATGAGCGCTTCGGGCAGCATTTGGCTTTGGTGGTGATGGCGGCAGAGCAATGGAAGGTCAAGGCGGTGTCAGTTGAAGAGGTTGAAGAAGAGCTGGAGGGAGGAGACCCGGTTCCGTCTGACAAATCGAAAGTGGATGAAAAAGGGAAAATGGTCCAAAGCGAAATCAAATTACCTTCGCACGCCAAGACCAAAGGGCGGTTTAAAGGCATCGCCCCCACCATTGTTGAAGGTGCGGATTTGGATACCCCGACATTTATCCGCAAGGGCCTGCGCTTGAGTTTTCATAAGGACCTTTCCTCGTGAGAGCTCTCTGGCTCTTCTCTGCATTTATTTTAAGTGGATTGTGGGCAGGAGAACAGGTGCTGCCTGGACCCATCCAGATCCGACAGGTGGTGCACCTGCTCGGTTCCGAAGCGTACGAAGAACGGTCAAATGCGTTGAGTCAATTGGAGGCCTGGTCGGCCCGATTCCCCCGGCACCTTCTTACTGTGCTTGCGGAGAACTATGCGGAACCATTGGATTTGGAGGTCGAATTTCAATTGGAAAAGATCTTAAGACGCCTTGGTGGAGAGGTCTTGTTTTATCAACCCAAAGCCTTTTTAGGTGTGAATTTTGAATTAAGTTTCCTGCCGGACGGCCGGGCGGCGATCCGTTTGCAAAATGTGGTTCAGGGATCTCCTGCGGAGCAGGCAGGGCTTAGAACGGGTGACCATTTACTCGAGGTGGATGGGACTTTGGTTTCTGATTATGAGGATTCGACCGCGTTTGCATTGCAAGTACAGCGACAGATTCCTTTAAATCCGCTGCGTTTAAGGGTGCTGCGGCAAAACAAAGAATTTTATGTCGATGTGATTTTAGCGGTAAAGAAAGACTTGCCGCACAACTGGCGTCGTCGCATCGCAGAAGAGGAGGCTAAAATAGAGGCCTGGCTTCAGGCCTTACGTCCGGCCGGAGGGAATGCGGTTGATGAGCCGGTGGGCGATTTCCGGATGGATTAACGTCTGCCGCCAATCAGGCCGGAACGATACAACCAGTAGAGCAGGGTCATGACTGCGGAGATGGCAGCAGCCAAATAGGTGAGGAAGGCGGCGTTCAAAACGGCGGCCGCATCCGCTTCCTGGGCGGGGCTGACAATCCCGTCTCTCACTAACACTTTTTTGGCACGCGCACTGGCATCCCATTCGACGGGAAGGGTGACCAAGGTGAAAAGGACGGAGACGCTCAAAAGCAAGGCGCCGATGATCATCAGGCTCTGACCTGCGGGGGCGGCGCTCATAAAGGCGCCGACCATTAGCAGGGGCATGCTTAATTTACTGGTAAAAGTGGTCGCGGGAACCAACGTGGACCGCAGGCCGAGGGGTTTGTATCCTGTGGCATGCTGCAGGGCATGTCCGGCTTCGTGACAGGCGACGCCTACAGCGGAAAGGCTTTTGCCATCATGAACCTGGGGACTGAGGCGCAATACTCTGGCCCGCGGATCGTAGTGATCACTTAAAAATCCTTGAACGCGCTCAATGGCAACATCATTGAGGTTCTCTTTTCTCAGCATTTGATACGCGGCCTGTGCGCCGGTGAGGCCGGAAGATGCGGCAACTTTTGCATATTTATTGAACCGTGATTTGGTGAGAAAAGAGGCATACATCGACAGCAGAAATGCCGGCATGACAAAAATAAAATAAACGGGATCAAATATCATATTTTAATACTCCATAGGTTTCTTTGCAGGCAAGATAACCGATGTTGTGGGGATTTCAACTGAGGACTTTTGCCTTGGCGCTAAAGACCACCATGCTTTGGGGTTTTGCGGTCATGACCGTACCTAAATTGCTGCGGTGAACCCGGTTGTGGGTGGTGTATGCCCGCATCTTCCATTTAAATTTATCGGTATCCGGGATATGAAATTTCGCAGGTTTTGCGGAGGCGTTAAAGAAGATCAGAATGTCTTCACTGTCTTCTTTGATTCCCAGATGTTCGGCTTTACCGCTGAGGCGAAGTCCGACGGCCTGATCGCGCCCCCAATCCGGATCCCGGTTGGAGGGGCCGATCCAGCGAACCCGTGCATGGGCGGTTTCGCGTCCCTGATCATGAACCAATCCACTGAAGTGCAGGGCGGGCATGCATTCGCGCAGGCGAATCAGCTTTTTGAAAAAGGAAAGTAATTCTTTGCGGTCGGCATCGAGGGTCCAGTCCAACCAACTGAGTTCATTGTCCTGACAGTAGGCATTGTTGTTGCCTTTTTGGGTGCGTCCTCTTTCATCTCCGGCGGGAATCATGGGGATCCCTCTGGAGATGAGCAGGGTTGCCAGAAAGTTTTTTTGCATCTGCAGCCGAAGCTGGCGAATTTCGGGGTCGGCGGTTTCGCCTTCGTATCCGCAATTGTTGCTGTGATTATTTTTTTCGCCGTCGCGGTTTTGTTCGAGGTTGGCGTCATTGTGTTTGTCGCGGTAACTGACTAAATCCCGGAGGGTGAACCCATCGTGACAACAAATGAAATTTACCGACTTGGCCGCGCCCATAGGTTCACCGGAATAGAGGTCTTCGCTTCCGAGCACCCGGGTGGCAAAACTGGAAAGTCTACCGGGTTCACCCGACCAGAAACGGCGGATTTCATCCCGGTATTTTCCATTCCATTCTGCCCAGCGGGGAGAGGGGAAGTTTCCGACTTGGTACGCTCCTGCAGCATCCCAGGCTTCGGCAATCATTTTCACGCCCCGGAGAATCGGATCTTCATCAATGGCTTCAATGAGGGGAGGCCGGGCCATCATTTCCCCGTCACGTCCGCGGCAGAGAATGGAGGCGAGGTCGAAACGGAAGCCGTCAATATGGTATTCCATCACCCAGTGACGGAGGCTGTCGAGAATCAGTTGCATGACCACGGGGTGATTGCAATTCACGGTGTTGCCGCAACCGCTGTAGTTTTTATGTTCCTGGGTTTGGGTGTCGATCTGATAGTAGACCTCCTGACCGAGAATTTTAAAGCTGACGTTGGGGCCGTTGGTGCCGCCCTCCATGGTGTGGTTATAGACCACATCCAAAATGACCTCCATTCCCTGGGCATGAATGGCTTTAACCAGAGACTTGAATTCGTCTACCTGTTGCCCCTGATTGCCCGCTTTGGCAAAACGGCTCATGGGGGCAAAGAAACTTTGGGTGCTGTAGCCCCAATAGTTTCGGAGGCCGGAACGGTTATCGTTTTGATGGTAATATTCCATCTCATCAAATTCGTACACAGGCAGCAGTTCCACGGAAGTGATACCCAGGGTTTTAAGGTAAGGCACTTTTTCGATGAAGCCCGCATAGGTTCCCGGAACCTCGACACCACTTCCGGGACCGGCGGTGAAACCGCGAACATGGGTTTCATAGACTATCATTTTATCCCAGGGAATATTCGGGGGGCGGTCATGGCCCCAGTCAAAATCCGAGGCAACGATGACTCCTTTGGGAAAGGCTTTGCCCGTGTGCAGAGGGTCGCCGGGTTGGCGGATAAGACTTTGTCCCCACTGTGCGGGACCCGCCACTGCCGGGGCATAGGGATCCAGGATGTACTGATCCTTTGGAAAAGTGTTTTCGGGACGGTCAAGACGCCACACGTAGCTCCAGCCTGCTTTGACCCCGGGGACTTCCACGCTCCATAAATCTCCGAAGCGGTGTTCTTCCGGATTTAAGTGAATCTCCCGTATGGGACGCAGGTCGGTGGGATGTTCGAAAAGGTATAAATCCAGGGTGTCCGCGTCCCGGCACCACAGCGTAAAGCGGCATTGATCGCCGTTGAGGACGGGTCCCAATTTATGATAGGGGGCTAGGCTTTGGGCATAGAGATGAGTGGTATACTTTTTGGGCATGGCTGTTGTTAACCGATTTTTTTTACATCTGTCACGTCAAACCTGAATCTATGGGTTAAAATTCGAAATGCAATTTTCCGGTATTTTTCACGTGTTGCCTGTTGCCAAGTCAGGCAGAAGGGGGTAGAACTTTTTCTGATCTTTGAGGTTCAGCTCTTGGGCGGGGCTTTAAAGTGGTAACCGGATCAGGTGATCCGGTCAGCATGTAACTGAACGTATATGAGGGAGACCCAACTATGGAAGATTCAATAGCCAGCGAAAAAGTTCAAATTGAACGTAAATCATTTTTCTTTGACCTCCGGGAAAATCAGCGGGGGATCCTGCTGCGTATCACGGAAGAAGTGCGCGGACACCGTGATACCATCATTGTTCCGGCGACCGGATTAAAAGATTTCAGTGAAGCGTTAAAGCATATGATTGAGGTCATTGATGAAGAGGGCCTGGATCCCACGGATCCGACTTCTGAAGAAGATGATTTTTATGATGATGACATCCCTCAAGATGATGAGGACGAAGACGACGAAGATGCTGAAGACTATTAATTTTTCGTCTCTTTGATCTGAAAGCTTCCGGCTGCTTCAGTGATGAACCCGGAGGTTTTCGAACTCTTATCAGGTTAAGTTTCTCATGATGCGAACCCTTGAAGCGCCGGTGTTGGTTATCGGCACCGGTATTGCCGGTCTCAAAGCCGCCCTGTCCATTGCCGACCATCAGCGGGTGGTGGTGACGACCAAACGAAGTTCTGATGTGTCCAGCAGTGATTGGGCGCAAGGGGGGATCTCCTGTGTGATGGATCCCGGGGACAGCTTTGATGCGCATATTGAGGATACGCTTTCCACCGGTTCCGGCCTGTGTGATGAAGATGTGGTGCAGGCCATCATCCGCGGAGGACCGGATGGTATTCGTTCCCTGGAGGCTTTGGGGGTGAAGTTTGAAAAAAACGGTTCTTCTTCGGATGAGTATGATCTCGGCCGGGAAGGGGGGCATAGCCACCGGCGCGTCCTGCATGCCGGTGATATCACCGGACATGAAGTGATTCTGCAAATGGTGCGGGCGGCGATCGAGCATCCCAACATTCAGGTATTGGAACACGTGATGGCCATTGATTTGGTTACCACCGGATGGCTGAAAAAATCCGGAGTGAATACCTGTATCGGCGCATACTTTTTAGACACCCAAAATGGGGAAGTGTTTGCGGTTCAGGCGCAACACACGGTTTTAGCGACCGGCGGTGCCTGTAAGGTTTATCAATACACCTCCAATCCGGATGTGGCTACGGGTGACGGCATTGCCATGGCCTGGCGTGCAGGTTTACCGGTGAAAAATATGGAGATGGTTCAGTTTCATCCCACCTGTCTGTTTCATCGAAAAGCCAAATCTTTTTTGATTAGTGAGGCGGTGCGGGGAGAAGGCGGGATTCTGGTGAATGAAAAAGGGGAACGCTTTGTTGAAGAGTTTGATCCCCGGGGATCCCTGGCGCCGCGTGATGTGGTGGCCCGTGCGATTGATCATGAAATCAAGCGCAGTGGCGCGCGCTGTGTGTATTTGGATATCACGCACAAATCCGCCGAATTTTTACAAAGCCGATTTCCGAATATTTACCAGCGCTGTCTGGAGTTGGGAATCGATATGGCCACTGAAAAAATCCCGGTAGTGCCGGCCGCCCATTATTTTTGTGGCGGGGTGGTGGCGGAAGTGGATGGCAGCACGCGCATGCCGGGTTTGCATGTGATTGGGGAAGCGGCTTGTACGGGGCTGCACGGTGCCAACCGTTTGGCGAGTAACAGTTTGTTGGAAGGTTTGGTCTCGGCCGGTCTGCTGGGGGAAAAACTGCGGAATGCGGCCGATGTTTTAGAGGTCGAAGAGCGGTTGACGATTCCTGACTGGGAGCCTTACCATGCGGTGCCCAGTGATGAGGCGGTGGTGGTAGAGCATAACTGGAATGAAGTGCGGACCTGTATGTGGGATTATGTCGGAATTGTGCGCACCGATAAGCGCTTGGAGCGGGCCCGGCGGCGGATTAAGAATTTGCGGAATGAGATTCGGGAGTATTATTTGGATTATCTGGTGACGTCAGATGTGCTGGAGTTGCGGAACCTGGCGACGATTGCCGAATTGGTGATTCGATGTGCGGGCCGGCGAAAGGAAAGTCGCGGATTACATTACACCCTGGACTATCCCGAGATGCTGCCGACGGCTGAAGATACAGTGATTGACGACCCTCCCGGAGAATCGCTGAACATTCTCGACAGCCGGGTGGAGCATCATGGCTAGGGCTTTGGTGTTGGTGGGACATGGCAGTTCCAGGAATCCCAACACCCGCCTTCCTCTGGATCGGATTGCGAATGAGATTCGTGCGCGGGGGGGGTATGATGAAGTGTGCTGTGGATTTCTGAAAGAAGAGCAGCGAATCTGCAAAATTCTTTCCCCGCTCAAAAGTGATGAAATTACGGTGGTTCCTTTTTTCATTTCGGACGGGTATTATACCCAGAATGTCATTCCCGCCTGTCTGAGGAAAAATAGTAATATCTCCGATTCATCGATCCGATATACCCAGGCCGTGGGTTCGCATCCACTTTTCGCGGATTTATGTTTGAAGCATGCGCAAACCGCAGGCTGGGAAAGGGGGGATGCATTGGTCATTTTAGGGCATGGCACCCCCAGGAATCCGGCATCGGGCAGGAATATATACCTGCAAGCCGAACGTATCCGTCAGCAGTTTCCCCGCGAAGAAATTATAACCGCCTTTATTGATGAAGCCCCTTTTGTGACGGATGCGTGGACGCTGTGCCGCGCTGCACGTATTTTTATTGTGCCGTTGTTTGTGGGCGACGGATGGCATGTGACCGAAACCATTCCGGAAGATCTTGGTTTAATTAACGGACGGGCGGAGCTGGCCGGGCGGACATTGCTGATGACCTCAGCCGTCGGTACCGATCCGGGGTTGGTGGATGTGGTGTTGACCCTGGCAGGAAATGTGGATATCTTATCATAATATGCACAATTGAGGTTTTTTTGGCGCTGGATAAAATCATATCAAAACTGTTTATACCCCATGATGATGTTTGGTTGCGTCATGCAAACCCATGGTCGGTTTGGATGAGATTTGCAACGTTGCCTTTTATTGTTTTGAGTGTGTGGTCCCGTGTTTGGATCGGTTGGTATTGCCTTATACCCGTTATCGGTTTGAGTTTTTGGATTTGGATAAATCCAAGATTATTTTCCAAGCCCCAGCATTATAACCGATGGAGTGCAAGGTCTGTACTGGGAGAGCGTCTTTTGATGAATAGAAAGGAATCACCGATTCCTGCGGAACATTTAAAAGGCATTATGATTTTAAATATACTCCAAACCTGCGCATTTATGGTGCTGGTTTATGGCGTTTGGTATTCTGATATATCCGCAACGCTGCATGGCGTGGTCTATGTGTGTCTGACGAAGATGTGGTTTTTGGATCGTATGGTGTGGTTATATGATACGATGCACGCCAACTGATTTATATTTAGGTGAAAAGCGTCCATGTTTATGGAGCAGGACACAAAAAAACCGGAACCAAAGTTCCGGTTTTTTGCAGTGGGCCCTGGGGCCATCACCGAGTCCTAGTTTACAGGACGTCCCATGCGGGCACGGGCGCTAGCGGATTTCTTCCGTTTGCGTTCACTGGGTTTTTCGTAATGACTCCGGGCGCGCAATTCACGCATGGTGCCTTCTTTGTCCAGCAACTTCTTGAGGCGGCGCATTGCGCGGTCGACGGACTCGCCTTTTTTCAGTTTAACTTCTACTGGCATATTGTTTTCACCCCCTTGGGATCGTAAATGGTTATAAATAAAAAGTGGTTCCCTCTTTTGAAGGAGACGCTCTGCTTATGGGTTGAGAAAATAGAGTCAATCATCTTCTGATAAGAGATTTCCCCTTGGGGGGGCGGAGCTGCAACCGTGCTGAGGCCTAAAGCGTTTTTTGTTCGCCGGTTTGGCTGGAGGTCCGGAGCTGTGTGGCGTGGCAATAGGCGATGGCTAAGGCATCGGCTGCGTCGTTTTGCGGCACTTGGCTGAGGCCAAAGAGCTTTTTGATCATCATGGCCACTTGGCTTTTATCGGCAGCCCCCCTGCCTACGACGCCTTGTTTTACTTTTCGGGGGGCGTATTCGTAGAGGGGAAGGCCGGCGGCTGCGCAGGTGCAAATGACGGTGCCTCTTGCTTCACCGAGGATAAAGGCCGTCTTAACATTTTTACAGAAAAAGATACCTTCAATTGCCACCGTATCCGGCTTTTCTTTGGTGATGACTTCGGATATTTGTGCCTGTAGTTGAACCAGGCATTGGCTGCGGGGCCAGGATGCAGGGGCGTGAATACGACCGTAAGTGACGGCCTGATGTCGGATCCCGTCGGATTGAATGACCGCTACGCCGGTGGAGCGTAGGGAGGTGTCGATACCGAGGATGCGAAGGGGGGGGGGCATATGATTTCTTTAATTCCTAATCCTAATCGTAATCCCAATTCTGTTCTGGATCGAACTAAAATTCATGTTTATCGATCTGGATTAGATTGCGATGAAGAGGCACTGGCTTTTCCCGGCCCTAACGGACCGGGCTGTGGAGTGTCGGGCCTCTGTTTTGTTTCAATGTTTGGTGTTGAATGTTCGATGTTCGATAAAGAAAAAACGAACGCCCAACATCGAACATCCAGCGTCGAAGTTTTCGCGGCCTCCGATTTCTGAAAGGGCTGCGGTGAGTGCCGCCCTTTCAGGGCTCTGAAATAAATGAGGAATCATTTCCCGGCCCTCGCGGACCGGGCTGTGGAGTGTCGGGCTTACAGCCCTTGAGTTTCAAAAGCGGTACACAAACTTTACCTGGCTCCTGGCTCCTGGCTCCTGACACTTATTCTTCGCCGAGCTGATCGGCGATTTCGTCGGGAACATCCATGTTGGTGTACACATTTTGCACGTCATCGAGGTCTTCGAGGGCTTCGATGAATCCCATTACTTTCTGAACTTTTTCGACCTCAGTCATTTCAAAAAGCAGATCCGGAACCAGGGTGATCTCAGAATCAATGGCTTTAAATTCCGCCTGTTCCAGTGCATCGCTGATCTCGGGATAGCTGGAGGGGTCGCAATTGACCACAAAGGTTTCACCCTGATCCTCAATATCATCCGCACCGGCTTCCAGGGCGGCCATCATGAGTTCTTCTTCGTCGGTGTCATCTTTAGAAAAGGTGATCAAACCTCTGCGCTGAAAAGAACGGCTGACGCTTCCACTTTGACCCAGGTTGTTGTTGGCTTTGTTGAAGCAGTGGCGCACTTCTGCCGCGGTCCGGTTTTTATTTTCGGTGAGACATTTTACGATGATGCCCACGCCTTCGGAATAACCTTCGTAGACAATCTCATCAAAGGTGACGCCATCCTGGCCTTCGCCGGTTCCTTTTTTAATTGCGCGGTCAATATTGTCGGCGGGCATGTTCACGGCCCGGGCTTTCGCAAGCAGAGGGCGTAAAGAAATATTTGCGGCGGGGTCTCCGCCGCCTATGCGTGCGGCGACGGTGATTTCTTTCGCGATTTTACTAAATGCTTTTCCTCTTTTGGCATCCACTGCAGCTTTCTTGTGCTTGATGTTTGCCCATTTGCTATGTCCGGCCATGATATGTGATTGGTTGAATGGTTAAGTGGTTGAGTGGTGAATTTGAGATATCAGATTTGAAATATCAGATGCTGATTGGACTGATCTGTCCAATCGTTTGTCATTTTTTCTTTTTTGCGGTCGTTTTTTTCTTTGCCGTACTTTTCTTTTTCGCGGTCGTTTTTTTCTTTGCCGTGCTTTTCTTTTTGGCGGCGGCTTTCTTTTTCGCAGGGGCGCGGCGCGGTTTTGAAGGGTCGCGCAAGCCCAGCTCCTCCCATTTTTCGTCGTAGCCCGGGATCTGTTCGGAGTAACGGCCAATCATGGTTTTCATCGCACCGCGTTGACGGGGACTTAAGGATTTTTTGACCGCGAACTGCTCGGCGAGGGATTCGGCAAATTCTTTGTCGTCCCAGGTTTTGCGTCCGCGAACCGTGGGTTCGTTGAAGGTTTTGACATGTTTTAAAAGCTCCAGCAGGGGGGCGCTTTCGTTGTCTTCTTCCACTTTGTCATTAATGCCGAGGGTGGGGGCAATGGTTTCAAAGTCCGGAATCTGAACCGCATATTTGGTGACCAGGCGGTCTAAATATTTAATTTGGTTTTCGGATAAACGGCGGTTGCCTTCGACCTGTTCTTTTAAGCTGCCGAGAAATTCTTTGTCATCATAGGTTTTCTTTCCGACTTTACGGGGAGGGGCAAACTCGATGTTGGCCATGAGATCGAATTTCTTCAGGGTTTCCTCGCGGGGCGGTTGATTGGCTTCGGCTTCTTTGGCAATCAATTCGGTGAGTTTGAGTTCTTCGGCTTTCTCTTCGGTCAGCGACGGAATCACTTTATAGTAACGGGCCACCACCTTTTTGATGTTGTCCTGCTGACGGTCCGTAATCGCCTCGCCTGCTTCTACCGCCTCTCGCATTTCCTGCACAAAGGTTGCATCGGAATAGGTCTTTTTGCCGCGTTTCACTGGAGGATTGTATTCGGGAACTTCGTCGCAGAGATCGAGCAGGGTTTTCAGTTCATCCATGTCGATATTGGCGAATTTGGCTTCTTCAATCCAGACGCCCAGCTTGCCATGGAAGTCTTTCATCATTTCGGTCCAGCCCATTTTGCCTTCTTCGATTTCGTCGAGGGTTTCTTCCATTTTGGCGGTGAAATCCACTTCGAACAAATGGGGGAGGCGACCGATTAAAAAGTCGTGTACTTCCATGCCGGCGGTGGTGGGCCGCAGGCTGCGGCTTTCCCGGTCGACGTATTCACGGCTGTAAAGGGTGGAGACAATGGAGGCATAGGTGGAAGGACGGCCCACGCCATTTTCTTCCAGCGCTTTAATCAAGGAAGCTTCACTGAAACGTTTGGGGGGTTGGGTTTGTTTTTCTTCGCTCAACCATTCCACCAACTCGATTTTTTCGCCTTCGACCAGTGGAGGCAGTTTGCCGCCCTCCTCTTCGTTGTCGTCTTCTTCGAGTCCTTTGCCCCAGGCGGCCATAAAGCCCGGGAAAACCACTTCGGATGCGGAAGCGCGGAACAGGTATTCGTGTTTCGGGGTGAGGGTTTCACCACTCACCGCATCAAATTCCACGGTCAGGCGCTTGATTTTGGCCGGGGCCATTTGACAGGCCATGGTCCGTTTCCAGATCAGGGAGTAGAGTTTCAGCTCCTGATCATCCAGCACGTGTTTTACATCGTCCGGGGTAACGGACAAATCGGTGGGCCGAATGGCTTCGTGGGCCTCTTGTGCGCCACCTTTGCTGCTGAAAAAGTTGGGTTTTTCAGGAAGGTATTCCGCTCCAAATGTTTTTTCAATGCACTCACGGGTTTGCGCGATGGCTTCGGGAGCCAAATGCACGGAGTCGGTACGCATGTAGGTAATGAGACCGGAGGTGCCTTCCCCTTTTTTCAGATCCACACCTTCATAGAGTTTCTGGGCGATGCCCATGGTGCGGTTGGGTTGAAATCCGAATGCGCTGGAGGCGGCCTGTTGCAGCGTGGAGGTGATGAACGGCGCTTTGGAACGGCGTTGCTGGTGTTGGGTGGCAATGGACTGTACTTTGAGGTTGCAGTTGGCCAGTTCCTCTTCAATTTCTTTGGCCAGTGCTTCGTCCCGGACTTCGCCTTTTTCGCCATCCACCCGGACCAGTTTAATTTCAAAGCGGTCTTTGGGATCTACGAATTTACGGACATTGGCCCCGAAGATCCAATAGGTTTCGGGCACAAATTTCAGAATTTCTTTTTCCCGTTCGCAGACCAGGCGCAGGGCCACAGTTTGAACCCGGCCGGCACTGGATCCACCGCGGATACGGCGCCAGAGCAGGGGAGAGACCTGATATCCCACCAGGCGGTCGAGTACCCGGCGGGCCTGTTGGGCGTCCACTTTATGGAGATCCAATTCGGTGGGCGCGGCAAAAGCTTTTTGAATGGCGGCTTTGGTGATCTGGTTATAGGTGACGCGGGTGTACTGTTCATCTTCCTTCATAATGGAGGAGAGCAGTTCCTTTAGATGCCAGGCGATGGCCTCCCCTTCGCGGTCGGGGTCGGGCGCGAGAATGACATCATCACATTTCTTGGCGGCATCCTTGAGTTCCTTGATCACTTTGGATTTATCGCGGGAATTCACATAATGGGGTTTGAAATCATCTTCAGGATCCACCCCGAGTTTACTTTTGGGCAGGTCGCGCACATGACCCATGGAGGCCTTGACCACATAATCTTTGCCTAAAAATTTGTTAATCGTTTTCGCTTTCGCGGGCGATTCCACAATAACCAGATGCTTTACCATATAAAAATCCTTTTGAATTTGGGGGTTCTCCCCGAAGAGCGCAGGAACATAGTGCAAGTTGATGAAATGCTCAAGGCGTAATTTGAATCGCTTTTTACCCCCCTTTAGGGGGGATTTTTTCTTGTGGGCCGGGTGGAAGGGGATTGGGAGGTGAATTTTTCTCTTCAGGGGAAGCCTTGATGCGAAGATCTTCTGGGGGGCAACAGGGCAGACACATCTCCCGCCTGTTTTGCTCAGGAAGCAAAGGTGCTGCGGGAAAGGCGTGTTTGGGCTTTGAATGGTTGCGCGTTCAGAGGGAGGGTTCGTTCCTTTTCCTCAGCAACCAAATCAGGCGGAGGGACATGGACGTGGCGGCGATGGTGAGTCCGGTGGCCAGTCCCATCCAGAAACCTTTGACCCCCCATTGCAGTTTAAATCCCATCCACAACCCAAAGGGAAAGGAGACCAGCCAGTATCCAATAAAGCAGAGCAGGGTGGGGATTTTGGTGTCTTTCATGGCCCGGAGTGCGCCGACACTGACCACCTGGATGCCGTCAAAGAGTTGGAAAATGCCCACAATGGAGAGCAGCGCCGCCGCGAGGGCGATAAGTTCAGGATCCGAATTGAATGCACCCGCGATTTTTCCGCCGATGTTGAGGTAGAGAATGGCGAAAATTCCCATAATCAGCAGGGTCAAACCCTGTGCACCGGCGACAATGTGCCGCGCGCGGTCGATGGCGTTTGCACCCAGGGCATGGCCCACCCGGATACTGACGGCGTTGGCGAGTCCCATGGGAATCATGTAGGTGGTGGTTGCGCAAGTGAGCGCAATTTGGTGGGCGGCCAAAGGCAAGCTCCCCAGTTGACCTATTAAAAGTGCGCTGGCGGAAAAGGAGCCAAACTCCATCAACATTTGTGCGGCAATGGGACTTGCGAGTAAAAGCAGGCTTTTGCATTCAGCCCGATGAATGCCTCTTCCTTTGAGGGAGAGCTGCGGGGTCGTCCTGAAAATATAAATTCCCAAAGCGAATAGCGTGAAAATGCGGGCGATGAGCGTCGCCATGCCCGCTCCTTCGAGTTCCATACGTGGAAAACCGCCATACCCAAAAATCAAGAGGGCGTTGAGGCCAATATTGAGTGCTACACCCGCGAGTTGAATCCAGAAAACGCCCCAGGGACGGTTTTGGGCTTCGGCATAGGACTTAAAGATCATGATGGGCATCATGAAAGCCATGGAGGGCGCGATCCATTTGAGGTATTGGGGAAAGATCGCTAAAACTTCGGCAGGTTGCTTAAGGCGGATTAATAAGGGCATGCTGTTTTGCATTCCCATCCAAACGAGCCCGCCTAACAGCAGGCTCAGAAAGATGCCGTGAAACAAGGTTGCTTCACTTTCTGCTGCCTGGCCGGATCCGTGCTGGTGGGAGGTTTGAATGGAAACCGCAATGGCTAATCCGATTCCCAGCACAAAAACCAAATGAATGAGGATATTCATTAGCGCAACCCCGGCCAGTTCCACCGCACCAAGCTGTCCGACCATCAGGGTGTCGGTCAGGCCCAGGAGCATTTGGCTCAAGTGGCTGACGATAATGGGGAAGGCGAGTTTGAGGGTGTGTTTGTTTTCGTGAAGGATGGTTTGCATAAATATAAATAAAACCCGTCTGGGAAACAGACGGGTTCCAAAAAAGAAATTCGAATCGTGGATCTTATGAGGGAAACCAAGGCATACAAGGGGAAATTTTAGAGAATTCGCTTCGTGATTCAGGGGGTGAATTATTGAGCAATCATAAAGTTTAGTATAAATCCAATAAAATTACATTGATATCTAATGTTAGGCATGTATAACAGACGCATGACAAAGCAACTTCAATATATTATTTGTGTATTTCTTTCTGTGCCTTTTATGGGGTTTTCCGATGGAATTGTATCGTTGGGCAGCCCGGTTACCGAAATCATTGTGGCATTAGGCGCAGATGAGCGTTTGGCGGGAATTGATGATTCGAGTGCGTTTTCCAAGGCGCTCTCCAAGTTGCCGCAAGTGGGATACTACCGGATGGTATCGGCTGAAGGCGTACTTTCAGTACAGCCTTCACTTATTATCAGCAGTGAAGACGCGGGGCCACCGGAAGCGCTTAAAAAGATTAAAGACAGTGGGGTGCCGGTCATTCAGGTGCCTGCTGATAAATCTTTAGAGGGCACGGTCCGCCGCATTCGTGCGGTGGGGGAAGCCCTGGGGGCGGGTGAAGCGGCTGAACAATTATTAAAACCCATTGAAATGCGTTTAGAGAATCCGCTGAAAGCCTTGGATCCTGCGCCAAAAGTGTTGTTTATCTATGCCAGGGGAGGAGGGGCGTCCAATGTCTCCGGAAATGGAACGGGTGCACATGAGATGATCCAACTGGCCGGTGCAAAAAATGCGGTGGAGGGATTTAGAGGATATCGTCCGCTGACTCCGGAGGCTTTGGTGGCCAGTCAGCCGGATGTGCTGCTGATGACCCGACAGGGTTTGGATGCTATTGGCGGTGAAAAATCGTTGTGGAGCCTGCCGGGTATGCAGAACACGCCTGCTGGGAAAAATTCACGGATTGTGGTGATGGATGAAGTATTGCTGTTGGGCTTTGGTCCCCGGGTGGTGGATGCGATGGATCAATTGCGGGCTGAACTGACCGAGGAATAATGAAGGCGTTGCAGGCTCCACATCTTAAACTTTGGTGGGTTTTGATCCCCCTTTTGGTGGGGACGCTGTTTCTTTCTCTTTCCGTGGGGGCGTATCCATTGTCCTTATATAAGGTCGCAGATATTCTGAAGCGGGTGATGTTTCAGGGGCCGCAAGCGGACATTGATGCTTCGGTGTTGTTATCGATACGGCTTCCGCGGGTGTTATTCGGGGCGATTGCCGGTGCAGGTTTAGCTTTGGGGGGAGTGTGCATGCAGACACTGTTTCGAAATCCTTTGGCGGAACCGGGATTGATGGGGCTCTCCAGCGGAGCGGCATTGGCGGCGGCGACGGTGTCCATTTTTGCTTCGCAGGTACCGTCACTGCTGGCAAATCCTTTTGCTTTGCCTTTTGCAGCCTTTGCGGGCGGCTTGGGAATTACGGCTCTGGTGTATCGCGTCTCGAATCAGGGAGGGCAATTGCGGGTGGATGCGATGCTTTTGATGGGAATTGCGATGAATGCCCTTTGCGGCGCACTGATAGGGTTGTTGCTGGTGATTGCGGATGACGCACAGCTTCGAAACATCACTTTTTGGAGCTTCGGGAGTTTAGGACGGGCGGATATGAAATCGACCTTTGTCCTCGCCTGCATCATGCTGTTTCCCATTTGGGGGATTTGGCGTCAGCGGGAGGCCATGAATGTTTTATTGATGGGGGAGGCGGATGCGGCAAATATGGGGGTTCGGGTGGAGAGGCTGAAATTCTATCTGGTTACGCTTTCCTGTTTGATGGTGGGCTTGGTGGTTGCCATGGCGGGACTGATTGGGTTTGTGGGCCTGGTGATTCCCCATATCGCCCGTTTATTGTTTGGGGTTTCCCATCAAACCCTGGTGCCGGCTTCGGTCCTGTTGGGTGCCATGTTTCTTCCGTTGATGGATATGCTTTGCCGGACGGCCGTTGCGCCGGCTGAACTCCCGATCGGGATGATGACCTCTCTGATGGGAGCTCCGTTTTTTATTTTTCTGCTGCTTCGCAAAAGGGCTCTGTAATGATGCAGTTAAAAAATATTCGGGTGGAAAAAGCCAATCGGTTGATTTTGGATGCTATTCATTTACAGCTGAACCCGGGGGAAGTGACGGTAGTGATTGGCGTGAACGGGGCGGGCAAAAGCACCCTGGTGCGTTTGCTCTCCGGCGAGTGGACGCCTGATGCCGGCGAAATATTGTGGAAGGGGAAAGCGCTTTCCGGGGCGGATCCGTTGCAGGTGGCCCGCTCCCGCGCGGTGGTGAATCAGCAGGCGGACTTACGATTTGATTTTACGGTGCGTGAAGTGGTGGAGATGGGACGGTTTCCCCTGCGTCAGGTCAGCGAAAAGAAGATTCAGGAACAGGTGGATGCCGCATTAAGCGAAGTGGGGTTGTCTGATAAATCCGAAGCCAGAGTGACCCGTATTTCAGGTGGGGAACAAAAGCGGATGTTGCTGGCCAGGGCGATGGTGCAGCTCACGGAGGCCCGGGCGGAGGGGCAGGGGGTGCTGCTCCTGGATGAACCCACCGCCCACCTCGATTTGCGTCATCAGGAAACCCTGTTGCAGAGTATGCGTGACCGGGCTGCGGAAGGTCTCGCGGTGTTTGCTGTCTTACACGATTTAAATCACGCGGCCCGGGTCGCGGATCAACTGGTGATTGTTCATCAGGGTCAAATATTAAGATCCGGTGCGGTTGAGGATGTCATGTGTCCCGAACTGCTATCCCGAATTTACGGCATCCGGCTTGAGCGGATGGCCCCCCCCGGACATGGTCCGCATTGGATCGCGCGGACGGCCCGTCTTCAGCATCATTTTTTTAAACCTCAGTCCTTACAAAATCATGAACTCATCTACACTACCTAATTCTACTGCTGCCTCTCTTCGTCAACGCTGGTTGAATGAACCGGAAAAATTTTCCGGCCTTCGTCAAATCGAAATCGCCCATGCCCTCGGGGTTTCCGAAGGGGAATGGGTGGATGCCTGTTGCGGCCACGAAAGCCGTCGGCTGCTGGATGATCCCAAGGCGTTTATACAGGGACTGCCTGCTTTGGGGGAGGTTATGGTGTTAACCCGGAATCCATCTGCGGTACATGAGAAAGTCGGAACTTTTGATCAGATCGAATTTTTTGACCGGATGCAAATGGCTCAGGTCGCCAACCACGAAGTGGATCTCCGTATTTTTCTTTCGCACTGGCACCGCCTGTATGCGGTCTCGATTGAAAAAAATGGCGCCATGCAAAACAGCTTGCAGGTCTTTGATAAAACCGGAACCGCGGTGCACAAAATTTTCATGAAACCCGCGACAAATGAGGCCGCCTGGGAATCTTTTGTCTCCTCCCGCTTAAGCGAGGACCGCAGTGCTTTTGAAACCGAAGAGATTCCCGCGAAAGTCTTTGCCGATCCCGCCACGATAAATCTTGAGGACTTTAAATGTTCCTGGGACACCATGAAAGACACCCATGAATTTTATGGTTTGCTGAAGCGGTTCAATTTGGACCGCAAGGAGGCGCTAAAAGCTGCCGGATCCCCCCGTGCGGTGCCGATTGACCCGGCGACCATTGTTTCGCTTTTGGAAACCGCTTCCGCACGTCAGGCGCCTATCATGGTGTTTGTGGGGAACCGGGGCTGTATACAAATCCACACCGGTCCGGTGGAGAAAATTGTCTGTTTCAAGCAGTGGATCAATGTGCTGGATGAACGATTTAATCTGCATTTGCGGGCGGATCATATTTCAGAAGCCTGGGTGGTGCGGAAACCCACGGCGGACGGTGTGGTGACTTCTCTCGAGCTCTACGACGCAGAAGGACGTGAAATTGCCATGCTTTTTGGCGAACGCAAACCGGGTCAAAAGGAACGTCAGGACTGGCGTGAACTGATTGAGACCCTGAAGCCTCTTTCTTTGTAACAAAATCAAACCCCTATTTATCAGGACTCTAAAATGAAAAGCGCTTTTGTACTGCTTTTGGCTCAGCTTCCTCTTCTCTGTACTGCAACCCCGATAGAATTTGATACGCCCGATCTGGACCGTTGGATGTATCCTTATAATGCGACCCCGGGTACGCGATCGTCGGCTCTGACCTTCGGGGCGCCGGACAGTCCGGGTTTTGATGAACGTGACGGTCAGTTCTTAATCGGATACGACACCTCGACCGAAATCACCCGTGGACTTGCGGTGGAGAACTATCAGATCCATTCTGTTACCCTGACGCTGATGCATAATGGGGGGGATTTTATTTATGACCCCACCGCGGACAGTTACACCACTTATCTGGATGCGGGTGACGCGGGATATCAGGCGGATGCGGATGCAGGCCGGGCCATTGAATTGTTCGGGGTGGGGTATCGATATGGATATACCTCCGGTACGTTTACGGAAAGCACCGCTTTCGGGCCGGGCGGACCTCCCGCTGCCGGTACGCGCTCAGCTTATGCGCTGGGTTTTCAGAATGGGGTTGCGGTGGATGTGTCCAACTCACTGGATTCGGCAAATGACGGTGCTGCAGGTTTTGACCCGGTCCTCTTCTCCGTCGGGCAGGCGGTGGGCTTGTCTGCCGGCGACACGGTAAGTGCCGGACAGGAAATAGTGTTTGAGTTAAACCTCTCCGATCCGGATGTGATGGGGTACTTACAGCAAAGTTTGAGTGATGGCTGGGCGGGGCTTATGGTGACCTCCTTGCATTCCGCAAGTCAGGGCGGCACCCCAGAATATCCCTCGTTTGAAACCAAAGAGAATATTGTCGGACAGGCGGGGATTCTGGAAATAGACGTGACGGTCATTCCTGAACCGGCGATGTTTTTCCTTTGGGTGAGTGGCGGAATGCTCTGCTTTCATTTTTTGCGAAAGAGGGACCTGAAATGCTGAAGAGGCGGGGTTTTACGCTGATTGAAATGCTGGTGGTGATCAGCATAATTCTCCTGCTTTCCTCCTTGATGATTCCGGGGATCAGCAAGGTGAGAAAAAAGGCGGGTCAAGTGCGTGAACAAAGTGCGGGTCGAAGTCTCGCCCAGGCTTATATGCTTTACAGCACAGAAAACCTGGGACGGTATTTGCCGGGCTATGCGGATGAGGCGGCAAAAGATTCGGAGGGGAACGCGATTCCGCATCCGATCAATGCCCGGTATCCCTGGCGCCTGGCCCCTTACCTGAACTATAATATCAATGGCGCGTTCCTGTTGTACGATTCAGGTGATGACACTTCGGATGAAGATGAGGAAAGTTATCAGTACCGGGTCAGTGTGTATCCGGCTTTGGGTATGAATCTGTTTTATGTGGGTGGAGACGAATCCGGTACCAGCGGACAGGGATTAAAACCCATTCCCGCCCATGAAGCCATTTTCGGAAAGTTTTGTGTGACAGGGATGGGACAGGCGGTTTCGCCGTCGAATCTTATTCTGTTCGCCTCTGCCCAACATGAGAATGAAGGAAAGAATGAAGCCGGATTTCATAAAATCACCAGTCCCAACTTTACCCAGTCCCAATGGGGGGGCGCATGGGATCCGGATGCGAATCCCTCTGAATTCGGTTTTGTGGATTTGCGTTGGTCAGGCCGGGCGGTCACGGTGATGTTGGATGGCAGTGTACGGATGATGGATGAGGCGGAAATGCGGGATATGCGTCATTGGTCCAATCTGGCTGCCGAAGAAAATGATCCGGATTGGAAGCTGAGTCGTCTCTAAGTCTCCGCGGGCAAATTTTCATCGGCGATGTTTCTGTGCGGCAGGATGCAGAAGCCCTCAACAGGGGGGCGGAAGGCCTTGAAGATCCCAGCCCAATGCGAAGCGTAGGGATCCTCAATCCCAAAACTCTACGGACCTTCAGCCCGATTCCTGGCCTTTCCGGGGCAAAACCCGACTTAGACCACATTTTTCTTTCCCCGAAGAAATCCCCTGTTAAGGGAAGTTATCATTTTATTATCTTCAACTTTACGAAAGGAAAATTATGTCACGTCCTATTGAAAGAGCCCTGATCAGTGTTTCGGATAAAACCGGGATCGTTGAGTTTGCAAAATCCCTCCATGAATTGGGTGTGGATCTTCTCTCCACCGGCGGTACCGCCAAAGCGATTCGGGATGCGGGCATTCCGGTTCGGGATGTGTCCGAGTTTACCGGCTTTCCCGAAATGCTGGACGGGCGGGTGAAAACCCTGCATCCCAAAGTGCACGCCGGTCTGCTGTACATGCGTGGAGACGAAAAACACGAAGCCACCATGAAAGAACACGATTTGGCGCCGATCGATTTGGTCTGTGTGAATTTGTATCCGTTTGAAGAAACGGTGGCCAAAGCGGATGTGACCTTTAAGGATGCAATTGAAAACATTGATATTGGCGGGCCCACCATGTTGCGTTCGGCGGCCAAAAACATGAAAGATGTGACCGTGATCACCGATCCCAATGACTACGCGGTGGTGATTGACGAAATGAAAGCGAACGCCGGAAATACTTTGCCGGCGACCCGCCTGCGCCTGGGGCAGAAAGTGTTCGCCCGGGTCGCATCCTATAATGGTGCGATCGCCGGTTATTTGGCTGACAATGTGCCCGTGGACGGTCCGGCGCCGTTTGTGGTTTCTCTCAACGATGCGGAAGGTCTGCGTTATGGCGAAAATCCCCATCAGGCGGCCACTCTGTACCGTACGGCGCCCGGAGAGGAGGCGTGTATTGCCCATGCGGAAGTGCTGCACGGCAAGGCGATGTCTTACAACAATTATCTGGACGGCAATGCTTCATTGGAAGCGGCCCGCGAATTGGTGGGGAAACCCGGTGCGTCGATTATCAAACACACCAACCCCTGTGGATTCGCTACCGGCGAAACCCTGCGTCAGGCTTTGGAAGCGGCCTGGGCCGGCGATCCGGTTTCCGCTTTCGGATCGGTGATTTCGGTGACGGTTCCGGTGGATTTGGATGCCGCCGAATTTCTGGCTCCCCGTTTTGTGGAGGTGATCATTGCCCCGGATTACACCCCGGAAGCCTTTGAAAAACTCAGCAGCAAAAAGAATCTGCGTTTGTTAAAACTGCATGCACCCTTCACGGCGGCCAAAGATGCGCCGACCCTGCGTCAGATTGGAGGCGGGGTGTTGGTTCAGAAGCGTGACAATCAGGTGATGGATGCCTGGGAAGTGAAAAGCAAAGCGGATTTCCCCGGCAACATGGCCGCCCTGGCCGAGTTTGGGGTGCGGGCCTGTAAGCATGTGAAATCGAATGCGATTCTGTTGGTGCGTGAATATGCGCCCGGACTTTTTCAAACTCTGGGCATGGGGGCGGGTCAGCCTAACCGTGTGGATTCGGTGAAAAAACTCGCGATTGCCCGGGCCAAAGAAAATATTCGTTTGATGCACGAAGCCGGAGAGGGCGGGGACCTGGATCTCGATGCTTTCACGGCTAAAATTATGGGTGAAGTGATTTTAATCTCCGATGCGTTCTTTCCCTTTGCCGACAATATTGATGCCGCAAATGATGCCGGTATTAAATTCATCGTGGAGCCGGGGGGGTCTGTGAAGGATCAGGATGTGATTGATACCTGTGACAAATACGGCATCGCCATCGCCTTTACCGGCATGCGTCACTTCCTGCACTAGGATTTGACTCAGGGTCATCGTCCATCTTCGAGATCGGAATCGGGTTTTTGTACCTGTGTTTCGATTTCGAAATGGATGAAGAACTGTTTGAACAAAAGAACCTCCATTTCACGATTTATTCTATTCACCATGAGAGCCCCTTTTCTGTCTGCCGTTTTGGTTTTACTGCTGTCCGCCTGCGGATCCGCGCTGGAAACGGTGACCCCCGGACGGGGAGTTGAAAAGGAGGTGGGATTGATGGCCAAGGTTTATCCGAGCGGAAAAGATGCCCGGGTAGACCGTCATGGCCTTTGGCGGGGCATGAATGCGGATCAGGTGGTCTGGGAGGTTCGCTATACCCGGGGGCTTCCCACCGGACCTTATCGGGAATGGAATGCGGAAGGGGAATTGATTGCCACCTGGCCTTATAATTGGGAAGGGGAAATCGAAGGGTGGGCACGTTGGTTCACGGAGGGGGCCCCGGATGGAAAGATCCTTCTTTCACTTGAAAACCAACCGGATATTGAAGTGATTGGCCGGGCGCAGGCTTTCAAAAATTGGATGGTTGCGCAACAGACGGAAGATTGACGAACGCAAAATGCCGCTTTAGGCTGAGGTCATGAAAACCATATCCTTGCTGTTTGTGTCATGCATTTCTTTGCTGCTTTCCGCTCAAGTCCCTGAGTATAAATTTGAGGCTTCTTATGGTATGGGGTATGCGGGATATAGTGAGGATGGAGGCATTCGTCCGGTAAAGTCGGATTGGTCGGGGGTCGCCGGGGATGTTTTTTTAGAAGCACAAGGCAAGGTCGGATCGACCTATGCCTTTTTGAATGCCCGGTTTACGGCCACCGAAACGGATACGGAATCCTGGAAAGAAAATGGAGTGCTGGTACAGGAAAATGATATGTACATGGGCGGAGTGGATTTGAATGTGGGGGTGGCGATTCCCATGCAAAAATCGTGGGGGACGTTCACGCCCTCTTTGGGGTTTTTTGCAGGATTTCAGAGCTATACACGGGAAAACTTCGTTTTTGTCTCCGGGGGAGATTTTGTTTTGGGTCCAAAGGGAGAGGTGACTGAAGATGTGGAAAGTTATGGCATCGGGGGAGGGCTCGCGTTGGATTTTCTTTTAGGGGAACAGTGGATTTGGGGCGCGGAGACCTCCGCCTATTGGATGTTTTATACCTATGCGGAAAATGACGCTTTTGATACCGGGATTGAGGGGGATGAGGGGATGAACTGGGAGTCTTCTTTATGGATTGCCATGAAATTGAAGAATGAAGGGCAGGTGATGGGGGTGAAATTGACGGCGGATCTGCAAATGATCAGTGGAGACACCACTGCGGTTGCAGGAAGCAATACGGTGGCGGAGTGGCCGGACAATGACTGGGAATATTACAGCCTGTCCTTGTTTTGGCGGGGCGAATTTTAAATCGCGGATGCGTGAAACCCATGAGGCTCAGTCTGTTTTTTCTGATCTGCCTGAGCGCTCTTTTCCGTTTGTCGGCCGAAGAATCTGCATGGCATTTTGATGTGGGCTACGCCTTGGGGTATGCCGATTACTCTGAGGACGGGAACATCTACAATGTGCGGTCGGATTGGAATGCATGGAATTCAGAGCTCAATTTTAAAGCCCTTCATGAACAGGGCCAGGTGCATCCATATTATCGGGTGCGGCTGATGAATTCGGAGAAAGGGGTGGAGTCCTGGACCGGGAATGGCAGGAGTTTTCAGGTGAATGATTTACACCTCTATGGTGGCGATGTGTCGGTGGGGATGGCGATTGCACCGAAGAAGCTTTCCGCCTGGCGGTTTACACCGCAAGCGGGATTGATCGCCCGTTATCAGAATTATGTGCGTGAGAACTTTGTTACGCTTGAGGGGGCGACCCTGTTGTATGGCTCTGGGCAAAAGGTGAAGGAGTTTTCCCAAAGCTATGGAGCGGGGGGAGGGTTCTGCTTGTCCCGCAAGTTGTCGGAAAAGTGGACTGTTGAAATCGATACTGAATTGTACGGACTGTTTTACAGCAAAGCTGAAAATGATGGTTTTGATTCCACCATTGAGGGGGAAAGCGGCATGTTCTGGGATTCGAGTCTCTCGATTTCCAAGCAACTTCAGAATCCGAATCATGGGGTGAGGTTCAAAATCAATGGCCATTTACAATGGATCGAAGGCGGGCAGACCCGCGGGGGGGACGGGGGGGAGTTGATTATCGAATGGCCGGAAAATCGGCTGTTTAATCTCATGCTGGAATTAGCTTGGAAAAGTCGTTTCTAAAAGTTGGAAGAGGGGGATGAGCGCCACCGAAAATACCCGCAGATCTCCTTTAAAGCAGAAGTGTTATACCATCATATTTGAGGCGGATACTCCGGCGGGAAAGGGGTTCGATCTGTTATTGATTTTGGCGATACTGTTCAGTGTGACGGCCACTTCTTTGGACAGTGTGGCGTCCCTGCATGAACGGTATCTTCAGCTTTTTTCGGGTTTGGAGATATTTTTCACGGTGGTGTTTGGGGTCGAATACCTTTTACGGCTCTGGTGTGCGCCCCGACCGCTGGGCTATGCCAAAAGCTTTTTCGGGGTGATTGATCTGATTGGGTGGCTGCCGTCAGTGATGGGGCTCCTGTTTCCGGGATCCGAAGTATTGACCACCTTCCGGGTGATTCGGGTATTACGGGTCTTTCGGGTTTTAAAAATGGGAAAATACCTCAAAGAGGCGCAGGTATTGGCACAGGCGCTTCGTGACAGTAGCAGAAAGATACTGGTTTTCCTCTTCGCGGTGCTCACTTTGGTGGTTTTGCTGGGGAGTCTGATGTATTTGATTGAGGGGCCCACGCATGGTTTCACCAGCATTCCGGTCAGTGTTTATTGGGCGATTGTAACTTTGACTACGGTTGGCTACGGGGATATTAGTCCGCAAACCCCTTTGGGACAGTTTTTTGCTTCGATGATCATGATTTTAGGCTATGCCATCCTGGCGGTTCCGACCGGAATTGTCTCTGCGGCGTTCGTCCGGGGGGATTCAAAAGCAACCATTCCAGAAGAAAGGGGCAATAAAACCGCAAATCATAGTTGACAGTAGAGCCTGTGATCACTAGTTTCCCGCCTCCGTTCATTTCCTGAACAACGTTTTTTTTTAAGGAACCCAGTATGAATACAACTTTTCTCAAAGAAGCGGAAATAGACCGCAAATGGCACATTGTAGATGCCGCCGGTAAAACCGTAGGCCGCATGGCGACTGAAATTGCCGACGTTTTACGTGGCAAAAACAAACCCACCTATGCTCCACATGTGGACAATGGTGATTTCGTGATCGTGATCAATGCCGCGAAAGTGCACTTGTCCGGTAACAAAGAAGATAAAAAACTTTATCAGAAATACACTGGTTTTGCCAGTGGTCTCACCAAAAAGCCCGCATCCTTCGTTCGCGAACGTGATCCGGAGCGTATCGTGCGTCAAGCCGTTTGGGGAATGATTCCCCGCAACCGTCAGGGACGTCAGGTGATTCGTCGCCTCAAGGTGTATGCCGGTGCCGAACATCAGCACGAAGCCCAACAACCCGTACCTCTCGAAGTATAATTTAAGGAACATTTATGGCAACCCAGACTTCCAACCAGCCCACTATCGCTACCGGCCGCCGCAAAACTTCTGTGGCTCGTGTCCGTTTGACACCCGGCGTCGGCAAAATTTTCGTGAACGGTAAAGAGTTCACTCAGTACTTCGGAAACGCTGTACAGTGCTCCTACATTGAACAGCCACTGGAATATGTGGATGTGAAAGAGAAATTTGATGTCCAAGCCCGTCTCGACGGTGGTGGAAAAGCCGGCCAGGCCGGAGCTCTGCGTCACGGCATTTCCCGTGCATTGGTTGAAATTGATGCGGAATACCGCGATGTGTTGAAAGCCAAAGGCTGCCTCACCCGTGATGACCGGATGAAAGAACGTAAAAAGCCCGGTCAACCCGGTGCCCGCAAACGTTTCCAGTTCTCAAAACGTTAAGCCAGCGTTGCTTTGGGCTTTGCCCAATTCGAAAAACCCCGAGGGATTTGTCTCCGGGGTTTTTTTATGGCCTGAAATATTTGGTGGGCGGTGCTTGGTTTCGCAGGACTGTCCGCCAAAACTTTTGCCCTAAATTGAAATCGACAAATCATGCGGGGGCAGGTCATATGTACAATATGAAAATACTTTCCTCTTTTCTTTTAGGTGCCCTGGGTGTTTTCTTGGCGCCATTTGCATCTGTGGGGGCGGAGGTTCCGTCAGATCCCTTTGGCAAAGGACCTTCTAAATCTTTGGGGGAACGGGATGCAGAAGTTGAAATCACCAAGATGGGATTCGGATCAGAACTTCAGGTTTCTTTTCGGATACTTGAAATGTCTTTTGCGGATTTTAATCTCCTTAAAAATGAGGTCTTGGAAGCTGCAGTTCTGCCGGATCTCAAATCTCTTTCAGATCTTGACGGATCCATGAAGAACACAGGGGATCTGTTCTCGAATCTTATGGATTTAGATCATACGGAATTCCTTGAAAAAGCCTCCCAAATGGGGTCGGTCACCCAAATTGCGTTTGCGACCATGAATCTGGACTACCAAAAGAAAGCTGTTTTTCGGGATCCAATGAAGATCGTGTATCCAACATCTTTTGAAAAGGATCCGGTTTCTCCGGAAGGGGTTGTTCCCGGTGATTTTCAAAGTCGAACCCTGGGCCTCAGTTTGTCGTTGACTGCTGAAGCATTGAAACATGAAGGCGTTTCGCTGACGGGTGAATATGATTTTGCGAAGTTTGTGGATGTGATCTATTATCCCACGGATAAAAATCGTTTTTCGAAAAAAGTTCCGCAACCGGTTTTTGAAGCTCATTCCTCTCCAATTCATGTGAAAGTTAAACAAGATCAAACGGCACTCGTCTTTTTTTATCCGCTGCATGCTATGTTTACGAGTTCTTCTCCAGAAACAGAAAAAGAAATGGCCGTGTCGAAATCGAAACTGCAATTAGGCCTCTTATCCATAAAACAACTTTAGAGATTTCTTATGCAGGAAACTGACCTTTGTAAAGCAGACCAGCCCTTACCGCCTGAACAGGTTGCGCTCACTTTTGCCAAGGTTCCTGACATCTACCATATTCGATCTTTCGGGGTTCCGTATATCCGCACGCCGGATGCAGATGGAGGCTTTCTGTATGTGACCCGCTGGGGTTGGCATCATTTGTCTCACTTGCGACCGGAGAACTGGTATCAGAATCGGAAGTTTGTCAAAGAGGGTCAACGGCTGCGTGGAAGTACCGGCACCGTATATTTTTTCCCCTCCAACCCTGAAGAATCCGCGCCCCTGGATCTGCTGATCAAGGTTTCCCGGATTGCGGAAAATGTACCGGGGGAACTGTCCGGAGAATTTCCTGAGCTGACTGCGAAAAACGGGGCGAGTTTTAACTCTCCGTTTGAAGAGTTTGGTTTGGTAGAGGAGTTGCGCCAATCCAACTTCGGTCCTCCGGACCTGCATGTGCGGACCAAGCGCCCCATGGCGATTTATTGTGCGCCCCGGGATTTGCCCGGTTGGCAGCTGGGACGGCGGAAGTCCGACTTTACCGTTCATCAGCGAATGATGGTGCGGGACCAGTCGCATGTACCGGATGGTATGCAGGTTCACCTATTGGAAAAGCGCCAGTATTTTTCGATCTATGCGTGGGTGCCGGGTTTGGATGCGCAAGCCGCCATGGAGCAGGGGCTCATGACGCCAAAAGAGTTAGAGCAGTTGAGTAAGCGGGTGAATCGGGAATTGGAAGCGAAAGGTTTTCGTATTCTCGACAACAAACCCAAACATTTTATTTTAAGGCAACGACCGGATGGACAATTGATTCGCCATCACAATGATTTAATTTATGTACAAGTTGATTTTGAGCTTCTACAGCGTGTGGAAGCCTATCAAGCACATTTAGATAAACAGCAAGAACCCACGCCCTCTCTATGAATCCTCCTCTTTTTACTGAATCTTTTCTTCTTCCTCCCGGTTTCCGTTCCGCAGGTGTGCATGCCGGTATCAAGGCGGACCCCGCAAAATCCGATATGGCCCTGATTGTTTCCGATGTTCAGGATACGGTGGTTGCCGGAATGTTCACCACCAATAAAATTCAGGCGGCACCGGTGAAGATGGGGATTGAGACCTGCAAAACCGGCCGGGCCAGAGCGGTGATTGTGAACAGTGGCAATGCCAACGCCTGCACGGGGAAACAGGGCGTGTTGGATGCGCAGGAAATGGCGGAGAAAACGGCGGGCCTGCTGGGACTCTCTGCTGATGAAGTTTTGGTTTCTTCCACGGGAAGCATTGGCAAACCCATGAACATGCCGCCGGTAAGGCAGGGGATTGCAATGTTATCTGAGGCGCTTTCAGCCGAAGGGGGTGCCGACACCGCCAAAGCGATTATGACCACGGATACCCGTCCCAAAATGTGTAGCACCACCATTGTCGTAGACGGAAAGACGGTCACCATCGGCGGGTGTTGCAAAGGCGCGGGGATGATCGAGCCCAATATGGCTACCATGCTGTCTTATATTTGTACTGATGCCAAAATTGAGGCTGCCGATTTGCGTGAGGCGTTAAAAACCGCGGTTAGCCGCTCCTTTAATAAAATTTCGATCGACGGGGACACCAGCACCAATGATTCGGTGATCTGTTTCGCCAACGGTGGGGCCGACAACGATAGCCTGAACCCGGATCATCCCGATTGGGTGCTGTTCCAAACCGCCCTCAACGGGGTCATTTTTGATTTAGCCATGAAGATCGTGTGGGACGGGGAGGGGATGACCAAGTTTATTGAATTGCAGGCACAGGGGGCGGTGTCCGATCAAGAGGCGGATAAAGCGTTGCGGGCGATTGCCAACTCGTTTCTGGTGAAAACCGGCATGGCCGGCACTTATCCGGCTTGGAGCCGGATGGTGGATGTGCTGGGCTATTGTGGGGTGGATATTGACGTGGACAAGCTGAGTATCTGGTACGATGAGTTGCCCATTCTGATCGACAGCACGCCTGCATTACCGGACGCGGAAGCCTTGAAGAAAATCCTTCATAGCAACCGCTACACCGTTCGCCTCGATCTCGGCACCGGTGGCGCAGGGGAAGCGGTGCTTTACACTTGCGACTGCACCGAAGAGTACGTGCGGATCAACATGTTTTGATTTTTTAGTTGTACTATTATATGTACACTTTCTATTATTTTCTCATGACCACTATGACAGCTACAGATGCGCGAAAAGGATTTTTCGAGCTATTAAAGTCCGCCAAAGAGCGGCATGAGATTTATCATATTCGTTACCGGAGTGGGGATGCGGTGCTGATGTCTCAAGATGAGTATGAGAGTCTTCAGGAAACCTTAGATTTATTATCTGCTCCCGGTTTTAAAGAAGGTTTTGAAAAGGCCTGTTCGGAAGTCGAAGCAGGGGAAACCTTATCTTTTGAAGACGTCTTTGGCGAAAAACAGTGATCTATCAGATTCGGTTTTCAAAAAAAGCGAGTAAAGACGTTAAAAAGCTTACGCCCAAGCTTCAAAATAAATTAAAACAGATCTTACGTAACCGAATCGCCACAGATCCATATTCAGGTAAAGCTTTAGTGGGTAATCTAAAAGGATACTATTCTGTGCGCTTGAGTTATGAGGGCCGTATGGTTTATTCGATTAAAGATTCAGAATTGGTTTTGATGATCATTCGGGTGAAGACGCATTACGGGGAGTGAGGCCCTGAAGAATAAAGACCCCCGCATAAATCAGCAGTCCGGCCACCGCCCAACCGCTTTCACCAAAGTCGTATAAACCATTGAGAGAGCCGGGGCGGAAGAGGATCCAGGTGCTGAGCAGCAGAAGCCCGCTTTCCCAAAGATGATTTTTGCGCCGGAGGAATCCCTGGGTGGCGGCGGCAAAAGCAAACATACCGGCGAGGGCGGTGAGGATGACCCACATCAGTTCCAGGGGACCGTGGACCCCGATGAGCAGCAGACGGTGGTTAAACAGGAACATAAAGGGGAGGATGGCAGTGCGGATATCGTAGAGGAAACCCTGAATGCCGGTTTTGATGGGATCGGCTTTGGAGATGGCGGCCGCGGCATAGGCGGAAAGGCCCACCGGCGGCGTGTCATCAGAGAGGATCCCGAAATAGAACACAAACAGATGAATGGCGATGAGGGGGAGTTCCAAACCAAAGCCGCCGGCGAGACTCTCGATTGCACGGGCGGTGAGGCTGGCCATCACAATGTAGTTAGCCGTGGTGGGAAGCCCCATGCCCAGAATCAAACTGACCACGGCGGTCACTATCAGCATGCCGGCCAGGGTGCCTCCGGAGAGAATGCGGATGACTTCGGTCACCTGACTGCTCAGGCCCAGACTGAGTACGCCCACAATGATGCCGGCGGCTGCGACCGCGACGCCAATGGCCATCATGTTTTTTGCCCCGCTCACGAGCCCGTTTCCGATGATCGGAAGCGCGGTCTTGAGCCCTTTCCGACCTTCGGAAATGAGATGTTGCGCCAGTACCACGCCCACCAGTGCCAGAATGCCGATAAGCGCGGCGTAGCGGGGACTGCGCCGCTCGATAATGAGCAGGTACATCAGGGCGGCGAGGGGAATAAGAAAGTGAAGTCCGCCAATAAAAGTTTTACCCAAAGGGGGAAGTTCTGAACGGGGGATGGGGGTGAGGTTGAGTTTGCAGGCTTCGAGGTGGGTGATGTAGAGCAGAGCCAGATAGGAAATGGTTGCGGGCAGAAAGGCTGCGCGCACGACTGCGGCGTAAGGCATGTTGCAGGTTTCGGCGATGATGAACGCGGCGGCGCCCATGATGGGGGGCATGAGCTGTCCGTTGGTGCTGGCGGCCACTTCGATGGCTCCCGCTTTGACGGCGGGGTAACCGGCCCGTTTCATGAGGGGAATGGTGAAGGTGCCGGTGGTGACGGTATTGGCGATACTGCTGCCACTGATCATGCCGGTGAGTCCGCTGGCGAGGACGGAGGCTTTGGCCGGCCCTCCCCGAAATCCGCCGAGCAGGCTGAAGGCGAGGTCGATAAAGTATTTTCCTCCGCCCGCTTTTTCCAGCAGGGCGCCGAACAGCACGAACAGGAAAACGGTATTGGCAGAGACTTCGAGCGGAACGCCGAAGATGCCCTGGGTGCTCAGGGAAAGGGTTTCGATGATACGGGAGAGCGGGGTGGCGGCAGTGGCGAGTACGCCGGGAAAGGATTCGCTGAACAGGCTGTAAAAAACGAAAAATCCGGCGACACAGGGCAGGGCGGGACCGACCGCGCGGCGGGCGGCTTCAAGCAGAAAGAAAAGCAGCAGGCCTCCGGCAATCATATCGCGGGGGAGCGGTGCGCCAATGCGTTGGGCGAGGCCTTCGCGGTCGAAAACGATATAGAGGGCGCACAGGGCTGCGAGCAGGGCGGCGGCGATATCCCACCATGGCAGACGGTCCCGGGGGCTGAGTTTGGGAAAGCGTCCCTTGCGGAACATGGGGAAGCTAAGAAACACCAGCGCGATCGCGAAGGACAGGTGGACGGATCGGACGACCTCGGCATTGAGGGTCCAGGTTTTGGCGATGAGCAGTTGGAAGATCGACCAGGTGGCCGCCAGACCGGTGACCAAGAGTCCGGCTTTACCGCTCAGATGGCGGGGACCTTGTTCACGGTCTTCGATTTCCTGAAGGTCTGGGGAGGGCATAATGGGGGGGGGCTGAGGTCGGAAGTCTGAAATCGGAGGTCGGACGTATGAGGTTAGATTTTAGATTTCAGATCTAACTTTTCCCGGTAGAAAGCGAGTTCCGCGACACTGGCCTGTATATCAAAATAGGCATCGTGTTGCCCCATGTCCTCACGAAGATTTGCTTCGGGAAAATAACGTTTAATGAAGGCGGGATCTTCTTTGGGGGGGAGGGGCTGATCCCAGAAGTCGGTCCATTGGGTTTTGAGGGTGGAGACGTCAAGCAACCGATAATGACTGCGGCGAAGGATGCCGGGCAGGAGTCTGCGAAACAGATACCAGTCATTGTGCACGGAATTTCCGGCGATGAGCGGACGTTGTCCGGGTAATTCCTGAATAGGTCCCATTACTCTGTCAATGTAGCTGCAGAGTCGAACTTCCGCATCTTCGAGGGTGACGGCTTTGGGTCCAAGACAGCCTCTGACGATGTGGGGGATATGTTCTTTCACCCAGGGGCTGATGCCCCGGTCATTGTCCCGTTTTATGAACAGGACCAAATCTTTTTCAGGAGGTGCGAGACGTTTGAGGTTGGCGTCGGTGGCCATTAAAGCCACCTGTAAGATCTCGGCCTCCTCCAACTCGAGGCTGGAAAATTCAGCATCGAGCCAGAGGTAACCGGGGGCCTGGTGGGGGCGACTCATGGAATCTCCTGCACTTCCACAGGGTCCAATTTCCAGATGTCATCATTGTATTCGCTGATGGTCCGGTCACTGGAGAACATGCCCACCCGGGCGGCATTCAGCACCGCTTTGCGGGCCCAGCCTTTGCTGTCTTTATACGCAGCGTCCACTTCGTGCTGGGCGCGGATGTAGTCTTCGAAGTCCGCCAACACGAGGAAGGGGTCGCCGTGGTCGGTCAGACTCTGTTTCAAGGAGAGCATCACATTGTGTTCACCGGGGGTGAAGAAATCACTGCCGATCCATTCGAGCAGAGCATGGAGCATGGGGCTCTTTTCTACAATTGCGTGCGGGTTGTATCCGGCTTTCCAGATGGCCTCCACTTCTTCAACGGTTTTGCCGAAGATGAAGATGTTTTCATCACCCACCGCATCTTTGATTTCAATGTTGGCACCGTCGAGGGTTCCGATGGTCAGGGCCCCGTTGAGGGACAGCTTCATGTTTCCGGTCCCACTGGCTTCTTTACCGGCGGTGGAGATCTGCTCAGACAGATCGGCTGCGGGAATAATCCGTTCGGCCAGGCTGATGCGGTAGTTCGGGAGAAAGACCACTTTCAGTTTTCCGTTAATGCGCTCATCGTTGTTGATGATGCTGCCCACGGCATTGATGGCTTTGATAATGGTTTTGGCCAAATCGTATCCGGGCGCGGCTTTGGCACCAAAGATAAATACGCGGGGGGCGATATCAAAATCAGGTTCCTGTAACAGACGGCGATACAAATAGAGAATGTGCAGTAAATTTAAATGCTGACGTTTGTATTCGTGCAGCCGCTTGATCTGTACGTCAAACAAGGCATGGGGATCCACGGTGATGCCGCAGTCTTTCTCGATGATTTCTGCAAGTTTCTGTTTGTTCTTCAGTTTGATGTCCATGAAGCGTTCGCAGTATGCTTCGTCATCAGCAAAGGCGGAGAGTTTATCCAGCTGCATGAGATCGCGGGGCCATTCGTCGCCAATTTTTTCTGAAATGAGCTCTGCATATTCCGGATTACAAGCCAACAGCCAGCGGCGGGGGGTGATGCCGTTGGTTTTGTTATTGATACGTCCGGGGAACAGTTCGTTGAAATCCGAAAAGAGGTGTTTTTTCAACAGTTCGGTATGCAGTGCGGCTACGCCGTTTACGGAGTAGGAGGAAATCACAGACAGGTGCGCCATGCGGAGATGCTTGACGCTGCCTTCCTCCACCAGAGAGAGGTCTTTCAGTTTCTGGGTATCACCCGGCCATTTCTCGGCCACCTGTTTCATGTGGCGTTTGTTGATTTCAAATACAATCTGCAGGTGACGGGGGAGGACTTTACCGAAGAGAGGTACGGACCAGCGTTCCAATGCTTCGGGGAGCAGGGTGTGGTTGGTGTAGGCGAAGGTCCTGGTGACAATGCTCCAGGCGTGGTCCCAACTCAGATCTTCTTCATCATGGAGGATACGCATCAGTTCGGGAACGGCGACCGCGGGGTGGGTGTCGTTCAGCTGAATAGTTGCTTTCTCGGGGAATACATCCCAGTTGGAATGCTCGCGTTTGAAGCGGCGGATGATATCTCGCAGGGAGCAGGCCACAAAGAAGTACTGCTGCACCAAACGAAGTTCTTTGCCGTTTTCCGTGGAGTCATTGGGGTAGAGTACTTTGGAAATGACCTCCGACATGTTCTTTTCCTGAACGGCTTCCACGTACCCCCCCTGATTAAAGATATTCAGGTCAAGGTCTTCAGAAGCGCGGGCTTCCCACAGGCGCAGGAAGTTTACGGTTTCGGTGCCGAAGCCGGCGATGGGCACATCGTAGGGAACTCCCACCACTTCACGGGTATTAATCCATTTGGGCAAATAGCGGCCGGCATCGTCAAAAACGCTCTGCACTTCTCCGTAGACGGGGATTTTCTGGGCATATTCCGGACGGATGATTTCCCAAATGTTTCCAAAGCGCAACCAGTTATCGGGGTGTTCAATCTGGTACCCTTTGATGAACTCCTGGCGGAAGAGTCCAAACTCATAACGAATACCATATCCGATGGAGGGGAGGTCCAAGGTGGCCATACTGTCGAGGAAGCATGCCGCCAAGCGGCCCAATCCGCCGTTTCCAAGTCCCATATCATTTTCATCTTCCCGCAGGTCATCATAATTGACACCGAGATCCTCCAGAGCGGCCATCATTTTATCATGGATGCCGGCACTGTGCAGGTTGTTGTCTAAAAGACGTCCCATTAAATATTCGAGAGATAAATAGTATACCCGGCGGGCATCGTTTTTCTGATGCGCACTCTGCGTGCTGATAAGGCGCTCGGTCAACAGGTCGTTTACCACTTCGGATACGGCTTTGCGCCAATCTGTCTTGGTGGCAAGGCTCTGGGTCGTGGCCTGCGAGAACCGCAAATGGTAGAGAATCAATTCGCGGATTTCATCCACGGTCATTTCATTGCAAGGCTTAATTTTTACGGGAATGGTGGTATCGGTCATTTTTCAATTTTTGTTTGTAGTTTTAAGGCGGAAATTAATCCACAGATATCCTACGCCTGCCCCCGCGGAAAAAAAGCAGGAAACTCTAAAAACCTTGCAGAAAATCTTGCGGGCCCAATTTTGTATAGTTCAGGGCACAGAAAACCCCCTGCTCCGAAATTTCGGAACAAGGGGGGGGGCGAATTACCAGTTAAACTGCCAGCCGGCAGTAAAGCTGTAATCCTGTGCCAGCTGAATCCCGTTTACATCTTCGTGGATGGGAAGGGTCACTTCCATGGCCAAACGGTGTCCTTCCAGGCGTCCTTCCGGAATCCTGAGGTTGACTCCCAAACCGATTTCGGAGATTTCTCCGCCGTAGTTGGGCTGGAAATCGCCGGGAGCGGAATGAGCATGCGGGCCATTATAATGACCGGAGATGGATTCTTGTTTTTCGTAAGAAATCCGACCGGAAACGCTGAGTGCCGTATTTACCAGGCCTGCCAGCCAAGCGGTTGCTCCATATTCATTTCCATAGCGGAAACCCGCATCATTCTCGTCTTCCAGTGCGATGCGGGCTTTGGCCTGGGCCCCCCAGGAGTAGGAGGCGGCTTGGTTTACAAAAGTCAGGGCAGGGCGGAAATCCCATATACCATTGCCGAGCTGCATGCCGTAGGGTTGGTAGAGGGCACCTTGTTTTTCTTCGACATCAGCGGTCGGAAGTCCCACGCCCAGATTGACGTGAAGGACTTGATGATCGTTTTCCCAAAGTTTTACCATGGGCGTGATGACGGTGTCTCCCCATCCGGATGTGCCGTGGGAATGGTTCGCCGCGTGGGAGTGGCCGCCGTGACTCATATCGTGATCCATGGCGCTGTGAGGGTTCATGGTCATGGACATGCTGGAGTGGTTGTAATGGGTCATCAACATCAAGGTGACAGAATCACTGGGTGCGTACATCAGCATGAACATGTTCATTTCCATGGTCATATTTTCCGGCACCATGGTGTAGCCCTGGTCGTGGAAGGCGGCTTCATTCGAGATGTCATTGCTGCCTTTTTTGAGACCATCCATTTCCATGTACATGAAGCGGTAGTCGAACATCCATTCCCCTTTTTGATGGAGATGGTCTCCGGTGACTCCGACAGGGGCATGGCTGTCGGGACGGGCACTGTCCAATTCGTGGGCGGTGACGGGGGAGAGGGTGACACAAGCGGTAAATACGGCAGTGAGCGTCACTGCCTTCAAAGAATTTTTCATAGGTTTTCCTGAAAAAAGTTAAAGATTGCCGTTCAAAAGGGTTTTGACGGCGAAGGGTTATAATTTTGTTTTTTTTGGGGGGAGGTCAGGAAACCTGTTGGGGCGGAGGCGGTTGTGGCGCCTCACGCAGGGTGGACAAAAAGCTGAATGGTCCTGTTTTGTAGTTCTGCATCCCGTCTGCGGGGACGGGTAATGAAATTTTTGTTAGGAGCAGCAACCAGTTTGAGGCCTCAGGCGCTTCCAGGGATGTGGCCTGGGGGCGGTCCGGGGATTCATGGGTTTGTTCTTTGGTCAACTTTGTGCAAAGTTCGCAAGGGCTTTCACCGCTGAACGTTTCGTTAAAAGCAGCAGTGAAGCTTTTCGTTGTTCCAAAATCTGCCAGCATATTGCCCCAGGCCCAGATTTGCTGGGCTTCAAAGCGAAAGCTACCGCTGACAAAGAGCCAGCAGAGGAAAACTGTATATGCATTGGTTTGGAGCTTCCGAATCATTTCGGAGGATAGATATGAACTATCCGCATTTTTTCAAGCCTGTGCTGATGCTTTGTGGGCTCCCGATCTTTTTGAGTTTAAATCGGGAGCCATTTTGAATGTCGGATGAATCAATCTTCGAAATCGACGACTCTGCGTTCCGTAACCACCGTTTTCAGGTAGGCGCCCACGGCCACATGGGCGGGGTGGACCTGATACGCCTCCAGATCCTGCCAGCCCGCAAAGGTGGAAAGCAGTACGATATCGGATGCCGCATCGGAGGGCTTTTCATTGATTCCGGCCTGCAAGGAAATGATTTCCGGAATTTCCGCCGGCAATTCTTCAAGCAGGTTTTTAATTTTTTCCAAGATACCTTTCTTATCTAAATCGGCGTCCTGGTCTTTTACTTTCCACTGTACGATGTGTGTGATCATATGTTGATGACGGATTTGAGATTTCGGATTAACGCAGGCGATTCGGAGGCGGCAGAACTTTATCGGTGAGTGCGCCTTCACTGGCGGTGGTCACAGTGGCCGCATATTTCGCCAAGACACCACGTTTCACTTTGGCTTTGGGCAATTTCAGTTTTTCCTGACGCGCTTTGAGCTCTTTTTTGGGTACGTGGAGTTTGAGTTCCTGTTTTTTTGCATCAATGGAGATCTCATCGCCATTCTTAACCAGGGCCAGTGGACCGCCGATGGCGGCTTCGGGGGTGATGTGTCCAACCACAAATCCGTGACTGCCGCCGGAGAAGCGTCCGTCGGTGATCAAAGCGACATCTTTGCCCAGGCCTTTGCCCATCACCGCAGAAGTGGGGGAGAGCATTTCCCGCATACCGGGTCCGCCGACCGGACCTTCATAACGGATCACGATCACGTGACCTTTTTTGATGGTGCCGTCGAGGATTGCGGTAAGCGCTTTTTCTTCTGAGCTGTAAACTTTGGCTGTGCCTTTAAAGCTCAGGCCTTCTTTACCGCTGATCTTGGCCACTGCGCCTTCGGGGGCAAGGTTCCCGCGAAGAATCACCAAATGACTTTCCGGTTTGATGGGGTTGCTCAGGGGACGAATCACGTCCTGTCCTTTGGGATAAGCTTTCACGCGGCTGAGGTTCTGGGCCAGGGTTTTGCCGGTGACGGTCATGCAGTCGCCATGCAGGAGTCCTTTTTTGAGCAGGGTTTTCATTAAGGGCTGAACGCCCCCGATTTTGACCAATTCGTTCATCACGTATTTACCGCTGGGTTTCAGGTCGGCCAAAACCGGAACCTTTTTGCCTACGCGGGTGAAATCGTCGAGGCTGAGTTTGACACCGACAGTCCAGGCCATGGCGAGAAGGTGGAGGACCGCATTGGTGGATCCGCCCAGCGCACACACCATGGTAATGGCATTTTCGAAGGCTTTTTTGGTCATGATCTGTTTGGGGGTAATCCCTTTCTCGATCAAATGTAAAACGGCTTCACCTGCTTCGCGGCAATCTGCGGATTTTTCCGGAGAAATGGCGGCTTGGGAGGAACTGCCGGGGAGGCTCATTCCGAGAGCTTCAATGGCGGAGGCCATGGTGTTGGCGGTGTACATGCCGCCACAGGATCCGGGTCCGGGAATGGATACCTCTTCGATGGTTTGCAGTTCGGCATCATCGATGTCTCCCCGGGCGTGGGCGCCTACGGCTTCGAACGTGGACACGATATCCACGTCTTCGCCTTTATGTTTGCCGGGAAGGATGGTGCCCCCGTACACAAAAATAGCCGGGCGGTTTAAACGGGCAATGGCCATCATGCATCCGGGCATATTTTTATCACAACCGCCGATGGCGATGAGTCCGTCGAACATTTGGCATCCGGCCACGGTTTCAATTGAGTCGGCGATGACTTCCCGCGATACGAGGGAGTAGTGCATCCCGTCGGTACCCATGGAGATACCGTCGGAAATGGTAATGGTATTAAAGATGATGCCTTTGCCGCCGGCGGCGTCTACCGCTTCGTTGGATTCACGGGCCAATTGGTCAATGTGCATGTTGCAGGGAGTGACCATACTCCAGGTCGAGGCAATCCCGACCTGCGGTTTCTGAAAATCTTCGCGACTGAATCCCACGGCATGTAACATTGCGCGACTGGCAGCGCGTTCGGGTCCTTCCGTAATCTGGGAAGAATGTTCACGAGGATTGTGAGAGGGGGCTTTTTTCTTTGCGGGCATGATGATCTCGTACTTAGGGTTGTTTCAACCCCGTTCTATAAGCAGAAACTTGAAAAGGGGTCGAGTGAAAAGGATCTATTCTTCATAGATTTGTCTTTAGTTGATAAATGGTGACGTGGTGTTCGCATGTCGGGAGAATGACAATGGCGTTTCCGGCTGATGTCATTCGACCTTCAGATGTCATGATACATGATGTGAATATTCTTCAAACAAAGACGGAAGTGTTACCTGTTTCAGCTGCGGTTTTTGGGTTTTGGCCGCCTGCTCCTGTGGTGTCGACTTCGTATCAGGATGCAGGTCGTGCCGAGTTGGATCAGAAATGAAGGCCGCCCGGCGCTTTCAGGTGACCGCAGGGATCTCAAATCTGGAGAATGGATGGGTTTCTGGTTTCCGCAGGTGTTGTCACTGTTAACAGGCTGTGACTTTAAAGGTTTTAAGCGGGTGCGCACCCGTCCATTGGGGCAAGTGTTTTTCAGGACCCTCAATCCGGACCAAGGGTGGTTTTCGGTCTGCGAGCCGGTTTATTTTTGCCCACAAGGTTGTGTCTCCCCAATATTGAGGCGGCGTGTCGGCGCTGGCCACGGATTTGAAAATTTCTCCGGGAGTTTGTTTGCCGCCCGCGATGGCTTCGAGTGCAAGGGTTTCCAGTTTCCCCAGTCCTGTCAATGCGTCGGGTTGCTCTTGAAGCCAGCGTTGGATGGCTCGGGGAATGTAAGGAAGGGGGGCGGGATTCAGTTGGGCGAGTTCCTGAAAAGTCTCCGGGTTTTGGGTGGCAAAAGCTTCGTCGACTCTTGTTGCAAATTCGATTTGTTCTTTACGGACGAGCTTTTGCTTTCCCCAAAGAGAAGCGAGTTGGTCTACGGAGAGTTGTCCAAGTCCATGAAAAGGTTCGATGCCGGGAAACGCATCCACACAGAGCAGGTCGATGGTATCTCTGCGCTGATGGTGCAGGCAGCAGAGGATGTGGCAAAGCATGGATTGATCAAAGAGGCAGGCGTCGAACCAGAGGATGATGCGATCGAAGTTTTCGGCTTCGGACAGTTTTTGATACTGTGCATGCATATCCTTGATTATATGCGCGAATGGCAGGCCTCCGGCGGTGGATGCTTCGAGAAAACGGGACCGCGCGCGTAAAGTTTCTTCAGTTGGCCATCCGGGATTTCGGGGGCCTTCATACAATAGATCATGCCAAACCAAAACCTCTCCGGGAAGACCTGCCTGTTTTAATAAGTCTCCGGCGGAATCGCCACTGGTGATGTGTAAAATATTTTGCATAGATTTAGGCCTGATCATAACAAATTCTCGCCCACTTCATATAGAGCAGGGCCTGGGCATAGCGATCGCATTCTTCATTACCATGCTTGTCACAGCGGGCGTAGTCAAAAGTGGGGGAGAGCAGTTCGGGAGCGAAGATGAGCACATCTCCGGGGCCGGCATGGGTTTTGAATCCGCGCATGGACCGGATCCACATTTCCCTGAAGTGTTCAACATAATTGAATGGGCAGGTCGAAAAATCCGGAGGGCCGTCGAGGGTTTCATTGATGGGCGCCTGAATATGTCCGGGACTGGCGATGCGTCCGTGCATAAATCCCACCCGATCAAAGATGGGCTGCATAAAATCGAATTTCTCCCTGATCGTGCCATAGGGCATTTCCTGGCCGCAGTAATAATGACTGAAGTCGGCATTAAACCGGATTTCCGGAAAACGTTTGGTTATTTCCACCGTGCGCCACATGTCCTGCGTGATGGTGGACCGGTGGGTTTCAAGGAAAACGGGAAACTGGCGTTTTGCGGATGCCGTTAAGACCGCCTCCACTAACAGATCGATTTCCCGGTCAGATTCCATGCCCCATCCCGCATGTACAGAAATACACTGATCCCCACGGGATTGGTGTAGGTGAAGAATGGCATCCGCTTCTTCCGGCTTGTTGATCCTGTCGAGTCCGCAGTAAGGTAGCGGCGAATGGGGCGCTGGATCTTCGTGGGTAATTTGCAGGCCTTCAAATCCGTCCGCCTGTAATTTATGAATTCCAGAAAGACCGGGATATTCGGGCCAATTTAACCCTTCGGGAGGATCCGCGAGGTTGTCCGTGTTGAGGTAAACCGCGAGTTGGGGCGGATTGGAAGAGCCATTGTTTAGGTAGGCGGGCATGGGATTCCTAAAATTCGTCGAAAGAAATTTGACTTTCCTGTACACCCAGTTGGTTGAGCATTTGGGTGCAGGCTTTAATCATCATGGGCGGTCCGCAAAGGTAAAATTCTACGGAGTGCAGGTGATCGTGATCGGCAAGGTATTCGTCATGCACCACTTGATGGATGAATCCGCCCAAACCGTCCCAGTGGTCCTCTTCCAATGGCGAAGAGAGGGCGATATGGAAATCGAAGTTTTCATGTTCGGCTGCGAGTTTTTCAAATACATCGGCGTAATAGATTTCCTGTTTAGAGCGCGCTCCATACCAGTAGCTGACTTTACGGGCGGTTTTTTCGGTATCAAACAGATGGGAGATCTGGGCCCGCAAGGGCCCCATGCCGGCGCCGCCACCGATATAGATCATTTCCTTTTGGGTGGGTTTGATGTGGAAATCGCCAAAAGATCCAATGGCGGTCACCTGGTCACCCGGTTTGAGGTTAAAGACGTAAGCGGAACCGACGCCGGGCGGACAATCCTGTCCGGGGGGCGGGGTGGCGATGCGCACGTTAAAGACCAGTTGGTTGCTGAGGGTCTGATTGGAGGAGAGGGAGTAGTTATTTTGTTTTCCTGCAGAGGGATTGCTCACTTCGAGGTCAAAAACTTTTTTATCCCGCCACACAGCGGCGTAGGGTTCGGGAATATCAAAATCCTTAAAAGAGATTTTTTCATAGGCCGGAATATTCATTTGCATGTAGTCGCCGGGGGTGAAGCTGATTTTTTCCGTACTGTCCAGCGGTTCCAGAATCAGCTCTTTAATAAAGGTGGACACATTGCGGTTACTTACGACTTTTAAGTGGTAGGTTTTTTGCTGACGTGCACCATCCCCTCCGGCTTTTTCAACATTGAGACAGATGCGGCCTTCACGTTCTTCGATGGGGTAGGTGGCCAGTCCCCGGCAAATGGGCGCGCGGGCAGGGCTGCCATCTTCCAGATGAAAGCGCCCATTGTGTTTGGGGCATTCAATCATGCCTCCGACAATCAAACCGTCAACCAAATGGGTATTGCCGTGGGTGCATATACCATCGGTTGCGAACAAAGTGCCGTCGGCAATACGGTAGAGGGCGAAGGTTTTCTTTTTATAATCAAATCGGATGATGTCCTCTTTGTCCAAATCCGTGGCCGCGCAAATGTCGATCCATCCATCTACATCTGCTGAGGGGGGGATCTTTTGCGATATTTCGGGTTCAGGAGTTTGAGGATCGGGCAATTTACGTTTGACGTGATAGGCGGGATCTTTGACTTGCCTGAGGATGGCAGGCAAAATTTCCCTCCAGGCGGCGGCTATGGAAGGATAAGGCGGGGGACAGTCGTGTTTGATCAAGGCATGCATTTTGGGGAGTGCATGGTAAGGAACCAGGGGGAACATGTGGTGTTCGACGTGATAGTTCATGTTCCAATAAATAAAGCGGCTGAAAGGATTCATGTAAACGGTCCGGCAATTCAGACGGTGATCGAGGACATTTTCCGCCAAACCCGCGTGTTGGGTGGTGTTATGGAGAATCATTAACCAAGTGCCGAAGAAGTGGGGGAGGATAAATAAGAAGATGGGGACCCAGCTTTTTAAGGCGATGGCTGTGCTTAGAATCAGGATATAGACTCCGAGGAGAATGCGGGCATTGCGGTAGATTTTTGGAAATTCCATTTCCGGGATAAACGTTTTTTCTTCTTCCGAGATTTTCCCGCGGGCATGCCGGAGGAGCATAGGGAAGTAGCTTTTATATCCGGGGATCGCAAAAATGCTCAGGAGATGGGTGGGAATATCCGGGGGGCGGGAAACTTGAATTTCGGGGTCGCGCCCCACGATAATCGTGTCGCTGTGATGGCGGGTATGGCTCCAGCGCCACACCACGGATTCACGCATGACCATAAAACAGGCCATTTCATAGAGGGCATTGTTCATCCAATCCGATTTAAATGCGGTGCCGTGGCTGCATTCGTGCCATCGGGAATCTGAAGCGGTGGCGTACAAAACGGCATAGAGCGCATAAGGAAAAATGACCCAGGCGCTTCCCCAGAGGGACAGGGTGCCCCAGGCGGTTATTCCAAGGAGGGCGAACCAGAGGAGTGTATCCCGGATGGCAGGGCCATTTTTCCTCTCCAAATAGTTTCGGAGAATTTTACGGTCCACTTTACATTGATACCAGTCCGCTTCGGCCAATCCCCGTTCCACGGCCAGGGAAGCGTTCTCGCCCACCAGACTATAATCTAAATGTTGAGGCGGCTTGGTGATGGCGGTTGGGCCATGATCGTATTCGAGACTCATAAAGGAATCCTTGGGAGGGATGGGAACGATTGGAATTACATCTTTTATTTTAATTCTATGATAGGTTTTGCGATTCAGGCAAGGTTTTCTCTATGCGAAATATGCGTTTCCCAAAGATGGATCTATATTTTAAAGGCCGACAGGCTTATAGGTTTTTTATTTATTTATGAATGTTTCGAAATAGCTTCACCCCTTTAAATACGGGCATTACGTATCTTACGAAGAGGTCAAAGGATTTGTTTTAGACATTTTTTTCTTCCCTTATGTTCAAAAGTGTGCAAAAATGTACACCAGTCAGATTGCCGTTTAAATTATCTGGAAAAATTTCTGTTTCTATCCAAGCCCCCACCGGGATTATATCTATGAAAAAATTACTCAACCGCTTCTTTGTTTTTGGTGCATTGCTCACTGGATTCTTGACATCCGCCCAGGCAGATGTGGAAGTCTTCAAATCCATCAAAGGCGGGCTTACTGAAGTTGATGCCGGCGAGACCTTCAGTTACAGTCTCCAGTATCGGGCAGCCAGCACGACTACAGACTTCTTTAATGCGACTCTGACAGATGATCTTCCTGAAGGTTTGGAGTTTGTCGGCCTGGTGGGAACGGTCCACACGGACAGCTTTACCCACAACAACGGCTTGGTCACGGTCAATTTTGTCGATCCACTGCCGGCGGGGAGTACGGGGGATATCGAGTTAAAAGTGCGTTTTAAAAAGGGAAGCACCCTGGATGGGGCCACTGCGGTAAATACTGCGACGATTGATGCGGATAACTCTCCGGCAAGCACTTCAGACCCGGTGACCATCACCGCGCGGGCGGAAGATCAAAGCTCGGCCTCAAAAATCCTTTTAGGAAGCAGTATTCCCTTGGATCAGAACGTGACCTACCGCGTGAGTTTGGACAGTGGGTCTTCAATCGGCGGTTTGGATTTGTCTGACATCACCATGGTGGATACGCTTCCTGCCGGTGCGGTGTATGTGGATTCCAGTAATGGAGGCGTATACGATTCGCTTGCACACACAGTGACCTGGACGGCGACAAGCCTGGCTGCGGGTTCGACCCTGAACCGCACGGTGACGGTTGTATTCCCATCTGCCACCTATGTGATTGGGGATGATGTCACCAATAATCTTTCCGTAACCTACACCCCGGTGGGAGGGACACCTGAAACCATTGAACCTCCGGTGCCACCTACGCATGAAATTGAAGCCCCGAATGGTGCGCATGTTTTTTCAAAGTCCGTTGCGAACAATTACACCTATGAAGGCAAAGAAGTTGCCAAAACCTGGTCTTTTTCTTTGCAAAATAAAGGGAACGTCCCGATGGATAATGTGGTTGTCACGGATGAAATCCCGATAGAAGTGGATGTGACGCGCATCTATGTGGGTCAACTTTCCGGTACCCCTGCAGGGTTTAATGATCCGGTAAGCACCTATTATAAAACCAATTTAAACGGATCCTGGACTGCGCTTCCCGGCAACCCCTATGCCGGTACGGCGAATCAGTCTGTCACGGTTTCGTCTCTGGGATTGGGTGCAAGCGAATATGTTACCGCGATTAAATGGGACTTTGGAACCATTCCGGTTGGATATAAGGTAAACAACCTTAAGTTTAATTCGACGATTCTGACTTCAGACCGCAATGGAGATCCGGTTCTGGAAGGTCAGAAAATCATAAATGTAGCTGATTTGTCATATGAAGATTATCGTGGTCCCCAGACCGATCATGATGACGCTACGATTACGGTTCGTTCACCGCGTCCGGTGATTAAACTTGCGAAGGCTGCTTCTCCCACCACGGTAAACGATGGTGAAACCACCACCTACACGTTAACGTTCCAGAATGACGGTTTGGCCCATCAGGCGTTAATTAACCCTGAATTTGCGGATTTTCTAGATGCCAAACTCGAGTATGTGAACGGGAGTTATCAGGTGGTGAGCAAACCTGCCGGTGCGCCGGATCCCATATTTGAAGTGGAAAATGATTACAAGGGGAGTGGCCGTACGCTGTTGCGCTGGAAATGGTCTGGCGCTTCTGCTTACAGTCTGCCGGTTGGTCAAGAGTTCAAAGTTTCTTTTGATGCCCTGATTCCTGCTGGAACCATTTATGGTGGTATCAACAATGAAGTCGCGGCCACCGGCTGGGACAATCCGGTGGTTGACTCCAGAAGCGTCACTAAAAAAGACGATGTGGATGATCTGGATAACGATGGAAATACCACGGAAGACATTTACACCAAAAACAAAACCATCACGGTTCGTGGACGCGCGTCCATGGATTCGGTGAAATGGGTGAAAGGGGAACTGGATGCCGCTTGGTCCAAATACCCCGATTCCGGCCGTACCGTGCCCGGTGGAGCTGCCGACTATCGTCTGATTGTGAAAAACACGGGTAACGTTCCCATTTACGATGCTGTGGTTTTGGACATCCTGCCGGTGATCGGTGATACCGGAGTGATTGATTTGTCCCAGCGGGACACCGAATGGGTCGCCGCCCTGGCGGGACCGGTGGTGGCACCTGCGGGTGTGACGGTGTATTACAGTCGCCGCTCTGACCCGACCCGTCCTGATTTTGACAGCGATGGTCCGGTCGGCTCTTTGCCTCCCGAATGGTCTGCCACTCCTCCGGCCACCATTACGGATGCGCGTGCTCTGCTGTTCGTGTTTGACTCCGTGACGATTCAGCCGGCTGAAGAGTTTGAACTGACTTGGCCCATGCGTGCGCCGGTGGGAACGCCTACCGGTGGCGAAATTGCCTGGAACTCTTTCGGGTACTATGGCACCCGTGAAGACACAGACACAAACTTATTGCCTTCTGAACCCATCAAAGTGGGAATTGGCATTGAGCCCGATAACAACGCCTCCTACGGTGACCGTGTATGGTATGATGATAACCGCGATGGCATTCAGGACCTTGGCGAAGAGGGTGTGAATGGGATTCTGGTATACCTCTATGAAGATTCCGGCCCCGGGCTGTTTGGTGACGGCATTGCCGATCCCTCAACCGACCGTCTCGTAGGTTTCACGGTTACGGCCGACAACTATTTGGGTGAACCCGGATACTACTTGTTCTCTGAACTTGATCGTGGCGATTATTATGCGGTGTTTGATCTTCCGGATACATACATTGTGAGTCCTGCTCACCAGGGCGTGGATGATGCGATCGATTCTGATGTGGTTTTCGACAGCTCGCTTCCGACCCCAGTGTGGATTACCCCGATCACGGAAATTGAAGCGATGGAAGATGATCGCACTTGGGATGCCGGCATTTGGTTGCCGCCCGCAGATGTTGAAATCGTGAAAACTGCAGGAACCGCTGCGGATGGTGATGATTTCTGGATCAATCCCAACACACCGGTCACCTATACCTATACTGTAACCAATACCGGAGACCTTCCTTTGGTGCGTATCCGCGTGACCGATGATAAACTCGGACAGGTCGCATTGCTGGACGGACCGATTGCTCCCGGTGATTCGGTCACCGTGACCAAAACATCTCCTGCACTCAGCAGTGGTGTGGTCAATATCGGTGATGTGGAAGCTTATCCTGCCGATCCGGACACGGGTCTCGAAATTGCCGGTGGCAAACCGGTGGTGGATGACGATCCGGCTACCGTTCGTGTTTATGCCTCTATTGGTGACTACGTTTGGTACGACCAGGACATGGACGGCGTACAGGACAGTGGTGAGCCCCCCGTCAAAGGTGTACTGGTAACACTTTATGATTTGAATGGGGATCCGATTACCACGCAGACCACCGGTAACAACGGTAAATACAAGTTCACCAGCTTGTTGCCCGGCACATACTCTGTAGGTTTCGATCTTCCCGCGGGCTACACCATCTCCACGCAGGACGCAGGCAGCAATGATGCCAAAGACAGTGATGCGGACAAAACCACCGGCAAGACCATTCAGACCGTCCTCGTAGAAGAGGAAGCGGATATGACTTGGGATTTGGGCTTGTGGAAACATGCCTCTCTCGGTGACTATGTGTGGAATGACGAAAACAAGAATGGCATTCAGGATGCAAGTGAAAGCGGCATCAATGGTGCCACTGTACATCTCTTGGATGGTGCTGGAAATCCGGTACTCGACGCGTCAGGAGATGCCATCACCACTGTGACCGCCAATGGGCCCGGAGGCGCTGGTTATTACCGATTCGACGGTTTGACCCCCGGAACCCCTTACCGGGTCAAATTTGACCCGGTGGTGGGTTATGTGTTCACAACCCAGAATGCGGATGCCGCCGGAATTGATGGCGCGGATAACTCCGATGCCCATCCGGACACCGGCCTCACCGCCGCTGTAACCTTGGTCAATGAAGAACACAATCCGCGCATTGATGCGGGGATCTTCCTGGGCGATCCAGAAATTGCCCTGATTAAGAACGTGGACAAATCCGAATACTCTGTGGACGGGGAAGTGCTGACTTATTCTTTCACGGTGACCAACACAGGGAATGTTCCCTTGATCAATGTGAAAGTGACCGATCCCTTGTTTACCGTTCAGGGCGGACCCATCAGTTTGGTGCCCGGCGAAACCGACTCCACCACCTTCAGCGGAACCTACAATGTTGATCTGGCAGATCTTAATGCCGGCCAGCGCGACAACACTGCGAAAGTCGTGGGCACCTGGGAGTATACCGGTGAAGTGGTTGAAGATACGGATGATGTCACGGTTCCTGCAAATCAGATGCCGGAACTGACTTTGACCAAAACCGGAACCTATCGTTCCAGTCTCGGTCCCTGTGATACTTTGGGTATGGGCAAGCACTTTAACGCCTTGGTCTTCGGTAATTTTGATGCCATCGGTGGAGACACCGACGGACGTCTGGCCGTGGGCGGCAACTCCAACACTCCTTCCGCATATTCTGTCGGGATTCCGATTAAAGGGGATGCCATCGCGCCGATCATTGGCAGCGACACCGATATGTATATTGTGGGTGGCGATCTGAATGACGGCGTCTGGGGCGTAAACGGAAATGTGGTGTTCGGTGGAACCCGCACGGGTGATTACCGCTACCAGGTCAACGGCAACGTGACCCGTCAGGTGATTCCGGTTACTTTCGACAGCAATGGCAATGTACCTGCAGATGGCAGCGGTATCACCTTCGCGGAACTCCGCGCAGAGATGGAGGCCCGCTCCGCATTGTTCGGTGCATTGGATGATCAGGGTGTGGTATCAATCGATGATAGCGTTCCCTACATGTTGACTCTGACCGGTAACGATCCGAACCTCAATGTGTTTAACGTGACCGCGGCTCAGTGGAGCGTGACCTCTTCAAACATCAATATCGAGGTTCCAAATGGATCCACCGTACTGGTGAACATTCACGGGACCCCGGTAAGCATTGTGAACGGTGGCATGGTACTGTCTGGAACCTCCAGCCGTACCACCCTGTTTAACTACGTGGATGCGACTGAAATTTCCACCAGTGGATTTACCCACCTGGGATCTGTATTGGCGCCTTACGCCGATGGAGATTTCTCCGGCGGAGGAATCGACGGTACTGCGGTATTCGGTGGCGATGTGAAAACCCGCAACGGTTTCGAATTCCATAACTTCCCCTTCAGCGGAAACGTGTGTGTGGAAGTCTTCTACGAATTCACCGTGGCCAACGTGGGGAATGTCACCATTACCGATATTCAGATTGATGATCCGGTCGTTGATGTAATTGGCGGACCGATCAATTTGGATCCCGGTTTTGATGATGAAGCGACCTTCACTGCGATCTACAAAATCCAGCCCGAAGATATTCTCTCCGGTAGTTTCACCAACACTGCGGTTGCCAGTGGTCAGCCTCCCCTGGGTAAACCCCGGGTGACGACCGATGCCTCTGATACCCAGACCTTCAGCATTCCCGGAATCGGTTCCGGTGGTGGTGCGGGAGCAGGGGGTGCCGGTGCCTCCGGTGGTGCAGGCGGTGGTGCAGGCGTGGTTCCGGCACCCGGAACGCCGGCGGCCTGGGAAAAAGCCGACTTTGCAATCACCGCAATTGAACTGCTTCCCGTTCCTGACAGCGTGGGCGACAGTTTCACGGTTAAGGTTTCTGTAACCAACAGCGGCTCCTTTGATGGAGATGCCGGTAACATGCGTCTTTGGCTGGTCAGTAGTGCGGATGCACCTGCCGGTGCGGGAGACCGCAGTATTCCTTTGGGAACCATGACCATGGGCGAAAGCCGGGTTGTGACCTTTGGTGGACTAACCGCCCCAGCAACTGCCGGCACGTATAAAGTGGTGGTGATTGCTGATGCCGACGGAATTACGGATGAATCGACAGAAGGGAACAACACGCTGGCTGAATACTTCACGCTGGCAGATCCTTCCGCTGGCGCACCGGAAGCGTGGATGAAACCCGACTTCATTGTCCAGTCTGTGGAATTACTCCCCAGTCCGACCATTACCTCCACCCGCTATAGTGTTCGGGTGCGGATCAAGAACGAAGGTGATATCGCCGGTGATGCCGGAACCCTGAAGTTCTGGGCTTCCAGTCCCTCCTATGTGAATCTCCCCGCTTCTGCGGATGAAACACAGGCTCTGGGTGTGATTGCTGCCGGAGCCACGGTTGAAGTCGTCTTCAATGACCTGATTGCACCCGCAGTACAGGGAACTTACCACAGTCGAGTAATCGTGGATGCCAACGACGTGACCGATGAATACTCCAATGGCAACAACCAGGGTGGATCGACCTATACGGTATTCCCCCTGACTATTGAGGTCTCCTCCGAAGTCGACGGATATCACATCAGCTGGAACAGTGCTGCCGGATTCACTTACACAGTGGAACGGGCAACCAGTCTGGGGGGGACTTTCACTCCGATTGCGACCGACGTACCTGCGACCGCACCGAAAAATACCTATATTGATGATTCCGCCCCTGCGGGCATGATCTTCTATCGGGTATGGGGTGTTCGTCCCTAAGGTGAAATAAAACCTAATCAAAAACTCCGTCCTTTGGACGGAGTTTTTTTGTGTCGACTGTGGTCTTTCTGAAAACAGAGAAGGGAAATGGGCACCGCGCCACAGTTGCACCATAAAGTTTTTTTGGGGGGATCTGCGCGGACCTTTGGCCCGGGCAGGGGGGTGGGATGTGGGGTTGCCCAGCGCTGCGCACTGGGCTGGGATGTTCGGGATCTTTTGTTCTGAGAATGGGGCGCTTTTGAATTGGAGCTGTCGAGAAGAGCAGGGAGGCCCGAAAAAGAGGCCTGAAATGCGATCACTTTGTTCACACCGAATTCAATATCCCAGTGTATGGTGGGGGGGGCTGTTGTTCACTTTTTATTTTTATGGGTGTAATTAAACCATCTAAACAAATTGACAAAGGGGATTTATTTTGTATTAAGCAATCTCCTTTATGGCTTTACGAAGATGTAAAGCAAAAGATTTAACCCTTAGATACGAGAATTTCCATGCCACAAATCAAAAGTGCCAAAAAACGGCTGAAACAAAATGAAGTCGCCGAAAAACGCAATTCCGCTTACAAAAGCCGGATGCGCTCCAGCCGCCGCAGCTTTAACGAAGCTTTGGAAGCCGGTGATGCAGACAAAATTAAAGAAGCCTATGCGGCCTATTGCTCCTCTTTGGACAAGGCGGTTAAGAAGAACATCATCAAACGCAACACTGCTACCCGTAGTAAACGGCGCGCGGCAGAAAAAATGCGTTCGGTTGAGAGTGCTGCTTAAAGAATCGCTGATCTTTAAATGTGAAAACCCCGCTGAATGGCGGGGTTTTGTTTTTTCGCGGTTTAACCGCCGTTTAATATCCGGAAGGACTGTTGGACGTTTCACCGTTTAAGCGCGGCGCGGGAAGCGATCCTTCTAATCCCCGGGCAATTGCATCGTTAAGCATAACCTGAGTGGCGGTGGCGCCAATCCGGGTTACTCCCAATTCGCGGACCGCCAATAGATCATCCAATGTGCGAACGCCTCCGGCAGCTTTGATTTGGATATGATCGGCGGTATGCTTACGCATCAGCTTCAGGTGGGGGTGGGTGGCTCCCTGGTAGCTGTATCTGCCGTCCTCTCCTTTGACAAAACCGTACCCGGTGGAGGTTTTAACAAAGGCGACATTCTCTTCGCTGCAGATTTGGCAGAGACGGATCATTTCATTTTCGCTCAGGTAATCATTTTCGAAAATGACCTTTAAAATACTACCTGCGGCCAGCACGGCCTGGTTGATTAAACTGATTTCGCGTTGAACATAGTTCCAATCGCCACTCTTTACTTTACCGATATTGACGACCATGTCGATTTCTTTGGCTCCGGCGAGGGCGGCGGCTTCGGCTTCCACCACTTTGATGCCGGTGGTGCTGTTGCCATGGGGAAATCCGATGACTGCACAGGCGAGTACGTCGGTTCCGGCAAAAATATCCAGGGCAAGGTGGATATGGTAGGGTTTGACGCAAGCGGTGGCGACGGCATAATCTTTGGCGAGTTGGCAGCCGGCTTTCACTTCCGCATCACTCATGGTGGGATGCAGGAGAGAGTGATCGATCATTTTGGCGAGTGCATTTACAGTGGGTGTGTTCATGATAGTTTGGGGGTTAAGTATTGCCTCTGAATACGAGGCCGAATTCAGGATAAGGTTGATTGGGAAGGGTGTTGCTGCGTAATTCAAACACATCACCCCGGTAAAAAATTCTTTGATACCAAACGGGTTGCTCCTCAAGGGAGTTGCCGGTACCGGTGAAAGCGAATGCGCCTTCTTTCCAATCGGCCATTTCGCTGTGACGGCTGGTGTAGACGCGGATGTTGAGGGTCTCTCCACCGATTTCCAGCTTAAATTTATCGCGGCACAATTTGTAAAAAGATCCGCAAAGCATGTCTTGGGTGAGGTCCGGAAACAGGGAGGTCGGAAGCCAACGCTGTTCGTAGATGACCTTTAATGAATCCAATGAACGTCTTCTCTCCATGAACCACATGGGCTCTTGGGCGGGGAGGTTCAGAATTTTGCGGATGATCGGGTCACCGGTGGATTGTTTTTCAAAACTCAGCACTTCAGTGACAGGGGTGGATTTCAGTTTGTGGGCAAAATCAGTGAAACTCTCGAGTTGTTGTAGGGAAGCAAACAAGGTGGGGCGTTCGGTAACAAAGCAACCGATTCCCCGTTGATGCTCCAGCCACCCTTCACTAATCAGACGGGCCAATACTTTATTAGCGGTGGCGCGACTGATGCCGTGCTGGCCAGCCAATTCCCGTTCGGAAGGAAAACGATCCCCGGGGGCCCATTTTCCGGTTGTGAGATCCTGCTGGCATTGCTCTAAGAGCTGTACATGAATGGAACGTGTATCTATCATGCGTCTATAGTGGATGGTGGACTAGCCACCTGTCAATGGCAAAATACAAAATGTTGGATATGGTTTGCAGCAGAGAGAGGGGCACCTTCCTGCGAGGGTTTATCCATGCCTGCGGTTGGGGTCATTCAACGCGTCGAGGGTCAACCCGTGCTTATTTGGGGGGGCACAGCGGGTATTGACCCCCTGGACACGAAAGCCGGGAATCTTTCAGTTGTGGAATATGCCGAGAGGCCACCCAGACTTCGGGGGACCGCCCGGGGAAGCTGCGGGTGAGTGAAGGCTCCGTTTAGTTGTCTTCAGGTGCGCCGACTTGGTTCCGTAAAGTGCCGGTGGCTTGCTGGATGCGGATCCAGGCGAGTTGGCGTTGCAGACGCGAGGCCACGTAGCGGGAGCCGGCATTGTTGAAATCCCGCTGGGCTTCATTGAGGCGGAGGAGGGTTTCCCGTCCGGCCTGGTAAGAAGCTTCCACCAAGTTCCGGTTTTCTTCGCTGAGAGCCAAGGTTTTTGCACTGAGGTTTTCGGATGCAACACTGGCGAGAAACTCCGCATGGGCCTGCTTTATCACGGATAAGGCCTGCAGTTGCTGTTGGCGGAATGTGGCTTGGGATTCACGTAGTTGATAATCAGCTTCTATCACTCTTTGCTTTCGGACGTTGCCGGTCCAAAGATCCCAAGAGAGTTGAATGCCAACGGCATTTCCTAAATCGTCAGAAGCGAAAGCGGGGTCGCTTTCCCGTTCCGCATTCAGATTCCCAAAGAGGGAAAGGTCCGGTCCATATTCTCCTTTAAGCGCATTCATATTGGCACGTGAAGCTTCAACCTGGAAATGACTTTGGCGAAGAAGAGGTAAGCTTTCCCGGGCCTGATTCCACAAAGTTTCCACATCGGGGATTTCTGTGGGAAGGCTGTCATCGTCAGGTTTAAGGGTGACGGGAGGGGGAAGCTGATTACCGATCGGCTGCCCCAAAAGCGCGCCCAGGGCTGCCATGGAACTGACGAAGTTGGCCTCCTGCTGGACCGCGGTGTTTTCGGCGTCCAGTTTACGAATCTCAAAATTGAGTCGGTCGGTGCGGCTATCCAGACCGGCTTGTTCTTTACGGATACTGTTTTCCAATTGGCGGTTTTGGAATTCCACATCCGCTTCGGCAATTCGAAGGTTTGCCCGGGCCAATTGGGCGGCCGTAAACGCTTGTCCCACTTCGGCCAGCAACTGTTCCCGACTGTCCATTTGTGAGGCTTCAGAAGCTTGCTGCAGGTAGTCCGATGAGGCAACGGTGTTTTTGCGTACACCGCTGTCCCAAAGCAGCCATGTGGCTTGTAGACTCGCATCATATAATTCGGCATTGTCGGGGGTGCCGCTGGGATATTGATCCAGCGCGGTATCGGAATATTTTACTTTGTAGCCGGATGCGCTCAAACCCAAGGTGGGTTGATAACGGCTTCGGGCTTGTTGATAGCGGGCTTTTGCCTGGTTCAGCCGAGCCCGGGCGACTTCTTCGCTGGGGTTCTCCTGCAGCGCCATTTCCCAGGCTTTTTCTAAAGTGAGGAATTCAGCTTGGGCGAAAAGAGATGCGGGAAAGAGTAATACGAGACTGATAAAGGTTTTCATAAAAAGAGCTGATTTATTTTCGCAGTTTTGCGGGTTCAAGTTCTGCACGGGTTTTGGGCTTATCCCCATGTCGCAAGTAGTGCCATCCTATGCGTAGATCACTTAAAATTAAAAGTAAACTTGGGATTAAAAGTAAGGTCAGCAAAGTGGCAAATGCGACGCCGGCGGCAATGGAGAGTGCCATGGGGATCAGGAACTGTGCCTGAAGGTCTTTTTCCATAATAAGTGGGGAGAGACCGCCCACCGTACTGAGGGTGGTGAGGAACACTGCGCGGAAGCGTCGTTTACCCGCTTCATGCAAAGCTTCGACCACATCTTTGCCTTCCTGAATGTTGTGGTTAAAGGATTCAATCAGCACAATCGCATCGTTCACCACCACCCCCGCAAGGGCGACGATACCGAACAAACTCATGAGAGATAAATCCACCCCTTTGAACACATGACCCAGCACCGCACCGATAATGCCAAAGGGGACGGTCAGCATGATGATGAGTGGTTGAATGTAGGAGCGGAAAATGGTGGCAATGATCACATAAATGCCCACCAACGCAATGGGAAAACCAATGAGCAGGGATTCAAAAGACTCTGCTGAATCTTTTTGTTGTCCTTGAAATTCCAGATAGATACCGTGGTGGTCTTTTAACAGTTCTGGAAACACTTTGGTTTCTAAATCTTTAATGATTTTCGAGGCCGGCGTTTTCTTTTTGTCGACGTTGCAACTCACTCCAATGGAACGGAGGCCGTCGATACGGGTGATGCTGGCAAAGCCGGGGCCGGTGTTCATTTCCGCCACCGCGAGCAGGGGGACCTCCCGTCCATCTGCGGTGCGGATACGGATTTTTTCCAAGTCCGCCAATTGACTTCTTTCTGTTGCGGTGTTGCGGACCATCACTTTGATTTCGTCGCGTCCGCGCTGCAGGCGGAGCGCCTCCCCGCCGTAATAGGCACGGTTCAGCTGCTGCCCCAGATCCGCAACGGTTATTCCGAGATTTACGGCTTCGGGTTTTAACGTAAACCGAATCTCATTTTTTCCGGGACGCATGTCGCTTTGAATTTGGCTGGTTCCCGGATAGCGGGCGAGGACCCGTTTGAGTTTATCCGACACCTCGCGCATTTCATTCAAATCAGATCCTTTGATTCGCACATCCACGGGTTTTCCCGGGGGGCCGGCGTTGAGTTCTTCAACTGACAGGGCTTCGGCTCCGGCGATAAATCCAATTTCCTCTTCCCACAAGGTCATAATTTCTTCCGAGCCCAATTTCCTGTCGGTACTTTCCACCAGAATGATTTGGACCGAGCCGATATTTTCGCCGGTGGCCGCATAAGGATCATTGAGGTTTTGTCCGGAGAGGCGCTGAACTTTTTCCACTCCGGGTTTCCCGCTCCGGGTCTCAATTTTTTGGTTGAGACGGGCGGTGGCTTCGTCAATTTGATCCAATGCCTTTTCGGTTTCTTCAATCGGAGTCCCATTCGGAAATTCGACAACTGCGGTAAGCATAAAACTGTCGAAGGTGGGAAACATTTGAATGCGGATGCGTCCACTGGCCACCACGCCGAGGGTGATGACTAAAATACTGACGGCAATCGCGAGTGCCATATAGCGCCATGAGAGGGCTAAATTCAGGAACTGTTGATAGGGGCCGGCGGAAAAGCGTTCCAGGCGCTTGCCGGTATGGTGGTGCAGGCTGTGGAAGAATCGTTCCATCCGGTTGCTGGTTTTACGTTTTGCGGGCAGGTGCACCCCCAAATGTGCGGGAAGCAGAAACAGGCATTCGTAGAGAGATACCAGCAAACAGGCAATCACCACCACGGGAAGGATGGAAATGAATTTTCCCATGATCCCTCCCACAAACATCAGCGGAATGAAGGCCAGGATGGTGGTAAGCACGGCTCCCAATACGGGCATGCCCACCTCGCTGACGCCTTTGATTGCGGATTCCAGCGCATTGGCACCGGGTTGCTGTTGGTGATGGTAGATGGCTTCACCCACCACAATGGCATCATCTACAATAATCCCCAAAACCATGATGAGTCCGAACAGAGAAATCATGTTCAGGGAACCGCCCACAGCCCAGAGGATGACCAGCGCGCCTGCAATCGAAATCGGCATGCCCATGCCGGCCCAAAAGCTTAAACGCAAATCCAAAAACAACCAGAGCAGGAGAAAGACCAGAATCAAGCCGATGATCCCATTTTTGACCAATAGATCGATACGTGCGCGCAGCATATCGGTGGAGTCAAAAATTAATCCCAGCTTTAAATTTTCAGGCAGAACTTCTTTACGCTCGGCCAGAAATTCCAGAGTGCTCTCCGAAATATCAATCGCATCCTGCTGGCTGGTTTTTTTGATGTAGAGGAAGAGGGCGGGTTGACCGTCAATGCCGGGGCGAATCGCATCTTCGGTAAAACCATCAATGACTTCCGCCACCATATCCAGGGTGACGGTGCGCCCATCCGGATCATAGGCAACTGGAATTTTTGAAATCTCTTCGCCGGTGTATTTCCTGCCCAGGGTCCGAATGCGAACGACTTCGGCATTACTGCGGAGCAGTCCTCCCGGCACATTCAGATTATGCGCTTGAATGCTTCGCATGACCTGTTCCAGGTTCAGTTGATATTCCCGGAGTTTTTCCTCGGAAATTTCCACGGAAATCTCATAGTCCCGGGCACCGAAAATATCGACAATGGTGATGGCATCCCGTTGCAGTAAATCTTCTTTGACCCGCTCTGCCCATTCTTTGAGGCGAGCTTCATCCATGTTTCCCGAGAGGGATAAAATCATGACGGGATCCTCTAAAATGAGTTCGGTGATGACCGGGTTCTCTGCATCTGCAGGGAAAGTGCTGATGCTATTGATTTTGGAAGTGACCCGATCCAGAACTTTTTGGGTATCTGATTTTTCGTCGACGGTAATAATGGCCGTTCCCAAATTTTCATTTGCGCTGGTTTGCAGTTCCTTAATTCCGGATTCACCCTGCAGGACATCCTCGATTTTCCGGAGGATTCCTTCTTCAACTTCTTCAGGGTCGGCACCGGGATAGGCGACATTTACGGAGATTAAATCCAACGACATTTCTGGAAACATTTCCCGCCGCATTAAATTGATCGCTACCAGTCCCATCAGGAACATCAAAAAGATCATGATGTTGGCAAACACCACATTCGAGGCAAAGGCCGAGAGCAGGGTGCTTTTGGGTTTGCTTCCTTCGCGTTTTTCCCGGGAACGCCTGTTCGCCAGCCGGCGTCGATGAGAGATCATCATTCTTCGCCTCCGGCTTCGACCAATTTGATTCCTTCCAGGGGAGCCACCAAACGGGTGGTGATCACGCGGTCCCCGGATGCAATGCCGTCGGAGATATAAACATCATCGCCCTGGGATCTGGCGATGGTCACCTGTACAGTTTTAAGTTTGCCATCTTTTTCCACATAGCACTGATTGTCGAAGGTGACAGCGGTCCTGGGGAGTTTGAACACATTTTTCAGTTCTTTTCCGGGGATGCTCACCTGGCAAAACATTCCTTCGGTAAGGGGAAGGCCGCTATCCCGTGCAACCAACTGTTCTCCGGAAATCCGAACGGCTAACATGGCGGTGCGGGTAGTGGCGTCAAAGCGGATCAGCCGGTCTAACCTTCCCTGCCATTCAAGGTCTTGACTGGACTCGGACCAGCGGATGGACACCGGAACTTTTTGCAGGGGAGGGAACCAACCTTGATCGGCCGGACTTCTTTTCTCGAAGGGGATCCAGTTGCGTAAATCCGATGCGGTTACAGGGACGGCGATTTCCAGGCTCGAGTCATCGGCAAGTTCAAAAATCATCTCTCCCGGATTCAGTACCTCACCGATTTCCACCCTGGATTCTATTACCCGCGCATCAAAAGGCGAGCGGATGGATGTGCGTGCCCATTGTAATTCATTTTGTTTCACCCGTGCTTTTGCGGCGGCGAGTTCACTTTGCAGTTCTTTTTTCCGGCTGGGCACTTGCGCCAAAGATTGTCGGAGCTGCAGGACCTGGCTTTCTGATTGGGTCAGTGCCCGTTCGTTACTTTCCACAACTGAAACGGATACGGCTTGTCCTTCATCCGAAAGCTTTTTGGTCCGTTCGTAGTCTTTGCGGGTTAAGTCACGTGAACGTTCTGAAAGTTTTAACTGTGCCTGGTCTGCTTTCTCATTGATGTCCAGGAGGGAGAGCCCCGCTTCGATACGGGACACCGCGGATCTCGCTTCCGCCAGTGCGGTTTCGTAATCGACGGGATTGATCTTGAGCAGGAGTTGATCTTTTTTAACCAGGTCTCCTGCTTTCAGCTCTACGGGCATTTCCAGCACTTCGCCACCCACCTGGGGGGAGAGCATGACTTTTCTTACGGGTTTCACAATGCCCTGGGTTTCAATGTCCACCACCAACTCGGTGGGGCGAACCGTTTGCAGGTTCACTGCGAGAACCGGCTCTTCAGGTTCCTGGGTTTGGGTTTCAGGCCGTGATTTCACCAAGAGGATTGCAATGAAGATTGCAACAATAACGACCGCAATCGAGCAACCGGACCGGGCGAATAGGAGAGGGGTGGGGGTATGCTTATTCATTTAGGGGATTTTTCAATTTCAAGAATTTCATTTAACTTTAGGGCAACCTGATACCAACGTTCTAAATTTTCATCTCCAACCTTACAGGCAATATCTGCAAATCCACTTTGAAAACGGTTCATGATCTCATTGACCCTGGTTTCCGATTTCGCGTGAATCCGTAATTGGATGCGTCTGCGATCCGCGGGATCTGTTTCGCGGCTGACGACTTCTTTTTCGACTAACTTTTCCACAATGACCGAAGCGGATGGGTGGGAGAGCCCCAGATGATCCGCAAGTTGGGTGAGACCGATCGGTTGTGACTGATGGATATACATCGCCACTTTCATTTGCACAGAAGAGAGTTCTGAAAAGAGGGGGTTTTTGGCGTTTAGCTGTCGGAAAACCTTTTCTTCCAGGTGCATACGTGTGTTTTTTCCGGTTTGGAAAATGAAATCTATCTTTTCTGCATCATTCATCATTCCTGAATAAATTATTTAGAATATTAATCAATTCTATGTGAAATTTTTATGTTTTGGACGGTTTGAATCAGGCTGTGTCGTCCGCCGCCCCACTTTTCTCTGGTCTTATCTTCAGTGAGTAAGGTAAGCTTTAAGGATGAACTGGGCATGGATTTTTTCAAAAGAGGGCTTTTTACTTATTTTCAGTTTGCTGGGCGGACTGGCTTTGTTTTTGTTTGGCATGCAGACCATGACTGCCGGTTTGGTGGGGCTGGCGGGTCAGGGAATGCGGTCGCTGATTCACCGGGCCACCCGTAACCGGGTAACGGGCTTGGGCTTGGGGAGTGGTTTGGGGTTTCTGGTACAAAGTTCTGCCGCCACCGTGATGCTGGTGGGTTTTGTGAATGCGGGTCTTATCACTTTGCCTCAAGCGGTGCCGGTAATCTTTGGCGCCAATGTCGGCACCACGTTGTCGATGCAATTGATTTCATTTAAAATCAGCGAGTACAGTTTATTTGCGATTGCGGTAGGTTTTTTGGGGAGCATGTTGCTGCGGGGGGAAAAGAAAAAAGCCGGCTGCAAAGCTTTTTTAGGATTTGGACTTTTGTTTTTGGGGATGAGCACCATGAGCGATGCGGTTGCCCCTTATCGGGATACACTTGCCCCATTTTTGGCGGTGGTCGATGGCACCCACTGGCGAGGGGCCCTGATGGGGGTGGGGATCGCAGCAGGGATTACCGCGGTGATTCAAAGCAGTGGTGCGACGATTGGCATGGTGTTTGCACTTATACATGCCGGGGCGATCACCAGCTTGCCCGGCGCCTATCCCATTGTGATTGGGGCGGGAATCGGCACCTGTGTAACGGCATTACTGGGGAGTATCGGTACCAGTATCCAGGCGCGCCGTACCGCAGTCAGCCATCTGGTATTTAATCTTTTTTCGGTTGCGGTGGGTCTGGCAATTTCGCCCTGGATCTACAAATGGATGGGGGCGATTCCGGGAGATCTGGTGCATCAGGCGGCGAATGCCAATATGATGCGCATGGTCTTGAGCGCCTTGTTGCTTTTACCCGTGGCGGGATTCTATGCGAAAGGGGTGGTCTGGATCACCCCTTCCAAAAAAGCGATGCCGGATGGTAGCTTTCTGGATGATGAGTTGCTCACCCATCCGGAACAGGCAATTTCGGCCTGCGTGCGGGAGTTGCGGCGGGCCGCGATTTTGACAAAGCGAAGTATGCTCTTGCATGCGGAATTGTTTCGTTCCGTTGATCGGAAAACGGTTCGGGCCATTATCCGAAACGAGGAAGTGGTGAATGAAATTAAAGTGGAGATGGAGTCCTATGTGAAGAAATTGACGAGGCAGCGCCTCTCCAAGCGGCAGGCGGTGATGATTCAGCATGTGAACCGCTGTATGTCAAATTTGGAGCGGATCGGGGATCATGTGGACCGGTTACGTGAAATTACGGTGGTCCGGCTGACAGGCAGGCAGGTTTTGTTTGAAGAAGATCTTTTGGCGGAGTGGTTTCAGCTGTATGGTTCCGCCTTAAAAGTGCTGCGTCTCACCATCCATTCTCTGGATCCTGAATTGAAAAAATTTCAAAAGATGGCCCGGTCCATATTGGAGGCCAGAGATGATTACATGAAAAGCAGCTTGGATTTTCGCTCCCATTACAATGACCGGTTGGCAGGCAAAGAGGGAACCATGTCACCGGAGGCGGGAATTTATTTGACCAAATATGTGGACGCATTGGACCGCATCGTAAAGCACAGTAAAACCATTGCGTTGCTGGAGGGGCATTCAGAGTTTTGGATTAAAAGAAAAAAACTTAAACGAGTGGCGGGTGCAGCCCCGGAATACGCGAAACCGGAATTGGTGGATGTGACTGATTACCTGGATCGGTTACAGTCCGAAAATGAATCAATCTAATACAGCGAATCCCGAAAGCGTTTGAATTTGAATCCTTTAGGGGAACCTCAATATATAATGCAGTGGTCTGCTTATTGATTGCTTTGTCAAACATGCGTTGAGGAAATTATATTTTGTAATAGGTGTAAAGCGTTGCTTGTTAATGATTTATTAAAATTTATATTGAGGAAGTGGGTAGGGGGCCTTAAAAGGAAGTCCATAATTGTCATGCAAAACCGAGGAGTCTCTTATGTCATTTATTATTACCGATCGTTGTACTGCTTGTGATGCCTGTCGGGTGGCTTGTCCTACGCAGGCGGTCAGTAAGGGGAGCCCCATATACAAAATTGACAGGGATGCCTGCAACAATTGTGAAGGTGTGATGGGCGGACCCCGCTGTATGCCGATTTGCCCTGAATCGGGTGCGATAATTTTTCAGCCTGAAGCCTAGTCTTTTAGAGACTTAAGCGATGGTGTGGGCTGCATCCCTTTCCGGGATACAGGTTTTGCATACTTTATCTGTTTTTGCGCAATCAGGGAGGGAGGGCTGGTGTGCTTCTTTCCGAGCCAAATAGCGTTCACATTGACGGGTGCGGTCGTAACCGAGCATAATTCCCAGCATAAAATCCTGCTCAGGCGTATGCTGAAAATGGGGGCAGGATCCGAAGGAATTCACAATGTTGACGCAGGCTTCATGTCCGAAATAAACATTGACTCTGCCGTCATCCAACTTTTTGAAAAGGTAAGCGACTTTTTCAAGTTCCAAGCTTTGTTTAACCGTGTCCACTTGATCTGTGTGAATGGTATAAAGAGCGAGGTCGCGGAGTCCGCGTCCATGCTCATACATCAGGTGGTAAAAGACATCCAGAGGCTGTTTCATGTATTGATGTATAGCGGTTTTGTTATATATGTCAATCTTATGATATGTGTATTATGAAGATATTTGGCGTGGGATGGGGGGGGGCTTATTTTTATACCCCCGGTGGGGGATTATACTTGCGTTACTGTTTATGCTGTGATCCTGTTTATAAAACGTTTTACTTGCCAGTTGGTTTGTTTCTTTCGAGGTATGGTTATGAATTTTCATCTTAATTTTTCCCTGTGGGTCGGTTTATTAACGCTCGGGTTCTTCACCTCAGCAAATGCGGATCTCATTATTTTTGACGGCACTTTGAAGGAGGGGGGGCTCTGGAGTGAAGGCAGTACGGTCACTGAACTCTCGAGTGAACAGATGTACAAAGGTCACGATGTCATTAAAATCGCGTTTGGAGGGAATTGGGAACAAGGTGGTATCTGGGGGACGGACTTGGTGGTGCCCGCGGAAACGACCCTGCTCAAAATAGCTTACTACGCCGGGGCCAACACGGTGGCAAGCGGTTTTAAAGTGGATACCAGTACGAGTGGCAGCACGTTTACTTTTGGGAATAGTACAGGGACCTGGACGGTGGATGGCATGGCGGGAAACACCTCCTTGTTAACGCCGGAGAGTTGGCATACGGTGGAAATGGATTTAACCAGCATCCCCGACTTTGTTGCCGGCACCACCATATTAAATACACGCATCGCCATGCAAAATGCAACCGGGAGCGGCAGGACGGTGTATTGGGGCGAGGTGGTGATGGTGCCGGAAGCTTCGAGCCTGAGCTTGCTCGTGCTTGCGTTGCTGGGGGTGCTGGCTTTTCACCGTCGATAGTGTGCTTCCGCGATTGAGGACCTTTGTGAACGATCCTTGCAGGAATTCCGGGGCGGGTTCTACAGGACTGGATTAAAGCAGTTTCCGGTCTGCGGCGGGGGAGGGGAAAGGGCTGAATTGCTGTTGATCGTCCGGATGCGTTTTGCTGTGCCACATGTCTGCGCATCCTTTAAGTTCCGGCTGAATCCCGCTTGCCAATCGGGTAAGTTGAGGGTATCTTCTCCAGCTTCTGGAAACCCATATTTCCAACCCAATTTATAACTGGAGATTTAAAACATGAGTAAAAAAACGAAGAAAGAAGAGAAACCTGAAGATCCTGTGGAAGAAATCCCGGCAGGGGAAGAAACCCTTGAAGTGCTGGAGCCTGAAGTGGAAGCTGCCGCAGACGCGGCCGAGGCAGGCGAAAAGAAAAAAGAAGAAGAGGAGCAGGAGGATTATAAAGATCAGTATCTGCGCCTGCGTGCGGACTTTGATAATTTCCGGAAACGTACCCGCCGGGAGAAAGAAGAATGGACCCAGCGTTCTTTGGATAATGTGGTGACGGATTTGTTGAAGGTATTGGACAGTTTTGATTTGGGGATTGAAAACTCCAAAGGCAAAGAGTTTACCGAAGAGACGCTCAAAGGATTTGAGTTGGTGCGTGGACAATTATCCAGCACTCTGGGTACCTATGGCTTAAAGGAGGTGGAAGTGGCCGATGGCAATTTTGACCCCAATCTGCATGAAGCGATTACGCATATGCCCAGTCAGGAAGTCGCAGAGGGCGGGATTGTGGCGGTGACCCGCAAAGGCTATCAGTTGGGAAGCCGGCTGTTACGCCCTGTACAAGTGGTGGTTTCGGCTGGTGCGCCGGAAGGTGAAGAGTCTGAAAAGTCTGAAGAAGCGGAGGAGAACGCGTAATGTCAGAGAAAGAAGATTATTATAAAGTGCTGGGTGTAAGTAAGGACGCCAGCAAAGATGAAATAAAAAAAGCGTATCGCAAACTGGCGATTAAATATCATCCGGATAAAAATCCCGGAGATACCGCAGCTGAAGAACAATTTAAAGTTGCAACCGAAGCTTATGAAGTGCTTAGCGATGAAGACAAACGTCATAAATATGACCAGTTTGGGCATGCCGCATTTGGCCCCGGCCGGGGTGGCGGTGGTGGCGCCGGAGGGTTTGGAGGGGTGGACCTTGAAGAGGCGCTGCGTACATTTATGGGAGCTTTCGGCGGTGGAGGCGGAGGGGGTGGATCCATCTTTGAAAACTTTTTCGGAGGCGGTGGCGGGGGAGGTCGCGAGAGCAATAACCGCGGTTCCGATTTGCGTTTTGATTTGGAAATCGATTTTGAAGAAGCGGTGTTCGGTTCGAAGCGCGACCTTTCTTACTCGGTAAATATCGAGTGTGATGCCTGTGACGGCAAAGGGGCCGCTCCGGGATCCAAAAAAGAAACCTGTTCGACCTGTAAAGGGCAGGGTCAGGTTTTGACTTCCAACGGACTCTTTCATATGCGCCAGACTTGCCCGAACTGTGGTGGCGCGGGCCAGGTGATCAGTAACCCTTGCAGTAAGTGTCACGGTACCGGTCAGGCGAAAGGAAAACGTTCCATCACGGTTCGCATTCCTCCGGGAGTGGAGACCGGATCCCGTTTACGGGTGAAGGGGAAGGGTGAGGGCGGTTTGATGGGGGGCGCTGCCGGCGACCTTTATGTGATTATGCATGTGAAAGATCATCCCGTTTTTGAACGGCATGATTTGGATTTGGTGGTGGAATTGCCCATTACGATTCAAACTGCGGCCTTGGGGGGAGAGGTGAAAGTGCCGACCTTGGATGGGTTTTCTAAAATTAAAATTCCTTCGGGCACCCAGAACGGACGTATGCTGCGTTTGAAGAACAAAGGGGTAAAAGATCCGCGGGGATATGGACATGGCGATCTGCATATCCGGGTGAAAGTGGAAGTGCCCACGCATCTCCACGGCAAAGTGAAAAAACTCTTCCAGCAGTTGGAGGAAAATTTGGGCGATTCCCAGTATCCCGACCAAACCAAATTTAACCGTCAGGCGGAAGAGTTCGGCCATCGTCGTGAAGAACTGGAAAAGCTCCGGGCTGAAAAGAGCTGAAGATATGCACCCCTGGCTGTCGGCCCCTCGCTGTTTTGTTGCGGAAACCCCTCTACGACCGGGGGTTCTGCTGCTGTCCAAACCGGAGGGGCGGCATCTCAGCCGGGTTCGCAGAATCGGTATAGATTCAAAAGTATCGGTGTTAAACGGATGCGGCGAAGTCGGACTGGCAAAGGTGGTCTCGGTGGATCGGGATCGGGTGGAGGTTGAAATATCTGAGCGACTCAGCCTACCTGAACCGCAGCCCCGGTTGACCTTATTGATCGGGGCTTTAAAACAATCCGCTTGGGACGAACTTCTCAAGCACGCCGTGGAGCTGGGGGTCAATCGCATCGTGCGCATCCAAAGTGATCATGCGGTGAGTGAGGTTTCCGGGGACAAGTTGGAGAAAAAGGCGCAACGCTGGGGCGAGTGCATGACCGAAGCCTGCAAACAGTCGGGCAATCCCTGGTGGCCCTCTTTGGAATTTGCAGAAAGTGTGGAGCAGGCGGGGGAAAGCGTAAAGGGGGGTTCCTGTCAATTTTTTGCGGGTTTGAAGCAGGGGGCGAAACCACTTTCCGCCTATCTAACGGGGGAAAGAGAAGATGAAATTTGCCTTTGGGTCGGGCCGGAGGGGGATTTTTCAGATCAGGAATATTCAATCATTGAAGCCGGGGGAGCGCAGCAAATCAGTTTGGGTCCCCGTATTTTACGGGCGGAAACTGCGGCGTTGGCCCTGTTGGCTCGATTGCGGCTCTAAAATCTGGGGCAGGGAGGAGATTTCCGGTTCACAGAGGTCGCCGGGTAAAGGTGCCCCTCTTAAAATATCTGCAGTTTGAAGTTTTTTATCCTGAATGGGATTCACCCGGGCTTTCCCTATTATTCGTCCTTTTCTTAACAGGGTCAACTCGGTGTTCTCGGGAAGAATTTTTCCACTTTCAAATACGAAATAGTGTTCGGCCTGGTTTACTTGTCGAATGATTCCCGCATTGTAGGGTCGTGGTGGCGGAGGGGGTTCAACCGGTTTTGTGCTGGTACATCCACATAAATAGAAAAGTGCTGCTATGACGTAGATGAACATTTTCATAGGCATTTTGTATTTCAATGCAGAGAAAACGAAAGGAAATTCTTTTCTTTTTGAAGTTGCCAAAATGAGAATCCTGCTCATTTTAGGGGTAGAGAGAAAGGAATTTATTTAAAGGCACTGAAAATATGGCTAAAATTTTAATTGTGGATGATGAACCAAGTGTTTTGTCTGTTTTGTCTAATTTATTAAAAGGACAGGGATTCGATATTCAACCTTCGTTGGGGGGGGAGAAAGCGGTTGAGTATTTAAATGCGGAAAGTTTTGATCTCATGCTGACCGATATTCGCATGGATCCGGTTGATGGCATGGAGTTATTAAAAATTGCCAAGTCGGTTCATCCCACGATGAGTGTGATGGTGGTGACGGCGTATGGGTCGGTGGAGACCGCTGTCCAGGCCATGAAAGAGGGGGCATTTGATTATGTGACCAAGCCGTTTAAAGTCGATGAGTTGATGATTACGGTGCAGCGGGCTTTGGAATACCGCCGGGCCTTGCACGAAAATCAACAGTTGAAGGCCCAGTTGGACTTCCGGTATGGTTTATCTGATATTGTGGCAGAAAGTGCGGATATGCGGAAAATTTGTACCATGATTGAGCGGGTGGCGCCTACGGATCAGACTGTGCTCATCGGGGGAGAGAGTGGTGTGGGTAAAGAAGTGATTGCCAAAGCCATTCATGCCAACAGTATCCGTAAACAACAGAATTTTGTTCCGATCAACTGCGCGGCTTTGCCTGAACCGCTGTTGGAATCGGAGTTGTTCGGTCACGTAAAAGGAGCTTTTACCGGGGCCAGTTCTGAAAAGGAAGGGTTGTTTGAGGTGGCCAGTGGCGGCACCATTTTTCTGGATGAGATTGGTTCGATGTCACTGAACCTGCAAAGTAAACTTTTACGGGTGCTGCAGGAAAAAGAAATCCGTCGGGTAGGGGGCACCCGGGAGATTAAAGTGGATCCGCGGGTGATTGCCGCTTCAAATGATGATTTGGAGAAATTAATTTCAGAAGGAAAGTTTCGTGAGGATCTTTACTATCGTTTGAGTGTGATTCCCTTGGTGATTTCTCCCTTACGCAATCGTACGGAGGATATTATTCCTTTGGCGCATTTCTTCATGAATATGATATCCGAAAAGGCCGGGGTGCCGATGCCGGAGCTCTCACCGGAAGTGCAAATCATTCTCGAATCCTACAATTGGCCGGGGAATGTGCGGGAGTTGGAGAATGCGATTCGACACGGCTGCACCTTTGCCCAGAACGGGGTGTTGAGGTCAGATGACCTGCCTGCGCGCGTGGTGACGAGATCGAAACTCTCAACCCCGAATTCTCCCATGCCTTATTCGTCGTCGGAAGAGTATCGTGGTCGTTCTTTAAAAGGATATTTACGGGAAATGGAAAAGCAGTTTATTACTGACACCATCAATGAATTTCACGGGGATAAAGAAGCGGCGGCCAAGTCGCTGAAAGTGAGTTTGGCTACGCTGTACCGTAAACTGCCGGACGCGGATTGAGTTTTAATTGGCTTGGGGGAGGGATTCTTCTCCGATTTCTATCCCGGCTTTAAAAAGCCGTTCCCGTAAAGGAGTGCCTTGTGCATCGAATTCTGAAAGGGTTCAGTTTAGTTCCCCCTTAAGGTAGTGGGCTTCCCAGCGGAGGGTGCCATCCTCATAATATCCCTTCGCGCTTCCGCTCCATTGGTTTCCGGCCAAAGGAATTTCCCGATAGAGTTTATGGTCATTTGACCAGCTTTGTAGAAGCCACTTTTCCTGGCCCAGATACGCCAGTGTCTCGTTTTTCCGCTGATAAACCCCAGGGGGCGGTTCTGTCATCAGTAAGACGTCCCCGGGGCCTTCCATGAAGTAATAGGCCCGTCCCACTTCTTTTCTTTTTCTGTAGAAGACGGTAAGGTTTTTCATCCCCAATATTTCAAATGTGGGTTCGTCTCCTGCAGGTTGCAGAGCTGAAAAGTTGACGGCCTGGGTCCGCACGCGGGTTACGATTTTTTCGTCCCCGATTTTCTGAACTTCAAAAGCAAAGTAATCATAATAGTGGGTGTCGACTGGATTCGCATCCTCCGCTTCATCTACTTGTCCGCGATCCGGATCATCAAACAATGCCCGCGCGCGTTTTTGGGTGGCCGTTTCAATAAAATCCGCTGGACCGTATTTCTTTTGCAGTTCATGAAAATCAGGGCGGGTCCGGCAGGGTGGGGTTGCGGTTTCCATGGTGACAAAAAAGCCTCCGGGAAACTGTTGAGTCATGCGTCTTTCTGAAATGACACTTTTTATTTGGGTCTCCGCATAATTTTTTTCGAAGAACGCTGGGTCGAGCAGCATTTTTCCTCCTCTGGATTCTAAATGCGCCGCTTGGATGTCCAGTGACTGCCATTCCAGTGCCAATGCGGCTTCTGCATTTTTATGGGTCCAGTCCTCTTCAGGTTTCGAAAAGCAAAGTTTCACCCGCAGGTCAAGATCTTCACCCGCCTGGGTTTCTCTGAACCAGATGATGTACGTATGCCCGGGGACAAGGTTTTCACTGTCCAAGGTTTGCAAGGTTCTGAAACGATCGGCTTCCTGTGGGAGATCCACATCCCGGTACAACACATCTGCGGGAATCCAATTTCGGAATCCTTGCATTTCTTCGTCAGCGGCCAGGGGGAGAATATACCAGTGAGCCCAGTTTGCAGGTGCATTGAAGTACCAAACCAAATCCATTCCTTTCGCGCTTCGGGGCACGGTAAACTGAAGTCCGTCAAATCGTTGTCCCTCTTCGCTGACCAATTTTACCGGGTGAAGTCTGAGGCGGATGACATCACTTTGCTGCCCATTTTCAAAGGGGATTTCGGTGAAGATGTCCGGGGTGGAGCGGATTTGTGCATAGAACTTTTCCATATCCCATTCCCGGGCATTCACCCTGCTCTCAAGTAAAAAAAGAAAAGCGCAGGAAAAGAAGAGGGGGATTCTATTCATCCGGTATTCATCACCTGTGAAATCTTTTTCGTCAATTCATAAATAGAACCGCCGAATTCCCGCTCTGTCTCCGCTTCAAATATAAAAAGATCGCAAAGCCTGATGCTTTGCGATCTTTTCGAGAGAGGACGCGTCCCCTGTGGAAGTCGGGTGAGACGTAATGGTGCGGGCTTACACCATGCCGGCTTTGAGGGCTTCCAGGTGTTTGCCGAAATGCAGGCAAAGAACTTCTGCATAGGTGTCCGGGTGGGCACGCAGGGTGTCCATCAGGGATTTGCCCAGTTCGGGATGGGTCAACACTGTGCCGAAGCAGCAGTGCAGGATCTGACGTCCGGGAGCGGTGAATCCAATACCGGCCAGGACATCTTCCCAGCATTCGAGATAGGCGCGCTCAAGATCTTTTGCGCTCACGCTTCCGGCCGCGGGAGAATCCTCCAACGTGGCGTGCACGTGGTAAGTTGCTTTGTCCCGCATATAGTTTTCACGGGAAAGGGTTACAATCCGGGCAAACAGTTCTTCATTCTTTAAAGCCGCGACACGCAGGGCTTCCAAGTAGGAGGTTCCCGCGGTTTTCACATGAAAACGGCCTTTGGTAGCGCGGGCAAACGGCGTGTACATGGAGATTTTATCTGAACCACTGTGTAAACTTAGTTTGTAGGGGCCGAGGATTTCGCAGATTTCGTTATGGTCGGCCATGGAGGCTTCGAGTGCATCCACGTCACCAATAAAATCAACGCCTTTTTCCATTTCTCCGATGAAGCGCGGTGCGAGGGAAACCAGTTTAACCTCATTTTTGATCAGTTGATCAGCAATAATAAAATGTTCAGCCAAGGTGGTGGGTTGCTCGGTTTCATCCACGCTAACTTCGATTTCGTAAGGAAGTCCTTTGTTCTCGGCGCGTTTGCGGATGAAGCTTGCCAGTTCTGAAGCTTTTATTAATGCCGGGCCGTATTTGACCGCGGCGCGCCGGACGGCGTCTTCATCAAATTCAATCACCGTTCCGCTGGACAGGGTTTTGGAGGTTTCCAAATAGGTGTCTACCCAATCAATTAAAGGGGCCACTTCGGCAAATTTTTTGGCCAAAGTGTCGCGGTCGTAGTTGTCTGCTTTTTCATCTACCACATCAGATGGATCGATGGTGAAAAAGGTAAAGCCGGCATCCATGGTGCTGGCGATATCTTCTTCGGTTTTGAGATGGTCCGCATCCGCACCGCTCAATCCACTCCAACCGGAGGCAGCCAGACCGTCCAGAGCATCTTTCATTACCCCTTCAGGTGTGCGGCAGGTGCGGCTCATTTCCCGTATCGATTGCTGGGGGAAAATCGGCAGGATGCCACTGCCGTATTGTTCGAGTGCGGCAACATGCCCCGGGGTGGCGAGTCCTATCCGGTCTCCGAACCCAAAACTGGGTTGGAGATCGAGGGTACTAATAGTGGGTTTGGTCATTCAGTGTCCTTAGTCTTTTTTTGAGGCAAGTGAGGGATCACAGGCCAGGGTGCCTACCAATTTATCACGGTAGATTTTAGGATCTGTCCGCAGCTCTTCCAACTGAAGGCTTACGCGCTCCAGCTGGGTACGGATGGAGAGACGGGTGATGTTATCCGGATTTTCTTTGCTCATGTAGTGATGCAGGTATTTCGCTTGTTTTTCCAGCGTTTTAATTTCCAGATTCACTTTGGCCTGCAGACGATCTGCATACCAGTCGCTTTCCAATACAGATTCCAGAGTGAACAAGCCGCGAATTTCGGGATCGTGTAATTTTTTGCCTTCGTATTCACCATATGCCATGATGTGAAGCAGGGCTTTCAATGGGGGAATGGCCAAATCAATTCCTCCGTCTTCGAAGTAACTGAGGGCGGCTTTTCTTTGGGCTTCCACAATATTGCTGATGCCGTCCACATAGTACTCCATACTTTGCAGTTCGGGTTTAAGCATTTCTTCGTTCAAGACTGCTTCAGGATGACTGAAGATACGGCCGAAGATATTCAGTGCGAAGCTTTTGGTGATTCGGTAACCGAGACGGCTGGCCATCACGGTTTTGCCTTCGTACTCAAAATCTTCGAGCGCTTCCAAATAGCCTTCTTTGATCAACCACTGAGGGTCACGTTCCTGCGGGTACATCCGGCACCAAATTTCCGGTACCAACAAGCTGATATCGTGGTCCACACGGTATTTATGCCCCACGTATCCGGCCGCCGTGCTGAAAGCGTGGCTCTGGGTCAGAATATAGCTGATCAGGGCGTTGTTCAGGTCGGTGACGGGGAGCAGCGCATTAAAAGGCGCTTTGGTGAGGGCTCCCTCAGATCCCGCACCGGTGGTAGACGGAGATTTTCCGGTGAGACTGGCTACGAAATCCATAAACAGCTCAGGCAGTTCCTGATAATGAATCGGGTTGTATACTGCGAGTGGCCGGATACCGGCTTTGGGTTCCGGTGGATTGTTCCGGCGTCCGGGCAGTACCGCACCTACGGGATTGAATACCGCGGCGTTATCGGGAAGGCGGCGATAGAGGCGTGTGCCGATATCCGCGAGATACTCTTCGTGGTCCGCGCCCAAATCGGGACGATTTTGCAGATAGCGCGGGTTTTTGGTCGGCGCGCCGTCCACGATGCGGGGGCAGTTGTTACTTACAAAGTAATCCGGACCCTCTTTGTCTTCAACAAAGTTGCGCATCGCCTCCTGCATTTCCGGCGTGTACTGTTCGAATTTGATGACGTCTTGCACCATTTCTTCCACATCTGCCCGGCTGAGAGGGGCGTAGTTGGAGAAAAAGCTTTTCTTGGTGGCGTAATCATACTCGGTGCTTTTATCGTATCCGGGGATAATCGCGTCATCCGGACGCTGGAACAACCGGTACTCGCAGTTCTGCACAAACTTACAGGAAGGAGAGGAAATATGGGAGGGCAGGTTGTGGATTTGCGAACTGGGAATGATCACAGACGCGGTGATGTCATCTTCACGCTGCAATTTTGTGGCGGGCCAAAAATCTTTACGCAGGCTGAAGAGCCTCCAGGCTCCTTGCTCGGTATAGCCTAAACGGACATAGGAACCGATAACCTGACGTTGACGGTAGCGGAGTTCCACTCCCTGTTGACCATTGATGGTATCGACATTAAAACGTTCACGCCAGTTTTCGCCCCAATGCGGACGGTAGTACCGTTTCACGGTGAGAACCAAATCACGTACCCGGTGCGGGATGGCGTAGAGCCAGGTGTTAAATTCTTCCGTGTATTCGGGATTTGGAGTCAGCATCCGAACCACAGAACCTAAAGAGCGCTCCGGGCTTAAGAGGGGGCGGCTGGGTTTACCCGGTTCTTTGGGGGAGGTGAAGCGATCAGAATAATCTTTTTGGGTAATCATTTCCACCATGTCCATATCTTCAGAGAAGTTGGGCGTGAACACGGGGGCATTTACCATCGCGTCTGTAATCGGTTTCGAGATTTCAGATTTACCGCCACCAGAAACCGTACAGGGTTTGTGGCAAAGCAGACCTTCTGCGTTGGTTCCTATGAGGCGCCAGCGCTGACCTGTCTGGGGATTGAACATCTTGACTTTATATCCGCTGGGCAACACGTAGGTGTTTTCCGGTGAAAGTTTTATGCTTTGCGGTCCCTGTTCATTCGTCCACTGAATACTTTGGGTGCGGAGTTCAAAGTAGGACGTTTCCGGTACATAAATAATATCGGGGAAGTTTTTATCGATGGCGTAACCTTCGGGTTGCACATCAATACGTGAAGCGTAGCGCTCAATGACTTCATCGATAGAATGGTCTACATCTTTGTTGAGAAAGCTGAGACGGAAATCTTCGCCAAGGTCAAAACTGGGGAAGGTCATTGCGCCCCCGGCGTGTTCCTCTTCCACCATGCCATATAAATTGGAGGCGTAGCTGAGTTGGGTTTTGACTTCTTTTTTGCAGTAGCCAAAATAGTTGTCGGCAATCAGGGTGACGATCACGCCTTCTTCGTTGCGAAGGGTTACTTTGAAGGCGGTGCCGTCATTGTATTTCTCGTTTTCGTCGCTCCAGCACATGCTGTCACGTTTTTGGCGTTCGGTGGCCTCATCGATATGGGGAAGTCCCAGTTCTTTTTTTGTCAGTTCGAGCAGGTGCGGAGCCAGAATAACGCAACCGGTGTGGCCGGACCATTCTGCCGTGTCTAAACGCGCGTCATTTTCAGGGAGCAGGGGGTTGCCCGCATTTCCGAAAATACTTTCCACAAAATCGAGGTTCGCGACCATATTGCCGGGGGCAAAGAAGCGCACTTCCATGGTTTTGCGGCCGGTGACGCCGGAGACGGCGGGGCAAACCAGTGGGCGAAGCAAAAGGGAAACCCAGGTGCTGGCTTTCTGTTCCTGATTGTTGGTGAAAGGCAGATCCATCAAGGATTTTGGCGGATTCAGTGCCGCGCTAAGCAAGCGGCTGAACGTCAGCACCGGTACAGCTTTTTTGTCATCGGGAATGGGTAAACCTTTTTCACAAACATGGAAGACGCCCTTGGTGGTGCGGCGGTCATGTTTCGGATTGTGCAAAACGCCATTGGCTGTGCGGTAGCTTTCGATAATGTCTGATTTGAAATCATCCCGATCGGGGGGGATTGAAAGGGTGCGGGCAATTCCGTGGCGGTCTAAAACAAAACTGTGTTTGGGCAACCAGGACTGTTCTTCCTCAATACCGTGATCTTTAAAGAACTCGCGGATAAAATTGTCAATATGGCGGTCAACCGGGCACATGTAGTCCGCGAGCAGCCTGTCCTTGGCTTTGGCGGTGGCTAAAAGGCTCTTGCCTAATTCCAGAAAAGGATTGTCTTCGTCTTTTCCGTATATGGGGAGATCCAATGCAGATAATTTAATATTAATGTAATGGATTAAATCCGTTACGGATTCATGTCCAGTCTGCTCGGGGTTCGTATATCCAATGCTGTCTTTAAGGTTTTTCATAATAAAATCAGTGGTTCCGAATTAGGTGACGAGGATTCTCTTGCACTCGAATGGATGAAAATCAACCTCTTTAGATACGGAATATCGTGTTTGTTCAATAAAGGGCCTTTTTTGTAGGAAAGTATTGCTATTTCTTCGATTTTACATTAATGGAGGGGCTCCAAACATTTACAAAATTGTATGCCAGCTAAAAAAGATCAAGATCTCATTCAAGTCGACGGTGTCGTCAACCAAGTCCTTCCTGCAACCATGTATCGGGTGGAGTTGGAAAACGGCCATCAGATTCTCGCTCACATCAGCGGGAAAATGCGCAAGCATTTTATCCGTATTACGACCGGGGATAAAGTTCAGGTGGAAATGTCTCCTTATGACCTGACCAAAGGACGGATTATTTTCCGTCACCGTACCTGAAGCCTGATGCTGCGCCCTTTGTCCGGCGCCCATTCTTTGATACGCACGGCCGCTTCGGAGTGCCGGCCCAAGAAAATCTCTATCGGTTTTTCTATTTTTGGCTTGGTTGTATCGTTTGTATGCTTCAGGTAATGTGTCATGATTCACGACATCTTTTTTGACTGTCCTAATTGTAGCCATACCATCAAGGTTTCTTCTGATTTGGTAGGGGTATTGGTTGAATGTCCGGATTGCGCGAACGAATTTAAAGTGCCGGATATCCGTGATGGACTTAATCCCCGTTTGCGCAGTCAGCAGATTCCCCACTTCAACCATCTGGTGCGGAAATCTGAATTAATGGATGACCTTCTGGGTTTGGAAAGGGGCCTTTACACTTTAATGCGCCGCCAATCGGAGCAGATCAAACAAATTGAATTTATTGAAGGGAATGCGACCCTGGTTTTGAAGCAGTTACGGCTGCTGGATGTCCACCCTCCGCAAAAGAAATGGGAGCCGGCCTCCGGGGAGGATGCGGTCGCTGAGCCTGCGGAAGTCCCTGCCGGGAGTATTCCCTGGCTGCGTTACAGTTTGATTTGTGGCTGGCTGACTTTGGTGGGCGTGGTGGTTTTCGGGGTTCTGTTGCTGCGGGCGGCCTGAATATTTCAAGTGGTGCTTTCTGCTTTCCTCAATCCGCGCTTGACGTTATACTAATTCTTTTCACCCAAAAACGGGGAATTTTATGGAACATTTATCATCTTTAACTGATTGGACACCGGAAATTATGACGGAGGTCCTTGACCTTGCCGGCAAACTTAAAGCGGATCCTAAAGCTTTTGCACGGGCGGCAGAACAGAAAGTGCTGTTTATGATTTTTGAAAAACCCAGTTTGCGGACCCGGGTGAGTTTTGAAACGGGGATTGTGCGTATGGGGGGGCATGCCATTAATTATGATGTCACCACCAGTCCGCTGGGTGCCGGAAAAGAAAGTTTACCGGATACTATTAAAGTCGTCAGTCGTTATGCCGATTTAATTGTTGCCCGGTTGTTTAAGCATTCCGATTTGACGGAAATGATTGCCCATGCGGGTGTGCCCGTGATTAATGGGCTTACCGACTACAGTCACCCCTGCCAAATTATGGCGGATCTGCTCACGATTCGGGAGCACAAAGGTTTGTTGAAAGGCAAGACCCTTTGTTTTCTTGGTGACGGCTATAATAATGTGACACACTCCCTGCTGTTTGGATGTGCGATGGCAGGTATGAATGTGCGGATTGGCTGTCCCGGCGGAGAAGATTTTGAACCGTTGCAGGACGTTTTGGATAAGGCTCGCGAATTGGCGGCGCCCCATGGAGGACACATCCTGGTTTCTCAAGATGCCCACGAAGCGGCCAGCGGGGCGGATGTGGTGTATACGGACAGCTGGATGAGTTATCATATCGATCCGGCTGAATTGGACAAGCGGGTTGCTGAATTTATGCCTTATCAGGTTACGCAGGCCATTATGGACCGCGCGCACAAAGATGCAATTTTCATGAATTGTCTGCCGGCAGCCCGGGGTTACGAACAGACCGCGGAAGTGATTGATGGTCCCCAGTCCGTGGTGTTTGACCAGGCTGAAAACCGTTTGCATGCCCAGAATGCGGTGATGTTGCGTTTGCTCTCCCCATGCGACTCACTTGATGACTGAGGTAAAACGAATTTTGGTGGTGAAGCTCAGCGCATTGGGCGACCTTTTTCATGCGATGCCGGTGGTGCATCTGCTTGCGGAGCATTACGGCTGCAAAGTGGACTGGGTGACCCAGCCAGAATATGCGGCTTTGGTTGAATGTCACCAAAATGTGGATCGGGTGATCTCCTTCCCAAGGAAAGGGGGGATGGCGGATTCCAAAACATTTTTACGTCAGCTGCGGGTTCGGCATTATGATTTGGCTTTGGACTTACAGGGATTGACCAAGAGCGGGCTGGTTTTAGGGCTTTGTCGGGCCCGCCGGAAAATTGGCAGCAGTCATCCGCGAGAAGCGGCTAAATTTTTTGCGGGGGAGACGCCGGTTGCGGGTCCGGACAGTGTGCACGCGCTGGATGGATTGTTGGATTCTCTGGTGCATTTGGGAATCAGGCCGGAACCGCTTCGGTATCCGCTGCGGTTTCCGCCTCTTGCACATCTTCAGCATCCGGGTTCGCCCCTGGTTGCGTTGGCTCCCCGTTCCCGCTGGCCGGCTAAAGACTGGCCCGAAGGACATTTTATTGAGTTGGGGAAGCGGCTTATTGCAGAACTACATGCGAAAATTTGGATCCTGGGTGGGCCGGATGATCAGGAAATAGGCGAGCGTTGCCGGCAGGAAATGGGGGCGGGGGTGGAAAATCTTTGCGGCAGACATCCCTTACTTGCCTTGGGGCCTTTATTAAAACAAGTGGATTGTCTGGTCAGCAATGATTCAGGTCCCATGCATTTTGCGGCTGCTGTGGGCACGCCTTTGGTGGCGCTTTTTGGTCCAACCGACCCTGCGCTGACCGGTCCCCGGGGAGATGCGATCCGGGTGTTAAGGCCGGAACCCGGTCCGGAGGGGTATCCGCCTCACCGCAGTTATAAAAAGGGCGGAAACGCATTTATTTCCCGGATTTCCGTTTCAAAGGTGTTTGAGGCCGTGGTGGCGCAACTTCAAATGAACACTGGCAAAGAGGATGTAGGAAAAGCTGATTTTTTGATCGACGAAACCCCTTGAATTTGCCTATAAACACAGTTCTTTGAGCACCCAATTTTGATATAGAATATTTTTGGAGAATAAACATGCGTCGTGTAGTTGTTACAGGTTATGGAATCGTCAGTAGTATCGGAAATAACCGGGAGGAAGTCCTGGATTCATTGGTGAACACCAAATCCGGTCTCGCCTTTTCGCAGGAATATGCCGACAAAGGGTTCCGTAGTCATGTTTATGGTCCGATCGACATTGATCTGAGCCAGCACGTTGACCGCAAACTGCTTCGTTTCATGGGTGGCGGTTCAGCCTTCAACTACGTCGCCATGAAAGAGGCGATCGAACATGCAGGTTTGCCTCCCGAACTGGTTTCCAGTAACCGCAGTGGTTTGATCACCGGTACCGGCGGCACTTCCACTGAAAACGTGGCTGCGACCATTGATTTATGCCGTGAAAAAGGCGCGAAACGGGTTGGCCCCTATATGGTGCCCCGTACCATGGCCAGTACCAACAGTGCCTGTTTGGCCACAGCCTTTAAAATTCGTGGTCATAACTACAGTATCAGTTCAGCCTGTGCGACTTCCGCACATTGTATTGGCAATGGCATGGAACTGATTCAGGCCGGAAAACAGGACATCATTTTTGCCGGTGGTGGCGAAGAAATTTTCTGGGCTTCCACGGTGATGTTTGACGCCATGGGTGCACTGAGCTCCCAGTATAATGACAATCCTGCGGAGGCTTCACGTCCCTACGATGTGAATCGCGACGGATTTGTGATTTCCGGCGGTGGCAGTATTGTGGTGCTTGAGGAACTCGAGCATGCCAAAGCCCGCGGAGCCACTATTTATGGTGAAGTCGTCGGATACGGTGCAACTTCTGATGGTGCCGATATGGTGGCACCTTCCGGGGAAGGGGCCGTTCGTTGCATGCGTATGGCCATGGAAACCTGTGATACCCCTATCGATTATATCAATACCCACGGTACCAGTACGCCTGCCGGCGATATTGCAGAATTGAAAGCGATTCGCGAAGTGTTCCCTGAAAATGCGCCGCACATCAGCTCTACCAAATCAATCACCGGTCATGCTCTGGGTGCGGCCGGATCCAACGAGGCGGTTTACAGCTTGTTGATGCTGGAGCATGATTTTGTGGCTGCCAATGCGCATGTGGAAAACCTGGATCCTGCGGCTGGTGATTTGCCCATCGTTCTGGGTGAGCCTCTGAAAAATGCGGGGTTAAAAACCGTAATGAGCAATAGCTTCGGTTTCGGTGGCACCAATGCCACACTGATCATGCGTAAGTATCAGGACTAAAGGCGGGCGCGATTCTGTTGCGTGATGCGTCAATGTGTCATTAGTCACTGGTCACTTGGAACGGGGGATGTAGCCTTCCAGTGACCGTTGACCTGTGACCGTTGGCCATTGACCCATGACCATTGACCCATGACCGTTGGCCCGTGACCCGTGACTAGTGTTGCGGGCGCCGTCTTCTGCGTTTCCGGCGCGGCTTGTGAGGGCGCTCTTTGTGTTCAGACGGGGGAGGCGCTTTTTTAAGGTCTTCGGTCCACGCTTCAATGAGATCCGATTGTGGGTTTCCGCTGGCCAAGGCATCAAATTTAAACAACACCAGGGCATCTCTGAAGTAGCTGCGGTGTAAGAAGCGTATGGTGCGTTGCTCGTTTTTCCGGTCGAGGAAGCGGTCCTGGGAGGAGGTGAGATCGAAGATCTTAAATGCAATCCGCTTGGGGATCAAAATGCGGGCAGAGAGCACGCGTTGTATTTGTTCTACGGCTTCCATGTATGCATTGCGGGGAGAAAGATCTCCCCTGGCAAAAATTTCATTGCGCACGGACCGAATATATGGCGTTAAAAAGAGGGTGTAGGCCAATTCTTGCGAGGCCTTGATGTTATGGGTTTTCCACTTGTCTAATTGCTGCAAAGCCATGTGATGCCAATGAATTTCTTCAGGTGTGGCCTGTTCCCGATACCAGGTGCTGAAGCCCGGGAACATCACATCCAGTAAACCGGTGTCTTTCCATAATTTAAAAGCGGGTTCCATGGCGCCGGAATAGAAAAATTTCAGAATTTCTTCATACATCCGTGCGTGGCTGGCGTGCAACATTTGACTGCATTGACTGAGAATGGCATCGTAGGTGTTTTGCTCAATTTCCAATCCCAAGGTGGCGGCAAAGCGAACCGCCCGGATCATGCGAACCGGATCTTCTTTATACCTGATTTCCGGATCCCCGATACAGTGAATCACCTTCTTGTCCAAGTCGTCCAGACCGCCCACGTAATCGATAATCGAAAAGTCGGCAATATCATAAAAAAGGGCGTTCACGGTGAAATCACGGCGGAACGCATCCTCTTCGGGGGTTCCGTATTCGTTGTCGCGAACCACTACGCCATCTTCGTTGATGACGACATCCCGTTTCTCATTCTCTTCATTGTTAGGTTCTTCATCGCCCTCGGCATCAGGCAGGGTGCCGGAGGTGGGGGCGCGGAACGTGGCAACTTCAATGATTTCCCCGCGGAACATCACATGGGCCAGACGGAAACGGCGTCCGATAAGCCGGCAATTCCGGAAACATTTTTTTACTTCCTGGGGGCTGGCATCGGTGGCCACGTCAAAATCTTTCGGTTGGCGGCCCAGCATGAGGTCACGCACACAACCGCCAGCAAGGTAAGCTTTGTAGCCGGACTCATTTAGCCGATAGAGTACGGTAAGTGCATTCTTGCTGATATTTTTACGGCTGACGCAATGATCGGAGCGTTGAAGTATTTTTGGTTCCATGTATATTACTGATTAAATTTGATGGGGAAGTTCTTATGGCCTCCTTTTTGGAAACGCAACTGAAATCCGGTGTACAACCCGGTAGGAAAACCTGATGAAAAAGAAAACGTTGACGATATTAAAAGACTTTTTGGAATCTGTGAGTCCCTCTGGCTATGAAGGTCCGGCCGCCAATATTTTCCGCGACGAGGCGAAAGGATTTGCGGATGAGGTGAAGCGCGACCGTCACGGTAACACTTTGGCAATTGTGAAAGGGAACTCTGATTTGAGGGTGATGTTTGCGGGTCATTGCGATGAAATTGGTTTTCTCATTACCCATATCGATTCACAAGGTTATTTGTGGCTTGACCCCATTGGCGGCTGGGATCCGCAGATTGCCCAGGGCCAACGGGTGCAGATCCGCGGCAAGAAAGGGATTGTACCGGGCGTGATTGGCAAGAAGCCCATTCATTTAATGTCGCCTGAGGATCGTAAACGGGTGGTTGAGCTGAAAAATTTGTGGGTTGACATTGGGGTGGCGAATAAAAAAGAAGCTGAAAAGTTGGTCGCGGTAGGGGATCCTCTGGTTTTGGGTTATGGTATGCAGGCGCTGCAGGGCGATGTGATTGCGGCCCGGGGGATGGATAATCGCATTGGAGCTTTTGTAGTGCTGGAAGCCGCGCGCCGGGTGGCGGCTTCTGATAATAAAGCGGCTTCCACCCTGTACAGTGTCGCCACCGTTCAGGAGGAAATTGGATTGCGGGGGGCGATCACCGCTTCTTTTGATATCGATGCTCAAGTGGGCATTGCGGTGGATGTCACTTTTGCCGGTGATCATCCCGGATTGGGCGATGCCAAGAAACAGGTGAATGCCTGTGAGTTGGGAAAAGGACCGGTTTTAACCCGTGGACCCAATACGCATCCCAAAATTTTTGACCGTATTGTCGATACCGCCAGGAAGTACAAAATTCCTTTGCAGATTACAGCGGAAGGGCGGAGTACCGGCACCGATGCCAATGCGATGCAGCTGAGCCGCTCCGGCATGGCCACTGCATTGTTAAGTATCCCCAACCGTTACATGCACAGTCCCTCCGAGATGGTGGATCTGCGTGATGTTGAAGCGTGCATTGAGTTGATGGCTAAAGTGGTGATTGACCTCGAAGCGGATACCGATTTGACCCCATTTTAAGGGGGGGGGGGCGCCAGGGACGCTGCAATGCGTCTGCATTTTTTCGATCTGCGACCTCCGGCCGCCGGGACTTCGGCGTTTTCGATTCACCTGGGAAAAGTGGGTGGATGTGCTCCGCACTCCTCGTGATGATGTGCGCCCAGGGATCAAATGTCGCGATGAGTGGAGATTCTAAATAAAACGAAGGCCGTTTGAAATCAGGATGGCCCGCTTCCTCAAGGGGAAGCGGGCGGGTATGCTGAAAAATCAAGCGGGTTTTTCAGTTTCGAAACTTTTAAGCATTTCTTCAAGTTTCGGCAGGGCGCCCGCTGCATTGTTCGACCAGTCAATCACATTTTGGACTGTACGGTTGAAGCAGATGGTCGGAAATTTTTCCCGGACTTTTTCAGGTTCAGCTTCCGTCTGGGTGTAGGCGAGGACGGCATGGGCAACCTTAAGGTATTTGTCACACAGGCGGAGTGCTCGGGCTTTTTTCTTTTTAAACGCTTCCAGTTCGCTTAAGACGGTTTCCGGATAGTATGAAATCCGTTCGATGATTCCGATCAGATCAAAATAGAAACGGTCCTCATTGACGTCGAGCAGGACTTTTCCTCCGCGTCCCAGTCCCCGGATATCTTCCTTGAGGGTCAGGAGTTTCGCAAGCTCACCGGGAATACCGTCGAAAAGACCGGGGTCGTGTGGGGGGAATTCGACCCGGAGGGTGTTTTTCTGATCCAGATCCAGAACACCCGCTGAAATGATGGAAGTCAAGGTGGCCGCTTTGTATTCAGCGGCTGCAGACAAATCGAGGGGGTGTCCGTTGAGGGTGACGGCTGTGGGGTAGGGCGTCAGAGGCAGGGAGAGTTTGATTTCTTTGCGGGCCTGATAGCCGGGGTAATCTCCGGACCTTGCTTCTAAAATTATTTCCCGGCTCTCACCGTCCTGCTGTTGTGAAATATCGAGAGTAACTCTTTTTTCATCTATGTAGGAGGGACTGCTCCCGTCGTCTTCGTAGAGCCGATAGCTTCCGGTGCCTCCCCGGTGGCAGGTAAGGTGGAGGTTTTCGTAAGAGCTGAAGTCAAGGTGCTGTGCCCCGTCAAGTCCTGGAATAAGAGTGCCGGTTTTTACAAATACCGGTATCTGATCCAGTGTATATTCGGCGGCATAGGTTTGGTTGCCTTCGACAGTGGTACCATGGGCGGTATCAATCCAGCGCCCTTCCGGGAGCCATACCTTTTGGGTTGCCAGTCCACTTTCAGGATCGGCTTTCGTGGTGATGGGCGCGCAGAGCATTTTTTCGCCAAACATGTACTGCGATTTGTTTTGGTAGGCATTTTCCTTATCCGGAAAATCGTAATACAGGGGGTAACAAAGGGCGAGGCCGGTTTCATGGCCCCGATACATTTCACTGTAGATATAAGGGATGAGCTCATACCGCCGGCGCACCTGTTCAATCATCATCCAGCGATAGGGAGACGCTTGTTCCCACAGTCTTCTGTCGGCGCCGCTGTGTACGCGGAGAATGGGGGAGTAGAGTCCCAGCTGTATCCAGCGGGAAAACAGTTCGGGGGTGAGTTCTCCGCGGTAATGGCCACCGATGTCATGACTCCAATAGCCGTAGAGAATATTCGCACTGCCTGCTGTGAGTCCGGGTTGGTAAGCCAGTGATTCCCAGCAGATGTAAGTGTCTCCGGAAAAACCGATGGGATATCGGCCGGATCCCAGTCCGCTGTAGCGGGAAAAGTTGAGGGGGCGCTGCTCCGGACGGGTCCGTTCCAGATCCTCGTAATGCAATTTATTCAGCATCATGAGCGGATCAAGATTGCGGATCGAACAGGTTTTTCCCTGTTGCCAATCCATCCACCAGAAATCAACCCCTTCTTCCTCAAGCGGGTTGTGGAGGATTTTAAAATAGTTCTCCATGAATTGGGGATTGGTCGCATCAAAAGGAATGGTTTCTTTGCTCTCCGGATTGATTCCCATTGCTTTGGCAAAAGCGGGATAGCATTCTTCGTGTGCGGCGATTCCGGCTGCCGGATGCAGGTTGAGGGTGGTTTTGATGTTTTGGTTATGAAGCCATTCGAGCAATTTTTCAGGTGCGGGAAAGTAAGAGCGGTCCCAGGTGTATCCGGTCCAACCGGGTTGATGCCACTCCATATCAATCACCATCACGTCCATCGGCATTTCGAGGGTGCGGGTGGTGGTTACCAAATCCCGAATGTCATGATCCGTGAAGGGGAAGTATCGGGAATACCAGTAGCCGAGCGCATAGCGCGGGGGGAGAGGGATTTTGCCGAATACGAGGCTTGCGTCTTTGACGGCCGCTTTGTGGTCGTGGCCATAGGCCATGAAATAAAGGTCGGTGCTGCCTTCCGTGCGTGCGGCCGGCCAAGTGGAAAAGTGTCCTTCATGTTGCTGAAAGCAGACGTTGTCTGAATCATCAAAAACCGCATAACCGGAGCGGGAAATGAGTCCGTTGTCAGGCGGATTGTCTTTCCAGCCCACGACCTCTCTTTCTGCGCCGCGGATATGAAGTTTGTCGCCCTTCATGCCGTCCAGCGTGCGGACGGTACCTCCGAGGTTTTCCGGGTCTGTGTCACCGAAATGCCAGGTGTCGGTTCTTTCACCATTTTTAAATGCAATGGAAAGCATATTGCGGTTTAAGGGGCCGGCCTGATCCTGATAGTTGAGTTCGATCTGTGCTGTTTTTAAACAGATGGTTGCTCCCTTTTCCGTTTTTTCCACGGTGACATCATCACAGTACCGGTGAACCGCGGCAAAGGTGGGCTCATCCGTGAAATTCTTTTCCGGATCCCATTCGATCCTCAGAAACCGTTCTGTAAAAAAGGTGAAGCGTGCGTTGCCAAAATGATAGGTGTTTCGGGGATTGCCCTGTGGGATGTATTTCATGCGGGATGCCTGTGTAAACTCTTTTCAAGGAAAGGGGCGCAAACAGCTGTTTGCGCCCCGATTTCGGTTTTACCTCTTGAGGAGGGATTTAGTCTGCCAGTTCTTTTTGAATATACGCAAAGCTGGTGGCGATGGAATCGAAGGGGTCACCGGGGCAAACGTCCTGTTCCACAATGTAGTGTTGGCAACCGGACTTCTCAGCCGCCGCCACAATCTCTTTCAAGGGAAGGGTTCCATTCCCAAGTTCGGCAAACATGGGGGCGCCGCCCGGATCGACCATGTAATCTTTCAAGTGGAGAAGAGGTAAACGGCCGTTCAATTTTTCCATCCAGGTGATGGGGTTTTCGCCGCCACGTTGTACCCAATGAATGTCAATTTCCGCTTGCAGGTGCTGGGGGTTGGTTTCGTCGTAAATGCGGGAGAGGACGGTACGTCCATCTTTCTGGAAGAACTCATGGGCGTGATTGTGGTATGTCAGTACCAATCCGGCATCCGCCATTTTTTTACCGGCTTCATCCAGTCCTTTAATCAAACCGGCGACAGATTCTTCTTTATTGAATTCGATGCCGGCAGGGAAAGGGTAGGCGGTGTATTTGGTGCCGAGCTTTTGCAGACGTTCGATAACGGCTTCGGTTTCGTTCAGGATATTTACACCGGGTTCATGGGTTGCGCAGATGGTAAGGCCGCGTTCCAAGAGGAGGTCCCGTAATTCTTCTTCGGGGAAGAGGGAGGGATCCATTCCGCTTACTTGCACAGATTTGTAGCCGATTGCGGCGACTTTATCAAAACTCTTGAGGGCATCCTCCCGGGTTTTAATATGATCTCTTAAGGTGTAAAGAATAACGGCAAATTGATCAATTTTTGGCATAGGGGTCTCCTGGGGGTTATTTTGAAAGGTTGGCTTCGTCGGCAAATTTTTGGGCTTTCATGGAAAGCTCCGCAGCTTTGAAGCAGTGGGCCTGGGTCATGGCTTTCTCGGTACGGTTCAGAATATCGAGAATGAATTGACCGTAAAAAGGGAATCCGATTTTTCCGGAACAGGGAATGCGTTTTTCGCCTTCGTGGTCGACGAGGTACACCACTTGGTCTTCTTTGGGTTCACGGGTGATGTCGTTGTACTTGCGTACTTCGATATATCCGTCGGTGCCTAAAATAAAGGTTCGGCCATCGCCCCAGGAGCGGTGTCCGCGGGGATTGAACCAATCAATACGGCAATAACAGGAGACACCGTTGTCGGTGGTGAGTGAAGCTTCACCGAAATCCTCGAGTCCGGGAGTGTCGGCATTTGCAATATTGTCCACGCGGGCAAAATTGACAGTTGCATCTTTTGCACCGGCGTAAGAGAGGAATTGTTCAAACTGATGCGAGCCAATATCGGTAAGGATGCCTCCGTACTTTTCTTTATCAAAGAACCAGTCGGGACGGCTCTCTTTGGCCAGGTTGTGGGGAGCGAGGGTCATGACTTGAATTACTTTCCCGATGGCGCCTTCCCTGATCAATTCTCCCGCATACCAACCGGCTTCGGTATGAAGACGTTCGGAGAAATCACACATGTATTTCTTTCCGGTTTCTTCAACCGCTTTTTTGGCTTCCGCCAATTGTGCCAAGCTGGTGAAAGGGGATTTGTCGGTGAAGTAGTCTTTGCCTGCACGCAGGGCTTGGATACCGAATTCGCACCGGTCGGAAGGAATGGCTGCCGCGGTGATCAGTTGGACTTCCGGATCTTCCAAAATTTGTTCGTAGGAGGAGGCGCGTTGCACTTCCGGGTACTTCTCACAAAAGGCATCCAGGCGATCGCTGTCCGGATCCCAGGCCCATTTACATACGCCCCCGGCTTCGGTCAGTCCGTTGGTTTGACCGTAGATATGACCATGATTAAAAAAGGCGGAGGCAAAGATGAATTCACCTTTGGCAACTACCGGTTCAGGTTTGGCCGCAGTGGGGGCCCAGTTCATTCCGTCGCGTGCTTCTGACATGGGGTGCTCCTTAGAAAGAGTTGGAGAAATCATCGGTGCTGGCACCGGTATTTTTCACTTTTTTAACGTGGGTGGAATTTTTGATTTTGTCCATGAGCATGGTCTCATAGGCCGCCGCATCCAGAGGCATGGTTACGGTGCAGTCATTTGTACCGGAGTAGATCATGGCGTTGGCCAACTCGACAGAGTGAATGCCTTCTTCTGCGGGTGCAATCAGCTTTTCACCTTTCAGAATGGTGTTGGCGAAGTTTTTCATGATACCCAAGTGTTGCTCGCCCTTATCCTGGAAGGGGATTTCGATATCCCAAGTCTCCGGTCTGGCAAAGCCCTGGTCGGTGGTGCTGGAGTGTTCGGATGTCTCCACTTCATTGCGGGTCCATGAGATATTGGTGCCTTCCACAATGATCCGTCCTTTTTCCGCGGCAATTTCAAGTCGGTTGGTTCCGGGCGCTTCTCCGGTCGTGGTGATGAATACTCCGGACATTCCATCGTCGTAACGCAAATAGGCGGTGACATCATCTTCAACCTCGATGTCGTGAAAACGACCGATTTCAATGTGGGCCCGCACAGATGAGGGCACCCCGAAAAGCCATTGCCAGAGGTCCAGTTGATGGGGACACTGATTCAGAAGCACGCCTCCGCCTTCTCCTTTCCACGTTGCACGCCAGCCGCCGGAGGAATAGTACTGCTCACTGCGGAACCAGTCGGTGATGGTCCACTGCACGCGGTTGATTTTTCCGAATTCACCGGAATCGATCATCTTTTTCAATTTGATGTAGCGGGGATCGGTCCGTTGATTAAACATGGCCGCGAAAACCTGATCTTTGTTGGTATGGGCCGCAATAAGTTTTTCACAATCCGCTTTGTGAACAGAAATGGGTTTTTCCACAATCAAATGCAGTCCCGCCTCCAGAGCCGCAATGCCCAAAGTGGTGTGATCATAATGAGGGGTGGCAATGATCACGGCATCCACTTCGCCCGAAGCAATCAGTTCCGCTCCGGAGTTGAAGAATTTTGCCTGGGGGAAAAGTTCCGCTTTTTCAGGAAGCAGATCCGCAATTGCGGCCAATTCCATTCCGGGAACTTTGCCGTCTGTGACGCTTTGTGAATGGGCTTTGCCCATATTTCCAATTCCGATAATGCCGAGTCGAACAGTTTTTGTAGATGTCATAGTGGGGAGCTTATATCAAAAGTATGGACGAAATGCTATGGACGAATGAAGTAATTTTTTGTACAAATTGCGCATTAAATAAAAAAAGTGATGAATATTTCCTTACTCCATAAAAAGCACCCTTTGATCAATTATTCCTCGCTGCATTGGAATTGGTATTCGGGAGGACGCCCTTATTATAATTTATGGATTTGTTTGGATGGGGAGGCGGAAATGCACTTAAACCAACATAAAATTGAAGTATTTCCGGGGGTTGGGGTTTTATTGAAGCCTGAAGATCAGGTGAAAGGGGTAAAAGTTTCTCCGGGACTGATTTGTAATATCGGCTTGCATTTTTTGCCGGAAAATCCGGAAGACTCACTTGCATTGATCGCGCATTCCTCCCGACCGGTACAGCTGCAGCATTTCCTCTTGGTGCGGGAGCTCGCCTCTTATTTGGATTTTCTGCTTTTTCAGGTTCATCATGAGAGTCAAGCGGAGGAAAACCGCATTGGAGGAAATTTGTTATCCATCTTTTTACGAAATCTGAAAATGGGGCCGGAGGGGCCAATGGACCGACTGATCCGCAAGCAGGCGGAAGCGATGCGCGCTGACCCGGAGCGGACACGTTCCGGACAGGAATTGGCTGCGGAAGTGGGATTGTCATTTTCGCAGTTCGCCCGACGTTTTCAACGGCTGTACGAAATGTCTCCCCACGATTTTCTGATCGAGCAGCGAATCAATAAAGCCCGGGCCCAACTGCGGGAAAGTCAAATGACCGTGGGAGAAATTGCGGAATCGCTAGGTTACAAGGATGTGGGATACTTCTCCCGACAGTTTAAACAAAAAGCGGGGGTGTCGCCTCTGGCTTTCCGAAAGCGCTATGTGGAGGAGTGACATCGGATTGAACCGCTCATGCACACCAAGGGCCGCTATTGTTTTGGGGCAAACCTTCGTCCGCCATAAAAGGGGGGAATGTATGTTCCCAGCCCACGCAAGCGCGGACTCAGGGTTCTTATGCCTGACGAATCTCACTCACACCGTCCTGGCTGGGGTGGCCACCCCGGCTAGGACTCCTTAGGGGGCAAAGGCCCTCTGGGGCAATGTGGAGTATAGCACATTCAGAAGATACAAATGCCCGCGTTACCCCAGTTCAAATGTGGTGATGCCGAAGATCCTGTTCCAGGGAAGCTCAGGAGGGGCGCCAAGGTACATGCGGGCACAGCCAAAGACCTCTTTGAGTTGATGGCGCTGGGCGAGGGCACAGGCTTGGGGATTGTTTTCGGGAATATCCAGATAGAGGGGCTGCCCTTTGGCAAAGGCGGAGAGATCTTGGAAAAGCTGATCGGCGGTGGCGGCTTCTCCGGCAAACAGAGGGCCGATTTTAAACCCATTCAGGCAGGGGCGGATGATCCCCATGCCGATGAGTTGTTCGTGTCTGAGAATTCCCAAAGCGCATCCGCCCGCGGGTTGGATCCATTGTTTTAAGAAATTTTCCCGGGCGAATCCAAAATGTTTTTGATCAAAGGCGGCCACTGTTTCAAAAGGGATGTTTTGCAAGGGCTGGGTGTGGTTTGAGGGTGGAAACGCTTGTCCGATTCCTTCCATCCGCAAGTTGCGATGGGTGAATTGAAATCCGCCTTTGCTGTAGAAGGCCTGCATGTCAAATACACCGTCCATGCCGATGGCGGCACCGGGGGCGAGACGGCTTCGGAGGAGATCCCGTCGCCAGATCCAAAAATCGCGTCCGATGCCTTGCCCGCGCAGGTCGGGTCGAACCATGAAAAATCCCATAAAACCAAAGGTCTTTTCATAGGCAACCACCGAACCGGTGGCGATGATTTCGCCTTCCCGTTCGGCGCAGACAAATCCGTCCGGGTCGGTGTCATAGAAAATCTCCGCATCATGATGTCCGGGGTTCCAGCCTTCCCGGGCGGCCCATTCAACAGCGAGGTTCAGTTCATCATGGGTGGCTTGACGGTACGTAATCATATGGAACTCCTTTGTTCTGAACTAACAGATTGGAGGAAAGGTGCCAATAAATTGACTCGATTTTTTGGTGGAATTGGGGAGGATGGATAGATGAAAATTCTTTGGTGTGTACTGATATGTTTCTGGGGAACCGGATTTTCGGGGGGATTTCCTGAATCGACGGAAAAGCCTTTCATGAAGGATTTCATGGGGATTAATGGTCACTTTCAGTTTAAACCTGACTTGTATGCAGAGGTTTGTCGTTTGGCACGGAATTATCATAATGTGAACTGGGATGTGAAAGCGCCGGGAGATGAACTGACATTTCCGCAATGTCCCAACGGGGTGAACTGGATACGGGATGTGTATGGGAAATGGGCCAAGGAGGGCTTCGAAATCGATCTCTGTGTGCAGTTCGGCACCTTTGGAGAATCGAATGAACATTATCAGACGCTTTGGCAGGGACAGGAAGCGTGGAGTTACCGTTATGGATTTGAACTGGCGAAAACCCTCGGGGCTTCAGGTAAAAGAGCAGGGGTGACCTCGATTGAAATCGGCAACGAACCGGGGAATGACTTTGATGATGCGCTGTATCAAAAACTCTTTCTGCAAATGGCCCGGGGAATTCGGGATGCGGATCCGGAATTGAAGATCGTAACCGCCACTGCGCAGGCGGGGGAGGCGGACAAGTATGTGAAATCTTTGGAGGAAACTTTTTCTTCGCCGGAAATTAAAGCACTTTACGATGTGATCAATTTGCATGTATACGCGACGCTCCCCCCACAAAAAGGGAGGCAGCCTTGGGCCCGGAGTTTTCCTGAAGATCCGCAAATCGATTATTTGAAAGTGGTGGATGCGGCTGTCGGTTTCCGAAACCGCGAAGCACCGGGCAAAGAAGTTTGGATTACCGAATTTGGCTATGATGCCTGTACGCCGGAGGCGATGGAGAAACGGGAAAGCTGGGCCAAAAAATTAAATTGGGAGGGGCAGACTGATGTGCAGCAGGCGCAGTATTTGGTTCGGTCTTTTTTGTGTTTTTCCGAAATGGATGTGGAGCGGGCCTACTTGTACTATTTTAATGATCAAGATCAGGCCTCGGTGCATGCCGCTTCGGGTCTTACCCGGAATTTTGAACCCAAACCTTCCTTTTGGGCGGTGAAACAGCTGTATGAAATTTTGGGCGATTATCGTTTTCACCGGGTGGTTTCCAAAGAGCCGGGGGGCTGTTATGTATTTTCGTATCAAAAAGACCTGCCCCAACCGGAATGGGTATGGGTATTATGGTCAGCGACCGGGGAGGGGAATGAAACGTTTTTTACTCTGCAGGGGCTTCCGGGTAAAGCGGGGGAGGCGGTTGCCATGTCGCTTACCGAAGCGGGCGGTCTTCCGGTTGAGATAGATCGGAAGCGTATGCAGATTCGGGTAGGGGAGAGTCCGGTTTACCTGAAAATTTCACCCTGATTACCGGTTTCGATTATAACCGTTTTTCGCCTCTTCAGTGGGGAGCAGGCGGTAACTGTTTTTAAAGTCGGATGCGGCTTCGTTTGGGTTGCCCGCTTTTTCATTTGCCATCCCTCGTTTTAAATAAAAGTAGAACCATTCCGGATTGCGCCGGATGGCTTGATCCCAAGCCTGCAGGGCGGCTTTCCGGTTCCCCAATTGTTCATAGGCTTCGGCACTGAGTCCGTAGAAAAGGGCTTCTTCTTTTACCTGTTTCCTGGCGGCCAATGAGAGTTGTAAAGCCTGTTGGGGTTGATGGTTTTGGAGGGCTTTCCGGCCTTGATCGTAGAGATCATATGCCGGGGCACGTTCTTTAAGATTGCGGGTGTGAATTCGATATTCCGCAGAGCCGAGGTAGCCATCATTCTTCAGGTCCCTGAGCGATGCCTGGTTTTGTCTAACCCTTTCAATGGATGCGGGGTGGGAAGCCAGCCATCCGCCCGCGCTGTCCATATTTTCGGCAAACAATTCCTGTAGGGAGACGGCTCCCACCGGGTCGTATCCGGATTTATCCATGTATTTCATCCCATAGTAGTCGGCTTCGGTTTCGGCATCCCGGCTGTATTTCAGCATGCCAATTCCGGCGGCCATGGACCCTGTCTCATAAACCGCATTTTGGTAATCTTCGCCCGCGGCCAGAGTGAGTCCCAGCAGGCCGGCCTGCATCCACATGCCCCGTTCCATTTGTTGGGCGGAGTGACGGGCGGCGGCATGCACGATTTCGTGCCCGAGCACGGCGGCCAATTCGCTTTCGTTGCGGAGGGCTTCGAGCAATCCGCGGTTGATGGCAATCTTGCCGCCGGGTAAGGCCCAGGCATTCCAGGAGCTGTCATTCACGATGGTGAATTCATAGGGCAGGTGGGGCCGGTCACTTTCGCCGGCCAATTTTTGACCCACCCGGTTCACATAATCATTCAGTTCCGGATCGATGAGGTAGGGTCCCCCCGCAAGTTGGATTTGCTGGGGGTATTCCTGAATGCCCAAGGCGATTTCCTCCTGTTCCGACAGCATTTGAAATTCACTTTTGCCGGTGACGGGGTTGGTGGCGCAGCCGCTGAGCATCAGCAAGCAGAGGAGGAATCCGTACAAAATCATTTTCATGAGTGAAGCTTACATCATTCGCATGAAAACTTCATCATCCTACTTGCCATTTTTGTTTCCTGGGGCAGGTTGACTTCCTCAATCTAAAAAAGGACCCTTATGCCCAAAATTTCTATTTTTATCGGTGCGATGCTTTGTTTGACTGGAATTGCCGGATATGCCGCTTCGGATATTAAAAGTCTCACCGCGTTTATTCCGCTCTTCTTTGGTCTGCCGATTATGCTGTTTGCCTGGCTGACGCTTCGCCAACCCTCCAAAGCAAAAATTTACATGCATGTCGCAGTGACCTTGGCCATTGTGGGTTTTGTGGCGTCTGCAATGCAGGTCGCGAAACTGGAAGAGTTCGGGTCGGTGAAATCATCCGCCCTGTGGTCGATGTGTATCTTGTGTTTCATTTTGGTGGGGGCGTATGTGCAATCCTTTATCAAGGCGCGAACAAATAAAGAGGGTTGATCCTGAGGGCCTCCTCCTTTAGGCTTTCCCCATGCACGGACTAAATCCGATATTGGGGAAGGCGAGTCACGTAAAAGTTTTACGGGTCCTTCACCGGGCCAAAGAAAAACTGAGTGGCCGCGAAATTCAGCGGCGCAGCGGCTTGAGCAACCGGGCAACCATGTTGGCTTTGGAAGAGTTGGCGCAACGCAGAGTTTTGCGCGCGGAAATCACGTCCGTACACTATTTTTACGAACCCAATCCCAAGAATTTTCTGTGGACCAAATCTCTGCGTCCGGCCTTGGATGCAGAGGAGTTGTTTTGGGATGATTTACGAAAGTTGGTCCGCCGCTCCGTAAAACCGGTGCCGGAGGCGGCGATGGTCACGGGGCGTTTAGCGAGGGAAGATGATGCCGAGGAAGGCGTCATCGATCTGCACCTGCTGTATGAAGGGGGGCGTCAGCGGCTGCAGGCTTACCGCTGTCTGGAACGTTTGCGGGAAAAAGTGGATCAGCGATATGCGCTGGATCTCTCGGTTACGTTCATGGACATGCGGAACATGGATGATCCCGAATTTCAGGTGCTGTGGAAACGGATTGCCAGAGAAGGCGTGTTGCTGTTCGGGAAGCTGCCTTAGCAGGTGGGGGAATATTTCGAACATCGAACATTGAACGTTGAGCGGAACCCGGACCTCCTCTGGCGGGCGGGGGCGACCTCCGTCCTTCGACATCCGCCCCATTCCTAACTTGCCTCAGGTCCGAAATCGGATAAGGTGGCCGGATGTCGGATAAAGATTCATTTGATTTTTGGTATGCGCTGCAAAATACACAACTTCTCCAGGGGCCTGAACGGTCTTTGGAGACTTTTGGTGCGACCCGGATCAAGTATCATTTGATTACCGAGGTAATGGATGCGGTGAATCAGGTGCGGGTTCGTGAAGGGATTCTGAATGCGGCGCAACCTCAGATTTTGACCCCGAATTTTGGGGCGGAGAGTCCGATTGAAGGTTTTCAGGATGAGGAAAGTGAAGCGTTTATGCAGTGGCTCAAGCAGCACAAACCGGATTTGCGTTTTTTACATTATGGATTCAAAATCAGTAAAACGGAAGTGAGTGAAAATATCATTCATGAAAGTTTGGAGGTGGTGGAAGGCAATGTGCTGGAAGCCCTGTCCAAAGAAAAGGACGGATTCAATGCGGTCTTGCGGGGAGTTGATCAACCCTGGGAAGTGTGTCTTCTGAAGCTGATGGTGGACTTGGTGGAAAAATCGATGCCGCATCATGTGAAAGAAATGCAGGGACGGAACCTCCTGCCGAATCCACAGTTGGGCCAGCAGGAAATCGAAGAAGATTTTGCGGCGGCGCAACGGGATCATACCCGAATTCCCTATCTGCACAAAAAGTTACAGCAGCGACAGGTTTTCGATCTGTATCAGGACCGGTTCTTTGATCTGGTTCGTCGCAGTGGTGGGATGGGCTGATGGCGACAAGGGCGATTCATCAACTTTTGGCAGGGTACAGCAATGGGGATGCAATTTCAAATGAAGCCCGCACCTTGCGGAGTTGGTTTCAAAAATGGGGCTTCGAAAGTGAGATTTACTGCGAAGCAGCCCGTATTTTACCGGAACTGAGAAAGGTCTCCCGGGATGTTTCCACTTTGCTGACGGATGTGGATGAAGGGGATGTGGTGATGCTTCATTTGTCTATAGGTTCGGATGTAAATGACATCCTGCCTCAGCTGAAGTGCAAAACCGTTATTCGCTATCACAATGTGACACCGGAAGGGTATTTCAGGGCGTTGGACGAGCATTTGGCCGGTTTGCTGGCAAAGGGCCGGGTGCAGATGAAGGCGTTGGCGGGAGTGGCAGATCTGAATTTGGCGGTGAGTTCATACAACGCGGGTGAGTTATCCGAAGCGGGCTACCAGGACATTCAGGTCCTGCCTTTGGCTTTGGAACTGCGTCGACTGGATGCCAAACCCAACCGGGAAGTGATCGAGAAATACCGGGATGGAAAAATCAATGTGCTGTTTGTCGGACGCTGCGTGCCCAACAAGCGTTTGGAAGATTTGTTATATGCTTTTTATTACTTGCAGAAGTTTCAGACGCCGAACTGCCGGCTGATTCATGTGGGAAGTTTTGCGGGGGCCGAGGCCTATCTGGCGATGTTGCAATCGTTGAAGCGGGAATTGGGACTGGAGCATGTGAATTTTGTCGGGTCGGTACCCGAGGCCGATCTTTGTGCCTACTATCAAGTGGCGGATTTATTTTTGTGCATGAGTGAACATGAGGGATTTGGCATTCCGCTGCTAGAGGCGATGCAGGCGGAATTGCCGGTGATGGCTTATGCGTCTTCTGCGGTTCCGGAGACCATGGCCGGGGCCGGTTTTTTGTTTAAAGAAAAGATTTTTGATGAGTTGGCGGCCTGGATTCCCCGGCTGGCGGGTGAGGGCGTTTTACGGGAGGAAATTTTGGCGGGGCAGCGCCGTCGCCTCGAGGCCTATGACGCACAGGACATTGAAGGGCGCTTGCGGGAGCTGTTGCAGCCTTTGATTTAGGGAGCGCGGGAGCCTGGCGACAGCCAGGCAGGGAACGGGTTTCACATTTGGAAAATGAGCGTGGGTCTGACCAGATTTGCGTTTTTCCCCGCCTTCCTTTTCCATTCAGCCTGCCATAAAATAGAGATAGACCCCCAGAATGAGGCCAAAAGCGAGCTCGATGGCCGCAAGCTTTTTTAATTCGGCGGGTTCGATTTCGTTGAGAAATCGCCCCCAGTTGGGGAAGAGCTTCAGGCTTAAGCGAATAGAGGTTTTTGGAAAAAAGAGGACCCATGCACCTTCCAATAGGGTCCAGAGGGACAGCCCCCTTAAAAAAGTTTCAAATATTTCCATGTTTTAGACCTGAGGTACCCGATTTAATCATTTGATTTTTGCTTTGTTTGTGCCATCTGTATTCAACGTAATTTTGATTGCCATTTAAAAAGGCAAGTTGATTTTGGGCTGTTTGCCAGTAAGCAGGTCCATATTATTCCCAGGAGTCCTTCCCCCATGAAACAAATTCTGTTTAAAATCATCTTTTTCCCTTTAGATCTGCTCTATTTCACTGCAGATTCCTGTATCGTTACCTGGCGGATGATTAAGCGGCTACTTAAAAAGAAAAAACAGCAACGCTGCCATTTTTGCCAGGGAGAGTCCAATCAGGAGGATGACCATCCGGTAAGGTCGGTACTGAAGTATCAGAACAAGTGGATGGTCACTCTGCTGACACCCTGTGTTTATTTCAAAAAGGTCGGGAAACGGACCCTGGGCTTTTGTAAAAACGATGGCTATATGACCCGGCCGCCGGTTTGGGTGCCTTTCATTACGGTGGGCATGATCTGTTTTTGGGTGTTTGGAAGTTACTTGGTGCTACGTGGCTTTTCGTCTGATCCGGATAATTTCGGCAAAAATTTTGTATCCACTTTTGCGCCTTCCACATTGGGGGAAGAGGATGAAAACGTGGATTTTCTTAATCAAACGGCCGTTCGGTTAAATCCGGAGCGGGCGGAGCGTTATTTCCTTTCGGGTCTGAAGTATTTCGATCAGGGAAAATATCCCAATGCGCAGGTGGACTTTAAAATTGCCATTCAGGAAAATCCGACTGAAGCCAACTACCATTTTCATTTGGCGAAGGCGTACCGGGTCATGGGGCAGGAAGTGAAGGCCATCGGCAGTATTGAAGACACCTTGGAATACGATCCGGAACATGTGGAGGCGATGCTTTTGCTGGCGCAGTACATGGAAAATCGCGAGGATCGGGTTGAAGCACTGAAGCTTGCGGCAAAAGCGTTGGAGCTGGAACCGGATAATCTCATGGCGATTCGCATGAATGCAGGTCTACTTGCCGCGGGAGGAGAAAAGGAGAAAACCCGTGAATTGATGGACAAGTTGTATGCGATGGATGGGAAAAACCCGGACACCTTGACCGTGCTTGCACGTTTGGAGATGTCTGTTTTCCAAGACATGGAAACTGCAAAAGCCCGGCTGCAGGCCGCACTGAGTTTGAAAGATGATTTTGTGCCCGCTAAATTGGCGATGATCTCCATTTTTGTGCAGGAAAACCAAATTGAAAAGGTGGACGCGACCTTGAATGAAATTTTGGTTTTGGAGCCTGACAATCTGGAAGCCTTGCGTTTACAGGCGGAAATGATTCTCAACCGTTACGGCATGTCGGCGGGACTTCGCGCTTATACCCAGCTTTTAAACCGTTTTGGCGGAAATATGGCGTTGCGGTTGCGTTATGCCGAATTGTTGTTGCGGGCGGGTAAGATTTCCGAGGGGAAAAAGTTGGCGCAGCAAATTACCGCCAGTCGGGAACCCCGATACGAAAGAGCGGCCCATTGGATGCTGGCGCAAATGTATGCTCAAGTCCGCATGCATGATGAAGCCATTCAACACGCCCGCAGTGCGTTGCGGCTGACCCCCAGCGGTCAGAATATCCATTTATTCCTTTCTCAGCAGTTAATGGCGAGTGAGGAAATCGGGGAAGCGCGCCGGGAAGCTGAACTGGCGTTGGCGCAAAACCGCCAGGACCTTCGTGCCGTAAACTTGGTGACGCAAGCCATGGTTTTACAAGATGAGCTGGATCAGGCGATTGCATTGTTGGATGGTTTGCTGGAAGAGTATCCGGATTCGGATACTTTACGGATGCGGCGAATCGAAATTCTGATGCAGAGTGATAGATGGGCGGAAGCCCTGCCGGATACCCGGATGTTAAATGCGAAGTATCCGGATAACGCACCGCTGAAAAACAACCTGGCCTTTCTGTTGGCCCGGAGCGGTCAGGATCTCTCCAAAGCGCAGGTGCTGTCCGTCGAATTGGCAAAAGCTTTTTCTGACAATCCGATTATTATGGATACCCGTGCGTACGTGATGGCGGCATCCGGTCAGCATGAAGAGGCTTTGATGGTTTATGAGGGAGCGCTTGCCAAAGCGGGAGACAATGTGGTGATTCGCTATCATTATGCGAAAAGTCTGGCGGCGCTGGGTCGAGCGAATGATGCGGTCAGGCAACTGCAGGCTTTGCTCATGATCAATCCGAATTTCCCCCAGTCGCAGGATGCCCGGACATTGCTTGAGTCCTTGCAAGGGGAGAATAGCTGATGAAGTTTGATTTTTTAAATAAGAAAAAAGACAAAGGGACATCCTCTTTGGAACCCCGCAAGACCCGACCGGGTGCGGATGCGGGATATGGGTATTACGGCGGGGTGATGCCGGTTCGTGTTCCCCAGCTCTCCTTGGTGGATCTGGTGGCCGTGGGCGTATTGCTGCTGATTGCCAATGCGTTTATGATCATCAGCCTGTTTAAATTTTATTTGAACTTTGAAGATTATTCCCATGCGATTTTGGTGCCCCTGATTTCGGCCGCCGCGGCGTGGCGGGTCTGGACTTTGTCGGAGGAGAAGTTGCATGTGGTGGGCGACTACTGGGGCCTGCCGGTCTTATTGGTCGGTCTGTGTATTCAGTTTGTGGCTTTGTGGTACGAAATTGGGCTGGTTGCCGGGGGGATTGTCAGTGAATACTTCACCGCTGTGGGACTGGTGATCTCCATTTGGGGATTGTTTATTTCCTTTTATGGCGTGCGGGCCCTGCGGTTATACTGGTTTCCCTTGTTGTATTTAGGATTCATGGTTCCCGGTTTGCCCGGACCGCCGGAAGTTTGGCTGAAAGGGGCTTTGAAAGATGTGGTGACCACGGCTTCCTCCAGCATTTTGGGCATGTTTGGATACAGTGTTTATGTGACCAAAAATGTGATTGAAATTCCCGGAGTGGTTTTGGGGGTGGCGGATGCCTGTTCCGGGATTCGTTCCTTATGGGCGATGCTGGCGGTGGCACCCGCGGCGGCCTGGTTTTTACGATTGCGGCCTTTCCTGATCGCGCTGTTTATTCCTCTGGGGATCTTTCTGGCGGTTTTCCAAAATGTTATTCGGGTGGTCGCCACAGCTTTGCTTTGCAGTTGGTTCGATATGAGTTGGGCCAGTGGACACAAACACGACATGGTGGGTGGGGTGTCCTTTTTCCTCTCCTCCATTGTCATGATTATTTTGGCCCGGGTGCTTGCGCCCCCGCCGGGGAAAAAGATTGAGACCGTGGGTTCTTATTCTTCGTATGGGGTTTATGGCACCTATGGAATGTCCAGTGGTTACGGTTACGGGGGGAGTGCCAGTAATGCGGCATACCACGCGGACAATGATCCGGAAGCCGGCGAAGAGGAAAATGATGATTTTGTCAGTGCGGAACAGCAACGGGAATACTTCTTTTCCAAGGTGAGCCGTATCCGGGTGGGCGTATACAGTCTGCTGATCTTGATGTTGCTTGGACAGATGTTGATTTTTCAACGTTATGCCATTCGCAACCGGGTGCAGTATGAAATTGCCCAACAGCGCCGCACTCTGGATGTTTTCCCGGGGCAAATCGGCGAGTACAAACGCATTTACTGGGGGGAGCTTCCCGAGGTGGCTCTGCGTATTTTGAAACCCACCGAGAGTTATGTCGCATGGTATGCGAGTCCGGATAACCGGCATATCAATGTGATTATTAACTTTTGGGAACCTGTGATTGGATTTAACGGATCTTCATGGGCTTTCCCGCATTCTCCTGATGTTTGCTTCCGTGAAGCGGGCTGGGAAATTGAACAGGTGGTTCCGCTTCCGGAAGAGATGAACGATGAATATGAAATCATGTTCTCGCGTCTCTATAAAAACAATCTCAGTCGGCAGATGGTGCTCTATTGGTATAATCGTGATGAAGTGACCCGTATCATGAACGCGTTCATCAATGAGGATTTAGAGGGAGAGGATGACCGGATGTTTGAGGAGAAAATGGATGATCGCACCCGCGAGGAAGTGGCACGCAGCCGTGCCGCAGCCGAGGAGAAAGGCGATTCCAGCTATTTGGCGCGGATGAAACATATGGTGCGGTCCTGGAACCGTCCGAAAGATTACAGCCGTTATCAATACTCCGTGGGTATTTATGTGCCAGAGCAAGGTGGCGTGGATGAAACCATCGCCTTGGCACAGGATTTCGCCTTGGAGATTCGCAAAGAAATTGCACCCTTCGGGCTGAAGCCTTTGCAACGTTTGGACTTGGATAATATCGAAGCGTCCCTCAAGAGGGCGGATGTTGCCGCTGTGGCTGAAGAAGGGGAATGAAAAAAATCGCAAAGGGAGCCGCAGTCGCGGATATCCCTTTGCGATAGGCCCTTTGGGCCTTCCCCGAAGCCCTAGTCCTGACCCACAATCGTAGCGTTGAGTTCGCTGATCAGACGTTGGGTAATGCGGAGATGCATTTTCTCCACAGACTTGTCCGTGAGCGTTTTCTTCGGATTGCGGTAGGTGAACCGGTAGGCCATGCTCTTTTTGTTTTCACCCAGTTTGTCGCTCTCAAAGAGATCGAAGAGGGTGACCTGAACCAAATCTTTGGGACGCTGATGATTTACCAGGTCCAACACCATTTGATGGGTTTTGCTCCGGTCCAAAATCAATGCCACATCGCGGGTGATGGAGGGGAATCCCGGTACCGGTTGCATGGTGGGGGGCAGGCTCCGTTCCGGAATCAGCATGTCTAAATTGATTTCCGCCAAAGCGACGGGGCCACTGAGTTTGAAGCGGGTTTTAATTTTTGCGGATAAAAGTCCGATGCGGCCAATCACATTTCCGGCACATTGGAGTTCGGCGGATTGCCCGGGGGCGAACGCGGGATCCTCATTGGCCACAAAAGTAACTTTATCCGTGCAACGCAACTGGTGGAGAACATTTTCGACTTCGCCTCTAAGGTCGGTGAAGGCTTCCCGATCACTGACGGATGCTTGTTTGTCAAGCAGAGGACGTTTCCAGGGGCCCATGGTTCCCAAACAAACCCGCTCGTGTTCTTCAACCCCGTCTTCCCGTTGCAGGTAGGTTTTGCCGATTTCGAAGAACGCGACTTCTTCGGTTTGGTGCGCCTTGTTGAACGCGAGGGTTTCGACCATTTGCGGCAACAGTGAGGTGCGCAGCACGGATTGGTCCTGACTGATGGGGTTGGGGAGAATGACTTGCCGGTCGCGGTTGCTCTCATCCAGGTCATTTAATACTTCGGATGAACTCAGGCTGTAATTCAGCGATTCTAAAAATCCACGGCTGGCTAAATTGTGCATCAGGCGTATGCGGATCCGAATCTCAAAATCGTTTACATTGGGAACGATCCGGGCATGGGGGGGGCGCACGGGGATTTTATCCAGGCCATTTAAACGGGCAATTTCCTCCACCAAATCCACGGGACGGGTGAGATCAGAACGGAAGCCCGGAATTTCCAGAGTGCATCCCTCCGGATGCTCTTCCAGGATTTTTAAGTCCAGACGTTCGAAGTACCCCCGCATGGTGCTGACAGGAATATCGATGCCGATCAGGTCACAGATTTTGTGCCATTTGCACTGCAATGTCCGCAAAGGGGTTTTCCCCGGCCATACATCCTGCAAAGGACCCGCAGGTTTCGCCCCGGCGAGTTCACAGATAAGGGCGGAAGCGCGCTGGCTTGCCCAATCCGCAGCATACATATCGCTGCCACGGGCAAAGCGGTAAGAGGAGTCGGTGTGCAAATTGAGACGTTTGGCGGTTCCGCGTACCAGGGAAGGGGAAAAGGCGGCGGACTCGACTAAAATGGTGCTGGAGCTGTCCTGAATTTCGCTGTTGGCACCGCCCATGATGCCGGCAAGGGCGACGGCCCGTTCCTGATCGGCAATGACCAAATCTCCGGCCTGCAGTTTTTGTTCACCGCCATCGAGGGTCTGCATGATTTCGCCTGCTTCTGCCGGGCGGACAATCATGCAGTCTCCTTTGATCAAACTCCGGTCAAACGCGTGCAGGGGCTGTCCGGTTTCGAGCATCACGTAATTGGTGATGTCCACCAGATTATTGATGGGGCGTAATCCGCAAAGGCGAAGACGCTGCTGCATCCAGTTCGGGCTGGGAGCGACTGTTGCGCCTTCCAAAAGCTGTGCGGTATAGCGTGGGCAGCTTTCCGCGTCCCGGATATCCACCTGCATGGAGATTCCGTTCTTCGGAACGTCGGGGAAACGGACTTCCGGGAGCCGGAAGCTGCGCCCGGTGAGGGCTGCCAGTTCGCGGGCGACTCCGATGATGCTCAGGCAGTCGGGACGGTTGGGTGTCACTTCAAGATCGAAGACGATTTCGGGTCCGCCGAGCACTTCGACCGCGGGGGTGCCGGGGGCGAGGTCGGGGGAGAGTTCCATGATGCCCCGGTGATCTCCGGAGAGGCCCAGTTCGTCTTCTGCACAGAGCATGCCCAGGCTTTCCACACCCCGGATTTTTGCTTTTTTGAGTTTGAGTCCGGTGGGGAGGACGGCTCCGACGGGTGCATAAATGGTTTTGAGTCCCACTTTGACATTGGGAGCGCCGCAAACGACCTGCATGCGTTCTTCGTCATTCAGTTTCACTGTACATAAGGTCAATTTATCCGCATTGGGGTGGGGATCGACGGCGATGATTTCGGCGACGACCAGTCCTTCAAAATCGGAACCGTGGCGTTCGATGCCTTCGACTTCCAATCCGGAGTAGGTGAGGTTGTCCCGCAATTCTTCGATAGATTCGGGGATATCAATTAATTCTTTAAGCCAGCTGAGAGGGACCAACATGGGATGAGCTCCTTAAGCGAATTGACGCAGGAAACGCGCGTCGTTTTCGTAGAGACGACGGATGTCGTCGATTTCAAGCATGATCATAGCAATCCGTTCCAGCCCCATGCCAAAGGCGTAACCGGATGTCGTTTCTGGGTTGTATCCCACATTTTCAAAGACTTGAGGATCGACCATTCCCGCACCGAGAATTTCGATCCAGCCGGAGTTTTTGCAGACTCTGCAGCCTTTGCCTTTGCAAACGTGGCAGGTGAAATCCACTTCCACACTGGGTTCGGTGAAAGGAAAGAAATGGGGGCGGAAACGCACCTGGGTGTTTTTACCCACAATTTCATGGGCAAAGTAGGTGAGATCGCCTTTCAAATCGGCCATGGAAACTTTTTCCGCCACATAGAGTCCTTCGACCTGATGGAAGGTTGCACTGTGGGTGGCATCGGGGGTATCCCGTCGATAGGCGCGTCCGGGCGCGATGATCCGAACCGGCGGCGGGTTGTTTAACATGTGCCGGATTTGAATGGGGCTGGTTTGGGTGCGCAGCAGGCTGCCGTCTTTCAAATAGAAGGTGTCCTGTTCATCTCTTGATGGATGATCGGCGGGTGTGTTGAGTGCGTCGAAGTTGTTGAATACCGTATCTACATCCGGACCGGTTGCCACATTAAATCCGATACGGTCAAAAATATTGATGACCCGTGCCAAGATTTGGTGGATGGGGTGGAGGCTTCCGGGCTGACCGGCATTTCCGGGCAGGGTAACATCCAGCGCATCTGCCGGGGTTGCGGTGCTTAACAAGTCGTCTTTGCGGGATTGGATGGCGCTGGTGACTTGTACTTTAAAGGCGTTGGCGCCTTGCCCGAAGGCCGGGCGGTCTTCCGGAGCGACGTCCTTAAGACTGGCCATAATTTCAGGCAGTTTTCCTTTGCGGCCAAGGTACTGGACCCGCAAATTTTCCAAAGCATCCGCGGAGGGGGCGGCTTCGATTTCGCTGAGGGCCTGTTGGGTAAGAGATTGGAGATCTTCGAGTTGCATAACTGCGGGTGGATATAGCGGGCAAAAGGGGACAGGGAAAGGAGAATCCGGCATTTTCATTCAGCCCCTTCTCGCCAAAATGAGCTACAGGTGCTATCGGAATCCTATGGCTAAACTTCAAAATGTTTTTTCCTGGTCTCATTCCGCTTCTGGCGATTTCGAATTATGCCGCCGCAAGCGCTACTGGTCTAAATACGGTGCGTGGGGGGGCTGGGAGCGTGATGCCACGGTGGAATGCAAAACGGCCTACCGGTTGAACAAGATGACCAACCGGTTTTGTCTTTATGGCATCGCGGCCGAAGATGCGGTGATGTGGATGCTGAAACAGTTTCAGCAGGGGCGTGAGGTGACGGTGCAGCAGGCTTATGATCAGGTGGCGCGTCCTCTGTTGCGGCAGGCCTGGGATGAATCGAAGGGGAAGACGTGGTTAAAACGTCCCAAAGCCTCCTGTTTGCATGAGCACTATTATCCGCAATTTTGCGATCTGGAAGATTTGGAGATTATGAAAGCGATTGCCAAAGTGGTGAATGCCTGTTTGGAAAATTTTCAACAGGATGTGTGGCCGCGCTTAAAGCATGTGACACCGGATATGGAGATTCCGATTGCGGTGGTGGGAAAGGGGGATGCCGAGCATTTTCTGCTGGGGGGGATGAAAATTTATGCCATTCCCGATTATGTGTATGTTGAAGACGGAAGCTGGATGATTGTGGATTGGAAAAGCGGTTCCGAAAAAGAAGAGCACAAACAGCAACTGAAATTGTATGCACTGTGGGCAAAAGTGAAACACGGGATTCCTCCGGAAAGGGTGAAGTTGCGTTTGGAGTATCTGCAGCAGGGTACCCACCATGAATTTTCGGTGACGGAAGAGGATTTGGCGGAGGTGATCTCGTACATTCGGGAGTCGGTTCAGGATATGACGCAGTACCTTGAGGATGGGGATATAAAAAAGAATATCGCCTTGCCGAAACCGGAATGGGATTTGTGTTATGAAATGTCAATTTGTCGCGGGTGCTCCTTTTTTGAACTTTGTCGCCGGGAATTGAAGGATGCACTGGGAAATGAAGTCGATTAGTCGATGTGGGATTGTTGACTTCGAGCATACCCGGTGTTATTTACTACCTAAGATGGAACCAACTTCAACGACCCAAGACAACTCTCCTCAAGACGACCGTGTTCTTGTGACGGTAGATGACGCGTATGCCCTGGCCCGAATTGTGGGCAGGGGTTCATATAAAGTCAGTAAATCCTTAAAAGAATTTGCGGCCAGCGTGATAGATTCCGGGCATCCGGTATTTGTGTTGGACCTGAAATATTGCGTAGGCATGGACAGCACATTTATGGGCGTGCTTGCGGGTATCAGTCAGCGGCAACAGAAAGAGCTCGGTAAAAAAATCATTTTATGCAGTGTTTCTGACAAGTTAATCAACCTTATGAAAACGCTGGGGCTCAACCAACTCGTGGATATTCAAGAGGAACTGCCTGATCAAGCTCCTCAAGATCTCTCCGAGTTGGACCGGGGAAATGAAACACCCCTGGACTCGGCGCACACCATGCTTGAAGCGCACGAAAAACTCGTGGAGATTGATGATGACAATCAATTGAGGTTTCAGGATGTACTCGATTATCTGCGCGAGGACATTAAGCGTCAAAGTTAGTTCTCAGGAATGATCATGTGGCTTCAACCCTCCCCTTTAGCGATTGCGCTTGTTCCTGTAATGGGAGGGCTCATCCTGCTTCTGGTCATCACCAATGTGGCTGCAGCTTACTTCGGTATACGTGTGTTGCGGCGTATCCGGTTGGAACGGGACAATTTGGTTAAAGAAAAAGAAGTCATCTTTAACTATGTGCAGAATATCGGGGAGACGTTTACCGAATCCGAAACCCTGGACGTCGACAAGCTGATGCAGCGGGTGCTGTATTACGCCCTGCGCACAACCCACACTTCGGGTGGCGCCATTTATTTACGGGAAGATGGCGATATGCTGCGGTGCCGTGCGGTTTCCGGGGTGTTTCCTCCCATGTTTAATTTGCATCAGTTTTATGGTGGAATGGATGTCCGTGCGCTGAAAACCGAACAGATTGAAGAAATGATTTTGAACACCCGGTTGGCGGTGGGGGAAGGGCTCATCGGGCAGGGGGCGGATTTCGGGACGCCGATTTTAATCAGCAAAGCCGAGTTGGATCCCCGGGTGCCTCATTACGATCGCAGTTTGCTGGATGTCAACAGTCTGCTCTTGGTGCCCATGCGCTTTCGGCATGAAGTGATTGGGGTGGTTTGTGTGGTGAACCGGGTGGATCACGTGCCGCTCGGGGAGCGTGACCAAAATTTATTACAGGCTCTGGCGGATCAGGCTTCGCTTTCGATTTATTATGCCCAGTTCCGGGCAGCTCTGGATGAGAAGCGGCGGATGGATCAGGATTTGGATTTGGCCAAACGCATTCAAACCAGTTTACTCCCGCGGAAATTGCCGAATGTAAAAGGTTTGAATGTGCATGCCTTTAATTTGGCGGCCCAGGAGGTCGGCGGTGATTACTACGATGTGATTCCCATTGATGAACGGTATGTGGGATTTGCGGTGGCGGATGTGTCGGGCAAGGGAATCGGTGGCGCGTTGATGATGTCCATCTGTCGAAGCGTTTTGCGGGCACATGCCTCCAAGAAAACGGATCCGGCGGAAGTGTTGCGTGAAGTGAATCAGACCATGATCGGTGACATTTACGAAGACATGTTTGTGACCATGATTTATATGGTGTACGATACGGAGACCCGGGAATTGGCCATGGCGCGTGCGGGTCATGATCCGGCAATGATTTTAAGTCCGGGTCAGACCGAAGTGCTGCGGAAAGAAAGCGGGGGAATGGCCGTGGGACTGGTCGATGCCGAGTTGTTTGATCAGTTGATTGAAACGGTCAAAATCACTTTGGACCCGGGAAGTGTGGTGTTGGTTTATACCGATGGGATCACTGAAGCGATGAATGCGAAGCATGCTGAATGGGGCTTGGAGCCCCTTTCCCGGGCGATGGTGGCCGGGCGGGAGCGGAGTCCTGCACAAATTTCGGATATTGTCCGCGAGCGGGTACTCCGATTTGTGGGTCAAATGCCGCAGTATGATGACATGACCCTGATGGTGTTTAAGGTCGAGGGATAAGCACATCGAACAGGCAGGGTTCCGCCATGAACGTCGAATTCCCACGAGGAGGCTATGGTTGGATATGCAATATTCTAAAACCATCAAAAATTACAAACCTTGCTTGCCATCATCCGGCGGCGTGTTATACAACTCCTTCACTCGGAGCATGAGTTCCGGTGGTGCGGTGTTGAAGGCTGGGTCCTATGCGACAGACGCGGACGAACTGTGTCAGGACCGGAAGGTAGCAGCACTAAGACCGGCAGTTTGGGCGCCGTAGACCACCTGGCTTGAGCCGCATCACTGGAACTCATGTCCCGAGCACTTTTTATCTTATGGCCTACGAAGTTTTAGCACGAAAATACCGTCCCCAGTCCTTTAACGAGGTCGTGGGTCAATCGCATATCACCGCAACTCTGGGTCGGGCGATTGAACAGGAGCGGGTGGGGCATGCTTATCTGTTTGTGGGTTCGCGGGGAACCGGCAAGACCACCATGGCCCGGATTTTTGCCAAGTGTTTGAACTGCGAAAAAGGACCGACCGCCACCCCTTGTAACACCTGTAGTCGCTGCAAAGAAATCACCGCCGGTAATTCCATGGACGTTCTGGAAATTGACGGTGCGAGTAATAACAAGGTGGATCATGTCCGCGAAATCAGAGAAAATGCCAAGTTCGGCACCAACAATTCTCTCTACAAAATTTATTTGATTGACGAAGTGCATATGCTCACGCCGGGCGCGTTTAACGCCTTGCTGAAAACTTTGGAAGAGCCGCCTCCCCACGTCAAATTTCTGTTTGCGACGACTGAACCCCAGAAAATTCCCGATACGATTCTTTCCCGCTGTCAGCGGTTTGATTTGCGCCGGATTTTAGCCAAAGACATTACCGGGCGTTTAAAAGAAATTTGTACGGCGGAAACTGTGGAAGTGGAAGATGCCGCTTTGCTGGCCATTGCCCGCGGGGCCCGCGGAGGAATGCGCGATGCGCTTTCTGCCATGGATCAGTTGATTTCTTTCCGGGGGAAAAGTCTGAAAGAAGAAGATGTGCTCTCGGTATTCGGACTGGTTTCTCAAAAGCATTTAGAAGAGTTGTCGGCCGCGATTCTACAGCACGATATCCCCGGCATTTTGTCTGCAATTGCGGAATTTGATCAAACCGGAAAAGATTTGGAACGGGTGTTATTGGATCTGGTGATTCATCTTCGCCATATTTTGGTGCAGGCTTACAGTCCGAAGGGCGGATTGTTAAATGAACTGCCGGATGTTCAGGCCACGGTGATTCGTGAACAGGCGGAATGGGTGGAACCCTCCCGGGTATCCGCACTGATGGAAAAACTGATGTCGGCCTCTGAGCAGCTGAAGTATTCGCTGTCGAAACGCACCCACTTGGAAACCGCTTTGATTTCCGCTTCCCGCACCGCGCATTTTGCGACTCTGGATGAAGTTTGGAATCAGGTGGAGCGTTTAAAAAACGGTTTGCCCGAAGCGGGTGAAGCCGAAAAAAAAAAGTAACGCCCCCGCCGAAACCGGTTCTTCCGCTTGAACCTGAGCCCGTATCCACTTCCGAGCCTTCCCAACCCGAGGTGGAGGAACATCAGACGGTCTATGCCTCCGATTTAGAAAAACTACGTGAAAAATGGCCGGATTTGGTGGAGCAGTGTTTGGTGTTACAGCCCGCTTTAAAACGGGATTTGCGGGATTCCTGGCCGATGGGGTTGAGTGAGACCCAACTGGTTATTGGATTTGATCCTGAATTTCCCGGGGTGATGGCGGAAGTGAAAATGCTGGACCACGGGGGATTGCACAAATTATTTTCAAATCTGTTGGGGCGTTCGATCGGGATCGAATATCAGGTGATGAAGGAATCGGTGAAGTGGTCCCACCACGCCCCCGAAGCGGGCGAGGTCATTCCGGAGAAAGATAAACCCTTTTCGATGGAAAGTGCGGGAAACAATCCGGAGGAATGGGTAAAAAACAGCTCGATTCGGAATGTGTTAGAGGTTTTTCATGGCGATATACTTGAAATACAACGTTAACTTACAAGGAGAATACAGATGGCAAATATGATGAAAATGTTGAAACAGGCGCAAGGTCTTCAAGCCCAAATGCAGAAGGTTCAGGCAGAGCTGGCTGAGCGGGAGATTTCTTTTAGTTCCGGTGGAGGCATGGTTTCGGTCACCGCTACTTGTGACGGCACCGTGCGGGATATCAAAATTGACCCTAAAGCGGTGGATCCCGATGATGTGGATATGCTGCAGGATTTGGTGTTGGCGGCGGTGCAGGGAGCCGTGAACCAGGGTAAAGAGACCATGGCTTCCGAGATGGGTGAACTGACCAAAGGGATGAACATCCCCGGAATGCCTTTCTAAAATGCCTGAAGCTTTGCAACAACTGATACGCAGCCTTTCCCGTTTGCCCGGGATTGGCCGCCGAACCGCGGAGCGGATGGCCTATCGTCTGCTGCTGCGGAATCAGGATTTGTTGAAAGAATTGATTGTCTCTCTGGAACGGGCCGGCAATGAAATTGTGTTGTGCAGCCGTTGCGGAAATCTGACGGCGGTGGATCGTGATCCCTGTCTGATTTGCCGCAATCCGAAACGCACATCCAAAGTGCTGTGTGTGGTGGAGGGGGCCCCGGATATCCAAGTGATTGAACAAGCGGGCAGTTTTCCCGGCAAGTATTATTGTCTGCGCGGAAAAATATCGCCGATGCAGGATGAAACGGTGACCCGGGAATTGATTGAAAAACTTTTGCTCCGAATTGAGGCTGACGGGGTGGAAGAGGTGATGCTGGGGCTCAATACCGACGTGGAAAGTGATGCGACCGCGAGTCTGCTGGGGGATGTGTTGAAACCGCTGGGTATCAAGGTGACGCGCCTGGCCTTTGGTCTGCCGGCGGGCAGTGGTCTGGCATACAGCGATCCCGAAACCCTTAAACGGGCAATGAAAGGGCGGCAGGAAGTCATGTAGGCTTTCGAGCCTGCAGGGTTTCAGGCGTTCCTGCCTGTCTTTCAGTTTATGGTGCACCAAAACCAAAGGGATCCTTTACGGTATTCTGATCTTCAGATTCCGGGATAATCTCTTCGGGTTTTGGGGTAGGAGTAGCATTGTGAGCATCCCAGTCGAAAATTTGAAATTCTTTGGGGATTTTTTTTAGCTTTTCTCCGCTACGGATATCAAAAAAGGCATTGTTTCCATTTGAGAACACCAAAAACATAAAATGACCCATAAGAATGGGGAAGTTTTTTAGACGGGCATCCTCTACGCTATCTCCGAAATAGATGTGCTGATTAGAATAGGGGAATATTTGGATCTGACCAGATGAGTTTAAAAGATCTTTCGCACTCAACCCTAGTTCTTCAACTGTGTAGGATTTAATTAACTTCTCCCGTTTATAAAAAGAAAGTACGGTGGTTTCCAGAAATGCTTTGGTCGTTTCTTTTGTCAGTTCATCGCCATAGAAATTTCGTAGAATTCCTTTTTGGACCACCACAATGTGTTCCCCGTCATCGGCCAAAGTTAGATTGTTTACCAAACCAAGAAAGTCGGTGCTCCAAACCGATTTCCCTGATTTGGTATTGAAGATCTGGAGCCTGCTCCCTTGCTGGCTTTTATATACGCCATCGGTAGGATGGTGGGTTGCTACCGCATAGTAGGTATGCAGAGGGGAGTACACGATCCCGGACATTTGCAGAGGTAACAGCCCTTGGTCGGCAGGAAGGTAGAGGGCGAAAAAAGCGAGAGGAAGAAAGAGGCGGATCATTTGTTTTTGCAGACATGATATATGAACCTGCCACAGGCAGGAATGTCTACGTTAGGTTGGTGGTTTTGCGGAATTTTTTCCGGTTCGGACAAGGCCCAGAGAAAAATATGCGTATCGATTCATATCTTCACGAATGTTCACCATAAAACATGTCATTGATTTTATCACTGTCTTCCCAAAAATTATCGGGGGCCGTGAATTGACCTTTTAACCGTCCAAGCTTGCGATTTCCTTTGGGTGTATGGGGAACCTAATCGATTCCCTGGGATAACTGTGCTTTCGCTTCTGACAGGTTAACGATCATAATGATCTATTGGGCCATAATTGGTCTGGTTGGTCAATGTGAAATTTTGGCAGGATCTTTCCGATTTTCTCCCCAGGCACTGGGTTTGCCCGGTGGGCGGAGGGCGCGGGGGTCGTCTGAACGTCATACTTCTAGAACCAGGTACTCCGCATACCGCGCAAGCGCAGTAATTGGTTTTTCGGACCAGGCCTACACTTATAAAAAGGCCATACCTCAATATTTATGGGTTTCCGTTTTTTCACTGATTAAATAATAGGGAATGTCCTGTATATTTGGAATCAGCGTTTGAAATACAGCGGAATAGATACAGACAAAAATGTCTGGAGCCCTGCAGGCAGGAATGCCTACATTACTTGTCTCAGGGCTTCAAAGAGCACGATGCCCACGGAGGTGGCGAGGTTGAGGGAGCGGACGGCGTGGGTCTGCATGGGGATGGTGAGGGCCTGGGCACCGGCAGCTTCAAGCACATCTTCGGGGAGACCACGGGTTTCGGGGCCGAAAACCAGCATGTCACCGGGGCCAAAGTCGGCATCGGTATAGTTCCGGGTGGCTTTGGTGCTGAGGTACCAAACTTTTCGGTGAGGCTGTTTTAAACAGGTTTCCAGTGAATCGTGTTCGTGTAAATCCACGTGGGGCCAATAGTCGAGTCCGGCGCGGCGTACGGCTTTTTCGGAAAGATCGAAGCCCAAGGGATGGATCAAATGCAGACGGCTGCCGGTGGCGGCGCAACTCCGGGAGATATTTCCGGTGTTAGGGGGAATCTCCGGCTCCATCAATACCACTTGCAGGGGAGGGTCGGGCCATGAACGGTTCATTTATTCTGCCAGGGGCTCATCGCCGGGCATTTCGACTTTGGTTAAAAGGTCATTTCGGTACAGGGCTTTTACCGCTTGTACGTCCATGGCGTGTCCGGCTTTATAGGAGGATACTTTGCCAATGAAATTTCCGCTTTCGATAAGCGCGATGGCCGCCAGCAGGTCGAGGATGGCCCGGTGCCAGACGGCTTCCAGGGATTTGTTATTTACCCAGAGGCTGGGTTCGGGTTCGTTGTGGTATTTTTTGGTGCCGGCGATCAGTACATTTTTATCGGTATAGCCCAGGTTCCGCACGTCGGCGAAAAGTTTTCCGATGCTTTGGCAGTACAGTTTTTTCTGCGCGGTGGTATTGGTGCGGGCATGGGCGCCCCGGCGGAAGGTATCGCGGTTGACCACCAATTTGATACGCTGTTCCCCGATGACATTGGGAAATGAAATACCGCAATCCAGTTCTAATTTGGGATCGTTGGGGTCCGCGGGTTCGAAAACCAGCAGTTTGCCTTCGGGGGTGGAGAAGTGGACGGGTTCTTTAACGGTGACATATTCCAAAGGAAAAGCCGAGTCCACGGTGCCGACAGATTCGAGTGCTTCCACCAGGGGCATGCTTCCCACATCGAAAAGCGGTGGATCTCCAGAGTCGATTTTGATGGTGAGGTCGTCGATGCCCATGCCCATACGCAAGGCGATAATGTGTTCCACCAAACGGACGTAGTTATGGGGCTGACCGCTGCGCAACACGATATTGCTGACAACCTGCCCGGTGGTCCAGACGTTTTGGATGGCGACCTGGATGCGCAGCCAGTCCGGATGATCCCCGCGGTCAAACCACCAACCTTCACGTTCGGTGGGCAAAAATTCGATGGTGCGGGTCTCTTTTCCGAAAAAGGTGCCGGGACCTTGAACGGATACCGGGCTGGCAATAGTGGTGCGCCGTTTCCGAATGGGCTCGGGGGCCTGATCGGTGCAGTCTTCATCCACCGGCATTGACTGCAGGAGGTTCCATAAATTTTGAGCGTCTTGTTGATCGCCCGCGAGAGGGATGCCGGGTAGGGTATTGGACATGTCAGTGCCTTACTTGAAAATGGGCGGATGCGTCAAGTCTAAGTAGGACTGGAGGCATATTGCCCACGGAGATCAAAATGAAGAGAAGGGATAGAAACCTCCTTTATTACAAGTAACTTTTCGCTTTCCATTCCTATGAAAACTATTGCATGGTGCGGTTATTCATTATGATGCAGAAACGACCCAGAAAATCTTTAACGCGGAACGATGTGAAAGGGAAAGTGGATTTCTTTTCCCTGTCGATCGCCTTTGCACTTCTTTATTTATTACTTTCCTGGGTTTTGGTGCTGATTTTGGGGAATGACCGGAAGGAAGAGATTGATTTTCTGCTGGAGCGGCGGATGGCGGGCTATGAGCAGGAATTTGCGTCGGCGCAGGTACATTTTGAACATGTCTCGAATATGATGTTTGAAGACTTGATGGCGCATTTGCCGGCCGCGGTGCTGTTGGACCGCATTCAATACATGGAAGCGGGGGAAAACCGGGATCTCACCCTTCATGAGTTGAAAGAGGCATCGCAGGCTGTGTTTGAGCGGGTGCAGCCGCAGGGGCTGTCTCAGGTCGCTTATTATGGTCCGGAGGGGGAACCGCTATTGCTGGTGGGAAATGAGGAGAATCCTTTTCCTCCGATTGAAAGCTCCAACCACACGGAGGCACAGTCGTGGTTTTCGATTGGAAATCCTTTCAATGGCTTTCGCTCCAGCTATCCGGTGACCATCAGTGGCCGTGTGGTGGGAACGGTGGTCTTCAGTTTTCCCATCACCCCTTTCATTGCGCATATGCAGGAGACCACGCGTCCAAAGGACTATTTGTATCTGATCAAAGAATCGGTTCTGGAAAGCAGGCATGCCAAAGAGCGTCCTCAAGGCTTTGAACTGTCTATTTTATCCGAAGACTACCGGGTGGTTTCCGGGATGGGCTGGCAAGATCATGCCTTTGCGGGCAATGAAGATGCGAACCAGCGGGAAGAACTTTTAGATAAAATGACCCGGCAGTTTCGATTTGCCGACAAAGAGGGGGAGCCGGAAGCTTTTGTGGTGAAAAATGATACCAGCCGGAATATTTTCGGATATCTGCCCATCACAGATCTGCAGGGGGAGCCCAGTGCGGTTTTGATCTTTTTGGAGGTGAATGATCCTGAATTGTTGGCGATTCATGCCTCGTATAAAAAAGTGAGTGGATGGACCCTCTTGGGTTCTGCAATTTTGATTTTCATTTGTGCGGGGGGGCTGAAGTTATATTTGGCCGGCCGGTTTAAGGAGCGGATTTACACCTTGCATCTTCGGACCATGGCGGCGCAACTGCCGGGGGTCATCTTTCAAATTCGGCGGGATGAGGAATCCGGAACGTTCCGGTTTACGTATTGCAGTGAGGCGGTGCGGAGTTTGTTTGCGTTGACGCCGCGGGATGTGGTGGATGATCCTTCCTCGCTGCTGAATAAATTTGAAGAGGATCAACGGAATGTTTTTCTGGGTTTGTTTTCCGGTGAAACGGTCAATCATCATGATGTCCTCGAATTTAAATTGAGCGAAAAAGGGCGGGAGGATCGTTGGTTTGAGGTGAGTGCCTCGTTAGATCCTGCATTGACGGACCGCTGGAATGGATATTTGACTGAGATCACCCGTAAGAAAGGAAACGAACGGAAACTCAACGAGGCAAATATTGAGCAGGCCAAAACCAATGAATTGTTGCAACTGTCGTTTTTAGAGGCGCAGTCGGCTGCCATGGCGGCTGAAGCGGCAACCCGTTCTAAAAGTGAATTTCTTGCCAATATGAGTCATGAAATCCGCACCCCGATGAATGGAGTGCTGGGGATGACGGGTTTATTGTTGGACACCCACTTAAGTGAGGAGCAAAAGCGTTACGCCGAATCGGTGGAAAGCAGTGCCCAGTCTCTGTTGAATTTAATTAATGATATTCTGGATTTTTCCAAAATCGAAGCGGGCCGCATTGAATTGGAGGCCATGGATTTTGATTTGAATGCCATGGTTGAAGATTTTTCTTTGAGTCTGGCGGTGCGCGCACAGGAAAAGAAAATCGAATTCCTCTGTGATGTGGATTCCGAGATTCCGAATCACCTCAATGGCGATTCCGGGCGACTCCGTCAGGTGCTGACCAATTTGGCGGGCAATGCCATTAAGTTTACGCAGGCCGGGGAGGTGGTTTTGGGGGTCCAACTGGAAGAAGCCAAAGCAGAAACGGTGCGTCTCCGTTTTAGTGTCCGCGATACCGGAATTGGCATACCCAAAGAGGCCAAGGATAATTTGTTTGATAAATTTACGCAGGTGGATGCATCCATTACCCGTCGCTTTGGCGGCACGGGATTGGGACTGGCGATTTCTAAGCAGTTGATTGAGTTGATGGGCGGGGAGATTCACGTGGAAAGTGAGGTGGGCAAAGGTTCTGAATTCTGGTTTGTTTTGGAGTTGGAAAAATCCAGTCGTACGCATTCCGACGCATTGGTGATTCCGGACTCGGTGGAAGGTGTCCGGGTTTTGGTTGTGGATGACAACCAGACCAACCGTGAAATTATCACAAAACGTCTGCTGAGTTGGAAAATGCGGGTGGCCGAAGCGGAGGGCGGGGTACGTGCCCTGAAAATGCTGGAAGAGGCGCGGTTGCTGCAGGACCCGTATATGATTGCGGTTTTGGATATGCAGATGCCGGATATCGATGGGGTCACCCTGGCGCGTAAAATCAAAAGTGACTCGACCATCGCGGAGACCCGGTTGATCCTCATGTCATCGGTAGGCGTCTCTCCCTCCAAATTTTTGATCCATCAGATTGGATTTAGTTCGGTGTTGATGAAGCCGGTGCCTCAAAATGAAACGTTGAAAGCTTTACTGAATGCGCTGGCTGTGAGCAAAGAAGAGATGGAGAACACCCCGCCGCCCGCGCCGGTGATGGCTTCATATCGGGGGTCCCGCGTATTGGTGGCGGAAGACAATCCCATCAATCAGCAGGTTGCCATTGGCATGTTAAAGCGTTTTGATATTCATGCGGATGCGGTGGCTTCCGGCGAAGAAGCGATTTATGCGTTGGAGACCTTGCCCTACGATCTGGTGTTAATGGATGTGCAAATGCCGATTTTGGATGGGTTAGAGGCGACGCGGCGAATTCGCTCCGGTGACTCACAGGTTCTGGACAGTAAAATCCCAATTGTGGCCATGACCGCGAATGCGATGGAGGGAGATCGTGAACTGTGCTTGGCGGGAGGCATGTCTGAATACATTGCAAAACCGGTATCCCAGTTGGAATTGATTCGGGTGCTTTCTCTTTATCTGAAACCCTCGGATGACGTGGTGGCATCCCAACCGGTGTTGGCACTTCCCGAATCCAATCAGCCGGTGATCGGTTCATCTTTTTCTTTGGAAGATGAACTGGGGGATTTGGATTTGGTTAAGAGTATTATTGAAGAAGTGATTGCTTCCACCGAAGCGGAATTACCTGATTTACAAACGGAATTTGCCCGTAAGCTTTTTGATGATGCGGCTAAAACGGCGCATCGGCTACGGGGAGCGTTGTTGAACCTGGCTGCGGACCGTCTTTGCGACCGTATGCTGAAATTTGAACATGCGTGCAAACTTCAGAAAGACCATGAAGCCCAGCAACTGATCGAGAAAATTGAGCAGGACTTTGAAGAGCTGGTGATCGAACTGAGAACTCGAGGGTTGTTGGATCCTAAGTAAATGTATGAAGAATTAAAAAAGACCCGTGCCCACTCCCAGTTGCCTTCCTGTTTGGCAGATGGAGTCCGGTTTTCCTGTACGGATTGTGGGCTGTGTTGTAGTGGCGCTCCCGGTAAAGTGCGGGTTTCCGAAGAGGAGATCCGTGAAATTTCCGAATATCGGAACCAGTCAGAAACAGATTTCCGAAGCTCGGAAACCCGGGTGGTGAAGGGGGAGGTTCTGCTGAAGGAAAAAGAAAATGGGGACTGTGTTTTTTTTGTGAACAATCGATGTCAGATTCACGAAGTCAAACCCCGGCAGTGCCGCACCTATCCTTTTTGGTTTCAGAATGTGCGCAATGACCGTGCGTGGCAGAAGACCTGTAAAGAGTGTCCGGGGATCGGGCAGGGAAAGTGGTATTCACCCGAAGAGATTGTTGAAGTGGTGATGGACGAGTTGAATTCTTAAGCCTCACCGCTTGCAAGCAGTGTGGGCGGTGGTATGCATAACCCATGCAATTCTTGGACCGTTTAGAACAGAAATGGGGAAAGTTTACTTTCCCGTACTTATTAATCACCTTGCTGGCTGGGCAGGTGCTCTTCTATTTCGGGATTCGCTCGGGGAATATCTCGCCGGATTTGTTGAAGTTGAATGCCTCCCAGTTTCTTACGGGTGATTTCTGGCGGATCTTTTCTTTTATGCTGGATCCCATGCCGAACAGTCCGCTTTTCTTTGCGTTCTTTATCTACATTACCTATTTAACCGGAAGTAAACTGGAGTGGCACTGGGGAGAGTTTCGGTTTAATGTGTATTTGGGCATGTGCTGGATTTTCACGGTGCTTTTTTCCTTTTTGACACCGGGGGCTTCGTTTTCGAATTTCCATATTTTCCTCGGGCTGGGTATGGCTTTTGCCAAGGTGTTTCCTGACTTTACTTTTATGATCTTTTTTGTGTTGCCGGTGCGGGCCCAATATTTGGGGATCCTTGCAGGGGCAGGCTTTGTGTTGACGATTGTGAGTGCGCCTCTGCCCATGAAACTCGAGGCGCTGGGATCCCTGCTTCCATTTGTTCTTTTCTTTTGGAAAGATTTTATGGGGATGTCGCAACAGAAGAAAAAAGCGAAGGCGTTTAGAAGGAAAGCCCGGGTATTGGAAGGGGTTCCTTTCCATACGTGCGAGACCTGTAAACGTACGGATAAAAGTGACCCTGAGATGGCGTTCCGCTATGAAAACGGGGTTTGTATTTGTGAAGATTGTTTAGAGAAAAGGAAAGGCTCATGAAATCACTTTTGATTATGGTTGTTTGTATGCTGTCGGCCCTTGGGCTGGCGGACACCCGGGTGGAAGAAGGAAACCGTGAAGGGTATCTGCATTTGGGAAATGGTGCGGAACCGGAAAGTTTGGATCCGCATCTCACCACCGGAGTGCCGGAGCATCAGATTATCAGTGCGCTGATGGAAGGGCTGATTCGTGAGGACGGAAAGACTTTAAAACCCAAACCGGGTGTGGCCAAAAGCTGGGAGCAAAGTGAGGACGGAACGGTGTTTACTTTTGCATTGCGGGAGGATGCCAAGTGGTCAAATGGGGATCCGGTTACGGCCAAGGATTTTGTGTTCAGTTACCGCAGAATGTTGTCTCCGCAACTGGGGGCGGAATATGCCTACATGCTGTATGTCATTAAAAATGGCCGGGGATTTAATCAGGGGCTTTTAGAGGATCCGGAAAGTTTGGGAGTGAAGGCTCTGGATGATCATACGCTGGAAATTACCCTGGAGCAGCCGTCTCCCTATTTTCTGAATATGTTGAATCATTATGCCTTCTATCCGGTTCATGAGCCCACCCTTCGCAAATACGGTGCGGTTAATGAGCGGGGGAATCCCTGGGCGAGGGAGGGGCGTTATGTGGGGAATGGACCTTTCCGTTTGGAGGAGTGGAGTCTCAAGGAACAAATTTTTGTGAGTAAAAGTCCGACGTATTGGAATCGGGAGGCCATGAAATTGAAGGGGATCTTTTTCTATCCGGTGGAAGATCAGCAAACCGAAGAGCGCATGTTCCGTTCGGGTTTGTTGCATAAAACCGGAAGTGTGCCGTTGCCGCGTTTACCGTATTACCAGAAAAACAAACCGGGGCTTTTGTATTCGCATCCTTACTTGACGACTTATTATTATCTGATCAACACCAGGAAAGCCCCATTTGATGATGTGCGGGTTCGGCAGGCGTTGTCTTTGTCTTTACAGCGGGAATTACTCACGGAAAAGATATTGAAAGGCGGACAAAAGCCGGCGAAATGGTTTACCCCGCCGGGCACCGGCGGATTTCAAGCGAGCCATTTGCTTGAGGAGGATCTGGTGAAGGCGAAAAAACTGTTGGCGGATGCAGGATATCCGGAGGGGAAGGGTTTCCCAAAGTTTGAGTTGATGTATAACACCAGTGAATCCCACCGCACCATTGCCCAGGTTGTGCAGCAAATGTGGAAGCGGAACCTGGGTGTGGAATGTGAGTTGGTAAACAAGGAATGGCAGGTGTATATGGTGACCCGCCGGGAGTTGGATTTTGATGTGGCCCGTGCGGGCTGGGCCGGAGACTATGCGGACCCGCATAATTTTCTGGATCTGCATCTTAGCGGTGGTGGCAACAATCATACCGGTTGGGGAAGTGAAAAATACGACAGATTGATTGATAAGGCTGCCGGCACCACGGATTCGGAAGCCCGCTTCAAGTTGTACGACAAAGCGGAAGAAATATTGTTGGAGGAAATGCCGGTCATTCCGATTTACTGGTACACTCAAAACTACCTGATCGATCCTTCGGTGAAAGGGTGGTCTCCCAATATTTTGGACCGGCATGATTATACCGAAGTATATTTGGAGTCTGCGAAATGAAAAAGGTTTGGTTGCTTCTGACCCTGTTTTTGATGGCCTGTGGATCGAAAACTGAAAAAGTACTGCCGGTGGATGAGGCTGTCGCCGAGGGTGTGCTCTTACGGGGGAACGGACCTGAACCTGAAAGTATGGATCCGCACTTGGCGACTTCGGTGGGCGCAGGGAATGTGCTGATTAATTTATTCGAGGGATTGACGCGCATTCACAGCGAAACGTTGCTGCCGGAGCCGGGGATGGCGGAATCCTGGGAGGTTTCAGAGGATGGGCTGCAGATCGATTTCTTTTTGCGGGATGCCCAATGGTCGGATGGTACTGCGGTGTCGGCCCCGGATTTTGAATTTGCATTTAAACGTCTGTTGAATCCGGATTTGGGGGCTTCCTATGCCTTTATGCTGTATCCGATTCTGAACGCCAAAGAGGTGAATACCGGGGAGAAGGAGCTGGACGATTTGGGGGTGAGGGCGTTGGATGAAAAAACGCTGCGACTCCAATTGAGTGAACCCACCCCTTATATTTTCGGGTTGTTGGCTCATTGGACTGCGTTTCCTTTGCCGGCACATGTGTTGAAGGAATTTGAGAGTGAGAGCTCGCGGGATGGCGCGTGGACCCGTCCTGAAAATTTGGTGGTGAATGGCGCTTTTGTGTTGAAGGAATGGCGGGGGGAAGACCGGCTCATTCTGGCGAAAAATGAGAAGTACTGGCAGGCCGAAACGGTTCAGCTGCAGGGGGCTGAATTTTTGTCGATTCCGGATGCCGCGTCTGAAGAGAATGCTTTTCGGGCGGGAGAAATTCATGTGACCTACACCTTGCCCCGGCACCGTTTGCGGAGTTATCAGAAAAAGGAACCGGAACATTTGCGGGTGGATCCGTATTTGGAATCGGTGGGTTATGCCATGAATCTGCAGCATGAGGCACTGAAAGATGTGCGGGTGCGAAAGGCTCTGAGTCTGGCATTGGATCGGAAGCTCATTACAGAAACCGTGCTTTACGGCGTGCGGAAGCCCGCGTTTAGTTATGTGCCTCCCGGTACGGCGGGGTATCAGCCGGACAGCCTGCTGACAGAAGATGCGGATGAGGCCCGCCGCCTGTTGGCGGAGGCGGGGTATCCCGGTGGTGAACATTTTCCTGAAGTCATTTTTATTTATCAGAGTGGTCAGGATTCCCAGAAGGTGGCGGAGCTGATTCAGCAACGGTGGATTCAGGAACTGGGCATCCGCATTGAAATCGAAAATCTGGAACGGCAAACCTATTACAGTCGGCGTCGTGAACGGGATTTTGATCTTTGTTATTTGGGGTGGGTCGGGGACTATGTGGATCCTCTGACTTTTATGGGGCTGTGGCAATCTGAAGCGGGCAACAATCTTGCCGGCTGGAAGGATGCGCGCTATGACGGACTGTTGACATCCTCGGCGCAGGCCGGCGGGCAGCGCATGGAGGTGTTGGCTGAAGCGGAGGCGGTTTTGTTGGAGGCGCTTCCGATTTTACCTCTCTATTTCGGGGCAACGCAATATTTGAAGGATCCAAGGGTGAAGGGGTGGTCGGCAAATTTATTGGATTGGCATCCACTGCGGGCGGTGAGCTTCGAATGATTCGGGGAATTCTCCAATTGAAGCAGCGGGTTTTGGATGAGATCTATCCCCGAATCTGTTGCAGTTGCGGGAAAGAAATTACGGAGGGGGATGAGCACGGATTGTGTTGGGATTGCCGTGCGGATTCGGTGGCCCTGGGCCCGCCCTGGTGTGAGCGTTGTGGGCAAATTGTGGCGGGGAGAATTGATCATGTGTTTACTTGTTCGGATTGTGAAGCGCATCCGCCCCAGTATCATCAGGGGCGCAGTCTGTTTCATTACGAAGGCGGGGTGAGGGAGGCGATTCATGCGCTGAAATATCATCGGAATTTCTCTGTGATCCCCGATTTATCCCGCATGTTGCTGGCGGGGGTGAAGACGTATTTTCCGGATGCAGACGGGCAGGCATTGGTGGCGGTCCCTCTTCACCGGAGCCGGCAACGAAAACGGGGATTCAATCAGGATGTGGAGCTGATACGCGGGATGCTGAAATTGGATCCCCGTCTGAAAACATGGCAGGGGTTAAAGCGGATCCGAAACACGGATACCCAAACCAAATTATCCAAAGCCGCCAGGAAAGAAAATGTGCGGAGTGCCTTTGCGGTAAAGAAGAGATCCTCTGTGCCGGAGCGGGTTTTATTGATTGACGATGTGATGACAACAGGGGCGACGCTCGACGCATGTGCGGTGGCGATGAAAAAGGCGGGGGTGAAAGAAGTGAATACCCTGACGATAGCGAGAGGCTGAGTTTGCGTGAGGTGGCATTCCACTAGGGTTTTACCGGGGAAAAACTGTTCGCGCTCCGGTTTTAGGTGAAAGGAAGTAAAGTTTAGGATTTAACCCTTTGTTGCTTTCAACTAAAGGGTCATGCACTTTGAAAAATACAATTTACCTTCCTGAATATTTATCCGTTGCGGACTGGGGCGTGTTTGCGTTGGTGCTGTTGGTCACGCTTGGTGCGGTGATTTACGGAAATTTGCGTCAGCGAAAGGTTGAGGAGACAGGCGGAGAGGAACGGCTTTTAGATCTGTTGTTGATGGGGAGGCGCTTGACCTTGCCTTTATTTACGGGCACGCTGGTGGCCACCTGGTACGGAGGAATCTTTTCCGTGACCCAATATGCATACGAAGGCGGGTTGTATTCCTGGATTACCCAAGGGGCCTTTTGGTATGTGGCTTATTTGATTTTTGCGTTTTTTCTGGTTCGCAGAATTCGGGAAACCGAAGCGCGGACGATGCCCCATTTGCTGGAGAAAATGTTTGGGCCGGTTTCCGGAAAGTTGGGAGCCTGGCTCAATTTGTTTAATGTGTTGCCCGTGGTGTATGTTATTAGCCTGGGGCTTTTTCTTCAGTTGCTTTTCGGAGGGGAATTGTGGGTGTGCATGTTGATAGGAACTGTGGCGGTGCTGACGTACAGCACGGTGGGGGGACTGCGTTCGGTGGTGTTTTCGGATATGATTCAGTTTGGGGTGATGTGTTCGGCGGTGGCACTGGTGATTGTGTTCAGTATGAAAAATTTCGGAGGGCTTGGCTGGTTGCATGCTTCAGATTCGGTGCCGGCGAGCCATTGGAATCCTTTTCGGGGGCACTACTCTTTGGGAACCACATTGGTGTGGGGGCTGGTTGCATTAGGAACGTTGGTGGATCCCAACTTTTATCAGCGCTGTCTGGCGGCCAAAGATGTGAAAACGGCACGGAGGGGTATTTTGTTGGCGACCTTGATCTGGGTGGGATTTGATTTTTGCACCACCTTCGGGGCGATTTATGCCCGGGCGGTGCTTCCGGATATTGACAGTAAAACGGCATATTTAACCTATGCGGTACAGTTATTGCCGATGGGGGTGCGCGGCTTTTTTCTGGCGGGGATTCTGGCGACGATCCTGAGTACCCTGGATTCGTATCTTTTTCTTTCCGGCACGGTGGTGGCGTATGATTTGGCACCCAGAAAGTGGAAGGGATCGGTGGGTTTCCATCATTTGGGAACGGTGGGGATCGCCGTGCTTGCGGTGGGGATCGCTTATTTCTTCTATGATGAAACGGATACCATGCTGGTGGATATTTGGAAGTTCTTCGGGGGATTCAGCACCGCCTGTCTGCTTTTTCCTTTGCTGTTGGGCTATGTGCTTCCGGGCCGATTGTCTGATCGGAACTTTGTGGTTTCCTGTGTGGGCGGTGCCTGCGCAATGAGTTTCTTTTATGTGTTGCAGTGGCAATGTGAATTGAGTGATTTCTGGGAAGGGTTTGAACCGTTTTATTTTGGGCTGGCCGGAACCCTGCCGGGTCTGATATTTGTGAGGAAATGAAAATTGTCCGATATCTGGTTTTGTTGATCGCCACTGGTTTCGTGAGTGGTTGTATCGATGAAATCATCGATACCCACAGCCAAAACAAACTGGTGATTTGGGGGGATGAGCCTCCTGAAGGGCAGGTGGGGGAACCTTATGTTTTCCGAATTGGGGCCCGGGTGGAAAATACCCCGAATGATGACGCTTACGACTTTGTGTTTAAATGGGAAGATGGCACCCTGCCGCCGGGGACAGCATTCCGACAATATAGAGAAGGAGGGGTGGATTATGCCGAGGTTGTCGGAGTTCCCACTGAAGCAGGATCTTATACTTTTGCGGTGACGGTGCGCTCTAATAAGCTTAAATGGGAATATGATGCGGAATTGGACGATGATACTTTGTTCCCCAACACCGTCTACCAGGACGAGGGGCTTTATACCATTTATATTGTGGAATAGGAACGGACAGGAGAGAAAATATGTATAAAATCTTATGTGGAATCTGTTTGTTCGCCCAAGTTGTGGTGGCGGAAGTCAAAGTGGAAAAGCTGGTGGAGGGACTTCAATTTACCGAGGGGCCGGTGTGGGTCCCGGAAAGGGGCGGGGTGATCTTTAGTGATATCCGGGCAGCCAAGTTATATCTTTGGACAGAAAAAACGGGGTTGGAAATTTTTCGGGAAGAGTCGGGGAGAGGAAATGGCAATGTGTTGGACGGGGAGGGGCGGCTAATTACCTGTGAAGGGGCGAAGCGACGGGTGACCCGTATGGAAAAAGAAGGTTCCATCACGGTACTGGCGGATGGGTTTGCGGGGGAGCCATTGAATAATCCGAATGACGTGACGGTGGGGAGAGAGGGATCTGTATATTTCACGGATCCGGATTTTGGCAGAAGGGGTCGGGAGGATTTTCAATTCGTCTACCGGGTGAAACCGGACGGCGAAGTGGTGAAGGCTCTCCCTGAATCATTCAATAAACCCAATGGTATCGCCATGTCCCGGGATGGAGAAACCCTGTATGTCAATGTGGGCATGGATCATTGGACCCTGGCTTTTCCCGTGAATGCGGATGGAAGTGTAGAGAACAGGCCCCAGCGGGTGGCCGAAGGGATTGATAAGGTTCTGGATGGATTGGCGGTGCATCCGCTGAGTGGGGACCTGTATCTGGCGGTGTTCACCAATAACCGAAACTTACCGGATGAGCAGGGGATACAGATTTTTTCCGCCAAAGGGAAATACCAAGGCATGATTCCGATTCCGGGGCATACGACGAACGTTTGTTTTGGAGAGGATGAGAACACATTGTATGTGACTTCGGGGGGAAGTTTGTTTCGGGTGTCTTTGATGGCCGCGGAATAGTTGACGGCGAATGGCGTAATTTCTTCGTTCCCCGTTCAGGGTCTGTTGATTTATGCATTCCAGCTTAAAAGTAGCAACGCTACGGCCCCAACCCAAACAGGGGTAAAACCCCTGGACGCAAGATGAAATTAAAATAAGCACCAGCCGGAATAAGATTTCCATTACTCATTCGTTTTCATGTTGTATCTTTGGGTTGGGTTGGAGTGAATACGCAATCTTGGCATGTCGAAATCCATATAGGGATGCATTGTATAGTAGGCATCTTGAGTATTCGTTTTGACCAAGGAGCACCCTCTTGTCCGAAGAAGCTCGCGCTAAAACGTCGTGACGTTGGAAAGTGCAATTCGTGGCAAGAGGGTGCGTATTCATTTCCATTTTACAATACGCGGAGAAAAAATTCGACGAACTGATGAACAGGCGAGAGGCGAGTGACGAAAGGGCTCGCCCCTCTCGCCTGTTCATAAGGTTCGGACATGCTATATGAAGGTGCGTCCCTATAAACTATTCCACCATAATCATATAGGGCCGTACATTCAACGCTTAGACCATTTGGGGTACAAAACCCAGGGGTCCGCCCAGAGTCACGCCTTTGGCGTTAGGGTTGAGGTTTTTGAATAAATCAACAGGCTCTAAATGAGGAACTTGGACGGTTTTTATCCCAGGCCCATTTGCTTGATGGCGCTTTGGAAATCGTGGGTGAAGGGGGCATGGATTCTGATTTTGCGTTTGCTGTGGGGGCAGATAAATTCCACCGAAAAGGCGTGGAGCATTTGTCGGGGCAAAGATTTTTCGATGGGGGAAATGGGAAGTTGCTGGGCGTATTGGGTATCGCCTGCCACCCGGCAGCCTAATTCCATGGCGTGTCGACGGATCTGATGTTGGCGTCCGGTGCCGATGGTGCATTCCACTTTGCAGAAGTTGCCGTGTCTTTTGAGGACGCGGAACGTGGTTTCAGTGCTTTTCCCGTCCAAGGCACGGCGAATGGTGACCTGATCTTCGCGCGGTTGACCCACCAGCAGGGTTTGATAGGTTTTTTGGATTTCCTTACGTCGGAAAAGTTCGAGATAGGCTTCCCGGTGATCGGAAGAGCGCAGAAACATCAGCAGGCCCGAGGTGGGTTTGTCCAAGCGGTGCAGGGCGCGGATTTCGGGGTTGTTTTCCTGTTCACGAAGGAGAGATTCGGCGCTGAATTTATCCCGGTCACTGATCACGCCCGGTGCTTTGTTGATGGCAATGATGTAGGGATCTTTATAGAGAATATTGATTTTATCGCCCGGTTTGGGGCTTTTTTTCTGGTGAGGCCATTCTACCAGGTCATCTTTTCGTAAATTGTGTTTGGCCATCCAAATCCGTTTCCCATTTACAAAGACGGCACGGGTATCCAGCAGGGATTTGGCCTGACGGCTGCTGAGTTTGAGTTCGTCACGGAGAAACTGTTGAAGAGTTTTTCCGTGATCTCGTTGGGTAATAAGGCTGCGATTTGACATAAGGTCTCTTTACGCGAACAAAGCCGATATCGATATCGAAATCGTCATCGAATTTGGGGGGGCGTTTTCTTGGATCGTGATTCTGACAACGATTCAGACAGCGATTTTGATTAAAATGGGAGGTGTAGGGGTTATAGAGGGTTCTAAATTGACTTCCAAGGTCAACTTTGTGGCTACTTGGCTTGACATTTCTTGAGAAAAGAAGAGAAGAGTGTCTCCATATAACCCTGCACGGAAGGCCGTATAAAGATGAGCGAATTTAGTGAAGTATTGATGTTAGAGTGTCTAGAAAAGAACCCCCCGGACCTCACCCCCATTTTAGGGAGCTTGACCGCATTGTTTCGGGAGGACCCTGAAACTGCGGAATCTCATGTAAAACTTATCCGTTTACAGTTGGTTGAAAAAGCCGGTTATGCCCAGTTGGTCAGCTTATATCAGGTCATGGCGGATTGGTACAGCAGTGACCGCAGTTGGCGCAAAACGGTGCAGCGTGATTTAAGCAAAGCGTTTGCGGCGGATCCGTTACAGATCCTTTTACTGGAACTGTCCGGTATGGAAAACCCCCGTTTGAAAGCGAAAGAAGCTTTGCGCCGCTTGGAAATGCTGAGTGCATTGCAGGCCGGCGATTATGTGTTTATGAAAAACTTCGGCTTCGGAACTGTTAAAGAAGTCCGTCACGAAGACCGCCGGGTCGTTGTCGACTTCACCGAAAAACCCAACCATGAGTTGGAACTAAGTTTTGCTGCGGAAAAAATGGTTCGTATTGATGAAAACCATCTGTATGCCCGCCGTTACTTGACGCCGGAAAAAATGGAAGAATTGGTGAAAAGCGATCCGGCAGAAGTGGTTCGGATTGCCTTGCGGAGTTTTGGTCCCACGGCGGCCCCGCAATTACAATCCATGTTGGTGCCGGACATTTTTCCGGAAGCCAAATGGAAAACTTTTTGGGCCAATGCCCGTAAAGAATTGAAAAAAGACGCCTTGGTGGTGTTGCCAAGCAAACGCTCCGAGCCGCTTGAATTGCTGGATACGGAAAAATCCTACGATGGCAATTGGTTCTGGAACCTGGGTGAGTTGCGGAACATGGAAGCCATTTTGAATGAATTGGAAGAATGTTTAATGACCGAGGTGCCTAAACTGGACGACGCGGCCCGGAAAATTGTGGTGGATCGTCTGCGCTTTGTGGTCATTGGTGCCCGGGGACGTCACTATGATTATTTGGTGCGTTGCTGGTTGATTGCCAGTCGCCTGGATATCACGCCGGAAGAAATTGATTTGTCTGCATTCCTGGCCACAGCCAAAACGCCCGACGGACTATTGACGACGGTGGAAATGTTATCGGCCAACTTGACCAAATCATTCTTTGCCGCGCTTTCCAAAGCGGATCCCGAAGCGGCGGCCGAAGTTTTGATCAAGGTATTGCCTCAGCTTGAGTACTCGGCCTTGAATGAAGCGATTAACTTATTGATCGAGCAGGAGAGGGAAGACCGGGTTGCGAGTTCCTTGCGCGAAGTGTGGAATCAATGGTCTGCCGAGGTGGATGTGATGTTCTGGCTTTCCCAGAACAACAAAAAAATTGCAGAATGGAATTACGGAAACACGCCGGACTTGGTTGCCCGGGTACTGAAGGTGATTAACCGTGATTACACCGGGAACCGTTTGCGGGTGCGCAATCAGTTGCGTGAAGTTTTCCGTAAACCGGTTTGGTTGAAGGAAGTCTTGTCCAGTATGGATGATCGTCAGCGCCGTGCCTTCACCCAAGGGGTGAAAGACAGTACGGCCTGGGAGCAATTGGATAAAGCCTCTGTTTTGGGGCAGATTGTGAAGTTGGAACCCTCCGTCAGCGACATTGTTTCCGGTAAAACCGAGGATCAGGCGGTCGAATTGGCGGAACGTCCCCGGGTCAGCTCCATCCGCAGTTACCGCGAGAAGGAAGCCCAATTGCAGAAACTTATTCAGAAAGATATTCCTGAAAACACCAAAGAAATTGCGGTTGCCCGTGAATATGGTGATTTGCGTGAAAACTTTGAATACAAAGCGGCCAAAGATACCCAACGGGTACTGATGGGACGTCGCGCTGAAATTGAAAATCAATTGCGGGTGGTGAAAGCTACGGATTTCTCGGAATTCTCTGCCGACGAAGCCGGTATTGCCACCACGGTTCATATTCGGTTTGCTGAGGGCGGTGAAGAAGCCACCTATCATTTGTTGGGTGAGTGGGATTCTGTGCCCGAACGCAATATCATTGCGATTGGTTCGGCCATGGCGAAGGCCCTGGATGGCAACAAGGAAGGGGACACGGTTGAAGTGCCTTCTGAATCCGGTGGCACCCGGTTGGCCACGATCGTTTCTGTGAAACCGCTGGCTGCGGATATCCGCAGTTGGGTGACCGAAGAAGTTCCCGGCTAATCCTATGGGGCTGAATTTAGCTGGTTTGCCCCGTTTGTGGGATGTGAAGGGATGGCTATACGCCATCCTTTCACGTGAACAGCATCCGCTCTTGCAGTTCATCCGGTATGGCCTCGCGGGGGTGGCGGCCATGGTGGCCAATCTGATTGCGTTCGGGGTTTGTATTCAGTGGGTCTTTCCTGTGCCGGCGGATGCGTTGGCGGAATGGGAGCCTTTGTCGGGTGGTGCGACAGGGATTGTGGACTGGATGCGCCAAATCGGGCGTGATCCACAGGTGGCGTCATATGTGAAAGCCAATACGGTCGCGTTTCTGGCATCCAATGTGGTGGCGTACATTCTGAACTTTAAATGGGTTTTTCAGAGCGGAAGACATTCCCGGCAGGTTGAGGTGATCTTGTTCTTTGCTGTATCCTTGTTTTCGTTTCTGATTGGCACGGCCATTGCCAGCGTGATGGTGGGAAGTTTCGGCTGGAATGAATATGTGGCCAAGATCAGCGATGTGGTTTTTGCGATATTGATTAACTACCTTTGCCGAAAATTTCTGGTTTTCCAGAATTAGGCTTGTTTAGATAGCAGAATGATTCGAGGTCTTTTCATTCTCATTTCAGTCTGGGTCCTGCTGTTGGGTTCAGCTTGTCGGAGCCCGGAAGCGCTCCCCCCTCCGGAACCGGTTGCGCAATTGCATGTGCAGCCTCAATTGCCGCGTCGGGGGCTGCCGGTTTCCGATTTTGAACGTCTGGCCCACTGGGAAGTGAGTTCGTTGTCGGGAGCGGTTGAACTGAAAAAGGAGCTCAGTCAGGTGCTTTGGGGGCGTGCCTCCGCCCAAATTTCGTTTAACCCGCTGTTGCCGGGACCCCGGTCCGTTACCCTGGTGCCTGCAGAGCCCTGGGAGATTCAATCGCAGTTTGATACCGTGCTTTTGTGGATTCGCCATGATGAAAAAGCGGGGTTAAGAAATGATTGCCGGATCCGGCTGCAATATCGGGATGCGCATGGCAAATCCGGTGAATGGGTGCTGCCTTATTCTCCGGCCTCCGAAATGCAGATGCTGCATCACTGTATCCGGGAGAAAATTCCCACGCCTGTACAGGTGGAATCTTTGGTGTGGGATCTTCCTGCAACTCTGGACGGGACGCAGAATTTGTATCTGGATTCCCTGTCCATTTATCAGGAAGTTCTGAGCAGTATTCCCCAGACGGTGTATTATGTGCGGCCGTTCGGTTATGCGCCAGTATTTGCCCCCAAACGTAAAAATTCGGTCACCTTAAATTTCCCCACCGGGCCAAATGCTTTTCGGCCGCAAACCCAGTCGGGGAAAACGGTCACGTCTTTGGAGCGGGACGGAGAATCGGGATACGTTTTTCACTTTGAAAGCAAAGAGATCAAATTGGATTATCAGATTCAGCCGCAACCCGGGATGCCTGCGGTGGCGGTGCGGGTGAATGGCAAAGCGTATCCCTCCCTCTGGCAGGAGGCGGGCGTGATGACGGAGGAGGGGGCCCCCGAACTGCGCTTTGCCCGTATGAACGGGGACCGGTTGATGTTTCAATACACCCAGGGGCTTCAATTTGAATTTTCTTTGCACGGGAAAACCCTGCAGGTGGACATGAATTCTTTGCTGGAGAATGTAAAGGAGTTTAATTTAGGCGAAATTTCGCGGGGAAATCAGACCCTGCCACAAGTACTCACCCTGCCTTTATTTCGTATTCAGGAGAATCAGCGCTGGCCGGTATTTGCTTTTACTGAGCAGGATAAAACGTTTTTGGTGAGCTGTTTTCCGGATTGGTGGTCGTCCCTGTCCAGTCGATATGAACCGGCCATGGAGGCCCGGGATCCGTACAACATTGCTTTGGGGAAAATGCGGTATGAGCCCCAATGGCGGGGAACCCGCACCATGTTCAGGGAGCGCATTTATTTTACGGTGTCGGATCAGCTCCAGGAAGTGCTGCCGTCGCCTGCAATGCCTCAATCCATGTACCGGCTCGATTCCGGCTTCGGGAAAGGTGGAGCGCCCGGGATTTCCCCCCCCCTGCATCTTATGTCCATTCGGCCGCTGGATGAAGCTTGGCAGGACCGCTTGTTGGCCCGGAGTCCCCAAGGAGATTGGCGCGAGCATCCTGTGGAGGGATACCTGATTAAATCCGGATTGTTTGTGGGGACGCCGCTTGAGAAATTATTAGATTTCAGATTAAAACATGCCGATGAGGTTTTGAATGTGCCCGCGCTGGGGAAATATCCCCCCTGGCGTTATTTGGATTATGATGTGCGAAGTGTTGGCGGGGCCAGTTTTACGCAGACTTTGGCGGAAGCAGGCGCCCTGTTGCAGCAGGTGGAGGCTGAATGGGGCGGGCCCGTGTTGAGCGAAGGGGGGGCGGAGTGGTTTTGGAGTGGCTTGCTTTCGGTTCTGGTGCCGACGTTTCCACTGGGCTTGCAGGAGTTGCACCCCTTGCTGCCTCATTTTGCGTGGTATAATGTGCATCCTTTTTCGCAAATTTTCGGATTGGGGGCGCTGCATGATTTTCGGTTGCCTTCGGAAGCGGGGGTGACCGAGGAGGTTTTGCTTGACCGTTTATTGGCGGTCCAGGTTGCCTATGCTGCGGTAGGCAAACTTCCGGATGTGGAGAGCGCGGATTTAAAAAACAAAGCCCAGCGTATACAAACCCTGTTGCAACAGCACTTTTCCTCCGCCAAAATAGAGCGAATTGCTTACTGGAGTGGGGATAAATTTTTAGATGCGGGTGAAGCGGTGGCTGCAAATGTGCTTCAGGACAGCCGCCTCTATCTGCGTCTGGATTCCTTTACCGAAATTTGGGTGAATGGGGATTTGTTTGATTCCTGGAGCGTGCGGGTGGATGGAAGGGAGTTAGAGTTGCCCCCCTTTGGATTTGTGGTGCGGGGAAATGATCTGTTGGTGGTGAATTTACCCGGACAGGATGGAGAGCCGGGGCGAACCCTTTTAAAGGGGCCGGGACAAACCTGGGTTTCCAGTCCGGGTGTCGAGTTGGAAGAGCTGTCCATGCGGTTGAAAGGATCTCTGCAGGTTCTCGAATTGGCGGATGGTGAATACAAGCTGGATATGGATGACTGGCAAGGTGAAGCGTGGATTTCTAATGAGGTTTTGACGATAGAACAGGTGGGAACCCTTCGGGGGATTACGGAAGATGGCCGTCCGGTGAATGATTTGATTTTGGTCCGCCAAGGAGAAGGCTGGCTCCTGAAAAGTGATGCGGCGGTTCACCGGGTCTGGGTCTCTCCGGAGATTAGTGGAAGTGATTTAAAATTTTCCCCCTGATCCGGTTGACAAAGGGGCTGGGAATAGAGTATGTAACCCATCTCTTTGAAAGTGATTTGAAATCCAGAACTTCAAATTGAAAATTTAAAGGGGGATTAGCTCAGCTGGGAGAGCGCCTGCATGGCATGCAGGAGGTCATCGGTTCGATCCCGTTATCCTCCACCATTTTAAAAATTAAACCTGCAACCTCAGGGTTGGCAGGTTTTTTTTTTGTAGGATGAAGGCGGGAAACGGCGCTTTTTATAAAGTGGCTTTGCCTTTGGGGACCAGTACTTTGAGGGCCCGGGGTTTGATGGAGATTTCCACATCCCGGTCGGTGGGCATTAATTCGCCGTCGACTTGAATGGGCTGGGCGGATTCGCGGATCACCTTGAGGGTTTTGAATTTTTTCGAGGTGATGTTTTGCACCTCGTTTATTTTACCTTCAAATAATTTAGGTAATTGGGGAATCAATTTGGGGACATCCGCTTTTAAGGCGTACGTCAGCCAGAGGTATCCGTCGTCTGCGGTGGCCTGGGGGGCAATGAGGGCGCCGCCGCCATATTGGGTGAGGTTGGCGATGGTAAACAGCATGGGTTGCTGCACCCGGGTTGCAGGTTGGGCATCGAGTTGAATATTGAAAACTTCGGGATTGTATTCGAAGAGTTCGTAGGTGGCGGCGAAAATATAGGGGAGGATGCCCCGCACCGGTGATTTTTCGAAACTTTTGACGATTGCGGCATCCCAGGCCAGGCTGCAGGTGACAAAAAAAGGGCGTCCGTTTGCGGTGCCCACGTCAATATCCATGACTTCACCCCCGGCCAAACTGTGAATGGCTTTTTCGGGGTTCAGGGGGATGCCGAAATGTCGGGCAAAACCATTGCCGCTGCCGGTGGGAATCACGCCCATGGTGACGCCGGTGTCCATGAGCAATCTGCCGATACTGTTGATCATGCCGTCTCCGCCGACCACGATAATCAGGTCGATTCCCAGTTGAATGGCATGGGCGACTTTACGTTCTGAATCCTCTTTGGACTTGCTCAACTGGTACCAGACAATCTGTTCTTCAGAATCCCAGACTTCCTGAAAGGTATCCAGCAGGACGCGAAAAGAATGACCCAAACCGGAGTTGGGATTGATCAGAACGAGGATGCGTTTGAGATCGGATGTGGGCATAAATTTGTTGTGCCTGAAGCGACCGGATTTCGCAAGTCATCCTTTTCTCAACTTTTCGTGGACAGTTCCGCACAGCGGGGATATTGTAAGCGCGTGAAACACTCATCAGACCCAGACAAATACGCCCAATTTTTTTATGACACAGCCCATGAGCTGATGCCCTTATACAGTGATTCCTGCGAGGATGCGCCTGAAAATGTGCTTTCGGAGTATCCGGATCCCGGAGAAGTGGAGTCCGCTTTGGAAATGCTGATCGATTTGTTGTTGCCCGGGCGGATGAAGCCGGGGACAATTGGACTGGATGACTTTAATGTCTTTTTGTTGAGGCGTTTGAGTCATACCTGGAAGCATTTGCGCCCCCAAATTGAACTCAGTATTCCGTTCCGCTGGGTGGGCCGTGCGGTGATGACCGAAGGGTGCACCATCAATCAGCCGGATTTGCACGAGGAGTCCAACCGGGTGTTGGAGCGTTTTTTCAGTCGTTTACCGGAGATTCGCAAACTGGTTATTGAAGATATTCGGGCGGCCTACAATGGAGATCCCGCTGCGCTCACCTATGCGGAGGTTCAACTGGCCTATCCCGGTCTGCTGGCGATTACCGCCCATCGGCTGGCGCATGAGCTCTATTTGCTGGATGTGCCGGTGGTTCCCCGAATTATGAGTGAGTGGACCCATACCAAAACCGGAGTGGATCTGCATCCCGGTGCCAAAATTGGTCATGGTTTCTTTATTGATCACGCGACAGGGGTGGTGATTGGGGAAACGACTGAAATCGGAGACCGGGTTAAAATTTATCAGGGCGTCACCCTCGGCGCCAAAAGTTTTTCACTGGATGAACATGGGCACCCCATTAAGCACGTTAAGCGGCATCCCACCGTGGATGATGATGTGATAATTTATGCCAACAGTACGATTTTGGGCGGGGACACACAAATTGGCTGCGGCAGTATTATTGGGGCGAATGTTTTTATTGATAAATCGGTTCAGCCAAACAGTATTGTAACCTCCATGCACCCCGAATTACGTATTCAGGCTCAAAAAGGAAAAAAAGGCTGTAAAGAAACTGACAAGTAGAACCAAGCCTCGGCTTGCGAATTTCATCTTTATTGACTAGGAAGCATTCATGAACAATTTTGCAGATGACGAATTTAAGCCCATTGATGAAACCCCGAAGCCGGAGGCCAAAGAGAAAAAGGCCAAGATTCCTGCAGACCCGGAAGTAAATGATGCGTCCCCAGATGGGCGCAAATCATTTCGGACGCCGCTGCGTGTTTTAGGCGGATTGTTTGTGGTGGGGACTGCGGTTTCACTTTACTGGGCGCGCATACCACAGACCTTTGATGTGAATGAAACGGTGCGGGAGATGGGGGTGGCGTATGGACATCGGGAATTGGATGAACCTTTGCCCTTGGGCTACCGCACTGTGGCGACAACCATTCATTTGGCGCAACAATTATTGGAGAAACCCGGGGGCTATCAATCCAATGACTGGTCGCCCATGACCCGTATCCCGGACAATATGCGTAATTGGGAGAAGGGGGCGGTGGTGCAGTTGCGGGTGATGGTGCAGGGACTTCGGTTTGAACTGAGTCGTTCCGGACCTAACTCCGGGGAGCTGCCTGAATTGAATGATGCGGATGCGCGCTTTAACTACAATCCGCGGCGTTGGATTCTGCAGTCGACAGAGAGTCAATTTAAGCAAGGGGTCGAATTTCTAGAACAGTATTTGGAACGTATCAATACCTCGACCACGCAAGGGAAGTTTTTCACCATCCGTCAGGATCAGGTGATTAACTTCCTGGAACGGCAAAAAATGATGTTGGGGACCTATGCCACAAACTTGCAGAAAAATATTGGAACGCTCACGTATGATACCGGCGTGTTGACCGAGAATATTCCTGAAGGGATGGAAGAGATTGCTTCGGATGAAGCGGCTGAAAAAACGCAAGAGGATCAGGACGAAGTTACCAGTATTTTCGAACGGGATGATGTGTTTTATCAGGCCCGCGGCGGATTGTATGTAATGTATCACACCATGTTGGCGATGCGGAAAGACTGTGAAAAGCTGCTGAATGATTCCCAGTCTATGGGGATTATGAACCGGATTATTAACGAGCTGGAAAGTGCTTGTAAACCCATGGAAAGTCCGATTGTCCTTAATGGGAAAGAGTTTGGTGCGGTACAGAATCATTCGTTGGTACTGGCGGGACATGTGGCCAAAGCCCATTTGGCTGTACAGGAACTGCAGAAGCAGATCGCGGGTGGTGGAAGCCAGAACTAATCGCCGGTCACAGGTCATGAAGTACAGGTGCTGAGCACACCTTGCTTTGAATGTGTGGGATAAGCGCGTGGGCTTTTGGGCTAACGCGCTTCTTTATTTCCCTAACTCAGTGAGCCGGATCACTTGATCAGCGGGGATCCAGCCCTGCTCATCAAGTGCTGAAATCTTATACCAGTTCCGGTTCTGATCTGTAATCTTTACCACAGAGCCTCCCGGGATGGAGAAATGCTCGGTGGCATCGGGCAGGGGCTCAAAGCGGGTGGTGGCCACATCAGGCCTGATAATGGCCTCATCGGCGTAAGCGGAAGGCATGCTTGCCCAGACACCCGCACCCAAAGTGAGAATCATCAGCGAGAGGAACGGGAACAGCCAAACGGAGGCCTGCCGGAGCGCCTGGATTTTGAAACCTGCGATTCCCAGGCCGGCAAAGATCCAGCACCCGGTGATGAAAGCGAGTTGCCACTGTTCCGCAGTGAGGAATCCGCACAACTTTCTGTAGAAAGGAAGGGGAGACATGACGGTTTCAGTTTGTGCGACAGCCCGGTTTAAGTTTGCCCGAATATCGGGATCCGAGGGGCTTTGCCATAATGCGCGACGGTAGTAGGCGATGGCTTCGGGCGTTTGTTTCAGGCGCATTAAGGTGTTGCCGGTATTGTAATCCAGCGCCGATGATTGACCTTCGATCGACTGATAAAGGGTGAGGGCTTCCTCAAATTTTCCCTGGTCATACAGGGCGCCAGCCTCCTCAAAAGGGCTGTCGGCAAAAACGCCTGTGGTCATAAATAAGCTTAGCAGTATTCCACGAATCATTTTCCCAGCTCCTGATCGAGTTGCAGGATGAAATCTCTGAACTGTTCCCGAATATGTCTGCGGTTTCCATGGGTTGTGTTGCCCGCAAAACGGGACTGTTCACATTTTTGCATCCACTTTTCACAGGCTTTGAGGGTTTCTGGTGAAACGTGTTCCTGTAGAATATTTGAGACATCCTGGGTGTTTAACTCTCCCGGAGGTAAGTTGAGTCTGGCGGAAAGGTACTCGGAGAGCACATCCCAAATCCGGGTATAAATATCCAGTCCCTTTTCCTCGAGTTGCCGCAAGTGTTTACGCAATCTCCGGGGGGCCTCCTGTCTGCGTCGGTTGGAGGGGTCTGATACCCGATGATGTTTTTGCCGAACCACGAGACCCACGAATGCCCACAGGGCGAAGGGGAGACTTGAAAATCCGAGAAATTGAATACCGGGTTGCAGGGTGCTGACGGACTGGATTTTACCGGGGCGAATCTTCAGGTAAATGAGGTCATCTCCCAATTTGGTGAGTTCCGGGCTGTTTCCCATGGAAGGCAGGGAGCTGATAATCGAGGCGTCGTCTGCGGTCAAGGTGGCTTTGACCTCTATAGGGAAGGGACCCGATTTCAGCGTTTTATATGATTTGCTTGTGGTGTCGTAATACGAAAAAGTCAGTTCGGGAATCTCGGTGACACTCCCGTGCTTGGGAATCACCACTTGTTCAATGACTTTTTGGCCGCTACGACCGCCGGGTCTGAAGCTTTTGGTGAGCAACTTGGGTTCATACACTTTAAAGTCATCACTTTCGCTTAACCCGGGGGGAAGGGCCTGTTGCAGGCTTCCCGAGCCGATGAGCTCTACCCGTAAGGTAATCGGATCTCCCACATTTACTTTTGTGGGGGATACGGACGCATTCAGGCGGAACGTACCCAAATGCCCTTCGTAATCATCCGGCCGCCCCTCCTCGGGTGGGTTTTTCACTTTGAGCACCAAAGGTTCTTTCAGTTTAATGCGCTGAATCCGGGTGCTGTAGGGGGCGTAATAACTGCCGCTGGACTTTTGGCGTTCCCGCACCTGGATTTTAAAGTTGGGATCGAAGGTGATGTTTCCGGTTTTGGTGGGGGTCAACTGTGCGATATAACGTTCCACATTGTATTCCACGCCGCCGATTCTTTTGGGGCGGGTGGGGACGCTCTGAAACTCGGTGATTTCAAAACCGTTTTCTTCAAAGTCTTCGGATTGAATTTTGCCTGTGCTGACCCGACTGTAAAAACTAAGCGTGATTTCGACTGTTTCATTCACCAGAATTTCATCAGCACTGCTTTCCATGGTCACGAAAAGGTTCTCGGTAGACTGTATGGCTTTGGCCTGGGTGACTGTGAGGGTGACGGCCTTGATTTTTTCATTTCCTGCCTTTCCATTGGTGTCAAAAGGACCAATTTTATATGTGCCGGGTTTCTCGGCTCTTAATGTATAGCGCACCCGGTTGTCGCTGACGCCATACATGCTGATGGCTTCTCTGCGGGGGACTCCCACCATTTCAAGCCCTTCCGGCAGCGGTAAGCGGGGAATGGAGGTAATATGCATGGACTCAAATTTAAGCAGCAGATCTACCGTATCATCAGTGGTGATGGCTTCTCTTGAAAGTTCTAAATGAACCTCCGCATGCAGAAAAGATAGGGGGATAATGATGGATATTAGAAATTTTTGAAAGGCTTTCACAGGGTCTACTCAATCAGTAATTTTGGGTTCTACCAGTCTTTTTCTACGGGGATGGATTCTGCTCGTCCCTGGAGGATGAGACGTCGTTGCGCCTTTTCCTGTTCAAGGGCCGCGTCTAAAATTTGTTGAGCCTGGATCGCATCCAGTTTTTCCGCATCACTCATCTCGTTAGGTTCACCCGCTTGATTTTGTGAAGAGGCGTTTGCAGGATCCTGCTGCTCCGAGGGATCTTCCGGTTCGGAGGGGTCAGACTCCTGATCCTGTGCCTGCTCTTGTTCCTGGTCTGACTCCTCAGACGGATCAGACGGATCGGATTGTTCCTGTTGATCCGATGGATCTGACTGCTCCTGCGGGTCTGAAGGCTCTGACTTCTCTGAGGGATCCTGCTGATTTTCAGGATTTTGTTTTTGTTGGTCCTGATTGTCTTTTTCTTCGTCTTCCTTTTCTTGGTCTTGTTTTTGGGGGTCTTGGGAGGGGGGAGGTTCCTGTTCTTCAATTTCCCGTATACATTTTTGGGCGAACTCAAGATTGTTGCGGGCCGCATCCATTTCCGGATTTTCGCGCAAGGTATTGGTGAAGGCATCTACCGCTTTTTTCATACCCTCTTTGGCTTCTTTCCACTCCATTTGACCCATGGCGCTTTGCGCCATTTTCAAGTGTGCATTTCCTTTCATCTGACGCAATTGACCCCGAACCAGAGGGTCTTCGAACCCTTCGATTTCAGAAAAGGTCTGCAGAGCTTTTTCGGGCTCGCCCGCTTTGATTTGGGCCATGCCCTGAGCCAGCCGAAGGGCGTCAGAGCTTAATTCTCCTTCCGGGCTTTGCTCCAGGAGTGCCTGAAAGCGGGTGGCGGCTTCGGCGAGTGCTTTCGGATCTTCCGAGGCGTACAGGCTTTGCGTCTCGTTTAGAAAGGCCCGGATTTGATTGCGGGTCATGGTGGTCGATTCCGTTTCCTCTGAAAAGCCGCAGAGGCTGATGATGAAGAAGAGGATGCTGATGGATTTTTTCATGCCTGCTGTCTCCCGGTTAACCATAGAGCGGGGAGGGGCGTGAGGGCTTCCAAAAGCAAGCAGCCGAGTCCCAGTAATAGAAAGAGCTGAAAGCGCTCTTCCATTTCTTTTACCCGCTCACTTTCCAACTGTGCTCGTTTGAGGGGTTTCAGGCCTTCAGTGATTATTTCCGCCACGCCGAAATCCCGGGGGTTGGCTTTGACATAGAGTCCATCGGTTTCGGAGGCGAGTTGTTGAAGGACCTTTTCATTTAAATTGCTTTTCACCACCTCCTGTTGACGGTTCTTGAGGAAGCTGGTCGCGGAGGCATCCATCGGGATCAAGGAGCCTTCAGGGGTGCCGACACCCACAGAAAATACCCGAATGTTTTCTTCTTTTAATTTTTTGAATACCGGAGTGAGGTTTCCCTGATGGCTTTCCCCGTCGGTGATCAATAAGATGACTTTGTCCGCCTCACTTTCGGCATCGAAACTGTCCAAAGCTTTATTGAGTGCGGCCTGGAGGTTGGTTCCTCCAACCGGTACGATACCCGGAAACAGGTCTTGAACGTTCATCATGAAGGCCCCGTAGTCGAGGGTGAGCGGGCATTGTAAAACGCCTTCGCCCGCAAAGGCAATCAATCCGATTCTGTCACCTTGCACTTCTTCGATCAAATCTTCAATGCCCCACTGGGCGCGCTGTAGACGGGTGGGTTTGAAGTCATCCGCCCGCATGGAGTTGGAGGTGTCGACCATGACCAACAGATCGAGGCCTTCACGTTGGGCTTCCCGCCAGCTGAATCCCCACTGGGGGCGGCTCAAGCTGAAGCCGATCAAAAAGATGCCGGCATAAAAAAGGACAGACCTTAGATTTCTTTGGTTCTTTTTACCCGGGGCGCCCATGCGTTCACGCAGGGCTTCGGGCAGAAAGCGGTTCAGTTTTTTTGTGCGTTGATGGCGCATCCATAGGTCAATCGCTCCGAGGAGGATTAACAAGGGGAGGGCCCATAACAGCGCGGGGGTTCCAAAGCTCATGCCAGTGTCCTCCCGAATCGGCTTGCCGACAGTAAACGTTCGGTAAGCAGAAGGGCGAGACCCGCCACTGCAAACCAGAGGAACTGCTCGGTGTAAAGGGTGTACTCATCCAGTTCGATTTCTGTTCTTTCCAATTTGTCAATTTCCTGAAAAACTTCATCCAGTTCTTTCCCGTCCCGGGCCCGGAAAAAACGTCCGCCACTGATGTCCGCAATCTGTTGAAGGGTTTCGGTGTCGATGGGCAGTTTTTCACGGTTGTAAATGGTTTTGCCCATAAAGGAGCGGACGGGCATTCTGACGGGGCCATCGGAGCCGGCGCCAATGGTATAGATTTTAATGCCCGGATCGACTGAGAGTTTGGCGGCATCGATGGGGTCGATTTCTCCCCGGGTATTAATGCCGTCTGTGAGTAGCACCATGATTTTGGTTTCGGCCTCTGAATCCCGCAGACGGTTGATGCCGCTTACCACGGCGGAGCCGATGGCCGTGCCGTCCGGCAATTCCCCTGTTCTGAGTTCACGTAAACGGTTGGTTAACCAGCCATGATCCAGGGTGAGAGGCGATTTGGTGTAAGGCAAACCGGCAAATGACAGGAGACTTATCCTGTCCATTTTACGGGTTTCGATAAATTTTTCTGCAACGATCTTGACCGCATCCAGACGGTTTTCGTCGTCAGTCGCACCTAAATCGATGGCCCGCATACTGGTGGAGGTATCGATCGCAAGTACAATATCAATGGTATCCGAGGTGACGCTGCGCTGGCGTAATCCGCTTTGTGGACGGGCCAGGGCGAGAATCAGTAAGATCCATGCCAGGGCTCCGATCAGATGCAGGAATGGATGAAAGCGTTGTGCAGCGGTCACCGGAAGTTTTTTAAGCGTGGCACCGGAAGGAAAGTTCAGTTTTTGATGAAAGCGTTTGGCGTTTCTGCTCCAGACCCAGAGGGGGATCAGACACCACAGCAATAAAAACCAAGGGTGGGCAAAGCGGAGGATCATGGGGCCTCCTCGTTTTCTTGGGTGGATTCCACAAACTGCCTGACTGCATTCAGCAAGTCCTGCAGGACTTCCGATCCCGGGCGTGAGCCGGCAAATTTGATTTGGTCTGTCACGGCAAAGAATTGTTGAAGTCCGGTTTGTTCCTGGGCGGGCCAGGGGGGCTGATTTTCGACCAATTCCAAAAATTCTTCGGTGGTCTGCTCGGGGGCCCGGATCTCGAAGCGGGCTTCGATATAACGGCGGAGAATGAAGCTCAGGGCGACCGCCGAGGCGTCCACATCCGGGCGTTGCCAAATTTCGCTTTGAAGTAACCTTTCGATTTCCTTTTTTACGATGAGGTGGGGCGGTACCGGCGGCGGAAGGACTTTGGGGCGTCTTGCCATCATCCAGGCAATTCCTCCGCAGATTATGAGGGCGAGCACTCCGACAACTGCGGAGATGATGAGGTTACGTTTTTGACGTTTTAACGCTTCCGGACCTCGGAAATCGGGGAGGGTATCTTCTCCGAGCATCGGAGCTGCATAATTTTCAGGGAGCACGGAGACCACTTGGATATTTTGAAAGGGGAGGTCGATCTCCTGGGGCTGGTCTTCCAGGGTTTGAACCGTTGAGTCCGCAAACACCACCAGATTGGTTACTTGGAAGATGGCCAGTTTATAGTATTGCTCCTGAACCCACCGCGCATCGTCCCGGATGATTTCAGAACGGGTCTCCAGCACCTCCAGGCGGGGGTCGAACTTTTCGCTGAGCGGAGGCAGGAGCAGACGCTCTTCTGCCGAAATACGCAGGGTCAGATCCATTTGCTCTCCCACTTTTGGGCTGGCATTGGATATGGCGAGCTGAATGGCGGGCAGGATTTCCGGATCTGAAAATCCGGTTTCATCTTTTGGAGTGCATGCACTCAGCAAAATGATCGGAAGCATGAGGAGTACTGTTTTCATTGCCCCCTCCGTTTGGCGCGGATTTTAAAGAAACGGGCGAGCGCACGTTCGTAGGGTTCGCTGGTCGATAACGCCAGGGCGTCGATACGGCCGCGACGGAGTTGCTGATCCTGTTGGCGGGTCCAGTCTTGGTGTTGGGCGTGAAGGGCTTCACGTACTTTGGGACTGGAGGTGTCCACCAAAAAAGATTCGCCGGTTTCCGGATCCTGCCAATCGAGTAAGCCGGCGGCGCTCCATTCCGCTTCCCGGGGATCACTGAGGCGGACCGCAACCACATCGTGGCGGCGTGCGGTGAGGCGGACGGCTTCCAGGTTTTCTTCCGAGACTCTGCCGTCCCCGATGAGGAAGACCACAGATTTACGGTGGGTCACCCGGTTTAGGAAGGTCAGAGCCGGTTTTAAATCGGTTCCTCTGGATTCGGGTTTGAAGCTGAGAATTTCGCGTACCACTCGCAAGACATGTCGGGATCCTTTGCCGGCGGGAATATATTTTTCCACTTGGTCGGTATGAAGCAACAGAGCCACATTGTCCTGGTTCCGGATCGCGGCCAGTGCCAGCAGGGCGGAGATTTCGGCGACGATCTCCTGTTTGAGTTGGCTGCCGGATCCGAATTGCAGGGAGGCGCTCATGTCTACCACCAGTAAGACCGTGAGTTCACGTTCTTCGCGGAAGGTTTTGATGAAGGGGTGTCGCATGCGGGCGGTGACGTTCCAGTCGATGCTGCGCACATCATCGCCCGGCTGATATTCCCGCACTTCCTCAAATTCCATTCCGGAGCCTTTGAAAGCAGAGTGATATTGGCCAGCCAACACGTCGGTTACCAGATGACGGGTACGGATTTCTATGCCCCGTATTTTCCGAAGAAGATCTTTGGAAATCATGGACGCACGTTTACGGTACAGGCAATTCTTTGAGGATATCGGAGATGAGACTGTCGGAGTCTTTTTCTTCCGCTTCGGCTTCATAGGAGACGAGAACCCGGTGGCGGAGTACGTCGGGAGCCATGGTTTTCACATCCTGAGGGGTCACGTATGCGCGCTCCTGTAAAAAGGCGTGGGCCCGGGCGGCCAGGGCGAGTGAAATGGTGGCACGGGGAGATGCGCCAAAGCGCAGGTAGTCGCCCATGTCGAGTCCGTAGGCCGCCGGATCCCGGGTGGCAAAGATGATGCTCAAAATGTAATCTTTGATTTTTTCATCCAAATAGATTTGGTTGACCACTTTGCGGGCACGAAGGATGTCATCGGGAGAAACCACGGGTTCCAATGTTGCCTTTTTGCCGGTATTGGCGTGTTGCTCCATAATGAGGCGCTCTTCCGAGATGTCCGGATATCCGATCCGCAGTTTGAACATAAACCGATCGACTTGTGCTTCGGGAAGGGGGTAGGTGCCTTCCTGCTCAATGGGATTTTCGGTGGCCAAAACCAGGAAGGGATCGGGGAGGGAATAGGTGGTGTCTCCGATCGTCACCTGTCGTTCCTGCATGGCTTCCAGCAGCGCGCTTTGCACTTTTGCGGGCGCGCGGTTGATTTCGTCGGCCAGGACCAGGTTGGAGAAAATCGGGCCTTTCCGAATGCTGAAATCACCGTCTTTCGGATTGTAAATCAGGGTGCCCAATACGTCTGCGGGCAGCAGATCGGGGGTGAATTGTAGGCGTTGAAACTGGGTGTCCAGCAGGGAGGCCAGGGTTTTAACTGAAAGGGTTTTTGCCAATCCGGGAACCCCTTCCAGTAAAACGTGTCCGTCACAGAGCAGTCCCAAAATCAGTCGGTCCACCAAATAGGATTGGCCGACCACGACCCGGGCCATTTCGGTGCGGAGTTTGCCCACAAAACCATGTTCCTCACTTACGCGTTCTTGTAATACATCAATTTGATTTGTCATAAATACTTTCCTTTCGTGGAGGTTGCTACCATAGACGGGCTCCGAATGCCAATGTTCAAATTTTTTTGATTTTATGAAATTTCAAGAGGCGTGCCTCCTGAAGGAAATGGGAAGAGAAAAGCAAGAAAAGGTGGTTCCTGCTTGAAATTTAGGGTAAAGGATTTCTATGTTCGACAAAATCAAAGCTGTTCTGGTCATTCTCATTGTAGGCTATGTGGGGTACATGGGGTGGGAAACCTATAAAGGGAAGCCTCTGTTCAAACCTTCGATTCTCAGCCCGGATACCGATGCGGGAAAGCGGAGTACGGAAGAGGAAAGAGATGTGTTGGTTGATGGTCCTGCGCCCATGAAGCTTCCCCAAGTCGGAGGGCAGACAGAGGAGGCGTTGAGCCCTCTGCAGGAGATTCACCGTGAATTGAACCAGATTGAGGCCTCGCTTTACAAAGAGCTGGATGGGGAATCCCACTCGAAAACCAATCAGCTGAAAGGACTGTGGAAGCGTTCGCAGGCGGAGTTTAAACGGGGGACGGTTTCAGAGCAGGATGCCAAAATTTTGTCTGCGGTGATTTCGAGTCTCAACAACATCTCCAAAGAACGTGAATTGTACGTACAAAGATTTAATGGCCTCGATGAAATTAAAGGGGCCGCGATGGAAACCGGGATCACTGCGAAGGAAAAACGCAAATTTGCTGAAGAACAATTGAATCGCCAGTGGTCTGAATGGGTCGTGGTGAACCGGGCCGGAACCCGCCGGATGCTGAATGCACTTTCTGAATAGTGTTTTTCTGCCGATTCTGTTTGACAATAAGTGGATTCTGTTGTTTATCTGCGCACTCTCGATTTCCAATTTTTGAACAGGAGTTTTATCATGTCCATGCATCGCAGCCTTAAAGGTGCCAGTAAAATTGCCAAACGCCGTAACGTATTAAAACGTTATGAGCGTGTAGATCTACTCAAGTCACGTGGTGACTGGAAGGAAGGGGACCGTGCCTTCGGATTACGGAAAACCAAACCTGAAGAGTGATTCTTCTATACGCTTGAACAAGTACCTCGCATCTTGCGGGGTCGGTTCACGCAGGGCCTGTGACCGTCTGATTGCTGATGGCCGGGTGACCTTGGATGGCAAGCCCGTCACTTCCATGGGAGTGACGGTTTTTCCTTTGAAATCCCGTGTCCAGGTGGATGGGCGTGATGTGCATCCTGAATCCACCCGGGTGTTGATGGTTCATAAACCCCGAAATGTGATTTGTACGGTTTCGGATCCTGAAGAGCGCAAAACGGTGCTCGATTTATTGCCGGAGACCTGGCAGGACCTCCGTCTTTATCCGGTGGGGCGCTTGGACCGCAATAGTGAAGGGCTGATTCTGGTGACCAATGACGGGGAATTGGCGAACCGATTGACCCATCCCCGCTACCACGTTGAAAAAGAATATTTGGTGTGGCTGCGCGATGAGTTGGATGCGGATCAGGGCGAGGCGATGTTGGACGGGGTCAAAGATGACGGTGAACGTTTATCCGCGCTGGCGATTACCCCCATTCCCACCCAGGGCCGTTATCATTGTTACTCTATGATTTTAGGGGAAGGACGAAACCGTCATATCCGCCGGATGTGTGAAGTGGTGGACGCTTCAGTTGTGCGAATCAAACGCATCCGTATGGCGGGGCTGGATATTCAGGAGCTGGAGCCGGGTGAATGTCGGGAATTGGCCGGACGGGAATTATCCAATGTTCGAAGGGCTGTGGGCCTACAGTAAGCGGATTTCCGTTAGGGCATCCAGAGTTCGACACTTCGTATAGTTTCCTCTGTAAATGAAAATGAGACGGTAAAGGGACCCACAGAGGTTTGGGTGTAGGGGACGTTAAATGCTTCTTTTGTTTTTTCTAATCTGCGGATGAGGGATCTGGGGGTGGAAGCGGTTACTGGGGTGTCCAAGAGTTGTAGTGTTCCCATGAAATCCTCTTCCGGGCGGTTTTCCCTCCCGTCCCCGTTTAATGAAAAATGAAGGGTGGTGATTTCAAGGCTTTCGCAGTCCTGAAAGATGCAGATTCCCTGCTGATCCCAAATGAATAAATGATTGATGGTCCCGCTGACGAACCGGGCTTTTCCGAATGCCTCTTTGAACACGTCGACGGAAGGCAATTCGGTATACCGGGTTCCGTTTAGATTTAATCCGGCTTTGGAAATTTCTACTTGAACAGGTGGAGGCGGATTTACCCGGCTGCAAGCTGTAAGTAAAAGCAGAGAGAGAAAGGAAAGATATTTCATAGCAGGGGATGGTCTTGCCATTAGCAAAGTATTTTAGCGATGACCAATGTAAACTGTTAACAGACTTTAAGGCCGACCTTGACGAAAGCCTTTATGCAAGGCAAGTTGCGCCCGTGATCCGTTTCTTTTTTTATCGTCTCCTTTTTCAGGCCGTCCCTACCTTGTTGGTATTGACGTTGTTAAGCTTTATGCTGGTCCGTTTGGCGCCGGGAAGTCCTTTCGCATCTGAGAAGGAACTGTCTGCCCAAACCCTGGAAAATTTAAACAGAGCCTACGGACTGGATCAGCCGGTTCCGGTGCAGTATGTCCGCTATTTGGGAGGCGTTTTGCAGGGCGATTTAGGTCCGAGTTTAACCAAACCCGGATATTCGGTTCGGGAACTGATTGCTTCAGCATTGCCGGTGTCTCTGGAGCTGGGACTGCTGGCCCTGCTGTATGCATTGGTGGTGGGGTTAAGTTTGGGGGTGTTGGCCGCAATTCGGCCCAATGGGTGGGGGGATCATTTTGCGATGTCGCTGGCGCTGCTGGGGATCTGCATTCCGGGTTTTGTTTTAGGCCCCCTGTTGGCTTTGGCCTTTGGACTGAAGCTGGAGTGGTTGCCGGTGATGGGGTGGGATTCTCCTGCGGACCGGATTTTACCGGTGATTTCTTTGGGGTCGATTTATGCGGCTTACATCGCCCGTTTGGCGCGCGGGGGGATGTTGGAAGAGCTTTCTAAGGATTATATCCGAACCGCCCGGGCGAAAGGGCTGTCCGAGACCCGGGTGATTTTGGGGCACGCCTTACGCGGGGGGATTCAGCCTGTGATCAGTTTGCTGGGGCCGGCGGCGGCGGGATTGTTGACGGGTGCGTTTGTGGTGGAAGTCATTTTTAATATTCCCGGAATGGGGCGGGTGATTGTGCCGGCGGCCCAAAATCGGGATCAGTTTTTGGTGTTGGGCTGTGTATTGCTGTTTGGGGGATTGATGGTGTTGTTTAATACCTTGGTCGATGTGGTGCTGGCATGGCTGAATCCCCGGATACGATTGCATAAGGAGTCTGCATGAAGAATCGAAACCTGCGCTCTTACTCGCTTGGTGCCGATGCCTGGCGGCGACTCTTACGTAACCGGGCGGCGGTTTCCGGATTGGTGTTGTTGATCCTGATGGTGTTGGCCTGTGTGGCGGGCCCCTGGTTCAGTGCTTATACCTTTGAGGAGATGGATCTGTTCAGTGCAAATGAAGCGCCTTCTGCGAAGCATTGGTTTGGCACAGATGAATTGGGACGTGATTTGATGACCCGTACTTTGGTGGGGGGGCGGATTTCATTCGCGGTGGCTTTGGCGGCGACATTGGTGTCGCTGTTAATCGGGGTGACTTATGGAGGAGTGAGCGGATATGTGGGCGGACGTTTGGACACCTTGATGATGCGGATTGTGGATGTGCTGTATGCGTTGCCGTTTACGCTGTTGGTGATTTTGTTAATCACGGTGTTTGAACGAAATTTGATGCTGTTGTTTATCGCGATTGGCGCGGTGGAGTGGCTGACCATGGCGCGGATTGTGCGGGGGCAGGTGATGGGGTTGCGCCATCAGGAATTTATCGAGGCCTGTCAGGTATTGGGCTACAGTCAGGCCCGTATCCTGTTTCGTCATCTGTTGCCTAATGTCCTGGGAACCGTCATTATTTATGTGACCCTGACCATTCCCAGTGTGATGCTGCTCGAGGCTTTTCTGAGTTTTCTGGGATTGGGGGTGCAGCCGCCGATGTCCTCCTGGGGGAGCCTGATTGAAGACGGGAGAGGGGCGATGGAAGATTTTCCCTGGTTGATGATTTTTCCGGGTTTGGCATTGTTTGTGACTTTGCTGGCGCTCAATTTTCTGGGAGACGGGTTGCGTGATGCCCTGGATCCCCGACGGGGAGGGGAATCGTGAGTCAGCTTTCCGTGAGAAATTTACATGTGACCTTTCCTTTAAGGGAGGGCACGTTACATGCGGCGAAAGATGTAAGTTTCGATTTACAGAAAGGGGAGGCGCTGGGAATCGTGGGGGAGAGTGGAAGCGGAAAGTCCGTTTGTGTATCAAGTTTATTGGGGTTGCTTCCCATGCCGCCGGCGATCACCTCGGGCGAGGCGGTTTTTGAGGGGCAGGATTTGTACCGCTGTTCACCCGCGCAACTCCGGGCCATTAGGGGAAAACGGATTTCAATGATTTTTCAGGATCCCATGACTTCGTTAAATCCACATATGCGGGTGGTGGATCAGATTGCGGAGCCTTTGCGTATTCATGAAGGACTTTCGAAAAATGCGGCACGGGCGCGGGCGGTGAAAGCCATGGAATCGGTAGGGATTCCAGATGCGGCGCAACGTGCGAAATCCTGGCCCCACGAGTTTTCAGGAGGCATGCGTCAACGGGTGATGATCGCGATGGCCATGATCTCCGAACCGGAAATTCTGATCGCAGATGAACCCACCACCGCTCTGGATGTAACGGTGCAGCGTCAAATTCTCAATTTGATTCGGGATTTGCAAAAGAAAACCGGTATGTCTCTGATTTTGATCAGCCACGATTTGGCAGTGGTGGCTTCCATTTGTGACCGCATAGCGGTGATGCGTCACGGGGTCATGGTGGAGCAGGGAAACAGTAAAGAGGTGCTGTCGAATCCGCAACATCCTTATACCCGCGGTTTGTTGGAGTGTAATCCTGCGCTTCATGAACCCGGCAGTCGTCTGACCACTTTGGAAGAGATGATGGAGGAGGCGGAAGATTCATGAGTTTACTGTCTGTCAAAAATCTGGAAGTAGAGTTCCGCAAAAGGAACGCCGCGCCCGTGAAGGCGGTGCGGGGGGTGAGTCTGGAGATTGCCGCCGGGGAAACCTTGGGTTTGGTGGGGGAGTCAGGTTGCGGAAAAACCACTCTGTCGCGCGCGATTCTGGGGTTAAAGGCCTGCCGGGGGGAGCTGAAATTTAAAGGAGAGGATTTGGACTGGCGGACACGGGGAAGGGCGTTGCGGCAGGAATTGCAATTGATCTTTCAGGATCCCTACGCTTCTTTAAATCCGCGGTTCACGGTGGAACAAACCCTGGAAGAGCCTTTGAAAGTGCATCGGAAGCTCAGTCGGGGGGAGCGGAAAGTGTTGGTGGAGGAAATGGTGGCAAAGGTGGAGCTGCCTTTGAACGCCCTGGGAAAATACCCCCATGCTTTTTCAGGTGGACAGCGTCAACGAATCGCGATAGCCCGTGCGCTTATTTTAAAACCTGAATTTGTGATTGCGGATGAGCCGGTTTCTGCACTGGACGTTTCGGTGCAGGCGCATATTTTGAATTTACTTTTGGATCTGAAGGCAGAGATGGGGCTTACGCTGTTGTTTATCAGCCACGATTTGTCGGTGGTGAGGCATGTTGCCGATCGGGTGGCGGTGATGTATCAGGGGCAAATTGTGGAGGAGGGAGACAGCGGGTCCTTATTGGAGAATCCTCAGGAAGCGTACACACGTAAATTGGTAGAGGCGGTTCCAAAGCTTATCGGGAACAGGGATGGCGGAAGGTGAAGCCTTCAGCTTACCGCCAATTCCACCACATCGGATATGCTGTCCGGCGTAAAAGGTTTTTTTAAAAAATACTGGTGAGGGTCGTCCTGACTTTTAAGAGAGGAGGTATTGGATCCGGTGAAATAAATGATCGGTATATTCGGGCAGACCGCTCTCAGTCTGATGGCCCATTCGTTTCCTGACCCATCCGGCAAATGAAGGTCGAGCAATACCGCATCGATTTCTTCAGGATGTTGTTCCAGTAGATGAAGTCCCGCTTGACCATTTTCCGCCTCAAGCGTCTGATATTGTTTACGCTCCAGTAAGCGTTTGCTGAGCCGCCGAATCGGGGCTTCATCATCAATGATTAAGATGGTTTTCTTCATGGAACTGTAATTAGCATATTTCATTCCAATCTGAAAATCTTAAGAATAACCAAAGGGAATAACCAAAATAGGTTATGATATATAATATATTTAGTATTTTTGATCTAAATACACGAGAACGCTCTTCAGGTTGACTGTTCTCTGGGCAGAGAAAATTGGAGAGAGAATCCTTCGTTTCGAAGAGAGATTTGTCCTGGAAAACGCTGGGTGCTGTAGACTTGCAGTTGTGTCGAAAGTTGTTCCGGATCGGTCAGCGGTTCTTGGGGAGACATGCAGAGTTCCAGGGTTTTGTCTCGTAAATGGTGACTGACGTGCAGGGCAGAGGTCTGGGACCGATAGCACCAAAGCACTTGCAGGAGAAGCTGGCAGAGGAGGAGGGGGTCTCCCCGTAATGCGGTTAATTTGATGGCGGGAGAGGGATCTTGCATGGTTAAGACCGGAACCATCTTCATGCCAAAGTGATGAAAATCTTTTAATAAAGATTCGTAGAGGAAACTTTCAGGATCCGGGCGGGTATCAGGATCGAGTCCTTCCAGCAGGTGTAACAGGGCGGCCCCCCGTTCGGTGGCGTGAAAAATATCCTTGAGGCTTCCGTCGTCGTTGGGGTATTCCTCCATGAGAAAAGGGATGTTTCCGCGCAGAGTGGTAAACTGATTGTTTAAATCATGAATGACTTCGTGCAAGAGGGCGGAAACGAAGGCCAGCTGTGCGGAGGCAGTGTCATTCGTATCCGCAGGGGGCTGTATAGGGGTGGACAGAAGTTCATCAATCGCAAAACTAAGCGATTCGGGATAGAGCGGGCGATTGACGGAGGGGTAGCCTGCGGTATTTTCCGCAGGGCCCAGGAGGAGGAGAGGTAACGGAAAGTTGGCGGGCGGTGCAAAAGCCGCCACATCCAGCAGGACGGCTTTTACATCGCTCAGTGATTCGAGACAGAGGTCAAACTCCGGAAAAGAATCAACCCGCATAAGGGTGGGACGCGGCGAGAGGGCTCCCAGGCAGCCCTCGACCTCCACTTTGAGATTTTCTTCCGGAGAGATCAGAATCAGGAACGGCATGCGCGGTTCTCTGGGTCTACTTCAACAAGTTCAGAACCGCTTCGTAATCAGGTTCTTCGGCAATTTCGGGTACTTGCTGGGTATAGATGACTTTGCCGTCAGCATCGACCACGACGATTGCGCGGCTGTAAAGTCCTTTTAAAGGCCCGTCCAAAATCGTGACCCCGTAGCTTTTGCCGAAGTCGCTGTCGCGGAAGCCGGAGAGGCTTTCGATTTGGTCTAAACCTTCACTGCTGCAGAAGCGTCCCTGTGCGAAGGGGAGGTCCAGAGAAACATTGGCCACGACCACGTTATCCAAGCTGGAAATCAATTGGTTGAAGCTGCGTGCGGAAGCTTGGCACACGCCGGTGTCCAGGGAGGGGACAATATTTAATACCAAGGTTTTTCCACTGTAATCCGAAAGGCTTTTGTCTTCCAGTTCACCGGAGCAAAGTGTGAACGCGGGTGCGGGTGTGCCTTTTTCGGGGAGAGTGCCGATGGTATGGATGGGAGAGCTTTTAAATGTGATTTGTGCCATAAATTATTCCTGGTTGAGGTTAAGACGCCATTATGCGTGGAATTTAAAAAATTGCAAACGATCACTTGAGCTTTGACCTTTTTTTGATTTCTGTTTAGATGTTGCTCCTGTACAATAATATTGCTCACGAGTTAGAACCGAAAATTTGTTATGAAAAAAATTATCCTGCTGTTGATCATTCCTCTGTTTTGCGGAACCGGACATGCGATGGGCAAAAAAGCACCTGAAGGTGTTTCTCTGCTGTTGGTTCCCGCCCGACCCGCCATGATTCAATTGGGGATGGATATGGCCACGCAGGAGCATGCGCTGTTGATGTCATATGCACCGGGAACCGCTACCGATCAATTGTACCTGCATATTTGGAATGGCAGTCAATGGATGCGTATTCCCCAGGCTTCGTATGTAAATGGTTCCTTTATCAAAAATCCGGCGTCACGTTTATTGGTCGTGGGGGATGAGAATGATTTGACGGCTACGTTGATTGAAACGGCGTTTAGCTGGAGCCCGGAGGTATTGCATTTGGGGAGTGATGATATCACCGAACTCATCAATCAAATGGGCCGGCTCTACGGATTTAAGAAAGCGGATTGGGAGTGGATTGCCCAACGCTATGCGTTACAACTGGAAGATTTAAACCGGGATCGTGTGCAAACCAGTTGGTACGATCAAAATACCGCCAGCAGTTTACCTCCGGATGAAAAACCGTGGAAAAAAAGTCAGGAAAATACGCCCTTGCAAACCCCGGAAACCAGTTTGAGTCCGGTGATGCCTCCGGTGGTGATTCCACCGGTGTCGGAGAATTCCCGGGGGGAGGAAGCAGTGGTGGCTGAAAAGCCTGAGGTGACTGAAGAAGTGGTTGAAGTGGACGAGGTCGTCATTGTCGCCGAAGAAGTGACTGTTGTGGAGGAGGTTTCCGAAGTTGAAATTGAAGTTCCAGAACCCGCGACGGAGCCTGCCACGGACTTCAGTCTAGAGGTGGAGTAAATGGGGCCTCGATTTTCCCTTTATTTTCTCCTGAGCCTTTTCTCGGTATTCGGTTGCGTCCGGGTGGAAGCGGATAAAGAGGCGCCGACACCCACACGACTTATTGTCACCCGTGACAATACCGGGGTGAAGATGCAGTTTCAAAGTGTTGAAGGTCTCCGCTACTCGGTTTACTACCGGGATTCCGGCGTGGTCAATGACGAGTGGAAGTTGCTCAGCAACGCAAAAGAAATTGAGGGGACCGGAGAACTTATATTGATTAGCGATGCGTCTCCCCGTGCGAGATATCGTAAATACCGCATCCAGTCATTGGTGCCGGTAAAACGAAAAGATCTGAAAAAAAGATAAGGTGAACGGGAACTGAAATTCAGTCATGGTCCATGACCAGACTGCTGATTTTTTTTATAAGGCTTTTGTTTTTTTTTCTTTTGGCATTTTTCCCGATTTTTAATTTTTTACAAGTCCCCAGTTCATAACTTCCCTCCTGCAATTTCTCAAAGCAGGTAATCGCCTGGTTGTAGCTCCAAAATCTTTCATTCGGATCCCGCTGCATCATTATATAAACGAGTTCCGAAAATGCGGCGGAGGTATGGGGACAAATTTTCTTTAATTGCGGGGTGTTCAGTTTGAGGGATTTGGCAATGACTTCTTCACCTGTTTCCCCTTCAAAGGGGGCGTGGCCGGCGATCGCATGAAAGAGGGTTGCTCCTAAAGAGTATAAATCCGATCGGAAGTCCTCGCTAACCTGTTTGGATTTTTCCGGTGCGATATAGTAGGGCGTCCCCCAGCGTTCCACCTGTTGACCCTGTTTCAGAAAACGGGCGAGTCCGAAATCCGCAACCTTGGCATGTCCTTTATGGGTGATTAAAATATTCGCGGGTTTAATATCCCCGTGTATAAGTTCATTTTTATAAGCGGCCCGAAGGCCTTTCATCACATCAATCGATATTTGGATCGCCAGGGGTTCATCAATTTGTCCTTCTTCCTCAAGCACATCATCCAGGCTTGCAAAATCCGCAACCTCCATCACAATATATGGACGGCCCAGTACCTTTCCCATGGTATAAATATGTATGACATTGTTGTGGGTGATCGCGGCCGCGGCTTTGGCTTCATTTTCCAGCAAGGTCCACATTTTCGGAGTGGCATTTAAATCTTCGCGAAGTAGCTTGATGGCCACATCCCGTTTGAGGATGGGATCCCGTGCCAGATAGACCCGGCCCATGGCACCTTCACCGAGAAATTTATACAGGTCATAGATTCCCAACTTGGCAGGCACCACCATTTCGGTTTTGCAATTGGGGCAGAAGATGGGGTCCAGGGGTCTAAATGAAGCCACATCCAGCACGGTTTTGCACTCCTGACAGGTCAATTGTCTGTTTTTAAGTCGGCTGTTACTGAAAAGGAGTTCTTGATTCATGAGGCGTTGTCTTGGGACTTGAAATTAATGTATCATGGATACTTCCCTAAGGAGAAGGGCAAACCCTCTCCATCTTTTATTTTTACAATAAACGCTGAGTTGTGTATTCTTCTACTATCCCATTTCAATCAGGAGAGTGCGATGAATGAACAAACAAATGAGAAAGTTGAATTTACAGATGATGACATTATTTTTGAATGCCCTTTTTGCAGCAAAAGTATGGCCATTGATAAACGCGGAATGGGATTAACAATTAATTGCCCCCAATGCAGCGGGATGGTGCGCGTACCCACGGTTTCCGAATCCACGGATTCACAGCCCCATTCGGTGAATATGCCGGTAGATGGGCTGGCCGATGCCCTGGATGAAAGCCGGGATGAAATTGATGATTTGAAACAGAAAATTTCCTCTCTGGAATCTCTACGGGAGCAGCTTGAAGTTAAAAGTTCAGCTCAGGATCAAAAATTAACTTCTTTACGTAGAGAGTTTGGGAATATTCAGTCGGCGTTAGACCAAATCGCAATGCTTATGGCGAATGACAGTGCCAACTTGTAAAGTTTTGTGCATAAACTCTAAAGTCATGAACAGGTATCTGTTGATAGTTTAAGGTGTTGTATATGAGTGCTTTACAGCTAAATGGTGCATATTATGATGCGAGTTATTAACAGGTGCTTTCGGTTTAAGAGGAAATCCCTTGAGAATCAACGGGTTAGGGAATTGTTAGCATAAACCTAGCCGAAATACCTTTGGTTTAAATGGGCAGAATCAATGGGATTGATCATGATTTACCTGAGAATTGAGAGAGAATATTCCACACCGGGTTGATATAGGCCGGGGAAAGTGAAGGCGTGTTTTATTAAAAGCTCCTCCATCCAAAGAATCTTACGGGGGAGCTTATGAAGAATGCCAGGCGTGTATTTACACAGACTTTGAGAGCCAGCCTGGTCTAGGTTATTAAATATCCCTTTTTTTCGTTCTATTTAGAATTTTCGCTTCGGCAGGCGGTTTTACAAGCGCAAAAATTTTCTCTCACACCCTTTCATTTACGCAAGGCCGGAGCCTGCATCAGCCAACCTGTGGTGAAAAATATTCCTTCACTTCCGGCGAAAGAGAACCTTTCGGACTTTATAGCTTATGCACCTCTGTTGGCGGACGGTGAAATCCGGGTCAGCATTCACTTGGGCTGCCGCTCTATGAAATATAATCTGGATGCCTTTATCCGGAATTCATCCGGTCAGCGTTCATTTCTGCTGACCCACTATGACGGGTCTCCGGGATTTCAATTTAGCCGGGCCGTAGATCTGCTGTGTCAGTCCTTGGAAAAACGGCAGAATGTGGAAATATTGAAGGAAAGCCGGGAGCAGCTTTACACTGCCCGGCTCCTGTTGGGACGTTCACGTCAATGGGTAAAATTTCCGGAAGAAACCCACCTGCCAAAATCGCTTTTTCGGTGGGTGGGATCTGAACAATTTTAATCCAATTGCTTAAAGAAGTCGTTCCCTTTGTTGTCGACGACGATGAAGGCGGGGAAATTTTCCACTTTGATTTTGCGGATAGCCTCCATGCCCAATTCGGGGAAGTCGACGACTTCCACTTCTTTGATATTATCCTGTGCTAAAATCGCGGCGGGACCTCCGATGGAGCCGAGATAAAATCCGCCATTCTTTTTACAGGCGTCGGTAACTTCCTGGCTGCGGTTTCCTTTGGCAAGCATGACCATGCTGCCGCCTACGGACTGAAAAGCGCCCACATAAGGATCCATGCGACCGGCGGTGGTCGGTCCAAAACTTCCGCTGGGCATACCATCGGGGGTTTTGGCGGGGCCGGCATAATAGATGGGATGATTCTTAAAGTATTCCGGCATTTCTTTGCCGCTGTCCAGCAGTTCCTGAATTTTGGCGTGGGCAATATCCCGGGCCACAATCAGCGTCCCGCTCAAGTTCAGGCGGGTTTTGATGGGGAAGCGGTTGAGGACTTCCAGCACCTTGTCCATGCCTTCGTCCAGATTTACGTTCACCGGAGGTGCCATGTCCGGGGCGGATTCAGGAAGGTACTTTTCAGGGTTGTATTCCAGTTGTTCCAGAAAAATACCGTCTTTGGTGATTTTTCCTTTGATGTTCCGGTCGGCCGAACAGCTGACCCCCAGTCCGACGGGACAGGATGCGGCGTGGCGTGGCATACGGATGACCCGTACATCGTGGGCAAAATATTTTCCGCCAAATTGGGCGCCCACTTTAGAGTTGGCCGCGATATCCCCAATTTTCTTTTCCCATTCCGTATCCCGGAACGCCCGGCCTCCCTCACTTCCGCTGGTCGGAAGGCTGTCCAGATATCCGCAGGAAGCGAGTTTGGTCATTTTCATGGTTGTTTCGGCCGAGGTGCCGCCAATTACCATCGCAATGTGGTAAGGCGGGCAGGCTGCGGTACCGAGGTCCATCAATTTTTCAGTGACAAATTTGGTGAGATTCGCCTCGTTGAGCAGGCTTTTGGTCTGTTGATACAAATAGGATTTGTTTGCGGAACCGCCCCCTTTGGCAATGAATAAAAATTTATAAGCGTCACCATCTTCAGCCAACAGGTCAATCTGAGCCGGCAGATTGGTTTTGGTGTTTTTTTCTTCGAACATGTTGAGGGGGGCGATCTGGGAATAACGCAGGTTTTTTTCCTGATAGGTTTTATAGATGCCACGGGAGAGGGCTTCCTCATCTCCGCCACCCGTCCAAACCTGTTGACCTTTTTTCCCCAGCACAATGGCGGTGCCCGTGTCCTGACAGGAAGGGAGTTCTCCACCTTTGGCGACCACGGCATTTTGAAGCAGAGTGTAAATCACGAACCGGTCGTTGTCGCTGGCTTCCGGATCGAGCAATTCTTTGGCGAGCATTTCCAGATGGGCTGCACGGAGAAAGAAGGATACATCACTGAAGGCGGCGTAGGCCAGTTCGGTCAAAGCTTTTGGATTTACTTTTAGAACAGGTTTGCCATCAAATTCTGTTATTTCGACATGTTCTGAAGTCAATTTACGGTATTCGGTTTTATCTTCTCCGAATTGAAAGGTCGGTTCGTAATTATAGTTTTCCATTTATCTATCCGTGGGGTTAAGGAAATCGGATAAGATCTGTTAAAAATTTGACGCTATGTCAAGATGGATGCGCAAGAATGTCAGGTTTTACCGGTGAAAATGAGGGTTCCCGCAGTGAGACCTGCGGTTTTTTTAACTGGCGAGTGAGAGATCCCGCAAAACCTGATTTGAGAAAAGCCGCAAAGTTACTTTTAAGTTTATCTCTTCTGCAATTTGTAACAGTTCCGTTTTATTGCTCTCACTTAATTGGGTGGAAACCATGATTTCGCTTACATTCTTTTCTTTCACAAGATCTTTGAGATTTTGGAGGGTTCCCAAAACCTGATGTCCGTGAACCACGCGTCCTCTCAAATAAGGGTCGTCATCGATCAGTCCGACCAGGCAGTAGTGTTGTTTCCGTTTAGAGTCGTCGAAACTTTCTGCGCGGGTAATGAGGGTGTAGCCGTATCCCGCGCCGTAAATCAAGACCCGGTGTTGGGTGTCATTTTCGGTATGATTGCTTTTCCGGTCGTGATACTGGAGGAGGTCCTGTGTCAGTCGGGGAATGGCACGGAAGATGACCATGGGGGGGACCGAGAGGGTGAGTATGACCAGTGAAAACAGAATGGTTTCACGAATGGTATGGTGGAGGGGGAGTGGGCTGATGGCGATGCCGACAGTTATTCCGGCGGTGATGATCAGTCCCAAACTAAAGAAATCTATGGCGCGGGCACGGGTCCACTGAAGACGGTAATAACGGGTGGCCCAAATTAAAATCATCGCACCGCCTACCAGTGGGGGGGCGGTTTCCCTCATGAGTCGCCCCATGGAGAGTTCCGGGTAATCCACACTTAATATCCAGGAAAGGAAAAATATGGCGATACTGAGGATGGTCACATCAAAGATCGGCATGAAACTTCTGTAAATTTGCATGCGTCCGGGCCGGCGAATGCCATCCACAATCCACCGGCCGCTGTCATTCATTTCCAGCGATGCCAGATATCGCAGCACGACATAAGTGCCTGCAAAAAAAGCGATGGTAAAAATGGCCATACGGTAATCTCTGACAAAGACCCAGAGCAAACCCACAGCAAACAGGAGGGCCTGAATACAGTAGAGGGTTATTGCAACCCGGCGTTGTGTAAAACCACGACGGGCCAACCGGTGGTGGAGATGGTCCTTGTCGGCAACGGAAACGCGAAGCTTTTTTTCCGGGTCCATGGCACGTCGTACGGACCGTCTCCAAATGGCCAGCCCGGTATCGATCATGGGAACGCCCATGGTGAGGAGGGGCACAATCATCATGATGGCGGCGGTGGTACGGGAGTGGGCCACCAGGGTGAGCGACATTAAGAGGTATCCAATGTACATGCTGCCGGTATCACCAAGGAAGATGCGGGCAGGATGGAAATTATAGCGGAGGAAGCCCAGGCAGGATCCGGTAAGTGCAAAGCACATAACCGCCATGCCTTCATTCCCGATAATGAGGTTAAGGGTACCCAACCCAAAACTGGTGATGGCCGCCAGGCCTCCGGCGACCCCGTCCATTCCGTCGATGAGGTTATAGGCATTCATGGCGGCCACATACAGAAAAATGGTGGCGGCTGCGTCTAAAACGATGGGGAATTCAAGTCCGAGGAGTTTCCCCAAATTGATTCCCTGATCCCAGGCCAGGGCTCCCACCAGAATTTGGCCCAACAGTTTGAAGATGGGTTTGATTTCCCAGCGGTCGTCAATGAGGCCGATAATAATGAGGGGAATACTTACCGGAATGATGGATTTTACCCAAATTCGAATCGATGAATCCTGGGGCTCCACGTCCATAAAACGGCAAATAAACATTACCGTAAGACTATAGGCTATAAATACGGCTACGCCCCCGCAACGCGGGGTGGGCTTGCTGTGAATCCTCCGCTCATCGGGATGATCGACAAATCCCAGAGTATTGCCCACGCGCATGACCAGCGGGGTCAGTAAAAATGATATGACCATCGCACATAAAAAGCCAAACCCGATGAATTCAAGGTAAGATATAATGTGATCGAGGTTCATAATAAATACCTATTTAAGCTTAATTACAAACCAGATCAATGATCTTTTTGTGCGGAAATTACAAAATGTTTCCGGGAGCATAAGCGGCTGCCGCCGGAAATTTATGCTGCCAAACTTGAATCTGTTCCTGCAAAAGGGCAATCTGGCTTTTTGCGCCACCGATCAATTGGTCTGCGTGTTGGAATACCTGCTGAATTTCTTCAAGGCTGAGTCCCAATCTTCCGTCATCGGCCAATCGTTCGCCTAAATTATTTTTTTGGATCACCCCGTTCCGTAAATCCAGAACGGTGGCGACGGCATGTTCTTTGATGGCTTCGTGGGCTTCTTCGCGTCCTGCGCCTTTACCTACCGCTTTCATCATGAGAGTGGTGGTGGCGAGGAAGGGGAAGTAGTGTTGATTTTCCCGATCGATCACGGCTTCAAACCACCCAAACTGATTCAGAATCGTGAGGAAGGTTTCCAGCAGTCCATCCATCGCAAAAAAGGCATCGGGCAGCATCACCCGGCGCACCACGGAGCAGGAGACGTCGCCTTCGTTCCACTGATCGCCGGCCAATCCTTCGGCCATGCCCAGGTATCCTTTGAGCAGGGTGTGAAAACCATTCACCCGTTCGCAGCTTCGGCTGTTCATTTTGTGCGGCATGGCGGAAGAGCCGACCTGACCTTTGGCAAAGCCTTCGGATGCGGTTTCGTTTCCGGCCATCAGGCGCAGGGTGCGGCAGAAAGATCCGGGTCCGCTGGCCAGTTGCACCAGGCTGCTCACGGCATCGAAGTCCACACTGCGGGGATAAACCTGTCCCACATTTTGCAGGCAGGTTTGAATGCCCAAGTGAGCGACAATGCGTTTTTCAACTTCGGCAACTTTATCGGTATCACCCGCGAAGAGGGTGAGCTGATCCAGTTGGGTGCCCACCGCACCCTTGAGTCCGCGTACGGGGTAGCGTTCGATGAGGCTGTCCAGGCGTTCAATGCCCAAAAGCAATTCCTGGGCGAACATGGCCACCCGTTTTCCGAGGGTGGTGGGTTGCGCGGCCACATTATGGGTGCGGGCCGTTATAATCTGGTCTTTAGTTTTTTCCGCCAATTCGCCCATGCGAATGAGGGTGGTCACTGCCCGTTCACGAATCAGCAGGAGGGAACGGTACACTTGCAACTGCTCGACGTTTTCGGTGAGGTCACGGCTGGTCATCCCTTTGTGGATGTGCTCGTGGCCGGCCAAATCACAAAATTCTTCGATCCGGGCTTTCACGTCATGGCGGGTGACCGCTTCCCGTTGACGAATGGAGTCGAGATTCACTTGACCGATTACTTTTTCATAGTCTTCGATGACGCCGTCCGGGATGGAGAGACCCAAATCTTTTTGCGCTTTCATGACCGCCACCCAGAATTCGCGTTCGAGGCGTACTTTGCCTTCGCCCGACCAGATGTCGCACATTTCAGGGGAGGCGTATCGTTCAGCTAAAACATTGGGGATCAGATCAGTCATGAGGAAGTTCCAGTTTATCAGAAGAGAATTGAATGGGTAAGAAATCGGTGAGGGCGTGTCTATGAAAGATTTTTTCCGGTGAGGCGAGAAAAATCCGGGTTTCACTGTCGCAGAACTCGGAGAGTACCTGCAGGCACATGCCACAAGGGGATGCGGGTTCGCGGGTGACCAGAACCAGGTCGCGAATGGTGATGGTGCCTAAAGCCGCCACCGCGGAGAGGATGGCATTGCGCTCGGCGCAGATGGTGGCGCCATAACTGGCATTTTCCACATTACACCCCCTGAAAATTTGTGGGCTTTGATCAGTGATCAGGGCTGCCCCCACCTGATAGTTGGAGTAGGGGGCGTAGGCATGCTGGCGGACTTCACAGGCCGCCGTCCAGCAGGATTCAATTTCAGGTGTGATGTTCATAGGTTAAAGTCCTATCCAAAGGGCTGCGGCCAAAGAGATCACTGCACCCACATGGGTGACGGCGATGGCGGAGGCGGCAAGGTCGCGGTCTCCATCGAGTTGATCGACCAATACATAGCTGGCCACTGCGGTGGGACAACTGGAAAGTACCAAAACCACCAGAAGATTTATACCTTCTAATCCTAAGAGCTTACAGAAAGCCAGGCCAAGGAAAAGTCCGGCACCATTTTTGATCAGGCTGACCGCAAGCGCCGGTGCCAGTCCCTTTTGCCAATTGAGGACCGCGATACGGGCGCCAATGGCCATCAGGGCCAAAGGAAATGCAGTGTTGGAAACGGGGGTGGCCATTTTCGCCATTAAGAGGGGCATGGGAAAGGAGAAGGCATTCCAGATCAGGCCGAGAAAGCAGGAGATGATCAAGGGGTTTCGAAGAGTGGAGCGGGTGCAGGCCCAGAAGGGGTGGCCTTCGCGTTCATGGCGCCGATCCCATTCCAATACGGTGACCCCGAGAAGGTTGTAAACAAAAACGCCGGGGGCCATGCTGAGGATCGCGAGGGTATTGGCTTGGGTCTGGATGTCTGTGGCACTGTCATGAAAAGCGTAGGCGATCACCGGCAGCCCCACATATCCCAAATTCCCTCGGAAGGTCGCTTGGGAAAAAGTGCCGGTGGAGCGTTGGGGCAAGCGAATGGCTTTTGCGATGATCAGGCTGCAAATCAGCAAGGCGAGCGTGACCAGCAGGAGGGCGGAGGCAGTGATGAAGACTTCACGGTTCAGAGGCGCGGATTTGGCGGCTTTGACGAAGATGAAAACGGGGAGAGCGATCCAATAACAGTATTTGTTAAAGGCTTTCTCCATGGGTTCATCCATGAAGGAGATTTTCCGCAGATAAACGCCGAGCGCAATCAGCCCGAACACCGGTATGAGGATCTGCAGCAGTGTCCAGGCCATCAGGGAATCAGCACTCCCCTGGACAGCAGGATCACGGTGACAAGGGCCAGGGCAATTCTGTAAATTCCGAAGAGACCGAGTCCATGTTTCTTAAGAAAAGCCACCATGGTTTTGACCGCGATCCAAGCTGAAAGATAAGCGATAAAAATCCCCAGCAGAATCGTGCGAAGTCCCAGAGTGTCCAGCATTTCCGTGCCGGAGTCCAGGAGTTTATATCCGGTGGCGGCCGAGAGCGTAAGCATGCCCAATAAAAAGCTGAAGATCACTGAATCTTTGAGGGAAAGTTTGACCACACGGCCGCCGATGATGGTGACCAGGCTGCGGCTGACGCCCGGCCACATCGCAATCACTTGCATGCTGCCGATGATCAGGGCCTGCTTCACCGAAAGGTCCTCCATGTGGAGGGCCGTTGAATTGTCTTCGTTTTCATTTTCTTTTCCGTTCCATTTGAGCAGAGCCACGCCCCCGAGGAACCAGGCGATTCCCACGTACCAAAGGCCGTAGAGCACCGAGGAAATCCAATCATCGAGTAACAGTCCGGCCACTGCGGCGGGAATAAAGGCCACGATCAGGGATATCAGGAGTTTACGTCCGCCGGCATCCCTTCCGATCAATCCCAGAAACATCCGCCGGATATAGGAGCCGTACACGGTAATCACCGCCAGAATGGCGCCGATTTGGATCACCACCAAGTAGGTGTTGACTGAACTGCGATATACCTCGTCTTCTCCCATTCCCATGGCTTGACTGGCGAGGATAAGATGTCCGGTGCTGCTGACGGGTAGATATTCGGTGATGCCCTCCACCAATCCCAATACGACCGCTTCGAAGGTGGTCATTTCCCCGTGGGGCAGGGAGGGATCTGCAAATAATGGGGCTGCAATAAAAAGAAAACTAAACAGCAAGATCCTGCTCATGCGTCCGCCTGGAAAAATTTAAGTTTGGGAATGTCTTGGAGATCAATGGTGCCTACCAGTTTTTTCTCTGCATTCACGACCAGCAGGTCATCAATATTGTGGGTGGAAAAAAGGGTAAGGGCCTCCCCGGCGCCGGCATCGGGGGAAATGGTAATGGGATCGCGGGTCATTTCTTCACGTAATGGGGTCTGATTCAAATCTTTGCCCCGGGCCAATGAGCGACGTAAATCGCCGTCGGTATAAATGCCGATAAGCTCCTCCTGATCATTAAGCACGCCCACGGCACCGGCTTTGCATTTGGTCATGATCAGGACCGCTTGTTGCAAACTCTGGTGTTGATGACAGCCGGGAAGCCGATCTTCTCCGCGCATGATGTCTTGAACTTTTAAGGTGAGGCTTTCACCAATGGCCCCGCCGGGGTGAAGTTTTTGATAGGCCTCACGGGTGAAGCCCAACGCTTCGTGCACCAACATGGCCAGGGTATCGCAAACCGCGAGGGTAACCAGAGCGCTGGCGGTGGGGGCCAAATTAAAAGGGCAGGCTTCCTTTTCGATGCGGACGCGGAGGTTTAAATCCACGGAGCGGGCCACTTGATTGTCCGCCGAACCGGTGATGGAAAGGAGCTTGACATCGATGCGGCGAAGAAAAGGAATGAGCTGAACCAGTTCTTTGCTTTCGCCGCTGTAACTCAAAAGTACCACGATATCCCCTTCGTTGACGATGCCGAGATCGCCGTGGGGGGCTTCGGACGGATGCATGAGCACAGCGGGAGATCCGGTGCTGGTAAAGGTGGCTGCACATTTTGCGGCGATATGATAACTCTTTCCCATTCCGGTGAAAATCATTTTCCGGCCCGAGGATATCGCCTGAGAGATCATGGGGACCGCATCCGCCAGGGCGGGGTCCAATTCCTTGGTGACGCGGGTGAGTTGCTCGATGTCCGTCCGCAAATAAGAACGGGCTTTTGCCAGTAAAGGATCTTTAGGAGTCATGGGGCGCACCCTGTATGGAGAAAGGGCGCTCGACAATCCTTTTTTAAAGGGGATTTTGGAGAGGGGGCCGGCTTGTCCCCCGTAGCCGGCGCCCCGGCGCTCAAGGCCGCCGAGGCCTTTGCAAAGGAGGGGGGGCGGAACCGTTCGCGTCGGCGGGAATCCCGGAATGGTTTGAGTCGGCGGTTTAGATATCGAATTCGACGTCCTCTTCCGCTGAAGAAGTGGCGCCGCCGGGTTGTGGATTCGGTTGTGAAATGTTTTCCGCCTGGGTGGTGGGGAGGTAGCGATAGGTCACCATGAGGGCCAATGCACTGAGACTGGTGTCCAAGACCAGTCCTTGTTCAGGGGATTCTCTGGAAAAATTATTCCAATGACCATCGTCCGCCTGGTTTTTTACCAATGCCTCAACCATCTTCGGATAGAATTTCCTGAAATTGGAGCCATTCCGGTTTTCCTGAAAGAAAGCCTGTACCGCGTAATACCAGAACATCAGTTCGCCACCATATTCATCACTGCCGATTCTGCTGACGCCCCATTCCGGCAGCCATTCTCTATTGGTGTGACGTTCCATATATTTTAGAATTTCACGGGTCTCTTTTCTGTCACCATTTCCAGTGAGGTACATGCCCAGTAGACCTGCTGCAGTCAGAATTTCTCTTCGGCTGGAGGCTTTGGGGGTGGCTTGGATTGAGAGACGGTAGCCGAAGCCCCGGCCCAAATCATCTTTCATCGATCCCAGTAGCATGCCCTCCATGGCCCGCAGTTTATACTCGTTGAGTTTCGGATGATCCGGAAGGGCGATGCTGGCTGCTTTTAAGGCCTGGACATGCCAGGCATCCACTGACACGTCATGGGTGTCCGATTTTTCGTATTCATATTCATAACCGCCTCTGGGATGTTGAGATTCGATCATGAGCGCAACCGCGCGTTCCAGAGGAGCGGTCAACAGGGGATTTTGCGTCATGGTGGTCGATTCAGCCAATGCATAGGTTGCCATGGCATGTGCATAAACCACATGACGTCCTACCGGTTGGAGTAATCCCCGGGAATCCTGATTTTCAACCAAAAACCGGATGCCGTTGGCCACGGTTGCGCCGAATTCCCGGGATGCGGGAGTTTCCCCGTGTGCCAAAAAGGCCAAGAGGGCGAGGCCGGTATGTCCTGAATCCCCCTTTTTTCCCTCCGCGCCCCAGGATCCGTCTTTATGCTGTTGCTCTTTCAACCATCTCAGGGCATTGAGTACTGCAGGTTCTGAAACCCCGCCCAGTCCCTGTCCGTATTGTTTCAGGGCATTCGCACGTCCGACTGAGGTGCGTCCTGATAATAAACTGGTCATTTTGACCGGACTGGAAATATCCGACATCAATTCTGAGAGGCTGCTGACATCGGTTTGAACCGCTTCTTCAATCGGCTCCGGGCTTTGCTCCATGGCGGTATCGATGGGGGTATCGAAGTTGAAATCGCTGAAATCATCCAGCGTTTCTGGATCGACGACGACCTCGGGTTCGATTTCTTCTTCGATTTCATCGATAAGTTCCTTATCCATGGGGTCAATCACCATCACCGTACTGGTTTCCCGTTCCTGCTGATCCTGAAAGGTAATAAAGGTGACCAGCAGGAGGATTAACAAGCCATTGATGATTAAAGAAACCAGAACACTCGAGGTGTGGGCCATGCGCAGGTATCGTTGTACGTTCATAAAAGTGTTTGGGTTTTATTAAGGTTCTTATGCCCGAAATTCGTGCTGGGGTATGTGTACGCAATCCAGCGGTGAATGTTTAGTTTTTTCCTGATAAATCCGTGGATTTCGCAAAACTCAGGAAACAGGATTGAATTTCAGAGGGGCGCACGAAGCTATAAGCCACAATTCTATTGGTGGAAACCCCATTCGGGCGCAAAGTTGGGGGGACAGGGGACCGTCCCCTGAAAAAATGGGTTAAGCAAATGGGGTCGAAAAATACGTTTCCTCTTGAGACCTGCCGGAGTTCAGAGCATGGTTACGAACGCGAACGATTGCCTGGAGCAGACCGTTCGGCGATCCGGACTGCAGATCTCCGGCGTCATTTAGATTGGCTGCCCACGCGCCCGTCCATATAAAGAATATTTACAGATGTGCCATTTTGGTGGCGGTAGTTTTTGCTGGTGTTGTACCAGACCCAGTAGCCGCTTTGCACATGTCCGTCGTAAATTAACCCCGTCTGAGAGGGGGTGGCGAACTGCCAGATTTTTGCCGGCACCTTTCCGTAATTATATTTTTTGCCCTGCTGCCACTCATCCCAGCTGAACCAGATTCCATAACTCTCGGGACGCAGGCTTCCCTGATAAGCCGATTTGGGGGGCGAAATCGTTTCAGCCGGACACCACCACGCCGACCGTTTGGATTCATTGGGCACGTAGGTCTCCAGTTTGGTGTACCACTTGTTGGACCAGCTGGTTTCGATGGGCATGCTTCCTCCGTGTTCATTTGCATAGAGCAAAAGTGCCTCCCCGATTTCATGCAGGTTTCCCGCGCAAACCGCTTTTTTGGCGGAGGCCCGGGCTGCGCGAATGGCGGGGGAGAGGAGGGAGACCAGCATGGCGATAATGGCAATGACCACCAGCATTTCTATCAGGGTGAATGCTTCCCTGCTCTGAGGGGGCCGCGGAACAGACCGAAGAATTTGGGAGGGACTTTGCGGGGGGTGTTTCATGTCATTCTCCGTAATTCAGATTTTCCGCTGTCACGGCGGACAGGCCGGAGCTTGCGTCCATACCGGACGGGGTAAATGCGAGGTCTATGATTCCTGTCTGCAGCAGTTTCCTGAAATCAGCCATACCGATTCCAAGCGAGTCAACCAGAATGCGTTTCTGTCCGGAATGTTCCCTGTTTGATTTGAAAAGATGTGCTTCCGGTGCTCCGACGAGGGAGACAATGCAGGGGGAATCCGCGTGCCTCTCCAGTAGTTGGAAGTAATCGGCTGCCATCTCCTCCGGAAGGGTGCCGTAGCCCAGTCGGGGAAGCGCTTGTTCCGAGACCCAAATTTGCTCACGTTCGACGCTTTGGATCCCCTGTGCCTGGAGTGCTTTTTCGAAGTTGTCGGCGCTTATGTCCCCACCGCCCAAAAGCGGGGTGCCTAATTCAATGATGACAACGGGTTGGTTGACATCGATCACTTCTGCAATTCGGGTGGCAACCTGAATGAGTTCTTGGGAAATCGCGCCTTCTTTTTTTTGTCCCATCTTTTGGGTCAGCAGGGAAATGCCTGTCAGGCCGGCAACGATGAGAAGAATTCGTAAACGCATATGGGATTCCTTTTAAACAGGATTGAGGCCACCTGGTGTGGGGGGGGCTTTAAATTTTGCGGCCTGTCAGGCAGGCGGCAGCCAAAACGCCGGCAAGGAATAAACAGAGAGTGGAAGGTTCGGGTATGACCACAAAGCTGCCGGTGCCATCACTGTCTGAAAAGAAGGCTTGTTGCCCTGCATCAAGGTCACTGTAGGTATAGGTCCCCGCGGAAAGGACCGTGCCATCCAGGTTGACGGTACTGAAGTAGCTGGTGATTCCGCTGTTGAGGGCGAAAGATCCTCCAGAGACGATTGTGAGATCGGAAGTTGTATGGACGTCGCTGAAGTCACTGTTGCGGATGTCCAGCACGCCGCCACTGTTAATATAAAAGCTTCCGGTTCCCAGGGAATGATTGCTTAAGGAGACCAAGGTACTGTCGCTTACGGTCCACAGGCCTGAAAAGGTGTTGGCGGTTTGGTCGATGTAGTTGATACTGGTCGCGTCGACTCCGGTGGTATTGAGAGTCCCTGAACCTGAAATGATAGATTTGAATGTTTGATTTCGGCCCGCACTGTCCGCACGAAGTGTCCCTGAATTCCCTCCGGCCACATATATTGAGGTCGAGTTGAGGTAGGTGTTTCCGTTGTCGCCTGCTGAGAGGGTACTGTTGTCCTCGAGGATGAAGTCCGCATCATGAACGTAAATGGATTTATTGATTAATGTCGCTCCATGGATCAGCTTAAGCGTATTATCAAAATACGCATTGGTATAGTTTCCGGTTCTCAGCAGGGAGGTAATGCTTCCATCACTGATGTAGGTATCGCCGGAACCGGAGACGGGTGTAGACGGACCTGCCCCCCAAATGGCGGTGTTCCAGTTACTGCTGCTGTCACTCGTTGAGTTCACTGACTGGATAACGTCCGCTGCATGCGTGTGAAACCGTATCGAAACTATCATGAACGCATAAAGAATGAGAAATCGTGAATTACGGGATGACGATATATTTTTCATGATTTTATCTCCAAGTCAGTAAGTGGTTTTATAAGAACTGGAATTTAAGCCCGAAGCTTTTTTGAGTATATGAATTATATATGTAAGGTATATCATATGCTAGATGCAAGATAAATAGAGGGGTAAATAGATAAATATATATGTTTGATATGTTCTTTTAAATTGTCGGCATTTTAGAGTGTATTGATTTTATGGTGATTCGGTAACGGAATGTGGGTGGCAGGCAAAATTACGGATTAAACATAGGGGCCGCGTATTGTTTCATTCGGTATTCTTTATCCGCCAAGGGACGTCGTGGACCTCGGGGAGTGTTGCCGGTGCAACGTATGCACGGCAATGAACCGATCCGGATGTTGGTGGAGGCGGGGGAAGCGATGGATTGTCCGCTTGATTGCCGATTCGGGTTCCTGTACGGGTAAAGTTTCACTGAATGTGAATATGGGAAGCGGAAGTTTAAGGGTTGGCCCGGATAATGATGGCTTTGCCAGGGTTCTGTTACCGGGGTCACTGTTCCTGTTACCTGCTGCCGGGGTTATGGTTTGGCCGCCTCGAATCCGCAAACCAGGAAAAACCTAAACATGGGGAATCAGCGAGTTTAAACCTGCAGAGGGATTTGTCCGGAAAAAGGGGCAAATCTTAAATATTTGTCAGTGCGGTCCTGAAGCGTATTTAGAGTTTTTTCACCCGGTCGATGAGTTTTTTGTCCCGTTCGGTGACGAAATTGATAACCTGACCTGATTTTCCTGCCCGGGCGGTGCGGCCGGCGCGGTGCAGGTAATTTTCCATTTCCTCGGGCAGGTGGTAATTGATGACGCAGTGGACATCTGCAAAATCGAGACCGCGGGAGGCCAGATCGGTAGCGATGAGCAGATCGATGCTGCCCTCAGTGAATTCTTTAAGATTCTTTCGGCGCTCTTGGCGGTCCATCCCTCCGCGGAAAGTGGCGCAATTACAGCCTTTTTCCTGAAGCTGGGCTGCCAGATTGTCACATTGCTTTTTGGTATTGGTGAAAACCAGTGCGCCTCTCATTTTTTCATCTCTCAATAATTTGCAAATGACCGGGAACCGTTCGCCATTGATGATGGTGACGTTTTGGGTGTGAAGGGTTGAGACGACCCGGTGACTGCCCTTGCTTTTATAGACCTGAACATCGGAAAATAATTTTTGGATGAGTTTTTCAACCACGGGTGAAATGGTGGCTGAAAATAAAATCATTTGTGGTTGAGGGGGGCAGGCCCGGACCAACCGGTTTGCATTGTGAATGAAACTGTCATCCAGCATTTGGTCGGCCTCATCAAAAACCACTAACCGCACATCATTTAAACTCAGGCCCTGTTCCGTTAATTGTAAAATACGGGTGGGAGTGGCCACCAGGACTTCAAAACAGCCTGAGACATTTCTTTTGGCCAGCTTCAGGGTGGTTCCACCCAATACGGAGCGAATCCGCAGCCGGGTGTTGTGGGTAAAGGTTTTGAAGACTTTGGAGACCTGTTCGCCCAACTCCCGATTGGGAACCATGACAATTGCACGGGGGCTGCCCTGCTCTTTTACGGGTTTGCCTGCGTTTTCCAGGGTTTTAAGATGGTGTAACACCGGTAATACATAGGCGAGGGTCTTTCCACTTCCGGTTTCTGCAAGGCCGACCACGGAATGTCCCGCGAGGGTTTCAGATAACGTGAGGCTTTGAATTTCGGTGGGAATCTTAAATTCTTTTTCGCGCAGGGTTTCCTGCAGGGAGGAAAGCAAAGGGTAATCGTTGAATGTGCTCATAGGGTTATTTCCTGTATAAAATCAATAGTTGAAATGCCGTTCCTTTCTCTTATCCGAAGGAGAGAGCTGTGGGCGTCCCGGGTGATAAAACGGATCCTTTCCTCCTCCCTAACCAGGGCAGGGGCATTTTCGATACCGGGTTAACTAATCTAAACTTCTGCTGATATCAAGAACCTTGCAGAAGTTAGCGTGGGAGGAGAGACGCAACCTGGCGGGGCTAATCGGGTTGGTTGTCAGAAACGATTTTGAATTCTTTTTTTGACTTCTTGGGCAAATCGATTTACATCAGTATAATGTATACGTTGTCATTCAGGTTAAGTGCGTGAAAAATATGAGTGAAAATCGATCTGTAACTTCTGTAGATGTAGCAAATTTGGCCGGTGTCAGTCAAGTGACGGTTTCCCGTACCTTAAGTGGCAAGACCTCGGTGTCCCCCAAAACGAAAGCGCGGGTACTTGAAGCGGTTGAAAAACTGGGCTACCGCCCCAACAGTGCGGCCCGGGCTGCGCGGACGGGGAAGACGGGTAATATCGGTTTGTTACTGTCGACCGTTCCGGGGCGCTCCCGGTTGCAATCCAATTTTATTCGTTCGATTCATCACGAGCTGAATCATGAAAATTTACACCTCACGTTGTCGATTATGGACAAAGAAGAGTTGTCAGATGAAACCAAATTTCCAAAGTTGCTGAAGGATGTGCTGGCGGACGGTTTGATTTGCAATTACACCCATGGGATTCCGCCGGTGGTGTTGAATCTGATTGACCGTTATCAGGTTCCGGCCGTGTGGGTGAATACGCCCATGACTTATGATTGTGTCCTCCCGGATGACCGGGCCGCCGGGAAATTAGCAACCGAGCATCTGATCAGCCTTGGACACCGCAATATTGCCTACATGGGGTTTACGCAGTCCAGTCATCATAGTGAGCAGGACCGGGCCACCGGGTATCGGGAGGCGATGTTGGAAGCGGGACTTTCTCCCCGGGTGCAAATGATGACGACCGACAGACCCATAGAAAAAATGCGTTTGACTCATGACAACCGGGTTGCGTTATGCAGGCGTTTTCTCGAAACAGCTGACCGGCCCACCGCATTGGTGGCCTATTCGATGACGGTGACGGAGCCGTTGTATGTTGCCGCGGTGGGAATGGGGTTGAGGATCCCCGATGAGTTATCTGTGGTTACGATTGGGGATGATCTTTCAAATCCTTTCGGATTTCCATTTACCACTGTGCAGCTTTCCTCAGAAGATTTGGGCAGGGAGGCGGTGCGTATGGTGTTGCGGAAGCTTGTGGAACCGGGGGGCAAACAGACACCGGTCACGATCCCTCCTGTTTTAAAAATCGCCGCCAGCTCCCAAAAGGTTTCTACATGAAAACGTCTCAAAATCCATCCCGATGCGTTTCAGGATTCACCTTGATCGAGATGTTGGTGGTGATTGCCATTTTGGCGTTACTGATCACTTTGGTTTCTCCGGGAATTTCCCGAACCTTGGAAAAGTCCCGGGATATGAAATGTTTTTCACAGCTCCGGCAACTCACCACGGTGACTTTGGCGATTGCCTCAGAGAGAGGGGGCGGGATCTTGCGGGCCAATGATGATCATTATGTGGGATCAAAGCTGGTGGATGGTGACTGGATCCGGCATGTGGGCGCCTATCTCTCCGGGGTGTCTCATGATACCTATGTGCAAACCAGTGGCCACCGTGACCAATCCATGTTTATTTGTCCGTCCGTGAAAATTGCGGCGGAAGGTCCCTCGACGCTTCAGTATGGAATGAACCGGTACTTTGATCGTCAACAATGGGGTTGGGGTGAGCCGTATAAAAGTATGGGCTGGCGGAATGATCCCACCCGGTATGAACTGATTACGGTTTTGGAAATACAGAATCCCGCCCGCACTTTTCTGTTCGGAGATAAAACCACCCTGGACTGGGCGCCCCTGATTGGTCCGACTGGCGCTTATATCCCCGAAGCGCGTCACAATGGTATGGCGCATTTCTCATTTGTGGATGGCCATGTCGAAGCGCTGGAACCTGCGGAGTATGTGGATACAGATTACTATATGTTTCTGAATTAATTTGTACTTAGTCAGTGGTCACCAGACGTAACGAAGACTCTTTTCCCGCCGGATCCACCGGATGCTCCCGCAGCACATATCCCCGAACTTCGGGGGGAAGGGGCATGCGGTCTATCTGGTCCTGAGTGAGGACTGCCGTGAAAACGGAAACCGGATCTGCAGAGGATTGAACGGGAATGCCACCGGTCAGCACCACAAAAGCGGAAATCTCGGGGGTGGCGTTGCGAAGCGTCTCGGTCAACTGAGGGACAGGATCACCGGCTTGCATCCGCTCCCGAACGGCTTCAGGGGGAAGGATCAAGGATTCCACTGAAAAGGGAATTAATTCATATGCGGATGAATCCAGTTTTGCGGTGAATCCTTTGAGCAGCGCCTGATCCGTGGGGGAGTTCTCCTCAGCCCACACCACCAGGCTGCCGCCTTCCGGGATGGTTTCCTGAATCGCGGAGGCGAGCAGTGCACCGCCATCCGTATTCTCTTTGAGAGTCAACTTCCGGGTGGATTCTGCAATGTTCTTTCGCCCACAGGCTTGAAGGGTGAACAGGAAGGCGGACAGGATCAAAAAAGTCATGAGACGTGGGGGCGTTTTTTTCATATGATGCATGGGGTAAGGTTCAGGGGAAGGCAGAGCGTTTGATACATTGTTAGCAATAGAAGTCTGCGGGCAGGCCCCGTGGCGACTCATTCACCGCGGCCCAAGCACTGATGACCGCATACGCAAAATCACCTGCTTCCATTTTGAGATGTCTAATTATTTTTTTCAGGTTTGACAGTTTTCGTATTGGTGATTACATAAATGACAACGTAGTCATCATGACTCGATTTTGATTGAAGTACAATAGATTATTTAAAATATTACTGGCTGTTCGGGTTTGGATACCATGAATCCGCAGCTGAAAGGGAGCCCCGCACATATGAGACTTTGGAAACCGATTTGGATAATAACCTTGTTTTTTATAACCCAGACGCTTTTTGCGGAAGGCCGGGTGGCTGTATTTGATCCGGTGGAGGGCACGATTCATAATCGTTTGTCTCTTTCACTTTCCCGCTATGATCAATTGGCCGAAACGCTGAAAGAGTGTGGGTTTGAGGTTTCGCGACTGACGCTGGGTGATTTATTGAATCCTGAAATTTTCTCACCCGATAAGCTGGATGTGATTGTGTTTGAGGGCAGTGATGTTCCCCGTAAAGCCATCCCGGAAATTAAGCGTTTCACTTCGGAAGGCGGGGTGCTGATGAATGTTGGAGGCCGGGTGCCGCTGTTGGTGGCAATTGAACCTGATGCCTCGGGAAAATGGCAAATGTCTCCGATGCAACCCCGTTTCGCCTGGCAGACGTCGGAGCTGCACCGGCATTTCGGATTTAAATATGTGTACAATCCGCTGATGCATAATCAGGGCAAAGTGCATGCGGTTTCTCCCTTGTTGGCATCCTATGCGCCTGAATTGCGGGCTCCAGAAAAACCCCTGTCCCATATGTGGCTGGTTTCCCTGGATCAGGGCGTTTTTTATCCGCTGATCGATGCCAAACGGGTGGACGGCGCTGAGGTGACTCCCCAGGTATTTATTGCGGAGAATGAGGGGGCCCGGTCGGTGATCTCTCTCTCCCGTGAGCTGACCGATCCTGATAACGAAGGTGGATGGTCCCATGGTGGGGAGTTATTGACGGCCATGGCTCAGATCGCAGTGGACCTGCATCAGGGAAAATTAATTCTGGACCCGGCGCAGGCGGTGATGATTCCTGAAGAGCTTCCTGCACCGGAACCCCTGCAAACCCGCCTGACTGAGGGGAGTGTGAATCCCGAGGATGCGGAAGTGTTGGTGAGGTGGGGTGAATTTAACGGATCCTCTGCGGAGTTAAAAAACAGTCCGCTTGGTTCGCGGCTGTCGCCGGGAGAATCCGTGGAAGTGGATCTGCCGGAAATCAAAGGGGATGCGCCGGTCTATTTACGCATTCGTTTTGCGTATGATGCTACCTATGCCGGATTGCGGGTGAGCGTTGACGGGAAAGATGTGATGAATGAACTGTATGTGTATAATGATCCCTCTGGTGAAAGTAACCATACCGTAAACCGTTATTCCGGCGTCCCGGTGGAAATGACACGTGTGCTGTATGTACCGTTCACGGGCAAGACACTGTGTCTGGAAAATCCCGGCAGCAAACCGGTATATCTGGATGCGGTTCAGGTGGAGCGCCGCACCCAACCGGCGCCGGAGCGCTGGGTGGGGACGGGTGCCGGATATCACCGGGGTAGCGGGAAACATCCGATCCCGACTGAAGTCTCCCAACGCTGGAGTGTCCTGCGCTCCGGGACGGCGAGCCGTTATGCGGGTCCTCCCGGGGATGAAAGGCGCTGGGACCGGATGAAAGCAAAGATTGAAGGGGATGCCGCCCGCAATGACCGGTTGAATTTGGTGCTTTCGGGAACCCCGGAGTGGGCGGCCATTTCACCCGAACGCTATCAAGACGGGGTGAAAGCGAGACGTCCGCGCACGGTGCCGCCAAATCCGGAGAAGTTTTTAGAAATTGTGGAATGGGTGGTGACAAACTACGGGGACAAGGTGGAGGTGTATGAACTCTGGAACGAACCGGATATTCAACAGTTCTGGCGGGGCTCCCTTCAGGAATACATTGATTTTCTGGCTGCGGTGGTCCCGGTGATCCGGGCAAATGATCCGGATGCGGAGATTCTCACGGGTGGGCTGGCGCATGCAGAGCCTGATTATGTGCGTGCGATCCAGGCGCAACCCTTTGCCAAAGATTTGGATCTTTTTGCCATTCATCCCTATGCTGCGGAATCGGTGAGTTGGGATATTGTGTACGGAAAAGTGCAGGGCATGTTATACGCCACAGGAGAGGATCTCGAAATTTACTGTAATGAATCCGGTTTCGTATGGAGAGATGCGGAATGGTTCAAAAGCGGCTGGTCTGAGGCGCGCCAGGCTTCGGCGTTGAACATAGCGATCGCCCGTTTGTTGCACGGAGATTTGGCAAAGTTATCCACTTTCCATGGCGGAGGGGATGCTCATCATTTCGGCATGTACAATGAACAGGGAAAACCGCGTCCATCGGGCGTCGTGTTTGAAGATTATGTCAGTATCGCCCAGCCGGGTGCCCGCCGCTTGGATGTGTCGATGGTTCCTGGTGACGGGGTTGTACCGTTGCAGGGAATTTATTTTGCCGGTTCCGAATATCCGGACGGCCGGATAGGCTTTGTGGTGAATCCTGCAGAGAGCAATTTGTACGCCCGGGAAGTGACGCTCCGAATCCCGGCTTCTCCACAAGATTCCTGGTCGGCCATCGCGCGGGCTGGAAAGCAGGAGGTGCCGGTTAAGTTGAGTCCTATTCAAGGGGGACTGGAAGTTTCTCTGCGTATCCAGAAGCGGACTCTGGTTGAAATCTTTCCACAGGCTCATTTCCCCACAACCGAACCGAAGGATAAAAAATGAAATGTTTCTCAATACTTCTTTCACTGGGCATACTCGCGATACCCCGTCTTTTCGCTAAAGAACCTGCTAAGGTGGTGATCCTGAAGCTGGATGACTTTTCTTCCCGTACGGAAGTGCCCACGGAAAACTGGCAGCGGGTGGTGGATTATATTCATGAACACAATCTGACCGCCTCTTTCGGGATGATTGGTCGTGATATTAAACGGGCAACCCCCGCATTCTGTGAATGGATCAGGGGTCAACAGGAAAGCGGACGGATTGAATTTTGGAATCACGGCCTCACGCATCAACGGGTTGAAAAAGATGGGAAAAAGGTTGCCGAATTTCAGGAACCCTTCGCGGCGCAGGTCGATACCCTGGAACAAACCCAGCGATTGGGTGAAGAAAAGCTGGGCATTGTTTTTACCGCATTCGGGGCGCCATTTAACGCCATTAATGCGGATACCGCGAAAGCTCTGGAAGCGGTCGGTATAAAAGTTTGGCTTTACGGATATGGGAGTGCGGCCAGAGAGGGAGGTTATACCGGAGTGCTTTTAAAGCGTTCGGTAAACCTGGAGAAAACGACCTCGGTTCCGGATTTTAATTTTTTCAAAAAGCAGTACCTTGAGAAGAATCCCCAAAGTCCGCTGGTGTTGCAGGGGCATCCCCATGGATGGTCGGAAGAACGCTTCGCCGAGTTTGTGAAGATTGTGGCGTTTCTGAGTGAGGAAGGGTATGTGTTTATGAAACCTTCTGAATACGCGGCCGGGAAGTAGTCTTCGGGTTTGTCTCCAGGGAATGCTTTGCCACTTGAGATCAGGGCTGGTTCAGGTCCAGCAGGAAGGCAATCAGTGCTTCGCGTTCATCCGGACGCAGGTCGGGGTGAGGCATCGATGCGCCCGGGAGAGTATACTCAAGCACGTACCGTAACCTGGCGGCTTTGCCCCGTAAACCTAATTGGCTGAGATCCGGTCCCAGGGATCCTCCGATGTTATCAAGCTGATGACAGCCTATACAGCCCCGGCTGAAATAGAGCTCACGTCCGGATTGTGGGTTGGGGAGGATCCATTTGGAAGTGAAATAGGGGTCGCTGACAGGGTCGACGAAGCTCAGAACATACAGGGTCAGAAGTTCAAGATCCGCATCAGCCAATTGTACGGGTGGCATCGCGCTACCGGGTGAAACGGATGCGGGATCTTTGAAGTGCCGGATGAACCAGTCCCATTCCCGTCTTTGCCCTATGCCATCCAATGCGGGGCCAATTTGCCCGCCAGTGCCGTTGAGGGCGTGGCAGGTCAAACATCCGTTGTTTTCGAAGAGTTGTCGTCCGGTTTTGAGATTTTGGACGCCGGGGAGGGCGTTGAGATTGTGGCAGGCGAGGCAGGAAGCGTTTACGAACTTGGTGGGTAACAGGGGGGATGCCGCATCGGGCGTGAGACCATGGGCGGCTTCCACGCTGGTGGCCAGTCCGTTACCGCGATGGCAGACGGTACATCCGAATTCCTCAAACGAATGAGGTCCGATTTGAGGATGCCTGCGAAGGGGCGGGTCTGCATCCATCTTGTCCGGATGATTCATGGCCAAATGGCAGGTGGTGCAGCGGTCGACCCGCCCCAGTTCGGGAACCTCAATCTGGCGAATGCCCATCCGAAAATGATCGACCGCGCGTTGTTCGGCCGGGGTTTGGGCGCTGTTCTTTTTTCTTCGAATATAGTCGCGTTGGTAAGATTTCCAAGGCTGTTGGGAATCCTGGGCAATTCCCCCCAGCATCAGTATAAAAAGCACTACGCTTGCCAAAAGAAACCAGGGCATCAGTTTGGCTGGGGACTGTAGGGTCATATTCGGGTACCTCCCCAGGGCCATTGCCAGGTCCAGTGCGTGCCGCGAAACCAGAGTCCGATCACGGTGAGGAGGGCTAAGCTGAATATTATGATTGCAAAGAGGGTTATGGCAAAGCGACGGTGGCGGCTGAACCAGTATCCGGCGCCTTTGGGGTTGCTGTCGACGTAGGGTAGAAGGAGGAGCAGCACTGCGAATACAGTCGGAATGAAGAATCCTCCCCAGAAAGCGCTGTAGGAGACCATTTCCTGTAGTCCGAGGAAATACCAAGGAGCTTTGGATGGATTGGGGGGATGGGCAGGGTTCGCAATTTTCAGGAGGGGGGCGTCCCAGAGAAGGGCACAGATGAATACCAGAATCAAGGTGGCCTGCATCACCAGCATCAGTCGCAAAAGTAAATGCGGCCAAGTGAGCACATAGGTATTTGCATTGGGATCCTCTTTCCCCCGCAATTCCGGATCCGAGCAGGCGAGACCGCCATCTTTACGAACCCGCCACACATGGACCGCGATCAAAAGAAAAGCCACGGTTGGCAAGGCGAATACATGTAAAACGTAAAAGCGAAGCAGGGCGGCCTGACCGACTTCTTCGCCGCCCAGGAGGAGTCGACGCATGGGGGGGCCCAGTACAGGGACATAGTCCAGAATATTCGCGCTCACGGTGATGGCCCAAAAGCTCAGTTGATCCCACGGCAGCAAATAACCGGTAAAGGAAAGAGCTAAAGTCAGGCCAAAGAGGAGGACACCCAAAACCCAGTTGAATTCTCTCGGTCTTTTATATGCCCCGGTGCAGAATACCCGGATCAAATGGAGAATGCAAAACAGTACCATCAGGTGGGCGGCCCAGCGGTGCACATTGCGTAAGAAACGTCCCCCGGAAACCACATGGGCGAGGTCGTTCATGTCGCGATAGGCCAACGCGGTGGAAGGGGTGTACACCATCATCAGCCATACGCCGCTCAGGCAAAGAATTACAAACAGATTAAAGGTAATCAGGCCGAGACCCAGCGTCGCTTTTGGGTGCAGGCTTCCGGTCCGGACGCGCGCGGGAAAAACATGGAGCCACAAGTTTCCACGTACCGCCTGTAAACGTTCCCGATGACTACGGGGCCAGCCGAGGGGAAAAACGGAGTGAACAAATTTTTTCCAAGGTGAGGGCATCCTAGACCTGTATGGCTTCGGATTCAGAGACCTCGCGGGAGCGGTCGACCACTACCCGTCCGTCCACAGTCCTTTCGAGGTGCAGCCAAGGCAGGGAACGTGCTGCGGGGCCGCGAAGGACTTCTCCCCGGTCATCAAACCGACTGCCATGACAGGGGCAATGAAACCCCCTTCCGGATTCATCCAGATTTACCGAGCAACCCAGATGGGTGCAAACCCCTGAGAGGGCGCGTATTTGATTGCCATTGCGTACAAGGTAGACCCGGTGCTTTTCCAGGTAAGTGACACCTATGGGGTAGGTTGCCGGCGGATCTAGAAATATGCGGGGAGATTCTCCGTAATGCACATTTGGAATTAACAAGCGCAAAGCCCCTGTTCCCATAGTCAGTAAGGTACCCGCGGTCACCGCGCCTCCCGCAATCCAACAGAGGAAAGTCCGACGATCCATATCGGGAGTCTGCGTATCCATTTTGTTCCGATCCCCGAGGGAGGGTAAACGGGTTTGATCAGGCGGGGGGATGGATGGAATTTTGCTCATACGAACGAATCGGAAGGCGGGATTTCAATAAAGGATAATAAAGGTGAGATATAAACGGATTGGAGGGCGTGTCAAGTTGAAGTGGGCAAACCTATCCCCTGTCACCGGAATGTTCATGGGGTGGATTACTTTTTATCTTCAAACAGTTGACTGGTTGAAAAATAGCCATACGAGGACGGCATGATTTACCTCTCTAAGATAATCAATACGTTTAAAGGAATGGCTTGCGGGGTAATGGTATGGATTCTCCTTTTTGGGCTTTTACGGTTTCTTCGTTCGGTACCTTTTTTGGAACCTTTATGGGTCGGTGTGAAAATCGGGGTATTGGTGTTGGTTCCGGTCGCCATGTATCCTCTGGTAACCTGGGCGGTGCTTCGCTTTCAACTTCCTCCATTATCTGACGTGTACATTCGTAAAAATTGGTACTTATGGATTCCCGGTTTTTTGGTCGCTTGTTTACCTTCGCTGGATATTCTTTTTTGGGGGAAACGGTTGATGGGAATCATCCTTGGTTGATTTTGACGTCGGTTGATACGATTTGAAGTTGTCATTGCGTTCTCCTTTATTTCCTTTAATGGGAGAGGCTGCATTCGTCCCCTTGCCGGGTTCTGGATCTTACATTCACCAAAAAATCAGGGTACGCGCATGAGAGATGACTATACTTCGTTATTAGAAAGGGTTGAACCGGGTGTCTTTTCTGCATGGCAAAAAGTGGATGTGGAGGTTTATGCCTTTACCGATTTGGGTATCAAGGTTGCGATTAATGATGAGTACACGGGGTTGGTGTATGGCAATCAGGTTTATAAAGATTACCGGGAAGGCCAAAAACTTGATGGATATATAAAACAGATCCGGGAAGACGGGAAAATTGATGTATCCTTGCAACCGCCTCAGGACCGGCATGTTTTTGATACGTCTGAAAAAATCATGGCCCATCTGCGTTCTTCGGGGGGGCGGAGCCACTTCCACAGTAAAAGTTCTCCTGAAGAGATTGAAGATGAATTTCAGGTAAGCAAAAAAATCTTCAAGCAAGCCGTTGGAAGGCTGTATAAGCAGAAAAAGATCCTCGTAACCGATCAGGGAATAGAGCTGGTTAGAAAATAGGGCGATCAACGATGTGGATAGGTCTGGGTCTAATTTCTATGCTGTTTCTGGGGGTCTACGATCTCTGTAAGAAGCACGCCTTAAACGGCAATGCCGTGTTGCCGGTGTTGTTTTTTTCAAACCTGACTTCGGTTTGTTTGATGTCACCATTTTTGGCGGGGTCACGGGTCGCCCCGGAACTTTTTCAAAGTATGGGGCTGTATGTGGCGCCGATGACCCTGGCCTGGCACGGATGGATGGTGGTCAAAGCCCTGATCGTGGGCACGTCGTGGATCTGTGCCTATTTTGCATTGAAGCACCTTCCTATCTCAATTGTCTCTCCCATTCGTGCAACAGGACCGGTTTGGACTTTGGCCGGAGCGGTACTGATTTTTCACGAACAGCCCGCACCTTTGCAGTGGCTGGGAATGGGAATCATTTTCGGCTGTTATTTTCTGTTTTCGCTGCTGGGGCGCGAGGAGGGGATCACTTTTCACCGCAGCAAGTGGGTGGGGCTTATTTTTGCCGCAACCTTGGTGAGCACCTGCAGCTCCTTGTTTGATAAATGGTTGTTACAATCTTTGGGCATGGATCCTCTTCAGGTTCTGGGCTGGTACTTTTTATATTTGTGTGTGTTTTTTTCGTTGGTCACGGGGATGCTGTGGTTTCCGAACCGCCACAACACCACTCCCTTTGTCTGGCGCCGATCCATTCCGCTGATCGGAATGTTCCTGGTGATGGCCGACCTGGTTTATTTTATCGGGGTGAGTGATCCGGATGCGCTGATTGTGATCATGTCGGTGTTGAGGCGCAGTAGCGTGCTGGTTTCATTTTTTATCGGTGCGGTTTTGTTTAAGGAGATCAACTTACGCAAAAAAGCATGGGTGCTCTCGGGTATTTTACTGGGGGTAGTGCTGATCGTTTTTTCGGGTTAAACCCGCCTCGATGTTTTCTGAAATACGATGGGATGAAAGAATAATGAGGCCAGGGGATTTGACGGGAGCGGAATTCGAACTTAATGCCGAGAGTATGAAAAATAAAAACAGGGATTTAGGACGTTGGTTTATCGGTTTTGGCATCTTTTTGTTTGTTTGCGGTTTGTTGGGCTATGCATCCAACCCCTTGGCGGCAAAGACGGCACTGAAGTCCGGAGGCGGGTTTGGTTTCATTAGCGCGGCCTGGGGAATTTGGATGCTGAAGAGTGAACGCAATGCGCCTTACATTGCGGCCACAGTCACCACACTGATCCTTTGCGCCGCTTTTCTGTGGCGGTCAACGGTGACTTGGCAGGCGGTCATGCATGGTAAGCCCAAACTCTTTGCCGCGGTTTTGATTTCTTCGATGCTGGTGGCATCGCTGATTTCATTGTTCCGGCTTTTACGCCGATTGACCTCTCAACCTTTATATGATAGCGCTGTCGACAGACATGAAGCGGACATATCTGAGTAGAGCGTTTGGTATTTTAGGGATCCTGGTTCTGATGATCCCCAGGATGGGTTTCGCCCAAGCGGTGGTGGTGGACCTGCCCCGGAATATGGATGGGGCTCGAAAGAGAAATGTTCCGGCAGTATTTCATTTGCCCCGGCAAACTGCGCCGCAACCTTTGGTGTTGGTTTCCCATGGCGCATCGGGAAGTCGGCACGGCATGTATGCGCTCGCGGCCGAGATGGCAAAACAAGGATACGTGGTCATGTGTCTCGAACACGTCACCAGCAATACGGGAAATATTCGCTGGCGCATGCGCAGCCAAGGACTGAATTATAAACAGGCTCTCAAAGCTTGTGGAAACGATAAAGCGGTCCGTGAGAACCGTGTCAGGGATGTCGGGTTTGCGATTGATCTGGCGGAAAAATTAAACCGCGTGGATAAGAGGATTCAGGGCCGCATCGACCTTTCACGAATCGCGATTATCGGTCATTCGTACGGCGCGTATACGGCCATGGTCAGTTGTGGGGTTCTGCCGGTCACTACGGATGAAGACCTTTCGGAACCACGGATCCAATTGGGGATAGCGTTAAGCCCGCAAAGTGCGAATGGAAATTTTTTCAATGAGCAGAGTTTTGCAAAAGTGACGGTTCCTTTTGTGGGAATATCCGGCACCCGCGATTTATCAGGTGATGCCCATGGCGATTTTTTCAGATTGATGCCGGAAGGGGATAAACATTTCCTGTGGTTTCATGACGCACATCATTTTAGTTTTTCTGATCCTGCCGGAGGGCCCCGTAAAAATATTCAGTCGGATGCGGATGTTACACATGCACTTAAAATCATTGTTCCCCAACTTTTGGATGTATATCTGCGTGGAGAAGCGAGGCTGAATGAAGAAGCCCGTAATGCATTGGTCTCGGAGGCGCTGAGAGGAACTGTGCATGCCATTGAGTGGTCGGTGAAATAAACAAACCCCTGGCCCGGGGATATTACTTTTTCAGTAGGGCGTGAGAGCCCGGGCCAAAGCACCCATGCGTCGGTTCCGATTACGAAAGGACTCCATCGAGGTTTTCGGTAGAGCCACGTTTAATGAGTTTGTGGTCAAATTTCTGAAAGGCCGCCGGCGGAAGTTCGGTGGCCTGGGCGTTTTCAAAAAGATAATGACAAGCGCAGTTGATCATTTCTTCCACTGGAATTCGCATGGTGGTAATTCCCGGAATGGCATAGCCCGCAGCAGGATCATCGTTATACCCGCTCACGGTGACGTCTTGAGGAATGGAAAGCCCTGAATGGTTCAGGCCAAACAGTACGGTGGTGGCAACGTCATCTGTCATGCAATAAATATGGGGCGGGGGGCCTGCCTGAATAAACTGTTTAAACTGCGCGACCTTCTTTAGATCGGTCCAGTCAAGGGTTTTGGTGTATACCAGATCTTTATCGGGAATATCTTTACTGGTGAAATCTAAAAAAGTGTTGCTCCTCGCTCCGGGACTTTGTGGATTCATTCTTTTATTCCCCACCACGATGATTCTTCGTTTGCCCAGTCGATCATGTATATAATTGATTAATTTCAACATGTTTTCCGCATCACTATCGACAACTTGCAGAAGCCCGGGTTGGGGGGAGGTTTGTCGGCGAACCAACGCGACGACCACCCCGCGTTCAATGAGTTGGGTGATATATGTTTCGTAATTCTGTCGCGGGCAGAACACCAAAACCCCACCACAGCCCAGCTCATGCAGCCCATCGGACTGATTCGGATCAATTTTTCGTTGAAGATCCTCTTCGGTGAAAAAACGGCAGTTGAAATTTTGAGCGGATACTTTTGCGGTTAAGGTTGCGATAGCCCGGTTGTAAAAAGTATGTTGAAAGCAATTGCTGTTCGGTAAAACGAGGCCGATGGAGCGGGTGGTGATGTTTCTCGCCGCGGCCAGGTTTCCGAGGATGTTGTAGTTGAGTTTCTGTGCGGCTTGACGAACCTTTCGGCTGGTTTCCGGGCTGATGTCCCCTTTGTTATTCAGTACTGAGGAAACGGTGTAGACGGAAAACCCGGAGGCTTTTGCGACATCACGGATGTTCACTTTGGAAGTTAATGGCATAAATTATTTTTCTTAAAACCGGAGATTATTTTTTGAAATATGTATCTCCAAAAATAAGATGGCAATACAATGCGAAAAATAATATTGGGCCCGCTTAAGAAGTGTAATTGTATCTATATTAAACAAAAAGAAATCGGCCTTTTAGGCAACCGCTTGATTTTTTTGACCCTTGCCACGCATGGGACCGATTGCTTTTTTTTGTCGAAAGGCTGGCGCGGGGAAATGAGTTTCCGAAACTGTCAAAATGACAGGTTTCGCTTCCAAAGAGATGGATTCCAGCTTTGAAAAGAGCTTTAAGCGCGCCGGAAAATTCCCCGCAGGACGAGGCTGCCGCTGATCAATATCAGGAGTCCCGTTCCTGGTTCCGAGGTGTAGGAAAGGATGGTGTTTTCCATGCCGGTTGCCTTCCGGACTCCGGACGAACCGCTGTCTGCGTTAAATCTATTCGCGCCGAGACTTAAGGATCCACGGCCGGTAAAATGATCCACGATCAGGCTCGCATGCGGGATTCCGGTGAAAGCGATAAAGAAGGGGAGGCACCGCAGGGAGAATTTGTTTAATTTGGTTTGTGTCCGGGGAAGTGGGGAGGCTTTGCGTATGGCAGAGTATGCAAAATAAGGATGCTTTATGAAGAAACTGTGGCCCGTCTTATCAGGATGAAAGGCTGTGAGGATGAAAGAATGCAAATCCTTAATCAGCTGATGCTGTTTTCTGAAGCTGCGGATTTTTTATGAAGTAGGAGACCGTGAGGCAAAAATCCTTGAAGGTTTTACGAACAGGCCCCTCCTGAAAGCGGCGGGCGGAGGAAACAATGCCGGGTTTGAGCAGGGTCAATGATCCTTGTTTTTTAAGTTTACGGCAAAATTCTAAATCTTCAAAAGGTGCGATATCGGGATAGCCTCCCACTTGATCGAAGACCGATCGACTGCAGAAAATGGCCTGATCCCCAAAATACCAGCCGAACCATTTGCCCCGAAGATCTGCCAGTAAACAAGTGAACTGTAAAAACAGCGAAGGGGAGTCAAAGCGGCGGGAAAAGCCACCGCCGATGTTGCCGTTTTGAAGCGCATGTAAAATATGGGTTTGGGCGTTGTCTGGGAGAAAGCTGTCCACATGCAGAAAAAGCAAGGCGGCGGACTGGGTTTGTTGAACCCCGAAATTCATTTGCCCCGCCCGTCCAAGAAATGAGGAGGGCGGGTGGTAAACGTGCACGTTCCAGGGGTTCTCCAGAGGAAACGCATCAACTTCGCTCGCATCGATCACTGTGATTTGTTCCGGCTTCCATCCTTGTTTCAGGAGGGTGGGGAGAAGCTTTTCAAGCGCTTCCCGGTCTTGATAGACTGGAAGAATCAGTTGTAGATCAGTCATACATTTAGTGGTCGTTTCTGCAGGTGCACGGCATTGACACCACAACATGTAGTATGGTAATGATTCCGCATCCTCAATGATTTTTTTCAGCCTTTCTGAAAATGTGAGGGTTTCATTATGAAATGTCCAAAATGCCACGAACTTGAAGACAAGGTCATCGATAGCCGCACGGTCAAAGACGGGGAAGTCATTCGCCGACGCAGGCTGTGTCTGGGATGTGGCCACCGTTTCACCACCTATGAAGAGGTCATGCGTTCAGGGATCCGGGTGCTCAAACGAAATGGAATTACTGAAGATTTTAAACCGGTGAAAATTTTGCAGGGGATTAAAAAGTCTTGCGAAAAACGTCCGGTGGATGAAGACGAAATTCTGGAAATCGTCGATACCATTGTGAAAGAACTTGAGAACGAATACGAAAAGGAAGTTCCCAGTATTGCGATCGGTCGAAAGATTATGGACAAGCTGGAGCGGTTAGATGAGGTGGCATATGTGCGCTTTGCCAGTGTGTACCGTCGCTACCGGGATGTGAATCAATTTCTGAGTGAAGTGGAAAGTCTGATAGGTCGTGAGGAATAATGGTCGCGCCGCTTGAATCTCCCGGGCTTCCTGATGCCTGTTTACGATTAATTGAAATACTGAAAGAAGCCGGGCTGCCCGGGGAGGCCACGGATCATGCGTGGATTGTACAACGTATCTGGCATCATGCCGAAAGGTTGGGTGAGGGGCGGCAGCAGGAATATTTGGCCGATCTTTTGGTTACCGGATTTTTACTTGAACGGGAAATCGATCCTGCACAAATCTCTCTGTTGCATGGACGTGATTTTCCGGAACGTTCGTTGCGGGCTGTTCCGCCACTGCTCAAAATCGGCTGCCCATCAAGCAGCTGGCGTTTGGTTGAAAAAGGGGTGCTCGCATATGAAGGTCAGGTCTGGGGCGGGGAAGGTCGATGGGTGATTCAGGGTCAAACATTAAAACCTTTGCTGGACGAATGGCATGAGTTGGGTGAACAGATGGTGATGCAGCATGTGGCACGGGGACTGGTGCCGCTGGTGCATGATGCCAGCCAGCCACCTCAGGTGAAAATTAATGGTATCGACCGCAAAACTGGCCGGAAATGGTTGCAGGGTTTACGGGATTGTCTGCAGCATATCGGCGGAGGAACCTTGCCCCATTTGATGGTGGATGCGTAGTGACAAAGGGAGAGACAAGGGTGGGAGAGAGAAGGGGGAGAGAGAAGGGGCAACCGGAATTCAGATTTCCGCCAGTTTCCGGAGATATTGTCCGTACTGACTTTTTCCGTATTGATCCGCCAATTCTTTAAACTGGATTTGGGTGATGAAGCCTTTTCTCCAGGCGATTTCTTCCAAACAGCCAATTTTGAGTCCCTGGCGTTTTTCGATCACCTGCACAAATTGGGAGGCGGCGAGCAGGTTGTCGCTGTTTCCGGTATCCAGCCAGGCGGTACCCCGTCCGAGAATTTCCACTTTGAGTTTTCCCTCTTTTAAGTAACGGAGATTCAGGTCGGTGATTTCGAGTTCCCCCCGGGGGGAAGGTTTTTGTTCGCGTGCATATTGTGGGGCGTATTTGTCGTAGAAGTAAATGCCGGGCACCGCAAATTTGGATTTGGGTTTTTCGGGTTTTTCTTCGATTGAAAGCGCGTTTCCATCCTGATCAAAATCAACCACCCCGTATTCCCGGGGATCATCGACAGCATACCCGAATATCGTTGCGCCTTCACTTTCATCGGCGGCCATCAGCGAATTTTCTATTTTATGTCCGTAGAAAAGGTTGTCGCCCAGAATAAGAGAGCTGGGTGCACCATTTAGAAAGTCTTCGGCGATAATGAATGCCTGGGCCAAGCCGTCCGGACTGGGTTGTTCGGCGTATTCGATTTGCAGGCCAAACTGGGTGCCGTCGCCGAATAATGTTTTGAAGTGGGGGAGGTCATGGGGGGTGCTGATGATCAGAATCTCTTTGATGCCACTCAGCATCAGCATGGACAGCGGATAGTAAACCATCGGCTTATCGTAGATGGGCATCAACTGCTTCGAAACCGCACGGGTGAGGGGATGGAGGCGGGTTCCGGATCCGCCAGCTAAAATGATGCCTTTACGTTTCATTGAGATTCTCCAGTTTTTAATCTGCCGCGGACAGACATAACTGGCCGCGGATTTCCAGGGGCGATTGCACTCGCGGGGGCGTTAAACGTTTTTTTCAGGAATCCAGTTTTCCAGTGCCTGTGAGATGGCTTCCCGAACCGGCGTGAGTTTGATGCCCGCATTTTCCAGTTTGCTTGCATCCAGCACGCAATTTGACCGGGGGGTGATCGCAGCTTTTTTCATGAACTCCACTTCGTCGTCGAAGAAAGAAAATTCGTGAGGGGCCAGGCCGTGGTCTTCAATCATTTTGGCAACTTCACTGGTGGTGACTTCGCCGGGGTTGGTTACATTGTAAATTCCGAAGGGGACCTGCTTTTCAAAGCATGCAAAGGTGGCCTCCACAAATTCGTTGAGTTGTGAAATGGAATTGGTGGCTTCGAGTAAACGGGCGTAGCGCATGAGTTTACTGAGATAATTCCGGGGGCTGTCTTCGTGGTTAAACGGAATGCGGAGTCGCCAGACATACGCATTTTCCGCATCTTTGAGTACTTCTTCGCCCAGTGCTTTGGTGCCTGAATAGAAAGAGCAGTTATCGGTGCGGAAAGAGAAATTGGGTTTGTCATCCTCAGTGAAGCCTTTGCCATCTTCCCGGCAGCCGGTGTAGATACATCCACTTGAGACCTGCCCCCATTGGATGCCGGCCCCGGCACAGGCCTCGGCCACAATGCCCGGGAAAACCGCGTTGCCGAAGAGGCAGTTGTGCTTATCGGCTTCGCAGGCATCCACATTGGGTTTGCCGGTATAGCCCGCAGCGTTGATGAGGAAATCCGGTTTCTCTTGTTTCAACCACTGGTTGAGGGTTTTGAGGTCTGTGTAATCCAGTTCCGCGCGGGTGAGGGACTGATAGGGGATTCCCCGTTGCTGAAAATAGGTTTGGTATGCGCCACCCACGTAGCCGCTTCCGCCGAGTAATGCGATCATTGACTGTCCTTTGCGTTTGATGATTCCGAGCCTTTGCCCAGACGTTCAAGTTGATAATTGCCATCTAAAATATTCTGCCACCATGTCTGATTGTCCAAATACCATTTTACAGTTTTCTTGAATCCGCTTTCAAATGATTCTTTGGGTTGCCAGTTCAGTTCGGAAGAAATTTTAGTGGGATCAATGGCGTAACGCAGATCGTGGCCGGGGCGGTCGGTTACATAGCGGATATTTTCCGCATAGGGCCGTTCTCCGGGTTTAAGTTCATCCAATATGCTGCAGAGTGTGGTGACCAATTCGATATTTTTGCGCTCGTTGTTGCCTCCAATGTTGTAGGTCTCCCCGACTTTACCCTGGGAGAGTACGGTGTAGAGGGCTTCCGCGTGATCCCCGACATACAGCCAGTCCCGGATGTTTTCCCCTTTACCGTAAACCGGAATTTCCTCGTTGTGCAGGCATTTGAGGATGACCACCGGTATCAGTTTTTCCGGGAACTGATAAGGACCGTAATTGTTTGAGCAATTGGTGACCAGTACGGGGAGTCCGTAGGTGTCGGCCCAGGCCCGGGCCAAATGGTCGGACGAGGCTTTGCTCGCGCTGTAGGGGGAGTGCGGATCGTAGGCGGTGCGCTCATTGAATCCGGGAGCGTCAGGAGCCAGAGAGCCATACACTTCGTCGGTACTCACATGTAAAAAACGAAAGGCCTCTTTTTTCCCGCCTTCCAGGTTGCGCCAATACTCTAAAGCGGCCTGCAGCAAAGTGAAGGTGCCCACCACATTGGTTTGGATGAAGTCTCCGGGGCCGTCGATGGAACGGTCGACATGACTTTCGGCCGCAAGGTGCATCACGGCATCGGGTTGGTGGGTTGTGAATAATGCCTGCACCGCATTTGCATCGCAAAGATCGACCTGGGCGAAGGTGTATCCCGAATGCGTCTCCACGGATTTGAGGGATTCCGGATTTCCCGCGTAGGTCAGCTTATCGAGATTGACCACTTCACATCCTTTTTCTTCGATGAGCAATTTAACCAAATTACTGCCGATAAAGCCGGATCCGCCGGTAACCAGGATTTTGAGCGCTTTGATGTTTTCCATATCTATTCATTAGGGATCCTTGGTGAAATGACAAGTCCTTTCAACTGGATTGTCCCGGTGCATCTTTGGTGTGGTTGAATGTTTGACGATAGTCCTGTCAGATGTAATGATATGCGTAGTCCCCAATGAGAGATTTTTATGGCAACCAAGAAAAAAACAACGAAAACACCCGCATACCCTGAAGATATCAGCCGTCTGGTTGAAGCGCGTCACTACAATCCCTATGGTGTTTTGGGAATTGTGAACACGCAGGGCAATGCCGGCGTGGTGCGGTGCTTTTATCCGCATGCATCATCAGTGCAGGTCATGGTGGACGGGGAAGCGGTGCCGACCAGCAAAGTGCATCCCCACGGTGTTTTTGAAGCGGATTTTGATACGTTGCCCGCGCATTACCAGCTGCAGGTTGAAGAAAGGGACGCGGAGACCCGACTGGTGGAAGACCCATATGCCGACGCCTACCATGTGCGTATCCCGGATACCGACCTCTACTTGATTGGCGAAGGGACCCATTATCGGACCTATGATTATATGGGCGCACATGCGGTGGATATTAACGGCGTTCCGGGCGTGAGTTTTGCGGTATGGGCCCCCTGTGCGGAGCGGGTGAGTGTGATTGGGAACTTCAACCGCTGGGATGGCCGCACCCATAGCATGCAAAGCCTGGGGGGATCCGGGATTTGGGTCTTGTTTATTCCCGGACTGGGGTTGAATGATTTATATAAATTTGAAGTGCGTGGTCAGGGAGGAGGCATTCAGCATAAAGCCGATCCATACGCCTTTGCGGGCGAGTTGCGTCCGCGGACCGCTTCCCGGGTATGGGATATTCACGCCTATGAATGGCATGATGAACAATGGATGTCGGCGCGTAAAGCGCAACCCGATCCTCTGAACCAACCGATTTCTGTTTATGAGTGTCATCTCGGATCTTGGAAACGTATCTCCGAAAATGGAGAGGAACGCTTTCTGACCTATCATGAATTGGCAGATGATCTGTTGCCCTACGTGAAGAGTCTGGGCTTTACCCACATTGAAATGATGCCTATTACCGAGCATCCGTTTGATGGATCCTGGGGCTATCAAACTCTCGGATATTTTGCGGTCACGTCCCGGTTTGGTTCGCCGGATGATTTTAAGCATTTTGTGGATCGTTGCCATCAGGAAGGCATCGGCGTCATCCTGGACTGGGTGCCGGCCCATTTCCCCAAGGATCCGCATGGTTTGGGGCAGTTTGATGGTTCCCATTTGTATGAGCATTCGGACCCCCGCAAAGGAGAGCATCGGGATTGGGGCACCTTGATTTTTAATTACGACCGTAATGAAGTGCGGACTTTCCTCCTGAGTTCCGCCATGTTTTGGGCCGAGGTGTATCATCTTGACGGTATCCGGGTGGATGCGGTGGCCAGTATGCTATATTTGGATTACAGTCGAGAAGACGGGGATTGGGTGCCGAATGAATTTGGCGGTCGCGAAAATCTGGGCGCGGTGTCCTTTTTAAAGAAATTTAATGAAATCGTCCACCGGGAGTTTCCGGGATTTCTTACCTTTGCGGAAGAGTCCACCTCCTGGCCGATGGTCAGTCGCCCGGTCTATTTGGGCGGACTCGGCTTCGGGTTGAAATGGAACATGGGCTGGATGAATGACACGTTGGAATATATCCAACAGGAACCCATTCACCGGAAGCATCATCACGGTGAGATTACGTTCTCCCTGATCTACGCGTTTAATGAGAACTTTATTTTACCTTTCTCACACGATGAAGTGGTTCACGGTAAGCGGAGCATGTTGGATAAAATGCCCGGGGATGTCTGGCAGAAATTTGCCAACCTGCGCTTGTTGTACGCTTATATGTGGACCCACCCCGGCAAAAAACTTTTGTTTATGGGCTGTGAGTTTGGTCAGTGGACTGAATGGCAGGATGGCGGACAATTGGAATGGCATCTCACTCAATACGATCCTCATTTTAAACTGCGGAATTTGGTGAAAGACCTCAATGGGCTCCATGTTTCTGAAGGCGCTTTACACGAGCTGGATTTTGACGGTGCGGGCTTTGAGTGGATTGATCTTCATGACAGTCAGCAGAGTGTGCTTTCATATATCCGTAAAGGCAAAAATGCCGGTGACCAGGTGGTGGTGGTCTTAAACTTCACGCCGGTTCCCCGTGAAAATTATCGTTTGGGTGTCCCGCACGCCGGATACTATAAAGAAATCCTCAATACCGATGCGGAAGTTTATGGCGGCAGCAATATGGGGAATGGTGGGGGCGTACACAGCGATGGCATCTCCTGGATGGGTAAAGAGCATTCGATTAATATTACGCTGCCTCCATTGAGTGCGTTGGTGTTTAAAATTCAGCGGTAAAGCACCGGTTGCTGCCTGAAGGTTAAAAAAAAGGATAGTCGCGTTTGTCTGATTTATTGAACTCAATGGTTTTTTTATTTGTGTTGTTGAATCCTTTTCTGCTCATCGTTTATTTGACTGATGTGGCTGAAAAGCTGAACCCGAAACCGTTTGCCGGGGTGTTGCTGAGAGGGGGGATGATTGCGGCCGTGATCTTCTGCGCATTTGCGAGCTTGGGGGATGCCATCTTTTCCAACCTCATGCAGGCCGATTTCGCTTCTTTTCAAATATTTGGCGGGGTGGTCTTTTTATTGATCGGTATTCAGTTTGTGTTTAAAGGACCTTCTTCCATCGAACTGTTAAGAGGCGATTCCGATCATTTGGCCGGCGCGATTGCCATGCCGATGTTGATTGGACCCGGAACCATAAGCGCCAGTGTGCTTATCGGGAAACGGCATGAGTTGATGTCAGCTTGCCTGGTCATTTTTCTGGCGGTGATGTTATCGATGTTTATTATGATTGCCTTGAAGTTGTTGCATGATGCGGTCCGGACCAAGCACACCCGGCTGATTGAACATTACATCGAAATTTCCGGACGTATTACGGCATTATTTATCGGCACGGTTTCGGTCGAAATGATTATGCGCGGACTGCAGAGCTGGGTGCAGAAATTCTGACGGAACGCCATCGGCAGGTGATCCGTGAAATACCAAAGCAAGGGGTTGAAAGTGTACGGACTGTTGCCTGATTTGCCCGACTACCATTTTAATGGCTATTTCGGGGATGATGTAGTGATTCGTCCGGGCTCTACTTTTTTCGGGGTGAATGAAATGAGCATTGAGCTTCGCACCCTGATTGAACCCGCAGCGGTGGTTTGTCATGCGCTGGAACGGGCAAAACAATGCGGGTCGACATTGAATTTTCGTAGTCGGGTGGCTGGTGCGGTAGCAGCGTTGACTAAAGGGGTGGGGGCACATTTTGCTTCTCAGGTAACCGGGGTTCCGGCGGCTTTTTCAAACTTTTTTAAAATGGTTCGCCGGGGGGGAGGAGTGTATGAAGTCGGCGATTTTGTGGATGGTGGCGAATGCAAAATGAATCCGTATGATGATGTCTGCCGAAAAGAAATTACTCTGGTGGGGCGCCGGGTATATAATAGTTTTGAATATCCGAATGCTTACCACTTTCTGCAGCGTGCAGAGAGAATGGGATTGCCGGTTCATCAGCTGATTACCCACCGTTTTCCTCTGAGTCAAATTGATGAAGCTTTCAGCACCAGCTTGCGTCAGGAAGGTGTTGAAATCATGGTCGAAAACGAAGCTTAAAGAGACCTACCGTCGCAGGGACAGAAAGCGTGTCATGATATTTTTGAGGGTGGGTGTCAGTCGGGTGCGGTTATAGAGGTCGCCGGTTTTCCGTACCACTTCCGCATGGGTGGGATAGGGGAAAATACTGCCCGCCAGGCCTTTGAGGCCGATTTTTTGATTGATAGCCAGAGTGTAGTAGGAAATGAGATCCCCTGCGTTTGCTCCCACCACAGTTGCACCCAAAATTTGATCGCTTCCTTTTTTAACATGAACTTTCACAAATCCCTCGGTATCGCCCTCCAACAATGAGCGGTCCACGTGCGCGAGATCTTGTTTGAAGCTATCGATTTCAATGCCTTTCGTGTTTGCTTCCAAGGGAGTAAGACCCACCTGTGCCAATTCGGGTTCAGTGTAGGTTGACCAGGGTATGACCAGGTTGCTGGTTTTCGCTCTCCCAAAAAACAGGGCATTTTGAACAAGGTTTCTGGCCATAAAGTCGGCTGCGTGGGTGAACTGGTAGTCGGAACAAACATCTCCGGCCGCATAGATGTGTTTGTTGGTGGTTTGTAAGCGGTCATTTACGAGGATACCTTTTCCGGTGGCTTCCACACCTGCGGCTGCGAGTGCGAGTCCTTCGAGGTTGGGTTTCCGCCCAATGGCAATCAAAAGCTGATCGACGGAAAAGGATTTGTCAGCGAGGTGGAGTTGAATACCGTCTTCATCTTTCTTTACCTGCAGGTCTTTTCCATTACCCAGAATTCGGACGCCATCGGCTTTCAAGGCCGCATGGATCACGGCGGATGCTTCAGGGTCTTCATTCGGCAAGACACCCCGTTTTGAGGTGATGAGGGTCACGGCGGAACCCAGCCGGGCAAAAGTTTGGGCCATTTCACATCCCACCGGTCCCGCACCCAGAATCGCAAAACGTCTGGGCAGTTCGGTCAAAGAAAAAAGCGTTTCGTTGGTTAGATATGAAATGCGATCCAGACCGGGAATGTTCGGGGCGGCGGCCCGGGCACCGGTGCAAATGGCGGCTTTACTGAAGGAAAGTTTTTTCTCCCCCACTTTCAAGCTGCCGGCATCCAAAAAGGTGGCCTGTCCCAAAAAGACATCGATCCCCATTTCTTTATATCGCCGGGCCGAATCTGCAGGCGAGATATCCGCCCGCAATTTGCGCATCCGTGCCATGGCCTTACCAAAATCGATTTCAACTTCGTCTGGAATCTTCACCCCAAAACGGTCCGCATGTTTTACGGCCGCCACGCGGCGGGCGGAGGCAATAAGTGCTTTCGATGGAACGCAGCCCACATTTAAACAATCGCCGCCCATGAGGGATCGTTCAATAAGCGCCACTTTCGCCCCCAATCCGGCGGCAGCCGATGCGGCCACCAGTCCGGCTGTTCCGGCACCAATCACCACCAAATTGTATTTCCCGGAGGGCTCCGGATTTTGCCAGTGTTCAGGGTGTACGTTTTCCTGGAGGCGTTGGTTATGTGGATCGAGAGGGAGCAGGGCATTGGCAGTCATAGAAGATAAGGTGTGGTTAAAGGGTTATCCATCAGTCTGTTCAGAGATGATCCTGCTTACAAATCAATTTGCTTTTTGGTGAACATAAACAAGTTACGCTGGTATTCCTGAAAGTTTTTGTTCATAAAATTGATAATGAATTCTGCTCCCACCTCTATGCCTATTTCCTGGAAGCGTAAGGCGAGTGCCATGCGGCTGCGGGTGAATTTCGGTTGGTTTTGGACCTATTTTTCGCCCGGGATGCTGGTGAGCCTGGCACTGTGTGGCGTTCTGGTTTGGTTGTTGCGTCTGCAGAAAGTCGGGACTGAGCCCGCATGGGCTTTGGGCTTCGGCGGTTTGATCGTCTCCGCCCTGATTGCCCGGAGTCAATGTCAGGACAAGTGCATGAATTGGGAAAAGGCTTTCTCCCGTTTGGATGTGGGTTGGGGATTAAACCATCGCCTGGTATCGGCTTTGCAGGGGGTTGGGGACTGGCCGATGGTGCCGGATGCAAAAATTCCTCTGAAAGTGAAGTCCGGATTCTTTTTGGCCCCGTTGTTGTTGGGGGCACTGTTCCTGAGTAGCGCGTGGTATTTGCCCTTACCACCTGAACGAAGTACACTGGATACAACCCGCATGGAGCCGCCGGATTGGAAGACGCTTGAAGCCTTGGCGGATGAACTCGAAGAGCAGGATTTGGTTGAAGAAGATGCGACCCAGGCGCTAAAACGGGAAGTGGAGCAGTTACGGCAAAAACCCATGGAGGAATGGTATGATCCCAGTACACTGGAGGCGACTGACCGGTTGCGGAGTCGCATGCACAGGGATTCGGAACGGCTGATGCAGGCCATGAACCATACCTCCATGCTTTTGCAGTTGGCGGATACGGGGAGAGATCAGCTGACCCCCGGGCAACAGCAGGCCATGCAGGACTATCTGCAACAAATGCGGGAGCAAATGGGGCAGGGCGGACTGCAAGTGAATGAGAACCTTTTACAACAGTTGCGCGAAGTGGATTTGACCCGGCTGCAACAGATAGATCGGGCACAGCTGCAACAACTCGAACAGGCGTTGATGGAAAACGGGGAAGGGATGGAGCAGGCACTGGTGGCCGCGGGTCTGATTTCAATGGATGGAGATTCCGGCATGGGGGGGATCTCAAGGGGGGGCGGGCCTACGGATCTTAGCCTGCGGGATTTTGAAACTTCGGTGGAGCCGGTGGTGCCCATGGCTTTGGACCCCGGAAGTATGGAAAATGCCCGCATGGGTGATTTATTGGAAGTGAGGGACACGGTACATGGGGATGAGCGGACAGACCCGGGATCCATAGGCGGTGCGGTTGCCTCCGAAGGGGGAAGCGGTGAAGTGGTTTGGGATCAGGATGTGCTCCCCGCAGAGCAAAAAGTTTTAAAAGCCTTTTTTAAATAACTAGGAAACAGCAAATGACTACGGAAACACTTACGGAAAAAGACCTGAAAATGACCTCGGAAAAACTGGCACAGGTCCGGAGGGAATTGAATCAGGTTTTGTTTGGACAAGAAGCGCTGATCGATCAGGTGGTGATCTGTTTGCTGGCGCGCGGCCACCTGTTGCTGGAGGGACTGCCCGGGCTGGGAAAAACCGAATTGGTAAGGGCTTTGAGTCAGGTGTTGGGATTGGAATCCAAACGGATTCAATTCACACCGGATTTGTTACCCGGGGATATTACGGGGAATCCGATGTTGCAGGATGTGGATGGGGAACGGAAATTCATTTTTCAACCCGGGCCCTTGTTTAGTCAATTGGTGTTGGCGGATGAAATAAATCGCGCGAGCCCGAAAACCCAGTCTGCGCTGTTGGAGGCGATGCAGGAACACCGGGTCACCTCGATGGGGGAACGTCATACTTTGCCGGAACCGTTCTTTGTGTTGGCCACCCAGAATCCGATCGAACTGGAAGGGACTTACCCATTGCCTGAAGCCCAATTGGACCGGTTTCTATTTAAACTGCATATTCAAGCAGGCGGGGCGGATGTTTTGCAACGGATTGTGGAAAACCGTCAGTTAGGGGAAGAAGCGAAGGGGGCGGAAATTTTGAAACCGCAAGAGCTGCAAGCACTGATGCAACAGGTGAAGAGAATTTATTTGCCGGAAGTGGTTTCCAATTACATTGCGCGCCTGGTGCACGCCAGTCACAAAGGAGAGTCGGAAGCTTCCAAATCCATTAAGTACGGGGCCAGTCCCCGGGCGGCCATTGGTTTGGCGGCGGCAGGTCGAGCGCGGGCGTTGATGCAGGGGAGGGAAAATGTGAGTTACGAAGACATCAAAGCGGTGGTGGTGCCGGTGCTCCAGCACCGTTTGGTTTTGGAATATCATGCCAAACTTGAAGGGTTGGATGGATCCAAGGTCGCGGAGGCGCTGGTGGAGGAGGTTCCGGCGCATGCGGACAAATTACCGCCGGTGCTAAAAGAAGGATAACGTATCGGATATAATGTGCCCTTGGCATTTTGGAAACTACCGGTTGGCGGGGACGGTCTGAAAATGCGGTTATCGGGGAGGGGGCGCCTCCTCTTTCCCGGATTCGCAATTGTCATCCAGAAGGTCAATCTGATCTACTTTGATGCAGCGGATCAGTTTTTTCAGGTCGAAAAAACCACCGATTGTCACGACGATAAAAAACAAAATGTAAGAAACCGCGAACAGGGAGACCATAACATAGGTGGCCAGGGCCATGGGGCTCATGAGATTTCCCCCTTTGGCTGCATCTCTACTTCACGGAGCTTCTCTCCATAGTCGACCCACCCGGGTGCAGTGCTGTTGTTGCTGGTGATAAGTGACACTGCAACCATTGCGACGACTGCACCGAGGATGGAGATTAACCCGGATTGTTGGGGGGTGAAGGGGTAGGTTTTCCCTACCCACTGTTTTCCGACCAAATCCCCGATAGGAAACAGGGTGCAGGTTAACAGGGCGGCATAGGCACCATAGCTGGTGGCTCTGGACCAATAAAGTCCCATAAATACGGAGATGCCGATGCCGCCAATGAGGGTGCCGGTAAGGTAAATATAATCCAGAATGCTCTCCTGTGGATTGTATGCCAGACCGAAAAGAATCAGGAAAATTCCGATAAGCAGAATGACGGTCCGTATGAGCCGGATGTGAATTTTGGGGGAGATGGGTTTTCCATAAATCGGTTGAATGATGTCATTGACGATAATGGCGGACCAGGAAAGCAGATAGCTGTCATCTGTACTGATGGAGGAGAACAGCAGGGCCGCAAACATGAGTCCCAGTAAGATCATGGGCAAAGTTTCCCGCAGGTGAATGGCGGCCGCGAAACGGAAATAGAGATCCGGGGACTCCCCGGCTGCAGGTCCCCCGAGGGCGGCGAGGGCTCCTATACCGATGAGCAACAAAATGATCCGCATCCCCATCCCGAAAATATTTTGCAGGAGTTCCATTTTCCGTGCCGTTTCCGGTGAATCTGCGGAGGCCATTTTTTGGACGGAGGGTGCAAAGGCGAGTTTATTGAAAGTGGTGAGTAATAAAACCCAGGCGATCCACACCCATCCGTAACTTCCTTTTTGAAAAGGATTGAAGGCGGCATCCCCCAGATTGTCCTGAAGGGTTTTATGTATCGTGGCCGGGCCGAGCAGGAAAAATGTTCGCAAACCTACAAAAATCAGACAACTCACCAGGACCGTGGCTTGAAGGTAATCGGTGACCACCACCGTCACCATCCCGCCGAGAAAGGTGAAAAGAACTGCGAGTGTGACCAGAGTGATCATGATCACCTGCACGGAGTTTAGGGTCCATGGACCCCATGTGAACATTTCCGGAAGACCGGTGAAGGAGGTGATAAATAAACTGCCGGTGATCGGAAAGATTGCCATGTTGAGTACTCCGGACATGGCCAGGATGATGCCGGCCAGGAGGCGGAGACGCGGGCTGTAACGCTTCTGTAAAAATTCAGGGATGGTCATGCAGCGGGTCGCCCGAAAGCGTTTAATGCCGAATCCGAGAATGCCAAACACAGGAATGGTGTAGGCCATGAGGATCATACTGACCCATATAAGAGCAAATCCGTTGCGCATCCCCTGTTCCAGGGTGGCGGCAATACTGGCCAGTCCCAGGCCCTCGGCGGTTCCGGAACTCATGCCGAGAAACTTCCGGACCTGGCGGCCCGCGATCAGAAAATCAGCCACGCTTTTGTTCAGCCTGCCCAGATAAACGGCCACGCCGATTAACAGTGCGAGTAAAAAACCGGCAATCCCCCAGTCAACGGGGCTCATAAAGTTTTTCCGTTGGAGATACCGGGGACGTCAAAATGAACGGGGTGAAGATACCGGTCCTGTTGGTCTCCCAGTGCCAAACAGCCATTTAAAACGCCCGAGCCGGTGAGGAGTCGGATTCGGACAGGGTACGTTTTGTTTGCTTCCAGTGTCACCCGCACGGTGGCTCCGCCTTCGGTGCGGTGAAAAGCGGGAATGGCGGGATGGCGTCCGTGGTAATTTATGATTTCCTTTTCGTCGAACCATACGGTTATGCCCGCATCCGCACATGCCATGAGTTTGGCTTCACAGTCCACTTCCACCCTTATCCAGGTGAAAAGGTAGAGAACATCGCCAGGTTGGTTTACCCGGGAGGTCAAATCAAGGTGGATGCCGTTTTCACAGTGGTGTAAATGTGAAAAGTTTTCCGGATGATTTTGGATTTCACGCAGGTTTTCCGGTTCCCCGGACATGCTTTTTTCCACGGGAACGTTGAAAATGAGCCAATGGTGCGGGTCCGCGGGAACCGGAGCTTCATCCGGAGTCAGGTTCGGCAGCGGTGCGTCCGGCAGATCTTCCCAGGTTTGACAAAGGGTCAGGCATCGGTCTGTCAGCTCCTCCAGTTTTTCAGGCAGACCGAGTCCCCCCAGGCTGGGGTGGAACGCAAGATCCGAACCTGCAAGTGCACGGAGATGCGGAGGAAAGCCGGAGGCTCCGTGGAGAATTCCCAGAATACTGCCCAGGGTGGCGCCGGTGCAATCTGTATCTCCTCCGCAGCTGATGGCGAGAAGGAGGCTGTTTTCCACATCTCCTTTTCCGGACAGAAGAGCTAAAAGGATGGTGCAAAGATTCTGAATCACATCGGTGAAATTTGCTGTGGGGAACTTACGGTCTCTGCGCTCCAGAATTTCTTCCAGGCTGTACGATTTTTCGATGTCGTTTTGAATCTGACGCAAGGATTTGGCGAGCCTGCATTGTGTAGGTATATGATCAAATCCGCTGGCCAAAGCGTCGGCAAGGTTTCCGCTGACGAGAAGGTGGCTTTCCATTGCCGCGAGAAACATTTCCGCATAGACGCCGTCACCGAAGTGATCGACCAGCGCATCCTCCCTGGCAAGTGAAGCTGCAAAACTCGGCCGTCCGGGGGCGATACAGGCCCAGAGTTCTGAGCGGATCGCCGCTCCCATTCCGTCTCCAAATCGGTTGTTGTGTCTGCCGGTTAGGGGGGGCTCCCATCCCCGGGCCGTATTCCAGCGGGCAACCCCGTATTCATCCGGGTAACAATGATAGTGTTTGGCGGCGGCATGTGCCAAGTGACGGGCCCGGGTGTTTAAACCATGTTCTTCCAACACCTTCAACCAAAGCAGCTGCAGATCCAAATCATCGTTGGGGAGCATGTGGTTTGATATTTGATCGAACGAAACGGACAGTGGACCTTTGCAGCCTTCAAAGGGCATACCCAGAGTTCCGCCAATCCCTTTCCCAATCCAACAGCCTTCTATCCGGTCTTTGAGTTCTGGTTGATGCATGGGGTCGATCCTTAATTATGTATCAGGTTGAAGCTTGCGTTTTTGATTTTAAATTCCACCTCCAAGAGGCTGTGCACGATATGCAGACCGCTGTCAGAACGGGAGGGGACAGAAATGCTTTTCTCCCTGTCCACGATATAACTGCTGTGAAAGCCCATTTGTCCGGGAACTTCGTAATCTTCGTGAAGATTGTTACCGATGATGACGGTGTGCGCGGGGTCGAATCCAGAAGAGGAGATTACCCGTTCCCAGAAGCGAAGGTCGTGTTTTTGTCCCTGTTGGTGGTTGGAGCAAAAAATCCGGTCGAAGAGTTCACTCCCCTGAAGGGTGCCAAGTCCGGCGGCTTCGAGCTTTAATAAACAGCCGTGATAAGGATTATTACTTACGATATGGAGAGGGAACCCCTGTTTGAAAAGACGGTTTGCCAATGATTTACCATCCTCGAAGATTCGAAGGTTTTGCTGGTGCCAGTTGGAGAGCTCTTTCCAGATATCAGGTTCCTGTATCCTGAACTCTTTCACAAAGTCATTGTAATCCCAGTACTTATTTTTCTCAGAATATTTGTGCAGGGCTTCGGAAGCCTGTTCCCGATTTATCCCCGTTTTATACAGATGCTCGGCAAATAATTCGAAGAGAGCATTTCCCATGACGTAACGGGAATCTATTTGGGGGGAGGCCACATCATCGGTGAGGGTGCCATCAATATCAAAAAGAACATTTATGGAAGAGACGGGGAAATTTAATTGAGACATTTCAGGGGAATTAATTACGGGTGGGTTGAAAAAGAAGCGGGCGTTCAGCTTCCAGCTCTTCGGTTCTGGCGGTGCCGACATGCCCGTCAAAGTAGAGCACATTTATTTTTTCCTGATGGCGGGGAGCCGCCCAGTGTTCAGCAGGAATTGCGGGATTGAAGAAATAGACATAACCGGTATGCACATCCAGGAGCCAAACTTTTTCGGAAGGGGAGGTGATCCAATCATAGTTAAGGGTAGAGTTTCCCTCGACGAAAGCACCGATACTGGGGCCGTAACTGATTGCGAAATCCCCTTTTTGAGAGGGGCAGCGGAAGGCGGAGTCCGTGCCGGATTCCAAACTGATGTTGGTTTTCACCTGGGCACCTACATAGTCTGCAATGAGGTTGAACCATGGGGGATTTGCATAACCGCTTCCCGGCCCGGAATCCGCTTTGATAAATGGAATTTTCTGATTGTTGTCAAAGACATACCCGAGGGTTCCCTGTCCCAGTGACCGGAGATTGGACAGGCAGGCGATCCGTTTTGAACTGTCGAGAGCGCGGGTGATTGCGGGGATGAGAATGGAAGCGAGCAATGCGATAATGGCAATGACCACCAGCATTTCTATTAGGGTGAAACCTGAATCGGATTTTGTTTTCATGGTTCAATATCTTCGAAGTCGAGAATCAGCGTTGAAGTTTCAGGTTGCAGGTTTGGAGATTGAAAGAGTGCGCGTGCCTGGCGGGGATCCAGCGGAGTGGGAAAGATTCTTACTTCATCCAGTTTGCCGGGAAATTTCGGGCGTTGCGCGTTGGAGCTGTCCCAACCCAGCGCCAGCCGCATGGGTTGAATAAAGGTACGCATGTCAAGATCGTTCCGGCGGATGAGGCGCTTCCCGTCCACATAAAACTCCACTTCACTGCTGCCTTCTTTCCTTTTCCGCCAATTCACCACGATATGGTGCCACTCACCGGGTTGCCAGTCGTGTAATTCGGCGTCGACTTTTAACCAGGAGAGATAGGCCACTTCGGTACCTTCTTTTCGCTGGGTCCGGTAAAAGACCAGTTTCCCTTCCCGAATGGCCAGTACGGTATAATCCGGCTGCCGTGAGCCGGCGCTGAACAGGATGGCATCATTTTCGTCTTCCGGTTTCAGGTCGAGCGCCGCCCATACCGCAAAGGATCCTTCGTTTTCCAAAACCTGTCCCAGTGTCCCCAACTGGGGGGTGCCGTTGGGGAGCAGGCGGATTCCCTGACCTGATTTCCCGTCGACAGGAGTTATGCCCTGGAGAGGTGCTTCTTCAATCGAGGATGTATGTTGCCAATGGGATTGTAAGTCGCCGGGGAGTTCACTTACTTCAGCGATAACCTGATAGCGATGTTGCAGGGTGAGGGACTCTCCGGGGGCCAGGGTTTTCGCATTTCCGAAAAGTTCAAGATTGGCTGATTGAAAAACCCGGTCGAGGTGTACGTGGGTTTTGGCTTGCTGGGAGGGGAAATGATTTAAAATTCCCCGGCCATCCTTCAGGTTTAACAGCCCCCACCAACTATGCGGCTGCAGTTCATCCGCGGCGGCCAAAGAAGGGGTGGGGCGAAGTTCCGCATCTCCGGATGCGGTATTCCAAACCAAAGCGGTTCGGGAGAGTTCTTCAGAAAGCCGGAATTCAGGATGCACACGGATCATGGCCGGGAAAGCTTTGTCTCCACGGTTGGTCAGGGTGGTTTGGATATCCACGTAGGGGGATGCGCCGGCCCCGACGAGGATGCGGCGGCGGATGTGGATTTGTTCCGGAGTGGTCGCCTCCAAAAGAAGTTGTTGTCCCCGTGAATTCTGGTGGAGAGTGGGGGTCATGGCCAATTCCCATCCGGGGGAGGCGAAGTCCTTCCGGGAGTACTCTTCATATCCGCCATAGCGGAAGTAGGTTGCGCCGGGATCCTGTAGTGAAACCAGCTGCAGGGGTTCATAAAAGAGGTTCTGACCGTTTTTACGGTCAATAAGACGGATGAGCCGGCCACCGACCCCGGGCAGTACCCCCAAACGTAGACGGTCATTTTCAAGCCAGACGATGGGTTCTTTGCGCGAACGGGTCCGGAACAATACGCGTGCCATGGAGGCATCCATGAAGCCGTTTTCAATTGCCAGGTCGCGGATACGGGTCCACACTTTGATCTGATCCGCGGGAGCACCGGGATTAAATTCATAGTCGTTGGAATTCCGATGGAGGTGCCACACCCCGTCATCCGAAGCGACGAGTTGTTTCGGAAGCACAGTCGTTTCCGCATAACGGAGGGATTGGCGCATGCGGTCCAAAGTGGAACGAGCCAGCGCCGAAGCCTCTTTGGGAAGATTTTTTTGTAATTCTTCCAAAAGCAGGAATCCTTTTTCCAGCATATCCGGGGTGAACACTTTGGCGGAAGGTACGGTGATTTCACGCCATATCGGAGGGTCCCAGTCCGAATCGGCATAGGCCTGATCGAGCAGGGTCAAGTATGCCGCCGCAGGCGCTGCCGCATCTCCGAACAGGGTGGTGGTGTAATCGTTACGGAGATCTGAGAGGGTTTGTTCAGGGTTCCAGATTTTGCGTGCAAGAAAGTAGTAAAGAAATGCATTATGGCGATGCAGCTCATCTCCCGCCTGAGTGAAATAAACTTTGTAGGGATTGGGAAAGGCATTGAGGTAGTCCACCATGCGGTCGGCCACCCGGCCGAATCCCAGCGGGGTGAGAGGGGAACCGCTCTGATCGGAAACATGCAGAATGAAATAATCCCAGATGCCGATGCCGCCGCCCCCTGATTCGGCCCAGGTTTTAAATATGTCCCGGGCTTCCCGGTTTCGCTCCGTGTCGATCGCTTGCACCATGCTGCCATTCCCCGCGTAGCCGTGGGCAATCTGGTTGATGACGTTGGGTTCGGTTTTTACTCCTTCGTAGGTCCAGACATTGCGGGCGTAAGCCAAATTCACGATATAGCGGTCGGGATGTTTTTGAGCCACGATGCGCGCGACCGCGTTGATGAATTCTACTTGTCTGCGGGTCATAAGTCCTTCAGCACCGGTGGCGAAATTGACACCTCCAAGAGCCATGCAGTTTTCACATTCACACCATTTCACATCCCCGTCGGGCGGAGAGATGGGCACTGCATCACCTTCAGGATGGCGGTCGAACCAATTGATAATATATTCGGCCACCAGCTGTTGGACTTCAGGGTTGGTGGTGCAGAGATAACCGCCTTCTTTTTCCTGGGGAATGCGGCGGCCGTTAAACAAAGAAAAATATTCGGGGTGGGTTTTGAACCAGCGTTCATTCGTGAGCAACCAGGGACTGTTGTGGCAAATATGCTGCCAGAGAACCTGTCCTCCCCGTTTTTGCCATTCCGGATGAGTGCGCAGACCGAAGCTCCGGTTCAGGCGGTTTTTGGCCATCCAGTCAATCAACTGTACGACTTCTTCATTACTGGAGGCCCCGCGTCCGATTTCGCGCACGGCAAATGTAGGCCGCTGAACGTGTGGGGAATCGGGAAGCTGAATTGTATTCCGGCTGGGAATCATTTCCCCTTCAGGGCCGGGTTCAAACCAGCGGCAGCCCTGATTTTCAAGAAAGGCATACACCGCATAAAGGGTTCCGCGGTCTCCGCCTCCCAAAAGATAGAGGGAGTCTTTGTCCGCTTCGATCAGTAAACTGTCTGTTTGCAGCGTCGGGATTTTGTTTGCAAGCTTTGGGAGAAGGGGGAGGGCGCTGCGGGTGCGTCCGATATGAATGGCGGGAGAAGATCCCATTTCGGATTCTTTCACCTGCTCGAGTGAAACCGCCGTGATCTGTTTCAGGTAGCGCCGGAGTTCGGATGCCGCGAACACTTCGGTCGGGGTCGGTTCCTCCGGCAATACAATTAGCGGGCGTTCACCGGGATGTTTCAGTTGCCATTCCGAGGCTTCGAGCGAAAAATTTCCGATTAATACAAAAGAAATAATGAAGATGAAAAACCGCTGTCGCATATGTGTGGCCTCTGGAATTTTGGCAAAAAAAGTGAGATGGTGGGCCGCGAAGCTTCGCGGCCCACGCAATAAACAATTCAGGCGTTTGGAGGGTTAAGCCTGATTCTTCCGGCGTGAGATATACAGAGGCAGAAGTACACCTGCACCCATCAGGATCATTATAATCGTAGATGGTTCAGGAATGGTGGTGATATTCAGATCGTCAAAATAAAAGTCAGAAGTTACTAGCGAAGTATCAAACTTTACAGATGCAATCGAAGCGGTACTATCAAAATACCCGAAGAAACTGTGGTCTGACAATCCACTTCCATTATTCGCCAGAATGGTGAAATCCGACCCGATTTGGGCTGTTTGGGCAAGATCTGAATACAGACTTACAGTCAAACTTCCCACCAAACGATTTGCAGTAAAGGCAAACCCGGTAACAGGCTCTGCGTTCAATGTACTATATGGGTTGACGAAGTCTATATTCACTTCATCAGTCGTGCTACCCGCATAAATCAAGCTGTTGGTTCCACCTGTGGAATAGGAGGAGGAACCCGTTTGCCGGTAATTTCCATCGCTATTAAAGTTTACGCGTAAATCCAGAGGACTTCCCTCAGTTTCTAAGAGAATTATACCGTCTAAACGATTACCGGCTATGTAACCATCGCCATCTTCAAAGGTGAAAGCTACGCGTTCATCCAACGTATTAAAATCGGCCAGGCTAATATTGCCGATTTCTTCCTCCATCGTGGTTCCAAGTCCATTGATAGGGGTGGTCAGTCCTGTCGGATCGTCGATGTTATTCTGCGCTGAGACCTGAGTCAAAGCCAGACCCAGAAGCAGGGTCCCTAATTTGTATGTATGTGATTTCATGGTTTTACCTTTGTTGTTTGAACAAAACGTGATTATTGTTTTATTTAACGAACAATAAAATGGAGCGGATGATTGTGCAAGTGGGATTGTGTTAGCAATTTATGAGAAGTGGGCGGTTAAATAATCATGCCAGCGGGCACCATTGGTCTGATGGTCCCGTTGTTCGAAAGTGATCAGTCCCTGGTATTGGATATCATGCAGGGCCTGAATGATACCGTTCCAATCGACGGTGCCGACCCCCACGGGATTGTGTTCATCGCGTTGGCCGTAGTTGTCATGGAAATGGGTTTCGCACATGAAAGAACCGCAACTGCGGATGACGGAGGCGGTATGTAAACCGTTGAGGTGGCAGTGGCCGGAGTCGACACAGATCCCGATATTCGGGGCGCCGACCTCTTTACAGAATTGAACCATGCGTTCGGGATGCAGGGTGAGGTCGTACCATTCAGAGATGGCGGTTTCGATGGTGATGGTGATCCCGTATTGTGCTGCGCGACTGCAGAGTTCACGGTACAATTCGACGCAATGGTTCCAAATCTTAGAATCGCCGCCATAGCTCTCGAAGGCCGCACGGTTGAGCTGGGTGATGCTGATCTCTTTTTCTCGGAAAGCCCGGGCCGCATCCCCGACATATCTTTCCATGGCGCTGCCGAACATCCATCCGGTATGGGTGGTCACTCGCTGAAGTCCCAGTCGGGCGGCGATGGCCAGCATCTGATCATGATACCGCATAAGCCAATCCGAAGGATAGGTGCCTGGAGGGGGCAAAAGTTGGTTATAGTGGGCGGATTGCAGTCCGATCTCCTGTTCTTTTAAAACTTCTTTCACCAGTTTGTAGGAGTCGTCAGACCGAAAACAGAGGGCGCCTTCCTCTTCTGAGAATACCAGCCGGTCGGGGTCCGGAGTGAGTGGCGAGGGAACATATTCCAAAAAGATATCGCCAAGATATGCATCGGTAAAACCTGCATCCCGCAGTCGTTTACATTCTGACTCAATACGTTCCCGGGTGGGATGACAGCCGATTTCCAGTAAACCACTGAGTTGGGAGAAGGGTTTGTGCTGCATCAGATTTCTTCCCGGGTGGAGCCGCCGATCTGCAGTTCGAAATCCAAACTGCGAAGTGGTAAGGATTTGCCAGGATCTTCCAGGCGTCGGAGTACCATGTCCGCGGTACTTCGGCCGAAAGCGAAGTCGGGGCGAATGGCGGAGGTAATATAGGGGGTGTTCGCATTGAAATGAGACCCGTCATCAAATGAAGCGATCGCTAAATCCTGAGGAATCCGTATTTTCCGCTGGTGAGCTGTCTGCAGAAAAATTTGTGCCGCACTGAGGGAGTTGACGATGAGTGCTTGCGCGTTCTTTTGCGTGTCCAAAAATTTCTGAACTGCGGCGGGACGGTCTGCACGGGCAATCCGGTCAAGGTGCAGGCTGAAGCCAACCCCATGATTTTCGGCGGCTTTCTCAATGCCGATTATCCGTTCCTGGGTATGGGTGTCTTCCCCGTTGCCTGAATAATCCACAAAACCTATGTCCCGGTACCCCTGTTCAATCAAATGGTTAAACAGCATTTCGGCGGCGCCGGCTTCGTTCATATGCAAAGCGTCATGTCGGCTACGTCGGTTCATCCAGATGACCGGAATGTGGAGGGACTTCAGTTCGCTGATCAGGCGTCGGCTGGGTTTGCGAATATAGGGGATGATCAGTGCGTCGGTAAGTTTGGAGGTGATCAGTCTGCTGTCCAACAGTGCGGAATCGCTTTGACCTTTGGCATGAAAGAGGGTGGCGGTATATTCTTTTTCCGCCAGACCTTCCGCCAGTCCGGCCAGCGTAAGTTGTGAAAGCAGAAAGTTGTCGGCATGTCCGATAAGGATTCCCACGCTTTTGAATGTGCCTTTGCGAAGCATTTGACCGGCCGCATAAGGACGGTAGCCCCGCTTTGCCGCAACCTCCTTGATCTGCTCCCGTATTTCCTTCCGCGCACTGGCGGTACTTTTCCCTCCGTGCAGCACACGGCTTACAACTTGTGGGGCAACGCCAACCTCTTTGGCAATATCTGAGATGGTGACCGCTTTTTTCATTTAACGATCAATAAACCTGCATCCGGACAGGTCAAGAGAAACTTTTCCGAATCCGGTTAGAAAATTATGAGCGTGTAATGGCCGTTTTTGAGAGGCTACAACACGCCGTCCAGGATACTGCGGGCCTGTCCGAGAATTTCGTAAACCCCTTTTTCCACAGGGATCCGGGTATTGCGATAGTTGTTCTGCATGGTTTCCAGAACCACCGGAAGTCGTTGGAGGCTGTGGTTGAAATCTTTCATTTCCTCGGCAAAGCTGTCGGGACAGAGGCTGATGCGGCGCCCGGTTTGGGCGATATGCACAGCCAGTCGTTCGTCCGGATGTTTGGGGTGGGTCGGCGAGACGCTGCAGACCAGAGAACTGACCGCGGTCAGCCGGGTAAATTGTCCTTTGAGATTTTGGATTTTTTGGTGTTGTTGGGGGGAGGCTTCTTCGATTTGAATACAGTGGCTTTGCCGAAGATCCAGGTTGCCGAGATCGATTTCCAGGGTGAAGGTATTTCCGTGGTAGCTCCATTTCCCTTCAGATACATTGCGGGGCGGGGCGAGACCTTCAAGGAGAAGCCGGACTTTCCGGTTGGCGCGGAAGCCTTTGTACTCTCCCCGGGCAGGATGAAGTTTCACCCTGCGGATGTTTCCTGTTTTCGCGTGTTCACATTCGAGTTCAACGGATTCACCCCGTTTCCATGCCAAACTTTTTCCATCGTCTTCATAGAGACAGCCCGAACCGCTTTTGCCCGCATAGATTCTGAAGCGGATTTCCGGATAAGCGCTTTCCTTCAGTCGACGGGTGAACGCCTGTTCTGGAATGACGGTTCCGGGACGGACAAATATGGGGGTCTCTTCCAGGCGGTACCCGCGTGTGTAATTTTGGTTGCCTGGTAAAATTTCCCCATGGGCGGTATCGATCCATTCACCGGGGGGGAGCCATATTTGCTGCACCGCCTGTTGGGTGTGCGGGTCGACAGGACAGGTTACCGGTGCCAGTATCATGTCTTCGCCAAACAAATATTGTTGCGGTTGTTCGTATGCTTCATGGCAATCCGGCCATTCGTAATAGAGAGGGCTGACCAGGGAGATGGCGCTTTCACAGCTTTTTCTTAGCTGGCCGTAGATGTAGGGGACCAGTTCGTAGCGTCTGCGGAGTTCCTGCATCATTTGAGAGCGGTAGGGCTCGGGGAAACGGTGGACCCGTCTTTCACTCTCAGGCTGTTTTGACGCATGGGTGCGCAAGATGGGGGAATAGACGCCGAACTGAATCCAGCGGGTATAAAGTTCAGGCGTGAGGGTCCCGCACATATGTCCGCCAATGTCATGACTCCAGGTGCCATAGAGCACATTGGCGGCGGTGGCGGTGAAATAGGGCTGATACTGAAGGGTCTCCCAGTTGATGTAAGTGTCTCCGGAAAATCCCACCGGCATCCGTCCGGCGCCAATTCCGCCGTAGCGGCTGAAATTCACCGGACGGGTATCGGGATGATGGCAGCATTGATCCTGCCAATGAATTTCGTTGATCCAGGGGAGAGTGTCCAGGTTGGGCAGGTGACTCCCCTGACTACCCTGTTGCCAATCCATCCACCAAAAATCCACGCCCTGTTTTTCGAGGGGATGGTGGAGGCAATCAAAATAGGCACGCATGTAAGCGGGGTCACAGACGTTCAACGGGATGCGCCGTCCTTTTTCGGGATCCCGTTTATGCATTCGATAGAGGTCGTGGAATCTGGGTTCGATGGGTTGCGCCTGATCCGGAGAAATCCCGAGATGTTTGCACATCTGCGGAAAGGCATCTTCGTAATCAAATACCCCGTCGGCGGGATGCAGGTTCAAGGTGGTCAGCACTCCGCGGGAGTGCAGGGTTTCCAACAGGGCCTTGGGATCAGGAAAATAATCCGGATCCCAGGAATAGCCGGTCCAGCCGGCTTTGTGCCAATCCATGTCAATCACCAGTACATCCAGAGGCAAATCCATGCGGTCGAATTCATCCACCAGGGCGAGGAGTTCCTGATCGGTGTAGGCCCAGTAACGGCTGTACCAATATCCCAGAAGCGCCCGGGGCAACAGGGGCTGGGGGCCGAAAAGCTGCTGCGTTTCGCGCAGGGCATCTTTAAACGCGAGGCCATAACCGAAGAAATAGAGGTCTTGCCGCTGGCCGGGCTCGCGTTCACGAACCCAGGGCTGCCAGTCGCAAAGGGAGGGGTCGAGTACTACGGATGAGGATTCATCCACCACCGCCCAGCCACTTCGGGAGAGGAGGCCCTGACCTAAATCCAGCTTCCGCATATCCCCCTGAAAAATCCGGTTGCCGAGAATATCCCGTTCCAGAATTTCTTTTTCCGGATCGGCATCCTCGGGTGAAATCCAGATTTTGGCTTTGTCGGCAGAAAACTCATCCAGAGTCGTGGCGGTGCCTTTGAGGTTATGAGGGTCTGATTTTCCCGGCCACCAGCGCACGGTTTTTTCATTCATTTTAAATCGGATTTCCAGATTGTTCCTGGAAAAGGGTTTTCCGTCGGGGGTGTAAATGAGGGTGCAGTGTTCCGTATCAATGCGGAGGCTGTTGGCTTGAGGTTGGGTTTTGAATGGAACCGGTGAGGTGTGGCGGTTTACAACTTTGAGGGTGGCCCGGTCTTCAAAGTTCCCGTCTTCCGCCCATTCGATGCGGAAGCTTCGTGAGCTGAGAACCGTAAACCGGGCACGATCGAATTTTATGATGCTTTCAGGGCGGGCAAGGGGGGAGAATGACATATGAGGCTTCCTCAGGAAAAGAATCGGTTTCTGTTAGTCCGGCCTCGTAGCCTGTAAAACCACTTTTGTGAAGCTGAAACCATTTCGGGACCCGAATGGTCATCACTCAAGATTGGTTCACCGGGTATATGTTGATTTACAATGTTTTGCCGGGCTAAAGTCCGAAGGAAAGCCACTCCCGTCCACCTGCCCGGGCTGTTATTGGTGTGGGGATTTGGTCCACAACGTCATCCGGATTCAGATGTATTCAGGCTGAACAAAGAGCCTAAGTTCGAGTTTTTTTTCTCTGTCCCGGTTATCTGCCCCGGGCCGCTCTGGCTCTACCTCCGCCGCGCTGACTTCTTGCGGCTCCGGCAGAACTGGCGCGGCTGCGGGCGTATGATTCCCGCTGAATGGTGTGGCTTTGGTTATATCCGCTGCCGGTTGAAGGCCGGGTGGCGGGCCGGGAAACCGAAGAGGGGAGCGTGTTGGGTAAACTCGGTTTGTTGATCTCCGGCCGGGTGGCGGGCCGGGTGCTGGGGAGTTGGGGTTTAGCACTGTCGGGTACGCCCGGAGGACGTTTATCGATTTGCGGACGGTTCCCCGTGTCGATTGCCGGACGGCTCGCGGGTTTGGATAGATCGGTCTCTTTCCATTTTCCCTGGTCGTGGGCCTGCCATTTTCCGTTTTCGTGTTTGAAGATATTGCCTTCCTTGTCAGTGAATAAATTGTTTTCACCTAACGGGTCTCTATCTGCGGGCAGGGTTTGCGGACGATTTTTAACCTTGTCTAAGCGGTCGCCTGTATGGGCGGGAAGGGTCTCAGGCCGATTGGGGCGGGAGGCAAAATCGTCTTTCATTTTCGCCAACTGATCCTTCCGGTCGTACAGATTGTTGCCAAAGCCGCTCCGGTCGATATTGATATCTCCCCGGTTGATGTTCAAATGATTGTTTATGTGGACATTGTTGTAACTGTGGTAGCTTGGACGATAGCGGGCAGGTCCCCAAACGCCGGGTCCATACCAGGGACGTCCATGCCAGCCGCCACCGTTATACCAACTGACGCGGAAGATACCGTTGCTCCAGCTCATGCCTACCCCCCAACCGGTGACCGGACTATAGCGGAAAGAAAATCCCCAAGTTGCGTGGCGGGGGTAGTAATATCGGGGTCCGTACCAGGGTTGGTAGTTGTAACCTGTGCCGTAGACGACGGTGGGGCCCACCACGTAACTGCATAAATAGCCCGGAGTGTATCCCACATAAACCACTTCAGGGGTGCTTCCGTAAATATAAACGTACTTGGTATTATAAACGGGGCTGGAAGGTTGCACACCCGCAATGCCGGGAGGGGCTTTGTCTGAAACCTGCCAGGGCCCCCCGGGCGCAGTGGCGATGTACCAAACGCCGTCTTTTACGAGGAAGTAACTTTGTTTATCAAAAATCACCGTTTCGGAAGAGTTCACGGCAAAGGTGAGGTCGGTACCGTCCACTTTTTCAAACCTGGGCTTCCCATCGTAGATCACGTCGATCTCTGCGGTTCCTCGTTTGATGGCCGCGGTCTGGGGAATCTGTGCATCCATCACGGCTTCACGAGCCTCATCTGTACCCGCTACATACGCACGAATATCCGCAAAGGTACTGTCGGCCGGGATTTTATGAAAGACTTCAGGAAGTGCGTCCGATTCCAGATAAGTCCATTTTCCCTCTATGGATTTTGACTGATACCAACGTCCGCTTAAATTCAGGAAATATGCCTGGGATTCCACTTCCATAAATACGGGTGTTTCGGAATTTTTAATCACCAGCAGATTGTCAATTAAAGGTTGAAATTCGGCTTCACCTTCAGTCACCACCAATTCGGTGGGTTGGTGGGCGACAATAATTTCCGGCGCATTGTCAGCGGTGATTCCGGGAGACGCCTCGGGTTGATTCTCTTCCGGTTTTTGCGCTTCAACCAGTTGAACTAATTCCCCGGGGGGCGTCGCCATAAAGGTCCAGGGGCCATCTTCGGAGGAGGCGCTGTACCAAACTCCGGCGGCCGCATTTAAGAAATAAGTTTTTTTTGCAGGATCAAAAATCAGAGGGTAAGGGGTGTTTTCCACGCTTTTTAACGTGGTCCCTTCGATCTCACTTAACCGGGTTTTGCCGTCGATGTTTACCAGCAGGGCTGCTTGGGTACGGGTTACAATTTCGGGAGGGACATGTTCAAATGCTGTTTCGGCACTTTCCGCCACTTCGGATGCGGCCAAGGAGGTTTTGAGCGCATCCAGGGTGGTATCTAATTCCCAGGTTTTCATGCCTTCTTTTATGGCGGCCTGAAATTCGGTGCCGGCCTGTTCGGAGCCATCCGGGAACCGGGTGTCGGTGATTTCAAGCTCAATATATTTTACCAAATTTTCAGACCGATGAATTTCCAAGGTTCCTTTGATCCACACGGCGCCAAAGACGGGGTCTGCATTTTGGTTGGCTTTGTACGCTACGGCGGCTCGTCCGGTTAGAATATTTCCGTCCAACTGATCGATCTGCGGTTGATAGACCGTCATGATTCCGGATTCAATCCGGATGTGCCGGGGCCAACTGTCCACTGTGATGGCTTTTAATGGCAGCCCACAAACGAGAAACGAAAAGAACGTGAATAAATATGTTTTCATAATGAGTTTCTTGCAGTTGTATTACCATATTCTATGGAAATTCCTAAAACCCTCAAAGCATTGTTTTGAAAATATATTCTCCGATGAAGCCACTCTATATTTATGATCCGACCGTTTCCCAGGTCCTCGATGTTGAAATTCGGGAATTGCTCTGCCAGTGTTTTAAAGACGCCCGGTTCCGGTATCAACGTTTTAATTATGAGCTTCCGGTTCATCGCTGGATTCTGAGAAACGGCGAAGGGAAACTGCTTGCGCATGTTGGGGTGCATGACAAAAGGCTGGGAAGCGAAAAGGGGGAATTGCGGGTGGCCGGTTTGGCCGAGGTGTGTGTGCATCCGGAAGCACGGGGAAACGGATATATGCGACGGCTTGTGGGAGAGGCCCACCGTTGGTGTCGGGCGCAGGGGATCGACTTTGCCACGTTGTTCGGGAAGAGTGAAATTTATGGAAGGTTTGGGTATGTGCCGCAAAATAATCAACTCGAGCTCTTCGATGTCGAGGCGGGGGTGTGGAAACAGAAATCCTTTCCGCACTTTCAAGTTTTGCCCTTCAGTGCCCAAAGCTGGCCCAGGGGTCTGATTCAGCTTTTTGGCCCTGAATACTGAAAATATTCAATGCTTAGGTCTTGATCTATCCGTTCATCCGGATATACGCATATACTATGACAACTCCAAAAGAATTTGCAGAACTCCTTTCACAGCGCATCCTGATTTTAGACGGGGCGATGGGCACCATGATTCAGCGTCACAAGTTGGATGAGGCCACCTTCCGGGGTGAGCGCTTTGCTGACTGGAAACAAGACCTGAAGGGAAACAATGATTTACTGACTCTCACCGCGCCGGAAGTCATTTCAGGGATTCACCGCGCATTTTTGGAGGCGGGTGCGGATATTCTGGAAACCAATACCTTTAACAGCACCCGGGTTTCACAAGCGGATTATGGGATGGAAAATTTGGCTGCGGAGTTAAACCGGGAAGGGGCCCGGCTGGCCCGGTCGGTGGCCGATGAATTTTCCACTCCGGAAAAACCCCGCTTTGTGGCCGGTATTTTGGGGCCGACCAGCCGGACCGCGTCCATTTCTCCGGAAGTTGAAGATCCCGGAGCCCGGAACGTCACCTTTGAGGAGCTGCGTCAAAATTACGCCGAAGCGGCCCTGGCCCTGTTGGAAGGCGGGGCCGATCTGCTGATGATCGAAACCATTTTTGATACTCTCAATGCCAAAGCGGCCGGTTTCGCGGTTCTGGAAGTTTTGGAAGCCTGGGGGAAACCGGTGCCGTTAATGATTTCCGGCACCATTACGGACCAAAGTGGGCGCACGCTTTCCGGTCAGACACCTGAGGCTTTCTGGTATTCCATGAGTCATCTGAATCCTGTGGTGGTAGGGTTCAATTGTGCGCTGGGCGCAAAAGATTTGCGTCCGCACCTGGAAGAGGTTTCCAAGGTTTCACCGGTGGGGATCACCTGTCATCCCAATGCGGGTCTGCCGAATGAGTTTGGGGAATATGATCAAGCACCGGATGATATGGCCGCGGTCATTGCCGGATTTGCCAAAGATGGCTTGTTGAATATTATCGGTGGTTGCTGCGGCACCACGCCGGATCATATTCGCGCCATTTCGCAAGCGGTCTCCGGATATTCGCCGAGGGTTGAACCGGAAGTGAAACCTTACACCCGCCTTTGCGGATTGGAACCATTCGTGATTCGTCCCGACACCAATTTTGTGAATGTGGGCGAGCGGACCAATGTCACAGGCTCCAAAAAGTTTGCCCGCCTGATTAAAGAAGAGAATTATGAAGAGGCGCTGGATGTGGCGCGTCAACAGGTGGAGAACGGCGCCCAGATTATTGATGTCAACATGGACGAAGGGATGTTGGACGGCGAAGAGGCCATGAAAACCTTTTTGAACCTCGTGATGGCAGAGCCGGACATCTCCAAAGTGCCTGTGATGGTCGACAGTTCCAAGTGGAATGTCATCGAAGCGGGTTTGCGTTGTGTGCAGGGGAAATGCGTGGTGAACTCGATCAGTTTGAAAGAAGGGGAAGATCCTTTCCGGACGCAAGCGCGTCTGGCGCGCCGTTATGGTGCCGCGGTGGTGGTGATGGCCTTTGATACCGACGGTCAGGCGGACACCCTGGAACGGCGGATTAAAATTCTCAGTCGCAGTTATGAAATTTTGGTGGATGAACTGGGCTTCCCTCCCCAGGACATTATTTTTGATCCCAATGTGTTTGCCATCGGCACCGGGATTGCGGAACATGCCAGTTACGCTGTTGATTTCATTGAAGCGACCCGTGAACTGAAAAAACGTTTTCCGCTGGCCCATATCAGTGGCGGTATCAGTAACCTGAGTTTCAGTTTCCGGGGAAACGACCCGATCCGCGAGGCGATTCACTCCGTTTTCCTTTATTACGCCGTACAGGCGGGAATGGATATGGGCATTGTGAATGCCGGTCAGCTGGCAATTTACGAGCAAATTGAACCCGAACTGAAAGAGCGGGTGGAGGATTTGGTATTTAACAAACGGGAAGATGCCACTGAACGTTTACTGGAGTTTGCGGAAGGTTATGCCGGTAAAAAACAGGAGCGGGTTGAAGATCTTTCCTGGCGGGAACTGCCGGTGAGTGAACGCATTTCCCACGCATTGGTGCGGGGAATCACCGAGTATATTGTCGAGGATGCCGAAACGGCCCGCATTGAATTGGGTCACCCCTTAAAAGTGATTGAAGGTCCGTTGATGGATGGCATGAATGTGGTGGGTGACCTGTTTGGATCCGGAAAAATGTTTTTGCCCCAAGTGGTGAAATCCGCACGGGTGATGAAAAAGGCGGTGGCGCATTTGGAACCGTTTTTTGAAGAAGCGGACGGAGCCAAACGGCAGGCGCACGGAAAAGTGATCATGGCCACGGTTAAAGGCGATGTGCATGACATCGGTAAAAATATTGTGGGGGTGGTGTTGCAGTGCAACAACTACGAGGTGGTGGATCTCGGGGTGATGGTTCCCTGCGCCCGCATTTTAGAAGAGGCGAAAGCGCATCAGGCAGACATTATCGGACTGAGCGGATTGATTACGCCTTCGTTGGATGAAATGGTCTATGTCGCCTCGGAAATGAAACGGGAAGGTTTTGATATTCCCTTGTTGATTGGGGGGGCCACGACTTCCAAGATTCATACCGCGGTCAAAGTCGAACCGGAATATGAGCATTCGGTGATCTATGTGCCGGACGCATCCCGGGTAGTGGGGGTGGCCTCTAAACTTTTGTCTGCAGAGCAGAAGCCAGCTTATGTGAAGGAAATCAAATCGGAATATCAACAGTACCGCGACCGGCGCAATGAAGGCACCCGAATTATGGTGGATCTGGAAAAGGCGCGTGAGAACAAGGTGCCCGTGGATTGGACGAAGTATACGCCTCCGGTTCCTCAATTTCTCGGCACCAAAGTTTTAAAAGAAGTGCCCTTGAAGGATTTGCTTCCGTTTATTGACTGGGGGCCTTTCTTTTCCGGTTGGGATCTGCACGGGGCGTTTCCGCAGATTTTGGAAGACGACCTGGTGGGCGAGCAGGCGGCGGATCTTTATGAGAATGCGCAAAAAATGTTGGCAGAATTGGTTTCCGGCGGACGTCTCAAAGCGGCGGCGGTTTGCGGTTTCTGGCCGGCCAATACTGTGGATGATGATGACATCGCCATTTACACCGATGAAACCCGGTCCAGTGAAGTGACCCGTTTGCATCATTTGCGCCGTCAGGCGGGAAGCGGGGAGGATTTGCCGCACGGTTCGCTCGCGGATTTTGTGGCGCCTCTGGAAAGTGGATTACAGGATTACATCGGTGGCTTTGTGGTTACCGCCGGCATCGGCGCCGATGACATTGCTAAAGAATTTGAGGCGAAGCAGGATGACTACAATGCGATTATGGTGAAAATTCTGGCCGACCGGTTTGCGGAAGCGCTGGCTGAATATTTACATCAGGTGGTGCGCCGTGAATTCTGGGGTTACGCTCCGGATGAAAACTTGAGCAACGAGGATTTGATTCGGGAGAAATATCAGGGCATTCGCCCTGCACCCGGTTATCCGGCCTGTCCTGATCATACCGAGAAAGCGAGCTTGTTTGAACTCACAAAAGCTGAAGAGGAGATTGGGGTGACCCTCACTGAAAGTTTTGCGATGCATCCGGGAGCGGCGGTGAGCGGATGGTATTTCAGTCATCCTGAAAGTGATTACCTGAATGTGGGCATTATTGGTGAAGATCAATTACGCAGTTATGCCGAACGCAAAGAAATGACTTTGCGGGAAGCCAAACGCTGGCTGGCTCCAAATTTGGTTTAACCGAAAAAACGTTTATCCAATGAAAAATATGCTGCCTGAAAAGTTCCTTGTCTCTGTCGCGATTCTTTTTTTCCTGGGGGGCTGTGCCTCTCATTCTCCCCATGGGTCTGAAAGCCCGCACTGGAGTTATGAAGGGGCATCAGGGCCCAGTCATTGGGGTGGGCTTTGTGATGAATATTGTCTTGCCAGTGAAGGGAAATCCCAGTCTCCGGTTGATTTGACGCAAGGGGATGTCCGCAGGGAAACGCTTGGATTTGACTACAAACCCGGCACCCTGAATCTGGTGAACAACGGACATACCATTCAGCAGAATATGTCGGACGGGGCTCTCCTCATTGAGGATGACACCTACAAGTTAATCCAATTCCATTTCCACAGTGCCAGTGAACATACCGTGGCGGGCAAACGCTTTGATATGGAAATTCATTTGGTTCATCAGAATGAAGCGGGTGAGTATGCCGTACTGGCAGTGTTGCTGGAGGAGGGGGAGGAAAATTCCTTTTTGAAAACGTTTTTTGATGTGCTGCCCGCAGAAGAGGGGCAGGTTGTAAAAAATGACCGGGTGGAGCTGAATGTCGCGGAGCTGTTCCCGAAAGAATCCTCCCTGTTTTCTTATTGGGGGTCTCTTACGACGCCACCCTGCACCGAGGGGGTGCATTGGTATATCTTCCGGAAGCCTGTACCCTTGTCTGCGGAGCAGTTGAAAACCTTCCGCAGCATTTATGAGGGGAATTTCCGGCCCGTGCGCGCCTTGAACGGGCGGACGATCGAAATAGTGACACCTTAAGCGCCGAAGCGGCATCATGCAGAACTGGGTTCAGGTTGATTTAGGCGACGCCATGCTGGCGAATGAAGCCCTCGCTGCACTTAAAGAGAAATTGACAGTACTCTATCAAAAGGAAGGATGTCCCGATGGCATGATCGCGGTTTACCGACACGAATCCGGAGAGTTGCATTGCCGCTTGTTGGTCTACCTCACATCGGCGTTTCAAGCGGTCGCGGCACTGGAAAATGCGCAAGCTTGCGGCTTGCCCGCGGTTGCCGATTTCGGATTTTTGGCGGGGAATGAGATGGGAGCCCGGAAACTCCTGTCCTAGCGGAAAAGGATTCTTTCAGAGGCGTTTGAAATACAATCCTTCTTCAAATTCTCCATCCGCAAATTCCGGTTATGGATTCGCTGGGACAAAAGAGTCCGCGCTCCGGAACAGAGTCTGCTCAGAGATCAAAGAGGTCCAGCTGACCTTCGGGAAGTTCGGGGTCTGTGGGGATGCAGTTGACCAGGTCCTGTTCTGACCAGATTTCAATACCCAGATCCTGGGCTTTCCGGAGTTTGGATCCGGCTGCTTCTCCGGCGATGAGGATATCGGTTTTTTTGGAGACGGAGCCGGTGACTTTGGCCCCGAGTCGGCGTAACAGCTCTTTGGCTTCGTCCCGTGTGAGTTGGGTGAGGGTGCCGGTGAGCACCACGGTTTTGTCGGTGAGAGGAGATTCCGCGGTCTGCAGGGCCGCCTGTTTGCGGGTGAAGCGCAAGCCGGCTTCGCGTAAACGCTCGATGAAGGCCTGGTGGATGGGGTTTCCGAAATAGCTGATAATGCTTTTGGCGACAATGGGTCCGATGTCGGGAATTTCCTCTAAATTTTCGGGAGTGGCGGATGCCAATTCGTCCAGTGTTTCAAAATGTTCCTCCAGGGTCTGTGCGGTTCTTTCCCCCACCTGGGGGATGCCCAGTCCGTGGATGAGTCGCCATAAATCATTGTCTTTACTGTCTTCGAGGGCATCGAGGACATTTTGCACCGATTTCTCCGCCATGCGGTCCAGCGCCAGAAAGGTGTCCCGTTTCTGATGCAGTTGATAGAGGTCGGAGGGGTCGGAAATTAATTCAGCATCCAACAGGACCTTGATAAGCTCTTCTCCCAGATGATCGATATTCATGGCCTTGCGGCTGACAAAATGTTTGGTCCAACTGAGACTTTTGGCGGGGCAGGTGGGGTTTTCGCAGCGCCAGGCCACTTCTTCTTCACGTTTACTCACCGGTTGACTGCAGACCGGACATGCGTGGGGTTCGGGGAAAACCCGGGCATCGGCAGGCCGTTTCTCGGTGAGGACTTTGACTACCGCCGGGATGATTTCTCCGGCTTTTTCGATAATGACAGTGTCGCCTTCACGCACATCCTTGCGTTGGATTTCATCCCAGTTATGGAGGGTGGCGCGACTGACGGTGGTGCCGGAGACGGAGACGGGCTCCAGTTCGGCGACCGGGGTCAGCACGCCGGTTCTTCCGACTTGCACGGTGATGCTGAGAAGTTGGGTTTCGACCTGTTCCGGTTCGTATTTATAGGCCATGGCCCAGCGGGGAGATTTGGCGGTGCTGCCCAGTTCGTCGTAGAGGGCGCGTTGATTGACTTTGACCACGGCGCCGTCCATTTCGAAGGCGTATTCGTGCCGGGCATTCAGGTTTTCATCCAGCGCCTGAATCACCTTTTCGATGTCATCACAGTCCCGGGTGAGCGGAGGGGTGCGTAGGCCAAACTCTTTTAATGCTTCCAGTAAACCGCGATGGGTTTCAAACCGGATGCCTTTGAGCTCTCCCACGCCATACCATACGGCATCCAGGGGCCGTTTGGCGACTTCGCGGGAATCCAGTAATTTTAAACTGCCGGCTGCGGAATTCCGGGGATTTGCGAAGGGGGCGAGGCCGGCCTCCTCCCGTTCCCGGTTGAGTTTTAAAAATCCTTTTCGGTTCATGTAGGCTTCGCCACGCACTTCCAAAACCTCGGGGACCTGTCCCCGCAAATTCAGGGGGACGGACGCGATGGTACGGATGTTTTCAGTGATGTCATCCCCTTGTCGGCCATCGCCGCGGGTGAGGGCCTGTACCAGTTTTCCATTTTCGTAGCGGAGGCTGACCGCGACGCCATCCACTTTGGGTTCGACCACATAGCTGTAGGGTTTTCCTGCCAGAAGTTTCTGCAGACGCTGATCGAAATCACGAATGTCCTGTAGATCGTAACTGTTGGCCAGCGAGATCATGGGGACGGCATGTGCGACAGTGGTGAATTCTGAGAGCGCTTCTCCACCTACCCGGCGGGTGGGGGAATCTTCGCTCTGAAATTCGGGGTGGGCGGCTTCCAGTTCAGCGAGTTCGTTTAAAAGTGTATCATAATCCCGGTCACTGATTTCGGGAGCGGCGAGAACGTAATACCGATGATTATGATCGTTTATCTGCTGGCGCAGTTCCGCGATGCGACTTTCAATACTGCTCATGCGTCGTTCATCAATGGTTCCAGTTCGGGAACGACGTGGGGGCGTCCATTTTGGTTGAGTCCCACGCCGGAAATACGTCCTTTGAGCATGAGTTCGTTGTCAGGCTGACGACGGACTTCCTGCAAGAAGGCCCAGCGGACGCGACCCACTTTTTCCAATTCCACGGATACGGTAAATGTTTCGTTGGGTTTAAGGGATTTTTTATATTCCAGTTCCGCTTTGATGACCACCAGGTGGATGCCTTCAGCTGTCAATTTGGCAAAGTCCACATTTTTTGCCTGCAGGAATTTGTGCCGGGCGTGTTCCAAATAGTTCTGGTACACCGAGTTGTTCACGATGCCTTGGAGATCGCATTCGTAGTCTCGGACTTCGAGTGTGATTTTAAACGGTTCGTCAGTCATAGGATTATCCGGGTAAGGTGTCGTCGAGGTTCATTTTCACCATATCCAGCAGGGTCTGTGAATCGTAGGGCTTCTGCAGGTAGAGGGTGGAGGGCAGGGAGTTGGCGGTGGCGATGCCGGGGTGTGTGGCCTGCAAACCTGAAATAAGAATGACAGGTAAGGCGGGATCCTGTTCGTAAAGCCATGTGCGCACTTCGGCGCCCCGTTGATCGGGAAGATAGTATTTAAGCAAAACCAAATCCGGAGACACCCTGGCCAGGGAAAAGTTTTCCCGAAGTTCTTTGGCCGAATGGAAGCGGGTGCAATGAATTTCGCCTTGTTGGAGCATGTGCTGGAGGCTTTCAAATTCCCGGTCATCGTCTTCCACAATCCAAAGGTGATGGGTGGGGAGTTCGTTTTCGTGTTCCGTTTTTTTGGCTTTTAAGGGCAGTAGCAATTCCGCGCGGGTAACCACCCCCTCATCGCGTAATACATGCAGTTCCGCATCCATTCGTGAGGCGAGGGTGAACCAATCGGAAAATTCCTCGGCGGCCTGGTTTTGTTCCAGGAGCACGTTTTGATCGGTTTGACCGCCCACGCCGGCAAAGGTGGCGAGACCGCCGCCATCGCGAATCTCCAGGTGTAAGAGGTCGGTCTGGTCTTTGAGAAGATTGCGGGTGCTGACCCCCATGATGGCTCTGCCTTCGGGGAGTCCGTCTGCAATCGAGGCCATCAAGGTGAACAGCATGTGTTGCAATTGACAGGCGTTGGCCGTGACCTGATCTGTTTCCGCATCCAGGCGCAGGTTGATGCGGAGGGAGGGATGCTGCAGGCCAAACTCCTTTTGCCACTTCTCAAGAATGTCATGTACCGATACTTCGGCCGTGCGGTGGAGGGTTTGCTGACCCAGGGTCTTAATTTGTCCGGCCAGATGTCTGCCCCGCTGCATGGCGGTCTGCATGCGCTGGATGGAGGATGCGGGGAGGGGGGCAGGCTTCCGAAGTTCCTGTTGCACGGTGTTAAAAAGCAAATCCAGGTGTTCGGCAAAGCCGGGTTGTAGCAGATCGAGTCCCAGGGAGGAGGGAAGCGGGGTGTTTTCGCCGGGGCTGGTTTCGGGGGTCTGGATGAGCTGTGTCAATAACGCGGCGGTTTGATTCTGCTTCTGAATCAGCATTTTTATTTGAGCCGTTGAATAAAGGGGCACTTTCTCCAGAGCGCCGGGGAGTTCCCGGACTTGAATATCGCAAATGGAGGCCAGGGTTTCTTTTTCCTGTGCGGTCCAAGGGCTGACTTTTAAAGGTCCGGAAAACAGCACATGTTTGATTTTACCTTTTATCCGGACGGGGGTCACCAATTCGAGAACACCGTATGCGCGAAAGATCTGCTCGGTTTCCTGGCTTCGGGTCACCCGGCGGAGACCATCGATCTGCATGCGCAGGTATTCCGCTTTTCCTTTGGTTTTCTGTTGAAACACATCGGTCAACAGGTTGTCAAGTTGTGGATCGCAAGGGGTATTCAGTTCATTCAGCTGTCGCTGCAGGTCCGATGGCGTTTGCGGATCTTTCAGCAAAGGCAAAGCTTCGGCGGACAATTCCTCGAATTGCCGGGTCAGATCAGAATGGTTGTCCTTTAGCAAGGGGATCTCCTAATTTTGCAGGCGCTTGAGCACTTCCTGCAAGGCTTGCTCCTCCACCCAGGTTTCGCGCTCACTTTTGTCTACCCGCATCCGGGATTCTCTGGAAAGTTGACGGAAAGGAATCCAACGTGTGCCGGAAGTGGATTGCAGGGCGAGCTGGTTGTTTTCCAGGCGGGTGATGTTTCCACTGATGGTACGGTTATCCCGCAGGGTCAGTCGAATGTAGTCGCCGGCTTTTGCCAGGGGCATTTTGCTGTCCAGCTCATTCCGGAAACTGTCGGCTAGCTGATCTTTCAGATCCAGGGTACTGGGCCGGGTAGGTTCCGGAACCGGGGTGGGGGTCGCAGTTGGCTGTGGCACCGGGGTGGGTTTCGGTGCGGGGGGGGGCGGTTTCGGGGTGGGCGTGGCCTTGAAGGGGTTTACGCCCCTTGGCAGGGGGGTGGGTGTCGGCGGTAAAGGCATGGGGGTGGCGGTCGGGTGCTCCACCGGTGGGGGGGGGACTTCGATCTCGCCGGGCGCACCCTCTTCGCTTATCTTAATTCTCGAAAACTTTTCCTTTTCCATGGCCGCCGCGCCTGCCCGATCCCGGGAAAGCGCAAACAGGGCGATCAATAAAATGAGACCCAGCAGGAGTGACAGGGTCAAATTTAATTTTACATCCGCGGAGGGGCAATGTGCCTCTCCGGGATAGGCGCCACATTCCGGGCAGCAGTCCCGTGACTGATGGTATTTGCAACCACAGGCGCTACATTCCCGATAACTTTCGCGGGACGGGGAATCGGATTTGATTTCGGATTCGTCGGTCATATGACTAGAAGGTAATTAAGAATTCCGGGGCTTGGCAACCTTAAATCCCTTTGCTGTGCAACCAGGCTTTGAGTTCGGAGGCGGGGATGCGCTCTTGTTTCATGCTGTCCCGGTCCCGCACGGTGACGGTATTGTCTTCCAACGAATCAAAATCCACCGTGACACAGAAGGGGGTCCCTATTTCATCCTGGCGGCGGTAGCGGCGCCCGATGGCACCGGTTTGATCGTAGAAGCAGGGCCAGGTTTTGCGGAGCTCCGCATAGAGATCTTTGGCTTTGCCCACCAGTTCTTCGCGGTTTTTCAACAACGGGAAAATGGCCACTTTAATCGGGGCCAAACGTGGCGCGAACTTAAGAACCACCCGTTTTTCGTAGCCTTCCGGAACCTGGGCACCGGGTTTGGCGAGTTGAACGCCTCCTTCGGTATTTCCTTTGGGCACAAATTCTTCGGTGTAGGCTTCGTTCAAGAGGACGAGCACTCCCCGGGTCAGACCGGAAGACGGTTCGATGACATGGGGAATGACCTTTTCATTGGTTTCCTGTACCAGGTATTCCATTTTGGTTCCGGAGGCTTCCTGGTGCTGGGTCAGATCGAAATCCCCCCGGTGGGCGATGCCCTCCAGTTCGCCAAAGCCGGGAGCGGTGAAGCCGTATTGGTATTCCACATCCGCACAGGCGGTGGAGTAATGGGCCAATTCGTCTTCGTCGTGGTCGCGACGACGCAGATTGCGCATGTCCACTCCGAGGGAGGCCCACCACTGCAGACGGGCTTCCACCCAGAAGTTGTACCATTTGGTGGCGTCGTCGGGATGGCAAAACCATTCGAGTTCCATTTGTTCAAATTCACGTGAGCGGAAGATGAAGTTCCGCGGAGTGACCTCATTCCGGAAGGATTTACCTACTTGAGCGATACCGAAAGGCAGTTTCACCCGCATGGTATCGACCACGTTTTTGTAGTTGATGAAGATTCCCTGGGCGGTTTCCGGCCGTAAATAGGCGGTGTTTTCCTCGCCTTCACCGGCGAGGGCGCCAATAAAGGTTTTGAACATCAGGTTAAACTGTCGCGGTTCGGTGAGGGTGCCGGGTTCGCTGGCGTCGGGTCCCCAGACGCTGGGGATCAAGGCCGGGTCTAAATCTGTGAACGCGACCACTTTATAAGCGGAAGGATCTGATTTGGCATTTTTCTTTATCCGTTTTTCCGCGACCGCGGGTTCGCCTTCGAGGAAGGCAAAGGCGGTGCCTTCACCGGACTCAGGCACGTAGACCATGAGATGATCTGCACGATAGCGGGATTTGCTTTCGCGACAATCGGCCATGGGGTCATTAAAGCCCCCGAGGTGACCGGATGCGGCCCAAACTTTCGGGTTTTGAATGATCGCACTGTCTAATCCGACAATATCCAACATTTCCCCATCGGGGCCAAGTGGAGGATTGCGAACCATGTCTTGCCACCACGCATCGCGCAGATTGTTCTTTAATTCGGTTCCTAAAGGGCCAAAGTCCCAGAAGCCGTTAAGGCCATTGTAAATTTCTGAGCTTTGAAAAATAAACCCGCGGCGCTTGCAGAGCGTGACGAGGGTTTCTAAAGAGGCTGGTGTTTTGTGTTCCGTTTGCATACGGTGCGCACACTGTCTAAGAGATTGCCAACGGTCAAGCTCACAGCACGATAACTGTAACGATGATTGAAAATAACATGATGATGATTCGAATTGAGATTCTGGATGGGCCCGAGGAGGGGATTGCCCATAGTTTTCAGGAGCCCACGCTGCTTTTGGGATCAGCTTCAGACAATCATGTGCGGTTAACGGGTGAGGGCATTCTGTCGCTTCACGCGCGATTGACATTGGTGGATGGACAGGGAAAACTGTTTCAGGAGAATGAAAGCGGGGGGGTAAAGATTAACGGCAGTCCGGTGCAGGGCGAGAGTTTATTGCAACCCGGGGATGAAATCCAGCTGGGGGAGCAGTCTTTTCGATACAAAGTGATTCCCTTTCCACGTCCGGTAAAAGAGCGCCGGATTGCAATTTTGGAGTGGATGACTTTGGGCGCGTTGATTGCGGGCGCATTTGGACAGGTGTTTTTCCTCCTGGGCACCGCCCGAAATTTAAGAAGCGGGGTCGATGTTGAGTTACTGCGGGCCACCCCGACTCCACGTCCCACCCCGAATGCTGAAGTGATTGCTCCCACGCCCACCCCCCTGCCGGAGAGTGTGATCATTCTGCCCACGCCGATTCCGACCGTGGTTCCGGTGGTGGAAGTTACGCCGACGGCTTCACCGGATGCGGATGGGAAAAGTGCTTCGCAATTGACCTCCGAAGCGCGGACCGCGAACCGGAACGGTGAAGAATTGAAGGCCGAGCGCTATTTACGGGAAGCATTGCGGTTGGATGCGGGCTATTTGCCCGCCAAGTTGGAGCTGGCGAAACTTTTGGGCGGACATGCCGAATTTGCGGAGAGTATTTCGATTTTGGAGCAAATATTGAAGGAGGCGCCTGCAGGTTCCATGACCGAGCGGGAAGCGAAGTTGGAGTTGCAAATCATTCGCCGCCGTCAGAAATTGCTGGAAGAAACCGTGCCGGAAGTGCCGAAAGTGATCCCTACGCCCCGCGCTCCGAAAATTCTTGAAACCCCCAAACCTTTGGCCACCCCGCAACTGGTCCCGGAAGCCGCTTCTCAAGTGGTGGTGGGCAAAATCAGAATGGAACGTTTTCCGGAGAGTCCGCGTTATGATGCCTTCCGGATGGTCCATTTTAATTTGGTGCATCAGCGGGGAACGCCGGCGGTAGAGGCGGGAGACATCAAAGTGGTGGTTAACTTTTACGAAGAGGAGGGCGGAAAAGTGCAACAGGCGCAAATTCCGGAACCCCGCATTTTGTTATCGGTTCCGAATGGATTGGGCGGGGGCAAAAGTATTCAAGGTTTGTCGGCCGCTTACGATGTGCCCAAAGGGAAGGGGCGTCCGGGTCGGGAATACTTTGGCGCGGTGATTCAGGTGTTGGTGGAAGGTAAAGAGGTGAGCCGGAGTGCGGACCCGGTGTTTCTATTGGATTTGATGAAATAAGGGGGCTGCCTTTTATGGATTGGAGAAGTGCGGAAGGTTGTGCCTACGCATTCACGCCTGTGATCTTCAGTTCGGCCAGTGCCAGTCCCTCTTCTCCTCCGAAACTGTATATCAAATAGATTTTTTCACCTTCACGGTAAATTGCGGGGTCCCGAAGTTCCTGGCGTTGGGTTGCAGGACCGGGCTTTGAGGGTTGGAGGGGATAGTGGATGCCTTCCCAGTCCCGTTCCGGCCGCAATACTTCCACGGGTGCGGAAATGTTCCAGTTTTCCCATTCGTCGGTCAGTTCGATTTTTGCACAAAGAATTCGTTCCGGCGCATCTTGTTTGCGGGTGTAAAAGAGATAGGCCTCATGGCCGTCGATGAGCCACGCACTGTGGCGGAGATCCACATGCTTCCGGCTTCCAAATGTGTCATCGACCTGTACCGGACCGATAAGGGGGCTCGCTCTTTTTTCCCAGGGCTCAGAGATGTGTTGGCTCCGATAGGCGTCTCCCACATTCGCTATCGCATACCACCAACTTTTATAAGGAAAGGCTCTGAAATAGGAACGACCCAGTTTTTGGTCTTCGACTTGCCACGAAAGTCCATCCCGGGAGCGGGCCAACAGGGTCATTTGCCTGTCTGCTCCGTTGTGGACCGGTCCGTGGAGAAACATGATGAGTTCTTGGCGGTGTGGGTCAATATGCACATCGGGTGAGGCAATATGGGAATGCAGGGCGGGGGCGCATGCCAAGGGAATGACCCCGGGGAGGTGCAAGGTCCAGGGGCCTTCCACCTGCTCAGCCACCGCGAGTCGGATATATTGACCCCCGTGGTGGGCAAAATAGAGGTAATAGCGACCTAAAGGGTTTTCAATCCATTTGGGGACCCGGATGAGGCTGGGACCATTGACATTGCCCTCGAGGGAGGGGTGGTCGTCAAAATGGATGAGGGGGCCTGTTCCCCGTCGCTGACATTGAATCTGGGGGGGGCGATGTCCGGGGCCTCGGATGGTGTATTCATAGGAGAGAAGAAGGTCTACAGTTAGAAAAGAGAGGGAGATTGAAGGCTATGCAACCCTCAGGAATTCAACAAGCCTATTATATGAAGAGTCAGTGAGAGTGCTTCGCGCTGGAATTATTTGAAAATTCATGTTACACGCGCGCCATGGCTAAAGATAATGTCGATTTAATTTGTGATATTGGAGAGTTGGCCGGGTTGTTTGAAAAAAGCCAAAGCCTCTCCGATTTCCTCCAGTCTGCAGTGAGTATTGTGGCTTTCCACATGCGTGCGGCGGTGTGTAGTATCTATTTGTATGATGCGGATCATGAAGAACTGACATTGGCCGCAACCCAAGGATTAAATGCGGATGGTGTAGGGAAAGTCTCTCTGAAACTGGGCGAGGGGATCGTGGGAACCGCCATGAAAGAACTGCGTCCCATATGTGAGGGACATGGGTCGCTTAATCCCAATTTCAAACCGATCGAAGGTATTTTTGAAGAGAGTTATGAAGCCTTTTTGGCCGTGCCCATTCTGTTGCGCGGGGTGATGCGGGTGGGGGTTCTGGTGACCCAGGATCCGCAACCCAACTATTTCCATAAGAATGATATCAAAGCCTTGCGGGCGATCTCCTCCCAGTTGGCGGTGGTGATTGAAAATGCGAAATTATTGATGTCACTGCATGAGGCGGAAAGCAGACTTCCGGTTGAAAAGGTTGAAGAAGCGGAAGTGATGAAGCCCACCTTTATTAAAGGGGTAACTGCCTCTTCGGGGGTGGTGCGCGGCACCGCGGTGGTACTGGATGGTCATGGATATGATGTGTTGACCGCCCCTGCGGATGACAGTGTGAGCCCGCCGGGGGTGAAGGATTTTGAAATCGCCCTGCAGGAGTCCATTTCGCAGTTGACCTTTTTGCAAAACCGGATGGAGGAGCGCCTGGGTGATGTGGCTTCTTTGATTTTTAATGCCCATCTTTTGATTTTGAAAGATGAGGGATTCAGCGGGGAAATGCGTAAGCTGATTGATTCCGGAATGCCCGCGGATCGTGCGGTGACATCCGTGGTGAATGACTACATTGGTCTTTTCTCCAAAAGCAAGAATCCCCGTTTGCAGGAAAAAGTTTTAGATGTGAAAGATCTGGGGCACCGCTTGCTGCGGAATATTCAGCAGCACGGCGAGGACCAGGGGGATTACGTTGGCCAAATTCTGATTGCCAAAGAGCTGCTGCCTTCGGATGTGCTGAAATTTGCGGCCCAGAATGTCGAAGGCATTGTTATCGTGCAGGGCGGGGTAACGGCCCATATCAGTATTTTGGCCAGATCCCTTCGGGTTCCCATGGTGTTTGTCGAAAATCCGGCCATTCTGGATGTGGATGAAGGGAGCCTGATTTTGATTGATGCCAATCAGGGAACTTTGTTTTTGGATCCCTCTGATTCCGTATTGAAACAATATGATTCTCTGGTGAACCGTTCGGAGGTGGAAAGGCTCTCGGTCACGCAGGAAACGTTCACTGAAGACGGCACCAAAATTAAATTGCTCTGCAATGTGAACTTGCTGAGTGATATTGAATTTGCGGTTGAAAATAAGGCTGAGGGGATCGGTCTTTACCGAAGTGAATTTCCGTTTATTATTCGCAATGAATTTCCGAGTGAAGAGGCGCAACGTTTGATTTACGAGCGGATTTACCGGGGAATGCAGGATAAAGAAGTGGTGTTGCGCACCTTGGATGTGGGCGGAGACAAGAAGTTGCCTTACCACCATCACGATGAAGAGGCGAACCCCTTCCTCGGCCTGCGGGCGATCCGGTTTTCTTTGAAAAACCTTGGTATCTTCAAGCAGCAGCTCCGGGCGATGCTCCGGGCGGGTGCGGAGCGTGAACTTAAAGTTATGTTTCCGTTTATCTCCTCAGTGGATGACTTTCTGGAAGCGAAAAAAGTTTTGGTTGAATGCATGCATGAACTGGAGGCTGAGGGGGTTCCGTACAACGCCCATCCCAAAGTGGGGCTGATGGTTGAATTACCTGCCGCCGTGGAAATCATTGATGAGTTGGCCGAGGCTGCCGATTTTTTCAGTATTGGCACCAACGATTTAATTCAATATTTGCTGGCGGTAGACCGGACCAATGAATCGGTGAGCAGCATGTATGTTTGCCATCATCCCGCGGTGTTACGTTCCGTATACCGTATCGTGAACTCCGCGATCAACAATGACGTTGAAGTTTCAGTTTGTGGGGACATGGCTCTCAATGAAGATATGCTCAAATTTCTGGTGGGAATAGGGGTGCGCAAAATTAGTATTGATCCCCAGCAGATTCCCCGGGTACAAGCCTTTTTGAGTGGACTGCATACCGAAGAAGCGCGACGGCATGCACGGAAACTTCTTCGCTTTGGCACGCTTCGTGAAGTCAATCAGTATTTGGCCGATCTGGAAGCCCAGGGTGCATAAAAAAATCCGGCGGATCTTGCGGATCAGCCGGATCTGGCGGTTGGGGGAGGAGAACCGTTACTCTGCCAGCTGCAGGCGTTCTGAAAAGACCCGTGCCTGTTCAGCCCAGCTGCTTTGCGGGAAGTCTGCCTGTAAGGTGGCATAGAGTTCCAGAGCGGCTTCGTTCTGTTGTTGTTTTTCCAGAATGCGTGCCTGACCCAACAGTGCTTGGGGAAAGAGGATCTCGCCGGGCTCCACGGAACGGAATCCTTCCAAAGCGCTGTCTAAATTGTCCAGTGCCTCCTCACTCATCCAAATGCCCCACTGTGCATTGTCGGAGAGGATGTGTTGGCTGTAATTTGTTTGGAAAAGTTCGTATTGCGCTTTGGCTTTTTCAAATTCGCCTTCATTATAAAACATGGCGCCGGCCTGCAAAAGGGCCAGGGGGGCTTCCGGTTCACCGGGGTAAGCTTCCGCCAATACCTGCAGCTCCTCCGCGGTGCTGGCCAAGGTGTAGGCCTGCATGACTTCCACACGCAGCGAATCACTTTTACCCTGGGTCCACATGAACAAAGTCGCGGCCAGGAGAATGACTGCGGTGGCAGGGGCCAACCAGCGTAAATGTTTTTCCCAATCCAGTTGGACTTCTTTGGATGCTTGCTCGTGTGATTCTGCGATATGCTTGTTGGACATGTTTGTATTCCTGACGGTTTTGTTGAGGGCCTCTATTAATCAGGCAGATTCCCATTGGGCAAGCTTGAATTCCCATAACTCGGTTCTGGACAGAGGGCTGAAATCGGGCAAGAAGCAGGTATGCGTATTATGTCAGTACTTTTCTTTGGGATGTTCGCCGGATGGTGTCTGTATGCGGCCGAATTGGAAACCCGGATGCATCACTTTGAATATGCACCGCCTCATTTGGTTGAACGACAGATCCGTGCCCTGGTTCCGGAGGCTCCCCGGGTGTCCATGAATCCCCGGGCGAATCAAGTGATTGTGATTGCGGATGCTGAGACCCAGGAGAGGGTGGCGGCGATGCTTAAAGTGCTGGGGCGTCCCCCCCGCAAACTGAAATTTCGGGTGCAGCATAACCGGGAGGTACTGACCTTTACCGTTGCGGATGGGGTTCCGCTGACCTTGCCGGTGAGTCAAACGCCCCCACACAATTTAATCATGCAGGCCCGTGGACGGTTGGCGCCGGAAACCCGTAATTTGCCCGTGGTCGGCTCTGCGTTACAGGCACATGTGATCCTGTTGCGTGAAGAGCCGGCGGTCCTGCGCGTGCGGGTGGTGCCGGCGGTTATTTTCGGTGCGTTGCAGCCTTATCAAATTGTGAGTTATGATGATTTGGCGATGGATGTCATGTTGGATACCGAAGAGTATCTGGAGCTGCAGAAGGTGTTGAGCCATCATGATTTTTATCGGCAGTTTTTACTGACCCAGCCGGATCCGTCGGCCGCCCCCCGGCCGGTAAGTTTGTTGGTTTCATTTGAAGGGCTGGAATTTCCTCAACCGGGACCCGAAGATGAAAATTGAAGCCTGGAAGTGTTTGTCCAGGGTGCCGGTACTGAATAAAGCGCCTTGGCTGGAAGTGGAAAGTCACCGGTTGAAGTTGCCGGATGGTCGGATTATCGAAGATTGGCAGTGGATCAAAACACCTGATTTTGTGAATGTGGTGGCGGTGACCCCCGAAGGGGATTTTGTCTGTTTCCGGCAGCAGAAATATGCGGTTCAAGGTGCCACACTGGCGATTGTGGGGGGCTATGTGGACGACAGGGAAGATCCGCAGGTGGCGGCTGAAAGAGAATTGCAGGAGGAGACAGGTCTGGCGTCAGATCAATGGACGGATTTGGGTTCTTACGCGATTGATGGCAATCGGGGGTGTGGAAACGGGCATCTTTTTTTAGCTGAAAATTGCAGGCAGGTTGGAGGGGAAGTGCAGGATGATTTGGAGGACCAGGAAAAGCTGATTTTATCCAGAGCAGAACTGGAAGCCGCTTTGTTTAAAGGCGAATTTGGCGTAATACCCTGGACGGCGGCCCTGGCACTGGCCTTGCTGAAAATGGGTTAGCTGCGATTCACGACATTAAACCTGCCATGCCAAAATATCTAAAAATTTTATTCAAAATAATAAAATGGATCCAGTTGGGCTTTTTTATACTTTGTGTCTTTTTATTTGGGGGGACCTATATGATGTTTCGGCCTTCGTTCCTGCAGGTGAAAGCCGGAGTCTGGATGGAGAGAGAACGAATCGTTTGGGAGCCCTGTAACAGATGACGAACCCGAAGCAGAACTGGAAAACCTGTGAGGTCTGTCGGGGACGGGGTAAACGGATCCGCAAGCTTCGCAAGAAAGTACGGCTTCGTTACCAGAAAGAACTGGCCGAATATGAAAAAAAACAGGGCAAAGGAGAGCCGCCCGCTCGTCCCAAAGGGCATCCCTATGCCTGTTTAGATTGTGGGGGGACGGGATTGGTTCCGTGTGCAGCGCCGCCAGTGCCGGATACCGGAAATTTTCCCCGGGTTGCGATAATTGGCGGAGGAATTGGCGGAGTGGCGCTGGCCGTGGCTTGTCTGCATCGGGGGATTCCGTTTACGCTTTATGAGCGGGACCGCGATTTTGCCTCACGGTCTCAGGGCTATGGCCTCACCTTGCAACAGGCAAGCAAGGCGGTTGCGGCCTTGGGGATTCTTTCGTTGCAAGAGGAAATGTATTCCACCCGGCATGTCGTCCATACTCCGGAGGGAAAAGTGATCGGCGAATGGGGAAGTCGAAAGTGGCTGGCGTCGGGAGTGAAACCCACTTCAAAGCGGAAAAATGTACATATTGCGCGGCAGTCTTTGCGCTTGGAGTTGCTTAAGCAACTTGGGGGGCAGGATGTGGTTCAGTGGGGGCATCAGTTTATGGGATATGAACAGGCTGAAGGGGGAGGGATGAATTTACGTTTTCAAGTTGATGGGGAGGAGCAGCTTGCCCAAGCGGATTTGGTGGTGGGAGCGGATGGAATTCGGAGCACGGTGAGAAAGTTATTGGTGGGTGAGGCCGCGACCCCCTTGCGCTACCTGGGCTGCATTGTGATCCTGGGGATTTGTCCCTTGGCAGATCTGGATGGACTGGAAAATCCTTTGCTCGATTCTAAAACTGTTTTTCAAACGGCCAATGGTCATGAGCGGATCTATATGATGCCCTTTGCACCGGGGGGGGTGATGTGGCAGTTAAGTTTTCCCATGTCTGAAGCTGAGGCCAGGGCTTTGAGTGACGAAGGCGCTCAAGCTCTGAAGGAGGAAGCGTGTCGCCGAACGCAGTGGCACGATCCCGTTCCGCAGATTATGTCAGCGACAAAGGCGAGCCGGATTTCTGGATATCCGGTTTATGACCGGGCGTTACTGGATCCGGAGATGTTAAAGAAGGAGCCGCAGGTAACGCTGCTTGGCGATGCGGCCCATCCGATGAGTCCCTTTAAAGGGCAGGGCGCGAATCAAGCTTTGCTGGATGCGTTATCACTGGCCCGGGGGATTGCTATAGGCTGCGGACCCAAATCGAAATGGCGCGAGGCCGGGATCAGAGAGCGTGTTTTGACCGAATTTGAATCAGAAATGTTAGAACGCTCGGCGGTGAAAGTGAGAGGGTCCGCAGAAGCTGCCGGGTTTCTTCATTCCAAAAGTGTACTTCAGGAAGGGGATGAAACCAGAGGCCGGTGCCGGAAGGAAGATCATGGCGGATGACTTCCGGAATTACAGTGTTTTTGCAGGTATCGATTTGAACCTGTTCCAGGTGTGAAAACCGTACTCAGGTAAGAGCTCGACGGTCTCCAGGTCGGTGATCTGAGGTCGAAAGCACTTGGGTTACGCAAAATTCAAGTGCTGAGAAATGTATGCCGCCCAGGTTGGGAAAGAAAATCCATTGACATTGCTCAGGAATGAATTATGTAACGAAACGGATAATTAAAATGATCATTTGAAATAAGGATTTAAAATTATGACTTCAGCTCATAACACCAAAGAACGGCTTGTCGATGCGGCGAGCGAGATCTTTTCGATGAAAGGATATCGGGAAACCACGGTGGCGGAGATTTGTGAGGCCGCGGATGCAAATATTGCCGCCGTGAATTATCATTTTGGTGACAAGCTGAATCTTTACCGGGAAGTGTGGTCCTACTTGTTTGAAGAAGAGGCCCGCCGGCAGCCGCTTACGGAAGATTATGAAGAGCCGGGGGTTGAGACTTGGTTACGGGTTTATCTTCGTTCCCGTATTGAAAATATTCTGGATAACGGATTTGCGGGTCGGCTTCCCCGATTGCTCCACCGGGAGATGGGAGAACATACCGAGTTACACGAAGAAATTTTTATCACCTATTTAAAGCCGCATCATGAGCTGGTGACCGCCGCGATCAAGCAGCTTCTCGGTTCTGCCTGCACGGGAGATCAGTTGAAGCTCGCAGTGCATAATTTTATGGGCGTCCATATTTTTCTCAATGTCGGCCGTCAAAAATCCCAGAATCCCGCCATGGGAAAAGGTCCCAAAAACCGATTACCGGAATTTGAAGATCCCGCTGAGCTGATTTGTCAATTAGAGGCCTTTGCGATAGGCGGGTTGTTGGCCACGCGGGACTTGATTCTCAGCATGGAGTCAAAAGCATGAAAGCGGTTTTAGGTTCGGTATCTTTGGGGGTTTTATTGGGAGGGATGACGGCTTGCACCACTTTTGAACCTGAACGGGGAAATGTGGTGGAGGCGCAAATTCCGGAGGCTTTTGGTTCGGCATCTGGTTCGGTAGAGCTCCAGGCTGCGTGGTGGAAAAGCTTTGCTTCTCCCCAGCTGAATCAGTTGATGGACAAAGCTTTTGCAGGAAACCTCACGCTGGAACAGGCTGTTGCCCGCCTGCAGCAGAGTGCGGCGGCTGCCCGTCTGGCCGGCGCTGAAGGGGGGATACAGTTGGATGGCGACCTTGACTACGCTGCGACGCGCTCGGATGGAGCGACGGCCCGAACAGCATCGCTGGGGCTGACCGCAGGGTATGAACTCGATTTGTGGGGGCGGATAGCTTCAACTGAAAATGCGGCCCTTGCTACCTGGGAGGCGACATCCTTTGATTTGCAAACGGCTGCCATGACCTTGTCTGCTGAAGTGGCTACGCAATATTTTACCTGGTTGACGCAGAAAGAAACTCTGGCGGTTTATGAGAGTCAGCAGCAGTCCAACCTTAAAAAGTTACAGGCAATCGAACGGCGCTATCACTCGGGGCAATCCACGGTTCTTGATCTTCTGCAGCAAAGGCAGTTGGTCGCTGCGGATGAAGCGAAGCTTCCTCCGGTTCGTGCGCAAATTCAGAATACGGAAAATGCCATCGCCTTGTTATTGGGGCAGATTCCGGGGCAGGGCCTGGGGTTAGAGGTTGAAGACCTGCCGGCGCTTCCACCGCAACCGTCTGCCGGATTGCCGGTGAATTTGTTGGAAAACCGACCGGATATTCAATCGGCACGGCTTGCATTGGTTTCTTCGGACTGGTCGGTCGGAGCGGCCAGGGCGGCACGGCTTCCCACGCTGTCGCTTCGAGGTTCCGTGTATACGAATGGCGAAGGCTTTGAAGATTTGTTTGATGACTGGGTTTCAAACTTGGCCGCAAATCTACTTGCACCGTTGATGGATGGGGGCGCACGGAAGACGGAGGTTGAACGAACTTTGGCGGTTTCACGTGAACGGATCGCAGCGTATCGTTTGTCAGTGCTGGAGGCCATTGGTGAAGTGGAAGATGCACTGAGCAATGAAAAATTTCAGGCCGCGTATTTGGCCGCGCTTCAAAAACAGTATGTGGCAGCCCAGAAGAGTGAAGCCGAATCGATTCGCCGTTATCAGCGCGGAATCATTACGTATCTCGACACGCTTACTGCCATCGTGGCCCGTGAGGATCTGGAAATTACCATGGTCAATGCCCGCATGGATCTGCTCTCAACCCGTATTCAACTCTACCGTTCCCTAGGGGGGGACTGGTCTACACTCCCGGAGGAAAAATAATGAAAAAATCAATGAACCGACTTCTCTCAATTGTCATTGCACTGGTCTTACTGACAGGTGGGATTTTGGGTGCGCGGGCTCTACTCAAAAGCAAACCCGAAGCCGAACGTCGGCGTTCGATGTCTGCGATGGTGCCCGTGGTGGAGACGGTGGCACTGCCCATCGCGGATCAGGCGGTACATCTGGATGTTTTGGGAACGGTGATTGGGGATAAAACGGCTGTGTTGCAAGCGGAAGTGAGTGGACGTATTACAGCCGTTTCATCGAATCTCGTGGAAGGGACCCGGATCAAAAAGGGTGAGGTATTGATTGAAATTGAATCGGTGGATTATGAACTTGCGGTGGCCAAAGCCGAGGCGGATTTGCTCACGGCACAAAGCAATTACCGCATCGAGGAAGGTCAACAGGATGTGGTGCGTAACGAGCTGGAACTGATGGGGGGGGATGTCAGTGATTCATATCGGGATCTCATGTTGCGCGAGCCGCAGTTAAAGGTGGCGGAGGCAACGGTGAAAAGTGCGGAGCTTTCATTGGAAAGTGCCAAAAAGAATCTTCTCCGGACCCGAATTCTTGCGCCGTATGATGCGGTGGTGGTGTCGGTGGATGCGGGGATTGGGGACTTTGCCCAGTCTTCCGGTACTTTGGTTGAATTGGCGGCCACTGACCGGTATTTCATTCGTGCCTCCGTTCCGCTTCGTTCCCTTGAATCGGTGCCGAAGCTCGGGGTGGAACCGTATGCGGCTGAAGTGATGCTGTCGGATGGAAGCACCCGGCCGGCCCAAACCTATCGTTTATTACCGGAGCTCACGGAAACCGGCCGAATGGCGCAAATCCTGTTGACGGTTGATGCCCCCTATCATGCGTCATGGGGACGGCCGTTGCTGCTGAATGAATCGGTTCGTATTCGCATCACGGGGGAGTTTGCCGAGAAATCTTCACTTATTCCACGGAAATATTTGCATGATGGAAATGTGGTGTGGATGATGGATGCCGAACGCAAGTTGCGGATATTTCCGGTGGAACTTTTACAGTCTTATGAAGACCACGTTTTGGTTCGGGTCGAAGGGGCCGGGGGGATGGAATTGATCACCACGGAAATCACTGCCGCGGTGGAGGGGATGCAACTGCGGAAGGCGGGAGAAGCCCGTCAGGCTCAGGAAAAACGTCAGGATGAACCAAAAGCCCCGGCTGGAGTGTAAGTGATGAATACTTTTATGAAAGCGGCGAAAGGGCCTATTGCCTGGATGGTGAAAAATCCGGTGGCGGCCAACCTGTTGATGGCATTATTTTTAGTGGGAGGAGTGGCTTCTTTTAGTACCTTAACCCAGGAAGTGATGCCGGATATCACCACGGATATGGTGACCATTAGCATTTCATATTCCGGGGGGACCCCTGAAGAAATGGAGCAAAGTGTTTGCCTGGTTGTGGAGGAGGCTGTGCGGGGGCTGGAGGGAATTGAAGAGGTCACGTCAGTGGCTTCTGAAGGGTCGGCCACCATTTCGGCAGAGCTGATGGAAGGGGTGGACCGGGTCAAAGTTTACCAGGACATCAAGAGCGAGATTGATCGCATTACCACGTTTCCCGACGGGGCTGAAAGTCCGGTGGTGGCTTTGGCCGCTCGAAAACGGGATGTGATGTCTTTGGTGCTGTTCGGTGAGACCAGCGAAATGAACTTGCGCAATCTTGCGGAACAGGTTCGTGACCGCCTGTTGCAAAGTGAAGGTATTACCCAGGTGGAACTGACCGGTACCCGGGATTTGGAAATTAGTATTGAAGTCTCCCAGGAAGAATTGCGCCGCTACAATTTGGATCATGCCGGCCTCGCGGCATCTATCAAAACCCAGTCACGGGAGATCTCCGGGGGCGGGATTAAAACGGACAGCGGGGAAACGCTGCTGCGTATGCAGGAACGGCGGGATTACGGTGTGGATTTTGCGGAAGCGCCGGTTCTGGCATCTGAAGATGGCACACTGCTCACGCTTGGATCTATTGCGACGGTGGTGGATGGATTTGAAGATTCAGATCGTTCCGCCAGCTATAATGGGAAACCCGCGATCATGCTGGATATTTACCGGGTGGGAGATCAGACGCCTTCCCTGATCGCGGAAACCATCGCGGAGATTCTCCCGCAAATTAATGAGCAGCTTCCCGAAGGAATTGAAATCTCGATCTTAAATGACCATACCGAGGTCTTTTCGCAACGAGCGAATTTGCTGATTCGCAACGGGGCAATGGGGCTGGTGCTGGTGTTATTGGTGTTGGGGTTTTTCCTTGAAATGCGTTTGGCTTTTTGGGTGATGATGGGGATTCCCATTTCCTTTTTGGGTTGTATGCTGATTATGCCGCTGACCGGTCTTTCGATCAATATGATCACGATGTTTGCGTTTATTGTCGCGCTGGGCATAGTGGTTGATGATGCGATTGTGGTGGGGGAGAATGTCTACCACTATCAGCAGGAGGGCATCGATCCCCAGCAGGCGGCCGTGATGGGGGCCGGCGAAGTCGGGGCGCCGGTTGGGTTCAGTATTCTGACCAATATTGTGGCCTTCATTCCCTTGATCCTTCTTCCGGGAATGCTGGGGAGGGTCATGGGGATGCTTCCGGTCGTGGTCATTTCGGTATTTGTCATTTCCTGGGTGGAGAGTCTTTACATTTTGCCTGCGCATTTAAGTCATGTGCGGTCCCGGGAACCCCGAGGGGTGTTTGGTATGCTTCATCGCGCCCAACAGCGATTCAGTCACGCATTCAGAAACTGGGTGGTTACCCGGTACGGACCCTTCCTCGATTTTTGTTTGTCTTACCGGTACGTGCTGGTGTCAGCCGCCCTCGGATTGTTGATCCTTGTCGGAGGATATTGGGCGAGTGGACGGATGGGCTTTTCGTTGTTTACTTCGGTAGAGTCGGATTATGCGAAAGCTTCCGCCACTTTGCCTTTCGGAACCCCGGTTGAACAGACCGAAGCGGTGGCTACTAAACTGATTCGGGCTGCGGAAGCGGTTCTGGAAGAAACCGGGCACCCCGAGTTGGTCGAAGGCATCTTTGCGGACACGGGTAGAAGTGGTAGTCATACGACACAAGTGCAGGTCTTTTTGGCCGACCCGGAAATCCGTGATCCCATCATGGGCACTGAAGCCTTTGTGGCGGCCTGGCGTGAGAAAGTAGGGGAGATCCCCGGCGTCCGGTTTATTCGCTATGCCGCAGATGAAGGGGGGCCCGGAAGCGGGGCCGCGCTGTCAATTGAGTTGCGTCACGCCAATGTGGATACTTTGGAAAGTGCGGCACTGGAACTGGAAAAAGAGTTGGAGTCCTACAGCTTGGTTCAAGATATAAATAACGGGGTTGAAGATGGGAAACCTCAATTCGATTTCACGCTCAAACCCGAAGCCATCCGCCTGGGTCTTTCCGCAAATGATATTGGCCAGCAGGTGCGGGCCGCATTTGAAGGGACTGAAGTGCTGCGTCAGCAACGCGGTCGCAATGAGGTGAAAGTAATGGTGCGACTTCCCGAAGCCGAACGCACCCGGATGTATCATTTTGAAAACTTTATTTTGCGCACTCCTGATGGGGGAGAGGTGATGCTCGCGGATGTGGTGGACACCGAAATCGGCACTTCATATACCACTATCAATCGACGTAATGGCGTGCGTACGCTCACGATGACCGCGGATGTACGTCCAAAGTCCAAAGCCGGGGAAGTCATGGCGAAATTAGATGCCGAGTACTTTCCGCATTTGTTGGAGCAGTACCCCGGATTGGATTACAGTTACGAAGGACACACTGCCGAGCAGCGTGACAGTTTTGGGAGTATGGCGATTACCCTGCCGTTGGTTTTGCTCGCGATTTATGCGCTGTTGGCGATTCCTTTTAAGAGTTATTCCCAGCCCCTGATCGTGATGGCCTCGATTCCTTTCGGGATCATTGGTGCTATTTTCGGTCACTTGCTCTTAGGCTATGAAATGACCATGATGGGGGTTATTGGGATGCTGGCACTCAGCGGGGTAGTGGTCAATGATGCATTGGTGCTTATCAGTTTTGCCAATGAGCGACGTGCCCACCATGCGAGTACCCACGATGCCGTGATCTCCGCGGGTATCCAACGGTTTCGGCCGATTTTACTTACGACGCTCACCACTTTTGGCGGATTGATGCCGATGATTTTGGAAACCTCCCGCCAGGCGAAATTTCTTATTCCCATGGCGATTTCACTCGGATTCGGGATTTTGTTTGCCACCTTTATTGCGCTGTTACTGGTGCCCTGTTTGTACATGGTGATTGACGATGTCACCTCTTTACGGAAGAGGGGGTCCCATTGAGTAAATTACTTTCAGGAGATGTGAAGGCACATCTGTTACGTTTGACCCTGCCCACCATTGCGGGCACATTCGCCATGATGGTGTTTAATCTCACCGATACTTTTTTTGTGTCCCGTCTGGGGACGGAGGAGTTGGCGGCAATGGGGTTTACTTTTTCAGTGGTGATGATTGTGGGGGCGCTTTCGATCGGGTTTTCTACCGGGGCGGCCTCGATTATTTCCCGTGCGTTGGGGGCAGGAAATCTTCCGCTGGCGCGCCGGACGGTCAGTGACGGACTGGTGTTGACCATCCTCGGTACTTTAGTGGTCAGTGCGGGAGGGTATTTTTTGATTACCCCTGTTTTTACTGTTCTGGGTGCAAAGGGTCATGTTTTAGAACTGGTGGAAGGGTACATGCAGGTGTGGTTTATGGGCGCGGTGTTTGCGATTTTACCACCGGTGAGTGACAGCTGCCTGAGGGCGGCCGGGGATATGGTGCGCCCGGTGGTGGTGATGATTGTCTGCGCCATGGTCAATGTGATTTTAGATTATATACTTATCTTCGGATGGGGACCTATTCCGGCGTTTGGTATCAAAGGTGCGGCCATTGCCACAGTGATTGCGAGGGGGACCGGCGCGGGCGCGTCGTTGCTGCTTTTGCATTTTAAACATCATCTGATCGACTGGAAGCCCGCGAATTTCCGACATACACTTCAGTCATGGAAAACGATTATTCAGTTGGGAATTCCCGCAGCCTTCACGCAGGCATTAACTCCGGTGGCGCAGGGGTTTTATATTCGACTCGCCGCGGGCGTCGGCGGGGTAAGTGCGGTGGCTGCGATGGCGACGGGTACACGGATTGAGATGATTGTGTTTATGATTGCGATGTCTTATGCCATGGCGATCGTTCCATTTGTGGGGCAAAATTTTGGTGCGCAAGCCTATGGCCGGGTACAGGAAACGCGACGTATCAGTATTCGATTTGCTTTGGTATATGCGGGTTGTACTTTTTTGGTGATGCTTCCGGCCGCGCCCTTGATTTCGGCAATTTTCAGCGATGATGCTGAAGTTATTCGTATGAGTGCAGGGTATCTTACATTTGCCGCACTTGGTCACGCCGGTCTTCATATCAGTTCGTGGATGAGCCAGCTTCTCAATGCCACCGGAAAGCCTAAACCCGTGATGATGATCAATTTATGCCGTGTTTTCTTTTTTGTGATTCCCTTCAGTTATGCGGGCAGCTGCCTTTACGGATTTAACGGACTGGTGGGGGGGCTGGCCCTGGGAAATATATGTTCGGGAGTTTTGGCCTACCGTTTGACCCGTTATGTGCTTCGAACCTGCTGAGGGGTTGTCGGCAGAAGCCTGTGGAAACAGGATTTTGATTAAATAGCGGAGCGGTTTCTTTGTACTTTGTTTGCGGTCTTATGTTCATTGTATGAACAACAGATTCTGTTGAGGCAATCCGGCTCTCCTCATTGGCAGGCGGATAACCCGGACGGTTCAGAAAAAAGGGGGGCAAAATGCAAAAGAGGGCGGAACCCTATACTGTTTGGACTTCCGGATTCAGTTTTTGAGCTTTTTTGCTGAGGGTTACCCCCGATAGAATTTTTGTAATGAAGTTTTAAATTTCCGCAGGTAAGTGCGCCCAACCGGGATGCGGTTGTCATCAATGATGATATTCTGGTTTGCGGTCACTTCATCCACGCAATCCAGAGAGATGATGTAGGAGCGGTGTATGCGCATAAATCCTTCCTCGGGTAAGATCTTTTCCCATTGAGTTAAGGATCTGTGACAACAGAGGGTCCGACCGTTTCGGAGCTTGAGATTGGTGTAGTCGCCCATGGCCTGGATGTAACAGATGTACGCGATGGGCACGCGCAAGGTCGACCCTTCGGTGCGAACCAAAAGGGTTTGGCTTTCGTCTTGCTTTGGAGGAGGCGGGGGCAGGCTGGGTGTGCTGGCTTGAAACCGTACTTCCGCTTTGGCAATGGCCTGTTCGAATCGGTCAAACTCAAAGGGTTTCAGCAAGTAATCCACCACATCAAGATCGTAACCCTGAATGGCGTAGTCTTCGTGAGCGGTGGTAAGAATGGCCAAGGGCGGGTCCGGAAGTTTATCGAGAAAGGTCGTGCCGGTCATGCGAGGCAGTTGGATATCCAGAAACATCAAATCGATTTCCTGGTGGTCTAATACTTCATGGGCACTGGCCGTATTGAGGCAGCTGGCAACGATTTTCAGATGCGGGAGGCGGGCCGCATAGTTTTCGATGACGCCGTGGGCCAGAGGTTCGTCGTCGACGATCAGGCAGTTAAGGGCTGTCATGTGCCAAGCCTTAGATGGGTAATGTAGTGCTGGGGACCTTCGGTAATATTTAAGTCGTAGATTCCGGGATAAAGCAGTTTCAGGCGGCGGCGCACATTGGAGAGACCGACTCCACCCGTCGCATTTTCCAGAGGGGGCTCTGTATCTGCGAGCAGGGTATTGGTGAAGGAAAGCTTGATTTCACCGCTATCCTTAATCTCCACTATGATTCTCACATCGGCTTGGTCAGGGTCGGGGTTTACACCATGTTTAAAAATGTTCTCGATAAAAGGGAGCAGAATGAGGGGGGCAATCTGATGGCCGTTCGGGTCGCCTTTGACTTCGAGGCTGATGTTTGCCCGGTCTTTCAGGCGGATGCGCTCCAGCGCGATATAGTCCCGAATGAAGGCCAATTCCTGATCCAGGGAGATCAGTTCATGGTTGATTTCCCTTAGAATGTAACGGGTGATTTTGGAAAGTTTTATGGTGTAGTCCGGCGCAAGTTCGGATTTTGCCAGCGAGAGGGAATAGATATTGTTGAGGGAATTAAAGATGAAGTGGGGGCTGAGTTGTGCCTTGAGTGCAGTGATCTCCGCTTCCAGAATCCGTTGTTCCGACTCTTTGAGCCGCAGGAGTGCATTGATGAGGTGCAGCAGTAAGGCGAGCCCCGTCACGATCATCGCCTGAATGCTCCAGACCAGCATCAACTTGGCGAAAGGCGGACGGAATTTTGCGTTGGAGCCGAAACCATTGGATTTGCCCGGAAGCCCCCCCCGGAATGCAGGCGGACCAAAACCATTACCACCCGGTCCGTGGCCTTGCGGGCCGAGAGGGACCCCTCCGCCGAAAACCTGTTCTCTCAGAAAAATATTCCCATGATACATGACAAAAGCCGTGGCTATTGCGGTGAGGATGAATGCCAGCAGGAAAGCGATAAAACGTTGCTTGTCGAGTAAGCGCGGTACCAGAACCTTCAGGTTAAAATACACCGCAGCCGCAAAACAGAGCAGGTGAAGAGCGATACGCGCGGTCAGCAGCGGACTCAGCGCGCCCCCCCCGGGAGACATCAAAATATTGACGGTTACCAAACCTGTGGTCACCAGCCAGAAGGCGAGGTGTTGCCAGGGATTGTATCCCGTTCGGGTATGTAAAATAGGAAAGGTGAGGGTCATGTTGTAAAAATAAGGGTCTCTGATCCGTGAGGAATACGGCTCAATGAAAACAAAGGATCTGAATGCAGGATAATCGTATATCTAAGTGCTCTACTTCAAGGAAAAGCCAATAGCAAGAAAGCTGTATTTCGTAAATGACCTCCCTTTGGAGGACATTTTAAGCATCAAAAGACCGGTAAAAATGTCGTTCGTCGATAAATCCGTGCCGTTGGTCGAAAAAGGATGTCTCTATGTGATCTGATGTGAAATATGGGATTTTCGATCCGAGTGATAAAAACACAGCCTTACCAAGCATCATGAATTCTAAAATTTCCTTTTCTTGCAGAATATCCATTATCCGGTCTTTGCATTTTTCAATAGGGGTTATGCTTATGCTGGGAGGAAGCCCTCTTTTCGCACAAGTGTTAGTGGATTTGGATGCGGTCTCGTTTTCATCCGCTGAGACGGGCATATGGGGAAACAGCAATACCGACGGGATCACCTATGAATTTTTTCAGGGATTCGAAGAAATCTCAGTGAGTACAAGTTTTGGAGGTTTCACAGGAAGTCAGAATGCCACGATTATTCCCAGAGTCTGTATTCCATTCGTGGGTTGCACACCGGCAGTGCGGGCAGACACCCGCACGGGATTGAAGGTGGATTTTTCGGCGGAGATGACTGCCGGTCTGAGGACATATTTTCATTTGGACGCCGGCACCGCCAATGCTTCTGTTAGTTATGACCCTAATATTTATGTGCCGGAAATGCGGATCGGCGTACACAATAATCTCACCACGAGTAATGGGCTTACGGGTTCCCCTGTTTTCGAAACTTCTTTTACCGGACTGGATGTGGAGTCCAATTTGGAGATGAATGCCTCTGCGAGTATTGAGGCATCGTACGGTCTCATTGGCTTGGGCGTGGATACCATCACCGAAAGTTTAGATCTCAGTTACACTGCGCCCAATATCTTCAGCTATAATATTTATGGAGAAGACCCCAATCACCTCGCGGTGTTTGGGGATACCTTTGTCTCGCCGGTGCCTGTGGACGGAACGGCTGTCCGGATCCCCCCCACATCTCCGGTATTTGATTACGGAAGCATCACCCCCTACAACCCCGTAATTGAAACCACCACGTCCACAACAAATGAGGATGGGTCTATGTCCACCAGCGGGTCTGCTCAGCTCATGGATATTCGGGGGGATATTGATGCCATGGCCACCCAACTCGTTATCGGAGCCCCTTATGGACTTGGGGTGGGGTATGATGTTGATATTCATGGGGTCAATGTGGCATCCATTGCGGTTGACCTGTTGAATATTGAATACGGACCTTCTTTCGGCATGTCCCAGGACTTTCAATTTACTCCCGGTCTAGAGGCTGAATTAACCTTTTCCCGCCCTGTATCCATTTTGGAGAATGGGGTCGAATCGGAGGTGACCCGTTGGAAAGGTCTGTGGGAGGCCTTGCCGGAAATCGCGATGCTGGATGCGACTCAGGTGGATGTGGATGTGATGTTTTCCCTTTTGGCGGAAGTGAGGAATCAGACCTTTCTCACCGTTGAAGATGAACTCGCAGTTCAGCTTTTGCAGTTCTCCGCATCCATGTTGGGGATCGGTGAGTTTAGTGCCGCGTTGTTTGACGAATCCACTTCATTGTTTTCGCATCCGGATATCGCAGGCGTGGGGAGCTTGAAGGTATTTGATGATACCTTTACCCTTTCAGGTCTCTCTTCATTTTCCGGGGGAAGCTTCTCGCTGGAAGTGGCTCTGAGCGATGTCAGCTGGGCTGGTGCTGGAACTGGATATTGGGACACGGCCGCAAACTGGTCGAACCTGCCTGTCGCGACAAGCAAACCCGGGGAAACGAATAATGTGTTTATGGGAGGGACGACCGCAGTCACCCTGAGAGGGCATGAGGCCGTGGCCAATCTTTTTATGCCAGGCACAGCCAGTTTAGAGATCGACCGGGACAGTTCGTTGACGCTTTCGCAGAGCATCCTGGGTCTGGGTGGCGAGATTCATTTGGATACGTCGGGAACCGGAAGCGATCCCGAGCTGCTTTTTAATACGGATACAACGGTTTCAGGAGGGGGGGCGATTCGGGTAAGCGGAGGAAGTCAGGCCTTTGTGGGTGCAGGTCCTACCGCGGTGAATGGAGATCTTTTAACGTTAGGGGCCAACACCTTATTGGATGTGGATGACAGCAGCCTGGGATTGGGCTACGCCAGCGCGGGGGGCAATCGCCTGTCTCTCCTTCAACTCGGAAATCTTATGGGCACGGGTTCAGGTAGCTTTGTAACTGCGGATGTCGTTTCGTATATTCATCAGGGGGAAACCCAGCTTTCGGATGGGGCGCAGATGTATATCACAACCGGAAATATGACCGCAGGTACCGCACTCGACCAAAACAACGGGACCTTCCTGCTCGATGATGCCACGCTGGGATTTTTGGATGTGAATATGACCTCCGCCTCGATCTCCGATGACCGGATGGATGGACAAATGACAGCCGCGAATGACTCCGTTATCTCCTTATATAACAGTGCCATCTACTATACGAATCTCAGCCTCACGGACAGCAGTCTGAGTATCGATGCGGATAGTGTTCTGGGTGCCAATGCCCACCGCACTCAAATTGATTTGGTGAACTCAACCGCCGACATTGCAGGGACCCTGCAGGCACATGTGTCAGTAGATGCGGACAGCGAACTTCATTTCACCGGTTCCAACCTTAATATCGGGATCTTTTTGGAGAATGCAGGAGAAATATCGGTCAACAATGGAACCACCACGCTCAGTGAATTTGTTCCTCTGGTCTTCCCTTATCAACGCCCGGATGTTTTAAACAATCAGGGGACTCTAACCGTCACGGATGCGCATCTGGATGTTACCATGAACGTGGCCAATGTGGTGGGAGGGGAATTAGATATCCTGGATGGCGGCACCTGGAATTTGGTGAGTGATTCAGGCACCGCCCAAATTACTATGAATCCGAACCGGGTCGTTTGGACCGAGTCAGAAATTTTTGGGGATATACAAACGGAGTACAATGGGGCTTTGCGTCTCAACCGCGCAAATGTCTCCTATGCCGGTGAAACGATCGTGTGGGATTACTTCAGTACGCTTAGCGAAAATGAAGGAAGCTTCTCTCTGTCTAATCACGATTTCACCACCGCGGGAGATTTAAGGAATCGGGGCGTTCTTTCGGTTTCGGATGGTGGCATGCTGGCTGTCAATGGCACATTTACTCAAACAGAGGGAGACAGCGTATTTGAGGATACCAGTATTTTTAATACCAATGGAAACCGGGTGGAAATCTCAGGAGGAACCCTCACAGCTGGGGATTTGGTGATTGTCACCGATCTTAGCGAAGGAGGATTCACCGGAAACTGGCGGGTCAGCTCCAGCGGAGGAAACGCAACCGTGGTGGATTGGGGTACGCAGGAAATTCAAACCAACATGGGAACGCTTGAAGTGGCCGGAGAAAACACCACCTTTGAGGCCTATAAATCTCTGTCGGATAACCAGGGAACTTTTCGCGTGGAGGGCGGAAGTTTTGTACTCGACGGTGCGCTGACCAATTCCGGAACCCTGGAAATTGTAAATGGTGCTTCTTTGGAAACGGGAGGGGATTTCACTCAAACCGCAGGCCATTTCGAGGTCGGAGGATCCTCCTCTTTTTTCATTAACGGTGATTACATTCATTCCGGAGGCACTTCACAAATTGACGGGATCTTCACTGTGGCCGGCACTTCCAGTACAGATGCTTTTGGCGACCGGGATATCACCCTGGCCACCTACACGGTTTCCGACGGAGACCTTTCGGGGTCTGGAAATTTAATCGGGAACCTGTCGCAATCCGGAGGGACCATCAGCCCGGGGAACAGTCCGGGAACTTTGGTGGTGTATGGTGACTACGAAGCAACCGGCGGTGTACTGAATATGGAGTTGAACCGTCTGGAAAATGGGCAGGTCGCGTATGACCAGCTTGATGTATGGGGAAATGTCACGCTCACGGATGTGGACCTTAACTTGATTCCCACTTTCCTTTCTGCTCCCGGCTATATGGAAATCATGTTGATTAACGTAGGCGGAACACTCACCGGTACTTTCAATGGGCTTGCGCAGGGAGCCACGGTGACAACCGTGGATGATGTGGATTTACTGATCGATTATGCCGGAGGTGACGGGAACGATGTTATGATTTACGCGGTCCCTGAACTCTCCAGTCTGGCTCTATTCTTTGGGGCGATGGTCACCTGTTTTTTCTTTGCCCGCCGCCGGAAGCGGGGTTAAGGATCTACAGAGGGTTCTTTAAAGAACCTGGCGACCACAAATCCGGTGCAGGCAATTAACAATCCGCCCGCAAGGATGCGGAGGGTGAGGGGCTCCTTCAGAAAAAGCCAGCCCGCGAGGGACGCGGATACGATTTGAATGGGGGAGATTTGTCCCACCAGGGTGGCGGAGATATGGCGCAGGCTGGAGAGCAGCAGGGTGTGACAAAATGCGGTGACAAACAATCCGAGAAAAAGCACTCCGCGGATGACCGATCCCTCCCATTGCCAGGGTGGGGGCGCCTGGATAAGAAAGGGGCTCAGGAATACCATCATCACCACCATGGACCAGAACATGGTGGCCAATCCGGAAATTTCTTTCAGGCGATGACGGATCACCACCATTCTTCCGGCCCAAAGAATCCCGGAAAAAACGCCAATGAGCACTCCGGGCAATAATTCAATCGAAGCACCGGTGATGGGAGTGAGTAAGGTTACCCCCACCAAAACCAGTGCGGCGACCCCTAAATCCCGCGCCGCCGGTTTACGTCTTTGCAGGGCGGCTTCAAACAAAGTGGTGAAAACGGGGAAGCAGTAAAAGCTGATCATGCCGATGGCCACCGTGCTCATGGTAATGGAAATAAACAAAGTCACCCAGTGTCCTCCCGTCAGCAGGGCAGCCCAAAACAGGGAATTCCTCATATTTCGCGGGACATACAGAGGTTGTTTGGAGAGTAAGGCATACAGGGCCAGCCCCGGGGCAGCAATCGCGACCCGGTACCATACCAGCGTCTGGGCGGGGATGGGCAGAGTTTGAATCACGGTGATGCCGATCCCCATCAGGATGACCGAAATATAAGCCTGCGTCAGTCCAAGCTTTCTTTCGTTCATGTACGGAGAACCCGGGCGATGCCTTCCAGAAAATGGGGGACATCAAACTGTTCAGCCCGCTGGCGAATCTGTTCGCGGTCCCAGTCCTTTTCGGCAGCTTGTTCGAGGGTTTTGTTTAAGGCTTCCGGGGTTTGCGGATCAAAAAACATGCCGCTTTCTCCGGCAATCACCGTTTCAGTGACGCCCCCGCGTCCGTAGGCGATGACGGGAGTGCCGCAGGCCATGGCCTCCACCGGGACAATGCCGTAATCCTCTTCACCGGGAAAAATTAAAAACCGACACTTTTGGTAGTGTTCGCGCAGGGTTTCATCCGGTTGGCGTCCGAGAAATTCGATGTTGGGTCCGGCGATTTTTTGCAGGTCCGCCAAACCGGATCCGGTGCCCATCACTTTAAGCGGATACCCGCTGGCGGTGTAGGCGCGGATGGCAAGGTCGACCTTTTTGTAAGGCACCATGGCACTGATGAGAAAGTCATACTCTTCGCGGGGGCCCGTGCCGGGGTGGAAGTAATCGGTGTCCGCCGGGGGATAGACCACATCCGCATCGCGTCCGTAAAATTCTTTGATGCGTTTGCGGACATGTTCGGAGATGGCGACGAAGCGGTCCACCCGGTGGGCGGTGTTTTTATCCCAAATTCTGAGCGTGGCCAATACCGGTTTCAGCAGGATGCGTTTGATCGGGTGGGGGAAGTAGTCCTCGTGAAACAGCCAGGCGTAGCGCATGGGAGTGAAACAATAGCAGACATGGCGGGTGCCGGGCTGGGTTTTAATACTCTTGGCCACGCAGTGGCTGGTGCTGATTACCACATCCAGATCAGCGGAAGGTTTCCAGGCGCGAACCATCATGGGCATCACCGGCAGAAAAATACGGTAGTGGTCATAAATACCGGGGATTTTCTGCAGGGGACTGCTGTGAACAGGGTGGGACTCAATTCGGTCGGAAACCGCACCATGTTTATGAATCAGGGTGAAAATCGGGGCATCGGGAAATGCATCTGCGAGCAATTCCAGCACCCGTTCGCCCCCGCGCATTCCGGTCAGCCAGTCATGGCAAAGTCCGGCTTTGATATCAGGAGGGAATTCAACTTCGCTCATGCTTCTCCGCGCAACCAGGTCGGGATCCATTCGAAGGTGCGGATATCGATATTGCCATTGTGGATAAATTCATCGAAATCGCATTCTTCGGTGACGGCTCCGACCGGGCCTTCGAGGGTGGCCAAAGGAACGGGTTCTGCGGAATGCCCACGGATTTCGACAGGTGTTCTGTGATCCATGGTGACCAACAGACGGTAGGGGGCTCCCGCTGTTTCCAGTGCTTGCCAGATGGGTTCGACCACTTTGGCATCAAAATCAGAAATGGCTTGGGTTTTGAGTTTTGCATCGCCTACATGTCCGCATTCATCGGGGGCCTCCACATGCACATAAACAAAGTCCTGGGTCTCCAGGGCTTTGAGGGCATAGTCGACTTTGCCCTGGTAGTTGGTGTCGACCCAGCCGGTGGCACCGGGAACTTCGGGGGTGTCCAGACCGGCGAGCACCCCGAGGCCGCGCACCAGATCCACCGCGGTAATAATGGTGCCGGTTAAGTTGTAGAGTTCCTGATAAGTGGGAATTTTAAGCGCGGGCCCCTGCCCCCATAACCAAATTTGGGTGACCGGCACTTCTCCCCGTTCTTTGCGGGCGATATTGACAGGATGGTTGGCCAAAATTTCTTTGGACGCTTCCATCAGATCCAGCAGTTCCTGTGCGCGGCCCCGGTGGGGAAGGTATTTGTCAATATCCTGAGTTAAAATGTCATGGGGTGGTTGCGTGACCGGGTCGGTGGGGCCGCCATCCCAAATGACCAGGTGGCGATATTGCACGCCGGTATTAAAACTCAGGCCGGGGCGCCCCAGTTTTTCCTGCAGGGTGGCAATCATGGGGGCGGCATCTTCAGTGGAAATGTGCCCGGAAGAATAGTCTACCATTTTGTTGTCGGCGATATGGACCAGGTTGCAGCGTAAAGCCACGTCTGTTTCTTTTAAAGGCAGGTGGGCACCGGCGGCTTCAATAGGGGCACGTCCGGTATAAAATTCGCGGGCATCATAGCCCAGCAGACCCAAGTTGGCGACATCAGAGCCGGGAGGCAGTCCGGGCGGGACGGTGTCGGCCAGATATAACTTCCCCGCGGCCGCAATTTTCCGCATATTTGGAGCCACAGCAGCCTGTAGCGGGGTTTTTCCATCTAAAATCGGGCAGGGCCAATCACCCATACCATCACCAATCAACACAACCGTTTTCATAAAGCGTCCTTCTTTTTTAAAGTTGAGTTTCCTTAACAGGGGAAGGCGAAGAGGTCCACTTTAAATCGTAGGGGAGGCCCAGCGCTTTTATACACATGAATTTTATGCATAGATACTTGACGGTTATGGGAATAATCCCATAATATGACGGAGCGTTTAAAAACAGACGTAAGGTAAAAGGAGAAACTGATCATGGCCCGTCCCCCAAAAACACGAAAAATGGAAAGGTTGCCGTCTCCGGTGATCTATGTGCCGGCAGGCTTGACTGCAGACCAGTCGTCTGTGGTGGAAGTTGCGATTGAGGATTTTGAAATGATGCGGTGGGTGGATGGCCGGGGGTATCATCTTCAAGAGGCCGCAGACAAAATGGGCGTGTCCAAAAGTACGGCTGGACGTATGTTGGAGAGGGCGCGGCGGGGGATCGCGTTGGGCATTGAGCGAAAAGTGCCTTTATCGATTGATGCAGGCGACGATTTGTTACTGGAAACGTCGGTTATTCGGAAAGGTACAGCCAAGCGTTTGGTTAAAAAGGTGGAGGGCTCTTGTCTGGCGGTGGCGTGCGAAAACGTCCTGCCTGATTCTGCGGTTGAGCGGATGTTTGGCAGGACACCCTCCTTTGTGTTGGTGCCGGAAGGGGGAGGGGTTCCATGGCTGGTTGCGAATCCCGGTTTCGGGGTGAAAAAGAATGCCGCAAAGTTGGCGGTGGAATTGCTGAAAAACAATGAAGTCGTTAAAGTGGTGGCGGGCCGTTTCGGACCGGAAGCGTTATCATTGCTCTCAAAAAACAATATTGAGGTGCTGGTTTCCGGCGGGTTGAGTCTGGGCCGCACCTTGGATTATCTGCAGGAGGGGTCCTGATGGAGACGGCCGAGGATTCAAAACGTGGTTTCCCCAATCAAAACCTGCTTCGTTTGGAGACGCTTCGACAACGGGGGCATGGGCATTGTATGGCGTACCTGCATCCGGTGTTTAAGTTGAATTTCAGTCTGGAGAGTGATCAGGTATTATTGGCGGAACTGGATTTCACGAATGAAATGACCAGTTTTAACGGTATGGTGCATGGTGGGTTGCAGTCATTTCTGATCGATCAGGCGATGACCTGTGCCTTGATGGGAATTGGAGTTTATGCGGCAACCTGTGAATTAAAATTGCGTTATCGGGCTTCGGTCGAGGTCGGGGTTCCTGCCCGCATTCGGGTTTGGGTCTCAGGTCGTTATCGAACACTTTACGATGTGGAGGCGGAGTTGTGGCAGGCGGAGCGTATTCGCACGCAGGCGCATGCCCGGTTTTTTGAACAAAATTTGAAAGCGTGAGGAAGGGGTTATTTAACAACCTTAAAAACGTATTTATTCCTTGATTTAGAGTTGGTGCAGGAGCAAGAGGTGTCGGCAAGGGCTTTCGTGAAAGAGATTTTCAACATTGTTTCTAAATACTTATGAATTCTTATCTGTACAATTTCCGCATAACTAAAATATGGATAGGTATCTGCAAATGAAGCCAAAGGTCTCTCCGCTCATTCGAAAGCTTGTGAGAGCTGGTTGCCGATGAGGGGTTGGCAATTCCAAATTTTGGTTGGATGGTTTGTGATGGGTTTTTTGCTGGCGCATGATGTGCCGGCAGGCAGGCGGGGCCCTCCGGAAAAGGATTTGCTCACACAGGAGGAAAGGGCATGGCTTCAAGCACATGATGGGCGTATTCGTTTTGCACCCTCTCCAAGTTATGCCCCTGTGAGTTTTCGTGGGGAGGATGGCCGCTACCACGGGATAACCCTAGACTATCTGCAGCGTTTAGAGCATCAGCTTGGATTTCGATTTGAAATGGTGCATTGTCATTCGTGGAATGAAATTTTAGAAATGGCCCGTGCGGGTGAAGTTGATGTGGTGGGAAATATTCACAACACTCCTGACCGGGAAGCCTATCTTCGGTTTACAGAGCCGTATTTTAAAATTCCTTCTGTGCTGTTCACCCGCAATGATCATAAGTTCTCTGCGCTCTCCAAGACAGGCGAAGGGTGGCAGGTGGCGGTGGTCGAAGGGGATGCGTCCGGAAATTACCTGGAAAAGCATTATCCGGAAGTTGAGGTTGTGTGTGTGCGTGACCACAAAGAAGGATTGATGGCGGTATCCACGGGGCAAATCGATTCAATGCTAACGGACCTTGCGGTGGCCAGTCACGTGATAGAGCGACATGGGATTACCAATCTTCAGGTCGGCCAAGTGCTGGAGGATCATGTCTGGGAGCTTCGTTTTGCCAGCCGTAAAGACTGGCCGCTTCTTCAGGGAATTCTGGAAAAGGGGCTGGAGTCGATATCGGATACGGATCGGAAACAGATCTATTCCCATTGGATCTCCATTAAACAAAATAAGCCTTTTTATCAGGATTGGCGTGTTTACGGGGTTGTTATCGTCACGCTGCTTTTCGGAGGTTTGATGGCATGGATTTGGACGGGAAGTTTACGATACATGGTCCTTCGGAAAACGGAGGCTTTGCGATTAAGTGAAGAGCGGTTTCGACTGGCGACCCAGGCGGGCGGGCTCGGGGTATGGGACTGGGATATACAAAGCGGCCACCTCATTTGGAACGACCGGATGTTGGAAATTTATGGGATGAAGCGGGAAGATTTTGACGGGGATTTGCAAACCTGGAAAAATTTTGTGCATCCGGAGGATCTCATACAGTCGATAAACAAACCGTTAGTTTCGGAGAAAAAAGAAGAAACATTCGATAATGAATACCGCATCATCCGCGGTGATGGCCAGATCCGTCATATACGTGCTTTCGGTAAAGTGATCTTTAACGAACGCCATTCGCCGGTGCGTGTTACAGGCACCAATCAGGACATTACGGCAGCCAAAAATGCTGAGTATGAGCTGGAGGCAAATGAAAAGCGGTTTCGAGGAATCATTGAACACAGTACCAATGTTTTCTATTCGCATACACCTGAGGGGCAGCTGACGTACATCAGTCAGCAGGTAAAAAACATCATGGGGTATGAAGTTGAAGAGGCGTTGGTAAACTGGAGGGATTTAACTTCGGATCTCCCTGAAAATCAAATAGGGGCTGAACGGACGGAACGGGCGATTCGTACAGGGAAGCCGCAGCCGACGTATGAAATGGAGTTGCTGCACAAGCAGGGACACACCTTTTGGGCAGAAGTGCGCGAAGCCCCGGTGGTAGAGGAGGGCAAGGTGGTTGCAGTGGTGGGGTCATTGACGGATATTACGGAACGGAAAGAGGCGGCAAAACAGATTGAACGCAGTCGGACTTTACTTGAACAGGTGATCAATGCCAATCCAGATTTGTTGTGGATGAAGAACCGGGATGGGGTCTTTATAGTATGCAATGCGCCATTTGCTGAATTGGTGGGCACTCCCATAGAAAACGTTTTCGGGTCAAGGGATTCTGATTTTTTTCCGGAAACGCAGGCGGAGATCTGTGCTGAGCAGGATCGTCTTGCCATCCAAAATCTAAAGTCCGGCACTTTTATAGAACCGCTCAGGCATGTTTCTGCAGGGAAGGATGTGTGGTATGAAATTACCAAAACGCCCGTGGTGGATGCAGAAGGGGAGCTGGTAGGTGTTTTGGGGGTTGGGCATGATATAACAGAACGCAAAGAGATCGAGGAACGGATTTCGGACTGGGCGCGTTTTCCGGAAGAAAATCCCAATCCGGTACTGCGGATTCTTCAGGACCTGACTCTCACCCATGCCAACCCGGCCGCATTAACACTCTTAACCGAGCCGGGGCTCAGGATTGGAGAAAAAATTCCTGAGGAGTGGCGGCCGATGATTCAAAAAGCCTTTGAAGCGGGCAAGGTGACCAAAATGGATATGGAGATGAATCAATCCATTTTTGACCTTACACTGACGCCGATTCTGGAGCGGGGCTACCTGAATCTCTATGCCCGTGACAAAAGCGATGAAGTGAAGCTGGAGGCAACCCTGCGTCAATCACAGAAACTGGAATCGATCGGACGTCTTGCCGGAGGGGTTGCACATGATTTCAATAATCTGCTCACAGGGATTATGGGGTATGTGGAGCTCTGTAAAAGTAAAGTGGAACCCGATGACCCGGTGGCGGAATGGCTTGATGATATTGGGAAGATTTCCGAACGTTCTGCAGATCTGACCCGGCAACTTCTCGCCTTTGCACGGAAGCAGATTGTGAAACCGAAACGAATGGATTTGAACGAAACGGTGCAGGCCATGTTGAAGATTTTACAGCGTCTCATTGGTGAGGATATTGCGCTGGAATGGAAACCGAGCCGAGAAGGGTTGGCGGTGTATATGGACCGGTCGCAGCTGGATCAAATCCTGACCAATCTCTGTGTGAATGCGAGAGATGCGATCGAAGGGGTGGGGACGATCACGCTTTCGGCAGCCAAAAGGGTTGTGGATCCGCAAGCGTGTGCGCTGATCTCGGATGCTGCGCCCGGGGAATATGTGCGGTTGCGGGTGGAGGATACAGGCAAAGGCTTGAGTCCACAAATGATCGAAAGTATTTTTGAACCGTTTTATACGACCAAAGAAGTCGGCGAGGGAACGGGTTTGGGATTGGCGACCGTACATGGCATTGTGAAGCAGAACAGAGGATTCATTCAGGTTGAGAGTGCACTGGGTAAAGGCAGCGCTTTTAACGTTCATTTACCCCTGTCACGCCGGAAGGCGGAGTCGGAGTCCCGGGTGGCTTCTGAAGGGGTTCCCGGGGGAACGGAGACCATACTGTTGGTGGAGGATGAAAAAGCGATTCTCACGGTTACAAGTTTGTTTCTGAAGCAGCAGGGGTATCAGGTGCTCGCGGCTGAATCGCCCTTGCAGGCCTTGGAGCTGGTGGAGAAGTATGCGGAAAAACTGGATTTGATTATAACCGATGTGGTGATGCCCGGTATGAGCGGGCCGGATCTGCTCAGGCGGTTGGTGCTGCACTATCCGAATATCAAGTGTATTTATATCTCAGGATACACGGCTGATTTTATGAGTCATGATGATCTTGAACATACAAACCGGGCCTTTTTATCGAAACCATTCAGTTCCAAATTACTGATACGCGTGGTTCGTGAAATGTTGGATGGGACCTATGATGCGAAGAAATAACCGGGTGAAAGATAAAATCTGAAGACCGCGGTTTACATCACAATGGGGATTTACCCGTGGGATCTTTCTGGATAAGGATAAGGGATGCAGTCCAAAATCGAAATACTTCAGAAATGTTTACAACACATTGAAAAGCAGGTGCAGGATATGGAGACGGCGGCCAAGTCGTCGGCTTCGTTGGCGACAGATGCGGAGCACCGAGCGCGGAGTAAATATGAGACTTTTTCGCTCGAAACTTCCTATTTGGCGAGAGGGCAGGCCATGCGGGTAGCGGAGATGCGGGATGTTTTGTCAAAATTACGCGCATTTCAGCCCAAAGCGGTGATGCCCGCAGCGGGAGTGGAGATGGGCGCATTGGTGCGGGTTGAAGAGCCTGGTGGAGAGATCCCACTCTATTTTCTAGTGCCTGCAGGGGGAGGCGAAGAGGTGGAGGTGGAGGGGGAGATGATACGGTTGGTGACGTTGCAGTCGCCAATTGCCCAGGTTTTATTGGGGAAAAAGGTGGAAGAAGTGTTTACGTTTGCCAAACGAAGCTTTAGGATAACCGAGGTTTTGTGAAAAAGGAATGCGATGGACGGGGAACGGTCTGATCCGGCCGTTCTGTCCGATCTCATATACGCTATGAAAGAAAAACGAAAAAAGATGCACTTCCCCTTTGACAACCGAAAGAAATCCTGATTAAGGTGCGCGCTCATTTCCAAACCCTGACTTGCTTTATCCGCATGACGGGCTCGGGATGAACAGATTTCGTATCCGATGTACCGAGACTGTGCGATTCGTCGCCATGATCCCGGGAGGCTAAAATTTCTGACAAAATAGGCCCACGTAGCTCAGTTGGTAGAGCACATCCTTGGTAAGGATGAGGTCAGCGGTTCAATCCCGCTCGTGGGCTCCACGATTCATTTTGTCATGCAGCGGGTAGGGGAAAGGTTCGTTTCGGGAGTTGGAATCATGATTTCACTACACTAACAACTAACCCAAACCACAGGCACACTACCATGGCGAAGGAAAAATTCGAACGCACAAAACCTCACGTTAACGTGGGAACCATTGGTCACGTTGACCACGGTAAAACTACCCTGACGGCTGCGATCACGCACGTTCAGTCTCTTAAAGGTCTTGCTCAACCGATTGCTTATGATGAAGTTGCGAAAGCTTCCGAGTCACAAGGTCGTCGTGATGCTTCTAAGATTGTTACAATTTCAACCTCTCACGTAGAATACGAAAGTGACAGCCGTCACTACGCTCACGTTGACTGTCCCGGTCATGCTGATTATGTAAAAAACATGATCACCGGTGCTGCTCAAATGGACGGCGCGATTCTCGTAGTATCTTCTGTGGACGGTCCCATGCCCCAGACCCGTGAGCACATCCTGCTCGCACGTCAGGTAGGTGTACCTTTCATCGTTGTATTCATGAACAAAGTTGACCTCGTTGATGACGAAGAGTTGCTTGAGCTCGTAGAACTCGAAGTTCGTGAATTGCTTTCTAAATATGAATTCCCCGGTGATGACCTTCCGGTTGTTAAAGGATCTGCACTTGCAGGTTTGAACGCTGAGTCTGCTGATGATGCGGGATGCGAATCCATCACCAACTTGATGGATGCCTTGGACAGCTACATTGCTGAGCCTGAGCGCGATGTGGATCAACCCTTCCTGATGCCGATTGAGGACGTGTTCTCTATCGAAGGTCGTGGAACAGTTGTTACCGGTCGTGTTGAGCGTGGAATGATCAAAACCGGTGAAGAAATCGAAATCGTGGGAATCCACGACACCGCAAAAACCACTTGTACTGGTGTTGAAATGTTCCGTAAAGAATTGGGACAAGGTCAGGCTGGTGACAACGTTGGATGCTTGCTCCGTGGAACCAAGAAAGAAGATGTTGAGCGTGGACAAGTTTTGGCGAAGCCCGGAACCATCAACCCGCACACAACTTTCTTGGCTGAAGTATATGTCTTGTCTAAAGACGAAGGTGGACGTCACACTCCTTTCTTCAAAGGATACCGTCCTCAGTTCTACTTCCGTACAACCGACGTTACAGGTGACATCGAATTGCCGGAAGGCGTTGAGATGGTAATGCCTGGTGACAATGTGTCCATGACAGTTGAGCTGATTCAGCCGATTGCGATGGAGCAACACATGCGCTTTGCGATTCGTGAAGGTGGCCGCACCGTGGGTGCTGGACGCGTGACCGAAATCATCAAGTAAAGTCTCTTCTTTCATCCCTGTCCCGAAGAATCGGAACAGGGATGGAATTCATGAAGCGGGGAGAAATCCCCGCCCATCTTCTGCCAGGTCAGTAGCTCAATTGGCAGAGCACCGGTCTCCAAAACCGGGGGTTGGGGGTTCGAGGCCCTCCTGACCTGCCAGTCTTTTCTGTCTTTTCATTCATTTAATCAAGATCCAAACCAAATATGGAAAACTTAAATCCCATCGCCCGTTTGTCTACCTTCCTTCGGGATGTGCAGGCGGAGCTGTTAAAATGTAATTGGCCCACTTGGAGCGAATTGCGTCAGTCCACCTTGGTGGTGGTTGTGAGTTTTTTCATTATGGGCGCTTTTGTCTCCTTTTCGGATGCACTGTTGCGGACCCTGGTACGGGTACTGCTCTAAGCGGTGCTTTGATCTATTTAGGAGTAAGAATCCATGGATAAACAATGGTTTGTGATACAGGCGTTATCGGGACACGAATTCAAAGTTCGTGAAAACATGATGCGTCGTCTGGAAATCGAAGAAATGGGGGATCTCATTGAAGAGGTTCTCATACCGACGGAAAAAGTATCTGAAGTGAAAATGGGGAAAAAGCGGGAACTCACCCGTAAATTTTATCCCGGCTACATTTTAGGTAAACTGGCTCTTTACAACGAAGACCATAGCATCAACGAGCGTACCTGGCATTTTATCCAGCAAACGCCGGGGATCATTGGTTTTATTGGCGGCGACAAGCCGGCACCGTTGCGGAGAAGCGAGGTGGATTCCATTTTGAACCAAGTGGAAGACAAGAAAGAGAAACCAACCCCAAAGATCAATTTCACCGAAGGCGAAACCATCAAGATCAACGACGGACCGTTCGAGAACTTCACCGGAGAGGTGGGGGAAATCGACCCGGTACGTGGAAAGTTGAAGGTCACCGTCTCCATTTTTGGCCGTACCGCTCCCGTGGAGCTGGAATACTGGCAAGTTGAAAAAATAAGCTAATTTGGAAATACCGTAATGGCTAAAAAAGTTACAGGACTGATTAAACTGCAGATTCCCGCCGGACAGGCAAATCCAGCGCCGCCCATTGGGCCGGCCTTGGGTGCCAAGGGCGTGAATATCATGGAATTCTGCAAAGCATATAATGCGGCAACGCAGGACAAGGCCGGACTGATTATTCCCGTGGAAATCACGGTGTATCAGGATCGCTCCTTCACCTTCACGCTGAAGAGCCCGCCCGCGGCGGTACTGCTGAAAAAAGCAGCAGGCATTGCCAAAGGCAGTGGCGTACCGAACCGTGATAAAGTGGGTAAAGTCACCCGCGACCAATTGGTTGCGATTGCCGAAGAAAAAAAGGAAGATTTGAACGCTGCGGATATGGATGCCGCTGTGATGATGATCGCCGGAACCGCCCGTAGTATGGGCATTGAGGTGGTATAATGGTACAACGTGGAAAAAAATATCGTAAAGTCGTTGAGCATTTGGCCAGTGACAAAGCTTTTGTTTTAAACGATGCTTTGGAATTTCTGAAAAAGAATTCCTTCGCCCGTTTTGATGAAACTGCGGAAATGGCCTTTCGTTTGGGAGTGAATCCCACCAAATCCGATCAGGCAGTGCGTGGAAGTATCACGTTACCGCACGGAACCGGTAAAGACATTAAAGTGATTGTTTTCGCCAGTGGTGATGCTGCGGAAGCGGCCACAGCTGCGGGTGCGAATGAAGTCGGATTTATGGAATTGGTGGAAAAAGTCAAAGGTGGCTGGGTCGATTTCGACATTGCTATTGCTACGGCTGAAGCCATGACTGAAGTTCGTAAACTGGGTAAAGTCCTGGGTCCCCGCGGCCTGATGCCGAATCCCCGTAACGGAACCGTTACTGAAGATACTGCCACGGCGGTAAAACAGTTCAAAGCGGGACGGGTTGAGTTCAAAATGGACAAAGCCGGTAACGTCAATGTTCCCTTCGGTAAACTTTCTTTTGAAGTAGATCAGCTGATCGAAAACGGAAAAGCGGTGATTGAGGCAGTAATGGCCGCGAAACCGCAGACTGTGAAAGGCATCTACGTGAAGAAATGTTCTGTCAGTAGCACCATGGGCCCCGGATTGGCTCTGGAAAGCCGCGAACTCAACCTGAGCTAAGGAAATACGACCATGAGACCAGAAAAAGAATCTATGCTGAATGAAATCCGCGGTCGTGTGGAAGACTCCGTGTTTGTGATTATGACCGATTACGGTTCCATGAACGTGGAGAAAGCCCAGAACCTGCGTGGGAAACTGCGCGAAGTGGATGCCGAATTCCATGTTGTAAAAAACCGTCTTTTCAAACACCTGGCTGAAGACCTGGGTGGCGAAGAGTTGAAAGACGGCCTGTCCGGCCGTACGGCAATGGTAACCGGAAAAGGGGAAGTCACGGACGTTGCTCGTGTTCTCCGAGACTTTATCAAAGAAAACGAAGTTCCCACTTTGAAAATGGGTGCATTGGAGGGGGCATTCTTGTCCGAATCCGATCTCAAATCCCTGGCAGACATGCCGTCGAAAGACGATATGCGTGCCAAACTCTTGGGAACTTTGGCGGCACCGATGTCGCAGACTGTAGGCGTACTGAACGCTAAATTAACCTCACTCTTGTACGTGCTGAAAGCTGTCGAATCTAAAAAGTCGGAAGCCTAAGTCACCAACCAAACCCTGAAAATTGTAATTTCAACCAACTAAAGAATCCTTAAGGAGAATCTGTCATGTCTGAAGAAACTAAAACTGAAGCACCTGAGCTCGAAGGCAAAATGGCTGAGTTCGTGGATTGGATCGAAACCATTTCCGTTCTCGAATTGTCTAAACTCGTAAAAGCCCTGGAAGACCGTCTGGGCGTATCCGCAGCCGCTCCGGTTGCCGCTGCAGCTCCGGCTGCCGGTGGTGGAGACGCTGGTGGCGCTGCTGAAGAGCAGAGCGAGTTTGACGTAATCTTGACCAGCCCCGGTGGCTCTAAGATTGCTGTTATTAAAGAATTGCGCGCTATCACAGGTGCTGGACTGAAAGAAGCCAAAGAAATGGCCGAAACAGCCGATGCCGTGGTAAAAGCGGGTGCTTCTAAAGAAGAAGCAGAGGAAATCAAAACCAAGCTCGAAGCAGCTGGTGCCTCTGTCACAGTTAAGTAAAAAATACTTGATTACTCTTGTAAAGGGCACCATCTCGCGCTAGCGGGATGGTGACCCCTTTCTATGTCTGTATATCCCCTCAGGATATACAGGCTTTTCCTACCCCCTGTTTTCTTATTCGCTTAAAGGTCGCTGCATATGGTTGAACGTACAAATTACGGCAAAATTGAGGAAGTCGCCACTCCTCCAAATTTAATTGATATCCAAAAGAAATCCTTTGTAGATTTCCTCCAAGCCTCGATCGATCCCCTCAAGAGGGAACCCGTTGGTTTTGAAGCCGTATTTAAAGAAATTTTTCCCATTGAGAGTTATGACGGACAGTGCATTCTGGACTACGTCAAATACGAAATTCAACCCGCCAAGCTGGAAGAGGTTGAATGCATTAAGGAAGGGGAAACATACGCGGCACCGCTGTATGTGACATTCCGTTTGAAAGATGGCGACGAAGTCCGTGAAGAAGACATCTTCATGGGTGATATTCCGCTGATGACCCGTGATGGGAGTTTCATCATTAACGGCGCGGAACGGGTCATTGTGAGTCAGTTACACCGTTCACCGGGTATCTGCTTTGAGCAATCCACTCATGCCAACGGCAGCACCCTTTATTCTTTCCGTGTTATTCCCGACCGGGGTTCCTGGATTGAAGTGCAATTTGATACCAATGATCTCATCTATGTATACCTCGACCGCAAACGTCGCCGCCGGAAAGTTTTGGCACCGACTTTGTTCCGGGCCATGGGCTACAGCACAGATGAAGAACTGTTGAGCATTTTTTACAGTTTCAAGAAAATCAATGTTGCCAAAAAGATTAAAGAATCCGCTTTGCACAACCTGGTGTTAAAAGATGATATTCTGGACGAGGATTCAGGAAACATCATTGCCCGCCGGTATGAACCCATGACCTTGGATCTGGTTTCCCAGATTTCCGCTGCCGGTTTCACTTCCACGCAAGTGATTGATATCAGTAAAGATGAAGGTATTTTCCTGAAATCCGTTGAGAAAGATCCCAGCCGGGATATGGAAGAAGCGCTGAAAGACATTTACGCGAAACTGCGTCCGGGAGATCCCCCCTCCGTGGCCAATGCCCAACAGATGCTGAAGCGGATCTTTGGTGATCCCCGCCGTTACGACTTGGGTCGGGTAGGGCGCTACAAAATTCGTCAGAAATTAAATCTCACTGCCAATCCCGATTCCCGGGTTTTAGAAAAAGAGGATTTTGTTGAAGCGGTGAAATACCTGGTCGGCCTGAAAATGGGCGAAGGATTTATCGATGATATTGACCACTTGGGAAGTCGTCGTGTCCGTACCGTGGGTGAATTGATGGAAGGACAGGTTCGTGTGGGCCTGGCTCGTACCGAACGTTTGGCCCGTGAACGCATGACCATGATTGATGCGACCGTTGAAAAACTGACCCCGCAGCGTTTGGTGAATCCCAAAGCGCTGTCTGCGGTTATTAAAGACTTCTTTGGCCGTTCACAACTTTCACAGTTTATGGACCAAACCAATCCGTTGTCCGAATTGACTCACAAACGCCGTTTGTCCGCTTTGGGACCGGGTGGACTGAGCCGTGAACGTGCCGGATTTGAAGTTCGTGACGTACACACTTCTCACTATGGCCGTATCTGTCCGATTGAAACACCGGAAGGACCGAACATTGGTTTGATCAGTTCACTGTCCACCTACGCCCGGGTCAATGAATTTGGTTTCATTGAAAGTCCCTATCGCGAAGTGAAAGACGGAAAAGTCAGTAAGCATGCCAAATTCCTGAATGCTGATGATGAAGAGCGTTATGTGATTGCCCAGGCAAATGCGCCGCTGAACGAAGACGGATCTTTTGTAAATGAGACTGTTTCCGTACGTCGTGCGGGTGAGTTTGAATTGGTGAGTCGCGATGAAGTGACCCACATGGATGTTTCTCCGTTGCAGATGGTATCGGTTGCGACTTCATTGATTCCTTTCTTGGAGCATGATGATGCGAACCGTGCGTTAATGGGATCCAACATGCAGCGTCAAGCTGTACCGCTGATGATCACCGACCGTCCCTATGTGGGTACCGGGGTGGAAGCGCGGGTTGCCCGTGATTCAGGTGTGGTGGTCGTGGCTGAGAAAGCCGGCATTGTCGCCCGGGTGACTGCAAATGAAGTTTACGTGAGCCGTGATGGCAAAATGCCAGGAAAGAAAACCCCTGAAGATCAATTCGAACATTACGAGTTGCGTAAATTCATGCGGACCAATGCCGGTACTTGTGCCAACCAGAAGCCGATTGTCAAAGTAGGTCAAAAGGTGAAATTGGGAGAAGTTCTTGCTGATGGCGCGGCGACTGATATGGGTGATCTGGCGCTGGGACGGAATGTGCTGGTGGCTTTCATGCCTTGGTGCGGATACAACTTTGAGGATGCGATTCTGTTGAATGAGCGCATGGTCAAAGACGATGTGTACACCTCATTGCATATTGAAGATTTCGAGTGTGATGCCCGGGACACAAAATTGGGTCCTGAAGAAATCACCCGTGATATTCCCAATGTCGGGGAAGAAGCGCTGAAAAACCTCGACCACGACGGGATCATCCGCGTAGGTGCGGAAGTGAAACCCGGAGATATTCTGGTGGGTAAAATCACCCCGAAGAGTGAAACCGAACTGGCACCGGAAGAGCGCCTGCTGCGTGCGATTTTCGGTGAAAAAGCTGCAGATGTCCGTGACACGTCCCTGACGGTTCCCTCGGGAACGACCGGGATTGTGATGGATGTGAAAATTGCTTCACGCAACTCCAGCAAGAAAAGCAAATTGACTCCGAGTGAAAAACGCCGTCAGGCCAAAGCGATTCATGAAGATCACAAAAATAAATCTTCTGAGATCACTGAAGCGTTGACCGAAGCGTTGAGTAACATTCTGCTGGGTGAAAAGATTCCGCTGGACGTGATCAATTCCAAGACGGATGAGATCATTATTCCGGCTAACCGGAAGATCACCAAAACCCTGCTTCGCAAACTGGCTGCGGCTCATAAGAACATCGAAATTGATCCGAGTCCGATTCAGATCAAAATCGAAGGAATTATTTCCGAGTTCAACAGCAAGTTTGAGGAACTCGAGGATGAATACGATCGTAACATGGATCGTTTGGAAAGTGGTGACGAAGTGGATCCCGGCGTGGTCAAACGCGTAAAAGTTTACGTGACCAGCAAAAAGAAACTGTCTGTCGGTGACAAGATGGCGGGTCGCCACGGTAACAAAGGGGTGATTGCCCGTATTGTGCCTGAAGAAGACATGCCGTTCCTTCCTGATGGAACACCGGTTGATATCGTATTGAACCCTCTGGGTGTACCTTCACGTATGAACGTGGGGCAGGTACTTGAAACCCATTTAGGTTGGGCCTGTCATAAACTGGGGCTGCGTGCTGCCACACCGGTATTTGACGGGATTCCCGAAGAGAAGATTTGGGAACTCATGGATCAGGCGGGCTTACCCAGTTCCGGGAAAACGGCGCTGTTTGACGGGCGTACCGGCGAGCGGTTTGACCAAAAAGTGGTTGTGGGGATGATTTACATGCTTAAACTGCATCACTTGGTCAGTGAAAAAATTCATGCCCGTGCAGTTGGACCATACTCCTTGGTGACTCAGCAGCCGCTGGGTGGTAAAGCGCAGTACGGTGGACAACGTTTCGGAGAAATGGAAGTATGGGCACTTGAAGCGTATGGTGCCGCGTACTCCCTGCAGGAGGTACTCACTGTGAAGTCGGATGACTTGGCAGGACGTACCCGAATCTATGAGGCGATTGTAAAAGGTCAGAACTCACTGGAATCTGAAACTCCTGAATCCTTCAACGTTCTGATGAAGGAAATGATGGCCCTGGGACTCGATATTCGGGTTGAACACCAGGAAGAAGCCTAAATCTGACTGAACTTTAACCGGGAGGCTTTTGCCTCCCGGAGCCTGATAATTTAAAAACGAAACTTTGCAAACGGAGAAATCTCACGGTGGAAAATACAGAACATAACCTCATCCCCAGCCTGAACGACACGGGCGTAGATTACGCCACAATTTCTATTGCTTCCCCGGAGACGATTCGCTCCTGGGCTTACCGCAATGGAGAACACCAGGAAGTCAAAAATCCTGAGACCATTAATTATCGGACATTCAAACCTGAAAAGGGTGGTTTGTTCTGTGAACGAATTTTTGGTCCGACCAAAGACTGGGAATGTGCCTGTGGTAAATACAAACGAATTAAACACAAAGATGTGATTTGCGACCGTTGTGGTGTGGAAGTCACTTTGTCCCGCGTACGTCGTGAGCGCATGGGGCTGATCGAATTGGCGGTACCGGTTTCCCACATTTGGTTTTTCAAATGCACCCCGACCCGTTTGGGAATGGTATTGGACATGACGGCCCGCGCTTTGGAGCGCGTTCTCTATTACGAAGATTATATTGTTGTGGATCCCGGCGATACCCCGCTGGAAGAAAAACAACTGCTCAGCGAAATGGAAATGCGCGAAGCGGAAGACAAATACGGTGAAGGCGCATTTGTTGCTAAAATGGGTGCGGAAGGGGTCCGTGACCTGATTGCCAAAATTGATATTGCGGCTGAAATTGAAGACATTCAGGAAGGTATTGAGAACACCGGTTCCAAACAGATTCTGAAGAAACTGACCAAACGTCTGAAAACCATGCAGGCGTTTCTCGATTCCGACACCCGTCCGGAATGGATGATTCTGGAAGCCCTTCCGGTGATTCCCCCGGACCTTCGTCCGTTGGTACCTTTGGAAGGTGGACGTTTTGCCACTTCAGATTTGAATGATTTGTACCGCCGGGTCATCAACCGTAACAACCGTCTGAAAAGTCTGTTGCAGTTGAAAACGCCGGACGTGATTATCCGTAACGAAAAACGCATGCTTCAGGAAGCTGTGGACGCGATGTTGGACAACGGGCGTCATGGTCGTGCGGTCACCGGTCCGGGAAACCGTCCGTTGAAATCTTTAAGTGATATGCTTAAAGGGAAACAGGGTCGTTTCCGCCAGAACTTGCTCGGTAAACGTGTGGATTATTCCGGTCGTTCCGTGATTGTGGTGGGGCCGGATCTGAAACTGCATCAGTGTGGTCTTCCCAAGAAGATGGCTCTGGTTCTGTTCGAACCTTTCATTATCCGTCGACTGAAAGAGTTGGGGATCGTGCACACTGTACGTTCTGCCAAAAAACTGATTGAACGCGAAGCTGATGAGGTTTGGGACATTCTTGAAGAAGTGACCAAGGGGCATTCCGTGTTGCTTAACCGCGCGCCGACGCTTCACCGTCTCTCCATTCAGGCCTTTGAACCGACCTTGATTGAAGGTTCCGCGATTCGGGTACATCCTTTGGTTTGTACCGCGTACAACGCCGACTTTGACGGAGACCAAATGGCGGTGCACGTACCGCTGTCTGTGGAAGCGCAGATGGAAACCCGTCTGTTGATGTTGGCCAGTAACAATATCTTCTCGCCGTCCAGTGGTCGTCCGATCACCACGCCGTCCCAGGATATCTGTTTGGGTGCTTACTATGTGACCAGTCCTTCGCAGCGCGATCGGATTGCCGAACGTACAGGAAAGCTTGATCCGCAAGAACATCTGCCTATTTTGGCCGATGCGCATGAAGTACACACTGCACATGATGAAGGGGTGTTGCACATTCACAGCCGTATTCGTTATAAGAATCCGGATTATCAGACTGAAACCATTTTTGGTGACTCAGAAAAATCTGTGATCACCACAACCGTGGGACGTGTATTCTTCAGTGAAATTTGGCCGAAAGATCTTGGTTTCCTGAATAAGGTGGTGACCAAGAAGACTTTGGGTGATTTGATTTGGCGCTGTTACCAGAATGCGGGTCATGCCGAAACGGTAAATGCCTTGGACCGTTTGAAAGAACTGGGCTTTGATCAAGCCACCATGTCCGGTATTTCCATTGGAATTATCGACATGAATATCCCCGATGAAAAGCACAAGCTGCTTGAAGCGGCCAACAAACAGCTGGAAGAAGTTGAAACCCAATACCGTAAGGGTGTGATTACCGATGGCGAACGTTACAACCGTATCGTTGACATCTGGACGCATACCACCGAGGAAATCACTAACGTGATGTTCCGGGCGATGGAATACAACAACAACCAGGACCACATTAATCCGATTTACGTGATGGTGGACTCCGGAGCCCGTGGTTCCAAACAGCAGATCCGTCAGCTTGCAGGTATGCGTGGTTTGATGGCCAAGCCTTCGGGTGAAATTATTGAACGTCCGATTCTATCCAACTTCCGTGAAGGACTGACGGTACTCGAATATTTCATTAGTACCCACGGTGCCCGTAAAGGTTTGGCGGATACGGCGTTGAAGACGGCCGACTCCGGTTACCTGACCCGTAAACTTGTGGATGTTTCCCACGATATTATCGTGGTGGAAGATGACTGCGGCACCGTAAATGGTATCGAAGTTCAATCCATCATGGAAGGGGACGAGGAGTTGGTTTCTGTAGGCGAGCGCTGCATTGGCCGTACCGCTCAGCAGAATGTACTGGATCCTTCTTCCGGGAAAATCATTGTGGCCGAAGGTCAACTGATTGATGAAGTGGTTGCCGACCGTATTGACCATGCCGGTATTGAAATGATGAAAATTCGTTCTGCGCTGACTTGTGAAAGTAAACGCGGGGTTTGTATCAAATGTTACGGGGTGAATCCTGCGACCGGTGCACCGGGCATGTTGGGTGAATCTGTGGGAATCATTGCGGCTCAGTCCATTGGTGAGCCCGGAACCCAGTTGACCATGCGTACGTTCCACGTGGGTGGGGTTGCGAGTGGTGTATTCAACAATCCTGAGGTTTCCGCCAAGAACACGGGTGTCATGCGTTACACAGATGTACGTGCGGTACCGGTCACGACCGAAGAGGGAGAAAAAGCCTGGACGGTATTGAACAAGAACGGATCCATTGGTATTTTTGACAAGCAGGGTCGCGAACTTGAGCGTCATACCACCATGATCGGATCACAAATCTTCATTGAAGATGGTGAGAAGGTTAAGAAAGGGGAAGCCTTTATGAAATGGGATCCCCATAACGTGCCGATTATTTCCGAGCACACGGGTAAAGTGAAGTTCCATGACTTCATCGAAGGTGTGACCATACGCAAGGAATTGGATGCGCAAACCGGTCTCGAAAACACCGTGGTTTTAGAGCACAAAGAAGATTTGCATCCTCAGATTATCGTGACCGATCCCCATTCCCCGGATCAAGCGACCCTGAATGCGTATGCGATTCCTTCCGGAGCGCAGGTTACCGTGACGGAAGGGGCGGATGTTGCTGCCGGTACGGTGGTGGCTAAAACACCTCGTAAAGCGGCCCGTACCAACGATATTACCGGGGGTCTGCCCCGGGTGGCTGAACTGTTTGAAGCCCGTAAACCCAAAGATGCAGCGGAAATCGCTAAAATTGACGGAACGGTTGACTTCGAAGGATCCACGCGCGGCAAACGTCGCTTGATGATTCATGACCCTGAAACCGGTGAGTCCGAAGAACATCTGATTCCGATGGGCAAACATGTGGTGGTCTTCCGTGGAGATCACGTGAAGAAGGGTCAGCAGTTGACGGAAGGACCTGTCACGCCTCAAGAGTTGCTGGAAGTGTGCGGACCCCGCGCTTTGCAGGAATACTTGGTGAACCAGGTACAGTCCGTATACCGTGTGCAAGGTGTGGAAATTAACGACAAGCACATTGAAGTGATTGTACGCCAAATGTTGCGCAAAGTGAAAATCACCGATGCGGGGGATACCGATCTCCTGCCTGGCGATCAGATTGACCGCCTGACCTTTGAAGATATCAACGAGAAAGCGGTCAGTGAAGGCCGCCGTCCCGCGGAAGCTTCACCGGTATTGTTGGGAATCACCAAAGCCGCTCTGGAAACAGAAAGTTTTATTTCCGCCGCCTCGTTCCAGGACACCACGCGTGTACTGACCGAAGCCGCCGCGCTTACCAAGCGTGATAATTTGCGTGGATTTAAAGAAAATGTCATCATGGGACACTTGATTCCGGCCGGAACCGGCTTTGAAATGTACCGTGATATCCGCCTCAAGTATGCTTCAGAGCCGATTTCGGCCGATGAACTGCTTGGAGAAGAAATGTTCGAAGAAAAAAAATCAATTGAAAGTTAAGTTAGGGAGTTGTCAGGAGGGGGGGCTTTGTGTTAAGGCCTCCGCCCCGATTTCAGTATCTTAAGGAAAAAATTTATGCCTACCATTAATCAGCTTGTGCGTACCGGACGCAAACCTATCCGGAAAAAGAGTAAATCACGTGCGTTGCAACAGTGTCCGCAACGTCGTGGCGTTTGTTTGTTGGTGAAAACCCAAACTCCGAAAAAACCGAACTCCGCTTTGCGGAAAATTGCCCGTGTACGTTTGACCAATGGTCAAGAGGTCACCGCTTACATTCCCGGTGAAGGTCACAACCTTCAGGAACACAGTATGGTATTGGTTCGCGGTGGTCGTGTACCTGACCTTCCCGGTGTTCGTTATCACATTGTTCGGGGTGCCCTTGACTGTTTAGGGGTTGACGGACGTAATCAAGGCCGTTCCAAATATGGAACAAAGAAGCCTAAAGTTAAAAACTAATAATCATCGTTTAGGAACAATATCATATGGCACGTCGTCACCGCTCAGTTAAACGGGAAGTTCTCCCTGATCCGAAATTTTCGAACACGGAAATCACTCGTTTTGTGAACCAAATCATGCGCAAAGGTAAAAAAACCGTTGCCCAGAAAATTATTTATACCGCTCTCAGTCTGGTTGAAGAAAAGACCAAAGAGAATCCGGTAGAAGTTTTTGAAAACGCCATTGAAAATGTGCGTCCGCAATTGGAAGTCAAATCCCGCCGCGTGGGTGGCGCCACCTATCAGGTGCCGATGGAACTTTCCACACCGCGTAGCCGTTCTTTGGCCATGCGCTGGATTATTCAGTATTCCCGTGCCAAAAAAGGCATGCCTTTGGCCAATGCGTTGGCCAGCGAACTGGTTGATGCCCACAACAACACGGGTTCTGCCATTAAAAAACGTGACGATACCCATAAAATGGCGCAGGCCAACCGTGCTTTCGCTCACTACCGCTGGTAGACTTCTCGCTTAAGAGAAAACCACGTAAGACCATCTGCTGGAAACAGCAGGTGGTTTTTTTGTGTTAGGGGAGTGGCGTGTCTGACAGATCGGAGCGGGTCAGGCCGCGTCGGATCTGTCTGATTCTAATTATGAATTGCCACTACTAAGATTTGCAATCGTTCTTCATCAAGCGTACAGGGAAGAAATGGATCATTTACTCATGGCTCGCAGCCAAATGGCTTTTTCGCTGGCGTTTCATATCATCTTTGCTGCCATATCGATGGTGATGCCTTTCCTGATGTTTGCGGCTTACCGCCGGTATTTAAAAGATCGGGATCCCATCGATTTACAGTTAACGCGGGCCTGGATGAAGGGAAGTGCAATTCTTTTTGCTACCGGCGCGGTGAGTGGCACCGCTTTAAGTTTTCAGCTGGGCTTGTTATGGCCCGGATTTATGGAGCATGCGGGGCCCATTTTCGGGATGCCGTTTTCGCTGGAAGGGGCTGCATTTTTTCTGGAGGCCATCTTTTTGGGGTTGTTTTTATATGGGTGGGGAAGAATTCCGGAGGACCGGCATTTATTTTTCGGATTGATGGTGGGGATCTGCGGGTTATCGTCCGGTTTATTGGTCATAGCGGCCAATGGATGGATGAACGCCCCGACGGGTTTTGACTGGGTGAATGGTCAGGCGGAAAACATTGATCCGTGGAAGGCGATGTTTAACCGTGCATGGCCTTTGCAGGCGATCCACATGCTTTGCGCCTCTTTTATGGCTGTGAGTGGGGCTGCTTTGGGGGTGCACGCCTTGGGCCTGCTACGGGGTAAAGGGAGGGCCTTTCATTTGCGGGCAAGTATGTATTTGATGCCTTGTCTGGTGATCAGTTCTTTTCTGATGCCGATTACCGGGGATTTGAGTGCGAAATCGGTTGCGAAACGTCAACCCGAGAAACTGGCTGCGATGGAGGCGCATTTTGAAACCGGAACGCGGGTGCCGTTGTTGATTGGGGGGATTCAGAATGAAGAAACCGGGGAAGTGAAATATGCGATCCGGATTCCGGGGGGGCTTAGTTTTTTGGCGTTTGGAAATTTTAATGCGGAAGTGAAAGGTCTGGACGCTTTTCCCGAAGACGAACGGCCTCCGGTTTTGGTCCCCCATATTGCATTTCAGGTGATGGTGGGTGTCGGCGGTTTGATGTTGATGGTTTCGATTTATTGGCTGGTGGCCAAGTGGAAGAAATGGGACCTGATGTCCAGGCGTTGGTGGCAATGGATGTTATTAGGGTTCGCCCCCTTGGGCTTTATCGCCCTAGAAGCGGGTTGGATCGTGACGGAAGTGGGGAGGCAGCCCTGGGTCATTTACCGGATTATGCGCACTGCGGATTCCGTGACCCCGGTTCCGGGTCTGGGTTGGAATTTTCTGGTGATTTTCGGCCTGTACGGCATCCTGGGATTTCTTTCTTTCGGACTGTTGTGGAAATGGTTTGTGATTGAATCCGAACGGGAGCCTGAATCATGAGTTTCATCACTTTTGCTTTTCTGATTATTGTGATCGCGGTGTATGCGTTGTTTGGCGGAGCGGATTTTGGCGGGGGATTGTTAGAGGCGACGTTGGGGAAACATCCGGGACTGCAGAAGAAATTGCAGGCGACCCTGAGTCCGGTTTGGGAGGCGAACCATGTGTGGTTGATCGCGGTGATTGTGATTTTATTTGTCGGCTTCCCCAAAGTGTACACCACGCTGTGCACGATTTTGTATCTGCCACTGAGTCTGGCTTTGTTGGGGATCTTGTTGCGGGGCAGTTTTTTCACCTTTCGGAAATACGATCCGGATCCCGGGAAAAATCTGAAAATTTATGACGCGGTTTTCAGGGTGAGTTCCATACTCACCCCCACGTTTTTCGGGTTTATAGTAGCGGCGACGTTGGCACATTTGCCCAAACTGAGTACCCATCCGGATTATGGCTATGCGGATCTTTACCTGCGTCCCTGGTTTACGATGATGGGATTGTTTTGTGCGATCTTTGTAAATGCGGTGTTTGGATATCTGGCTTCGGTGTTTTTTTTCGGGGAAGTGGAGACGGATAAAGAACGGGATGTGCTGAAAAGTCGGATTCGGGGATTTTTTATTGCTACTTTTTTAAGTGGGGGGGGCGTGTTGCTTTGGGGCGGGTATCATGCATTGGTGACGCCTGAAAAGTTTGTATCGGGATTTCAGGTGGGGGCACAAATGATCGCACTCGGTGGCATCGGCTGGATGGTGCATGCATTGAAAAACCGGAAAGCCTGGCAGGCACGTTTTGCGGCGGGGTTACAAACCGTGGCTTTTCTCACCGGCTGGGTGCATATGGAATATCCGGTGTTTTTCCGCTTTGACGACGGGACATCGCTGACTGTGCAAAATGCCTCTGCGCCGTATATCACCGTGCTTTGGCTGAATATCGGGCTGGTGATTGTGCTGTCCCTGGTGGTGCCGCTGCTGGTGTATTTGTACCGGGTGTTTCAGGGAGAGGGGTTGCTGGAGAAATAGTTGGGAGTTCCCGGGTTTACGCGGTTTCTCTCTAGGCATTTATGCCGATGGGCACGCGGAACCTGGGTGCTGATATGTTTTGAAACGCGGAGCTCTAAAGCCTCTTATGTGAAGCCCGGTTAACGGGGGCACTTCGAAGGGTTTTAATCGTTTCCGAGGCGTTGTCGCAGCTCTGAATCTGCGAGAATCACCAATTGAGAAGGGCCTTGTCCAAAGTTCTCAAAGACCGTGATTAAATTAAATCTTTCTAACATCAAGTCCCAGTATATTTGCCTTATGTGATCCGCGGTTGGGGTAATCCAAGGGGATTCAATGGCGAAGGTGTATCCGCTGAAAGTTGCGATATCAGCATCCGAATTGCGGATAAGATCCATGAGGAGTTCCTGATTCACGACTTGGTACCGTTTCGCGTCCTCCGTGTCGAGATCAGGGAAATAGCTGAAAGGTCCCATTTCGAGTCCCCTGGGAATTTCCATTCCATTTTCGATGGGGATGTAGGTATCCATGGTCAAAATTTTTGTAGGGGTTTTCGTGAATTCCGTCCGCAATAATTCTGCTTTTTCCCGAAGCAGTGCCAGATCTGATTGGGCTTTGGTTTTAAACCAGATGCGGTCCTGTCCGTTTGAGAACCAGCGGGGAAGTTGCGGGGAGGAAAAGGCGAAGAGCAGGCAGGCCATCAAGAGGAAAGGGGCCAGGCGGATTTGTTTTACGCCGGGAAGTTGATGAGAGGTTTCGATGGTGATGAGCAGGGCCAGCAGTGGATAGAGCGCCACCTGATAATCATCGTAGGGAAAGGGGGCCAGCAGGTGCAGAAGTGTGACCGCGAAGATACCGAGACAAAGACTTCGGGAACCGGGTTGCCAGCGTTTCCAATTGGGAAGCAGGCAGAACAGCGCCAGAACGGCGGGGAGGTAAGACTGTAGAACCCGAGAGAGAAATCCGGCTTTGAGTAACCACGAAGAATTCACCTCGCGGGCGGCGTGAAAATCCAGCAGTCCGAATTTGAAGCCTTCGGGGGCAAGCAGCAGAAAGGGTAGAAAAAACAGGCTGAGCCCCAGCAGTCCGAGCAGTGCGAAGCTGATCCAGGCTTTTTGTCCGTCTGATTTACGTTGGCCTAGCAGGGTGAATCCGAGGGGAAGAAAAAACAGTCCGACGGAAAGGCGGGTGGCGGTGGCGGCGGCCAGGGCCAGCGCGCAGAGCATCAGGGTGCTGCGTCTATGGGTCTGTTGGTAGCTGATCCATCCAAGCATGCTGAGGGTAAGGAGAAAGCCGGCAAGGGGATAGGTTTTTACCGTGACGGTGTACTGGGCTTGAAAGACATTGAGTCCCAGGATGCATATCAGGAGCAGGAACGCGAAAGCACGACTGGGTCTGGGCACGAAATATCGTAGACTGCGGTGAAGCACCAAGAAAGTGAGCAGGGAAAAACCGATATTGACCAAGCGTCCGCCTGCGAGCCCCATGGTGCTGATCAGCGGCTGCGCAAACTGGAAAACGTAGGGGAAAAGCGGGGCTTGGGTAAAGGCGAAGTCGCGATAGGGCATGTGGCCCTGCGATACCCGTCTGGCAGCCATGAGATACCAGCCTTCATCCTGATTGAGAGGCGCCCACCAGAAGGCGACGGCCAAGAGCGCGAGGCTGGCCAGGGCTGAAATCAGAATGGGGAGTTTCATGCGCATGTCGATTACGATACCGAACCCGATATAGATTGCGATTTTTAAGAATGACTAAGTTTTAGGTGGGCTTTGTCCGGTTACAGACGGGAATATCTGTATCACGGATTGAAGTGATCCAGGAAGTCAGTGAAGATTTTGGCGCCGCGTTCCAGTTGTTCAATTTCGATGTATTCGTCTTCGGTGTGTGCCTGGGCGATATCGCCGGGGCCGAATACGAGGACTTGTCCGCAGGTCCGGCTGAAGGGAGAGGCGTCGCTGACCCAGGAGGTGCCGGAGCAGGGGGCGGGCTCTCCGGTAACCCGGGTGATGGCGGCTTGGAGAGATTTCACCAAGGGGCTGTCTTCCTCGGTGGCAAAAGAATCGGTGTGACTGTGCAGAAGGCATTCTCCGCTGAGGAGGAGGTTTTGCTGGACCTGTTTTTCGATGAGTTGGTTGACCTGCACTTGAAAGAGTTCCGGTGCCTCGTTGGGAATGACGCGTCGATCGAGCTGGAGAAGGGTGTGTTCGGGGATGATATTATAGGTTTGGCCACCGGAAATCTTTCCGATGTTCAAGGAAGAGGTGCCAAGCAGGGGATGTTGGTACGCCGCAGTGAGATCTGCATGTATTTGAAACAGGTCGGGGAGGAATTCGGCCAGAGCGGCGTTGGTGCTTACGCCGGTATGGGGCTGACTGCCATGTCCGGAACGTCCCCGTAAATGGACTTCGTACCAGTGGGCACCTTTATGTGCGATCACCGGCAGGCAGCGGGTGGGTTCCAGCACTATGGCCACATCCGCACCCAAGCCTTCGGCCGCAAGTTTAGTGGAGCCCCCGAGTCCGGTTTCTTCGTCGGGTGCTCCCAAAAGGATGAGTTGGATCCCCCGTTCGCTGAGTGTTTGAATTCGCTCGGGGGTGAGCGCATGAAAGAGGGCGGCCATGGAGCCTTTCATGTCGCAGGCCCCTCGTCCGTAAAGTTTTCCGTCTGTGATCTCGGTTTGAAAGGGGTCGATGGTCATGCCTGCAACCGCGACCGTGTCCAGATGCATTTCGAGCATCAGCGTAGAACGGATCTCTTCGGGTTGAGATTTTCCGATGACTGCCGGCCTTTCTTTCCCCATGGGGTAAATCATTTCGGTTTGGAGTCCTTTTGCTTGGAAAATGGAAAAAAAGAGTTCGGCCATGCGTTTTTCGCCGGTGATGCCGGGATCGTCGCTATGGGCGGGGTTTACGGAAGGGGTGGCGATCAGGCGGGAGAGAAGGTCGGTGAGGTTGGACATAGAGGGGTTATGTCTGAAGTTTGAGGGATTTCAAACGGAAAGAATCGGGGATAGCGGATGTTTTTTTATGCGCAGGACTGCAGTCCAAAGTTGGTAAAGCTTGATAAATTTGGGGGGGAGATCAGGCTTACAGCTATTTTAAATCTCAAATTTGGAATATTTATGGAATCGGACACAATTTTATCAGTGGTGGAAGCGCGGGTATTGGGGGCATTGCTGGAGAAGTCGATGGCGACGCCGGAGTATTATCCGCTGACGCTTTCGTCTTTGGCTGCGGCCTGTAATCAGAAGTCCAACCGTGATCCGCAGATGGAGTTGGACACCAAGGTGGTGGAGCGGGTGCTGTACAGTTTGCGTCAGGAGAAGAAACTGGTGACCTTGGTGCATGAAGCTGGGGCGCGGGTGCCGAAATTCGAGCATGGCTTTCAAGATCGTTACGGGTTAAGCGATCTGGAGCTGGCAATCATGGCCGAGTTGATATTGCGGGGGCCGCAAACCCTGGCTGAATTGAAAAACCGGGTGCCCCGAATGGGGGTGAATCCGAATGAGGAACAGATGGAGGAGGCCCTGGACTCATTGTCGATGGTGGGCGGGGTGGTGCTGGTGGTGAAGTTGCCCAAGGCGGGCGGCCGGCGTGAGTCGCGGTATGCGCATCAACTTTGTGGAGAGCATCTGATGGAGGTTTCGCCTGAATCTGTATCTAAAATCGAGATACCCCCTTCCGAGGAAGCGCAGCAAATCGAGGCCCTCACCGGGCGGGTGGAGACTCTGGAAAAGGCGCTGGAGGATTTGGGGAGGGCTTTTGAGGCCTTTCGGGCAAATTTTGAGTAAATGCGTTTTTTTTGATTTCGATTTCGATTGGGAAAACCACAAGATATTGTAGTTGTAAGCGGAATTTTACACATGATAGTGTGGACGAATCTCCTTGTCGGTCTTTGAGTTGTTTTCACCGCAAAACTCTGTATGTAAACGGGGCCCTATTTGTAGAATCGAGAGTGTAAAAGCATGTATCTGAAAAAAGTTGAATTTCTAGGTTTTAAAAGTTTTGCCGAAAAGACGGTAATGAACTTCCTGCCGGGTATGACCTCGATTGTGGGGCCGAATGGCTGTGGAAAGAGCAATATTGCGGATGCGGTACGCTGGGTATTGGGGGAGCAGAGTGCGAAGGCGCTGCGGGGCGGCAAGATGATGGATGTGATTTTCAACGGGGCGGATGGGTATAAACCGACCAATATGGCGGAAGTGTCCCTGACGATGGCCGAATGTGAAGATGTTTTAAAAACGGACTTTCATGAAGTGACCATTACCCGTCGTTTGTTCCGGAGTGGGGACAGTGAATATTATCTGAACAAGCAGCCTTGCCGGTTACGGGATATTCATCGTTTATTTATGGACACCGGCGTGGGGCGGAACAGTTATTCGATTCTGGAACAGGGGAAAATTGACCAGATTTTAAGTTCACGTCCGGAAGATCGCCGGATGGTGTTTGAAGAGGCCAGTGGTATTACCAAATTCAAGGCGGACCGCCGGGAGGCCTTGGCGAAATTGGATCGGACGGATCAGAACTTATTGCGTTTGGATGATGTGATCCGGGAGGTGAAACGGCGTATGGTTTCTTTGCAGCGTCAGGCGGGGAAGGCGCGTCGTTATCAGGAAATTCAAACCCGTTTACGCGGGCAGGATATGTGGCTGAGCCGGCATCGTCTGATGGAAATGCAAGAGGCGATTGGGGACCGGGAAGTAAAATTGGATGAACTTCATCAGGCGGTTGAAAAGGGGCGCACGGATATTGAAAATGAAGAGATGGGCATCAGTACGCTTCGGGAAGAACTTGAGACCGTGGACAAGGTGATTGCGGATAAAATGGAAGCCGCGGTTGGAATTCGCAATGAATTACATCAGGCAAAGGAATCCGTACGGGTGAATGGCGAGCGGATACAGGAAATGAAATCCTATGCCAATCGTGACAGTCGGGATGCCGAAGAGGCGCAAAGTCGTTTGGAGCAGCATCGTCAAAATCTGGAAGAAAGCGGCAAAGCGTTATCGGAAGCCAAGGGACTGAAAGAAGAGGCCGAATCCGCCTTGCAGGCCCGGCAGGATGAAGTGAAGCATTTGGAAGTTACTTCTTCTGAATTACGTGAAAAATTACGGGAAAAGCGAAATAAACTTAACCAGTTTGAGCAGGCGGCCAACCGTGCACAAGGGAAAATCCGTGATTTTGAACAGCGGGAACGCGGTCGGATGGTTCAACAGGAGCGTTTGCGGGAAGGCATTTCGGAGCTGGAAAATCTTGAGGGGGGGCGTCAGGATAAAGTCAGGGATTTGACCAGCAAGGTTGAAGGACTGCAAACCCGTGAGCAAGCCCTGCGTGCCCGGGTGGAAAAAGGGGTGCAGCAGCAGCAGGAGCAAGGTTCTTCGGTAAAAGAAAAGCGTCAGGCTTTGGGGGAGATGGACAAAACGGTTGCGGGGCTTAAAGCCCGTTTGGAAGTTTTGCGGAATCAGGAAGCGGAGCAGGAACAATTTCCGGCGGGTGCGCGGGCATTGTTATCCAAAGATGAGTTTGCGGGATTGGATCGGAAATGGATTGTGGGGGCTTTGGCTCAGAAAATTCGTACGGATAAAAAATCCCAAAAAGCTTTGGAGTCCCTGTTGCGGAGCACGATTGATGCGGTGCTGGTGAAGGACGTCTCTCAATTACAGGCCATTCATGATGTGTTGGCGGGGCAGGAACTAGGCTCTGCGAGAATTTTGGCCATTGGGGGGGTGGAGGAAAGCGGCAGTCCGGTGGACGGTCCCGGCGAACTCTTTTTAGAGAGGGTGAAATCTTCCGCGGAAGTACAGCCATTGGTGAACCGGCTTTTTCAGAATGTACGTTGGGTGCCGAACCTTGAATCTGCAGGGCTCCCGGGGCCGGGTCAGGTCTTTGTGAGTCCTGAGGGTCATATTTTAAGGGGGGATGGGTCCATGGAGGTTTATTCCGGGGATCAGGATCAGGGAAACCCTCTGGCTTTGCAGGCACGAATTACTGAAACAGAGCAGTCTCTTAACCGGGAAACTGAAACCACGGAAGATTTGCGCGCGGCCCTGGAAGCTGCACAGGGGGAAGAAAGTCAGCTGCAGGAACGTCTGCGGGCGGCCCGTGAGGAAATGCAGGCGGTGAACCGTGAATTGGCCGGATTAGAGGCCGAGTTGCGGAATGCCAAATTGGAAATGGATCAGGGGCAGGTTCGTTTGAAACAGTTGAGCAATCAATTGGCCACCCTGAATGAGACGCATTCGGCTTCGGATGCGGAGCGTCATCAAATGGTGGAAGAGATGGAGGCCGCCCGTGCCAGTCAGGACACCTTAAAGGCGGAAATTGAAGCGGCGGCCCAGGCTTTTGACGCTGCGGAGGAAGCGCGGAATGTGGGGCTGAAGTCGACTACGGATCAGCGGATTAAATTTGCGGAACACCGTCAGAAAGTAGAGCTGTTGCAACGTCAGCAACAGAATTTGCAGGAGCGGATTCACGAGTTGGAAACCACGGTGAAGGAGCGGAATGAAGGTATCAACACCTACGAACAACGGGTATTGAATCTGCAGGAGGAAATGCAATCCGCTCAATCCAAAATTGAACCTTTGGAAGTGCAGTTGACCCAGAAAAACGGGGAGATTGAACAGGAGAGGGAGGCTCGCACCGAGCGTTCAGAACGGTTGCGCAAGGAGGAGCAGGCGCTCCGCGAAAAGCGGTTGCGCATCGAAAAGTTGACGGGCGAAGCGGGGAATCTGGATGTGGATTTGGCTCAGCGTCGGGTGAGATTGGAGAATTTGGTTCAGCGGGTGACCGAGGCTTATCATGTGAGCATTCAGGAAATTCATAAAAGTGAAGAGCCTGAATGGGAGAATGGGGAAGCGCCGGACTGGTCTGATTTGGAACGTACGGTGGAGTCCATGAAAAACAAGCTGGAGTCTATGGGGCCGGTCAACATGGTGGCGATAGAAGAGTATACCGAACAGGAAGACCGCTATCAGTTCCTGATGGCACAACAGGAAGATTTGGTGGAAGCCAAAAAGATTTTGTTGGAAAGTATTCATAGCATCAATGAAACCACCACCGAGATGTTTAATAAAACCTTCCACTTGGTGAACACGCATTTTCAAGAAATGTTCAAACAACTCTTCGGGGGTGGGGAAGCTTTTCTTGAATTGGTGGATGAAGAAGACGTGCTTGAATCCGGGATTGATATTGTGGCGAAACCTCCCGGTAAAAAACCTCAGGTGATCAGTCTGCTTTCCGGTGGTGAACGGACGATGACCGCGGTGGCGCTACTGTTTGCTCTTTATACTGTGAAGCCCAGTCCTTTCTGTATTCTGGACGAATTGGATGCGGCTTTGGATGATGCGAATATTGGCCGCTTTGTGAGTTTGGTTCAGTCCTTTGTAAAGGATTCACAGTTCATTGTGATTACGCATAACCAGAAAACCATGTCGGCTGCAGATGTACTCTATGGCATTACCCAGGAGCACAAAGGGGTGTCCAAAGTGGTTTCGGTGAAATTAACGGATCACGATAAAGATATCGCGGATGTGCGGAAATCCAAGCAGTTGCCCCCTTTAGACGAAGTAGAAGCTGAATAAAGTCAGAGGGCGACTGAAAAGGTCGCCGCATCTGACGGGATGGATGCAAGTTACGCTGAGGTTAACTCTTCCACTTTTGTGGTGAGTTCTGAGAGGGTGAAGGGTTTGTGAATAAAGGGGCTTCCCGGTTCGAGGGTCCCATGGGTGGCGATACTGTGATCTGTATACCCGGACATATAAAGGTATTTTAGATTGGGGATGAGTTTCCGGGCTTGAGCGATCAAATCGATTCCGCTCATATTCGGCATCACCACATCAGTAATTAATAGATCCGGGATGAATTTTTGATCTTCGATAAGCCGCAAGGCCTCCCTGCCACTCGATGCGACGGTCACCTGATGTCCCATCTGCGGAATGAGGGTGGCCATTAAATTCCGAATGAATTTTTCATCTTCCACTACCAGAATATGATATTGTTTTTCTGATTGGGGGGGGAGGAGCGTTGGCGTGGTGATTTCGGGGAGGCTTTCTTCGCAGGATAAGGGGAGGAAGATTTTGAAAGCAGTGCCGCGACCCATTTCGGAGTATGCCTGAATGCTGCCTTCACATTGTTTGATAATGCCGTAAACCATTGAAAGCCCCAGGCCGGTGCCGTCTCCAACTTCTTTGGTGGTGAAGAAGGGTTCGAAGATGTTTTCGATTAAATCGGGAGAGATGCCGCAGCCGTTATCGGTGATAACGAGTTGCACATAATGCCCGATCGGAAGATCGGGTTGCCACTTGGTATACGCTTTATCCACCTCAATCAGTTTTGATTCAATGAGAATGATGCCGCCTCTGGGCATGGCGTCTTTGGCATTCACAACCAAATTCATGATTACTTGTTCCATTTGGGCCGGATCGACAATCACCCGGGTGGTCGATGAAGTAAGTTTAAATTTCAATTCAATATTTTCGGCAATCACTCTGCGGAGCATGGGTTCAATTCCCAGAACAATTTTGTTTAGTTCCGTGGCACTCATTTGCAGGGTTTGTCTGCGACTGAATGCGAGAAGTTGCCGGGTCAGGACCGCAGAGCGCTGAGCTGCATCCTCGATGTGTTTGACTTCATTATACAAGGGGGTGTCTTTTTTGATTCTGCACTGAATAATTTGCGCATAGCCCAGAATCACACTTAGCATATTGTTGAAATCGTGGGCGATGCCGGCTGCGAGCCGGCCCACGGATTCGAGTTTTTGTGATTGGACCAATTGTTCTTGCAGGGTGTTTTTTTCGTTCTGGATGCGGAGATGATCGGTAATATCCCGATTGACGGCCACAAAATTTATCAGTTTCCCATCCTGACCGCTCACCGGAGAAATTGTGGATTCGACCGTGTAGGAAGTTCCGTTTTTGCATTTTTGTTCTATGCGGCCCCGCCACACCTTCCCTGCCTTCAGGGTCTCCTGGAGTTGGGCAAACATTTCGGGATGCTCTTCATCCCCGAAGAGCTGGCTAATGGATTGTCCGAGTATATCTTCAGGATCATATCCGCTGGTTTTTTTGAAGGCGGGGTTTACATACTCGATGGTTCCATCCAAATGGATGACGATAACGGTGTCCTCGATCTGTTCGATGGCTGCGAGTAGACGTTCTTTTTCTTTTTCCGTTTGGCGGCGGTTGGTGATGTCGGTTAAGGTTAAAATATAGGCTGGTGCACCGTACCAGGAGGTGTTTCCCATCCGGACCTCCACGATTGCGGGAGGGCTGTCGGGGGGGCGAATTTCGAATTCCTGAAGGGTGTTTTCCGCCAGGGGGATCTGGATGCTTTGTCCAATATCTGCCTGTTCGCCGAGGAGGTGCGAAGCCACTTCATTTGCGAAGAGGACATAATGGGATTTGTCTAAAACCAAAATGGCATCCGGGCTGTCTTCGATCATGCCCTGGAGATTTCTACGTGATTCGTTGAGTGCGCGTTGGGTACGTGCCCGGGCGACGGTATTGTGAATGGCGCCACTGATAAAATGTTCGGTTTTGCCTTTGGCGAGAAAATCTTGTGCTCCCAGTTCGATACATTTGATGGCCAGATTGGTATCATGGTTGCCGGTGAGAACGATTACCGGAATATCGGGATAAGCCTGGTGTAATTTTTCGAAGGTCGGGATCCCTTGACTATCCGGTAGCCCCAGGTCCAATAAAACGATATCAGGTGGATTCTTCTGAATCGCGGTTAATGCGGAGGCGAGATCTTCTTCTACTTCAAAATTCACGGTTCGATGGACTTCAAAGCCAGCACTTTCGATAACCAGATCCGCGTCTGCTGGATTATCTTCAACGAGGAGTGCGCGTAAAGATGGGGTAAATGTATTCATGAGATCAATAGCTGTTTTCCGAAACTATAAGAGAGAAGAGCGTAAAGTGAAGATAATTTTAAAAATGGGGATTGTTTCGAGCTCATTCCAGTGGGGGGAATTTCACCACGGAAAACCAGAAGTTTTCTATACCCTGCACGATTTCGGCAAAGCCCATTAAATCAAGCGGTTTGGTCACGTAGGCATTGGCATGTAATTCGTATGATCGTAAGACATCTTCCTCCGCCTGGGATGAGGTGAGAATCACAACCGGTATGCGTGCGAGCTTTTCGTTGGATTTAATTTCTGCAAGCACATCAAATCCTGCTTTGAGGGGGATATTTAAATCGAGGAGAATTAGATCGGGGGTGGGGGCATCCGAATATTCCTCCTGTCGGTTGAGGAAGCGCATGGCCTCAATTCCGTCACTGACGACGGATAAGTGGTTGAGGAGTTTGGAGCCGTTTAAATTTTCTATGATTAAATCGACATCGGCCTGGTTATCTTCAATTAACAAAAGTTTTATTGTGGGCGTCATATTCTGGTCAGTGGGTATGGGGGCTTACTTTTTTAGGCGGCGGGAAATGAAAAGGTAAAGGTGGCACCCTGATTCAGTTGGGATTCAATTTGAATACGTCCGCCATGGTCTTCCACTATTTTTTTTACAATCGAAAGGCCGATGCCACTTCCTTGATATGAATCCCGCTTGTGGAGGCGTTGAAAGATGGTGAAAATTCTTTCGTGGTATTGAGGGTCAATACCTATCCCATGGTCTTTGACGGATATGAGCCAGTGGTTTTGGTCCCGACGGGCGGAGATTTCCACCTGAGGTGGGGCCGCCCCGCTAAATTTGATGGCGTTATGAATCAGATTTTGGAAAACTTGAGTCAATTCGGTTCGTCTGGCCTGCACGACGGGGAGCTGGGTGGTGGTGAGTTCGGTTTGGGTTTCATCCAGTAGTTTTGAAAATGTTTGTTTGAGATCCCGGATAACACTTTCGCAATCGACGGGTTGAAGGGATTCGTTACCGGTTCCGACTCTGGAATAACTGAGCAGGTCATTTATGAGTGTCTGCATCCGCTTTGCGCCATCGACGGCATAGGCGATATATTTATCCGCTTTTTCGTCTAATTGTCCTTCATACCGTTGGGCAAGGAGCTGGGTGTAGCTCGAAACCATCCGCAGGGGTTCCTGTAAATCGTGAGAGGCGACGTAGGCAAATTGTTCAAGTTCCCGGTTGGAGCGCTCCAGACTTTCGTTGGCTTCGAGGAGTTGGTGTTCATGGAGAATGCGATCGGATAAATCACGGGTTTGAGAAATGATGTAGAGGGGTGCGCCTTTCGTATTCTGAACAAGGGTAGCGGTTTGCAGCACCCAGATTTCCTTACCATTTGAATGCAGGTATCGTTTTTCCACTTCGAAGGTCCGGATGTTGTGCGCAAGCAAATCCTTTACGAGATTTTGACAGGTTTTAAGGTCTTCGGGGTGGGTGAGTTCCGCAAAATTGCGGCCGATTAAATTGGATCCCGGGTAACCGATAAGTGATGTCATCGCATGGTTCACTTTGATGAATGTGCCGTCGGTTTTGAGAAGGGACATGCCAATCGCCGCATGATCAAAGGCCTCTTCCGCAATTTTCAGTGCCTGTCGCCGTTCAGCAAACAGCCAATATAAAGCGATGAGTGCGCACGAAAAAATGCAGTATGAAGCGAGCGCAATAATACGGAGGTGGGCTAATCGCGCGGAGATAACGGGTTTGGGGATTCTCAATAAAACCAGTTTGTAAGGGGGGGCCAGAACAATTTGGAGCTGGTTGTCTTTGTGAACGTTTAATTTAACTTTTCTCCAGATGGTGATGCCTTCAGAATCTTTCTGGAACCCTTCTGTTTTGCTGATAATTTCATTCCATAAATCCGGGTTTCTTTTTTTAAGGTTTGCGTGGGCCCGGTCAGGAAAATATTGTCCCCATGTGAATTGCGGATTCGGATGAATTAGAAAAAACCCCTGTTCATTCAGCATGTGGAAGTAGGGGGAAATATCCGGATAGAGGTTTTTAAGCTCTTGAAACAGGAAGGTGAGCTTAATGTTCATCACCATTAAGCCGAGAGGGTTACCATCGGAGCCTTGGATCGTATTCGAAAGTCTGATGGTGGGGTTGATGGGGGATTCGAGCTTTTGGTGCTCCATGTTTAAATCAAATTTTGAGATGTACACGGATCCGGGGGGGAGCTGAATGGCCTCTTGAAAGTAGTCCCGGTTGTACTTGTTTTGTAGATCCTCTTTACCGGCAAAGTGCCCGTGATCATCAACCCGCAGCCGTTCATCCCCATTGGGAAGTATTAAACGGAATTGGTCGATATTATTGAGCACCATCAAGTTTTTAGCCATATCGACCAGATCGGTGGGCAGGGGGGCGTCCGGATAACGCAAGGCATCCGGAATTTTTTTTTGCAGAGAAAAAGAGTGCAGCAGCTGTACCAACTGACTGATTTGCGCATTTAAAACGGTATCGGTTATACGTGCGCGTTCCTGGTTTTCCTGGATCAGCTGTTCCTGTAGCTGTCGCGCTTCCCAGCAGTAAGCCGATACAAACAGAAGAGAAATTCCTATAAATGATAAAAGAGACCATCTATATCGTTTTAATAATTGCATATGCTGTAACTATTCATACTTTTCAGACAAAGGCGAGGTGCAATTTGCAGGGGCTTGGGTTTATTGATGCCCTCTGTATCAGTACGGCCCGCAAGGCACAGGTCTGAAGGAAAAAGGCCGCATGTCTTGCGAAGAAAAGGTTCACAGATTGCCCCGTCTATGTTACGGATCTTTTTTCATTATTTCTATTGATTGACCTATGAGTAAAGCGAAGCACAATTACGACGAAAGTAAGATTAAAACGCTATCTTCGATCGAGCACATCCGGGCTCGAACGGGGATGTATATTGGACGCACAGGCAGTGGGGCCCATTATGATGACGGCATCTATATTCTGCTGAAAGAGGTGGTGGATAACGGGATCGATGAGCACATCATGGGGTTTGGTAAACAGATCGACATTCGATTGGACGGGAATGATGTGACCATTCGGGATTATGGTCGGGGGATTCCACACGGGAAAGTGATCGACTGTGTATCCCGAATCAATACCGGGGCGAAGTATAACGACGAAGTCTTTCAGTTTTCGGTGGGGCTCAATGGCGTGGGTACCAAGGCGGTGAATGCGCTTTCGGATACCTTTACGGTGTGCAGTTACCGCGAGGGGAAGTTTTTCGAAGCGACTTTTGAAAAAGGGGCTTTGGTGGGTGAAGATCAAGGGAAGACCGATGAGCCTGATGGCACCCTGGTGAGTTTCTGTCCGGATGATACGATTTTTAAAAAATTCAAGTATCGGGAGGAGTACATTCTCCGCCGCCTAAAGTTTTACAGCTATTTGAATGCCGGGTTAGTGATGCGCTTCAACGGCAAAAAGATGGAAGCCAAGAAGGGGTTGCTGGATTTGATTCTGGAGGAATCGGATTCGGAAGCGATTTACCCGCCCTTGCATTATCAGGGTAAAACGCTGGAAATTGCGCTGACCCATGCCCAGTTGTACGGGGAGGAGAATTGGTCCTTTGTCAATGGTCAATATACTGCCGACGGGGGGACGCATCTGAGTGCATTCCGGGAAGGGGTGCTGAAGGCGTTTAACGAATTTTCGAAAAAGAAATATGACGGGGATGATGTGCGGGAAGGCTTGATCGGCGCGGTCGCGATTCGATTGAAGGAGCCCATTTTTGAATCACAGACCAAAAACAAATTGGGAAATTCGGAGATCCGCTCGGATTTGGTGAATGAAGTGCGGGATGTGATTGTGGACATGCTCCATAAGAATCCCAAAGCGGCGGAAAGGGCATTTCTGAAGATTGAAGAAACGCAGAAGATGCGCAAAGAGATCAACGCGGTCAAAAAGATGGCGCGGGAAAAATCCAAAGCGATTTCCATTCGGATTCCCCAGTTGAAAGATTGCCGGGTGCATTTGGACAAAGAGAAGGGAAAGGGCGAAGAGTCCATGATCTTCATTACCGAGGGTCAGTCCGCGGCCGGATCGATGGTGTCCTGTCGGAATCCCAACACCCAGGCGATTTTCACCCTCAAGGGAAAACCGCTGAATGTGGCGGAACTAAAGCGGGATGCGATTTATAAAAATGATGAGCTGTACAATTTAATGCAGGCTTTGCGGATTGAAGAGACGGTGGAGAATCTCCGTTATCAGAAAGTGGTGCTGGCCACCGATGCCGACGTCGACGGTATGCATATTCGAAATCTGTTGATTACCTTCTTTTTGAAGTTTTTCCAACCCTTGGTGCGGGAGGGGCATTTAATGATTTTGGAAACCCCACTGTTCCGGGTGCGGAATAAAAAGGAGACCCGTTATTGTTTTACCGAAGAGGAGCGGGTGTTGGCCTTCAAGGAAGTGAAAAATCCTGAAATTACCCGATTTAAAGGACTGGGGGAGATTTCGCCTAAAGAATTCAGGGAATTTATCAGCGAAGGCATGCGCTTGTCACCGGTACATATTGATGATGTGAATGAAGTGCAGCATATCCTGAAATTTTACATGGGAAAAAATACGCCCAAACGTCGGGAGTACATTTTGAATCATTTGGAGATTGAGGAGGACGCGGTATGAAGAAGCGGGAAAGTGAGAAAATGGGAGGGTTGGAAAGTGGGAAGGTTGGAATGCCGGAGATCGGAGGTCGGGAAATCGGCATCGGGATTTATTGTTCGGAGGAACAGGCATGATCAAGGACGACGAAAAAGATTTGTTTGAGGATGGGGACACTCCAGAAGTGGATACCGGTGCTGATACCGATACCGAGCAGGAGCCTGAAAAAGTTGAAAGTACCTGGGAGGGGGATGAAGACGAACCCGTACTCAAAGACCTGGTGGATTTCAACTTTTTGGAATATGCCGGATATGTGATCAAAGATCGGGCGATTCCCAGTTTGGAAGATGGTCTCAAACCGGTTCAGCGCCGGATTATGTGGTCTTTGTTCCGCAATGATGACGGCAAATTTATTAAGGTGGCCAATATTGTGGGGTACACCATGCAATTCCATCCTCACGGGGATGCGTCGATTGCCGATGCTTTGGTGACCTTGGCGAATAAACGCTATTTGATTGAAGGTCAGGGGAACTACGGAAATCTACATACTGGCGATCCGGCGGCGGCTTCGCGGTATATTGAATGCCGATTGACCCCCCTGGCCCGGGAACAGATTTTTAATAAGCATCTGACCAAGTTCATTCCCAGCTATGACGGACGGAATGAAGAGCCGGTGCTGTTACCTTCCAAGCTGCCTTTGTTATTGATGTTGGGTGCAGAAGGGATTGCGGTGGGGCTTTCCACCAAGATTCTGCCCCACAACTTCGGAGAACTGCTGCAGGCGCAGATGGAGATTCTCAAAGGGCGGAGTCCGAAAAAGCTGCTGCCGGACTTTTTGACCGGCGGGGTGATGGATGCCAGTGAGTATGATCTGGGCCGGGGCAAAGTAAAAGTCCGGGCGGTGATTGAGAAAGACGGGAAAGATCTGATTATTCGGGAGTTGCCTTACAACACCACGACCGAGCAACTGATTAAGACCATTGAGGATGCGATCCGGAAGAAGAAAATTAAAATTCGGTCTATTCAGGATTACACCGCGGAAAAAGTAGAGTTGCAGCTGAAGTTGGTGGCCGGACAGGATCCGGATATCACCATTCAGAAACTGTATGCCTTCACGGACTGTGAAATTTCGGTGAACAGTATGATCATGTGTATTGAGGACAACCGTCCGGTGGAACTCACGGTGAATGATGTGCTGCGGAAGTTAAGTGACCGTCTGCTGAGGATTCTGGAGCAGGAGTTGGAGTGGGAGAAGAACCGCTTGCTAGATGAATTCCATAACAAAACCCTGGTGCAGATCTTTATTGAAAACCGGATCTACAAAGACATTGAAGAATGTAAGACTTATGCGTTGGTGCAGAAGGCGGTGCTGGATGGGGTGAACAAATTCCGGAAGCTACTCAAGCGCGATGTGACCATGGATGATGTGGAAATGTTGTTGGGCGTCCGCATTAAACGGATCAGTCGCTTTGATATGGATAAAAACCGTAAGGACTTGGAGGATATCCTGCTCGCCTTGGAAGAGGTGGAGCGAAACCTCAAACGAATTGTGGATTATGCCGTTGATTTCCTCAAGGGACTGAAGAGAAAATACGCAAAAGACTATCCACGACTTACCCAAGTGCATGAAGATGGGTTCAAGAAAATTGAAGTGCGTAAATTGACTGCCAGTGAGCTCAAGATTCGTTATGATAAAAAAGCGGGATATCTGGGATACAATGTTCGTGAGGGTGAAGAACTTCTTGAATGCAGCTCCCTGGATAAGATTATCGTGGTGTGGCGGGATGGCCGGTATCAACTGATGGCACCGCCGGACAAACAATTCCTGGGCAAGGATATTGAATATGTTGGTATTTACGATCGGGATAAAGAATTCCTGGTCTGCTATACTCATAATCAAACCAGCTTTATCAAGCGCTTCACTTTCGGGGGCTGTATTCAGAATAAAGATTACAGTTTATGTCCCAAGGGGAAAAACAAGGTGATTCTGTTTGAAGAAGGCGGGGCCGAGCATGTGTATGTGAAGTTTGCTCCCATGAAAAATCAGCGGGTGCACCAGCAGTTGCTGAAGGTCGCGGATTATCAGGTGAAAGGAGCAAAAACCAAGGGCAACCAGATCACCATGAAAAAGGTGAACAATATCGGCATCAAAAAACCCCGGAACTGGGATGATGAATCTGATTTGGATCCTAACGCGGTGTTGGACTTCTGATGAGAGCGCGCTATTTACTGCTGTATGTTTTATGGACCTCTCTTGTTTGGGGGGCGGACGTACAGCCCATGGTTGCACGCGGGGAGCTTGCCTACCGGGAGGGGCGCTGGGTGGAAGCGCGTGACACCTTGATACGGGCCGCAGGTTTGACAGAGAATAAAGACCTAAAGCAAGAGATCCTGATGCGGGCAGGGGAAATGAATATGGCTTTATTGATGTCTCCTTATGAGCAGCCGGGCTGCATTTGGTTGGAAGTTCAACCCGGGGACACCCTGGGCAAAATTTCCCGGCGGGCCGGCACCACCATTGAATTGCTGAAAGCGATGAATCGGATGAGCTCTAATAATATTCGCTTGGGACGGCGTATTAAAGTGTTGGTGGAGCCTTTCGATGTGGTGATCGATAAAAGTGAAAATACCGCTACTTTATATTTAGGCGGCCAATTTTTTAAACGCTATGATGTCTCCACCGGTGCAACAGCAAATACTCCGGAGGGGGACTTTAAAATTACCGACCGCATTGTCCATCCGGATTGGTGGCATCCGGTCAGTAAAGAAAAAATTCCCTACGGGGATCCGGGGCATAAAATTGGCACGCATTGGCTGGGATGGGACGTGAAAGGATTTGGGATTCACGGCACAGACGAACCTGAAAAAATCGGACAGGCGGTTTCATTAGGCTGCGTGCGGATGCGGAATGAAGATGTGGAGGAGCTGTTTATCCTGCTTCCATCGGGTACGCCGGTTCGGGTGAAAGAATAAGTGTTTTTTTTAGAACTTTTCACTTGCAAAAAGAGTGAAATAAGGGCAACAATACCCCCCTCATGCACTGGTAGCTCAACTGGATAGAGCATCTGACTACGAATCAGAAGGTTGGAGGTTCGAACCCTCTCCGGTGTACCATTTTAAACCTGCAAACTTTACGGTTTGCAGGTTTTTTATTTGTGGTGGTTTCGGTATACATTACAGTTGCGCTATGTTGTCTCAACTGTTGTTGATGATCGGTTCTCTTCATTCTTACAAGTGCAGGTTTCATGTAAAAAACATTTGGTCATTTCTCATCCGGCGGTCGTGAATATCATATTACGGATCTGCTGGCGCCGCCACGGGGCAAATTAACTTTTTGTGGAATGATCACCTTATGTAAGGGGGCAATCAATTTGGGGGTGGGGACGGGAAATTTAATGATCCAGCCTTGATGTACAATGATCCGCGTGGATGTGTGGATGCGGTTCGGGACGGGCGCCGGTATTTTTACGTGCAGGATGCGGGCTCAGGCAGAACGTGGCATACCGGGTGGTTGCCGGGTCGGGTGAAAGGAGGGGAGTATCAGGTTTCCGCGGGGTTGGGGACTTCCCGTTTTGAAATGACTTTTGCCCGGACGGCAATCCAGGGCCGTGTTTTTCTGGCTCCAGATGAGCCGGTCGAAATTTGGGAATTCACACTTCGGAATGATTCTGACAACGAGCGGTGTCTGCGGTTGGTTCCGTATGTGGAATGGTTGCTCCCGGGGTACCCGGCTATCAGCAGCAGGTATTCTTATTAACGCAGTAACGATGATGAGAAAAATAAAACGGTCTGTCGTTACAACAGTTCGGATGAACGTCCCCATGACCGGTATAATGCGTTTGTGGCCACCAGTGGCAAGGTCTCCGGATGGGCTGGTTCCAGGGTCCTTATGGTTCCATCCTGGCGCCCGATGGTCTGAAGGGGGATCAGCTTTGTGGAAAGGATACTGGAACATGCCGTACCGGGTCCCGCGAAGTGAATACCGATATTGAATAAATGTAAAAGGAACGGGGAGGGAGACCTGTTTCATTTTCAGGCACAAAAAAACCCGCCGAATGGCGGGTTTCTGATCAAAGGAAAGGGGTGAGCCTTACTTGATTTTCGCTTCGCGGTAAACAACGTGTTTACGGGCAACCGGATCGAATTTTTTGGTTTCCATTTTCTCGGGTTTGAGTTTTTGGTTTTTGGTCATGGTGTAAAAGTGACCGGTCCCTTCGGAGGAAACGAGTTTAATGAGATCGCGTGGCATAATTTTGCTCCAGAAAATGGGTTAAATAAGGAAGTCTTCTTTGCGGGGATTATCGTATTTTCCGGCTTTCAAGTCGGAAGCTTTAACCCACATGGTGCGAACCGTGCCATCTGTGAAACGGATTTTTTTCCGTTGGGCGTTGGTTTTGAATGTACGTTTGCTGATGCCGGTGGTGTTCAGACCAATGCCGCCGGACTTCTTGGGAAGACCTTTACGGGTGATAGTGCTGCCGGATGTGGTTTTTTTGGCGCCACGGGTATTTAATTTAGCCATGATAAATCCTTTATAGTCGTGATTCCGTTCTGAATGAACGGCCTTATCTGAAAGTGGAAGGGGGTACATACCCGAAGTCCTGCTTGGGTGCAACCACAAAATCCGCTATTTTCGTGAGGAATTATTACCGGAGATTCCCGTAATTCCTGCCGGAGACGCAGGCGGGAGGGAAGTCATGGGTTTTTGTACCCAAAAGGAATGAAACTCTGAATGTAAATCTATTGATTTGCACCGGCGGCCCGATCCTCTTTTGAAGGGGACGGTATCGGTTCCGTATTTCGTTGGCTGGCGGCTTCCGCCCGGGCTTTTCTGGCCTCAAGCGCTTTTTGTTTGCGCAGAAATGACGCGGTTTCTTCGGCGGAGGCGGCATAGAGCACCCATTCGCCTTCACGGTGATTGCGACTGACGGGGCCCACGGATTTCAGCCAAACCACGGCGTTTCCTTCGGCATTCCCGGGGCGAATGATTTGTCCCTCGCCTTTAAATGTTCTTTTGAGGCCCGGGTAATCCATATTGTCTTTGGTGATTTCCAGTGCGCCGCTGTCCGAAACCTTGAAGGAGAAGTTTCCGGTGAAGTTTTCCAGAAGCTGTACATGAACCAGTCCGTCTTTATGGCTGAGTTCAACAAATCCATTTTTGTAAACGATGGGGCAGGAGAACTTGTAGTAGCCTTCGGGAAGGAGGGTGCTTAAATGGGGGGGCGGTGTGCTTACGCAGCCACTTATCCCCAGAAAAATGAGGCTCAAGAGTTGCAAGCGAAGCAAGGAAAGGGCAAGGTGCGGCCTGTTTAATCTATTAAAGTAAAAGAGAGTTTTCATGAATTATTCCATAACCAAAGCCGAAATCAATGAGAAGCCTTTATTGGAGTATACGGGTCCTTATTCCCTGATAAAAAGTGATGAGGGGGTGCAGGAAGTATTGGCGGATATTGAAGCTGAAACCGTTTTGGGTTTTGATACGGAAACCCGTCCCGCCTTTCGAAAAGGGGAGTCCTATTTGCCGAGTCTCCTGCAGTTAGGCGGCGAATCCCAAGTGTGGATGTTTCAATTGCAAAAAATATCAGATTTGAAACCGCTTTTTGCGGTACTGGCGAATCCTAAAATTGTGAAAGCGGGTGTGGCGATTAAGCGGGATGTTCAGGAGTTGAAAGATTTGGAACCTTTTGATGATGCCGGATTCAAAGATGTGGGGAAAATGGCGGAGAGTTTACTCTTTCGAAATACCGGGCTGCGGCCTTTGTCGGCATTATTGTTGGATGGAAGGATCAGTAAAGGGGCCCAGGTGTCCAATTGGGCGACCGATGTTTTAAGTGAAAAGCAGGAAAAGTATGCTGCGACGGATGCCTGGGTTTCCCGAAAATTGTATTTGGCTTTGGTTGAATTGAAGAAAAAACGTGGAATGGCTTCTTAAATTGCTTATTGCCTAATGATTATTCCGGTAGTATGAATCTAGTATGACAAATATTCGTTATCTTCCAAACCGTACGAGCAGGACCCAGGGTTTATGAGTGAGCAACCGCCCGGAATGGTGAATCCTGTACAGTTTCGGATTTTCAGTCGAACCGATGTGGGGAAGCGGCGTCAACGGAACGAGGATTCGTTGGGGGTGATTGCCCGGTATGGCGTTTTCCTGGTCGCTGATGGGATGGGCGGAGTAGACGGAGGCGATTTCTCCAGCCAGCAGGTTGTGGAGCAAATGACCCGGACCTTTCAATCTAAAAACGGGCAGGATCTCTCTTTCCCGGAAATAGTGGATTTGGTGGAGAAGGCCATTGTAGAGGCGAGTGGTATTATCAAGAAGGAGGCGGAGGTTCGGGGCATTAGCGGGATGGGAACGACGGTAGTGGTGATTTGTTTTGATGTGAAGGATATGAGTCGTGCCTGTGTGTTGCACGTGGGGGACAGTCGACTTTACCGGTATCGAAACCGGAATTTAGAAGCGTTGACTCAAGATCATTCCCTGGCGGCGGAATCGGGAATTAAAGATACAGCGATGATTCCGATGTTTATGGCGGGAGTGATCACCCGGGCCGTGGGAGTGCGAGACGATGTATTGGTCGACCGTGCAGAGATTGAGGTGAAAGCCGGCGATCTCTTTTTGTTATGCAGTGACGGACTCTATAATATGGTCCCGGATGCGCAAATGGGAGATATCCTTTCTTTGAGTTCGGTGGATCCGGCTGCGGATTTGGTGAATAAAGCTAATGAAGCGGGCGGTTTTGATAATATAACGGTGATTATCGTGGAACCGAAAGCCGGCAATGGATCGCGGGCTGACCTTGATGACACGGTCATGTGATCCATCCCGCTTTTGCTTGTCTATGGCGGGTAACCTGATACTCCGATGTCATGTCTGATAAGCTCCAAATAAACGAAATCTTTTTTAGTATTCAAGGCGAAGGCGAGCGTTCCGGCTGGCCTTGCATCTTTATTCGCTTGTCCTTCTGTAATTTACGCTGTGCGTGGTGCGATTCCGAATACACTTTTTACGAAGGGAAGGAGATGTCGATCGATCAGGTGCTGGATTCGATTTCCGGCTATCCCTGTAAATTGGTGGAAGTCACGGGGGGAGAGCCCTTGGTTCAGGAGGGCGCGATTCCTTTGATGCGACGTCTGTGTGAAGAGGGGTATGAAGTGATGCTGGAGACTTCAGGTTCGTTGGATATTTCGGGGGTGGATCCGCGGGTGAGAAGGATCATGGATGTGAAATGTCCCGGTTCCGGAATGATGTCGCGGAACCGTATGGAAAACCTGAAAGTGCTCAATGCAGGGGACGAACTGAAATTTGTGATCAAAGACCGTTTGGATTACGAGTGGGCCAAAGATTTGATTTTGCGGGAAGATCTGACTGCCATCTGTCCGGTGCTGTTTTCGCCGGTTTGGGGATCGGTCGAGTTTGCCGATTTGGCGGAATGGATTCTGGATGACGGACTGCCGGTAAGGATGCAACTTCAGATCCATAAGTTTATATGGGATCCGCAGGCTAGAGGTGTGTAGTCCACGCACTCCGTGCGTGGACTGGGGATGATATGGAAAAGAAAATACTTCGATTTCGATTTCGATATCGATAGCGATTTCGATTATAAGTTTTTTTTATCCGTATTGAGTCATCCTTTATCCTCCATCCAAATAAATGAAAATTGCTAAAGAATTCCGCTGGGAAATGGGACACCGTCTGCCGATGCATGATGGTGCCTGCAAGAATTTGCATGGTCACTCTTATCGACTGGTAGTGGAAGTGGAGGGGGAGGTGAATCCGGAAACAGGGATGGTGATCGATTTCGCGGATATCTCCGCCAAAGTGAAACCCTTTATCAATGAACTGGACCACGCTTTTTTGTGCCAGGACACGGATGAGGAAGTTCGCGAATTGTTGGAACGAATGGATCTGAAGCGCATTTATATTCCGCATCCTTCCACTGTGGAAAATATTTGCGGGATGTTTATTCAACGTCTGCGGCCGGCTTTTGCTTCTGAGAAGCAAGTGGATGCCTTTACGGTCCGCATTTGGGAAACCGCGTCTTCGGTGGCGGAGATCACGGAAAATGTCAAAGCCGGCTGAAGCCCCTTTGCGTTTGTTCTATGTGCCGGTTCCTGATCGGGAAACGGGTAAAGCATTGGTGACGCAGGTGCTGGGTGCCCGTTTGGCGGCCTGTGGAAATTTACTGGGGCCCATGTTGAGTTTTTACGAATGGGAAGGAGAGCAAAAACAGGAAGAGGAGTTTTTGCTGATTTTAAAAACTCCTGCGGAAAAAGCCTATGAGCTGCAGGGGGTGTTGGAAAAGATACATCCCTATGAATGTCCCTGCATCAGTTCCTTTCCGGTGGAGGCAAATGCGGATTTTGTGGATTGGGTTGGAAAGCAGGTATGAAGGAAAATTCCCGGAAAGTGGCCGTTCTTTTTCGGTATGGGGCAGGGGAACATGTGGATTTTTTACCTGCTTTGCCGGCGATGGTTGAAAAGCTGCTTGAGAATGGCGCGGAAGTTCATCATTTCGGTTATGGAGGCGGCCCCGAATTGACGGGGACGTTGAAAGAGAGGTTGATCGTGCATGCGGGTCTTTTTACTGTAAACCGTGCATCTGTATGGGATAAACACTTTAAGGCTTTGCTGTGGCTGGCGGGATTACCTTTCTTAGGCTGGAAATGTTCCCGTGAAGGTTTTGATGTGGTGTTTGTGGATGAGACCCTGCCATTGAGCGCGCCTTTACTGCGTTGGGGATATCGGGGGACATTGATGTTTACCGTGCATGATTTTTTTCTGGAAATTTATGCAGAGAAAAATCCCTGGCTTCGTTTTCTCGGCAGTGGGGTGCAAAAAATGGATCTGGCAGCCTGGAGAAAATTAGAGCGGATCTTTACCCGGGTGGACGCGGCGAAATCTTATCTGCAAGACAAAGGGGTGGATGCAAATAGAATTTCAGTGGTGCCCGATCCGGTAGATTTGACATTGTTTTCACCGCTCGAAGATCAGCAGGTACGAAAGTCCTTCCGACAGACCTGGGGAATAGGTGATGAGGATGTGGTGATGGTGCATCATGGGATTATGCATCCGAACAAAGGAAATATCCGGTTGGTGAAGGCGATGGTGGATCTTCAGAAACGTTTTCCGCAACTGAAACTGCTATTGATTGGTGACGGTCCGGAGATGAAAGATTTACAGCGGTCTGTAACGCATCATCAGTTGGAGGAGAGGGTGATTTTAACCCGGTGGTTGCCGGGAATGAAAGAGATCGCGGTGGCGCTGCAGTCTGCGGATATCGGTTTGGTGATGCGGAAGGGAATTCCCGGGGATCACTTTCATGTGACCAGTACCTTGGTGCATAATATGGCCTGTGGACTGCCGGTGCTGGCGGCCCGATTGGATGGGATTTCGGAAGTATTGGACGGGTGTCCGGCAGGGGATTTGTTTGATCCGGCCTGCGGTCAAGAGTTTCGGGAAAAGGTGGCCCTGCTGATCGACGATGTCAAACGCAGGCAGGAAATGGGAAAGGCCGCCCGAAAGTGGGCCGAGCGGCTTTTTGATCCGGATCTTATTGCTTCGCGGTATGTGGAGGCCATGGGGATATGAAATCGAAGTGGGTTCAATGGAGTGGTGCCGTTCTCTGTGCCGCAGTGGCTGCGCTTTGTTTTACCGGCCGGGTGGATCCGTGGATTCAACGCGCGGGACTGGGAAAGCTGGAGCAGCAAAATAACCAATATTTGGCGGAGAATTTTGAGAAAGCGTTGTCCGGTTTTGGGGTGATGTCGGGGCTGAAGGCCGGGTTGGCGGTGGTGGAGGGGAGTACCGGCGGGGTGAATGCCGGGGTTTCTCTTCAGTTGCAGATTGGGGATGTGGTGCAGTCGGCCTATGATTATGTGGATATTGCCTGGCGAACGCTGTTGCTGGGCAGCATTTGTCTGCTGTCGATGCAGTATCTGCTGGAGGTGGCCGGTTTCTTGGGGCAAATCGTGTTGGGTCTCTTTTTTGTCTGGTTGGCAATGGGATGTGTTTGGCGGCATCCACCCCAAGTGCTTCGGGATATCGGTATCTTGACGGGCTTTGCGGGTTGGGTGCTTTATCTTTTCTTACCCCTGTCGATTTTGGCTGCTTCCGCATTGTCTCAACAGATTACGCAACCGACGGTGGATGCGGCCCAGGCGGGTTTTGCTGAAGCAGGGGAGACGCTGTTTCCTGATAACCAAAGCTTGGACGAGGGCATGTTGGCCCGCATCAAACAAATTCCGGAACGGTTGGAGCAGATTTCGAATTACCTGCGGCAAAAAGCCTCGGAAATGTCTTTGTGGACCGTGCAATTGATTGCGGGTTACTTGTTTGACTGCATATTCTTTCCGCTGGGATGCTTCCTGTTGATGCTGTTCGGAAGTCGCGCCTGTTTGCGGTATGGTCATCAATGCAGTGTGCATGAGCGTTTGCTCAAAGAATTGGCAAAACTGAAAATGCACTCGAACGGGGATTGATCTCAAGTTTCGGCTTTTTGGGATTTTGAATTGATCTCTTGGAAATCCCGTTTATGAGTCCCTGCAATACTCAACCCAGGAAACAAACCTCATGAACCGTATTTATAATTTTAGTGCCGGACCCGCAACCCTCCCCACCGAAGTCTTGGAAGAGGCGCAAGCTGAACTGCTTGATTATCAGGGTTCCGGCATGTCCATCATGGAAATGAGCCATCGCGGAAAATATTACGATGCGGTTCACAAGGAGGCCCTGGCCAATTTCCGTGAATTGCTGAATGTGCCCGAGGAGTATGCCATTTTGTTCCTGCAGGGTGGAGCCACCACTCAATTTTCACAGATTGCGATGAATCTGTTGGGGGAAGGTCAGGTTGCCGATTACATTAATGCCGGTGCCTGGAGCAAAAAAGCGATTAAAGAGGCCTCTATCATTGGCAAGGTGAATATTGCTGCGGATTGCGGATCTGAAATTCCCACCCGTCAAGCACGTCAGGAAGAGCTGAAGCTGAGCCCCAATGCGGCGTATTTGCACTGCTGCTCCAACGAAACCATCTCCGGTGCTCAAATCAAAGAGTTTCCCAAGTCCGATGCACCGTTGGTGTGTGACATGTCTTCGGATATTCTTTCCCGCCGTTTGAACGTGTCCGATTTTGGATTGATCTACGCGGGTGCGCAGAAAAATCTGGGTCCGGCCGGGGTTGCCATGGTTATCATTCGGAAAGATTTGGCTGAACGGGTGCCCGACAGCGTTCCTGAAATGCTTCGCTATACGACCCACATTGCCAATGATTCCATGTTTAATACCCCGCCGACCTTTTCCATTTACCTGCTTTGTTTGGTCAGCCGCTGGTTAAAGAAGAAGGGCGGACTGGAAGCGATGGAAGCCCAAAACGACCGCAAAGCGGCAGAACTTTACGAGGCCATTGATGCCACCGATTTCTATTCAGGCACCGCCGTGAAAGAGTTCCGTTCCACCATGAATGTGACTTTCCGCCTGGCAACTGAAGAACTCGAAAAGAAATTCATTGCGGAAGCGTCTGCCAAAGGGTTGGATGGACTCAAGGGACACCGTTCGGTGGGAGGCATTCGAGCCTCTATTTACAATGCAATGCCCGAAGCCGGAGTGGACGCTTTGATTGCCTTTATGAAGGAATTTGAGCAAGCCAACGCATAAAGCTGATTTTCGGATTGCTTTCTGATCTGTTTTCAGGTTAGAAACGCCCTCCGTTTTACTACGCTCCCGTAGCTCAACTGGATAGAGTGTCGGCCTCCGAAGCCGAAGGTTGCAGGTTCGAACCCCGCCGGGAGCACCATTTTCTAGAATAAGGCCCTTCCTATGGAAGCCAATAGCTTTGACGCCCTCCGTTCAGATTTACGGAAAAATGACCAACTGCGTCCGGTCACCATTCAAAAGAACATCGCACCTGCGGCTACGGGATCCTGTCTGATTTCATTCGGAAAAACCCAAGTCATTTGTGCCGTTAACATTGAGGATAAAATTCCCGGCTGGATGCGCTATCAAAAAGTGTCCGGCGGCTGGCTGACCGCGGAATACAGTATGTTGCCGTACTCTACGGAAGAACGCAGCCGTCGTCCCGGAGCAAATCCCAATGGACGCAGCATTGAAATTCAACGCCTGATTGGACGTTCTCTGCGCGCTTCCGTTGATTTGTTAAAGCTGGGACCTAAAACCATCACCATCGACTGCGATGTGCTCAATGCCGACGGGGGAACCCGTACCGCATCCATCACCGGTGCCTACGTGGCTTTGGTCTTGGCGATTCGCAAGTTGCAGAAAGAGGGCAAACTTAAAAAAGATCCGTTGACGGAACAAGTGGCTGCAATTTCGGTAGGAATTGTCAAAGGCGTTCCCATGCTGGATCTCTGTTACGAAGAAGATTTTGCCGCCTCCACGGATGCGAATACCGTAATGACCGCGAGTGGAAACTTTATTGAAGTGCAGAGTACCGCAGAAGAAGGCACCTACAGCCGGGAAGAACTCAACGCGATGTTGGATATTGCCGAAAAAGGGAATAAAGAATTGATGGCAATGCAGTTGGCTGCATTGAACGAGTAATCTGACGTTATCCTCGGTCTTCCTGTAAAGCTACTCCAATTGTGTGGATCTGAATAGAAGCTTTACCGAGCCGGTCAGTTCTGTCGCTCCTCCCATCGCCAGTCCTTTCATTCCAACCAGAATGTAAGAGCTCCGGTAGAGGTTGTTCAAGATCCCGGTCTGGGCTCCCAAACGGTACAACGAACTTTGGGTGCTGGCCGTAATCGCCGGGTGGCATCTTCCCGCACTGCAATCACCACCAGAGCTCCATAAGGGAAATCACCGATGGCCGCACTTAGGCGAACACTTTCTTCCTGTTCTGCATAGGTGTCAAAAGATAAGGTATAGAATTTTGCGCACATTTTTTCTGAGTTCTGGTTCAATAAGGACAACCATGAGCGAAAACACGAAAACGATGCCTGAGAAAGGCAAAATTATCCAGATCAATGAAGCTGAAGTTGAAGACTTACCGGGCCGCAATGAAGCGGCGCATTGAACTCGTTTTCTCTCTCATCCTTGTCTCATGCTTTTTTATGCGGCTTCTTTTCTTATGAAGATCTCGTGGGGTGTCCGGTAACCTCCGGTTTTCCTGGGACGGTGGTTTAATAAATTTACCGCCTCCTGAATGTCAGCTTCTGTAACATCATTGAAACCCGTCGCTTTCGGCATTTCGGCGGTGAACCGGCTCCCGGGGGTGTCGGTCAAACCCACGCTTCGGACCCAAAAGGTCCGCGGCCACATTCCGCCCTTTACTTCGTCTGAATTTCGGGCAAAGAAGTTTGGATGATCGATCGACCTTTTTCTATCTCATCCCAGACCCAAGTCTTTGCGGTACTCGGGCATCCGATATCGCACTCCCTGAGTCCGGCCATGCATAATCCGACTTTGCAGGCGATGGGGCTTAATGCGGTTTATCTTGCTTTTGATACGCCCCCGGAGCAGTTGATGGATACACTCCGCACTTTTGGGAAAAGGGGCTTTGGGGGTACGAACCTCACCATTCCTCTCAAGGAAGTTGCGTTTCAAAACATGGACCGTTTGGCCGAGTCCGCTGAACTTTCAGGATCGGTGAATACCGTGGTGTTTCATTCGGACGGGACACTGGAGGGGCACAGCACGGATGGTTACGGACTGAGTCAGGCGCTCAAAGAAGCGTTTGGAAAAGGGTTTCAGGGCGAAGACGTATTGGTGTTAGGTTGTGGAGGCGCGGGTCGGGCCGCCGCACTGCAAGCCGCTGCGGATGGAGCGTCGACCATTTTTTTGGCCAACCGGACGGCCAGTCGGGCGGAGACTTTGGCTGAAGAATTACGTGAACGTTTTCCTGAAATACAACTGAAGTGTTGTCTGTCCTGGCCGCCTGCCGTTGATGAAACCCAAAGTTGCAGCATTCTTTTACAATCCACCTCTCAGGGGATGAAGGATGGGGATGACACCCTGTTGAAACGGGAACATTTTCGAGCCGGTCAATGTCTGTTGGATATGACCTATGTGAAAAAAGTGACACCCATCATGAAAGTGGCGGATGAAGCCGGGGCTGAGGCGGTGAACGGATTAGGGATGTTGCTGCATCAGGGTGTTCGATCACTGGAGATCTGGACGGGTCAGCCGGTGCCGGTTGAAGTGATGCGGGCCGCGCTTCGTGCGCACGTTTACGGGGAGGGGAACTGATGGCTTTATTTGATCCGGAACTTTTCCCCCCGGCCTATTGGCAGTCTCCCTTTGTGTGGGGGATGGTGTGGGTTTTTGGAGCAATTTGGGGCAGCTTTTTGAACGTGTGTATTTACCGGATTCAAAAAGAAATGTCGGTATCCTGGCCGGGCTCCCACTGCTTTAAATGCGAAAAGCCCATTGCCTGGTATGACAATATTCCGGTGTTGAGCTGGTTTATTTTGCGGGGGAAATGTCGAAACTGCGGCACCGGTTTTTCGATGCGATATGCCATTATTGAGGCGATTACGGGAGCACTGTTTTTGGCTTTGTGGATTGTGGAAGGCCCGTCATGGGTGATGTTATGTCATTGGCTGATGACCTTTGGTCTTTTGTTGGGCACCGGCATTGATTTGGATGATTTTTGGATTCCGGACCGGGTGACCTGGGGCGGGATCATCATTGGCATTCCTCTGAGTGCTTTGGTGCCGGCTTTACATGGAGAGGTGCTTTGGACGATGGGGTTATGGGCTTCGGTCAAGGGTGCCGCACTTGGGTTTGGCCTGCTTTGGTTGGTGGGGGTCTTAGGGAAGCTCGCATTTAAAAAGGATGCCATGGGCTTTGGGGATGTGAAATTATTGGGAGCCATTGGCGCCTTTCTGGGGGGGGGCGCCACCTTGTTTGTGGTTTTTGCTTCCGCCTTGCTGGGATCTATAGTTGGGGTGAGTCTTATTCTGATGGGCAAGAGTGAATTGGGGGGGCGCATTCCATTCGGACCTTATCTGTCTGCTGCCGCATTGATTTGGCTGTTTGGCGGCGATCAGCTTTTTGATGCGTATATGAACCTGGTGTTGCCCGCGGGTCCTGGATTATGACATCACCTGTGTTTTTAGTCGGTTTTATGGGATCGGGAAAAACCCAGACGGGACAACTGTTGGCAAAACGTCTGGGCTGGAGCTGGTTGGATTTGGACGAGAAAATTGTCGAAGTGGCCGGGAAGAGTATACCCGAAATTTTTGCCCAAGAGGGGGAGGGTGCGTTCCGGAAAATGGAGCGGGCATGCCTTCAGGAGGCATTGGCATCTGAGGCCACAGTGGTGTCCTGCGGGGGAGGAATTGTTACGCAGCCGGACAATTTACGTGACCTGTTGCATCAATCCCGGGTGGTGTGTTTGCGCATACAACCTGAAACCGTTTTTCGTCGGGTAGGAAATGATCCTCGCAGACCGTTGCTTCAGGGAAGTGATTCTATGGGGCAAATACGAAAACTGATGACAGAACGCGAGGTGTACTATCAGCAATTTCCCCTTCAGATTGATGTTGATAAATGTCGGGCATCCGAGGTGGTGGACCGAATTATAGATCAATTGCGTTTGTTGTCCTGACTTCGGAAATCATATTGGATGTGTTGCCGGTTGTTTCTGCAACCAGGACATTCCCGATTTTTCCCCCAGCGCTGGGCTCGTCCCGGCGTGCGGAGTATCCCGTTCCGTATTTGTCGTAAACCCTCATCTCTCGCACCCGCCATCCAGCCCCG
>JARHXX010000019.1 GCA_029269125.1 Kiritimatiellaeota bacterium B1221 | reverse complement strand
CGTGAACAACATCAACCTGAGAACCGCCGTGATACGGACCCGTATGTCCGGTGGTGTGAGGGCTGGGGGGCATGAGCCCCCTGGCTACTCGATTATCAGTAAAGGAAACTTATGAACCGTATCCCATTTTTAATTTTAGTCGTTGGGCTAACTTTTTTTTCTGGAAAAGCAGAAGTAAAAGATGAGATCACAAAGCTTGAAGAAGAGTTGCAGCAAGCCCAACTTAGAAAGCGATTTACAGATGCAATCACAAATGAAGAATGGGAGATTGCTTTAGACTGCTGTAGTGAGCGTGTTGTAAGTGAAAGCGAAAACTACGACACAAAGGAGCTTTTCTTTCTTCAAACCGTGCCTGTGGCAGTAATAAAGAACGGCAAAACTTTTTCTATTGGCAGATATCACATGAGTAGAATGGAAAATGGATTGTTAACTCGCGAAGAAGGTATCTCTCTAGCATTTCAAATTTCGAATTCCGCAACCAGTCTTTCGATAAATTGGAGGGCGAAGATGAGGAAAATTGATGGAGATTGGAAAATTGACTTCGAACCAATCCCTCTGTCAAAGCAATTTGAAGATTTATTAAATCCTATGATTAATGCTGAACCCCAGAAATAACCACCTTTGCATTAAGAGTAATGATAACAATGCGTCAAAGCGAACCGCGAGTACGCGGTCCGGAATGGCATGAAGTTAAGGGTATGGGTCATAGGACGTCCTTTATAATCGGGCTGAAGTTTCGCTCGAAGAACGGCTTGGACACGGGTGCATTCGAGCGGACCTTCAGCCCGCCTCACTTTTTTAACTTGAACGTCCCGGCCCTTCGGACTGGACTGAAATTCGGTCGGACCTACGGCCCGAAAACCATTGCAAGTACCCCTTATCTTAGTGCCATTCTACGCGGTCCGCTTAACGTGGACGTTGGATATCAAAAAAGAATTTTAATCCGCGGATTGCGCGGGATTCACCAAGTCGCCGCCTACGCATTCGCGAGGCTGTGACGGGCACGGCTGATAAATACGCTCCGAAACCAAACACAAAATCAGTGTTACTTAACGTCCATCAGTGGTTAAAAAATCCTGAGCCAACCATAACTTCCCCGAAGCTTATACCTCATTCCGGTGGTTTATACTTCGATGAAGCTCATGAATCATGCGAAACTCATTTATACACGAATAAAGCCCATTGTGGGCGTGAGATCTTATTGAAAGGTTTGCAGTTTGGTTGCACTCGCGGTGTATGCACTCCTGGTCGCAGGCAAGAATGCCTACGTTACCTTTAACACCCGATTGAGTTTGCCGGAAACGAAACCTTCCTCGTCGAGAATGACGGACTCGAATCCCATTTCGGCGAAGGCGGTTTCGATGCTGCTTTTTAAATCACAGAGTTCAGAAATACGGTCAGATGCCACTTCCACCCGGGCGGTGAAGGGTTCCTCGTGACGGACCCGGCAAATATCAAAACCCGCAGCTTGCAGCCAGGCCTCCGCTTTCTCGATACGGCGGAGTTTTGCCAGGGTGACCCGTTGACCGTAGGGAATGCGTGAACTGAGGCAGGGGGCTGCGGGTTTGTTCCAGCAGGAGAGATTCAGGGATTCAGCCAAATCGCGGATATCCTTTTTATTTAATCCACATTCGGCAAGGGGACTGCGAACTTCAAAATTTTTCGCGGCTTGCAATCCGGGTCTGTAATCTCCCAAATCATCGACATTGGTACCGTTGAGGACCCAGCAGGGGCTGTATTCGGATGCCAGTGTTTCCAGCTCCTGATAGAGGGTCTGTTTACAAAAGAAACAGCGGTTGGCCGGATTCAGCACATAATCCGGATTCAGCATTTCTTTGGTTTCGATAATGCGGAGGGGGAGGGCGTTCTCGCGGGCAAAATCTTTGGCTCCGTCCAAATCGCTCAACTTCAAACTGGGAGAGGCGGAAATCACGGCCAAATTCTTTTCAGGCCCCAGAAAATGATGTGCCAGCCACGCCACCAGTGAACTGTCCACCCCGCCACTGAATGCGGTGATCGCAAAGGGGCATTCGGCAAACCAATGTTCTATTTTTTGAGGAATTTGCATAGAGGATACTGTCGACGAGCGGGGTCCTTCCGTCAAGGCGCAGATCCGATTTATTCGGCTTCCAATTTGGAGATTTTCTGGCGCAGGGAAATGATTTCATTCATACGGTCGGTGATGGTTTTCATTTGCTGCTCCGCATTTTTTCTAAAAGTTTTCGTTGATCCGATTCCTGTTGTAAGTTCAGAGCCAGACGGTTGCGCTCGGTTTCGCTTACGGAGAGTTTGGATTCCAGGTTTTTATTCAGCAGTTCCGTTTGGCCGCGGGCCACGGTTTCTTTGCTTAAGTTGGTGCGAAGTTTGCTGATTTCTTTGGCCAATGTTTCCATATCGGCCGTTTTCGCTTTCAATTGCTGAAGCATTTCGGCTTTTTCTTCTTCCCATTTTTCCGAATCTTTCTTGAGACTCTTGAATTCAGCCAACTCATCACGATAGGTTTGCTGAAGGGTTTGAAGCTCCTGTTTTGCCGCTTCGTTCTCCAATTTCAATTTGCTGAGCGCTTCTTCGTATTTGCTTTGGTCCGATTTCAGGATTTCCGCATCTTTCTTTAAGCGGTCCCTTTCTTTTTGAAGCGCTTTATTTTTGCTGACAACCGTTTTCATTTCATCCCGGTATTCTCCCCGTTGGGAGAGCACTTCGGCCCGTTCCTGTTCGGCGGATTCTTTGGCTTTGAGCGCTTTTTCCAGTTCGGATTGAAGGTCTTCAAAACGTTGGTCGGAGGCGGCGAGCTTCTCCTTCAGCTCCGTTTGCAAATTCTCGGTTTCGGTTTTGGCGTTTGCCCAGGCCGCTTTTTCCTGCAGAAGTTTTTCCAACTGGCTGTTGCTTTGTTGAAGAGCGGCTTCCACTTCTGCAAATGCGGTGGCTTTTTCCGCTGCCGCAGTTTTTGCGTCATCCCGTTCTTTTTTCAGTTCGGAGAGTTGGGTTAATTGGTTTTCGTTCTGACGGTTTAATTCAATAACCGTTTCTTCGAGCAGAGAAACATTTTTGAGTTTGGCCTGCAGCGCGGTGAGTTGGGTTTTGAGTTTATTTACATCCTCTTGCTTGGCTGCCAAATCATCCTGGAGTTGATTCCGGGTGAGAATCATACTTTGTTTGTCGAGGGTGCTCACGCGTTTGGACTCCTGAAATTCATTCCGGAGGGCAGTGTGTTGTGCTTTAAGGGCCGCGAGTTCAGCCTGTAAAGCCTCCCCGTTCACCAGTAAATCTTCCCGTTGTTTCTCCAGCTGGGCACTGGTGACCTCCAGCTTGTCCGCCCGATCCTGCAGCAGCATGTTAAAGCGACTGAGATCTTTTACTTCTTTTTCCAAGGCTGCATGGGACTGTGACTGCTCTGATTTGGCTAAACGAAGTTGTTTTTCAGCATTCAGGACGCTCTGTTTTAATCGTTCCACTTCCTGCTGACGTTCCCGCAGGGTTACTGTCATCTGGATGTTTCTTTTTTCCAAGTCCAATAAACGACCGGAATCTCTCACCATTTGTTCCCGGGTTTGGAAATACAGCATTTTAAAATCCTGTTCTTCCGGATTTGTTGTCACCGGCGCTTCGGCCGTATTCAGGGACTGGCTGTCGGGAAGCTGTTGGGAGAGGCTGGAGATCTTTTCACTGATTTGCGCAATACGGATCTGCACATTTTCCGGTTTGTAGGCCGGGTCTTTCGCTTGTAAGTTCTGATAGGTTTGGAGGGACTGCTGATAGAGTTTGAGTGCTTCTACGGGCTTTTTCTCTTCCATCAACTTGTTTGCATCCAGCATGGCCAGATACGCATCCGTGAACATTTCCTCCATCTCCGCCGGGAAGGCAGTTGATGGAATCAGCAAACTAAAAGTAAGAACAGCGAGAGCAAAAATGTTTTTCATATAGGTTTTTCCAAAAATTCGGCAGGTATCATAGCCTGCCGTCCAGCGTTGTCACGGATTTTCGCTTTCAGTAACGAAATCCGTGATGGAGTCCGAAAGCTCCCGGATGATGACGGATGACCGGATTGCCGGCCCCCGGTCGGCCCACCACTTCCACAATATCAAAGCGAATCCCTTCCGGACGGGGCGTTAATTTGCGTGCATACGCCAAAGCGGCCCGGTTGAGTCGTAACTGTTTTTCTTTGTCTACGGCGTCTCTTGCCGGCCTTAGCCCCTCTCTGGATCGGGTTTTGACTTCAATCACGACCAAAACATTTTCCGCTCTGGCCAATAGATCCAATTCATCATGTTTTCCGACCCGAACCCGTCGACCCAGGATTTTCACCCCTTGTTTTTTGAGGTGGCGTTCGGCCTGTTTTTCTCCCCACCGACCCAATTTCAGGTGGTCGGGTTCCGAAGAAAACCATGGCCAAGTCGGAAAATTCATTAGCGTTGGTTGGCAACTTCCTGCAGGAATTCACGCAGCACATCGCGATCGGTGCCGGTGGTGGTGATGAGCATTTTTTCTGATTCCACATCTTTACCGGTGTAACTGGCTCCGCGCATCACCGCCTGTCCGGACAAGTCCCGGGGGAGGGTGATTTTAGGTTTTAATTTTTCTTCGCTGGCGAGAACCGGCAGCAAGGTGGATTCCCCAATGCAGGCCAATACCTGACCTTCATTCTCCAGTGACGCTTTCACCAGTGCGATAATATCCGGATTTTTCCAGAAGGCTTTGGCCGCTTCTCCTCCGGTGAAAATAAGAATGTCGGCTTCGGTTTCTGCATTCAGGTCGCTGAGATCCAGGTCGGGTACCAAATCCGGTAGCGCGTCATCCCGGGAGAGGGAGACTTTGCCGGGAGTGGCAATTTGCACCGTGGCGCCTTTTGCCAGCAGTTCACGCCGGAGCAAATCCAAATCCGGATTGTCACCCGGGGGGACCACCAGAATGACTTTTCGGTTGTGCATCAGATAATCAGGGGCCATCGCGGAAATGTTGTTTAACTGACCGCGAATCATTTCTACCGGAATGGCTTTTTCTCTTTTTGCCAGTTCACTATCCAGAATTTCGCGGAAAGCCACAATGCTTTCCACCGGCTGATCTGCAATGGTATCAATCACATCTCCGGGTTGAATCTCGGCCCGGGAGGCCACGGAGCCCTCGATCACCGTCTTGACAAAGACCCCCCGGGCATCCGCGGGAATTTGGTGGATGACATGATGCAGGTCCGTCAGTTTTTCGACTCCGAGGCCTAGGGTGGCGTAGCGGTGTTCGGGAAGTTCCCCCACGTGACGGTTAAAGGCGGGCATCAGCTCCAGCTCTTCCAAAGTGCCGGTGAGAGTGATTTCTTCTCGGTCACCGGGTTCGCCGCGGAGGAGGGTGAATGTGATTTCTTCACCGGCCGGGCGGATGGTCATTTCCCATTCAAAATCCAATAACTCGGCTTTGGTGTGAGCGGACACCTCTTCTCCATTCACTTTGATTAAAATGTCGCCCATCTTGAGTCCCATTTTGTCGGCGGATGAGTTTTCCATAACGTAGGAAATCAATATCCCGCGATCCACTTGTAGGGCTTGTCCCAGTTCGTCATAAATTTCGTTGGTAAAATAAAGCGGGATCAGACTGCGAATAAAGCGTCCATGATTTTTTAAATCGTCTATCATGGCCTGCGCAACGTGAATGGGGATGGTGAATCCCAGATTGTTTTGGCCTCTGCTGGCATAGGTGTTGATGCCCAAGACCCGGCCTTGACTGTCAAACAGGGGGCCCCCGCTGTTGCCGCTGTTGATGGCCGCATCGGTTTGAAACACCACGGTTTCAGTGCCGAGGTCCGTCCGGGTAATGTTACTCAGAATACCGCTGGTAAAGGTGCGCTTTAACCCTACCGGGGTGCCGACCGCAAAACTGCGTTGTCCCACCGAGGCATTTCGGCTGTCGCCTATTTCCACGGGAATGAGGCCTTCGGGTGCATCAATTTTTAACAGCGCGACATCCGGATCCATCGAGAATCCCAATACTTTGGCGGAAAACTTCCGTTCGTCGCTTAAAATGACGGTAATCCGTTTGGCGGGTTGGGTGGGTTGCTCGGGATCAGACCCCAATACCACATGGCCATTGGAGAGAATATATCCGTCGGTTGAAAGAATAAAACCGGTTCCTCCGGCGCGCTCATGCTGAATGGAGACCACGGACGGATCCACTTTCCGCATGATCTCCTCGGGAATATCGACCGGGTTTTTTATGACCGGCTCTGATGCTTCCTCCGCCACAGGGAGGAGTTGAGCCTGTAAACAACCAAAGGCGAAAAGGATGGTGAGCAGGAAGAGGGGGAGGCGGCGCATTAGAGATCTCCTTTTTCAGTGCCAATACGTAGGTTGAGGGCTTCGAGCCCGGTGGTGGCGCCCCGTTGGAATTGCACCAGCAAGACCAGGGGTTTTTCTTTTCGGATTTTCTCCAGAGCTTCACCGAAGCTTTGTAAATCCGGGGTGGGAACGCCTCCGATGGAAACAATGACATCGCCGTTGCGAAGTAAAGGTTCCCCAAAGGTGCGGCCGGTGGCTGCCGGCGAGCCGGATTTCACGGCGGTGATCATCACGCCTTCAGTTTCGATAAGGTTAAAGCGAATGACCATGGTTTCATGGATTTCACTTACGGTGATTCCCAAATCATCCGCCAAGAGGGTATCCTGCTCGGGACGTTTAAAGAGTTTACCTTTTCCTTTGATCCGTTTGCCATCGCGGATGACCACCGCGGAAAAGGGGGCATTTTCGATGGGACGGAGGGTTTGCAGGAAGTACCGGTAGGCGCGGGATCCGGTCATTCGCATAGGGGAACCGTTGAGCTCTATCAGCAAATCACCACTTCGGAATCCCGCCTCGTAGGCGGCACTGTCTTTAAAGACATGGGTGAGCCAAAGCCCGCTGGCAGGTAAATCCGCGAGGCGGGCGTAATCCGGGTTGATGGGGGCGAGAATCGCGCCAAACCAGCCTTCTTCGGATTTATCTTTATCGCCACCGTTTTTCCCATTGAGGGCACGGGTCAGTAATTCTTCAATATCCGGAGCCAAGTCGGCCAAAATCCAGGCGTTGGATTGTGCGACCAATCCGGTGAGGTTGCCAAAGCTGTCATAGAGGGGCGCACCCCGGGCAATGTCCGGGATGGGACTCAGACTATATTGGCGGTAACGGCCCTGCACGATGCCCTGGGAAAAGGCTTGGAAGACAAATTTTTCAAATTCACGGTCTTCATCGGTGCTTATCACGGTGTAAACCATCTCGCCGATGTTGATTTCACGGTATGCTTTGAGGGAGATCGGCGTGAGATCGGTGAGGGGTTCAATTTTCAGAATGGTCATGCCCAAATTGTCGTCGACTTTCACACTTCGGGCCAAGTAACGCCGTTCGCCGACCCAGGCCACCACCCGGGTGCCGGATTCTGCGGGGATATTAAACGGCGCCAGCAAATGACCTTCCTCGGTCAGCACAATCCCGGCAAAATTCACTTTGCGGGTTTTCTGTCCCCGTCCGTCATTGCTGGTGTTTTCCACTTCAAAGAACACAATACCGTCTCCGGCCGCTTCTTTGGCACTCTCAAGGGAGCGTTGAATGGCAGCGTAGGTTCGCCGATCCCGTCGCTCCAATGCGGATGGCGTATTGCAACCGGCAAACAAAAAGAGGGTAAGAAACAAAAATAAAAGTCGGGAGGGGGAAGTATTTGGCATCATGATATCAAGTTGAGCAAGAATCCTTAAGAATCACATAGACAAAACGAAAGAGAAAACATTCAATCTTATTTGAAAAGATTTACGCGACCCGTTTTTTTGTTGTGTAAATAACCCAAATGATAAACCCATCCCCTCTCACTTTTATAAGGATGAATGTCTGATGATCCGAGCCATCCTCGCCGCAATTTTTAGTTTGTCCCATATTGCAGTTTTGCTGTTTTGGGTGCCCAGGCTGTCGCACACATGGGCGGAGATGGAGACCGCCTTACCGTCGATCACCCGACAAGTGGTGGAAAATTCTAACCAAGCGCGGGAACACACGGTGTTTTTAGGAGTGCCATTGATGTTCTATTTGTGTGTGATTTACCTGTTGGGCAAGCGGGTCAGGGAGCGGGGAGCGGTAACCCTGGACGTCCTTTCCTGGATCATGGTTGCTTTGCCGCTGATTGCCCTGTTATGGAGTCTGTTCGCGGTGTCGGTGGTCAAATAAGTTTAAGGAAGTACAATGGAACTGCGCACCGAAAACAGTCTTTTTTATCAAGACGTCTCATCTGAGGAGCTGCTCGATGCATTTGCGAACGACTGTAATCGCGGTTCGTTTGTCATTCTCAGTAAAGCGGATCAGGAATATATCCAAGCTTCCGGCGAGGGGGAGGGGCCTTATGTGATCGAGTACCGTGAAGGGGATGAGGTCAGTCACTTTCATGGGGGGGAGGATCTGACAAAAGCGCAAATCCAGGCTGCGTTTTTGAAGTATCTGCATGGGGATGTTTCCTGGAAGTCTGATTTGAATTGGGTGCCCCTGTCCATGGGATCTGATAAACCCTGGTGGAAATTCTGGTGAGTGATAAGGGGGCGAAAAAGGGTTATTATATTGATGGGCTCCGCGTAAAGCCTCCTTTGATAGGGTGAAACGGGGACATCTGGTTTTACATTTAGATTCCGGAAGCCCAGGGAAACACTTTTTTTAATCCGCAGTCCCGGGATGACAGACCGGGCCACATACAAGAGGGAGAGGAGAAATCACGTTTTGCGAAGCTTTTCTTCCGCAGCTTGCAGGCGGATATTTATCCGGTTTATTTCTTTTTGAGTTCGGAATTGGAGTCTGTATTCATTTTTTACCTTTACTGGTTTCCTTCAAAAAGCGTTCGCGTGACCAGACCTCTGCACCCATCGCCTTCATGTGCGGGGTCAGTTGTTGAATATCCAGAAGGGAGTTGCCCCGTGCGGCTCTTTTCTCTACCAGAAATTGAATGGCGGCTTTGCCGGCGTTGGGCACTTTGTGGAACATGCTTTCCCCGGAGAAAAAAAGACCACTGTCGATGCCGTAAAGTCCACCTACCAGTTTTTCATTTTGCCAGACTTCCACCGAGTGTGCGAATCCGGCCTGGTGGGCTTGGATATAGGCTTGTTGCATCAGAGGATGTATCCAGCTCTCCGCTTCGTGGGCTTGATGGCAGGACTGAATAATCTGAGTAAAGGCTTTATTATAAGTCACCTTAAATTCCGCTTTGCGAATTTGCCGGCGGGTACTTTTGCCCAAATGAAACTGATTCAGGGGAAGCACGCCTCTTTGACGGGGGGAGACCCAGGGAAAAAGGTTCGGATCCTCTCCCGGCCAGGGGAAGATCCCCATGGGATAGGCGGCGGCCAAGGCTTCGGTGGGCACCTGATCCGAAAGCCAAATCAATTCCTGCTGGGAACTCAAATGTTTAAGACGAGTGCCAAAGAAGACCTTGAAATCTTCCACGCTGGGTTTTCGGATGGTGCTCATCTGTTACAAGAGTTCCGGTTGGGAAGAGGGCGCTTTCATGCCGAACCGTTCGTAGCAGAAGGGCGTCGCAATGCGTCCCTGCGGGCTGCGTTTTAAATAGCCTTCCTGAATAAGATAAGGTTCGTACACCTCTTCCAGGGTGCCGGCTTCTTCCCCCACGGATACCGCCAGATTACTCAGTCCCACCGGACCGCCTTGAAAGCGTTCCAGCAAGGTTTGTAAATATTTTTTATCCATCTCATCCAGGCCGTACTGATCAATTTCCAGCATTTGCAGGGCCTGGTCGGCGACGGATTTTATGATTTTATTGTCGGCGCGCACCTGCGCGTAATCCCGAACCCACCGTAGCAGATTGTTGGCGATACGGGGGGTGCCCCGGCTGCGGGAGGCGATCTCCAAGGCGCCTTCATCATCGATATCCACATTCAATAACAGGGCAGAACGTTTGACGATGGCCTTTAAATCTTGGTGGTTATAATAATCCAGTCGGTTGTTCATTCCGAAGCGGGAACGGAAAGGGGCGGAAAGCAAACCGGTGCGGGTGGTAGCGCCGACCAAGGTGAAACGGGGCAGATTGAGCCGTACTGAACGGGCATTGGGACCCTGATCGATAAGAATATCGATCACATAATCTTCCATGGCGGAGTAGAGGTATTCTTCGACCGCTCTGGGGATGCGGTGGATCTCATCGATAAATAAAATGTCGCCCTTTTCCAGTCCGGTAAGTAATCCTGCGAGGTCACCTGCTTTGTCGATGGCGGGTCCGGAGGTACTGCGGACCTGCACCCCCATTTGTTCGCCGAGGATGTAGGCCAGCGTGGTTTTTCCTAACCCGGGCGGTCCGGAGAGGAGTACGTGATCCAACACTTCTCCCCGGCCTTTGGCGGCTTCAACCATGAGTTCCAAGCGTTCGGTGACTTTGCGTTGTCCCACGTAGTCACTGAAAAGGGTGGGACGCAGACTGATTTCAAAATCCTGATCCACGCGGGTAAATTCCGCACCGGGTTTGATGTGCACTTCGTCTTTCATATCAGTAAAGATTTCCTCCGCTCCGTGCATATTCCTGAAGTACCGCCGCGGCTTCTTTCTGCATGACAGGCCCGGTCACCCGGATGTTTCTGCCTTCCAACAATTCACGCCAATTTTCGGGGCAGGGGCCCTCGTCAAAACCGATTGCCTCCACGTCATCACGGGTAGCGCCAAATTCCATGGCTTCCACGCCGGACCAGGGAATCGCCCCGAAGCACTGGGAGCAGGGTTGTGCGCTGGTGGTAAGAACAAAACGTCCTTTTTCAGCTAAATTTACGACTTCCAGGGTCTGTTGCGCGAGCATCAGGGCCATCATTTCCCCGTGGGCGACACTGCATCCGGAAGAAATGACGCGGTTGACCCCGGCGGCAATACAACTCCCGTTGTCCAAATTAAATACGCCGGCGGCAAATGGACCTTCCGCCCGTTCCACATTACCCCGGGACCAGTCGATGACGGCTTGCATGCGGGCTTCCGGGGTGGTGGCAATAAAGCCTTCTGCATATGCCCGGAGCGATTCAGGAACGGTTAATTCTACTTTGGTTTTCATGGGAAACGCACCTTGTCTTCACTGCGGGGATAAACGCCATCCTGGGAGAGCGAATTGAGATCAATTTGGACGACACATTGTCGGGGCTTTACATCGGTTACTTTGACCGAGGCAATAATTTCACCATCGCGCATCACGGAGCCGCCTTCGCCAATTTGAATACCTGTTTCACTGCCCGCTTTGACAATCAGGTAGTGATAGTTGACATTAACGGAAATAACGGGGTGGAGATCGGATTTAAGAGCCACTGTTGCCCCCCGGGGCTCTTCGATACCGGGTTCCGGATTTGGGGGAGGCGCCTGCTCGGCCAATTGTGCTTGTAACGCCCGGATTTGGTGGCCGAGGTTCAGGACGTCAGTCATGAGTTGTTGGTTTCTTTTTTCGAGTACCCGGTTTTCCGCGCGCAAGGTTTCCACCACGGTTTGTAGCTCCTGAATTTCCACTTTGAGCATTTCGGGGGGCGGAGGTTGCGCGACACTGAGGGTGCCGGCGAGAAGTCCTGGAAAGATGAGTCGAAACATAGCCATGCCTTGGATCTAGAACGAAGCATTTGCTCTGTCGAGAAAATCCTATTCCTGATCACCCGGGTTTGCGGCTTCCTTCAGCCGTTTTTGCAGGGATTCGGCGCTTTCACTTAAATACCAATCGTGGAGGGCGGATCCCCGTTCGGCGTAACTCTGCACGGTTGTCGGCAGCCGCTTGAGGTTAAATCCGCTTTTGCGCACCCGATCCGGCCCGGCGTTGTAACTGGCAAGTAACAGGGAGCGTAAATCCGATTTCCATTTGGCGCGGTGGGCGTAAAGATAAACTTGCAGGTCCCCAAGGTAATAGCGACCCACCTTTCGATTTAATTCAGGTTCAAATGCGCGGTCAAAGGGAATTTTTTCATCGAAATGTTTTTCGGTCACTTCCTTCCAGGTGCTTTCTCTGATTTGCATTAAGCCCCGTTCGCCCACGCCACCCACCATTTGGGGATCGCCGTGGCTCTCGATTTGAATGATGGCATCCAGCAATTTTTCGGTGGCGAGGTTTACGTCAAATGAGTCCTCGGGCTCCCGCGCTTGAAAAACAGTGATTTCTCGCGGGTGAATGGCGTCCTGGGGGGGCTTTTTCGAAAAAGGATCGAGGATCCATAGCAACACTGCCACTGCGAGGATTGTACCGGTGACAACTGCGATAACACCGGTGGGGCGGTTGTCATGGGAAGAGTCGTGTTGCCAATTCAGATGTTTCACTGGTGTCGCAACTCCCTGAGTTCGGGACAGCGGATAACCCATGCACAGAGAAGGTATACCAGGGCCGCCGCCGCAATGGCGAGGGGAACCGAGAGCCACTGTGTCCAGTGATCCGTGACGTGCAGGAGGGTCCACGCGACATAGATCATGGGGAGACAGCAACCGGCCTGCCGCACCCAGGAGATCCCAATGGGGAGCCAGTGCACATCTGCAAATCTTTTACGGGCGATGAAGGCTAAAATGATCACTTGTAACAGGCTGGAAAGTACAGTGCCCAATGCCAGTCCCGCATGTTTCCAACCCGAGGGCAGGAGGGCGATGAACAGCAAATTCATCAGCAGATTGGCGAGCACGGTGAGCGCACCGATTTTGACCGGGGTGCGGGTGTCACCGTGAGCATAATACAGGGGAACAAAAATTTTTGCCGCACTGAAAACAATGAGGCCCGGTGCATAACAAGCGAGTGCCCTGGAGGTGAGAACGGTGGAGGTGGCATCAAATTGACCGCGTTCGTAGACCAGTCGGACGATCGGGATCGCCAGGCAGGCCAGACCGGCTGCCGCCGGAATCATCACAAACATCAGTCCCCGCAGGCTTTTCTCCAGGGTTTCACCGAGTTTTATCCGGTCTCGGGCTTGCACCAAATGTGAAAACTCCGGTAAAAGGATGGTCCCCAGGGCGGTAGCAAAGAGCCCCAGAGGCAGATAGATCAGCCGCTCGGAATAGGAGAGGGCGAGGGGACCGTAATCAGCCACCCACAAGGCCAGTATCCGGTCGATCACCACATTGATTTGAACGATGGCGGCTCCCAGGGCGGCGGGTCCCATCAATCGAAGAATGGCTTTTACCTCCGGGTCAAACGGTTCAATGGTTCTGCCTGGTTGATATCCCAATTTGCGGAGAGGGGGCAACTGAACTAAAAACTGGAGAAGACCGGCCACGAGAATGGCCCAACAGATCCAGATGACTTTGCTTTCTTCATACAGACCGGGGACGAACTGCATGCCGGCCAGGGCCAGAATCCAGAGAAGATTTAAGATGCAGGGCGCAAAGGCGGGCACCATATATTTTCGGTGGGCATTCAAGACCCCCATGGCAATGGCCGCCAAACAGATCCAAATCATGTAGGGCAGGAGAATGCGCAAAGACAGCAGTACCGCTTCCAGTTTTTCCGGGAGGGCATTCCATTGGAGGGCGATCGTACACAGGAGCATGCCTGCCAACGTAATACTGCCCAATACGATAACCAGGAGGGAGAGTACATTCCGGGTGAGCTGCCAGCCGGCCTGTGGGCCCTGATCGTTTTTGACGCGGATATAGCTGGGAATAAACGCGGCTGACAGGGCGCCTTCCCCGAAAAGGCGGCGGAACAGATTGGGTATGGTGAAGGCCACCACAAAAGCGGATCCCACCAGACCCACCCCGAAAACCCAGGCCATCATCATTTCCCGCACCAAACCCAGAAGCCGTGAGCTCAGGGTCCCCAAACTCACCAGGCCGGTATTGCGGAACAATCGGTTTTCAGTCTTCATCTTTGGGGCGGTATTCCTGATCCATGATCGCCTCCCATTTGCATTCCCAGAGTTTTGCGTATTTGATTGCGACTCCGTAGGCAACGATTACGGCCACGATAAATCCACGCAATCCGTCCAAAAATCCGCCTTTGATAATGTAACCTTTGATGAAGCGGGTCGGGGGACGGGTCAATAAATCCCACAGATGGAAACGCCGGCCGGACTGGTACATTTCCTTGGCGCTGATGGTGGAAAAGCGGTTTACCACATTGAGGTGGTGGGTGAGGTCGTCGTAGGTGTAGTGCCAAAGTTTGCCGGTGAGGGTTTTGACCGGTCCGTCCACGATCACCATATCGTGGGGTTCCTGCCCGCCACTGTAGCCTTTGTCTTTGCGGAACAGACGCAGTTTGATGTCGGGATTCCACTCCCCGTGACGGATCCATTTGCCCAAGTAGAAGACTTGGCGGGGAAATTCAAAGCCCATATATTTTCCGGTGCCGCTCCGGAAATGGTAGAGGATTTGATCCCGCAGGGACGGGGAGACTTCTTCGTCCGCATCCAAAAAAAGCACCCAGTCAAAATTTGCGATTTCGCGAAGACGGTTCCGCTGGGTAATATAGCCTTTCCATTCTTCCTGATACACCAAGTCCGTGTATTCTTTACAAATTTCCACGGTGCGGTCTTTGCTGAAACTGTCAAGAATGACAATCTCATCACAAAAGGACAAACTTTCCAGACAACGGCGCATGTTATGCTCTTCATTGAAGGTCATGACACATGCGGATATTTTAGGGCGACTCATAGCGTACCCTTATGAACTGAGAACCGGATTGGCAAGTAAAGGTTGGAGGACCTCTTCCACACCCACCCGTTCCAGGGCGGCTTTGGCATCATCACTTTTGCGGTCGATGCTTCGATTACGCTGATCACTGTGCTGGATCACCACTGCGTGGGGCGAGAGGGGACCGGTTTTCGCGGGGTCGGTATTTCCGAAAACAGCAACCAGGGGGGTGCCCACGGCGGCGGCTAAATGCATGCCCCCGCTGTCATTCACCAATGCTTTATCGATTTTCGATAAGAGAGCTGTGAAAGATTTAAGCCCGGTTTTCCCCGCCAGAGAAAGTCCCTTCCCGCCCAGGGGGCGGTTGAGTTCTTCACAAAGTGCCTCATCGGCAGGGGTGCCTAACCAGCATACGCCACCTTGTGTGTGTGCTACCCAAGCCTGGGCCACCGCTTGAAAGCGCTCGCCGGGCCATTGTTTGGAAGGTCCCCTGGCTGCACCGGGAATACAACCCAGGATGGGACCGGAGAGTGGGGATAACCATTCCGCCGCTTCTGCAAAAGCTTCTTCCGGGGGCTCCAGCAATGGTGCCGGTAAAACAGGAGGTAAAGACCCCGGAAGCAGAAGCCGGGCAATTTCCCATTGCTGGTGCTGATCCTCCATTTCCGCAAGCGACACGGGATCCCTGATCAACAAACGACGTCCGCATTGATGGGCGGTTCCCCGGCGAGTGGGAATTTTTGCCAGCGCGGGTATGAGGGCTGAGCGGAAGGAATGCGGCAAAATGACGGCCGCCTGACAGTGCAATGCTTTTAAAGTCTTTGCTGAAGCAAACAGTTCTTCATTGCCGGCGGGCAGGGGGATCACTTTTGAGACGGCAGGTTGCATTTCCCAAAGGCCGCACTGACCGGGGCGGGCGCCTACGAAAATTTGGGCTTCGGGATGAAGTTGTGCACGCAGGGTTTGCAGGGCGGGCATGGCCATGATCCCGTCACCCAACCAGTTGGGAACGATGACCAGCAAACGCAGCTTGGGACTATTCAAGACAGATGCGTCGAATCCAGTCATGGTACTCCTCCTGTCCGGTAAACATTTCAATTTCCACCCGCAAATAAAGCATGGGGATGTCACGTCGTTGTAAATGGGGAATGCGCACTGCATCTTTTTCGGTGGTGATAATCGCATCCACATTGAGTTCTTTGGCGCGTTCCACAATATCCAGAATTTCCTGAAGACTATAGCGGTGATGGTCTGCAAAAGTGATATGCTCCTCCACCATGGCGCCATGAATGACCAATTCGCGCTCAAATCCCCCGGGAACCGCAATCCCGGAGAGGGCCATGACTTTTTTCCCTTTGAGCCAGCTTAAATCTTCTTGCATATCTTCAAACAAATATTTGAGAAAGCGGGGGCAGTGACGGCACTCGGAAATTTCCGCGGTGGGATTGAGCTCCCTCAGACGGGTGCTTAATTCCACCGCACCGTCTCCGTTGCTTTTGGTAATAAAAATAAATCCGGCGCGTTTGATGTTGCGGATGGGTTCTCTCAAGAGCCCGCGGGGGAGGGTGCGGCCATTGTCAAAGGGGTTGGTGCGGTCGACCAGTACGATATCCAGGCGATGTTTAAGTGCCAAATGTTGAAAACCATCATCGAGAATCAAAGTGTCACATTTCAGTTTCCGGATGGCATGTCGACCCGAACTGACGCGGTCTTTGCCCACAATCACGGCAACCCCCGGAAGGTTTTTTGCCAGCATGTAGGGTTCGTCCCCGCTAAACATGGGTTCGACTTTGAGGCTTTCCCCGTCTGAAACCAGCAGGGACGCTTCCACATCCACGCGCCCGAGCATTAAGTCTTTTAGGCGTCTTTTGAAACCGCGTTTTTTCTTCTTCTTTTTATAGCCCCGGCTGAGAATCGCCACCCGGCGTCCGTTTTCTGCGAGAGAACGGGCTAACAATTCCACCACTGGGGTTTTTCCGGTTCCGCCTACAGTTAAATTTCCCACACTGACGACCTGACAGCCCAGGGTGTGGTGTTTCAGCAAGCCGATCCGGTAGCCCCAGAGACGGGTCTGCACAATGCTGGTAAAGACATAAGAAAGGCCTCCAAGGGTCAAACGAAGCAAAGCCGCACCCGTGCCACGGCGGGTGCCGTCCACCACATCCAGTAAGTATGTTTCCGCTCTCTCTAAAAATTTTCGGGCCATGCGGAGTCCTTATCCCAGCTTAGCGGGGATGAAAAGCGAAAAGGGGGGGCAGTGGGCATATCCGGATCCCGTAACCGGTACGACGCAGCGTGAGTGAAACCGCAAGGCGATGGGGCGCTTTATGCCAAGGCACGAGGGGTGAACATCACGATAACCAAGGAGACGCCAATGCTTCCGCGGGCTCGCGGGGAGGCAGCAGGAGGGGGCGAAGCGGTTTGAGCACCAGATTCCGCTGGAGTTTGGAGATCAGGGGTTCCGAAAGATCAGGTGGATTTTGTGCGAGATCTGCTTTGAATTTTTCGACTTCTTCATCGAGTTTCCCCGGATATTGGCGGATTTGTTCCGGCCAAATTTCCGCCTCCACCCAGTCATGCAACGCCTGATCTTCCCGGTTCGCTTCCAGGAGGAGGGCCTGTTGTTGGGTATCCTGTTTCAGGTGGCTCTGGAAGGCTCTGATTTTTTCCAGGTATTCAGGATGATCGGACTGGATACGTTCGTGGCTGTCCGCTCCGGTGTTGCGTGGTTGGTACGCAAGGTTCATACCGGTCTCACCGGTCCAATGGCGGAAAAGAAACAGGGAGCGGTCGAAGTGTTCAACTCTCAGAAACAAAAAAGGGTTTTCCTGAACGGTTTTTTTTACGCCCTCAAAGGTGCCGGTTTGACTGAGTTGCCGGCATTGACGGTTTTTGTTGTCAGCCGCTTGGGCCCAATCAATGACCAGTTGGTCAAAATCGTCGTAAAAGATTCCGTCATTTGCCTTCCAGCGGAGAAACCAGGTGATATGCGAAATCGATCTGGCGACGGGATCTCGTAAAAAAGTGTAGAACTTCATGTCTGGATCCACAGTTTGCAAGCCGGCATATGGGCGAATGGTATGACCGATTATACTCGCCAAATTCGGATATATCCATTTGAGCCTTTTCAGGTTCTCCGGGGTCAGGGGCCGGTGCTGAAAGCCGGGACTGTCAAAGTGGCGGTTCTGATAATGATTCCGAAGGATGGTATTAAAAGAAGTCCCGGCAGTTTTGTAGGTGTGACAAAAGGCGATCATGCCCGTGTCCTAAAGGATATCTGCAAAGCAGGCAAGGGCGATTTCCTTAACTCTTGCGCTGAAATGAAAGGCGGTGGATCGGTTTGTGATCCCGGTGTATGAGCTCGAAATCACTGACTTCATCTTCCTGTAACACATAAGGCTCGGTCGCCACCCAGCGTGGATCTGCGGAGAGAAATTCGCAGACCTGTTCAAAATAGGGTTCGTGGTCGGTGGCAAAGTGGACCACGCCTTGGGGGGAGAGGGTTCGTTCCAGAATATCCAAAAATCCCGGAGAGAGAATGCGGTTGTCGACGTGTTTGTCTTTGGGCCAGGGGTCCGGGAAATAGACATAACAGATGTCGATCCAGGCATCGGGAATCAAATAACGCATCACATAGGTGGCTTCCAGACGGAGGAGACGGATGTTCGACAGTCCGGCCCGCACGGCTTTTCGATCAATTTTCCGGACGCGCCGGAGTTTGCGTTCGATGCCTAACAAACGCATGTCAGGATTGTGGGCGGCGTGTGCCAGCAGGAAACGCCCTTTTCCGCAACCGAGGTCAATGGCGCGGGGGCCGCTTTGTTCCCATTCATCATCCAGTTGCATGGGACCCAGCCAGTTGTCGGGCCAGAGGCGCAGGGAAAGTTCATCTGAAACGGGTGGTACGGATCTCATGGGCGTAAACGTTTGCGGATATCATTTACATCTTGTTGAATGCGTTGGCGGAGGGATTCCTGATCGGCGATCGGAGTGGCTGCGCGTTGATAGTGAATCAGGTCGACATCTAACTCCCGTCCATAAAGATCTTCTTCAAAATCCAATAAGTGAACTTCCACCAGGCGCGGGTTGTGGGTGATGTAGCCGGCTCCCATATAAATCTGGTCATCCAGATGAACCTTCATGGCATAAACGCCTTCGGGGGGGAGTAACCGTTCTGAGTTCGGGGTGAAATTGGCCGTGGGGAATCCCAGCTCTCTGCCATATTTTTTCCCGTGATTCACTTCTCCGGATAAGCGGTAGGGGCGTCCAAGCAGATTCGTGGCTTTTTCCATATGGCCTTCCTGAACCAGTTTACGGATACGGGTGCTGGAAATCAGTTCCGCTTGGGCCTCTACGCCGTCCGCGATGACCACTTTGATTGCATTTTCGGCTGCCCAGCTTTGCAGGAGGTGGATGTCGCCCCGTCCTTTTTTCCCAAAGCGCCAGTTGGGTCCCACCACCAATCCCTTGAGTTGGGGGATCCCGCCGTTCAATTGTTGGAGAAAGTCTTCCGCTTCCAGATTGGCTAGTTCAGGGTTGAAGGGCAGACGCAGCTGAAAGTCCACCCCGTGCAGGGCAAGATTTTGAGAAATTTGGGTTTCGTCTGATAAAAGCGGAGGGGCATTTTCCGGATGGAGCACCCGGGACGGGTGGGGAGAAAACCGAAGAATACCGGTTTGAGCCTGATGACGAACGGCCAGCGATCTGGCTTGTTCGATGACGTGTTTGTGTCCGAGATGCAAGCCGTCGAATGCACCGATGGCCAACACCACGGGCTGTTCCGGAAGCTCGGTGAAGGCGGGAAAAGAGGGAACAGCGCTTTTGGGCTGAATGACCGGTAAGGGGAGCAAACGATTTTGAAACTGATCGATTTCCATTTCCCGGATGGATTCCACTTCGATCGCGTTGCGGACGTCAAAATTTCCGGAAGAGGTTCTGCGCAGCGCGGAGAGGTGCGCCCCGCAGCCGAGCGTTTGGCCAAAGTCATGGGCAAGGGTTCGGATATATGTACCCTTGCTGCAGACAATTCTCACATCGATTTCCGGAAGACGGATATCGGTGATTTCGTAGCTGTAAATGGTGACCGGGCGGGGTGGGCGCTCGATAACTTCCCCTTTGCGGGCCAGTTTGTATAACGCAACCCCGTCCTTTTTGATGGCGGAAACCATGGGCGGGATTTGTTCGATGTCCCCGGTGAACTGCGGGAGCAATGCTTCGAGTTTCTCACGGGTGAGGCCTTCCGGCACCGGGTGAGTTTCTACGGTTTCCCCTTCCGCATCCTGGGTATTGGTGGTCCTGCCCAGGGTGTAAGTCCCTTCGTATACTTTTTGACCTCCCATGACCGCGTCACTGCATTTGGTGCCCTTTCCCATTAAGAGCACCAGCAGGCCGGTTGCCATGGGATCCAAAGTGCCGCCATGTCCGACTTTATTCAAACGATAGCGCCCCCGGACAAAGTTTACCACATCGTGGGAAGTCCAGTCCTGAGGTTTATCGACCAGGAGAAGTCCGTCGAGTTTGAGGCCGTTGCGTCTACCCCTCCGCGGACTCATCGGGCGTGTCCTCGGCCATGGGAGGCAAGTTGTCTAGAATCTGATAGATCCGGTCGGCATGTTCCTGTCCGTGATCCGCCATGAATTGGAGATGCGGGGTATATTTCAGCACGATATTCGTGGCAATCAGTTTTTGAAAGTCATGCCGGTTCCGGTTGAGGGCCTTCACCACTTCATTCGACTGGGTTTTCAGTTCATCGTCTTCAAGTACGGAAACCATCACCTTGGCTTTGCGCAGGTCAGGGGTGCACTCGACCGCGGAAATGGTGACCCGGGCAAGGTTCAGTGATTGCGAGATTTGCAGGGAGTACAACCCATTCGCAATTTCGTGGCGCAACAGCTCATTGACCCGATCTACACGTTTACTGGTCATGGCGGATTACAGGGCCTGGGCTTTGTCTTCGGTTACGTAGACTTCAACCACGTCACCAACTTCAAAGTTATCAAAGTTTTGTAGTTTGATACCGCACTCCTGTCCATTGCCCACTTCTTTGACTTCGTCCTGGAAGCGTTTAAGGGTCGAGATGGCACCCTGATAAATGATGTCTTTACCGCGGAGAACCCGGGCACGGGCATTGGCGCGAATGCGGCCGTTGGTAACAATACAACCCGCCACATTTCCTTTTTTGCGCAGTTTGAACATGGCGCGAATTTCGGCGGTGGCCACGACTTTTTCGTGTTGAACCGGTTGCAAGAGACCCAGCATGGCGGCACGCACTTCGTCGATCAGTTCGTAGATAATATCGTAGAGACGGATTTCCACGCCGTCACGTTTGGCGGCTTTCACTCCGGCATTTTCTTTGGCGACATTGAAGCCAATGATAATCGCGTTGGAGGCGGAAGCCATCAGTACATCATTTTCATTGATGGGGCCGATGCCTTTGTTGACAAACTTGAGGCGCACCTTTTCGCTCTTGATTTCTTCAAGAGACTGGACGATCGCTTCCAGACTGCCTTTCACATCACATTTCAGTAATACGGCGAGTTCCTCCACATCGTCCAATCCGGCCTGGGCAAAGAGATCGTCCAGAGAGGCACCGCGTTCGGGTCCCTGTAATTCTTTCATCCGGTTTTCGGCTTTGGCTTCCTCGCTGCGGGCACGGGCTTCTTTTTCGTTCGCGACGACTTCAAAACGCTCTCCGGGGCTAGGCACATCACCCAGTCCCATCAGTTTAACCGCGTGGGAGGGCGGGGCTTCTTTGACCCGTCCGCCATTGGGGGAGATCAAGGCTTTCATCTTGCCGTAGGTTTCTCCGCAGAGGACGACGTCGCCCGCTTTGAGGGTTCCTTCGGTGACCAGGACGCTGGCAGTTGCGCCCATGCCTTTTTCGAGTTGGGACTCAATTACATATCCCGCCGCTTTTACGGAAGGTTCCGCTTCGAGTTCCAAAATTTCAGCCTGGAGCAAGATCATTTCCAACAAGGTGTCTAAGCCTTCGCCGGTTTCCGCGCTTACGGGAACTGCGACAATTTCGCCCCCCCATTCTTCGGGGGTGAGCTCGGCTTTCTGCATGTCGGTGTAAACACGATCCACATTGGCGTTGGGCAAATCGATTTTATTTACCGCAACCATGAGGGTGACATCTGCCGCCAACGCGTGCTTGATGGCTTCCTCGGTTTGGGGCTTAAATCCTTCATCGGCAGAAACCACGATCACCACAATGTCGGTGAGGTCGGCTCCGCGGGAACGCATAGACGTAAATGCGGCATGTCCCGGGGTATCCAGAAAAGTGATTTCCTGCCCGTTCACATCAACGGTGTATGCTCCGATATGCTGGGTAATGCCTCCCGCTTCACCGCGAACGACATTGGACTTGCGGATTTTATCCAAAAGTGAAGTTTTGCCATGGTCAACATGACCCATAAAGGTGACGACAGGCGGACGGGTTTGACTGCCGGCTACTTTGGCCTCCCCTTTTTTCGCTTTGGGCTTTTTGGCCTTTTTGGTTTTCTTCTTCTTCTCTACGGTTTTGACCGGAGCATCCGCTTTGCTTTCTTCCGCCGCCGGCTTTTCGGGTGCTGGCGGGGGAGGAGGGGGCTTGGGTTTCGGCTTTTCAGTAAGAACGGTGAAGCCATGCTCTTCAGCTAGTTTTTTCGCAATCTTTTTATCAATGCTCTGCGTAATACTCGCAAAGATTCCCGTTTTCATCAGGGAGGCGATGAGCACGTTGGGTTTGACATCTAAATGCCCTGCAAGTTCTTTGATCGTAATATTTTCAAATACTTCAATTTGATTGCTGGGAGCTTTTTCTTCTTCAGGCTCAGGTTCCTGCTCAGGCCCGGCTTCCGCTTCGGGTTCCGCAGGGCTGTCCGCTTCCTTGGCGACAACCGCTTCCTCTTCGGGAGCGGCGGGTTCCTCTGCGACCGTCTCCGGTGCAGACACCTTGTCCTCCGTCCACTCCGGGGCTTCCCCGGTGGCGGCTTGGGTGACGATTTTCACCTGTTCGTCGTTCAGGACACTGAAATGGTTTTGCACCTCAATGCCTTCCATTTCAATCAGTTCAATCAATTCCTTATTTGGAATCTCCAGTTTTTTTGCCAGTTCAAATACTCTCATAAATTTTATTCACTACTTCCGAATTGCTTTTCGTAGGCCTTTTCCGCAGCGCGACGGATGCTGGCAGCAGTGCCCTCATCAATCTTATCGCCGTCCACTAAATCACTTACCTCGGCGGCCATAATGCCTTCGAGGCTCAGGAAACCATTCTGTACCAGGACCAATGCCTGTTCTTCGCCAATACCGTCGATCTTGGCCAAGGTTTCAATGGCCATAGCCACGCGTTCTTCAAAGCCCATTGCGCTTTCGTCACGACTAATGTCGATCTTCCAGCCGGTCAGCTTGGAGGTCAAACGGGCGTTCTGCCCTTTTTTGCCGATTGCGAGGGAAAGTTGGTCCTGATGGACTTTTACTTTAACGGTCTGGGTCACTTCATCGATTTCAACCGTGTTCAATTCTGCGGGCTGCAGAGAGTTGCGAACCAGGGCTTCAATGTTGTCGTTCCAGCGAACGATATCAATTTTTTCACCGCCGAGTTCACGCACAATGTTTTTTACCCGGATACCGCGCAACCCCACACAGGCGCCCACCGGATCCACTTTGGGGTCCTGGCACCATACGGCCACTTTGCTGCGGAATCCAGCTTCGCGGGCAATGCCCCGAATTTCCACGGTGCCTTCCGCAATTTCGGCGACTTCCAGTTCAAACAGGCGACGGACGAAGTTGGGATGGCTGCGGGAAAGCAGAATCTGGGGACCGGAAGGGGGGTTGGTCACACTCACCACGTAACAACGAATACGATCATTTATGTTGTATTCTTCAGTGGGGACACGTTCGCGCTGGGGGAGAATTCCTTCTCCGACACCGAGGTCCACAAAGATATCATTCCGTTCAAAACGACGAATGGTTCCGGTGGCAATGTCCCCGGCACGATCCTTGTGTACGTCATAAATTTTGCCTTTCTCCGCATTGCGGATGTGGTGCAGAATGGCTTGTTTGGCAGTTTGGGCCGCGATACGGCCAAAGCTTTGCGGGTCCACATTGTGTTCTACAAAATCTCCCACCTGCACGTCGGGATTGATGGCCTTCGCATCCAGCAATGAAATTTCAGTTTCGTCGTTTGGGAATCCGCCTACCACTTTTACCTGGGTGAAGGCGTGAACTTGCAGGGTTTTGCGGTCAACTTCAACCCGGAGCTCGTCTTGGGCATTCATGCCTTTACGGGATGCGGTCATCAGGGCGTTTTCCAACGCCTGAATCAGGGTTTCGCGATCGATACCCTTTTCCCGTTCATAAAAATCAATGACTGCCTGTAATTCCGAATTCATATCTGTACCTATAGAAAGACTTAAACTGGTTTGTATCGTTCGGACCCGGAGACGAAAAAGAGTGGATCCTGGACCCACCCGCTTCAAACTGCCTGATAAAAACGACGTTCGAGTTGATAACGCAAGTTTACGCTTACGTCAATGACGATTTACTTAACAATTCCCGCTACTTTGAACCGTGGGGCCTCACGCATCTGTTTAAAAATGGCTCGCTCAAAACTGAACCTTCATTTTTGTATGCTGTCCATATCTAAATGTGGCGTTTTAATGACGGAAGGGAATTTCCGCACAGCGGAGCGAAATACACAGATGTTTTCGCTCTCTCGTTCATCCGCTCTGCTGACTGCAGCGTAATTTGAACCCTAAATCTTCAGCGGTCTTCGTGTTTGGCCGGGGGATGGGTGGGGAATATTAATGTGAGACAAAATAACCCTATTGAGAGAAGTGTATTTATAATAGAGACAAAAAGGCTCTTTCTTTTTGCGGTTTGATATATTTGTAACATGTTGATGAGCATGTATATATGTATTTTATAAAAAGTTGGCATGCCTGTTGCTATCAAAGTTGCATTCGAATGATGAAACCTAACAAAGGAGAAAAACAATGGTACACATGAGAACCCCCTGGATCTTTCAGGATCTGGTAGAAGAATTGGATCGGATGAGTCGGAATGCCGGATGGACTTTCTGTGGTGCAGATGCGGCACAAAGCAGGCTCTCAGCCGTAGAGGTGGACGGAGATCAGGCGTCGTATACCCTTGATCTGCCCGGGGTCGCAGAAACGGACCTTGAATTGGTGTTGGAAAATGACCGTTTGCGCATTCTGGCGCGTCGGGAAGACCTTCATCAGGCTGAGGATGAGGTGTTGCTTCACGAACGGACCTACGGTGAATTTGTTCAGGAAGTGAAACTTCCCTGGCCGGTCCGTGAAGAGGAAGTGGAGGCGACCTTAAAGCAGGGAGTCTTACATCTGATAATGAAGCGGTCCCCAGAGGCGGGACCTCACAAAATTGAAGTAAATTCCAAATAAACAACCCATAAAGGAGTCAAATATCATGACAACAGATGAAAAAACAGTTGAAAACGAAGTCACGCAAACGGAAAGCAAAGCTAAAACCGTCGATAAAAGTTATCTTCGCCCTGTGACCGATGTGTATAAGGATGACGATGCGGTCCGTATCCTTATGGACGTGCCGGGTGCGAACGATGAAGACATCGAGGTTTCGGTGCATGACGGTCAGTTGAGTATTCTGGCCGAAGTGAATCGTTCCGAAGAGGATGTGCGGGTGTACGAACGTTCTTTCCGGATGGATCGCCGCATGGATACCGCGAAAATCGAAGCGCTGTTACAGCGGGGCGTTTTGCAGTTGCGGATTCCCTTCCATGAAGAAGCGCGTCCCAAACGGATTCAGGTCCGTACGGCAAGCTAGAGAAGCGGAGCCGCAGCAGGGGAGGAGGCGTGATGCTTCCTCCCCTTTTTTTTATGGGATCGAAAGGCGGTTTCAACCTTGCCCGTTGAGTGCGGATCATGGTAAGGAATAAAACAATCCACTTTCCTGGTGAACTTTTAACCAACCCGGGGGTATACTCTCTTATATGCAAGCCTTCATTAAATCCCATTCCCATAAAAGAAAATCCGGCTTTACATTGGTCGAGCTGATGGTGGTGATCATGATCATCTCCATTTTATCCGGTGTGGTTCTTTCCGCCATGAACAGTTCGGATGATTCCCGGGCTTTGGACGCGGGGGTCACCCGTTTGGATAGTCTCTTTTCACTCGCCCACTCGGCCGCAATTACCCGTAAGCAAACCGTGCGGGTCCTGATCAACTTTGACAACTCTACTATCGATAAACCGAATGAGCCGCAGAAGATGCTGCGGTATGCCACCATTGTCTATCTGGATGATGACGGAAAATGGAAAGCTTACACGGAGGGGGAATTCTTGCCGGACGGGGTGTATTTCACCCCTGCATTAAGTACGAAATCCGGAGGGGAAAATCTCCAGCTCTGGACCGCAAGTATAAATGACTCCGATTTAAAGGTGACCGACACGGACACTTACAGTGAGGGAAGTGCTTATAATTTGTCCGGAAATGAGGATGGCGTCAACCATTCACCCGGACCGAATAAATGGTATTACTTTGAATTTGCGCCCAATGGCACTTTTCGCAATCCGGGGGTCCGGGTGGTGTTGACCAATGCGATTGTTTTACCGGATGCGCACTTGTTGATCAATGTCGATGGTGATGCGGAACCTGCGGATATGGCGAAAGGTTTTGTGGTCTTTCGTTCCGGTAAAGTGCTGCATTTCCAATCCGGGGAACAAATTAAAGAAGGAAACAGTTAATGGACCGAAATTACGCAACCAAAGTGAAAGCCGGGTTTACCCTTGCTGAAATTCTGTTGGCCATGATGGTTTTTGCCATTGCGATCACCACCATCCTCGGGCTGCTTGCCCGTTCCATCGAAACGGCGGACACCATCCTGGTGAAAGATGAAGCGATTACTTTAAGCAGCGCATTGGACAGTGCGATGTCGGAAATGGATTTTGACACGGCCTATGATCAGGTAAGGCAGGGAGGGCATCTTTATGCTTATCACTATCGGGCCGACCCTGAGAACACCAATTCAGACGGAACCTTGAGGGCTTTTACCAACATAACAGGCTCTTCCATGATTGGTGAAGATTATGTGGTGGTCCCCGGGGTGCGGCTCTCAGGAGATAGTTTGCTTGCCGCAGACATGAATGCATTGGATGGACGTTTGTTTTATGTTGAACTCTCCGAATCGGATGCCAACCCGTATACGATCCAAAACGGGAAGGGAAATTTACCCGCCGACCCGGATGCGGCCGGTTCAAACGGCTACCCCGCTTACGATTCGGCGGTCATTGTGGTATTTGCAGAATTTTATGAAGTTTCGAATACGACGAACCCTCCTGCAGGTTCTGCAAACCCTGTTTTCTCTTTTAACTTTGCGGTGAGACGATGAAAAATACCCACGAATTCAACTCTGTGCAGCGCCGTCAAGGGTTTACCCTGGTCGAAGTACTGGTAAGTTCTTTCCTGACCCTCATCGTCATGGGCATGCTCTTTGCCGTGCTCATGGGAACGATTAACGCCTGGGAAAGTGGCACGTCGCGGCTTCGTTCCAGTGGAGATGCCCGCCTGGCACTCGATATTTTGAAAACCGATTTGGAAAGCATGGTGGTGCGCCAAACCCAATACAATCAGGAATGGATGTTCTTTGGCCCTCTGACTGAAAATGGGGTTACCGCCTCGTGGTTGATGTTTTTCGCCCCCTCGCTGGACCGCGAAGAAGGACAGGATGGAGATATCGTCGCCCTGAGTTACCGGGTTGCTTATCAGGATCCGATCTCCACCAGTAACATCAGTCCCATTTTTGGTTTGTATAAATCGATGGTGAACACCACCAACACCTTTGAGAATGTGCTGGGTCAAACAAACATTCATTCGGGGTACTGGGATGGGGCTGACAAACTGCCTGAAACGAATCCTGCTCACCCAAAATATCGGGCCGGATTATTGGCCCCGAATGTGGTGGGTTTCGATGTTTCCGTGTGGGTACGATATATTAACGGAAGCAATGTGGAAGTGTTGGAAAGATTTGACCGGGATCATTACGTTCGTTTGTCAAATGTACTGCGTATTTATGAAGGGAGCAATCCGACTCCAGTAGTCGAAGGCGGAAAAATTGAGTCAATTGAAGTGAATATGACCACCATCAGTGATGAGGGGATGCGCCGTTATGCCTTCTTGGATGACGCCTCCAAATTACCTGCGATTGTTCGGGAATTTGGCCGTACGCATTCCGTTCGGGTTCCCATTAATTTCTAACGGTCATTTTTTTCGGGGAAATCAGCTTGAGAGCGAAAGATCACCGGCGGGGATCGGTTTACTTACTTGTACTTTTGGTGATGATCAGCAGCATGACGCTGGTTGCTGGTTTGCAGAATGTGTTGGTCCGTCGAACCAAAACCCTTGACCGGATTCATATTCAGCAAAAACTGCGTAACGCGTTATTGTTGGGCCTGGAGGAAAGTACCAGCCTGCTTTTGGAAGATGATGATTTTGCGGTGGATGGGCTCACTGACAATTGGGCAATCCCGCTTGAATTCACCACTACCGAAGGGGTTCATTTAGAGGTGATATTGCAGGATGCGCAGCGTCAATTCAACCTGAATCACCTCAGTTTGCCTGTGAGTTCCAGTATGCCTTTTACCTGGATGGATGTCTTTGAGGATCTGGTTCGAAGTACGGAGATGGAGATTCCCGCTCAAATTTTCACGAACTTGCAAAATGAAATTGACGTTTATGAAGTCTGGTTTGATGACCCGCAAATGTTAACCCTCCTGGTGCCGGATGCAGAAGCATTGCTTGAAGTTTCAGATTCGTTGTGTGCGTTACCGCGGCCGGAGAGTCGTCCGCTGCTATTGAATATTAATACCGTACAACCGGAGGTGCTGGAAGCCTTGGTCGGTGATTCACTTCAGGGCTGGGTTGATAATGTCCTGATTGCCAGAGAGACGGAACCTCTTCGTAATTTATCCGGTGTTTTGCAACTCTTGCCTACGCAAGTGCAGCCTCTGTTGATGTCTGTATTGGATGTGCGCAGTGAATACTTTACCGCCCGTTTGGTTGCCCGCCTCGATCAATCTGAACAAACGCTTACGGCTTTATTCAAAAGGTCGGAAGGAAATGTGGAGGTTCTCCGGTGCCAGTGGTAAATGCGGATTGGCGTGATCCGGTATCCTGGGCGAAACCCCGGGTGTCCTATGGCATGGTCAAAGATGGAGACGTGCTGCGGGCCTGCAGGATCTCCAAATCCGGTAAAAAAACTTTTATGCAATGTAAGGGAAGTGCTTGGGGAGAGAATAAGGGTTTTCGTCCCCGCTTTGAAAAAGAACGGCAATCCGGTGCGCTACTTGCCGTGGGGGTGGAACCGCACCGAGTGATGCTTCGCAACTTGGAATCTCCCCTGAAAGACAAATCAAAATCCACAGAAATTTGGGGCACTCTGCTGGATGCCGCTATCCCGTTCTCTCTGGAAAAATGCCAAGTCGCCTTTCTGCCTGCGGCCGAAAATGCCGATGGGAATCTGCGCTGTCTGGCGGTGGCGGCCCGCTTGCAGGATCTTGAGGACCTGTTGGCGGAATGGCATGCCTGGGGAGTGGAACCGGATTTGATCTTTCCTGAAGAATTGATGTTCTCCGGACAGCCCGGCGATCATTTATGGAAGGGAGAGACCCGAAGTGTGTTTTCGATTTGGAAAGAGGGGGGCTACGTGGAAGGGGGAGGAGCGCTGAAATATGCGCAGCGCTCCAAAGTCCTCGCCCGTTATGAACAGTCCCGCTCTCCGGATGCTGAACCTTTGTCTTGGCAATCTGTTGGACCGGATGCCGGTCGGGAGCCGGGCTGGCTTGAGCAGGCCTTGGCAACAAATGCAAGCAGGCCGGATGTTTCGCATGCCAATTTACTTGCGGAGCCTTTGGCGGCACCTGCACTCCTTCTTCGATATCAGAAAAAAAGAAAAACGCTGAAGGCTGCCCTGTTGATATTCCTGTTTTTGCTGGTGATATTCCCTCTATTTTTGCGTCAGCACCTTCGTGCAAATCAGAAAGCCATCCGTTCCGAAATCGCCAGTGCGTACCAGCAGTATACCGGAAGTGTCAGTGTCGCACCTGGCCAGGAAGTCTTGCTGGCCAAACGTTATCGCGATGAAAAATGGAACCATTTATGGGAATCCGTACAAAATCTGTCTCAGCCAAAAGTCGCAAATCTTCTGGTTGAGCTAACCGCGGTTGCCCAGGAGAAAGGGCTGACCTTTTTGCAGATTTCATTGCGGAATGATGCAATGGAATTACAGGTTATAGGAAGTGAAGAGGCTTTGGAAACTTATAAGAATTATTTGAATGTTTCCGGATGGACTTTGAAAATCACGCCGGGAGAGGAAGGGGCCTGGAGTATCAGCGGCAGGAGAGGGGCATGAAGAAAATTTCCCATATCAATACCTCATGGTGGGTGATGCTGATGGCGGGCATCTTTCTGATTTCGCTCTCTTTTGCTTTTCGCTTTGTGCGGGAGGAGTTGGATCGTGTCAACCGCCTGGCCGCGATGAGGCAAGAGCTTGTTTCCCTGAAAGTCGACTCACGAAAGCAATTGGAAACGTTGGCAACTTTGATCGACGGACAGCGACTCGAGCCTGAGATATTGTTCGCCGAGTGGGAAAAAAATGGCATGCTCTTATTTTCGGAAATCCTTAGCGAAGAACTTCCCGAGGGGTATCGACATCATCAGGTGACCCTTTCACTGGAAAATCTTCCGGCCGGAGAGCTCTCCCGGATAATTCATGCGGCGGAGAATGCCCAGCCGGCGTGGCGGTTGACTTCACTGGATTTGGTTTCATCAGCGGGGCGTTTACAGGGAGAGCTCTTGCTGGAAGCTCTCGACAAATCTCCTTCGGAACTCTAAAGAAAACCATGCGTTCACTTTTGGCTCGTCGCGAATTAATTCAGGCACTGGTTTCCCGGGAAATGAAAGCCCGTTATAAAGGCTCTTCACTGGGAGTCCTGTGGAGTTTGTTGACCCCGCTATTTATGGCGGGGATTTACGCTTTTTTCTTTCGCCTGATTTCAGGAAGGGCGGCCAATACGTCCTCCATTATCGTTGGGGTATTTGCTTGGCAGTTTACTTCAAACGCGGTTCAGCAAGGATTGGGTTGTATTTCCAATAATGGCAATTTGGTTAAAAAGGTATCTTTCCCCCGCATTATTTTACCCTTATCCGTCACCATGGCCGCCGGAGTGGATTATTTGATTAGTTTACTTGTCCAGGTGGGGCTGGTGGGTTTTCTGCTTTGGCAGGGGGGCGAATTTTACAGTTTACGCCTGTTGTGCCTGCCGTTGATCTTTTTGCTGCATGCCTGGTTCAATCTGGGGTTGGCGCTGCTGTTGGGCTCCATGAATGTGTACTACCGGGATACCCAGCATTTTGTAGGGGTTGCGTTGAGTGCTTTGTTTTTTCTCAGTCCTGCGATGTATGATCTGAGTTTCGTGACCCGTTTGGCTGGGAAGCAAAATCCTCTGTTGCTGAATATCTATGCCTTAAACCCGCTTGCGGGAATTTTCACGGCCTATCGTTGGGCGTTCTTACCCTCCGAAACGTTTCCTTGTGATGATCCTTGGATCATTGCCGGATTCATTTGGCCCTTCTTTTTCACTTTGTTGGCCGCATTGATTTTCCGACGTGCCCAACGCAACTTCGCGGATTTTATCTGATGAAATACGCTATTGAAGCCCAGGGACTGGGCAAATGCTACAAGCTCCGCGGATTAGGGCCGCAAACCCTTTTCGGGTCGATACATCGTGCGGTCACCCGTCAGCCACCACAAATCTTTTGGGCGATTCGCAATGCGGATTTTAAAATTCCGAAAGGAAGCACGGTCGGAGTCATTGGTCCCAATGGAGCAGGGAAGAGCAGTACCTTGGGATTAGCCGCTGGAACGATAACCCCCACCGAAGGGACCATCCGTGCTGAAGGCCGTATTTCCTCCTTGTTGGAGCTGGGTGCGGGATTTCATCCTGATTTAACCGGACGTGAAAACGTTTATTTGAATGCCGCTTTATTGGGGATTCCTCGTGAGGATATTCGAAAGCGGTTTGATGCAATTCTTGATTTCAGTGGTTTGCATGACTTTATCGATCAGCCGGTGAAAAACTATTCCAGTGGAATGTATGTCCGATTAGGTTTTGCGGTGGCGACGGAGGTCGATCCGGATATTTTGTTGGTAGACGAGGTGCTTGCGGTGGGGGACATTGCCTTTCAGCTCAAATGTCTCGACCGGATTCGTAAGTTTCAGAAAAAAGGAAAAACCCTGATGTTTGTTTCCCATGCATTGCAGACGGTGGAAGAGTTTTGTGATGAAGCTTATTTGGTTTATAAAGGGGACTTGGTCAAACAAGGGCCGCCACCCGAGGTGATTCTGGAGATGATTCGAAATTATTCCGGGGAGGGGGGGACCATTTATGCCCAGGAATTTGGCACGCGTGAAATAGAAATTACGGATGTCAAAATGTTGAATGAAGCCGGAGAAAATAGGGCGCGGTTTGACAGTGGAACGGCGCTAACGATTCAGGTTGATTATGAAGCGCATCAGGAGGTGGACAAACCTGTTTTTGGATACAGTCTGAAAACGGCCAATGGTATGTATGTGTATGGTACCAATACCCAGATTGAAAATGCGGGCAGGGGGACCATTGTGAAAGGACCGGGAACCCAAAAAATCATACTGGATCCTTTAACTTTACGGGAAGGGAATTACTTCTTAAGTCTTTCTATTCATTCATGGGATCATGCCACCCAATTCCATCGGCGGGAAGACTGGTATCCTTTTGCTGTGAAAAATACTACTGATGCCCCGGGAATGGTGACGCTGCCTACAAGATTTGTGTGAGGCGGACTAGAGATGATCCGTACCGTTATATTGCCTTCTGGGGTGGTATTTTGTACCTTCAAACTTCCCGCATCGCTGAAAAAACATTTGTCATGGTGCGCACCTTGCAGGCCGCCTTTTTTCGATTGGGGCCAAAGCAACTACGATATTGAGCCATTAAATCTTCCAGATAAGCCGAATGACCAATCGCCACCCCGCGGGTAAAAGCCCGTATCCGCGTTTGCAAACACTGGTGAAGCGGAACATGGCCATGTGCTTCATATTCTGCAATGACCTGAATAGGATCTATTCCTTTTCGTTTGCGGAATTTGTTTTTTACCCCTGCTGAATCCGTTTGGGATTTCCCCTTATTTACCAACCAAATTCGATAAGCCGACTGCACCTCCTTCCAATTTTTCGGAGCGGCGCGTTGCGAGTGTTCTTGAGCCATTCTGGGGACGATCTCCCGCCAATCGCCCTGCGTATCCTTTAATTGGTTTTTACGAACCGCGAGTGCATCAAAAGGCTGATGACCCCGGGCCAATTTCACCAAAGTATCCAAACCTTTTTGTGCCTGAATGTCACCGCTTATCGCCGCGCCGTAGCCTGACCAGACATACTTCAGCGGATCATCCACCATACCGGCCCGTAAAGGGTTCAGATCAATATAGGCCGCCACGGACATCAAAGCTAAAGGGGAATCTTCCACCACCACCGATCGGTACCGTGAATCCCATAAGGCACCTGAGGTTCCTCGATTTTGATTATACCATCTGGTATACGACAGTTTTAAAACCCGCATAAACTCTGGTAAATTCCCCATTCTCGCCAACACTGCGGCATCCATTTTTTTACGGGAAACCACACCCTGTTTTTGATAAAAAGACTCCCAAGCTGCTACTTTTTCTTTAGTCCAGACGCCGTTCAACCGCTCCAGAATTTCCACGTGCTTCAGGCTTACTTGAGAGGGGACCCACAACATTACATGGAAATGATTATCCATCACACAATGGGTAATGATTCCCAATGCAGAAAAATCAGCCCACTGACGAAGTTTTTTAATAAACATCCGTTTCTCAGCATCACCAAATAGAAACGCCTGCTGAGCCGTCCGACTCGTCACATGCACAAAATACCCCTGATTTTTAGGTAATATACGCAATCCCCGCCTTCGCTTTTCCCCTACTCCCGCCCAAACAGTAGACATCGACTCCCATGGTCGTCCTGAGTATGGCGAATTATTGTGCTTTTTCATTCTGATACTGAACCGCATCAAATGAACTATAACAAGAATAAACACGATTATTTACCTGTTGCATTATTTATACGCTTTTTAGCGGATTTGATAAAGTCTCAGGTCTGGTTGGTCGACTGCCCGATATGAAAGGTCCTGTATCCAGCTTTCCCATTCTTCAGAAATTTCGAACATGTTCAGCTCTCTTTCTCCTAATATAATCCAGTCGAGCTGTAGATCTTGTATTACAAGTTGGAGTGTGGCTTTGGAGGGCGCTTCATATAAGGCGGTGAGATCAGGTTGTGGGGTGTAGGGGCGCCATTGTTGCTCATGGCCTGTCCAGCCGATGATGCTGTTTCCTGCAGTCCAAGTGCCAAATTTACTGCTGGTAACATCGTAAGAGCTTCCTGGTGCTTCGGCGATTTTGTCTCCGGGTTGAATCAGATGATTTGCAATATAGAGGGCGGACTGAAGTGTGTGGCTTTCACGGCTCCAGGCATTCAGGCTCCGATAAGGACTTCTCCACGCCTCTATTGTGAGTCGCCCTGCATAGGTCAAACTGGGAATGAATATGATCCACAGGGGGATAAATCGCATAGTGCAAAAAATATTTTTACTGTAAACAAAACCTGTGAGCCCTAATGCGGTCAAAATGCCGGCGAGAATCCAAACTTGGTAATAGACCTTAAATACCGTGTTCATGCGGTTGTAAAAAAGGTCTTTTAGGAACACAATTTCGGCACACAAAAACATGCCCGCTACAAGGGCCATTAGATACAGCCAAAACCGGTGGTTTTTCACAAAGAACACCATCAGAATCCCCGGCATGAAAAATCCAAAAACTTTTAGAGCCTCCATGATATTTGTGTGGTGCTGCTGATTGATCACCAATTCAATTGCAGGCCCTCCATGTTGGATGGGATAGATCAAAAGCAAGCTTGGCAATACGGCGAGAGCAAGGTTACGCCATTCTATTGATGTCCAAGACCGTTTTCGAATCCATAATGCGATCAGTGGCAGTGTCAGTACAGTAGGAACTTGCCAAGGATTGATTCGCCAGCTCCAAAAAATTAATATAAATGAAAGTAATGGGGTGCAGATTTCAATTCTCCGTGCTCGGAATAAAGATACTGCGCAGAGCAAGGATAGAAGAAGAAAGGGTAGTCCGATGAGATGAGCGTGGTTGTCACCCAGCCAAAAGCTGAAAAAAGGAAATTCGGTTATCAGTTCAACTTCACCATCATGGACGGCCCGACTCGCAGACCACCACCAAGGAGAGGCTTTTGATTCTATGGCTGAAATGAATCCCATCGGATTAGAGGAAAAGAGCGTAAATAAAAGCGCTAGCGTTCCCGCCAGTGATCTCCCCCGATTCGCTGAGAGCTCATACAGCGCTTTTCCTGCTTGAAAGGCCAGGAGTCCCGTGAGGGCAAACCAAATGATTTGGCTGTAGTTTACGCTTTCTTGAATCGGGAGTCCCAGCTTTACACCCAGGAAGGCGAGCGCCTGATGTCCGTCGCTGTAATAACTGGAGGGGGCACCTCCAAACCAGGCATCCTGAATGGGGGGCTGGTGGGAGGCCATGGCGGCCCGCATCCACATGAGGTCCATGGGCTGTTCGGTATGAGCCACCCCCGGATCCGTGGACCGAACACCCGCCCAGTACCAAAATAAAACGGTGAAAATCACCCAGCCCTGAAGGAAGGATTTCCGCATACGTGCACGGGTTCCAAAACCTGGAGTGGGGGCTTTGAAAAATAATTTTCGTCCGCTTAGACCCACACAGGCCATTAAGAGAAATGCCCACACAAATCTTATTTCAAATAATCCGGTTCGCCACCACAGTTGAGCTGCCAGCAGGTACATGAAAATACCTCCAGCCATCGCCAAACCAGATCCGCGGTCTGTCCGGCTTGAAAACAGGCGGGTGAACCATGGCCATGCCGCAACGGCCATAAAATGGAGTATGATAAACACCCGCAGTGTGGTGATCCACCAAACCGGATCCTCTAGAGCGATAGGAGGCATTTTTCCTTAGTTCGGAAGTCAGAAGTTTATGGGTTCCGAATGTCGGAAGGGGCGAGTTGAAGTTCATCTGCCACTTTTTGAGTGAAGCGCATATACTTGTAGGCTTCCGGAAAAGAAGTGAGCCGGATGCGCTCATTTCCTTGAATGGCCCCGATGAATTCGGCTTCGACTCTCCAGTATTCCTTTTCAGCATCTGGAACGTCAAGGGCTTCAACTTGGTTGTCCGGACGGGTTAGGATGAGTTCTCCGGAGGTAATATTTACACGGAGAGTTCCTTCACTGCCATAGATAATAAAATCATTCGGGGTAGGGCATGCTCCCGTGAGTTGACTGCAGCGAATGTGATAACTTGCACCGCAAATTAAATCACCAAACACATCGAGATGGTCTGGAATATGTAAATCACGAAGCTGCCCTTCGGCATCCCTGCGCCGCTTCACCTGAATGCGTCCGTGTGCTTTTATCGTTTCCGCATGACCCAACCAACGTGCCAGCGCTTCGTAATAGATACCTAGCATCATGGTGTTTAATCCACTGAGATGCACATCATCCCGCCAGTTCATTTCCCGGTCGTAATTGATGAAAGCGCCTGCATTGGCAAAAACATCAACGGCCAGCACATCTCCGATGAGGCCCTCGTTCAGTTGGCGTTTAATAAAACGATCCCAAGTTAAAGTGAAAGGACTGGGAACAATTTGCGCAATCAGGTCCGGATGGGATTTTGAGGCGGCGAGCATCTCCACGGCTTCTTTGGCATTCATCGCCATGCGGGCTTCGCAGAGCACATGTTTTCCTGCATTCAGGGCGGCGATGCTGATGGGCGCGTGTAAATAAGGCCACGTGCCGATCATAATTGCATCCAGTGCGGGGTCATCGACTACATCCTGCCAGTGTGTCGCAATACGTGGGATCCCGAAGGTATCGGCAACCCGTTGACTGCTTTCGGTACTTCGGTTGCACACCACAGAAATTTCAACTCCTTCGACAGCCTGTAAACCGGGGATATGACGGCTGGTGGTGTTTCCGCCGGCTCCGACAATTCCAACTCTTATCTTCTCATTCATCTTTAGATACCTAAGTTGCTCAATTGGTGGCAAATGTTATTCACCACGGCGGTGAGTTTGGGATAACTGGCTTCAAATTCCCGGGTGGATTTTTGCAGACCATCCAGGGCCACATCTAACAGGTCTTGATCTTGTTGTTCCCGTAAAGCTTCGCGGGCACTGGTTTCCGTAAAGCCGGCAATGCTTTCAGCTTGGTCATCGTCATCTAATTGATCTATTTCCTGGCGGAGTTCGGACACCAATTTTTGGAGGGCCAGGCGGTTTTCCGCGTTAAGATTTTTAGAGGCTTTAAGACGGTTCTCGAGTTTAAGCAGGGTATCTTCGATCATGGCGTATGGGTTTCCTTTTGGGGTTAGGCGTATTGTACAAACCTTCCTCTGTTCCCGCAAACCTTCAGACATAAAAAAGACGGCCTCCCGCAGGGGAGACCGTCCTTCAATCAGTCAGATTCGGATGAATCAGTCTTGGTTGTCGCCTTCGGGGCTTTCCTCTTCCATCTCGGCCTGTGCGGCTTTGAGGCTTAGGGAAACGCGGCCGTTGTCGCTTACGTCCAAACATTTGACGGTGATGACGTCGCCTACATTCACGATGTCTTCGGTCTGGTTGACGCGGTAATCGGCCAATTGGCTGATGTGCACGAGACCTTCAAGTCCGGGGAGGATTTCCACGAAAGCACCGAATTCTTTGGTGCCTGTCACTTTACCGGTGTACATTTTTCCGATTTCAGCTTCACCTGTACTGGCTTCAATATCGTTGATGGCGGCTTTGAGGGCATCACCATCGGGACTGAAGATGGTAACGGTTCCGTCGTCGTCAATGTCGATTTTCACACCGAAATCGTCTTGGATACGGCGAATATTTTTTCCACCGGGTCCAATCAAGGCACCGATTTTTTCAGGATCGATTTTGATGCTTTCCAGACGGGGTGCATAGACACTGAGTTCTTCGCGTGGAGCGTCGATCACGGTTTCCATGTAATCCAGAATTTGCATACGACCGGCGGAGGCGAGTTCGAAAGCACCTTCCACTTGGTCCCAGGTAAGTCCGGGGATTTTCAGGTCGACCTGGAAGGACGTAATTCCTGCACGGGTTCCGCAGACTTTAAAGTCCATGTCGCCGCAGTGATCTTCAGATCCGAGGATATCCAATACCAACTGGCTTTTGTTTTCGTTGGTGAAGAGACCTACAGAAATTCCGGCTACAGGTGCTTTAATAGGTACACCGGCGTCCATAAGGGCGAGGGTGCCCACGCAAGCAGAGGCCATAGAACTGGAACCGTTGGATCCCATAATTTCGGAGACCACGCGGATGCTGTAGGGGTAATCTTCAGGAATGATGTTTTTCAGTGCACGTTCGGCCAAGTTTCCATGTCCGATTTCGCGACGGGAAGTCATACCCAACCGTCCAGCTTCACCTACACAATAGGGAGGGAAGTTGTAATGGAGGATGAATTTCTTTTCGCGGATGCCACCGGTGATACCGTCCAGAGACTGTCCGTCGCTGCTGGTTCCGAGGGTTACAACGCCAACCGATTGGGTTTCACCACGTGAGAACGTGCCACTGCCGTGGGTGCGGGGAAGGAAACCGATTTCGGCATCGAGCGGGCGAAGTTCGTTCCAGGCACGGCCATCGATACGTTTGCCGTGTTCCAAAACGTTGTTGCGAACCACTTCAATTTCGAGCGCATCGAAAAGGTGGAAGTATTCGTCCTCGGTCATTTCCGGGAATTTTTCGGTCATGAGTTCTTTCAACTCGTCGCGAATTTCATGTACTTTGTCTTGGCGCTCGATTTTGCCTGCGATGCAAAGCGCTTCTGAAAGTTCTGAACCTTTAAAGGCCACAGCCGCTTCCATGAGGCTGGCATCGACGGGGGTCACTTCAATCACTTTGTCAGGCAGACCGAGTGCTTTACGCAATTCGAGTTGTCCGTCAATGATCGGAACGATGGCGGCATGGGCGGCTTTGAGGGCCTTGATCATGTCGGCATCAGAAATTTCTTTGGCTTCGCCTTCCATCATCAACATTTTGTCGCGGGTACCGGCAAAAACCAATTCGAGATCACTCTCAAGCATTTGTTCCTGGGTGGGTTCCAAAACGATTTCCCCGTTGATCATACCCACGCGGACAGCCCCGATGGGTCCCTGGAAGGGGATATCGGAAATGGTCAGTGCGGCACTGGCAGCGTTAATCGCGATAGAATCGGTTTCTTGCACGCCGTCGGTGCTCATCAACATCATGTTGATTTGAACATCGTTGTGGTAGCCTTCCGGGAAGAGCGGACGAATGGGGCGGTCGGTAACCCGCATGGTTAGTACTTCTTTTTCAGAAGGTTTGGCTTCACGTTTGAAGTAACCGCCGGGGAAACGTCCCGCAGCATAAAATTTTTCACGGTATTCAACCTGCAGCGGGAAGAAATCGATTCCTTCACGGGGTTTTTTAGATCCGGTAACCGCACAAAAGAGAACGGTTTCTCCGATACGTGCGGTAATGGCACCTGCCGCCTGCAGAGCGAGGACGCCGGTTTCCATGTGCAGGGTTTTTTCGCCGACCTTAATTTCGGTGGCTGTCGCGTTTTTTAATATGTTTGTCATAATGCTTTCTTTATCTTCTTCTTGCGATCTTCTCTGTGTTTGCTTCGCTTCTTTTACTTCTTTGATAAAATCCCGGGAAGAAATCGTCCTGGCAAACCGGGACGGCAACGGGATTGGGCCCGGAATGGGCCAGGGTACAGAAAAAAACCCACCCGATGGGGTGGGTTTCATTGAATGGGTTAGCGGCGTAGACCGAGCTTTTGAATAATGCCCTGATAGCGGGCGACATCGCGGTCGTGCAGGTAATCCAGCAGGCGGCGACGGCGACTGACCATATTTTGCAGGCCGCGGCGGGTGCTGTTATCTTTTTTATGGATCTTGAGATGCTCGGTGAGTTCTTTGATCCGGGCAGTCAGGATCGCAACTTGTACTTCTACGGAACCTGTATCGGCTTCGTGGGTGGCAAATTCCTTCTTGATTTCTTCTTTTGTTGCAGTGTCCATAATATCTCTTTCTAAAAGTTGGCGTTTGAAACGCTGAGTTTCTTGGGGTTTTTAAATAAGTGGCATACTATACGGATACCTGTTGGATTTGGCAATCTAAAGTTGTCGCAAAATTCAGGCTTTTTTTAACGGTCATTTTTCTCTTTTAGCGATTGGTTTTCCGGTTGAACTCCCCAAATGCGGTTTTTCATCCCCATAAGAGGGGGTTGCAGCCTTTTCCAGTCTACTGCCGGTGACCAAACAGATTGATATTCGGGATGGGGTTCGAGAAAATATAACAGGAAGATGGCGTGAATCAAAATGGCCGGACTTCGCAAAGGAATGTCAAATTGGCTGTCGAGCACCAGGATGACCAACCCCCAAAAGCAGGCGATGCGTAAAGGATTGGCCCACACGCTCAACTCATCATAAGGTTTGCGGAAGAAGTTGCGAATTTGCCGGCAGATCATGGGAAGGAAGACGCCCATCATCAGGGAGAAGCCGATGAGACCGAATTCGGCAAGAAACTGGATGAAATCATTGTGCACGTTGGCTTTTCCGACTCCCAAACGTCCCCATTGTTCAACCGGCAGGTACTGGGAAACAAAATACCGGTATCCCCAGCCTCCCACACCATAAAACGGGTAATCCAGCCACATGGCCCAAGCGGTTTCAACCTGAAAGAAGCGGCTGTCGAATTCTTTATAAATGTTAAGGTTCACGGTTGCGTTCTGAAGTTCACGGATATGGATGGGCTGTGTGAACAGTAAAAATCCGGCAACTAAAACCGATGTGAGAACAAAAAGTGTAATCCCGCCATATATCCGCTGCACCGGATGTACCCTGGGCCAGGCGATGAGGGCTATACTGCCAATGGTGAGGAATAAAACCAACCATGCGCCAAGGATGCCCGCGCGACTGGTGCTTAAGTTTGCCGCGAGGAAAAACACCGGGGTCCAGCAGAATGCAAAACCTAGGCTGGGTGTATCTCGTTCAGCCTCTTCGGAAAGGAGTTCGCGAAACATAAGACCGATGGCCAGCGCGAAAAGTAAAATAAAATACACGGCGCCATGGTTGGGGTATCCAAAGGTACCGTAAACGTCTTTGCCGAATTTTTGGAGGTTGTACATGTATTCCCATCCCATCGCGGTATGCACAAACGCAAGCAGGGCATTCAGAAATCCATTCAGACAAACAATCCAGATAAGAATTTGAGGACGCAAGTGGGACCAGCTGTGCCGCAGGATGAGGAAAAGGGTCAGCGCAGGCGCAAACCAATTTATCATTTCCAGTGATTCGGCTTGCGTAATGGCCCAGGGAAGTTTGGGGAAGGCAGGGGGGGAATAGCTATAACGGTTGAGATCGAAATCATAGACCTGAATCCGTCCGCTGTTCAGATATTGCAGCGTGAGGTATCCCAGAAATAAAATTGCCAGCCAAAACAGGGGATCCCTGATGAGCTGTCCCAGACGTTTTTTCCGATCGGTTTCTTTTGAACGGGGGCTGATGAAAAAACAGACCCAGGCCCAAACGCACAACCAAAGAAATGATGTCTGCCAAGGTTTGTAGGCCCCGCCTGCCGCCCAAACCGGCACAATGAGCAATGGCAGAACTCCAATATAGCGGAAAAACGTAAGGGGATGCATAAGCTGGCGTAAGAATATAAAAAAATCCGGAACGTACCCGTTCCGGATTTGAGGAATGGGGAGGTTATGGTTTAACCTTGCCCATTATATGGGGCAGGAATCACTGGGGGAGGGGTGGTTCCGGTACCAGCTCCGGCTCCCGCTCCACCTGAGGGCGGGACGGAGTCGATGGGGGATGGGGCGATGGATTGCGCGGAATCCAGATTCGTCTCCAGCAAGCTGTAAACCGGATCGGTTAAGGTTACATTGGGAGTGCTGATGGCCGTTTGCAATGATGGGTTATCGCCTGCAAGTTCTTTCAGCAGAGCCACAAAAGATGAGGAGCCTCCCCGGCTGACGGACAAACCTGCCAAGACCGTGCCCAGCGATTCTGCGGGTGCAATTGACATTAATTCGGTTGCGTATGCATCCGCTTCTGCCGCATTGAGCAGGGCTGCAAGTCTTCCTGAATAGAAAGAGATGAGGTAATCCTTTTGTTTTTTTGCCATTTCAGTGGCTTGAATCCGTTCAATGATTCTTTTCATCAGGGTGGCCGCTTCCTTTCCGTTTGCATCACCGAGAAGTTGCGTGATCATTTTTGGATTCGCAAGCATGTTGGTGATTTGAGCTGCGGTGGGGGGCTCATAGGCTTGTGCGGTCTGAAGCACTGATAAGGTACTGAAGACACTAGCAAGGAGTAATTGTTTGAGTTTCATGGCGGATCCTGGGGTTGATTGCTTATAAGTTGAATCGGATTAGTAGCGGAGTTGTGCACCAAGGCTTACTTCGGTTTCGTTGTAACTTTCATTGGGGATTTTGCTGCTGCCGTCTTCATAACTCACATTTCCGAAGAGGCTGAGCCAAGGTCGAACGGTTTGGTAATTGATTTTGTACTGATAGCGAATCGTTTCTTTCACTTCATCGATTTCCTCCCCGGAGACCATGATGGGGGAGAGGTAATCATCTTCCCGCCAAGAGAGTACCAAGTTCTGATTAAATCTGCGGGTGGTTTGGTGGCGATAAGACAGAACGACCGCATTCTCACGGCGAGAACTTGAAGAGGTGTTTGAAATCGAATCGTACCCGTTACGGCCGCTTACCCGAATCGAGGATTTGGCCGTGGCTTTGTAGTTTGCGTTTAAAGTATATTTTACGCCGGAATCCTCAAGCTCCTCATTCCCGATGGGGGTTCGGGTATAGGTTTCGTAACCGGCTCCAAGATCAAAGCGGAGTTTTTCGGTAGCAGTATAGCGTATGCCACCCAGAACAAAAGGTTTGGTGGCGTCGTCCTCAAAACCTTCATCTTCATCAATACCGATACCTGCACGCAGATACGGTTTGCTTTTGTCTGAAAGTTGATGGTTCAGCTCAACAATATAGTCATAACTGGTGCGGTCATTGTATAGTTCTTCTATATAGGCGGTGTCGTAATACGAGAAGATGAAGGCTGCACCCAGGCGATTCATGAGATCTTGATTAATATTCACGGTTGCACGGGTCATATCACGTTCAACGCGGTCTGAAATATTTTCTACATCCAGCAAAGGGTTTGTTCCCAGATCCAACCCGTCGCTCCCGGCGCGGTCGACCGCATGTTCATATTTTCCGGTAACTTCAACCGTTGTGCTTGCGCCGGGGCGGGTCCAGTTGAAAGCGCCTCCAACGCCATAGGTATCTCCGTCAAGATCTGAATAGTCCTGATAAGCATCTTGTCCATACCATCCATTCAGCCTTAACCGGCGGTTATCTGTCATTCGGGTCAGGGCGAGTGAGGCATTGTAGCTGTAATAGGTATCGGATTGTTTTGCATTGAGAGGCACGTCACCTTCCGAAAGCGCACGACTTCGTACCGCAACATTGTCATTGTAATTGTAGGACAGTGCAAGTTGCGGAACCAGGAGTGTTTGTTCGCCAATTCGAATGCCACTTCCGGGTTGAGCCGATGCGGAACTGGAAAAATTCAAGGCGCAAAGGCCGGAAAGAATGAAAGTGGAAAGCGGAATCTTTTTCATAAGGTGTCTGGAGTGGTATTGATACATGACACCTCAGAGTATGTCTTTTCGGCAGGTGACTGACAAGACATAGTTTACAAAAATTGAAACAATTATAAAGTAAATTACCTTTCAAAGGTTATTGTTAAGGAGTGGCGAAGGTTTTACCCATTGCAAGTTATGTTACGTATAGTGGTGGGCGCGGTGGGAGTCGAACCCACACGCCTTTCGGCACTGGATCCTAAATCCAGCGTGTCTGCCATTCCACCACGCGCCCTCGATAACCGTCAATCTAATAAAACTGGTGGAAGCTGTGGGGCTCGAACCCACGACCCGCTGATTAAGAGTCAGCTGCTCTACCAGCTGAGCTAAGCTTCCGTGGCGCTTTAAAAACCCATTCCTGTTGAAAATACAAGTTAAACCGGAAAAAAAGCTGTCATTCGCGCGAGAGAATATCCACCAGGTTTTCACTGGAAGCCCGGATGGCCGGATAGGCCCCAAAACCCAAGCCGGTCAGAAAAGCGGCTGCAAATGCGACCAGCATAAGTGCGGGAGAAAATACCACCGGGAAGTCCAGGGGGCTGGAGGCCAGCGTGACGCCTCCCATTGCCAAGAGGACACCGGCAATGCCGCCCGCCATACTGATCAGCACCGATTCCACCAAAAACTGATTCCGAATATCTTCTTTCCTTGCACCCACGGCCCTGCGAATTCCAATTTCTTTCATCCTTTCCGTGACGGAAGCGAGCATGATATTCATAATGCCGATACCGCCCACTACCAAGGAAATGGCGCTAATACTTAGTGAAAGAATATCCAGAAGTTTTTGGCTTTCCTGTTTTGATTTTAATAAATCCAACGGAATGACCAATTCATAATCCGTCACCCCCCGGTGACGTGCATCCAAAATACGACGAATACTTTTACCGGCGGATGCCAGCAGTTCCTCCTCGGATAATTGTAACTGAATTTCATCCAGTTCGCTGCGCAGGGGGAGGTAAGTGTAACGATTGATGGCGGTGCTCAGCGGAATCAGAATATCATAATTGCTGTCATTCGCACCCACGGCTTCGAGTTCAGTGGTGTCGACAAATCGATTGGCGAGCACTCCGATGACCCGATAAGGTTGTCCGCCGATGCGGATTTGGGTATTGATCAGGGTTTGTTCGTCCGTTTGTTTACCGATCAATCCGGCGCCCAAAATTGCTACCCTTTGGTTGCGAAGATAATCGCTTTCCTGAAAGTTTTTTCCACGGGCCAAAGACAAATTGTTTACTTTGAGATAATCCCCGTAAACGGCCCGCACCTGTGCTTTGGGTTGGGGCGTTCGGTCAATTTCAACATCCAGGACCATTTCCCGTAAAAAGGCGATGGCACTGATTTCTTTTATCGCATTTTTTAAAATAGCCCCATCTTCCCGGGTCAACCCCGCGGATCCGCTGGCGCGGGCCTGGAAGAGGGGTTGATTTTCGAGTTTACGGTCGATGATTTTAATTAAGTTGGAGCCCAGGGCACGAATTTGATCGGCCTGTTTCTTTTTACTGCCTTCAGAAAACGAGGACATGGCGATTACCGAGGCCACACCAATGAGTACCCCCAGCATGGTCAGTGCCGTGCGGAGTTTGTGAGCGAGCAAGCCTTCCCGTAAGCCAATTCGGAACATATCTTTGAATCCGAGTTTGCTGCTTTGTCCTTGGAGGGTGTTCTCCATCGATTTTTCCGCTTTGTCTCTTTGTTGTTTGTCTTCGACGATTTTACCGTCAGACAGGGTGATTTTTCGTTGCGCATGTTCTGCAATTTTTAAATCATGGGTGACCAATAATATGGTGAGACCCTGTGCGTGTAAGTCATCCAGCAGTGCCATGATTTCAACGCCGGTTTTTGAGTCCAAAGCCCCCGTGGGCTCATCGGCAAATAACACATCGGGTTCATTGATTAACGCCCGGGCAATTGCGACCCGTTGACATTGTCCGCCCGAAAGTTCGTTGGGCCGATGATCCAGTCGGGCTTCAAGTCCCACTTTTTGGGCCATCTTCGCTGCCAAGTCTAAACGCTGTGCACGGGGGACGCCCGCATAGGCGAGGGGGAGGGCAATGTTTTCTAATACCGTAAGATTCGCCAGCAAGTTAAACTGTTGAAAGACAAAGCCGATTTTGCGGTTGCGGATGGTGGACAGTTCGGCGTCGGTGGCCTTGGACATATCTTCTCCGGCCAACTCATAGGTGCCTTCGCTGAGATGGTCCAGGCAGCCCAGCATGTGCATGAGAGTGGATTTTCCACTTCCGGAGGAGCCAATAATGGAAACAAATTCGCCCCGGGCAATATCGATGTTCACCCCATCCAGAGCGTGAACCGCATGGTTCCCCATATGATAGGTTTTGCGGGCATTTTTTAGATGGATGACCCGATTCATTTTGCGCTCCTTCTCACCAAAACTTTGTCGTCTTTTTCCAACCCTTGGGTCACTTCAAATCTTCCGTCTGCGGTAAATAATCCTTGAATCACCACTTGTGATTGTTCTCGCTCCCCCCGAAGGATCTCCACCGTAAACTGACCCGGGCTCTCTTCAGCTACGGCTTCAGACGGTATCAACATCCGCTCTCTTTCGGGTTCCAGTTCGATGATGGCGGTGGCGGTCATACCGGGCATCGCATCCTGATTTAAATCTTGGAGAGACACCTTTACCAAAAAGAGTGCTTGGTGGATGGCAGGGGCCTGGCGGTAAATGGGACTCAAATCATTTCGATCCTGCCCTAACTCTGTTAACGAAGTGATTTCACCTTTGAGTTCCTGGTCTGGAAATGCAGTTAAGCGGGCATGAACGGATTGCCCCACGCGGAGGCGCAGATAGTCACTTTCATGTGTGATAATCCGCAAGGAAAGGTCCTTCGGATCCACAATGGTGCCAATCATATTCAGGCCGCGAATTCGTTGACCGGTATTTAAGGGCATCCAGGCTTTGACGGACCACACCCATTCCTGGGTCAGCCTTAAAATTCCGTTGGTGGGTGCAACTCGTTCTACGATGTTCAATCGCTTTTCAATAAGATCGATTTCATCTTGGGCATGTTCAACTTTTAAACGCAAGCCTTCAATTTTCAGATCCTGAATTTTTAAATCGCGATCCTGTTTTTGTTGATTCCGTTTGACCGCGTCTTCTGCCACTTTCACCGCCGTTTCCAGAGTGAGTCGTTGCTCTTCCGGAACAGGACTGTTGGCCAGTTCAAGTTGGGTTTTCTTTTCGGCCAGATAGGTCGTTGCCGCCTGCAGTTCCCGGCGGGCTTTGTCGAGGGAAGATGCGGGTGCGAATCCTTTTTGTACGAGTTTTTGTTCCCGGGTGTACTGACTGGTTTTGTCTTCCAGATCCAGGGCCGCCAATTCGATCTCAATTTCCCGTAATCTCAGCTCTTCAGGAGTGAGAGGGACGACCCCCATTTTGAGTTCGAGCTGATGATGCGCGAGTTCCGCTTTTTTAAGTCGGCTGGTCATTTCAAAACTGTTGGTGAGGACCGCGTATTCGGCCAGTTCATTGTCGAGATCCTCTTTTAATTGTGCAAGATTTTGCAATTGGCTGTCTAAATCATTCCGGAGTTCTTCGTCATCCAGACGCATCACCCGATCCCCCTTTTTGACCCGGGAGCCATCTTCCAAAATTTCCGAGATGGTGCCGTCGACCAAATTTTGTATGCTGGCGAGTTCCCTGGCTTCAAGAATGCCAATTTCCTGCAGGGTGGTGGCGGAGGATTCTATTTGAACCGGTATCCAATCGCTGTCCCTATATTCCTTGGGTTGTCCGCAAGCACTCAGCAATCCGAAGCCAAAAAGGATCGCCCAAAAAGTTTCTGAAAATTTACCGGGATTTTTCATTTTTCAAAAGGGAAGATGATTTGAGCAATGGCCCCGGGTTTCAATGACGTTCCTTCACTGTTCTCAACCAAGATGCGGACGTTCAGCACTTGTTCCTGGGGGGCCTCACGATTGCCATAAAGGCTTTGGGTACTGATGGTTTGGCTGGCCGCTTCTAAAATTTCATCCTGATGAATGATCTTTCCCTGCCACTGCATGCCTCCTTCACTGGGGATGCGCACCGCCACCTGCATTTCGGGGGTCAGTTCCTGAATATAGCGTTCGGGCACCGGAACCTCCACGTACAGTTTTTCTGCAGCGGAAAGGCTTATCAGGGCCATGCCTCTCCAAACCTTCATACCGGTTTTTACTTTGCTGTTTCTTACTCCGTCCCACGCTTTTAAATATTTTACCAGACCGGATGTCGGGGCGTTGATTTTCATCGAAGCCACATCATGAATATGTCGGTCCAGCCGTTCTTTCTCACGTTTTTCACGGGCAATTCTCCATCTTAAAACAGACTGCGCACGGGTGAGGGTCCGATAATGTTGCGCTTCAAGTTCGGCTACATTTGCTTTCTCTTTCAAAAGGTCCAGTTCCGCACTGCTTTTTTCCAAATCGGTCGCACCCTCCAAGGCCTGTTCGTGATTTATCTGCGCACGTTCAAGTTCGAGTTTACGTCTTTTCAGGTCGCGCTCCAATCGTGCCTGTTCCGCGCTGGCGGTCCATTCCGCGTTTCGGATGCTTCGGGCAACTTCCCGCTCCGCTTTTTGTACTTGAAGTTCGGCGGTGATGAGGTCGAGTTTGCTTTGATGGATTTCGGAGGTGTTCCCTTGAATGTAAACCAGATCCCGCTCCCGTTTCATGATTTCAATGCGGTTGCGGGCGGAGCTTAATTGAAAGGCCTGCTCACTTTGGCTGATGGAGAGTTCTTCTTCGGCACTTTCGCGTTCTCCCTGAATTTTTTTTACTTCCATTCTTCGGTTGTCTAAATCTTTGGAAAGTTGTTCACTGCCGAGTTCCAATATGGGTTCTCCCGCCTGGATCTGCATATTTTCAGGAGCCAGCCAGGCAATTTGAAGATCCCAGGCCCGAATGCGCGGGGCGGTAATGATTTCACTTTCGAAGGGGATGAGTTCGCCGGTAACCATGAACTGATCGGTGACCAGATGCATGCCGGGTTCCGTGGTCTCCGTCCATTCTCCCTCGGCCTGAAGACGGTCTGCCGTGGGGTGGGGCGGGGTTAAGAAAAAGAGATCTTCGTGAATGATCCCGTTGATGGCCTGCATGGTCCCATCGACACTGACATGTGCTTTTCCGCCCCGATAGCGCACCCATTCCGCCGGAACCGCCCATCCGGTGAGGGGGTTTTGAGTCGAAAGGGTTATCCAACCATAAACGCCCAAAGGCAGTATCTCTGGAAAGTCTTTCATTTCGACAATCAGATCCACGACCTTCACGCCCGAAGGATTGTCTCCCTCTGCGGCATCTCGGGAGAAGGGGGAAATGCTCGCAATGACCCCGGGAAAGCTGCGGCCGGGATATAAATTGAGTTGAACTTCCGCGGGATCCCCTTGCTTGTATAAATGACGGAGCTGTTCGGGTATAACTCCTTCGAGCGCCATGCTTTCCTTTCGCGGTATTTGTGCCAGGACCATCCCTTTTACGGCCTTGCCACCAACTGTCAGCTCTCTTTTTAACTGGGGAGAATACATCAACACGCCATCAGAGGGCGCATACAAGTATTCATTTTCCAATTGAATGTGCCGTTCGGCCAACTGCGATTTTAAATCTTCGATTCTTCGTTGTTGCGTGGTGGTTTCAATCTCAAGAATTTTTTCTTTAATTGGAATTTCAGCTTCGAGTTTTTTGATTTCCAGTTCGAGGTTCCGGATACGGAATTCTACCACTTCGATACTTAACGGGTGTGCCGACAGCTTGGTGTAGGCCAGCATCTTTTCTGCATATTCGGTGCGCGCCAGCTGTTCTGCATATTGCAGTTCATCCTCTTTGAGCATGGCGGGGGAGATGAGTCCTTTTTTTAACCGCTCCCGGCTTTTGTCCAGTTCGATTTTGTTCGCCTGCAGCGTTTCCTGTGCGACGTCCAGACGTCCTTGCGCAATTTGGATATCTGCTTCCACCGGCAGGGATTTTAAATATGTAAGCCGTGCGGCCTGGATGTCACGCGCATCTATTTTTTCTGCGCGTTGATCTTCGAGGGTGCTGACGGTTTTCCGCATTTCCGCCAGTTGGCGTGCCGCCTCATTTTCCGCTTCTTTCAGACGGTTTTCCAGCTTCCACACGTCTTCGAGTACCCCTTGCACATCCAGGTGAAAAACCATGTCTCCTTTTTGCACCCGGGTGCCTTCAGGTAACATATCTTTAAACTGCACCCAGGGGATGGGATTTCTGATGGGATCGTTTTCTCTCGCAAAAGTTTTTGCCCTGAAGCGTAATTTGGGGGAAATCGTCACTTTCTGGGCCTCTGCCCGGGCAGGGAGGCAACAGGGACTCATGCCGTGCAGCACGGTGAGCAATAAAATAATCCGGATAAACATGGCTTTTATCAACCTTGAAGAAACGGAAAATGCAAGAACCGAGCCTCGGGATTTTCAGCTCCGCCCGCTCATCAGCGTTAGAAGATGCGCCCGCCACGCCAATTCCAATTCAGAGGGGCGCATTCCCAGTGCTTCTGCCAAGAGTTGGGTGCGGGGTACGCGCATTAAAGCTCTAAGATCCTCCGGATCCTGAAGAGAACGTATGTAGTCGAAAAAAGCTTCTTTATTTTCCGGAAGCATACAGAAGTGAAATAAGCTCCATGAGAGGGCATACGCTTCGTGCGCCTCCAATCCGGGCAGTTCGTCCTCAAAATGCTCAGGCTGGCGTATTTCCACCAAACGGGAGAGGGCCGGTATACGGTTATGGCGATCCAGATACCTGAGACTGTCCCGGTAGACGGAATCAATCTCTCCGGGGCTGGGTGCTTCGAAATAGGCGGCGAGTCCCTCAATCAGCCAGCCGTTCTCTGTGTGAATCCATGAGTGGATCCCATAGGCGTAGCTCAGGTGATGTGCCCCTTCATGGCGTAGGGTGGCGATGGTTTCCTGCTGGGCCAAATTTCGTATCTGTGCCTCTGCACTCTGCTGCATGCGCAGGATTTGTTGACGCTGACTGCTGTTCCGGGCCTGTTGGAGCATTTGGGTAATATCGTCACCCACATCTTCGCGGATTTGTTTCGCCCGGTTTGAAAACTGCTGATTAAAAACCACCATACGATCTTCCAAGGGAGAATAATATCCCACGCTGTTGGCCAAATCCGGGGCGCTGTTTTTCTGATGTTTCCGGTATTCTGTTTCATTGGTGAAAAACAACACTTGTAAACTCTGCTCCCGGTTGGGAAAGCGAATCAGCGGTGAAAACAGTTCTAAATATTGGGTGTGCAGCTCCTCCAGAATTTTTACCGACTGGGAAACCTGATAATATGGCGCATCCGTGAGAATGGTGTAATGTCCGGAATAACTGAGTTCGAAATCCGGAAAGTTTTCCTGGAAGTGGATGTCACGGAGGCTCACGTGAGGGAACTTTTTGGCGTACGGGGTGATTTCCGAAAGTTCCGATGTGGAAATTTGGGACTCCAACCGTCCTTGCGTTCCTAAATATTCTCTTACATGGATCTGGCCGGGAGAAGTACGCAAGATTCTGACATCTTTGTGTTTTCCGTTTTTATAGCTCAGGGAGTGGGTGGGCCAACTTTGCTGCAGGCGGTTGACAATTTGTTCGTATCCCTTTTTTTCTTCGTCACTGAAGTCTGCAAAGCTTTTTTCCTTTTGAACCCGGGTATAGAGATTGGGCCATTCCATGAAAGAAGAAAGCGCTTTGCCCGGGGTGGTGCCGAGAAACTTGTAAAAGCGGGGATCATAATTGTGACTCCACCGCACCAGTTGATACGCGAGACCCACAACATAAAGCAGGCAGGAGAGGCGCAGGATAAAAAAGATCCGGCGCAGCGTGGGGAATATTCCCTTCTCAGCTTTATCTCGTGATTTTCGTCTCATACCTCAATCTAGGGGAGGTGATCCCCCCTGTCCAGCTCTCATCTCTGCGGGATGAGGGGTTTTCTTTTGGTTTCATGGGGCATTACGCCTTTGGTAAGTCAACAGAATGCCGACAATGACAAAGTTCAGAATGGCAGTCAGCAACTGCGCGAGCAGGGACTGAATCACAAAATACTTTTCTGTAAATATATAAATACCCAGGTTCGCGAAACCGAACAGAAGCCAGGTCATGATGGACACACCCTCCGCCGAACGGGTTTTGAGGAGCTGTCGCAATTGAAAGAGGGTGGCCAAAGGCAAGGTGATGGCGGGGATCCATCCTGCAAGGTTGATCCAGAACTCTTTAGACATTAGAGTTCCAACTCTTTCTGGAGATTTTTGGTGCTTTCAAGACTTCGCGATTGATTCTCCCAGCTGATGGAAACCTTTGAGCCTGCAAAAAGGAGTTTTACGGGGCGGTCAGGCTGCCGGTGCTTAAGCAGGGCAGCGATAGCAAAGGCTTTTTCCGCCCCGTCTCCCCGTTGAAAGTTCCAAACCTCATCCGGTTGGGCCATACGATTTTCATCATAGATGGATCCCGCTTTCAGGGAAGAGATTTTTTCAACCGCATCGGATTCAGACGACTTCCGCAGGGCATCGATGACCACGGGGTTCCGTTCGATCGCGGCCTTTACGAAAGGTGCCCAGTCGGTTCGGTTGAGGTCGCGGTAGGCGTAAAACGCCAAGTCCACTACGGGATGGGTTTCGCGCATGCCTTCCAGTACTTCCAAAATGCGCTCGCGTCCCCACTCGGCTTTTAATTCGATTTTGGGGCTGGGAACAAAGTTCCGGTTTTCCGGGAGGCGGGGATCGATATGGCAGAATTCCACCAACCGCTGTCCGACATTTCTGGCTTTGGCGTTGGTGCAGCTGAATGCATCCAGCAGGGTCGCCAGATCTTTCGGTTCATTGAGATCCAAATTGGGGTTTTGCTTAAAGAAATCCTCAAAGTTATTCAGAACAATACGGCCCTGGATCGGTTCGGCATAAAATTCGTAAGTGTCAATTTCATCCAAAAGTTTGTCTCGGGTGTTGTCATTCACCCGATAACTGCTGCCGTGCTCGTAGGCGAACACTTTTTCGGTTTCGATATAGCGGTGACCGCCGTGACGGTCCTGACGGATTTGAAAACAGGTCTGCAAATCGGAATGCTGGCGCAGGAAATTGGACAAAATTTCCATATCAATTTTGGTCGTCAGATATTCCCGAAGCTTTTCGATGTTTTTTTTGTAGGAGTCGGGATCGATTGTGGCGTCGGGATACATGGTATGAATGTACCCGGAATTGTTCGCCACAATGGTGATTTTTTCATTGCGGATGGCGCGTTGGGCCTTCCACGTAATTTCACTGCCGTTAAACCACATTTTTTTGGTGACGATTCGGCGGTTGTTGGTGATGACCCCTTCACCCATATTAATAAAGTTTTGGGAGTGGAGGGGCGTGGCCAGCAGAAGAATATCTTCAAGTTCAACGCCGCCCACGATAAATAAGGCCGCGGCGTACAGGGTGGAGAGGGATACGCATTCTCCGGCCCCCATGTTATACCCCTCCTTATTCCGAAAGGCATCCATGGCTTCAACGGTTTCGGTTTTCCAATAAGGAATGATATCATCATGGTAGTTATCTAGGCCGAAGTGTTTGCGGATATCCAGGTCAAAGTAATACTTGTCGCCCTCATAACCGAAGAGGGCATTACTGCGTTGCAAAATATCCGGATCAATAATGGAGGCAAAACGCTCCATTTCTTTTGCTTTGGTGGTCAAACCCCAGGTGTCCAGGTCCAAATTAAAGTCATAGGCATCCATAATGTACTGCTTCATACGCTGTACCCGGCGGTTGGACGATTTCCCCTGGATCTTCTTGGCCCAGTCCTCCTCCATCCACGCCCAAATCCGGGGAGACATAATGTTTGCAAGGACTAATGCGTATAAAAGCTCCGGAAATACGAAGATTTCCATGTCACCCAGGGTGACGGCGCTTGAATACTTTTCTAACCAATAAGGAGTTTGTTTGTTTGATTGATTCATGTTCATTGTTTGATTGTCTTGCATGATGCGATTCCTGATGCAAGTCTGTAGCTTGAACGCCGTTTAAATTACATCGAAATTTTTATTTTGCAAAAGTTGATCTGAGCTATGACTGAAGAAGCCGAAAACCCCGAAGCGCCGAAACCTGAAGAATTAGAGTCTTTATTTGGAAGTTTTGATTTAACCCCCGACTGGGCCAAAGGAAGTCCCGGTGTCACCCAATCCGCACCTGAGCAGCGAGGCCGTGGAGGCCGTTCAGGTGGCCGTGGCCGTGATGGAGGCCGTTCCCAAGGAGGGCGGTCGCAAGGCGGCCCCCGGGCCCCCAAGTCATCCCGTCCCAATCTGCAGGGCGTGCGGGTGAAACCCCGCCGTACACCGGTTGGAGAGGGGGGGGGACAAAATGATTCCCAAGGGCATTCACGTCATGAAGGCGGACACAGAGGGCGGCCGCGTTATGAAGAGCGTGCTCCCCGTGTACCCGTTCATGTAGACTTTATTCCAGAGAAAAAACGTCTGAGTAAAGTGGTGAAGGTGATTCGTCAATCTCACCGCGCATATCCTTTGAAAGTGGTTGCGGGGAAATTCATGGAGAATCCTGCGTTTATCTCCATGAAATACACGGTGAAAGATCAGGCGGAAGGCCAGGAGGATTTTCATCTCTATGTATGTACGGCCAATGGCATGGTTTTTTCTGATCAGCAGGCCTGTGAGCAATATATCTTAGATCATGGGATGGATGCGACTTATGAGCGGGAAGACCGTGAAGTTGCGCCTCCGGCGGGTAATTTTATTTGTGTGGGACGTCACGCCCGCAGCGGCAAACTGGTGGGCCCCCCGAATTGGCATGGTTATCAGGCCCGCCTCGAAGCGTTGCGGACTGAGATTGCTGAAGGCGTACCTGCGGATGCTTTTTCACGTGGCATCGAAATGGTTCATGACGAAGAAGCGATTGAGGCATGGAAAAAAGAGGTGTCGGTACAAAGTTTTTACCGTAAAAAGCTCGAGAAAAAACCCGAGCCTGAAGCCGTGGAAAAGGCAGACCCGACAGATCCGACGGTTCAGACAGATCCGGCCGATCCGGCAGATCAGCCCGATCCGCCCCTTGCCACTGAAGAAGCCCCGGTAGAAGCGGAAGCCCCGGCTGAAGATAATCGTCCCTACGAATGGACCCGCGAGCAGGCCGAAGCCGATTTCCGGGAACATCATCTGCCCAAGCTGATTCGCAAAACCAAGCGGGCGATCCTTCCTGGTTATTTGTTCGAGAAAATGACCGATCCCTCGCTGTTAAGTTTAACCAAGTTTCATTTAAACCGCGAACACGACCGGCCCAATTCAATTATTTTTGCGCTGCGCCCTGCATTTAAACACATGCGGTTACACGTATTCCGTCACCACGGACAAATGTTGGTCAGTGGTATTCCTCAACATCCTTTGCCTGAAGATATGAAAGTGGTGGATGAGATTCGGAAAATCCTGGAATACGTGACGGCCCATCCTGGTTGCACCAATCAGGAGGCGTTGAAATCAGTTGCAAATCAGAGTGAGGAAATTCCTGCCGATCTGGTTTCCCATTTCCGTTGGCTGATCGAAAAAGGTCATCTCATGGAAATGCATGATGACACCTTGCAGTTACCACACACACCCGGAAAAAAATGAAGTATCCGATAAAAAAAATCCTGGGCCTGTTCTTGGGTCTGGGAGCGCTTTGCGTGTTCCCTTTTTGTGAATTTTCAGGCCTGAGCCCTGCCGGGCACATTACCTTGGGCATCTTTGTATTTGCGGCGATATTCTGGATCACCGAACCCATTCCGATTTATGTGACCAGTCTGGCGGTGATTTTTTTCCAGGTCACCCTGCTTTCGGATCAAAGTATCTTTTTGGATGCGATTACCCGTCTTTCCGGAGGGGAATATGCTGCGCCCAACTATCAGGATTTTTATGGGACCCTGGCACATCCCATTTTAATTCTGTTTTTGGGCGGATTCAGTTTAGCCAAAGCGGCTGAAAAATATGCGTTGGACCGGAACCTGACCCGTATTTTGCTGAAACCATTTGGCTCTTCCCCCACCCGGGTTGCGCTGGGGGTTATGCTGGTCACCGGAATCTTATCCGCTTTTATGAGCAATACTGCGACCACGGCCATGATGATGACGGTGGCGCTACCTATCGTGGCCAAAGTCCCCGCATCGGATCCTTTCCGCCGGTTGGTGGCGCTTTCGATACCGGTGGGTGCAAATATTGGTGGTATCGCAACTCCGATTGGAACCCCTCCGAATGCGGTGGCCATTGCGGCCTTGGCAAAACAGGGGACGATGGTTCCGTTCAGTACATGGATGATGATCGCCACTCCGCTGGTTTTGCTGGCATTGGTGGTTTCCTGGTTGGGGATGTGCCGGATGTTTAAACCGCAATTGGAGCGTTTTGAACTGAATATTGATGGCCAGTTTAAAACCTCTCCCCGGGCCATTGGATTGTACATCGTCTTTGCTCTAACCGTTGGCCTGTGGGTCACGGAAAAAATGCACCATATTCCCTCTGCCGTGGTGGCATTCCTGCCCATGGTGATGTTACCGGCGTTGGGAATCCTCGATAAACAGGATATTCGCAGTCATGCTTGGGAAGTCCTTTGGCTGGTCGCCGGTGGTATTTCACTTGGCATCAGCCTCCGCAATACCGGATTGGCTGAATGGATGATCTCCCTGGTTTCCTGGGAAGCATTTTCTCCCTTTATGTTGATTCTGCTGTTTGCTTTGGTGGGCTTTTCGGTGGGGAACTTGATTTCCCATACCGTAAGTGCCACAATTTTGGTTCCCATTGCGATCGCGATGCTCGCTCCGGATGTATCGGCGGGACCGGCGGAATTAATTATACCTATTGCGGTGATTGGCATTATTGTAAGTTTTGCCATGATTCTTCCGATTTCAACCCCGCCCAATGCGATTGCCCTCTCCACGGGTTTAATTGAAACCAAGGATTTGGCGAAAGCCGGTTGGTTGGTGGGGATCGTGGGGATTATCTTAACCCTATTATTCGGTCTCTTTATTTGGCCGATCCTGTTGTAGGATTTAACTGGAGGCTTACATGTCAAAAATCGTAATTGTATGTGTTGAGGATGAACGGGACGTATTGGATGCGGTCATCCGGGAATTGGAACCACTGGAAGATCTCTTTTTGGTGGAGGCCGCGGAAAATGCGCAGGAGGCGCGTGAGTTGCTGATCCAGATTCGCGAACGGGAAGATGAAACCGCGGTTATTTTCTGTGACCACATTATGCCCGGAGAAAATGGGGTCGATTTATTGGTCGATCTGCAAAAGGACGAGCGCTGGAAGCTCACCCGTAAAGTATTACTCACCGGGCAGGCAGGTTTGGAGGCCACCGTAAAGGCGGTGAATCAAGCTGAATTGGCACATTATATCGCCAAGCCTTGGGAAGGGGATGAAATTCTGCAGGTCGCAAAACGGGAGATCGCTTTTTATCTTATCGCCCGTGATTTAAATCCGTTGCCCTATTTGCGCCACTTGGATGTGGAATTGATCGACGATTTAATGCGCAAACATTTATCCGGCGATCGGTGAACTTATGTCCGCTTCTGATGTACAGCTGGTGAAGCAGTCCACCAGCGAAGCGCTGGAAGGTCTGGTGGCATGGGCCAGGAATGCAGGTCATTCTGCGCACCATTTGAAATCGGGTGATCTGTTGATGAGGGAAGGGGAGCAAAACCCTTATCTCTACATCCTTTTAGAAGGGGAAATCGAGCTTTCGAAAAAGGGTCCGGATGGGAAGTCACAGGTTTTGGATCTTCTCGGGCCCGGTTCTCTGATAGGTATTTTATCCTTTTGGACGGGCAATCCCTCTTTCTCGGATTCCTGTGCAAAACGGGATGTGGAATACCTCAAAGTTGGTAGACGCTTATTTGATCAAACCGTGGGGGAGGATGCGGAGTTTTCACGTATTACACTACAACTGTTGGTGGCAAATTTAAGTGACCGCTACCGCCGGGTGGTGGGGTTGAATTTAAAAGTGGCGGGCTTAACCCGCGAGTTGGAGCATGAACGGAACGCGTTGCAGGCTGCCGTAACCGATTTAAAGCAGACCCGTAACCAAATGGTGCATCGGGAAAAACTCGCAACCATGGGGCAATTGCTTGCCGGTATTGCCCACGAAATAAACAATCCCTCCACATCGCTTATGCAAAGTGTCGCCCGCTTGGGAGGTGACTTGCCGGAACTTCTCCAGGATCGTCCGGAGGAGTTACGGTTGTTGGAGGCGGGCCGTCATGCTCCTTTTGTCAGCACATCGGAAAGCCGAGAGAAAATGGCGGTGTTGGAGCAGAACTACCCCGGACTTTCACGGGCCCGGGCACGTCGGCTGATTCGGTTTCCTGAGAACCTCCTCGAGGATGTGCATCGGGATCTGAAAAAGGAACGTTGGCAGAAGGTCGACGCGAAAATCCGCTTGTTTGAAATGGGCTCTTCCCTCCACAGTATCCAAATTGCCAACGATCGAATCGCCCGGTTGGTGAAAAGTCTGAAGAGTTATAGTCGACAGGACGAGTCTGAAAGTGCGGGAATTGACTTGGAGCAGTGTATTCAGGACACCTTGATGGTGCTGAATCATGTATTAAAACACTATGATCTTTCGTTGGAAATTCCCGCGATGTCCAAAGTGCCCGGCAAGGCCGGTGAAATAAACCAAATCCTGACCAATTTATTGACCAATGCGTGTGAAGCAACCGAACCCGGAAAGAAAATTACCATTCGGGGAGGAATGGATGAAAGCGGCGCCTGGTTGGAGGTGGAAGATGAAGGTCCCGGTATTCCTGAAGAATTGATGGAGAAAATCTTTGAGCCCAATGTGACCACCAAAAGTGGAGGGGGGCAATATGGTTTGGGACTGGGTTTGGCCATTTCCCATGACCTGGCCATGCAGCATCAGGGGAAGCTGTATGCGTATAACCGGGAGGAGGCCGGCGGCGCGGTTTTCCGGCTGGAATTACCCCGGGGATTGTAAAAGCTGCGCGACCGCTTCTCTCACGACTTCCAATGTAAAGGGCTTGTGTAAAAAGGTGCAGCTGCCCGTTTGCAGGAAGTTGGCTTCCACCACATCCGAGCTGTACCCTGACATGAAAATACATTTTAAATTGGGACGGTGAACCAGGGCTTGTTCATAAAGATCCTGCCCGGTCATATCCGGCATCAGCACATCGGTGAGCAGCAGGGCAACCTCAGGATCCTCTTGTATGATTTTCAGTGCCGCCACCGGAGAACTTGAGGTTAAAACCCGATAGTTGAGTTCTTCCAGAACCAGGGAGGAGAGTTGAAGGATTTGGGGATTATCATCCACCACCAGGATTTTCCCCAAAACCGCCCGCGCTTTTACTGTGTTTGAACTTTCAGATGTCCCTTCGGTTAGCCGGGGGAGAAAGACTTCCATCAAGGTTCCGTGGCCCGGTACGCTTTCCACGCGAATACTTCCATTGTTCTGTTGCAGGATACCATATACGGTGGCCAGCCCCAGTCCTGATCCTTTCGAAGGATCCTGGGTGGTGGAGAAGGGCTCGAACAGAGTGCCCAACAAAGATGAATCAATACCGGTTCCGGTGTCCTGAATGCTGAAACAAATATAATGACCTTTTGAAATATCGATGACCAAGTTTTCAGGTTTGGTTTGGGTATAGTCCCGGTTTTCAGTGGTGATGGTGAGCTTTCCACCCCTTGCCATGGCATCCCGGGCGTTCTCCAGCAGACTGACACAGATCTGTTCCAGCTGTCCGCTGTCCATTTTCACTTTGGCCAGTTCCGAAGATAATTTCCAGGTGAGCTGAATTTGGTCTCCGAGGATGGTTTTAAACATGGGCTCCATTTCGGTAAGCTTTTCGTTTAAATTTGTGGGGTCCGCCTGAATATGTTGCTTCATCGCAAATCCCAGCAATTGCCGGGTCAGGCGGGCGGATCGGTCTGCCGCCTTTAGAATGTCCTGCAACTGCTTTTTTTGACTCCTGGGGGTTTCCGGACGGGTGAGGGCCAGCTGGGCATTCCCGATGATCACTTGCAGACTGTTGTTGAAATCATGGGCAATACCGCCCGCCAGCCGACCGATAGATTCCATTTTCTGGGCGCGGGCGACATGTTCGCGCATGTTCCGGTTTTTTTCTTCGGCATTGATTCTGGCGGTGATGTCCCGAACATTGGCATGAATCAGATTGCCTTCGCGGGTGGCTTTCCACTCCAGCCAAACTTCTTCGCCCCTGCAATGTTCGAAGCGCAAAGTGAAAATCTGCTTTTGCGCGCCGTCACAAATCCGTTGAAGGAATTTTTGGGCCTGCTCCCGGTCAGCGTCATGCACAAAATGAATCCACTGCTGGCCGGTCATTTCGGATACCGAATGGCCCAGGGTCGCTTCCCATTGCGGGTTTAAGTTTAGAAAAGTGCCGTCGAGTGTGGAGGTGCACATCAGGTCAGTACTGGAGTTAAACAACCGCTCCAGTTCAAGGGTTTTTTTGCTCAGCGCCTGTTCCGACCTTAACTGCTCTGTCCAGTCCTCCAGCAGGATCAAATGCAGATCTTTCCCTGCGTCTTCAGGCAGCTTAATCAGTGTGCACTTCATTTGCCGTGTCCCAAACTGGGTTTGCAGGGGTAAAAGACTTTTAAACTTTTTACCCGAGTGAAGCTCCTCGTGAATGAGCGGGGGCAATTGATTTTTTAAATCGTCCGAGCTTTTAAACCAGGTGAGCATTTTGGGGTTCATTTCACAGGGGACCCCGTTCTCACATAAAGCGAGTCCCAGCGGCAAATTATTGGTGATGTTCTGATGTTTGTGTAATAAATTATCCAGGGAGCGGGTTCGGACCTGAACTTTATTTTCCAGCAGGTAATTCCGAAGTAAATTTTGGTACAGCATAATGCTGATTATCAGGGAAATAAATCCGCCGGCCCCGGCAACCCAGACATTGAATTCAATGGGGTAAAGCGTTGTGTATAGGGGATTTGGGGCTGCATGAATGAGGTAGAGGCGTTCGAAAATATAAACGGGGCGGACAAAAGCGTGCGTATGGATGAAACTTTGCGTTAGATGCTCTGAATCCTTCATTTCGACTATGTTGAGATCGACAGCGTTGGGATTTAAATTTCCGAACTGCAGACCTTCATCTACAAGCAGTTTCAAAGTGATGGTGCTGGCAACCCACCCTTGAAAAGAGGGGCCGTCCGAAACCGGATGTGCAATAAAAATAATGGGATCATTATGGAGTTTGCAGGTGTGGATGTCGCTGGCGGATAATCTGTTTGCCTGACGGCTCTGGTTGAGGATTTCTTCAATAACCGCTGTTTCCTGAGGGAAGGTCTCTGCCAGGGGGATATTCAGATCATCATTGTGGGAGTTGTACTGAATAACGGGAGATTCCTTTTCGCCGGGCTCGGGAATCCAATACCAAATTCCGGTATTTTTTGATGAACGGATGTCTTGGGTGAACCGCCTGAACTCCTGCACGGTCACCTCATTCGATGCTTCAATAAACGCCACCAGATGTTGCAGACTACGGGTTTCAATTTCCACCAGCCGGTCCTGTATACGTGATGTCACGGATGCAGCATAATTTTCAAACACCCGAATGCGGGTGTTGTTTTCAACATGATTGGTCAGCCCGGAGAGTTGAATACTAAACAGGACCCCAATACCGAAAAAACCAAATCCGCAAATCAGGGCCTGCCATTTGATGGGATTACAGGGCTTCTTTTTGATTCCGTAACCAAGGAAGATACACAATAAAAATATACCGGTATACCCCGCGACATAACCAAGCCCATGCCAAAATGGATCCGTGTGGTGGTGGAATCCGGTGGCTTTAGGGAAGTAGATACAGGCCACCATATGCTCACAATCGACGTCTAAAGCATAGAAAGGGTGAAGTATGGAGAGGCTGCGCTCAAAATGAATCGGCGCATAATTCTGCTGGAGAATGGCTTTCTTCCACAATTTCTTTTGACCGTTTGAAACCTCTTGCCCCTGTCCGGAAACATCCAGAATTTCCAGATGGGTTCCTTCACACATATAAAGAAACTTCAGGGAGGCTGATGGATAAAAGTCCTTTAAGTATTGCTGGTAGAGGGAGAGTTTCTTTTCCAGCGTCAGATCGGTTATATCCTCCAGGTCCATATGGTGGCTCTTTATGAGCTCAACTTCAGACCCGTGAAGGGACTCTGCAAATATTTGCGCCTGTTGGAAGAGATCCTCTTCCGCGTGTTTCAGGTGAAAATTCACTTGGAGCACAGTGACAAAGAGGCTACAGCCTATGACGATTAACCATAAGAAAAAAATAATGGGGCTGAAGGCACCATTTGAATTGTTCCTTGTTGCTGTCACCTATTGATTATTTCTATCGTTCCAATTTTGAGATGTCAAGGGGTGTGACCTTCAGCTTTTAGGGTTTCCCTGACTCTTACGGGGGCAAAACTTCGGCGGTGTATGGGGCAGGGGCCCCATTTTTCCAAGGCGGTGATATGTTTGCGGGTGCCATATCCTTTATGTTGCGCAAAGCCGTATTCCGGATATTTCAGGTCCAGCTCTTTCATCATGCTGTCCCGGGTTTCTTTGGCCACGATACTGGCGGCGGCTATCGAGAAACAGCGGCGATCGCCTTTAATCATGGATCGGCTGTCAGTGGGCAGCCCCTGCACCGGTAGTCCATCCACCAGGGCCAGACCGGGGAGTTCTTTCATGTTCAGCAATGCTTTGCGCATGGCAAGATGGGTGGCGCGGAGGATATTGAGTTGATCGATTTCCGTGCTGTCGCAACAGCCGACACCCACGATTACGCCCGGATATTGTAAAATTTCAGGTAAAAGCTGTGCCCGTTTTTTCGCTGAGAGTACTTTTGAATCCTGAATCCCGGCAATAATATCCGCCGGTTCCCCCTGCAGACAGGCGCTGGGAAACATTACGGCCGCCGCCACGACCGGACCGGCCAAAGGGCCCCGTCCGGCTTCATCCACACCCGCGACACGAAAAACGCCGCTTTGGAGGGCGGCGTGTTCAGCGGCCAGCAGGCCGTTTTCGATCTCAAACAGATCAGGTGATTTTTGCTTTTTTACCTTTGAGTGCACGGGCATAATAGAGTTTTGCGCGACGGACACTGCCCTGACGCTCTACTTCAATTTTTTCAACGGCAGGCGCGTGAATGGGGAATACTTTTTCAACGCCTTCACCATAAGAAATTCGGCGGACAGTGAATGTTTCGGTTGCACCATGGCCGTCACGGGCAATCACGGTTCCGGAAAAGATCTGGGTACGAACATTGTTCCCTTCTTGAATGCGGACGTGCACCTTTACGGCGTCGCCAACGGCAAACTCAGGCATTTCGGCTTTTTTGTTTTCTGAATGGATTTTTTCTAAAAGTGCGCTCACGTGGATTCTCTTGTTCTAAAGGTTGTTGTGTGAAAGGGGGTTAAAATAGGGATGCAGGCGCTTTCGTCAAGCAGAATGGTTATAAAAATGCATCGCATCTTGGTTGAGGTGCTTCTTTTAGAGTTGAATCTCCTGATTGCAAAGCTTTAACTTGCATAATGTTCCCCCCATTACTGCCTTGGATCCGATTAACCCGATTACCTGCTGTTTTTACCGTCCCCGGTGATGTTTGGGTCGGTTCCGCACTGGCAGGCAGGGATATTTCCTGGGCGCAAACCCTCTCCGTGTCGCTTTTATACCTCTACGGCATGGTGTTAAATGATGTGGTGGATGCGCCCCGCGACCAGGAAAATAAACCGAAACGTCCGTTACCGGCAGGAGAAATCAGCCGAACGCAGGCCCTGGTGTTTGGTTTGCTGCTGGCGGGTCTGGCCTGTGGGCTCCAACCGGGCTCGCCCCCTCTTTTACTGCTGCTGATGCTGATAACCGCTTATACCTTTCTGAAAGACCGGCATCTGTGGCTTGGGGCCGTCCTGATGGCTTCCTGCCGGGGCTGCGTGCTTTGGATGGGGGCCGGTGCGCCCTTGATCGTGAGCTCCTTGGTGCTGCCTCTCTCGGTTTGGGGGGGGCTGATCCTCGGAATCACTTTATTGGCCGATCGTGAATACCGTGCAACCTCTTGGGTGATGCCGGCTGCAGGCACTTTAACCGCCATTTGGTTTCTCGCTCCTTTCGCCGCGCTGTTTCTGGGAGAGCCCCGGTTTTTAATATTTGTTCCCTGGGCTTTGTTGGCACTGCTGGCGTTACAAAATCTTAGGCAGATCAAATCACAGGGGCAGATGCATCCCCGGAATACTGGCCAGTGGTTGTCTATGCTGATCCCCCTGCAATCCGCGTTTCTTTTTGCCGTGGCGCCTCTCTGGCAGGGGATCGTTATTCTTTGTTTGTGGCCGTTGTTACGTTGGTCCATCCGCAAAATGCAGAATGCCTGAACGGAGAGGGGCTGTAACCGCGCGCTTCGTTAGTGCAGTCTGATCCCGATTTGGGCGTACCAGGCATTCTCAATCACCAGCTCTTTGTTTTGTGAAGGATCCTCCTCCCGGCTCAGAGTGGCTTCCTGACCGGTTTGCATCCCCCCTGAAAGTCCAATCCACCATTTCTCAAATACGCGCCATTCCATTCCAAGTCCGACTCTGCCTCCGATGAATTCGACGTCTACGGATTCTTCTACGCCCTCATTGTCCAGGTTCCAATACCATTGACCACCTGCGGGGATGGCGGTGGCGTTGATGTTGAACGCGTCTGACACCGCGTAGGTGGCTTCAACTTTGGGAAACACCAAATGAAGGTTTAAATGGTCGGTTGCCTGCCAAATTCCCCCGAAAATGGGAAAGGCAGAGGGATCACCGAAGGAGTCCCCGTATCCAACGCCCAGGACCCACTGCAGATTGGGGCTTTGGGTGTATTTTGTCAGCAAATGTCCCTCCGTCCGGTAATCATCAAAATCAGCACTCCCTTTTTCACTGTGGATGCCGGGGGTCACCTGGGCGGTGATTAACAATTTTTCACCTGTGAGCAGGGTGGCGCTTAACGGGACTTTGTATTTGATCAGCGAGACATCATCCAAATCATTTTCGGCGAAGCTGAAACGGGTTAATAGAAATTGGAACCCGCCGGAAAGAACGTAACCCTTCCGGGTTTCTTTATCCACAGAGATGTGAAACGGCACTTGAAGATCCAGGGAGATTTCCTGCTGGCTGAATTCTCTGCCGGGATCGGATTCCGCTGATTGCGCATAAAAATAATCGGTGGATACCTGCGCCATGAGAGAGTCGCTGTTTCCCAGAAAAGTGATGAGCCAAACTTGTAAAAAAAGGTTTAAGACACGTGGACGAAGGAAGTTGGAGAGTATGTGTTTGATAGCAGGCCTTTTGTTATTGGTTTTTGCTTCTTATAAAGACGTCTTCTACTGTCAAACCCTATGAGGGGTCCTGTTAAGTTTGGTTTTGGTTTCTGACGCCTGTGGGCAGGCAATAGGCGGGGGACAGATGAATATCCGGCCCGTTCAGGTGCAGTTCATCACTTCGTGTCTGAGGTTTAAATCAGAAATAACCATGGGTTTTCCCGTGAGACATTCTGTCATGGAAGTACCCCTCCGGTGCGGGGACTGATGCAGCTGTGGCCGCGCCCGGGCCATATCCGTGGGGAAGCCGTATTTTCGGGGGAGATATTTGAAAACCCGTTTTTTTCGGTTTCTCCCATTTTCAATGCGCACTGCAATGCCGCCACCCGCACATGATCCTGAATCAGGAGCGCTTCCAGACTTTGATGAAGGTCTGTGGTTTTCCAGACGCGGAGTCGATTTGCATGTTGAAAGAAAAGCCAGAGGCGGACGGTCCACAACGTATCAACTTTCCACCTTTGGAAAATGATTCTGTCAGGGATGCTGATTTGCGTGGTTCCACGTCTTTATAAAAATGGTGAAAAGGGTATGAGGGTTTTCTTAAAAGAGCCGCATTCACCCCTGCATGACACCAGGGGCTTTTGATAGGAGCTTTGGGTGTTTTTTTTAATCAGGCCATTCGCAGGTGCAGATGAGGTTGCGGTCCCCGTAGGTGTTGTCAATGCGGTTGCAGGCGGGCCAGAATTTGCGGTCGCGTACCCAGCTTAAAGGGAACACCGCTTCTTCCCGACTGTATTTTCGGGTCCAGTCTCCGCTGAGATCGTCGGCGGTGTGGGGGGCGTGATGCAAGGGGGAATCTTCGGGAGCGTATTTGCCTTCGATTACCTCCTGGATCTCCCGGCGGATGGCGATCATGGCTTCGCAGAAGCGGTCCAATTCCTCGCGGCTTTCGCTTTCCGTGGGTTCGATCATCAGGGTGCCCGGCACGGGGAAGGACATGGTGGGGGCGTGGAAACCGTAATCGATCAGGCGTTTGGCCACATCGTCGATCAGCAGGCCCGCCCGCGAGGTGAGCTCCCGCAGGTCGAGAATGAACTCATGCGCCACCCGGCCATTGCGTCCGGTGTAGAGCACGGGATAGGACAACTCCAATTGCTTGGCCATGTAGTTGGCATTCAACAGTGCCAGCTGGGTGGCCTTTTTGAGCCCGTCCGGGCCCATCATGCGAATGTACATCCAGGAAATCACCAAAATCGAGGCGGATCCCATCGGCGCGGAAGAAATCGCCAGCGGGCGGTCACTGGTTTCCATGGGGTTGCTGGGCAGATGCGGACGCAAGTGTTCACCCACGCAAATGGGTCCCATGCCGGGTCCTCCGCCTCCGTGGGGAATGCAGAAAGTCTTATGCAGATTTAAATGGCACACATCCGCCCCAATCAGACCCGGGGCGGTGAGGCCCACCTGCGCGTTCATATTGGCACCGTCCATGTATACCTGTCCGCCGGCGTCATGCACCGCTTTGCAGACATCAACCACTCCCTCTTCGAACACCCCGTGAGTGGAAGGGTAGGTGATCATCAGTGCCCCGAGTTTGTCGCCGGTGGTTTCAATTTTTTTCTGTAAATCCGCGGGGTCCACATTCCCCTGCGCATCACAAGCTACTGGGACGACGGAAAATCCAGCCATCACCGCGGAGGCGGGGTTGGTGCCGTGGGCGGAGGTGGGAATCAGGCAGACGGTCCGCTGAGGCTCCCCGTTGGACATGTGGAATTCACGAATGGCCATCAGGCCCGCGAGCTCACCCTGCGAACCGGCGTTGGGTTGCAGACTGCAGCCTGGAAGCATGGTGATTTCGCTCAACCAGGCTTCGAGATCTTCGCAGAGTTTCTCATAGCCTTTGAGTTGCGCATTCGGGGCGGCAGGATGGATGTTGCCGAATTCAGGCCAGGTCACCGGAATCATTTCCGCGGTGGCATTGAGTTTCATGGTGCAGGAGCCCAGCGAAATCATGGAATGGGCCAGGGACAAATCGCGGGACTGCAGTTTTGCCAGGTGGCGCAGCATTTCGTGTTCGGTATGATATTTGCCAAAGGCCTCCTGACTCAGAAAATGATCTGTTCGCAGATGATCTTCCAATTGCATCAGAGGGGAGCCCGGGGGTACCTGAAAATCCTCTTCGATTTCCAGGAGCGTCAGGATGAGAGCCAGATCTGAAAGCTCGGTACATTCATTAAGAAAAATACCGACCTGCCCGTTGGGATAGTAGCGGAAATTCATGGAGAGGTATTCTGCTCTTTCCCGCAATGGAGTGAGTTCCTCTGGAGGAATCTCGAGCACAATGCCGTCAAAAGAGTTACCCGGTAACACCGTTTTGCCGGCTTGAATCAGGTTGTGCTTTAATGCGGCTGTGTAGCCGGCGATACGGGTTGCAATACGCCGCAAGCCTTCAGGGCCGTGATACATGGCGTAAGCGGTGGAGAGAATGGCGGGGAGGGCCTGGGCTGTACAAATATTCGAGGTGGCTTTGTCCCGGCGGATGTGCTGTTCGCGGGTTTGCAGGGCCAATCGGTAGCCGTGCTTGCCGCGGGTGTCGATGGAGACGCCGACAATCCGCCCGGGCATGCGGCGCTTCAGGGCATCGGTCACAGCCATGAAGCCGGCGTGGGGGCCGCCGCCCCCCATGGGAAGTCCCAAACGCTGGCTGGAGCCCACCACAATGTCCGCCCCCAGTTCCCCCGGAGTTTTGAGCAGGCACTGGGCGATAGGGTCTACCGCAACCACGGTCAAAATTTTTAACGCTTTTGCTTTTTCACATAAGTCCGGGAGCTTCTCCAGCCGAAGCCGGCCCAAGGTGTCGGGGGTTTGCAAAATGACGGCGCAAATCTGATCATTTAATTCGGTCTCGAAGACGTCGCCGATTTGGAGTTCAATGTCCAGAGAGCGTGCACGTGCACGGAGCAATTCCAGATTTTGAGGATGCAGATCCGCATCGACGACCGCGATTTTTCTTTTTTGACGTCCCTGGGCAAACGCCATGCCCAGAGCTTCACCGACGGCGGTGGCTTCATCGAGGAGGGAGGCATTGGCGAACGGGAGTCCGCACAGCTCGGTAATGAGGGTTTGAAAATTCAACAGCATTTCCAGACGTCCCTGGGCAATTTCCGCCTGATAGGGGGTGTACTGGGTGTACCAGCCGGGATTCTCCAAAATATTGCGCAGGATGACCGGAGGCAGGATGCAGGGGTTAAATCCCTGACCGATAAAGTGGGATGCCAAGTGGTTTTGGTCCGCCACATCCTGCAGCTCAGCCAGTGCCTGTTCTTCAGTGCAACCCTCAGGAAGATCCATCGGGGTTTCTCTGAGAATCGCTGGAGGGATGATTTGTTGGGTAAGGCTTTCCAGTGACGGGGTGCCCAGACTTATACAGAGCTCGTTTTGTTCATTGTGGTTACTGCCCAAATGGCGGTGGACAAAATGAGGAGGCTGCAGATCATGAAGCCAACTTTCAAGACGGTTCGTATTTTCAGTCATAGTCAATTTCTCCAAAGCGGTTGCAATTGTAAAAGGCACCCCGCTCTGTCCTGTGACCTGAGAGTTTTCACTCCTTCGGTGAGTTTTCACGCTACTCTCCAGAGATCGACTTCTATACGGGGTCCTTTTGCCTGAGAGTTTCCGGGGACGGTTTCACCTTCGGCGGGCTTCCTGAAAAGCCTCTCTCCCACGTATCATACATCGATGGCTTTCCTTTAGAGTCATAGGGGATGACTGTCAAATATTTTGAAACCTCATGTTTAGATGTACGCCGGTTTAAGTGAAAAAACTTCCGGAAATATCAACCGTATATTGCCTGTAACTATTTAATGTTGTATGTGCCATTTATTAAACGCATGCGAATTGAGCTTATTTACACAAGTATACGCCATGAAAAACCTATTAAAATCTCTTCGTTTCCTGCTCATTTGCTTACTGGGATTTCTGCTGTTCCCTCTTCATGCACAGGATACATTTGGTTCCGGAGTTAATGAATTCATGATCGGTTTTGTTGAGGTGGGGGATGCCGGGAATCCGGATGATTCGGGGACGACCGGATTGTACCATTCGGCATATGGCGGCGTCGCCTATGACTTTCGAATGGGGACGTATGAAATCAGTCGGGATATGATCAACAAAGCCAATGCACTGGGGAATCTGAATATCACGATGAGTCATTCCGGCAGCAGTGCGCTCGATCGCCCCGCCGCGGGAATCACATGGAACGAAGCGGCCCGTTTCGTGAATTGGTTGAATACCAGTAAGGGATATCCTGTTGCGTACAAATTTGCCACGTAGCCTCATTCGGGCCCAAAGCCAGGTGGATCTTCGTATGGAGGCGGATTTGTCTGTATTCACCCTCGGCCCCCGGGTGCGTTGGCAGTTGAATGAACCGTTTTCGTTTCTCTTTCAGGGGGGGGCATCATCTGAACTTCCTCGATGAATTACGCCCGAGTCCCGCGTTTACGCGGAAGCTTTAAGGAGTGTTTACGCTCCGGTTTCGAAACCCAAGGTTCTGAAGCCTCCGTCCTGAAGGCCACAGAAAGCTTCCGCGTAAACGCGGGACTCTGGCGTAACGAACCCAGCCTTCGGATGAGGCTGGATTGTTTGGGCACTTCAGATATCAGACATTTTGAGGGTCTTTGCGGAGACCGACTAAAATACGGGATGCTTTTGCCTGAGAGTTTCCGGGGACCGGATTCCCTTGCGTCTTCTGAATTGCGTAACCCGCTGTTTCATGCTTCAGTTGCACATGAAACGATGATTATGCCCGTTACAGCTATACGCCACGTAAACCTGTTTTACGTTTCAACCCAATCGGGGGGAACAATAGACCTGTTGAATAACTTGTTCGGAAGAAATTATGAAAGTAGCCCCAACAACGAGAACAATGCTTTATGTTCGCGACGTCCAGAAGCTCGCAGCGTTCTACGTTAAGCATTTTGGGTTCGTCGAAAGTCCGCGAGAGTACGACGACTTTATCGAAATCAAGTCTCCAAATGGGGGATCAACGCTACTCTTTCATCAGGCCAGTAAAGGACACAAAATTGGGCAATCTTGTATCAAGCTGATTTTCGATGTAGAAGACATCGAAGCGTTTAAAAAAAAATGCAAGAAGGATGGATTAAACTTTGGAGTTACTCACAAGGGTGCCGGTTACGAATTCTCAAATGCTCGAGACCCGGCAAAGAATCCGATCCAAATATCTCAAAGAGCTTTCAGAAATGAATAGATCCGAACAAGTCGTATCTAGCAATTCGTTACCGTCGCTCCGCGACTTTCACTCTTGCTGGTTCTCAGCGTTCGAGAAAGGGTGAAAATATGAAAACCAGAATCGTTTACATCCTGTCATTACTTTTGGCTTTTGGGTGCTCTTCTTTTTCCCGACAAGCCAGATCGTCAGATGTCAAAAACGAAGAAAATCCCAAAATCGTTTTAGAAAACCTTGAGTATATCGATTCTCGCGCAGCACGAATAGCGCATCCCTTAATGTGCGTCGAGGGTGGTGACTTTCCTGATGGACGTGAGCTTCTCTTTCGGGTCGACCCGTCCAGTACATTCGTTCATGCAGTATTTCCAAATGCAGAAGAATCTCCAGAACTTCTTGATGGCAAATTTCGGTTACATGGATACTACCAAAATATTCAGAATATGGATAGATTTATACATCTAAGCCCAGGAAAAGATTATCAATATTTTGTGGTATTATCATGGGCAAAAGAGAAATAAACCTCGAACAAATTACGGCACCGAACCCTTCGGGTCCGGTGCGCTGAGACGTGTGTGCCCGGCATGGGGCATGACTAGTGGGGTGAAAGTCCCTATAACCGCCAGACAGGAGGAAGGTTTAGTGAAGGACAGCGCCGAAGGCACGGGCCACCTGCAAGGTGGCAATGGAGCGAAGCGGAATGGCAACGGCGTTGTCGCGAGGCAGGGTCTGAAGGAAGTCCGTAGCAAAGCAGTTATCCGAAGAACATAAACCGCATATGAGGCCGCAGTGCCGGGTAAGGT
>JARHXX010000018.1 GCA_029269125.1 Kiritimatiellaeota bacterium B1221 | reverse complement strand
CCCCCCCTTTTCCAGAGGGCTCCCTCCGCCAGTCCTCAATAAAAAACCCTTGCAAATCATTGATCTACAAGGGTTTAAAATGGAGCCGGCAGAGGGATTCGAACCCCATATGATAAGATGCGTAAGTTGTTTATTTACAGTTGTTTACGACTAGTTAGTGTAAATTTTGCCTAAACCATCTATTAACCTATTATGTTTCATTTGTTAGTGTAAATGGGTATAAATACCCTTATTTTATGTACCTTTTTTGTACCCGTTTTTTAGTGTAAAATGTACCCGTTTTTATTCGTACCTTTTTTGTACCTTCAGTATTGACTTTTTATAATCTCTCGTTCTAGGAAAATCCTTTTCCTTGTTCTAGAAAAATACTTTCCTCCCTGATACACAAAAAAAGCAGGGCTTTTACACCCTGCTTTACTCGTTGGATTCTATCAATTTTTATCGGTTGTTACCCTCCCTGTTACCTACCCTGATACCCTAAGTTATCCCTAGCCTCTAGCCTCCCGTTTATCTTCAATAATAATTCGTTTTGTGCATCAATCTTTTCACCCTGTTTATCTATCTTACTATCCATAGTATCTAGCCTTTCTGTAATGTAAGGCGTAGTAGCTTTAAGGATAGTTACGTCTTTAGCGTTAGCCTCTACTTTCTGCTTTAGTAGCTCTCCTTCATAAGCTCTAAATCTATCTTCTTTCATTTTTTTTATGTCTTCTTTTACTACCGTAATTTCTATAGCTTGCGCTTCTATCTTTTCTTTATAAGCTCCTACACTAGCTACCCATGATAAAGCAGTAGTAATAGAAATTGCGCTAAGTATTCCTAACCATTGCTTACCACTTAACTTATCTTTAGAATCTGTACTCATAACTTACCTTTTAAATACTATCTACGTTTTTAGTTACACCATTAGAGCGCATATAAATAGAACCACCTGCTAACCAAATATCTCCATTTTTAGGACTTGCGGGAGCCTGATTTAAAAGCCTAATACCTGAACCAATTTGCAAACTGTTACTTTCTGTATTAGCCCCTGTACCTATTTGCCAACTTGTAGAAGCTCCACTAGCAGTAGCGTCAAACCCTTGCGCAAAACTTCCGTACCCTCCTGTTGCGGTAGCGTTATATCCTTGAGCAAAACTTCCGTAATGTCCGTTTGCAGTGGCTTTTCCACCTTGTGCAAAACTTCCTGCATTATATCCTGACGCACCCGCTAAAGCGTCTTTCCCTTGCGCAAAACTTCCTGCATTATAGTTGCCTCCTAAAGCTGTTGCATTACTGCCTTGCGCAAAAGCTCCCCACCCGCCTAACGCAGTAGTCTTTTGGCCTTGAGCAAAGCTTCCGTTACTTCCTGTTGCTGTAACTCCTCCTAGATACTCATGTCCTCCTTGAGCAAAACTTCCGTAACTTCCGCTTGCAGTGGCATTTTGACCTTGTGCAAAACTTCCCGTACTTCCACTTGCGATAGCCAATTCACCTTGCGCAAAACTTCCAAAATTTCCGCTTGCTGTTGCACTTGACCCTTGCGCAAAGCTTCCATCAAAACCACTTGCAGTTACGTTATTACCTTGTGCAAAGTTCCCTGCATTACCTGTTGCTGTAGCTTCATAACCTTGCGCAAAACTCCCTTTATATCCTAAAGCAGTTGCATAAGCACCTTGCGCAAAACTCCCTCTATCTCCTGTTGCTGTCGCTTTAGTACCTTGCGCAAAACTTCCATGTGTTCCCGTTACTTTGCAGTTTCTTCCTTGCACAATATTTCCATAACCACCTGTTGCAGTTACACCTTGCCCTTGAGCAAAACTTCCGTAAGCATAGCCGTTAGCAACATCAATTAATGCGCTATTACCTTGCGCAAAACTTCCGTAATTGCCGTTATTCTTGCACCAATTACCTTGAGCAAAACTTCCGTTAGTTCCACTTGCAGTTACATTATAACCTTGTGTAAAATTTCCATTACTTCCACTAGCAGTAGCGTTATAACCTTGTGCAAAACTTCCGAAAGCTCCGCTTGCTGTTGCGTTGCTTCCTGTTTGTATAGCACCGCTAATAGCTCCTGTAGAACCTCCTTCAGCAACTAAAGTATCAATTAGATTAATAAACTCTGCTTCTGTAGGTGTATCTCCTGTTTCAAAATAACTTTTTAATGTGGTTTTACTTTGTGTACTCATAATTATATATTCCTATTTTTAAATTTTATTCCTTTAAGCTACTGTAAATGTACTGCCTATTACCATTGCGCCTATCCCTCCTTCAGAGCTACTAGAACTATCGGAGCTATCACTACTTTCAGAAGATAAAGAACTTAAAGAAGAATCACTACTTTCAGAACTATCAGAGCTTGAGCTACTTTCAGAGCTTGAACTTTCTGAAGAATCACTACTAGAACTTTCTGAAGATAAAGAACTATCACTACTAGAACTTTCTGAAGAATCGCTACTTTCAGAGCTTTCAGAGCTATCAGAACTTGCGCTACTATCACTACTTGAACTTTCTGAAGAGTCGCTACTAGAACTATCAGAACTTAAAGAACTTTCAGAGCTTGCGCTACTGTCACTGCTAGAACTTTCTGAACTTAAAGAACTTTCACTGCTAGAACTTTCAGAAGATAAAGAAGAATCACTACTTTCAGAGCTATCAGAACTTGCGCTACTGTCACTACTTAAAGAACTATCAGAGCTAGAACTATTTGAACTTGCGCTACTATCTGAAGATAAAGAAGAATCACTACTAGAACTTTCAGAGCTTGCGCTACTTCCTGAAGATAAAGAGCTATCACTGCTTAAAGAGCTATCAGAAGATAAAGAAGAAGAGCTAGAAGAATCGGAACTTTCGGAACTTTCAGAGCTTGCGCTACTTAAAGAACTATCAGAGCTTTCACTGCTAGAACTTGCGCTACTTTCTGAAGATAAAGAACTATCAGAACTTGAGCTATCAGAAGATAAAGAGCTATCACTACTTAAAGAAGAATCGCTACTAGAACTATTTGAGCTTTCACTACTTAAAGAAGAATCACTACTTAAAGAAGAATCGCTACTTTCTGAAGAGTCACTACTAGAACTATTTGAACTTGCGCTACTTTCTGAAGATAAAGAAGAAGAGCTACTTAAAGAACTATCACTACTAGAACTAGAGTATTCTTCAGAACTGCTAGAACTTGTGCTTAATTGGCTTTGTGAGCTACTAGAGCTTTCAGAAGATAAAGAAGAAGAACTAGAAGAATAAGGGTATATTTCTTCACTACTATAAAAACTTTCTTCAGGTACTAATAAAATAAATATGTCAGGTATTTCATTATTTTCTAATTCAAAAATTAATTGGAAATGTTTTTGATAACTGAAAGGACTAAAATCTACATCTTCATCTTCAATAGTAAAAACCACTTGCCCTATATCTTCATTAACAATATCTAAAGACTTTGTAAATAGTGGTTCTGATAAATAGTAAGTACTTCTATATACTTTAACTATTCCGCTATCACCCGTTAAATCTACACCCGTAATTAAGTCTACTATTAAATCAGTAGATACAGTATGTTTAATTTCTACGTAAGGTTTTGATAATCCCGTTATATTTACTTCTGCTCTTTCCATTATATATAGTTCTCATTTAAAATTAATTATCCTATGTCAGAACCTACAAAGGGTTTTAGCTCTATTCTTAAATGCCCTTTACATTCTCCTTCTAATTCATGATGCGCAAAAGCTACTTGTCTTTTACCTTCACTATCAGTTATCACATGTTCACAAACTGCATGAGATATTACACAAAAATTTAAATTAGCAGGTTTCCATCTTTTCCAATTTAAAAATAAATCTTGCGTTCCTTTACCATCGTATCCATCAAAAGAAGCTAAAGCTAATGCTCTAGGTGTTAATAAATTACAACCTAATCCCGTCCAATCACTTTCTAATACCGCACCTTTACCTATTGCAGGGAAAGTAGTATCAAACCATCCCCTTTTTCTCCACTTCTCACCATTCAATTTAAATACATTATCTTTAGGCGCATACTTTTCTTTAACTTCTTTATTAAATTCTGCTAACTCTTCATCTAAATTTCTAAGAGCTTTTACTATCTCTTTCTTTTCTTCATCTTCTTTAGCTTCTTCTAATTCTTTTAACTTAGCTTCTTTATCTTCTTTAAGCTTTTCAAAATATTCTAAACGCTCTTTAGGTACTTTTCTTTCTTCTAGTGTAAAATCTTCGTTAATAGGGCTTCTGTAACTTCCCCCACCTCCTAAAAACATAGAGCCACTTTGAGAAGGGTAAGTACAAAAAGCTACATCATAATAGCCCCTATCAAATTCTAGCATAGTTAGCATTATATCTAGTGCGTTATGAGGTACTAAAATATCTGCTTCTACCGTCCAACAAAAATCTACTTTTAGTTCTCTGCATTTTTGAAAACCTCTACCCTGTAAATCTGCTATTAATAAATTTGCTTGCTCTTTATATCTCGTGCCACCTTCTTTTAAATGTGTTTCTAATATAATCGCTTCAGGGCAAATCTTTTTTACTTTGTCTACTCCGTTTGCATCAGTAGAAATAATTTTAACTGCTTCAATCTCTCTATATTGGTTAGCATGATATAAAGCAGAATCTACCCTATTTAATACTTCAGGTAATGCAAATAAGTAAGAATGAGTACAAGCTATAGTTATTCCAATTTTCATAATATGTTATCCTTTTTTAAATCTCTTTATCTATTATTTTGGGGCTTAGTTTCCCGTATCTATTAGCTATATAATAGTCTAAAGGCTCTATTGCTAAGATATCCCCTTTGTTATATGTTTTAGTACCATCTATGTAGCTAACATAAGTACTCTTAGCAGTATCTATATATTCAGTTATGTTAAATAATCCCTTTAAAGAAACTATATTATTATCTGTAAAGGCATGTGCAAAAGTAACATTACTTTCTAAATTTACCCCCGCTTGAGTATAATAAGTTCTATAAGGTAAAATTGTATTTAAACTTTGTTCTGTAGTAGTTGTAAATGTAGGTGAACTAGTAGCAGTAGAAGAAGTAGTAACCCATGTTATGCTATTATCAGAAATAGTAAAAGTTAAGTTATCAGGCAAAGCACCTAATACATTTTTATAAATACTTGAATAACCTACAGGAAAATCTACAGAATCAAAACCCAAACCTACATTAGTAAAACTAAACGGTTGCGCTATTCCCGTATCATATTCTTTATTAAATCCGTAATATGTATGCCCTCCTTCACTTAATGTTATATATGAAAGTTTATTAATAGTAGTTTTAGTAGCGTTATATTCTCTTGTTTCGTAGTGTGAATAACCGTTACCTGCATCGGTTCCGTAAGGGGAAGAATAAGAATAATCTATATAGTGTAATGGAGTGAAAAAAGAAGAAGCTGTAATAGCAAAACGTTTAGTAATTGTATTACCATTAACAGTAGTAGTATCATTTATACCGCTATCATTAGAGTAAGTGGTTAAATAACTTTCCGCATAATCAAAACCATAAGTAGTAGTTGTATATGTTCTATGCAGTCTGCTAGTTTCTACTGTAGAATCTGATACCCACGTAAAACCCGTAGTTACTTCTTCTGTATTTTCCGTAGTATCATAATAAGCATCTGTATAAGTTGTAGTAGAATATTCTCCACCTACTAAAGTTTGTTTAGTTTTAGTTGTATCTCCAATATATTCTAAAGCCTTTAATGTAATTGTAGTTAAAAGTGGTTGAATAGATGAAGCTGTAAAAACATAAGTACCTATTTCATCTTCTGTAGTGGATAAAGTAGATTCTGCATATGTTACCCTTTCATTATAACTTGAAAAAGAATTTGCGCTATCATAAGCATCTGAAAATACATAAGAACTTCCTAAATCTAAATCTGTTTTAGGAATAAACATCAATTCGTCTTCTTCGTTAAATGATACTCTATAAGTACTATTTAAGAAAGGTAAAGAACCTACACTAGAGCTAGTTTCATAATCGGTAAATGTTTGTTCTTTAGTAGTATTATCATCTACAGAATCACAACTTAAAGAAGTAGTAGCTAAATAAGTAGTAGTTTCTGTTACCGCCACTTCATCTATAGTAGTTTCATAAGTGGAAGTTTCTAAAGTATACGCATCATAAGTAGAGGTAACACTTTGTACAGAATCTACAGTGCTACCTCTACTTGTTGTATATGTAGAATAGTCTGGAAAAGTACCTCTGTTAAAGTATCCCGTTCCTTCAGTCCATGAACTAGAGGAAATGGTTTCTACGCTGTATGTTTCATCATCCGTTAAAGTCGTAGTTTGCGTTTCACCTGATACAGTAGTTGCTCTAGTAGTAGTTGCGTATCTATAACTTTCACGGTGTGTGGTTCCGTGCCATTCATGAACCGTTTGTAAACCTGTACCCTGATATTCTGTCTTAGAATACTTAGTATAATATGTACCCTCTCTTGTTTTATTTTGTCCTAAAAAATTAAAGTAAGGTTCATCTCTTGTGCCTGTTTGAAAATACGAAAATTCATGAGAACTATATCTAGTAGTGTAACCGTCTTTAGATAAACTATATTCGGTACTTTCATTTTTAATAGTTTCTTGTGTATCTACAGAACCCGTAATAATACCAGTATTGCTACTTCTATTATTCGTTTCATATATTTCTAAAGGGTACGCTACATAAGAAGTTAAGTTTAACATTCCTCAACCTCCCACCTGTACCAAGGCGTAAAATTCATCTGATTAAAATCAGGACTAGAAACAGGTTCTCTAAAAACTTCATAAGAAGTAGCTACTAAGTTATTACTTCTTATTTGATATATTACACCTTCTGAAACAATAGCTATAACATCACTTACACTAGCAGGGGTTGCACCTTCAGTAGTGGCACTAGGTAAAGTGGGAGAACTACCGAAAGTTAAAGAAGCATCATTAGGGGAGTTGCTAGTAAAGTTTAAAGTTACTCCTACATAATAAGTATCTACTTCATTAATTACTTGTTCTGCAAAAATGTTAGTAGGTACAATACCGTTTATAGTTCCTGCATTTACTCTTAATATTACATCTTCATCATCGTTAATATGTTTAGTTACTTTAAAAGGGAAAGTAGTACTAGTAGTAGTTCCTGTAGTTCCGCTTCCTTTTATAAACCATCTATCACCATTTTTAACTACATCAATATTACCAAACCCCTGTAAACCGTTAAGAATTTTTCCGTAACGATTAAGAGTTTTAGCGATAGGTTCAAATCCGTTTTCACCTTTCCAATTTTCGCTAAATTTTTCTGTTCTATCATATGTTGCCATAACTATATAAATCTCCTAATTTAGCTTATTTTAGCTTGCTTCTATTTCGTCAAATTCTTCCCACTCTGTACGCCTTTCCCACATTTGAACATTTCTATAAGCCCCTAAACTTTCTCCTAATGGCTCGTTATTATCTTGTACGCAAACCCATTTAGTCAAAGCCCCTGAAGGTGCTTTCATTTTTTTACTACCCTGATACCCGTATAAATTAGTACCTGTTACAACATCATTAACGCTACCCCCTGTTAATTGAATTTCAGAAGTAGTAATGCAATGTTTTTTCTCTCTACGAAACTTATATATATTACGTGCATAAATTATAGTATCTCCCGTAGTTTCGTCTGTTTCTTCTTTATATTCTACGTCTGAATCATGCCCTTTAAATATCCATTCTGAACTACTCATTTAACCTTCTCCTATACTTGGATTATTTTCTACATGTACAATCATGGGATTGCCTTTAACCCCTAATTGCTTAGCTGAAGCTTTAGCACCGTTCATAACGTCAAATACTCTACCCAAACCTACAGAAGAAGAAGTTACACTACCTTCAGTTGCTTTCTTTGCCACCTTGCCTAAACGCTTTCCTTTAATTCCATTAGTTCCAAATGCTCTAGTATTCATTCCGCCTAGCTTAACTTTGTAAGCTTCTTTAAATTCTCTACCACCTATTAAACCTTTCTGATATTTTTCTAAAGCAGATAATTCTTTAGCTTTAGCCTTAGCTACATTATCTTTGTCTTTTGTTTTATCTTGCTCTTTTTTTATAACCTCACCAACTTTATAAAAAACCCCTCCTAAAACTTTAGCTAATTTATCAAACTTTTCGCCTAAACTCTTTTCTAGTTTATCTGTAGAAATTATATCATCTGCATTATTAAAAGCGTCTTTAACTACTTTCCCCAAATTAACATATTCATTTACTATAGGTTTTAAAGAACCTGCTATTTGTTCTGCACCTTCAGTAAACATTTTTTTTGCAAACTTATCATTCTCATCTACTGCATTAGTAATAAAAGTTCCATTTGCTTTCCTATCCTCGTAAGCTTCATCAAAAGTTTGAGCTTTAAAGTCTTTACCAATTCCCATAGCATCCCTAAGACCTGGGATTTTAGCGAACCCTTCAAAAAGTTTTTGTATTGCTACGTCCATACCTGCTTGTAAAACCAATATAGCACCTTCAAAAATCCTCATTAAAGTAGTACCAAGCCCTACAAAAGCACCACTAGCTACTTTAACAATGCCTACCCAAAAATTCTTATTACTATATACGTCAAACGAAGCTTTAATGAAGCTTGGAATTTTTGCCATATAGTAAAATATCCCTGTTATAACTGCATTCATTCCTTTAGCAAAAACATTAACAGATTTAAGAAATCCTATAATAAGTAAATTGCCAAGAATGGGAGTAACATTTACAAAAAGTGCTTTTAATAAATTACCTAAAGCTATTACTCCTTTAGATGCAGAATCATAAATATAACCGCCTATCTTTTTAAAAGTTTCTCCCGAATGGTCTTTAGAAAAGATACCTTTAATAAGCTCTTTTACTTTCTCAAGTTTTGCGCTTTGGTCGCCTAAACTTGAGAGATATTTATTAGCAATGTCTAAAGCAGGATTTAAAACCGTACCTACTGCATTACCTATACTTTCTGCAATGTTTAAAACGTTTTGTAAAAGTTTCTCCCATTGTCTAGTAGAGTCAACAATTTTAAAAGATTCCTCTGTAGCACCTAAACTTTCTGATATCGCTTTAAAATCATCTGAAGCCATTTTAGCTTTTTCACCTGTTAAAGAGACTACACCATTCATAGCTCTAATTTCTGGTACTAATTTTGCTAATCTATCTGCGCTACCTCCCGCAAACTCGTAAATTTTTTGAAAAGTTTTCTGCAATCCGTTTTCTGATAAATATTTAGAAGCAGTAGTACCGATTCCCGCAAAAGATTTTTGTAAATCGGCAGAAGGTTTCAACATGCTTACTATACCCGCTCTAATTTCCGTCATTGCTATGGAAGTATTTTTACCCCCTTTTGTCAAAGTTGCTATAGCTCCACCTAAAGACTCTAAACTGACTCCCGCCTGACTAGCTAAACCTGCTACCGTACCTATATTATCAGAAATTTGACCTACTGTAGTATCTCCATTTTTCATTATAGAAAAAAGTACATCTGATACATATCCTGCTTTCTCTGCCTCAATTCCGTAAGAGTTTATTACCGCTGTTAATCCTCTAGTAGCACTATCAATAGTAGTAACCCCACCTACAGCCATTTTTAAACTTGTTCTTAAAACATCTATAGCGTTATCCTTTGGAATACCTGCTGAGATTAATTTATATAAACCTCCCGCTAATTCATCTTTAGCAAATCCAAATTCACTAGCTAAAGCTTTAATATCTTTTCTGAATTCTTTAATATTTTTACCACCTGTTAAAGTGGTAACTTCCGCTAACGCTTTTCTAAATTTTTGTGCGTCCCTGATAGGAACAACTAAAGAAGCACCTACCGCTAATATCCCTTTAGCAATGCCTTTAAAAGCTTTAGATGCAGTTCTACCTGCACTCTTAGCTACGCTACCAAATTTTTTAACTTGGCTTGTAATTTTTTTTAATGATTTAGATACTAAGTTCTTTACACTAAATTTTAATTCTATTCCTGATTTTGCCATAATGTTTCTAACTCGATAACTAATTTTTTAAATTCTGCATTTGCTATTTTAGCTTCTGTAACGTCCGCTCTAATACTTCCTGTTTCTTTTTCAGCTTCTCTATCTTGCTCTTTCTTCCATTCATCTAATAATACATTTACTCTTTCGGTACTTTCATCTAACCAGTAATCTATATCTTTACCGTACTCTCTAATCAACAATGCAAAGACTGCACCGTATTCTGCTTTATTAACATCTTCTTTATTTTTAGTATTTTCTAAATCTTCAGAATTATCTATAGAGGTTAAATCAATATCATAAAAACCACTTAAAATAGGTTCTATATGTTCACCCCTAAGTTTAGTTTTCTTACTCCACTTAGAAACATCTTTAATAAATGCATCTAAATCAAAACCGTCTTTCTGATACTCTGATAAATCAGGTAAAGTTAAAAGATAGATAAGAGCGTAAGTATATACTAACTCTTGCTCTTTAAGCTGTTCTAACTCTGTTTCTAAAAAAAGTATCTTACCTAAATTTAACGGGTAAAGTTTTTCACCCGCTATGTATCTAGGATAAGCTAATAAATCTTTACTCTTCTGTTTCGGTATTTCTTTTATTAATTTCGCCAATTCGTTTAGTAAAATTATTTTCTCTACATCCGATACAGTTAGAATCCTTTGAGTCTTCTTTAATAACTTTTCTACTGTCCTCTTTGTTAGAGGAAGTAGATTTAAGTCTTTTATAATAAGCATCTGTAAATATCTCTTGAGTTTTCATTTATCTATTATGCGTCTGGAGTTGCGATATATTTAAATACTGTAACGGATTTAGTAGGGTACTCTCCTTCACTCTCGTTATCATCGTTACTAGGTTCACTCCATCCCGTATCTACTGTGTAACCTACTCCCCCTGTATCACATGAAATTAAATCCATAGAGCATTCAATTTTAACTCCATACTGATTTAAGCAAATTTCAGAACCTTGTGCGGTTTCTCTGCTTTCTTCAGCACTAACAGAAATAGTAGAACTATTAATAGCTGTAGTACCTGTTAAAGTAATTCCTAGCTCTTGTGCTTCATCTTCTCCCGTAATAGAAATACTAGGTGTATAAACGTCTCCCTCACTAGAGTTAGTTTCTTTACCTGTAATAGTGATTTTAGGACGTTCACCCATAGCGGTTGAAACATCAAAACCGTTTACTTTTGCGCCGTCAATTAATTTACCAATACCAAAACCAGTAACTTTAATAGCGGTATCAGAACAAGCTACATATTCATTAGTAAAATCTGTAGATGTATCATAAAGAGAATGACACATAACGTTACCTTTCTCATCTTTTGCGTTTGCTTCCTGTCTGCTTAAACTTGCAGAGTAACTAATCAATTTTGCGTTAGTATCTGCATAACTAAATTTATCTGTATTTGCGTGTAATGCCATATCTATTTTTCCTTATCTATTGTTAAACTTATCTATTAAGTATTATTTACTATTCTTTCTCCGTAATCTTCTCTAATTCCTCTTAACCCTACATCATTTTCTTTTGCTAATAAGAAGTAGTTAGCAGTACCACCTATTTTAATTCCTTTTGCATGTGCTAATCCTAAAAGAAAACTCCAAGCCCCCCTTTGGTCTTCATGCTGTTTATCTAATTGGTCTATACCGTAACTATTAATTTCTTTATATCCCATACAGATAGCAAGCATTAACATTAGGCAGGGTGAACCGTTAAAGCTATTTGTTCCTAACTGTTTAAATACTTTATCGTAAGAATATGTTACTTGCTTTTTAATTAATGGTAAAGTTTCTGATACGTAAATAGGAATATCTAAAGCATCTAAAATCTTAAAGCGGTTAGGGTCTTTGTGTAGCTCCATTTCTTCCTTTAAGAAGTCATAAGAATGTAATTCAAAATATCTATCTATGTTTGTTAAGATGTGAGGATAAAAGCGGTAAGCAGTGTTTAACGTCCATATCTCACCATCTTTACAATAATCTAAAATATTATGCTTTCTTTCTAATGCCGTTTGCCCAAATCCTAAAATAGTTACCTTGTCTGATTTTCTTTCTAAATCCATTTTATCTAATCTCCTTATTTATGTTTATGTTTATCTATTATCCACAAGCTGAAACTTTAATGTTTAAATTAAAACTTACTCCTTGCTCTCTAACTTCTATAAAACTATTTCCGCCTTCATTCATTATAGCTCTAATATTTATATCATCTGAGTTTAATTCATCTTCATCTATGATATCTAAAATTATTCCTGTCATATCTTTTAAAGCTTGTCTTTTTTTATCATCTGTAGGGTGAGTAATTGCAGTGATATTGACGGGTACTAATTTAAAATTTCTACTATTGTTTTCGTAAGTATAAGGATTAGCTACTATTACTATACATGGTAACTCTTTAGCTTCTATATCACCTTCTGTATCATCTACAAAAAAGCATCTAATAGAACCTTCATACCCTTTATCTATAATTGCATCTTTAAACGCTTTCTCTAAACTTTCTAATATCATCTTTACCCCTTTGTATTACTTATACATATTTTTATACTTACTAGCTTTTTTATCTAAAATCTTATTAACCTTATTCAAAGCTCTTTTAATAGAACCCTCTACTATATTAGGGTAAGCTTTTTCTATGTAATCTAATTTATTAGTTAAAGTTAAAGAAGGGTTGATATTAGAAGACAATTCTTTTTTAACATTAACATTTTTTCTTTCAACCTTTCCACCACTACCTCCTTTATTACCTATTAAACTTTGTGCAAATTTCCAAGAACGCTTTGCTAGTCCACTTTGTTTAATCTCTTTTGCCTTCTTTAACTCTTCTTTATAAAAAGGACTATCTTTATAAATAGAGATATATCTAGGTGGTTTATTTTGCCTATATATTTTAACTACCGTTTCATCTTCTCTATGGTCAAACTCTCTATTTTTCTTACTTTTCTTAGAACCTGCACCTAAACTAATAGAAGTTTGTAAAGCCATGTACTTAACAGTTTCTTTAGCATCTCTTTTAGTTTCTTTCTCCAGTCTATCCATAGTACTAGATAATCTTCTAATAGTATTTTCGTTTACATTAAGCATATTGATAACCTAAGTTAAAAGTAGTAGTACCTCCTAAAGGGTCTGCAATAGTATCTATTACTAAAAGCAAATCGTTACCTACCGTTACTCTATCGTTTTTTTGTGGCATAGTTTCTAATACATCTGATTTAACAATAATAGAGTATTGATATTCAGGGGCTTCACCTTCTAAACTAATTACTTGTGCAATCTGTTTATTAGTTTTAATTGCTGTAAATTCATTACCGTTAAAACTACATGTTATAGCTAAATCAGGCATAATATCAGTATAGATATCTTTAAATATTTCTTGTACTAAATCTTTCATAATCTCCCCTTATAAAAAAAGGGGTAGAAGGTTTTAGCCCTCTACCCCTCTCTAACTACTTTATTTAATTATTATTTTATCTAATATTAAAGAGCTTCAGTTTCTACTACAGGAATCCCAAAAGATTCGGTAACAATAGGTGCTGGTGCTCCTACAGTATTTACAGCGGTTCTTGATTCTCTCAATTGCTGTTTAGCTGTAGAACCCGTAACGATTAAGTTAGGTTTCTTACCTGCTTTAAACTTAGCTTCTGCTTCTGCAATCAAGTCATCAGTCAAAGGCATTTTAGCAGAAGTAACTACTTTAGCTACGTCATATTTTCCGCCCTGTTGCAATGATGCCCAACCTAAAGCGGGTACGTAGTAAGCAGGGTAAGAGCCGTTAGAGTCAGAAATCCTAACTACTTGTGGGTCTTCTGCATCTACTGCAATATTTCCGTCATTACCTAAAACAACTGCTACGCCGTCTTCAGCCGTTCTAATCAAGTAGGTAGCAATTTGTGTTACTCCCGTATCAGTAGCGGTAGCATATCCTGTATCACCAGTATCTAAACCGTTGTTAGCTACAACTACCATAGAAGTATCTGCTGTAAGTCCTGCAAATCCGTTAGTGTCAGTTCCTGCAACTACTTGAGATTCTAATGCATATACTGCACCTTCTAAAGAACGTTTAGTTTCTCTAAGCAAGTAACCGTCTACGTCTCCACCTTTATAACCTTTAGCTAAAGCTACGTCTGCATCAAAAGAAGCATCCCATACTTTAAGGTTCAAAGTTACTAAAGTATCTGTAGAAGTCGTTTTAGTTACTCCTGAGTTAACACCACGAAAAGCACTAGAACTTTGTCCTACCTGTTTTAAATATTTGTGGTCTGTGCCGTTTGATGCGGCAATTGTTTCCATTTTGTTAAGCAATTCAGAAGCTTTTGCAACATCTGAAATACCGTCAATATCTGCGATATTGTTATCATTAATTTTTACTAAGTCTGCTAAGTTTGGCATATCTATTATTTCCTATTTATTTTATTGTTATTATTTACTAATATTAAAAAGCTTAACCTTTTTGCTTCCTTCTTCACTGGAAAAAGTAACAGGTTTTGCTCCTTTTGTTTGTTCTACTTGTGCAAGTTTTGCTTTGAGTTCTTTATTTTCTTCTTCTAATTTTTCATAGCCTAACTCTTTAGCTTGCGAAAATGTTAAACTGTCTGTTACTACTTTTTCTGCAAAGTCATTTGAAAACTTTTTAGAAAGCTCCCTATATTCATCTAAGCTTAAAGTAACTGCTTCTTTTACATCTTCTTTTACATCTTCTTTTACTTGCTCTTCTTTAGCGTCTACAGCTTCTACAGTATTAATAACCTCTGCCTCTGCTTCTTTAGTTTCTACTTCCTCCACTTCTGCAACTTCTACAGCTTCTTCTTTAGCTTCTTCTACTTTAGTTTCTGTAACTTCAGCTTGTGTTAATTCAGTAGCTTTAACTTCTTCAGTTTCTACTACTTCTTCAACTTTTGCTACTTCAGTTTCTTCTACTTCCGTTTCTGTAACTTCAGCTTGTTTAGCCTCTGTTGCTTCCGCTTCTACGGTTTCATTTTCTAAATCTTTATCTAATTTCTTAAACATATTTTGTTCCTCATTTTTATTATCATTCTCTATTAAACTAAATTTTACCTTTTTGTTTTTATCATTAAAGTTAGTGCTAGTATTCATATCTGCACCGTAAGGGGTAATTGCAATTCCTCGCAAATCCCATTCTCTAATAATTGTTTTAGGTCCAGTAACTGTATATCCATTTACTTCTGCTACTTCGTTTTCATTTACTAATTGTACTTTTAAATTATCCCCTGCAAAATTAATAGAAGCTTCTAGGGGTACTCCCTGTTCTGCTAATTCTATAATTTCTTCTGCACTATTTTTCTTAGTAGGTGTTAAAGCACCTGATACTTGCAAATCATTATTGCTAGTATCAAAGTTATTACAGTAACCTACTAAATCTCTTGCATCATGGTTAAAATCAATTGGTAATCTATTCTTGTGCAATCTTAAACCTTGCATGTCATGAATTACAGAACCCCAAAACCAATGTTCTATAGCTTCACCGCTTCTAGCAGTCATTTTAAACTTTTTAGTTTTAGATTCTACACCGTTACTTTCAAAAGAGAAAGCACCCGAAAAGCTACAAGCGTTAGCGGGTAATTCTTTAATATCTTTGTTAAACTTACTCATAATTATTTATTACTCCTAATCTATTCGTTTTCCTCTTCTACCGCTTTTACTTTTTCTTCTACTGTAGTTTGTCCACTATGCCCTATTACTATTTGCGCTCCCGCTTCTTTTGCGTAAGCTTGGAAAGCTGAAATTTCATCTATAGTTTTTTCTGAATCGTTTTCATAACGTTTCTTACTAACTCTTTGTGGACTTTCTAAACCTGCACTAATAGCGGTAATATCAGCGTTAACCTCTGCTAATTTATTAACAAATGGTTTACTTGCGGGTATCCATTCAATAGACATTTTTAAATCTTCAATTTCTAAACCATGTTCTTTAATAAGTTGTTTAAAAGTAGCATCGTTATTACTCCATTCATCAATTTTCCAATCTGAGTAGCTATTTAATACTTCTTTATTCTTAGCTCTTTTAGAACGTGCTGAGAATTCATATTGATTTAAATCTGCAAGCCTAGCATTCCAAGTGGAACTAGAACTATCAAACATAGAATAAGGGATATCTAAACCTAATAAAACAATCTTAATTAAAAGCTTATTGTAATCAATTACGTTAGAAGGTGGCGTATTACTTTCAAACATTTCTACCTTATCACCCTTATCTAATTCTACTTTAAAAGGGCCTCCACTAAAATCTATGTCGTATTTAGGTTCAGTAGTTTCTTCACCGTCAATATCTGTACTAGTTGCGCCAGTTGCGTAACTAGCAAAACCATCTGAATCTACCTCACCACGCATAAAAGCAATCCCCATAATATTATGCAATTTTTGCTTTAAGTTTAACATATCAAAGTTTTCGTACACATCGGCTAAAGTATTAATAACAGAAGCTAAAGGGCTAACCCCTCTAGTCATATCAGCTCTTGTAAAATATCCATCATAATCTACGTTTTCAGCATCAATAAATTTATCAAAAACATACTTACCGTTATCATTAGTACAGAAACAATATTTCACTACTTCCCCATTAACACCTAATACTAGACCTGTATCCTGTACTACATCTTTATATTTTTCGTACTCTTCTTTTTTTTCTTTAGGTATTTCTGTAGGTTTATTAATATTATGTGATTCTACTAACTGATAACTACCTAAATCTGTTTTTACTAAAGCTGAATCACCTTGCGTTACTTTAATACTTTCAAAAAGACGCATCATAGAATCTCTATTATGTCTTTTGCTTACATCAAAGTTTGCTTTCTTACCGTGTCTATCAAACTTTCTTTTAAGATGTTTAGAAATAGGCTTAGGTACATCTTCATCTATAAAAAGATTAAATTGTGAAACATAATCTAAATGTAAATTCACCATCCACTGCAAAATAGCAATATTTCTTTTTTGGTCTATTGCTGTTGCTATTAACTTTTGCTTTTTCTTTTTTGCTAATTCAAAATCTTCATGAATAATTTTAGCTATAGGTGCTTGTCTTTTCCCCTGACTTTTAATTGCATGATAGCTAAAGTTTAAAGCATTACCATTTTTATCTACTAATTGTTTTTCTTCCATCTATTTAAACTCCGTAAAATTTAGCTGTAGCAAACTTAGGTATTAATCCTTGTAGTTTATTAATACGCCTATCTAAATTATCTATTTGTTTTTGTAGGGCTTCTACTTGTGGTAAAGTTGCGCTTACATCACCAGCTTTAAAAGATTGCGCTTTTAATGCTTTATCTAAAGAAGCTTCGTATTTTTCTCTTCTCGTAGTTAATCTTGCTATTTGTGCTTGAATAGTTGCAGACATATTTTTACTTATCCTCTATTATGAAAACGTGTTTATAAGTACCGTTACATTTATACTTGTTAAAAAATCTAGTACCTGACTTATAACTAAAAAACTTTTCAGCATTAGCATTACATCTAGTACACTTAACTTTTTTCTCTACTTTCTCTTCAATTTCCTTTTTTACACTAACTTCTTTTTTATCTTTTCTAGGTCTTCCTCTTCTTTTCTTAGGTGTAATTTCAGAACCTGTACTAACTACTTTTTCTTCTTCACTCATTTTCTATTATCTCCTTATTATATATTAACGTAACTAACTCTATTTCTTTTCTTAGGTTTAGTTCTTACTTGTTTCGTATTATTATCTACATTACCCTTTAAACCTCCCCCACCTTGCAAACCTAATGCTCTTACATTTGCTAAACACATTACTAGCGCATCTTGTAAATCATTTTTTAAAGAAGGTTGCATACTCCATTTATAGAACTCCCCTTTATCCGTTTGCGCATAATCTATTAATTTCTCTGCACATAAATGACTTGCTAAATATTCAACCTCTGAAAATTTATCTCCAAATAAAGAAATAGAATTAGGTGAACGTGGAACAAGTAGTAGAGCTTGCTTCATTCTTTTTCGCCAAACGTCTGTATTATGTACTAATACTTTCCCTTGCTTCCATTTTCTAATATCACAATTATCTAAGGGCCTCCCTACAGAAGCTTTTTTAGATGGTAGTCTGTAAAGTGAATTAGCGTTACCTCTACTTGCTATTAAAGGAATAGAGCTTTTATAACCCCTGATAAAATTAAAAACTGTATCCCCAATGCCTCCACCTACATCTATAGAAATTAATTGAGGTCTAATTATATCTTTACCCCTTATATATTCTATCTCTTTTAAACCCTCCATTAGCTCAAATAAGCCATTGTAAACCGCTTGCTCTTCTGTTTCTTGTGAAGTCTTAGAATCATATAAAACCTCTCTTCCGTTTGGGTACTTTCCGTAATCCACAATGTAAGCAGTACCGTTATTTTCAAAAGCAGTAATAACCCAATGTAAACCGCTACTAGGATTAATATCTATACCACCTGTTAAAAAATGTGCATTTTCGGGTAGTACTCTTTTAGGAATATTATTTAATTTAGTTTTAAGTATATCTTCTGTTACTTCAAACTCCCCTATATTAATTTCACTAGGGCTATTCATGTATTCAGACATAAAACCATCTTCACCAAATTTATAATAAAGATTCATTGAAGCTTGAATAGCAGAAATACAGTTACCCTTTCTTCCTTCCCATGTAGCTTTAACACCTCTCTCTAACTTCTTCTGATTTTCTTTATAAAACTTATTAGCTAATTTCCCGTTATCTTCTTTCTCAATCCCTAATATTCTTTGCTCGTTATACTCATTCCATAAGCTTTTATTCTTAGGTAATTTATTTAAAACACCCATTCTTTCCCCTCGAAAATCTGGATACTCTTTTTTATCTAAAATCTTGTCTGCTCCATCTCCTCTATACATAACCGTACAGGGTACTAATATAGCAAAGTTATTATTAGCCCCTGAACTACCCGCTATATCTTCTGTAATGATTTTTAAGCGGGTTTTAGTTTGCGCTAAACTATTTGCACTCTCTCTAGTTTGAAAGTCATCTACAAGGGCTAAATCGGGCCTTATTTGCGTTCCATCAGGCAATACATTAATACATCCTCTAATATCTCCCGTTATCCCTATTACTTCTAAAATAGAACCTTTAGCAACTCCATTAATATTTTTGTTATTCTTAAACCTAACATCTGTATTAGGAAGTTGTAAACGCTCTTTAGTAAAGCAAATATTAGTAGGTTCTAAATATGCCGTTTGTGTTTCTGTCTTTTTAGCACTTCCTTCTAACGCTCTAATAGGTCCGCAAATTTCGGGGTAATCTTGATATAACTTATCATTAAATCTAATTATTGTTTTTAAATCGTGTAATTGCTTTTTAGCTTTAATTAAAGTTGCTCCTACTAATAAGCAGTACCTTCTTTTACCTGAGAATAAAGACCATAGAATACCCGCTTTACATAAGGAAGTTTTACCGCTTCCTCTAGGTAACGCAAAAGCAAAATTACCACCTTGTTCTATAGCAGTTTGAATTTTTTTAAAAGATGTAAAATGAAAATCAGCCCACCCGTAAAAATTACCTTCTGTAGTAAACAAATCTTTTAAATAGTATTCTGTCCATACTTTAAAATCTTTCTCCCTCTCTAACCTTTGCTTATAACGGTACGGAGTTAGTTTAGGGTATTCAATATCCCTAGACTTCTTTCTAAACTTATCTACTGCATCATTACTCATTACTTCCTTATCTATTAATTTATTATTTATCTAATAATAGGATAGTTTCCTATAATCCTAAATTCATTATTCAATCTATCTCTATACAAGTTAAAAATAACATCTCCAGTTATAGCTATAAATACAAAACCTAAAGGTATATTTAAAAACATAACTAAATGAATAACTAATAATATTTTTAAAAAAGGGTATCCTCGTTTAAATGTTTTTGAATTTTCCGCTCTCTGCTCTGCTAGTATTGCGTCTGCTACTCTCTCTGCTCTTTTAGTCATTACTTCCTTATCTATTATTTTTCACATTTAAATTTAGGGCTAAAGTATAATCTATTTAAAGTATTGCCTTCCTTATCTCTCCATACGTTTAAACTTTTCCACCCATAATAATAACTACCATTTAATTTTAAAGTAGTCTTACCATCGCAATTTACTATTTCTTTATATTCATTTAAATCTACACCTTTAGTATCATCTACTAGTAAATATGTTTCATCTAATACTACTTCATCACCATTTTTAAATACTTCCATTTTATCTAATCTCCCTATTTATTATTCCTGTTTTACTTATTAAATTTACAAGGGCTTGCTTTAGGGCCTTTATTAACATCTACTTCTCTACCGTCATCTAAAATAATTTTAGCTCCGTTTAATTTACTGCTAGGTAAATCTATTCCTACTCCTATCATATTATTAGTGTTTTCAATCTCTAATTTAACTTCTTTACCATTATCTAATACTAATTTCATTTTCCTAATCTCCTATTTTATTATTCCTATTTTACTAATTACAATTTCAAGATATATTTACTAAGTGTCCCCATCCTTGGCAAAATATTAAAAAAAGCTTAAAAATCCTTACTCCCCCCCCCTTTTTCACGCTACGAGCATTTTTTCATCTACATTAACTTCCTTTTTCACTAAGTTATAGAAATTATCACAAAACTTGACGTTATGAATTCGCCAATTATGAAAGTACGCTATAAAACCGTTACTTATTGAAATTATTTCACCTCTATTGAAATTTGTTGAAGCTATTTCATCTTTAAGGAGTATAACCGCCACATCATAAGCAATAGCGCAATCATATTCATTATTAGATATTAATAAATGTCTTCTTTTTCCATTGTATTTTAAAGATGCCTTGAAGGGCTTCGTATTAGTCGTATCTGAAAGGTTTTTAGTAACACCTACATATTTATTATCACCCTTCATTCTCTTATGCCAATTAGATTTATTAACGGATTGAGATACCGCCCTTAAATTTTTAATTCTATTGTCTAAAGAGTTTCCGTTTATGTGGTCTATTTGCTTATCTTCTATATTTTCTAATGGGTTTTCTTTTTGATAAATATATCTATGCACAGAAGTTCTTTTTTTATCTAAGTCAAATTTTGCGTAAAACACATTATCACCTTTTACTTTAAACAGAAACATTCCCTTTCCTTTTAATCCATCTTTATATTTATCATCTACTAACATTTCTTTATAAGTATCTTTATATTTTATTATCATATTGTTCCTTAATTAACTGTTTTACCCCTCATAATCTACTAACAAACCTTCTTTAATCTTCTTAATAACTTTGTACTTATGTTTATCTAGTAGCAGTACCTCACCTACTTTAGCATCTAATTCTAATATAAGTAAGTTTCCCTTCTTAAAACTATTATCTAACTCTAACACTTTATCTTTATACTCAATCAACATTTTCAAATATCCACTTAGCCACCTCAAAACATAACCATAAATATAATACAAATCCTATAAACTCCATTTAACTAACCTCCATTTTAAACTCTTCTAAATAGTCATCTAATATAACTTCTCCTTTATATACTGCTTTAATATCCAATTCATTATCATAAACATCTACTTTTAAATTCAGTTCTATATCATGAGCTTTTAAAATAGATTTTAACTTATCTAGTTTATATTCTTTTTCTTTTTGTCTTTCTTCGTATCTAGCTATTTCTTCTAATTTTGTTTTCTCATATGCTATTCTTTCTTCTTCCATCTTCTTTAGTTTTAGATTTAAAAAATACTCATGCATCTTTTTAATTCTTTCTTCTCTATTTTCTCTCTCCATTTTAACTAATCTCCTTATAATGTTTAATCCTCTTTTCTTAATGACTCTGCTATCTCTAATGTTTTTATTAAATCGTAATCTTTAAGTTTATCTAATGTTAATTCTTTCCATAAAGTAACTAAAGCTTTTCCTTCTTCACCTTCAAAAGTTCTATCCTTCATAAAGAAAGGTTTAGCTATTACTTTAGTTTCTATGCATCTTAACAAAGAATCAAAAAGGTTAGCGTGTAAGAGCGTTTCTTTCTCTTTAGGTGTACTTGTAGCAGGAAAGCTAATAAGCTCTATATAGACGTTTAAACCCTCTTCTTTAGCCTTTATAACTATTCCCTCTTTATCTTCTAAATCATAGACAGAATATACAGTAGCTTCTTTAGAATCTTTGTCATTTACAATTAGCTCTACATCAATTTTTGGTTTAACGTATTCTATACCTGATTTTGTTATAAACATTTTAAAATTTCCTCTCTAATAGCTCTTGTTAAAGTAATACCTTTCTTTTTAGCATACTTTATTAATTTTACATTTTCCTTATCTGTAAAGCCTACAGAGTATCTATTAGACAGCCTATCACTTTCTTTTTTTGTATGTTTAAATTTAGGCTTGTACGGGTTTTCTATTCTCATTCTCTTTATCATCCTTATTTATAATTTTACTAATATCATATCTAATACTTTGTATATGCGCTTTTAGTTTTAGCTTCTCTAATTTTGTTAATCTTTTCATACTATTTAATCTCCTTTATTCATGTTTGTAATATGTTTTATATTTTTTTTACCTTTAAATGCATTATACGGTTTTTCATTTTACATGAGATGACTTTAAAATATTCTGTGTCCCTAAATTCTGAAACAATATCAATGGTTTCCGATTTATCAAAATCTTCCGCTAACTCGTCTAAAGAGTCGAAGCATACATAGTATATACAGTCCTTAATGATAAATTCTATTACATCATCTTCCATATATATTTCTACTTCTTCGTCGCAATCGTGACAAAACAGATAGCCATTTAAATCATACTCCTCCTTATATTTTTCCATATCTACTTCCAAATCTACTTCCACATATTTTTGATGCTTAATGCATTCTTCACTTTGCCTTTTTAAAATATCTTTAATTTGTACTTTTCTCTTCATCTTTTTAATCTCCTTATTCATGTTTGTTTAATAAATACATTGCCTGTTAAAAGAATCGTACTCCAAAAATAAATTATTAGTTTTACTTTCTGGAGAATCGTTTTTAACTTCTAAATAAAATTCTTCATCCTCATAGTTAGTTACTCTTATATCTCCTCTAATTACTTGCTCTGCAAAAGTAGTAACTAACTCTACTCTTTTCTTTTTAGTCATAAGAGGCAGTACATAAACTTTTACTGCACTAATTGCCTGCCTTTCTTTCCATAAACACAAATCTCTAATAGATACTTTTTGTTTTCTTTTTTGCTCAATTACTTCAAAGTATTTCTTACAAATTGCTTCAGGTATTTCTATTTCTTTATGAGGAAAGTTTAATTGATTAGTAGGAAGTAAGATAGCTTTACTAAAACCTCCATCGGGAGAATCGTACACAATTTTATAAAGCGTTTCAAATGGGTTTAAGTTATCCCACCACTTAACAAAATCTCTTTTTCTCCATAAGTAAATCTTACCTTTATCAAAAGACACATTTACAAAGTAATCGTAGTTCTTAAAAACGCTTTGTTTGTGTGTTATATTTTCTAATTCATCCTTTAAATCTTGTACTCTAATCATAGACATGTTTACTACTCCTAAATCTTTCAGTAATTTTGTTATGTCTATTAATTCTTGATACATTTTTATTTCCCTCTTTTATTTTTAATATTTTTATTATACAAAAAGAAGAGTAACTAAATTAATAGTTACTCTCTTTGTTTTTTAGTGTAGGATTCTAGTTTAGAAGGTGTTAAGCTCTCTTATATTTTCTAACCCTGCTTCTTTAACCATTTTGTTATAGTGCTTTCCTGCTTTCTTAGCGGTTAAGAATCCGCCCTTTTCTTTACGCTTACCGTTGATGTTCAAATAAGCCCTATAGCGTAAATCTTTCGTACATCTTGTTAGATACTCGTGTACACCATAAAAACCGCTCTTAGGTGCTTTTCTGTCACTCCTAATGTACTTTTTATTATCAGGGTTAAAGCTTAGGTTTGCTTTTCTAAAATCTAAATCGTTTCTAGTCTTAAAACAAACTTCTCCTTTTACATTTTCAGGAATATCTAAAAGATATCTACCTAAAGAAAATGCACCGCCTCTAGTGCTTGTATGAGCTGTAACGCTACTATCTTTTTTCACCCATAATACACTATCTAATCTCTCTTCATCCTCTTTATCTATTAAGATAGTAGCATTACTAATCTCATATTTCATTCTGCAAGCTCCTCTTCTAACTTCTCTATTTCAACTTGCCTTAAAGCTTCATAATACAAAACAGGATGTTTAAACCTAGCTAACTCTAATTCTTTTTTTAATCTTGCAGACTCTTTTTCTAAAATCGCAAGCTCTTTTTCTCTTTTCGCTAATTCCTGTTTATCTTCTATATACTCTGAAGAATTTAAGTAATTTTCTCTGCTGTTTATGTAATGTAGACTAGAAAAAAAAATAATTATCCATGCTACCGCTAATGCTATTTTGCTTTTCATTCTTACCCCTCCTTATTTATCAAGTATTCTAAGTATGAACTTAAACTTTTAAAAGTGGATTTTTGGTAATCTCTTTCTAATTTCTCTACCGTCTCTTTCTTTAGTGTATATGTTCTTTTAATTTTCATTTTATCTAATCTCCTTTTTGTTTTGTTGCGTGGATCGGTGGGGAGTTTAACCCCACCGATTTAGCTTTTACTCCTTTACGCTAAATATGCTTCTTCTTCTCTTTTTAAATCTTCGCAAAGTTTTTGATACTCTTCTATTCTTAATGCCTTCTCTTTTTCTTTTAAAAGGTAATCATTAAAATCTGAATCTGTTAAAGTTGTAAAAGTTAAATTTTCAAAATCTGCATATTTATACTTACCTTTTTTTTGCTTGTAGTTTTTACTTTTTGCGTATCTCTCTATTAACATTTCTCTATAGCTTTCTGCTTCAGCCTTTGAGACATATAAGCTTACTTTTTTGCGCTTCTTTTTGTAACCGTTAGGGCCTGCACTTAAAGCAAATCCATAACTTTCTACATATCTTAAAATATCATATTCTACTTTTACTAAATCTTCTTTTTTCATTTTATCTCCTTATTTATGTTTATGTTTTACGCTATGTTTCTACGGTTTCCCGCTTGCGTATTATTATTATACAAATAAAATATTAATTATTCCTTTTTATTTCTTCATATTTCTTTTGCCATACTCAATTATAGTAGATTTCATTACTCGAACAAGTGATTATATTTTTAATTTCATTTACACTAACTCTTAAAAACAAAAAAAGAGAAGCTGTTTAGCCTCTCTCATTATTGAATAGTAAAAAATACTATTTAGAACTTAGTGTAATCTATCTTGATAATCATAGTTACGCTTTGCTACTGGTATTAAGCAATCCCTTATAAGCTCTGATAACGTGCCTGTAGCCTCCTTTTGCCCGTTACGACTATACACCCACGTTTTAGAATCAAAGCTCTCTAGCGTGATTGTTTGCGCTCCTGTTGCGTGGATCGGTGTAACCGTATCCACCGTATCCACTGTATTTAAACTGCTACAGGAAGTTAGCAGTATTAAGAGCAATATAGATAAATGCTTTTTCAAAACTCTGTACTAGATACGCTTGCGCTTACGCTCGTAGAATCTCCCCTTACTTGTACTACATTGCCTGTACCACTAACAGTAACGCTTGTAGTATCTCTACCGCTTTTAGTACTGGAGTTATTATTAGAGCTTCCACTATCGGTTAAATACTGTACGCCTTCTACACTAACCCACGCTAAAACGGCATCTGCTACCGCACTCCCCACCATTTTAACAGGAGCTTGTTTAATCGTGTCTAAATAGCTAACTTCATACTCTACACCTTCTGCTACACCGTCTTCTTTAAGTCCTCGCATTGCTACGCCGTCATTTCTTGCAATAGCTTCTCTTGTTTGAATAGCTTTCTTTTCTCCCTTATAAGATGAATAAGAAACGCAACCTGTAAACATAAACCCCATTAACAAAACTAATATATACTTTTTCATATTATCCTTTTATAATCTCTGTTTCAAAAAAAGGGGTAAGAAGTTTTTAACGCTCCTTACCCCATAACATATTACATATCTAAGGAGATTAAACTTAGACAATATTTACTTTCTTTAATATTATACACATATCCTTTTTAAATGTTATCCTCTAATTCTATTAATGCTCTATTTGCTATAGCTTCATAATCACTAGCCTTAACTGAGTAGCTAGGGATGCAGTAAAGATAAGTACACTTTTCCTTATGCTTTATTAAATAGTGTTTTAAAGTTTTCACGTTCCATAATTCAGAACCTACAATAACATCATCATTATTTACTTTTACACTACCTTTTAAAACCATTTCACATAAAGTATTTGTTTGCTTTAATTGCGCTAAGTTTATCTGTTTTGCTAATTTTAAGTAATCCATTTAAATAACCTCTCTTAAATTCTCATCATAATTTAAATGTAGAGGTAACTTATAAACACCTCTGCTAACTTTTTCTAGCAAGTTCTTATTTGCCATTCTGGAAAGGTAAGTGTTTAAATTAGCCTGTTTAATGCTGTTACCTCTTTCCTCCATAAAAGTTAAAACATCTGAACTTGTATACTCGTCTTGCTTTTCCGCTCTCATTATATGTATTACTTCGTTAAAAATTTCATTTCTAGAAGTTTCTACACAATCACCATTCCCATTTAAAGACCATAGAAATTTATCCATATCTACTTTTATAGATAATTTTTGTTCTTTAGCTAATCTCGAAGTAATTTCCAATACTGCTTTATCAGAATGGTTTTTTCTAGAAAGCATCATAATTTGGTCTGCTACTCCCGTTACACCACCACTACCCATAACTTGAGAAAATGAATCTTCATTATTACCTTTAGCTTTTCTTTTGTGCGTAATTAACACAATAGCTATGTGTAATTCATCTGCTAATTTTTTAATCTTAGATATAGAATCGTAATCATTTTCATAAGCATTTTTAAATTTGCTTCCTTCAGGTGCTACTAACTGCCATGTATCAATTACAGCTAATTTTAGATTAGGTAAGGTATTTAAGTATTGTTTTAAATGAACTATACCGCTTGTATCTAATTTAGGAATTTTACTAGCAGACGAAAAGAATATAGCATTATCGCTAAAGCACTCTATTTTTGCAGAACGTTCTTTATTTAATTGGTCTGAATGCTCCATAGCAAAATACACCGCTTGCCCTTGCGCTACAGAGTTACCTAAAAACGTACTTCCTTCTGCTACTGATTTTATCATTTGCATAGCCATTATAGATTTACCCGCCTTTCTTTCTGCTGAAAAAACAGTTAACCCCTCTGGAATTAATTCATCTATAATAAATTGAGGTGGCTTTATATCTAGAGCTTTAAGTTCGTTACCGCTTTTAGCACCGTTAAAATATTGTGGTTCATCAAATGTTAATTGCTCTGCCTTTAATTCTAATTGCTTTGCTTTTTTAAAATCATTTGCTTTGTAAGCTTCAAGAATTTTAATATGTATATCTAGTTTTGCTTTCTTATAATGAGAATTTAAAAGTATATCCTTTAAAGTATCGTAGGCTTGTTTTTCGTTTTCAGTATACAACAATGAATCATAGTAGAGTTTAAACCCTGTTGCTTCATCCATGTTTACTTTACCGTCTTTAACGAAAGCATCTAATATTTCTTCACATTGTACTCTACTCAATGTGGTTTCATATTTCTTATGACATTCTCTAGCAAGGTTAAACATACCCCTTGCCTTTCCTCCCTTACTTGTAAAAGCATCTAAAGGGATTCGTTTAAAAGCATCTGTTGCTATATCAATATCTTTCAATACTAAGCTAACTATTCTTTCTTCTGTCTTTTTGTTATCTAATTCTATTTGCATATTTTCGGTTTCCTTATCTATTGCGGTTTCCTTAAAATTAAAAGCGGAAGTTAAGGAAACCATTTTAACTTGTCAGCAAGGTAATTAATCCTGCCTATCCGCTTTCATATATTATTCTACTTTTTCTAAAAACTCCTCTAGCAATAATGTTATTACTTTACTTTTATTGAAACCCTTCTTCTTAGAGACTTCATTAAATCTATCTACTATTGCTTCATTAATCGTATAGGTAACTGCTTTACGATTTACCTTAACCAATTTTAAAAAATTATCTTCGTGTTTTGTCATGTTATCTTTATTCTACATATAAATATATTTTCCTTTTAAAATATTTGAATATTTTTTTAAGTATTATCTCTACCCCTATAAAGAGACAATATTGTTATTTTGTTATTAAGAGATAATATACATATATAAACCCTTTAAATATAGTAACTTACACATAATAACAGTTTTATAGAAAGTTGTTATTTACTGTTATTAGTTGTTATTAAGAGGTGTTATTTTATTCTCATGCATTCCTTAATAACAGGGAATAACATCTAACAACAAGCTGTTATTATGATTGTTATTAAGGGTATCCCCTTTATTTATAGTGGTTTATGTAAAAGTTTTAATCCTTAATAACAAAATAACAGTTTATCTATATAGAATACAAAAAAAGCCCTGTAGAATTACCAGTTTTACAGGGGTAAAAACATTTCTGTTTTTTAGGGGTATCGAAAGCAACCCCTTTAAAAGGTTTATCCCATACTCTCTAATACAAATTCTATTGAGTTCTTTTTTAATCCATTTTCTTTAGCTTTTTTAATCTCTTCATTAACTTTCTTATCAACTTCATCCTGACTTAAAGAAGAATCAATATTATCTATAGCATCACATAACGCTTTTTCTTTTTCGTTGCGCTCCTTAATATAGGTAATAGCTTTATTAATTGCGTCATGATACAAGATGCTATCTAAAGGAGTTGTTAAGTCTTCTCCATTCTCATTAATCCCGTAATTCCCATTATCTACCAATCCTACAAAGAAATCTACTAACTTTTCTTTGTCACAAATAAGGCTATTAAAATATACTGCAAAAGCAGTTTGTAACATTTCTTCATCTGTATACTTGCTGTTTTTATTGTTGATAATTTTAATAGCTTTTTCGGTTGCGCTTTCGATTTCACGGGTATTACGGGCATTCATATTCTTTAATCCTTTCTTATGGGGTTTGCTTACTGACAACAAAAAGAAGCTACCAAAATAGAACCCTAATAGCAAGCTTATTCTTCTATAAAATGCTGTTAAACAAGCCTTTATAACTCCTACTCAATAAAAATATTTTCATTAATCCCTAGACTTTAGGCAATTTACACTAAGAAGCCATAGAAGCCCCTGTAAGAGCGTTTCTTTTTGCAGGGGTACAGACAAGGAAGAAGGGCTTAAACGCTCTCCTATGCGTGTTTCTGATAGTGGGTTTAGCTAAAATCAATTCTACTCAATAAAAATATTTTCAGTTAGGGTATTGACTCTAGGAATTTTACAACCGCTTTAGGTTGTATTTAACTAAAACAAGCTAATAGGGTTGTAATGATATCAGGACATAAAAAAAACCCCTGCAAATACAGGGGCTTTAGGGGTTATGGGTGAAGGGGCTTTATTTTTTTGTAGCATCGTTATAAATGCTTTCCGCTTTGGTTTTTGAGACTCCTAACAAGTCCATTAACTCTTGTACCTTATCATCTTTCTCTGAATCTATGATAGCTGTAGCTCTATCGCTCAAGAGAGTTATCTTTAATTTGCCTGTAGGGTCTAACAGGTCTAACAGGTCTTTTACCGCTTCCACTGAGGGGAGTTTATTAACCGTCTCTTTAATCTCTGCAAAAGCTTGCGCCCCTGTAAGGGTTTTAGCTTTGCGCTTGCGTGTAGTCTTTTTCTTTCCGCTTGCGTTTTTGGTAACTGTTTTAGTTTCATCTTTTGTAAGAATGTAAGTATTTTTCTCACCCTCTACCGCAACGAATCTAAAAGGCAGGGTAGAATCAAAGCGGGGTGCTCTGGTTCCATCCCATGTTACCTTATCACCTTCTTTATATATGTCTTTTGCTTCTGCTTTGCTTCTGTCTTTATTGTATGCTTGTACTGCCATTGTATTTCCTTTGTTTGAGTTATGGCTTGTTTTAGTTTTGTCTTTAATGCCGTTAATAAATTCTTTGTATTTTTCTTTGTCTGCCTCTGTCATTTCTACCGCATATTCTTTTACATTCCTTATAGCTTGCTTCCAACTATAAGCGGTTATGATTTTATTACCCTCACTTGCAGGGGCTTCCTTTATCGTAGCATAGCCCTCTTTAAGATAGATAAAAATAGGGTGCTCCCCTTCATAGCTAATAAACTCCCCTGCATCTACAGAGTCTACATAGATTAAATTCTCTATCCGCTCTTTAAAGGTTAACCGTTTTTTAGATTTAGCTTTCATAATAAATACCATTAGCCATATTTTTAAACTAGTGTAAAGCCCTAATAATAAAAAACCCTCACTAATTTTAAGTGAGGGTTTAAAGGGTAGAGGTTAGTATTATTTACTTTTTGTTTTTAAAGTTACTCCCTCTTCATCAATACTAACTACTTCGTTTTTACCTTCTCCCTCTAACATATCTTCAAAAGATTTAGGCATGATGTTAAAATATTCTTTAGCTTGCGCCTGACTTGTTAACCCCTGATAGCTATCTAAGAAAACTTTGATACCTCCTACATGCCCTATCCAGCCTGCACTTTTATGCATACTGTGAAGCTCTCCCGCATTAGTAGCGTAGCTATGTCTAGGAAAGTCTTGTACCCATTTATTTAAACCTGATTCTTTAACCGCCTCCCTTCTAACTTCAGAAGTACTAGAATAAGCAAACCCTATTTTACCACTTTCTTTTTTAACTCCCTTTAGCCATTGCATTAAGTTTGCACTAATAGGAGTTTTTCTAGGCTTTCTAGTTTTAGCGGTTTTAGCTTTAACATAAATTACGCCTTTAGTTCCTAACTCGTTTTCTTCATCAAACTTTATATCTTCCCACTTTAAAAAGTTTTCAGTCTTAGTTAATTCTTCAGGACGAATACCCGCCCAAAACATTAAAGCAAACATAGCAATATATTTAGGTTTGTTTTCTTCAATCCACCGCATAAAGTTTTCTACCTCTTTAGGTGTCATGATTTCAGCTAACCTAACGTCTTCTATTTTAGCTTGTTTCTTTTTAATCGTTTTACAAATATTATTAGTAAAAGCGTTTAGGTTTTCTTCTGTAAAATTAAACAAAGTGGAAAGTTCATTACGTACATTTTGCATTCTACGCTCACCGCCATTTTGCTTTTTAATCCATTTGCTAACCTCTTCCTCTGTTAAGTCTCTAACTAGTGTAGATGCGTAATCAGTTTTAAAAACGTTTAAGATTTTAGTAGTAGATACGATTGAAGCAGGACGTAAGTTTCTAGCCTGCATATTTGCTAACCGTTTCTCTACTGCTTCTGCTACCGTCCATTGCTCCAGTACTACCCGCTTACGCTCTACGTAGTAGTTAACAATCTCTGATAGTTTAACATCCTGCATACCCTCTTTAGAAAGCGTTTCTAAAGCATGTTGAAAGTCTGCTATTTGATGTTGCGAAAACTTAAAGGTTTGTAGCCCCGTTTCCTCTCTGATTTCCGCTTGCGCTTTTAGGTAACTTTCTGCCTTCTCTTGAGTGCTAAAATTCTTACGGGTACGCTTATACTTTCCGTTCTCTTTATAGGATATTTCAGCCGTGAATTTACCGCTTGTGGTTTTGCGTATGTTGCCACCCTCTACAGAGAGTTTTTTAAAAGAGGTATCGTAGTTAGCCATAATTGCGCCTTTAGGTAGGGTTTGAGTATAGCTAACCCTGTACCCATTTTGTACCCGTTGGCAATCATTATTTGTACCTTTTTTGTACCCGCTTACCTATTTTTTCCATTTTCCTAAGTAAAAAATGGAGCCGGCAGAGGGATTCGAACCCCCGACCCACTGATTACAAATCAGTTGCTCTGGCCAACTGAGCTATGCCGGCTTGGAAGGAACAGCTTATACGCCTAGAATTTGCTTTATCAAGCACTGCGAACGAGATTTTACATAATTCTCCACTTGAAAGGGGCTGACATTTGAACTCTTCCTGTTTAGGTTAGCTTCATGAAAATTTTGCAAACCCTCTTTCTGTTCGTTTGTCTCAGCCTGTCCCTGTCCGCCGAAGAGCCCATCGAGGTGACTGTGCTGGGGGATCGCGTAAACCTGCGAAATGCCAAGGGAACAGAGAGTGATGTCGTCGGCCAGGCCAATTACGGCCAAAAATTGCAGGCCATTTCTATAGATGACGAGTGGGTGCAAGTCCGCCCCCCCGCCGATTTGGCCGCGTGGGTCTACTCCCCTCTATTGTTTGAAGACAAAGAAGTCCGCGCCCCCGAATTAAACGTACGCTCCGGACCGGGCACCCAATTTATTATTTTGGGCGAATTGAAACGCGGAGACCCCGTTTCCGTGATAGAAAGCCTGGAAGAATGGCGGAAAATCGAGCCGCCGGAAGCGGTAACGCTGTGGATCAGCCGTGATTTCGTGCAAATTCCTGAATCGGCACTGCTGCCTGAAATCACACCCGAACCGACCCCTTTACCCACCCCTGCGCCTCCTCCGGCGCCAACTCCCGTCCCCACCCCGATCACCATCGTGGAAATCCAGACCATTGAAAAAATCGTGGAAGTGCAGGTAACCCCGACCCCCATGCCCAAAGTTGATGCGCCTGAAGGTTTGGACCTGGTGCCTCTGAAAGGCCAAGGCACCCTTTCGAAACGCCGTGGCGTGGTGCGCGCGTACCTTTTGGCCGGCAGCAGCCCCAGCCGCTTTTCCCTGGTTCGACAGGGAGAGGAAAAACAAACCCTTTGCTACCTTTTGGGAGATGAAGAAATGTTAAAACAGGTCACCGGAAAAACCCTTACCGTAAGCGGCAGGGATTTTTGGGTCACCGGTCAACGGCTCCCTGTCACGCAAGTGGAAAAAGTGGAACTGCTTGAGGAGACACCCTAATGCTGAAGCGCACACTCTCCCTCCTCGATCAGGCCCCTATGTTTTGGGTGGCTGTCAGCCTGGCCCTGCTCACTTTTTCCTTTAACCGCATAATGCCGGGCCTCAACTGGGAAACCTTCCCTTCCGAACAGTCTGTGCTGGATCAGGCCATTGTACACAGCCTCCGCAATCAAAACTGGCACTACGAAATCATCCCCGACATTAAACAAACGCTGGGGGCCCATACCCTTCCGCAATACGTGAAGGCCGTCATTTCACCTATGACCGGAGACAGTGGCCGGGCGGGCCTGTGGTTAAGCCTGGTCGGTATCACTTTAACCCTCTGCGGGCTCTATCCACTGACCCAGCGTATCTTTCCGCTTCGCGGATTCGGGGTAATCACCCTGGCATGCGCCGGCGCTCTGGGCGCCATTCAATTTTCGCTTTCGCCCGACCCCTCCGCCGCATTGGGCATGGCCCTGGTTGTCTGGGGCATGGTCTTTTTCCTCACCGCCATGACCCGCAGAAACCCCTATGATGTTTTTGTTTCAGGCCTCTTGTTCGGACTCGCAGGCTACATCCGCATTGAACTGAGTATGATGTGGATTTTTCTGGCAGTCTACCTCATTGCACTCAGCCTCTTCCAACCCCAGCGGGAAAAGGGCGGGGCATCCTACTTCCCCATGGCACTGGGCGGATTCATTACGGTCCTGATCGTGCTGTGGCCCATACTCAACCACAATTTGCGACTCTCCGGCTCCCCGATTCTGCCGGGATTCGATTCCGAAGTCGTTTTGGGCGCCCCCACTCTCTTAGGGGCATCCACTGCGGAACCGTTTTTGACCCGGATCACCCAGGGACTCACCATCATTTTATTGAGCTTCCGGGGGCCGGGGGTCTTCGCCGGATTATTATGGCCGGTCGGTATGGTCATTTGCCTGCTTATGGGCCGGCACAAATTACTCCCTTACTTCTGGTTGCCGGTGATGTTCAGTATGCTGATCTGTCTCTCAGCCCTCAGTTATGTCACCGGATTTCAAAGTTTCCGGGAATCTTTGCTCATCCTCACCCCCCTGATTTTTCCTTTTGCGATTCTGCCGGCTGCCTACGGAGTCCATTACTGGATGCAGTCAGAGTTCCGTCCGGAATCCACCTGCCGCCTCACCTGGTTGGTCTGCGGCCTGGTCCTCCTGTTCATGATCCAACTCCCCCATTTCCTGCGCCACGGCACTTCCGGAAATTCCGAATTGGAAAAACAACGAACCCTCTTAATTGAAGAATTCAGCGCACTGGATGCCCATCAACTCAGCCCCATGTTGTTAAGCGATATGCCGGGATCCTTTCTGACCGCCGGAAAATCCAATGTCATCGGCATCAAAGGCGAAACCGACTGGGAAATTCTTACGGCAAAATATGCCAACGGAGAGTTTCAAGGCGATAAATTGCTGGAATACATGCGTAAACGCGGGGTTCGAATGATTCATCTGTCTGATATCGAAGATCCCCTGGTGGACATATTGACGCAGCAAGCCGCTGCGCCGAAAATTCAAGCGCTAAGCGGCTTCAGCCCTCCCCATCAGATTTTTCGCGTCGATTGGCCCGAAGCTCTCTGAAAAAGCCCACCAGATCTTCCCGACAAACCTCCTCCATCATCCCGGGTACACACTCAACCCGGTGTACCAGTGAGGGGGAGTTCAAAATGTGAAAAACGCTTTCCCCCCCGCGCGCCGGATCGGACACACCCCAAACCACTTTGGCAATGCGGCTAAAAACAATGGCCCCGGCACACATGGGACAGGGCTCTTTGGTGACGTATAACACGCATCCTTCCAAGCGCCAATTCTCCAACACCTGACAGGCCTGGGTGATCGCCAAAATCTCCGCATGCGCGGTGGCATCATGGAGCTTCTCCACCTGATTAAAAGCTTTACCAATCACTCCCCGCTCCGGATGCACAATCATTGCTCCGATCGGCACTTCCCCTTCGGATGCCGCGGCCTGTGCTTCGCGAATCGCCATCCGCATATACATTTCGTCGAAGTTCATGTTCCTCCCTGTCCCTTACGCCTCATCCCCATCATACTCTCTGCGTTTCTTTTTTGCGGAGTATCGATACGGATTACAAATAGAATTACTCCCAGCGGGACGCTTCAGGCGTATGCACCAGCAAAGCGGCCAACGCGGGATGATGCAGGGTGCCATTGGATGCGATCACTCCGCGGTTGTTTTTCAAAGTCTCCCCCTGACTGAAATCCAGCTTTTTACCATTCAGATCGGTCACCCGTCCTCCAGCCGCTTCGATTACCGCCAGTCCGGCGGCATGATCCCAGATCTTTTCCCGGTAGCCCTTTTTCACCGGCAGGCGCAGATACAACGCCGCATTTCCCGCAGCCACAGCCGCATACTTGGCTTGCGAATCCATGCGCAGGATATCCGATGAAATGCCTAAATCTTTAATAACTTTGGCCGATAAGTCATGTGCGGTGTGTGCACTTTCAACCGATTCACAAAGCCGGGCGGAAGCCACCTGAATCTCAGAGCAACTCCGAAGTTTGCGTGGCGCTGCGCTCTCACTGGTCCAAAACTCTCCGGGGATCCCTTCCCCGCCGCTGAACACGATGCCGGCCGCGTCTTCAATCCACTCATAGCGCGGGCAGCCCAAAACGCCCAGAGTAGGCTGTCCTTTCTCAACCAATGCCAATGCCACCGCATATTGCCCCCCGCGTAAAAAGCCTTTGGTCCCGTCAATAGGGTCCAAAGTCCAAAATGTACCCTTTCCACCTTCGTGATTTCCGCAATCAAGCAGATCCAACAGAGTCTCTTCATTTACTTCCGGAGAAAACCGTTTGGTGAATGAGGCAATTCGGGCCACCAGCTCCGGTTCTTCTCTTAAACCTTCCGCACCTTCTTCCGCCACAATCCCCAAATCAGGAGTGATCGCTTTCAAACGGTGCAAAATCAATGCCTGACTGGCATAATCCGCGATGGTAACCGGAGAACGGTCTGATTTCGTCTGGGAATCGGACTGCAGTAATTCGGATGCGATGGCTTCACAACAGCGGGAAGCTTCCCAAACTGCGGCCAAGGCCGGTTTTAACAAATCAGTGTTTTTCATAAATGTACCCTCAATAGGGGGATGTTGCCATTGCCAAGAGGAGTTCGACATAGTAAGACGAATGCGAACTGGCAATATCAATCAGGAAAGGAATCCACGTGAACGCACCCCAACTTAAGTCCCTGCTGAAACTGCAAAAGAACGATTTAACCCTGATTCAACTGAAGAAAGAGGCGCAAAATGTGCCGGAAAGACAGGAACAAATCCGGAAAAACGCCCAATCCGCCCGCGACCAGGCCTCCGCCGCTCACGACGCGGTCAAAGCCTGTGAAAACGCCATCAAACAAATTGAGCTGGAAGTGGAAACCGCCAAAGAGCAAATCAACAAATATAAAACCCAGCAAATGCAGGCCCGCACCAACGAAGAATACAAAGCCTTCGAAAAAGAAATCGCCACCGCAGGCGGGAAAATAGGTGAACTGGAAGATAGAGAACTGCTGGAGATGACCCGCCTGGACGAAGTGAAAGCCGAATGGGCCAAAGCCCTGGAAGTTGAAAAAGCCGCCGAAGCCCAGGTGGCTACCGAAGTCCAGGAACTGGAAGAACGGCTGAATGTCATTCGCAGTACGTTTGCGGACGTCAAAGAAGGACGCGAAGAACTGGTGGCCCAGATTGATAAGGAAATCACCACCCGTTACATGCAACTTTTAAATAAAAATCAGAATGCGGTCATCGTGCCCATCCGCCAAAAAAGTTGCGGAGGCTGTCATATGACCCTCACCCCGCAAACCCTCCACGACGCCCACTCGCAACAAAAATGGACCGTCTGTAACTTCTGCGGGCGTTATTTATACGACGACGGCGAGGGCTAAAAGCGCGTTCCGGCGAACCCATCTCTTCCAAAGATCGTCATCTTCGATCAGCGACGCCATAAAATCCGCCACATGGATTCTGTGAGGCTGGCCGGCATCAAATACCGCACTGCGCGCCGGTGAGGGATGCAGGGTTTTTGCGGTAACCGTATCTGCATCCGTTAATCCGTCGGGGCGTATTGCAACCCACTCAATTTTCGCATGCCCCTGCCCGCCCCGGGTTCTTAAAAATTTCGCCGCCTGCTCATTGTCCGCATGGGGCGGCAACATCGCTCCCAGTAAAGCCAACACCACTTTTTGGGCAAATGAAACCTCTTCGTTCAAATCCCGGTTTCGGACCCCGGGGGGCTTGTGAACCCCGACTGCACCACGTCCGTACCCGGTCCATCCAGATTATAGGAAACGATCAAAGCCCCGGGACTCCGCAAACCGAAACAAAGGGTTGTGAACACCAGCAGCTTAGAAATTTTCATTTCAAAAGAATGTTCCTTCACATCAAAGATGTCCAAACAAAACCCGGCTGCCCCGCATCTGTGCGCTTCACAATCCAGCTTTTCACCGTTGAAAATTGATTTCACTTGCGGTTACCTTTCCCCATCATGACACCCTCCTCCCCGTTTCCCTCCCGGGCCTCCGACTGGAAGCGCCCGCAGCATCTGGCCTTTTTAAAAGAATGTCTGCAGGGCTTCGCGCAGGACCTGGATCCGGACAGTGGCAAATTCATCCCTCCTCCCAGCTGGGAAAGCTCGCGCACCTGGCAAATCGCTACCGACCCGAATCAGCCCGGAACCTCCGATGCGTCTTTTTACACCACCGAAGCCTGGGAACGGGTCATCGTGGGCCTCGCCCATTACCTCAAAGGATCCGGAGAAATACTGATGCATCCACAGGCGGGCGATCTGGGAGAACTCTTCCGCCAGCGGCTCATCCATGGCTGTACTCCCGGACATCCCGACCATTTCGGACCCGTCCCCCCCGGACGCCAAACCGGCGCCTATATCCCCCTCGCCCTGTTGACCGCTCCGGAACAGTTGTTTGATCCCCTGACATCCATGGAACAGGAAAACGTTTTGAGCTGGTTGGCGGAAGGGCTCAACCGTCCCAGCCACCACAACAACCACTACCTCTTTCACCTCCAGGCCATTCCCCTGCTGGACCGATACGGATTTGCTTATGACACCGCACATGCTGAACAATTGCTGGACCAAATTATGGCGTTCTATTCCGGCGGCGGATGGTTTCAGGATGGCAGCTCCCTCTCCTACGATTACTACAATGCCTGGGGCTTTCAGTATTATCTGCTGAACCTGATCTATTTCCATAAACCCTGGCGGGATCGACTGGGAGATCGCATCCGCGGAATTTCCCGGCAGTTTTTCAGGGATTATCGACTGATGTTTGCCCACGATGGGGCGGCGGTCCCCTACGGACGCTCCCTCTCCTATCGCTTCGGTGCCATGGATCCCATCCCCTGGGCCGTCCTGCTCGAAGATGACTTTTGGCCGGAAGCCCCCGCCGATGCCCGTCGCATCCTTTCGGCAAATTTCCACTACCACCACAGTCACGGCTGTTTCGATGCAAACGGCCGCATGGAAAGCGGATACCACCAGGTAAATCCCGCCCTCACCGAACCCTACCTTTCCCCTGCCTCCTGCAATTGGGCGCTCACCTCCTTTGCACACCTGCTCCTGCCCGAAGACCACGCGTTTTGGACCGAGCCGGCACCCCCCACTCCCGAAACCCAAACGGTCCACCCACTCTCGGGTCCCCAATGGCTCCTCAGCCGGCCCGCAGCCGGCAACGTAAAACTCTATCCCACCCGGACTCCCCGCCCGGACTGGCCGGGTTGGCAGATTCCCGCCAAGTATTATGGACGGGTTTACGATACGGATATCGGCTACGCACTCGATCCGGAAAGCAATCCCACCGCCAACCGTTTTCAAATCCGCTGGCAGGATGAGAAATGCTGGCAGGAACTGCCGGAAGCCCTCTCCCATTCCCTGAATGAAAGAAATGCCCGGAGCATTTTCCCTACCCCGCGCGGACCTGTTATCCTGGATGTGATCGCCTTGGATGCAGGCGAAGTTTTTGTGCTCAGCCACAGCGGTGAAACAGATTTATATCTGTGCTGGGGCGGATCAGGACTACAGCGACTTCCCGATACAGCCCTCACGTCTACAGAAAGCCCGGATGGCATGATCCTGCGCACTTCCAGCATGAGCAATGTCCTTCAACTTCTCCAAGGACGCAAAGGTCCGGTTAAAATCAAAACCCTGGATGCCAATGCCGACACCCGGCACGCCCACCTCTTCGGTGGCAATGCCGCTTGGATCGAAATGGAAATCGGCCCCATCAAAAAACAGGAGGCCATCATCCTCTATCACCACGCATTGCCCCAACCCGACGCACACTTTCCGAATGCCCCCATCGAAATCCTTGACCCTCGACCCGGAATGATCGAACTCAAAACCCAAGGTCAGCGGATCTCTTTGCACCTGTGATCCTATATAAGAAACCAGGGCTATTTCGTACCCCATCCTTCATCCACCATCCCCCGGAGGGGGAACCGCATCGTAGCCCAGGGTCAGGGAGGCACGACCGCAGCCCTGGGAATATGTATCAAAAAAATAAGTGCGCTCCGGAGGAGTGCGGGCAGTCCGTTCTCTTTTAAAGTTTCAATTCACTTCTGCCCAATAATCGATATCAATATCAACCCGCGATCATTAATGATTCATCACTCCTCTCTCTATTTCCCGATCAACCCGGCAAAGGCTTTCCGTTCACTCCAAAGAACAAAAAACGCCAAGCCCCACAGAATAAGAATCACCGGAGAAAACAACCCTGCTCCCCCCATAATGAAACAATGGTAGGCAACAATATTGACTAAGATCGGGCCAAGCACCAACAATCCAAAATTTCGGGTGAATGGAAGAATCACCAATATCCCGCCGACGACCTCCAACACTTTTACGAAAGTCAAATATCCCGATGGCGCAAAAGCCCCCATAAAGAGTGCGGGGTAACTTCCCTCCGGTGGTGCTTCCGCTGCGGGGCCAAGCCCCAACAGCACCATAAGTCCAAAGGCGATAAATGCGAGGCCAAGCAATCCGGCGGCAATGTGAGCGGGAAGTGATTTTTTCATAAGCAGAGGGGATCAGGATTCGTAAGGTGTTTGAATAAGACAAATTCAACTCTCTCACTCTACAGTACAACTGGAAAAGATAAAACGACATCTTTCAAAACTTTAAGGAGGTCGATTACGATATCGATTTCAGTTTTGATTTCGATTAAGAATACATTTTCGACCTCCGATTTCCGACATCCGACCTCCCCCCCAATGCTTCCCATATACGATATTCAATCTCAACTGACCGATGCCTTCACCCAGGGCAATCGCATCATTCTGCAGGCTCCCACCGGATCGGGAAAATCCACCCAGGTGCCCCAAATGGTTTTGGATATGGGGACCATGGAACCCGGCAAAGAAATCGCAGTCATGCAGCCCCGCCGCTTGGCCGCCCGCATGTTGGCCAAACGGGTTGCAGGCGAACGCAAAGCCTCCCTGGGGGGCGAAGTCGGCTATCAGGTGCGTCTCGACCGCAAGGTCGGACCCGACACCCGTATCCGCTACGTCACCGAAGGCATCCTGCTGCGGGAATGGCTGAACCGCCCTCAACTGGATCATGTGGGATGCCTCCTCTTCGACGAATTTCACGAACGCCACCTGTACGGAGACCTTTCCCTCGCCCATGCCCTGCATTTACAGGCCAACGGCCGACCGGATTTAAAAATCATTCTGATGTCCGCCACCCTGGACACCGAACCCCTGCAGGCCTTCCTCCCGGATGCGCAACTGCTGAGTTCCGAAGGACGCAGTTTCCCCGTGGACATCCATTATCTGGACCGTGACCCCCGGGCCAACCGGGTGGATATCTGGCAGTCGGCCGCCGATGCCGCAAACCGCCTCGCTGAAAGAACCGACGGAGACATTCTGATCTTTATGCCCGGGGGATTCGAGATTGACCGAACCCTCGATGCCCTCAAACGGAGCCCGGTGGGGAAAGCCTCCCTTTGCCTGCCATTACACGGATCCCTATCTCCCGATCAACAGGATATGGCGGTGGCCCCCGCCTCTCAACGCCGCATCATTGTCTCCACCAACATTGCCGAAACCTCTCTCACCATTGACGGCGTCACCGGGGTGATCGACAGCGGTCTGGCCCGGATCGCCCGCTTCGATCCGGTCCGCGGGGTCGATCAACTGAATGTCGAAAACATCTCCCGCGCCTCCGCCGATCAACGTGCCGGCCGGGCCGGCCGGACTGCCCCCGGTATCTGTGTGCGCCTGTGGACCGAAGCCGGAAACCGCACCCGCCCCGTCCGCGAAACTCCTGAAATTCACCGGGTGGATCTGGCCGAATCGGTGCTGACCTTTCGCGCCCTGGGTGTCAAGGACTGGTCAACCCTCGCCCTGCCCGATCCCCCGGAAGCAAGCGTTCTGGACACCACCGAAAAATTTCTTTTTCAATTGGGCGCCCTCGACCGCAAAGGTGATCTCACCCCATTGGGCCGACAGCTGTTGGACTACCCCGCCCACCCGCGCATTGGCCGGCTGATGCTGGAGGCCGAATCCCGGGGGGTCGCCGAATCCGCCGCCCTGATTGCCGCCCTGCTCCAGGGACGCCCCCTTCTGCTCCGCAAAATTTCTTCCTCCGCCCGTCAACAGCAACTGGATTTATTTTCCGGTGACGGCGCTTCGGATCTGCTCATGCAACTGCAGGCCTGCGAATGGGCGGCCGCGGTCCGCTTTGACCGCAATCAATGTCAGGAACTGGGCATCCACGCCCTCACTGCCCGGCAGGCTTTTCAAAATGCCAAACTCTTTCTGCGGAAGGGCAGTTCCGCCCGCCCGGTGGCCGATGCTGCCACCGAATTACGGAAATGTCTGGCGGTGGCCTTTGCCGATCACCTGGCTTTACGCCGCCCCCATACCCGCCGCTGCGATTTGATGGATGGCCGGGTGGCGGAAATTGATAAAGACAGCATTTGTGAAGAGGCCGATTTAATGGTGGCGGCAGAAATCCGGGACCCCGAGCGCGCCAAAACCCCCTTCCTCACCGGCCTCACCCGGGTGGAAGAACATTGGCTCGGCGAATTGTGGCCGGATCAGTTTGAGGAACGCAGGGACCTCCGCTACGACGAACAGGCCAAGCGGGTACTTTGCGAATCCCGAAAACAGTTGGGAGCGTTGATTCTCGAAAGTAAACTTAGCCATGAAGTCGGTGACGACGATGCCGGACGCCTGCTCATGGAAGCGGTCACCGCCGGAAAAGTGCCCCTTCCCGGTTGGGATGACGAGGTCGACGCCTGGATTACCCGCCTGAATTGTCTGGCGGAATGGCAACCGGACTGGGGCCTGCCCGCATTGGGAGAGGAGGACCGGCAGCTGCTATTGGAACATATGCTTTGCGGATGCAGAACCCGCAAAGACGTCAAAAATCTCGACGTCCGCGCCCAGGTGGAGAACTGGTTAAATCCCATGCAACGGAAACTGGTCAAGGAACACTGCCCCACCCGCATCAAACTTCCCAATGGACGGGATGCGCGGGTGCGCTACGAAACCGGATCGGCACCTGTGGTCGCCTCAAAACTTCAGGATTTTTTCGGCATGAACGAAAGCCCCAGAGTGGGAGGAGGCACCGTCGCCTGCAAAGTGGAATTGCTTGCCCCCAACCGCCGCCCCGCCGCCCTCACTGACGACCTCGCCAGCTTTTGGAAAAATGGATACCCCATGGTCCGCAAAGATCTCAAAGGCCGCTATCCCAAACACGACTGGCCGGAAAAAGTCTAGGATCATTTCCCCAGAGACTTCAACAGCAACTCCCCCATGAGTTCAGAGGAGAGCCACTCTTCGGCAATCTTCCCCTTTACAAAACGCGTCAGCACGTAATAAACAATAATATTGATTTCGTTATAGCTGAGTCCGGTCCATTCAGAAAGAATGTCCAGAGTCTGATAAACCATGAAAAATATTTGGTCCATTACCGCTTTTCCACCAAACAGTTTCACTCTCGAGAGTGAAAAAGAACCCGGATCCAACCCGAAAGATTTCAAACTTAAAATTCCCTCTGATTAAACGTTGTATATTCAGTCAAATAAATCCCCTTGCAAAAAGCTGACAAGTCGTGGTAACTCTAGGAATGCCGTTGATTCATAGGCGGTTCCACCCGAGGAGACATCATGACAGAACAGACAGCCCAAAGTGCCCATTGGCGCGCAAGCATTCGTATTGTACTCAGCATTATGCTGATATGGTTTTTGGTTTCACTGGGTTGCGGCGTTTTGTTCCGTGAATTTTTAGATGCAAATGTTCCTTCTGTCGGCGGCGCACCCTTTGGATTCTGGATGGCGCAACAGGGATCAATCCTCTGTTTTATCGGCCTCCTCCTCCTGTACCGCTTTTTAATGAACCGGTTGGATAAAACCCATGGACTGGAGGACCAGGCATGAGTCAGGAACTTTGGAACTATCTCTTCATCGGTTTATCCTTCGCGCTTTATATTGGCATCGCATTTCGCTCCAAAGCAGGTTCCACCAAAGAATATTATGTGGCCGGAGGGGGCGTTTCTCCTTTCGCCAACGGTATGGCTACCGCCGCCGACTGGATGTCGGCCGCCACCTTCATTTCCATGGCCGGCGGTATCGCCGCCAGTGGATACAATGCGTCCCGCTTTCTGATGGGCTGGACCGGCGGATTCGTGCTGCTCACCACCCTGATCGTTCCCTATCTCCGCAAGTTCGGAAAAGTCACCGTGGTCGATTTCCTCGGCGACCGTTTCAACTCCACCACCGCACGTTTGGTCGGCGTGCTCTGCGCGATTTTCATCAGTATGACCTACATTATGGGGCAAATGCGCGGCGTGGGTCTGGTCTTTTCCCGCTTGTTTGAAATTGAAATCGCCACCGGAGTGCTCATTGGTGCCGCAATCGTATTTTTCTATGCAGGACTTGGGGGAATGAAGGGCATTACCTACACGCAAGTCGCCCAATACGTGGTCATGGTTTTCGCCTACACCATTCCTGCAATCTTCATCTCACTGTTGCTAACCGGAAATGTCATTCCGCAATTTGGATTGATCGGAAACTACACCAAAGACGGTGCGGACGCCGCCATCCCCCTCCTCGAGAAACTCAATCAACTCAATGTCGATCTCGGCTTTGAAAAGTATACCGACGGCAACCTCAGCACCCTGGATATGTTCTGTATCACCGCCGCCTTAATGTGTGGTACCGCCGGACTGCCCCATGTCATCGTTCGGTTCTTCACCGTGAAAAGCGTAAAAGCCGTTCGTTCATCCGCCTGCTGGACCTTGGCTTGTATCGCGATTATTTACCTCACCGCCCCCGCGATTGGTGCTTTCGCACGAACCAACTTCATCAACGAAGTGAACCAATCCACATACGAAGACGTACCGGAATGGTTCCAAAACTGGGAAGACCGCGGACTCATCGCCTGGGTCGACAAAAACCAGGACGGTATTCTTCAGCACCAAGCTGGTGACGTCTTTGAAGGTCGTGTGCCCGAGTTTAACGATCAACGCGGCGTCTCTGGAGAGAGATTGATCACCAACACCATAACCGCCAATGCAAACGAAGTTTACTATGCCCCCGATATTTTGGTCATGGCCAACCCGGAAATGGCCGGCCTCCCCCGCTGGGTGATCGCTCTGGTGATGGCCGGATGTGTGGCGGCAGCCCTCTCCACCGCGGCCGGCCTGTTATTGGTGCTCTCGACCTCGATTTCCCACGACTTAATGAAAAAAGTCCTACACCCGAACATGAGCGACAAACAGGAAGTGCATTACGCACGACTCGCGTCATTTGTGTCACTGGTGATTGCCGCATACTTCGGCATCAATCCACCTTCCGCGATTGTCGCCAAAACCGTGGCCTTCGCCTTCGGACTTGCGGCCTCCTCCTTCTTTCCCACCATTCTCATGGGCATCTTCTTTAAACGCGTGAATAAATACGGCGCGATCCCCGGAATGATTTGCGGCATCACCTTCACCTTCGGATATATCACCTATTTCCAATTCTTTGCCAACCATACGAATTATTGGATGGGGATCTCCCCGGAAGGCATTGGATTCGTAGGTATGATCCTGAACTTTGTCATTACCCTCAGCATTTCCTACCTCACCCCGCCTCCTTCCCCTGAAATCCAGGCGATGGTGGAAGAAATCCGCAGCCCGAGATCCCTGAAGAAGTAAACGGCCGGAAATAAAGCAAACGTCCAACCTCGAACACCGAAGGGTTTCCCACTCTTAACTGCGATCGATGCCAAAGGCCACGACGAAGGAGGGACCGGATGTTCGGCTCCCCCATATCCTGTGTTTTTCCTTGTAAAAGGAGCTCCCCGGCAGTGCCGAACCGAAGCAAAGGGAGTCCCGCCGGCGGGGCGATCCTCATATCCAGAAAAGGCCCCGCTCTCACCCCTAATCACCGGAGTCCCGCTTGCGGGGCGAACGGAATATTCTCCCCGACATCCACCCCAAGCAAGACTTGCCAAAAGCCTCTCCCCTCTCAATAGTCCGGCATGACATGGTTTGATGCACTCACCGGGTTTTCAGAAGACAATCCACAAACAATCTATCAACAGTTAACATCCTCCCTGGGAATGCTGCATTCCGCTGTAAATGGGAAAAAATACCATTGCGGAACCTTAACCACCCCTTCGCTGCAGGAACTCCGGCATCAATTTGATGTCCATCCGCCCACCCAGGGAACGTTGCATCTGGACGAGGTCGTAGGCGACGCCCGGGCCCTGCATGCCGCCCCCGCAAATGCCGGCGCCTGCTTCCAGGTCGCCTCCCAGTTTAATTTACTGGAAATGGCCAGCCCCAAAGTCACTCCCGAAGCCGGGGTCGGCATTTACGAAATGGATCATACCCAGGGCCCCGCCTGCGCGGTCGCTTGCGGCGCCGGTACGATCTACCGTAATTATTTTGTACCCGTAAATGGTCAAACCGGTCAAAGCGCAACCCGTCAGATCAACTGCCTCAAAGATCTGGCCCATGCCCTCGGCGAAAACATACACATGCAAAACGGCTACGCCTTTGCCGATGAAACCACCCTCTTCCGAATCTCGGAAAAGATCCGCAACCGCTCTTCCGAAACCCGGAATCATTTGCGGGGCTGCCTGAGAGTCGGATTACAGGCCGACACCGAAGTTACCCTTCCCCATTGCGGGCACCGGGTACATCAGGTCTACGGATCCGCCCTGCCCGTGGGCTATTCGGATCATGATCCAGATCTTTGGGAACCCTTTGCCCGTCTGGTGCTGGAAGCCTCCTATGAGGCCTGCATAAAAATAGCCCTATTACAGAACTGCAAAACCCTGTTTCTTACGTTATTGGGCGGAGGCGTGTTTGGAAACCGCATCCACTGGATTACGGATGCCATCCTCCGCGCAGCTCACCTACACCGCAACCAAGAGCTTCAAGTTAATATTGTCAGTTATGGATCATCAAAACCGGAAATCAAGGCCCTCGTTCAGGCAGAAAATGCATAAGCAACGCCCGCTCAGTAAAGATGGTTCCATCCATGTGACCGACGAAAAGTTTAATACCGCCTCCCATTTATTCGCGCTGGTATTTTCCCTCATCGGTTCCGCGGTGCTGATCATTGAATCATCCCAAACCGCAAATCCCTGGCTGATCGTAGGCGTTTCACTTTATGCCCTGGGCCTGTGTAGTTTATTTTTGTGCTCGACCCTCCATCACGGTGTCAACGGTTCTCCCCGGGTCGAACGCCTCATGCAGACCCTGGACTATCTGGCGATCTATTTACTGATCGCAGGCACCTTTTCCCCGATCTGTCTGGGCATAGGACGCACGACCCTGGGATGGTCCGTATTTGGCAGCGTCTGGGTCTGCGCAATTACCGGCATGGTTTTAAAATCCAGTATCCGAAACTTCCCCAAATGGTTGGGACTTTGCATCTACGTGGGTCTGGGATGGGTGGGCGTACTGCTCACCAACCTGATTTATACCGAGCTGGGATTGCAGACCACCCTTCTCCTCGCGGTCGGAGGACTCTTCTATACCATCGGCGGGGTCATTTTCATTCGCGAACGCCCCAATCCCGCCCCCGGCATCTTCGGCTTCCATGAAATCTGGCATCTCTTTGTCATCGCCGGCGCCGCCTGCCATTACACCATGATCTGGCAGATGGTTGTGTATTTACAATCCGTATAACCTCAGCCATACAGCTCCAAACTCAATCCACCAAAGCAACCCGCCTCGCGCCATTGAGGCACCTTCACCTGCAAAGCCGCACGGGTGGCGGCGGACCAGTGATGCCCCAGCACAATGCCGTCGCGGTGGAAACTTGCATCCAGACGCGCTACAATCTGTTCCGGGGTTGAACTCAGATCCGGATCCTGGGTGTACATCTGATATCCCACCGAGGTCATCTTGCGGGAAGACACCAATTCCATCAACGCTTCATCCGCATCCAAATAAGGAAAGCGAAACCAGGGAGACGGGGAGCCGGTAAGTTTTATAATTTCTTCGGTACAGCGATCCAGCTCCTCCGCCTGCGCTTCCGGAGAAAGTTTCGTCATGCGCGGATGGGTGTAAGAATGATTGCAAAGCACATGCCCGTGATCGAGTAGTTTCTTACCCAGATCCGGATGATCCTGCAGGGATTTACCCGCCACAAAACAATAGGTCTTTAAATCGATCGCATCGCAAGCGGCTAAAAAGTTGTCACAGTGTTCAGGAATCGGACCGTCATCAATGGTGACCACAATCCCCTTCCCGGGGGCATTCAATTTCAGATGGGGCAAAACAGGTTTTTCAGTCATCCCAGATCTAAACGGTATTTTATTTCTGAATGCAAGATTGTAACACCGACACGGGTCTGCCTGCCCGAGCTGCCGCTCGGGACGGCCAAGGTGATCGCGCGGCTACGCCGGGAATGCATCCCCAAACCCATCTCGTAACTTCCAAGTCCTCCGTTTACGGCGATTCTGCCGAGGCATTTATGCCAAGGCTACGCGAAACCCGGGTTCCGAAACCCGCAAGCCTAAAGGCCCGCTTCAGAAACTCCATAAACGGAGAACTCGGAAGTTATCCAGTACGCCTGACGGCCTGTCCTACGTGGTCAAAAAGTAATTAAAGGTCTCAGCCTCTTCGGAGTCAATAATCTCATGAATCTCTTCCGAGGTTTCGGCCTCATACAATTTACTGCGGATACTTTCGTCCCGCAGCATGCGGGTAATGGCGGCGATCACTTCCAGATGACGGCGTTTCTGATTTTCAGGAGTCGCAATCAGAATCACCAAACGCGCGGGTTCCCCGTCGGGAGCGCCAAAATCCACCGGCGGATCCATCAGCCCGAGCACCCCCACGATCTTGTCCCCTTCTCCCACAATCGCATGAGGTACCGCGATGCCATGGCCAATCCCGGTGGGCATCGCGTCTTCACGTTTCATAATCGCAGCCATCACCTCTTCCCGCGTGCTTTTCATGGGATGGGTGTGACACAGAAAGGAAACCAACTGCTCGAGCGCGTCCTGTTTGCTTTTTACTTTTACCCGGGGCAAAATAAACTCCTCCTGCAAAAACTCGATCAGGCGGGTGCGGTCTTTTTCGGTTTCCCCCACCTTTTTCAACAACCTGTCAATCACCGGAGCGGATGACAGCTCGGCCAATACCACCGCCGTCAAAACCGCGGCCGTAAACTGTCCGCGGATCGGCGCAAAAACCTCGTACTGCTCCAACAGAATCACCAGGGATACCGCAATCGCACCCTGCCCCATTAACATCCAGCCAATATTTCTGGACACCTTGGGGGTGGTACCGCTCAGGCGGCCGCCCAGCCAGCCACCCGCCACCTTTCCGAACAGTCGAACCACAAAGAAAAGTCCGGCCGCCACTCCCACCGTTTTGAGATATCCCAACTGCAAATGGGATCCAGCCAACACATAAAACATGGTAAATACCGCGTGCTCCAACACATTAAACAAGCTCAGCAGATCCTCTTTGAACGAGGAGCGGTTGGCCAGCACCAGGCCCAACATAATATTGGCCAAAATGGGGGAAGGCGCGATCAGCTGATGATACGAACGCATGGTAATCCATTCACAAAGTCCATTACAGAAAAAGATGGTGACCAAAAAGGCGGTAAATAATTCCGCCTGCACCAACACCGGATCAATTTTCCGTTCTCCTTTCCGACCCAAATGATAGCGGCAATAACGCACCAAACCAAATCCGGACAGGGCTCCAATCAATAAGGCGATCCCAATTCCCGCACCGGCATTGCCGAACACCGAAAGGTCCATGGTCTGCTCTGTCAACAAATTCAAATCAAAGGCACGGATCACCTCAAACAGCACCAAGGTCATCAGATTGGTCACCGCCAATACCGCAATGGTCGTCTTCACCAGCAGCCCTTTTGCTTTCTGTTCCCGGACCAAATGAATGGTACTCACAGGCGAGGTGGAGGTGGCAATCGACGCCATGAGCAAATGCGCCGGCAACTGCATTTCCAATGCCAGCCCCAGAGGATTAAAATAATGCATGGCAAAAAACACCACGAAAAACGTCACCAAGGTCTGGGTAATCGAAATAAGCAAAATCCGTTTTTTGGCATTTCGCAGACGTTTAAATTCCAAATGTCCGCCAATGGTCACCGCCACCAGACTGAGCGCAAACATGGTAAAAGGTTCGAAGGTATCCGAACTGTGATGCAAAACTTCAGCGGCATAGGTTTGCCCCAAAATGACCCCGGCCATCACCTGACCAAACAAGGCTGGCAAATGCAGTTTTACAGCAATCCATCCTCCGATAGAGCCAACGAGAATCAACAGCGCAATGAGTAAGGGTCCGGGAATATCCATCATCCCATATTAAGGCGGGAAGTATAAATCTCAATGCGAGAAAAGGCCAGAGTGGTATTTTTTATACCCAGTCCTGAAGTACAGGCGTTTATTTTCAGCCCCCTGCGGCGGTGGCAAGCCCGCGCACGCCAAGGCCTTCGGTCGAATTAATCCCCCAAATCCGGACCGGAGCCCTTTCCATAGCCCTCTTCGGGTTCCGCCGCCTGTTTAAGATCCCGGTCCACCTGATAGACCGCAGGCGCCTCCCCCAGACAAACGTCTGCCCGGTTCGCCTCCAGATCCAGATATTCATGCCGGGGATCCTGCGGATGCCGTAAGCGCGGGCCGCAGCGTCGACACAAATCCCCCCCCGGTTCGGATCCCCCCTCCAAACACAGCCACCACAAATTGACCTGAAAAAGCTTTTCGGCCGGAACCACATCCACAAACCAGCTTTGTGCCACCTTTGCCTGGGGAAGTGACCGCGCATTCCACCCCTGTAAAACGCGGACCGGAGGATCTTCCCGCACCAACAGTTCCCCCGGGGTGGCCGGAGTGGCCAGCTCCGAAAACGGGAATACCCGCCAACGGCCATAGCCCGCCCGCATCAGGAGCCCATACATGGGCGGAAAAAACATCTCCACCGCCGGCCACAGCCGAATCTGCCCCTCTGCGGGCGCGGGTTCTTCTGAAAAATCGGGGGCCTCCCCGGCTCCGCCCGTTTCAGCCGCTTGGATTTCCAACTGTTTATGCAGGGCATAATCCTCCATCCACAGCTTCAATTTGGTTTGTTCTTCATTTAGCGTCATCGTTTACCTCTACCTCCCCGAAAGCGGACGTTGACGATTTTTCCGCAAAAGAATGCAAAAGTTTTTTGTGACCCAGCTCATCCATCAGATCCAGCACCAATGAGGATCCTTCTTCCGCTGAAATTCCGGGAAAACGCTCCCTCACCTCTTCCGCCAGCATCTGTATCCATTCGCGGTGACATTGATGCAGAGCGGTTTTCCCATATCCCACCTGCGCTTTAACCCCCGGGGCTGAAAAGACAATGCCTTTGGCTCGCAGCTTGAGGACAGCCTGCTTGAGCGGATCCAGTGCCCCCAACCAATACTGCACTTGCGCATCCATCCAGGCCGTCTGCTCTTTTGTCCGGCTTTCTCCGGCGGTATCGGGTAACAGTTGCTCTATGGTCACCGGCCGACTTCCTTTTCCCACCACTTGTTGCAAAGAAACCGCTGCGGTTTGCGGATAGGTATGCCGAATCCATTCCCGTACCACATTGCGAATCAGCAACATCACCCCGCTTTGCACCGTATCCAAATCACGCCGGCCGCGGGTCAGCAGCCAGTGCTTATACTTTTTTCCGTCCCGCCGCTGATGCATCGCACAGTAGGTTTCAAACAAATGGGCGCAATCCGATTCCGGAGGCGCCGAAAGCTGTCCGCGGCCGTGTAAATTGACTTTACGCAACATGGAGCGGAAGCGCTGGGAGATCACGGTGGTGAGCTGTGTTTTTTCCCCCTCGGAAATGAGCGACAGGGCACAGGCTTCCCGCCAATGTTGCCATGCCTCCATTTCCTGTTCAGCGTTCATCCGGACCTCAGCTCCCTAACAGCCCCTGGGTCGCATGGGCAAAATGGGCACGCCCCTTCGCGGCATAAGCCCTCGCATCTGCGATTCGCGCCCGATACAGTTCAAAATCCAATCCGGCAGTGGCCCCCAAATGGGTTTTCAGGGCAATGGCCGCATCCGGATCTTCGTTTTCAAGATCCGCCAAACTGGCTTTTACCTGATGATACGCATCACGGAACGGCATGCCTTTGGCCACCAGCGCCAGGGCCGCATCTGTCGCAAAGACCCCGCCATCAAATGCGCCACGCAGTTTATCCGGGTTGACCTCCAGGCCCGCAACACAACGTGCCAGAATTCGCACTGAGGCCCGGGTGGTCGCCAATCCTTCCAGGAAAGGCTCTTTGGCGTCCTGTAAATCGCGGTTGTAGCCTCCGGGCGCGGCATGCAGAATGTGCCCCACCGCAGATCCGTAGCCCAAAACCAAGCCCGCCTTGGAGCGAATCAGCTCCAGCACATCCGGATTGTTTTTATTGGGCATAATACTGCTGCCGGTGCCAAAAGCCTTGGGAATTTTAAAGTAGCCAAATTCAGGCAAAGTGAAAATCATCAAATCCTGGGCAATCCGGGAGAGCGTAATCATCAACTGCCCCATGGCCTGCAGAATTTGATATTCGAGTTTGCCACGGGCCTGAATCGCGTGGGCCACATTGTGAACCGGACGTGCAAAACCCAACAAATCACTGGTCAACTGGCGGTCAATCGGCAGCGGCACCCCATAACCTGCCGCCGCGCCCAGGGGACATTGATCATTGAGCTCATACACGTGCTGTAAACTTTTCAAATCCTCCAATACCGCTTCCCCGTACGAAGTGGCCCAGACGCCCACGCTGGACGGCATCGCCGGCTGCATGTGGGTGCGCCCCACCATGGGAACCATTTGATGGGTTTCGCCGAAGCGGGTCAAGGAGGCCGCCAGATCCGCCGCATCCTCCATCAAATCCAAAAGTTTTGTTTTGGTAAACAAACGCAGATCCACGGCCACCTGATCATTCCGGCTCCGGCCGGTATGAATCTTTTTCCCCAGATCCCCGAGTTTTTCGGTCAGCGTCCGCTCCACTGCCAAATGCACATCCTGGTCTTCGTTTTGAATGACAAATGTACCGGCGAGCGCTTGGCTGCGAACATTCCCCAGCTCTTTACAAACCGAAGCCGCTTCATCGGGGGTTAAAACCGGAGGCTCCACCGGCATGCGGGAAAGCATGGTCACATGGGCGGCGGAACCGATGCAATCCGCCTCGGCCAATTGGAGATCGAGGACCAAATCTTTTCCGGCGGTGAAGGCCAGAATTTCATCATCAATATTTCCGACCGTGGTTTGTTTGTCTTGGGGTGTTTCGTTCATAAAAACTGAATACACAGCCGAAACGGGAATGCAATTTTTCTTTGCGGAATGACGCAACGCCTTCAGCGTTGAAAATCCTCTCCTGTTCAGGACCCGGGGCTGGCTCGTTCCTTCACCAACCCTGGGCTGACAGACGCAACACCGCTGGCGCAGAAGAAAAATTCACATCCGCAGCACCCACGACCCTGCCCCAAAACCAAAACCCACCCCCGGCATCTTCAACACCAACGGTGTTGCGTCATCCCCCATAACCTTCCCTCTCACCCTTGCGGGGTCGCCGATGGCAATTGGATGGGGACTTTCAATTCAATTTCCTCTTCCGCCAAAATCTTCAACATTTCAAAAATCGCTTTTTCACTGAATGCCAGCATATCGGTGGTTTTGGCCGGGGCATACCAAAACATCACCTGGATCACGCATGACACCTGGGTCAAATCATTCATAAATATCCGGGGACGCTGGTCTTCCGGCATGCCTTCATGATCCTGCATCCACTCTTTAATCCGGGCCAAGGCTCGCTGACTTTTTTCCCAGGGGGTATCCAGTGGCAAGTGTAACAAAATACTTTTCCGCAAGGAGGGTCGAGCGCTTACATTTTCAATTTCAAGCCGCGCCAAGACTTCGTTGGGAATCGAAGCCATATTTCCGGTCAACAATTTGATTTTGGTTGAACGCAATCCGATCTCTTGCACAAATCCCTGATGGGATTTGAAAATGATCCGGTCGCCAACCGCAAAGGGTTTATCCAAAATCAGCATCACCGACCCCAGAATATTTTTCAACGAATCCTGGGCCGCCAATGCGACGGCCAATCCACTAATCCCCGCACCCGCCACCAAGGTGGACAACGGAATCCCCAGACGCTTCCCGCCTTCCAAAAACACCACCACCACCGTAATCACCGTGAGCACCCGCCCCACCAAACGAATCAACTGGGTGTCCAATTGATTTTCTTCGATCTTGGGATGATTCACCACCATCACCAGCAGCCGGTTTCCAATCGCCCAGATAAGCCGTAAAGCCGCGAGCAACACCAACAAACCCAATGAGAAATCCGTCACTTTTAACAACCCGCCACCGAGCACCAAATCATTTTTAATCAGATGCTTCATCCACAGGGGAATCAACATCGCCATCACCGGAAAACTCAGGGTAAGAAAGTAGCGGACAATATGATCCTGCCTAAATTTGGATGCACGGCTCCGGCCGATTTTGTATGCCAACACCATCAGCAACAACCCAATGAGATACACCAGAACCAAGCCCGCCCACTGCCACACCGAATGCTCCAAAAGTTGTCTTCTGAAAACATCCGGCAATACATTCACCACCTGCGACACCCAGGGGCTCACCGGTTCGGATCGAAACCATTGCATTAAACCCGGAGTGGTTTTGAGCCCATCCTCCCTGACCGGCAGATGTTTGACCTGTTTGTAAACCTCCGGTATTCTCGAAACCACTTCTTTAGAAAAAAGAAACGCTCCCTCGTTGGGCCCCTCCGTCATTTTCCGGATTTGCAAATGGGTTCCAGGAATTTTCCAGACATCCAGGTCCTCCAGATCCCCGGGTCCGGGCACCTGCTCCGGCAAGGGCAGTTCCATCCGGTCCAAAATCTCTTTCAAGGCGACAGCCGCCTCCATCGAGGCCTGGGTGTAAATGTAATTCGGCAGGTTTTCCAAATCAAAATATCCCTGTAAGCGTTGGGTGAGAATGACGCGGTCTTCCGCATCCACCATCGATCGGCCGTTTGTGGTCATGAAATCAAACGCCAGGTTGCAGTCCTCAATAAACCCAAACAAGGTTTCCCGGGGAGATCCCGTCTCGGGGGGCTGCAACGGATTTTTTAAAACTTGTTCAGCTTGTGCAAACAGGAGGTTTCCTGACAACAGCACCAAGACCCACAAAAACTTCAGAGTTGTTTTCATAATTTTCCTTAGCGAGAATCCATAAAATTTAAAAAGGATGCCCATACATCGCCACCACCCGGGAGCCCTCTTCGCTCACCGCCACATCCAAACGCAACACAGCCGTATGCAACATCCCCCGCAAGCTCACTCCCGCATCCACATGTAAATCGTCATAAAATAACGCGGCATCATAGGTTTCCGACACCCGGCCCGCTTCCACAAAAACGGTCCACTGCCAGTATTGAATTTGGGCGAAATTCAACAACTGAATTTCCCGTAAAGGCTGCCACTCAGGAATCACCCGGTATTCAGCCGAATAATAGATGGCAGCGCGGTCATGAAAACGGTTGGCTTCATAGCCGCGCATCCGGTTGAGCCCTCCCAGGGTTGCCCCCTCATACTGCGGAGGGCGACGGGTGATATTGCCTTCCGCATCCTCTTCCCAGTTTGTCACATACGCGGTCGCAAAATCAAATGCCAACACCCGCTGCTTGGTATATTCATTCGCACCTAAATCAAAAATCCATTGAAAATCCCCCGCAATCACTTCCCATCCGGAGAGCGCATCTTCATCCCGGAAATCCTTTTGGTAAGAGAATTTATACACACCTCCCTTTGAAGGGTTTGCCGGAAAATTTCGGTTATCCCATTCCAGGGCGAGAGTAAGATTAAGCGTCTCCAAAGGGACCTCCTGATCTTCCTGACTCAAAGTTTGCCTGCGCCATGCGGGCGTAACAAATACCGTCGTCCGTCCGCTTTTCAAAGGATTTGCTGATTTCCCTCCGGTGGCCCCGTCCTTTAAAATACCATATTCAACCTCATAGGTGTTTACCACATTGTCGCCGGCACCGTCTCCTACAGGCAATAAATAACTGAACTCAAAATCAATCTGCTGATCCCATTGATCTGCAAAAACAAAATTATCCGGACTGGAATCATTGCTGCCCGCCTGCTGACCTTCATACCCCTGATTCTTACTTCCCACGTATAAAATCTGATCCACATATTCCCCGACAATCACATACGGACTTATGTACAATCTTTTAAAACCCGGCACCCTAACCTGATTCAACCCCAACGCCGCATTATATGAACCCGTCGTCCCAATCGTGACCGCCCCCAATACCGAGGTCTCTTCCGCAGGCCATGCACTGAGTACGCCCCCCACTCCCAGGCCCGTGCCAAAACTTTCACTGAAAAAGCCGTAGGGCAGCCAATTAAATTCGGCCTGCAGCGTATCCTCATTCTGATCGGGCAGCAGCACGCGGCTTTGCGAACGCACCACAGGCGTTGCCGCTAAAAAAAGGTAACAAAAGCATATAATTTTATACAAAAAATCCATAAGTTACCTCGTTTCATCATCCTTTCATAAATCAGAAAGCATGCCCTGGGCATCCAGCCAGGATTGAAGAATAATCTGAGCGGCCAACTGGTCCCGCAACTCCTTCTTCCGTTTCGCTTTGGTATTGCTCAACCGCATCCCCCGCTCCGCCTCCGCGGAACTCATGCGCTCATCCCACATCACAATCTCAAGACCCGGCACTTGCGCTTTCAGCTTCTCGCCAAAATCGGTGGCGGCCTGTGCCAGGTCCCCAAAGTCCCCGTTCATATGCAAGGGCAGTCCCACCACCACGGTCTGGATTTTCTTTTCCTCCAGAATCCCGCGGATCCTGCGGGTGGCCAGCTTCTGACTTTTCCCCTCCACCGTTTCCAAAGGCGTGGCCACCATCCGCATCATATCGGACAAGGCCAAGCCGATGCGAACCTCCCCGTAATCAATACCCAACACCCTGCCCACGGCGCTCATAACAAGTCGCCGCAGTCTCCGCGTTCATGCAGACGTTTCACCAATTGCTTGATACTTTGGGACTGATCTTTCGCACAGACCAAGGTGACACCCGCCGCCTGCACCACAATCAAATCACTCACTCCCACACAGGTGGTCAAGTGTTCCCGGGAATACACGATATTGCCATCAGAAGCCAACATTTCCCCGTTCCCAATCACAGTGTTTCCCTGATCATCTTTGGGGAAATGATTTTCCAAGGCGGGCCAGGAACCCACGTCGTCCCAGCTGAATTCTCCTTTGGCCATCAGAATATTGTCCGCTTTTTCCATCAGCGCATAATCGATACTGATCTTGGAAAGATTCTCATATTCCGCCAAAAGCTTTTCGTCAAAAGTCGCTTTGCCAATATGCGGCAACATCAGGTCCATCAGGCGGGTCAGCGGCGGACAATGACGAAGCATCGCTTTACGCAAGGAACGCACCGACCAAATAAACATGCCCGAATTCCAAAAACACTCTCCGGAATCCACAAATTCTTTGGCCCGCGCCAGATTGGGTTTTTCTTCAAAGCGCTTCACTTTAAAGAAGCTGGAAACCGTATCGGTTTCATGTGCTTCCGACGCCCGGATATAGCCGAAACCGGTATCCGGATGTGCGGGCTGAATCCCCATAGTAATTAATACATCCTGTTCCTGCGCCAGATTCAGCGCATCCGACAAGGTTTTTTTGAAGACGGGCAGGTCACCCATCACCTGGTCTGCCGTCAAAATCGCAAACGAAGCTTTGGGATCTTTCGATTCCACCAATGCACAGCCCAAAGCCACCGCCGCGGCAGTGTCCCTCCCCATCGGTTCCCCAATGACATTGGCCCGGGGCAGTTCCGGCAAAGCTTCACAAGTGGCTTTCACCAAATCCGCGTTGGTGATCACAAACACATTTTCCGGCGGAATCAGGTCGGCGATCCGTTCGACCGCCTGACCGATCAATGCGCGCTCCCCCACTAAATCCAAAAGTTGTTTGGGACGTTTTGATGTGCTCAATGGCCAAAAACGTTCTCCGCGTCCGCCAGCCATAATGACCGCATAATGTGATGAGGTATTCATAATTATTCCCAATTGGTTTATTTAACGGCCTGTACAAGGTTTGAAATTTTATCCGCAGCGGCCTCCCGACCCTCCGGCGTGTTCCCCGATTGATGAAAGGTGTTTACGATGTAACTGCCCACCACCACCGCATCTGAAATCTTTGAATAGCTGCGGGCCTGTTCCGGGGTTGAAACCCCGAATCCCAAAGCCAGCGGCAAATCCGTGTAACGTCCGGCACGCTCGAGCACTGAAGACGCTTCTTTTTGCAATTCGCTTTGCTCACCGGTGACACCGGCGCGGCTGACACAGTACACAAATCCGGAAGCGGATTTCAGCAAACCTTCCATCCGCGCATCCGGAGTGGTCGGCGTGATCAACACCACATGATTTAACCCATTCGCTTCGATCGCCTGGGTGTAGGGTCCGGATTCCTCCAAAGAAAGATCCACCAACAAAACCCCGTCGATTCCCGCTTCCGCCGCCATCTGCATCGACTTGTCAAAGCCCCGGACAAACAGCGGATTTAAATAACTGAAAAACACCAGCGGGATTTCACTCTGCTCACGGATTTTGCGCACCAGATTCAGGATGCCCTCAAAGGTCGTGCCCGCAGCCAGGGCCCGCTCGGCCGCCCGCTGATTCGCTTCCCCATCCGCCAGAGGTTCAGAAAAGGGGACACCCAATTCAATAAAATCAACGCCCATCGCTTCAAGCAGTTTCACCCGCTCCAGGGTTGCATCCAGATCCGGATCTCCGGCGGTGATATACGCAATAAATCCTTTCTCTCCACGGGCGCGGAGTTTTTCAAAACAAGTATCAATTCGGGTAGCTTTCATAAAATTCAGGAAAAGGTGGAGTCCGCGTACTGCCAGGCAAATACCAGACCCTCAAGGGTTAAGTGAGGGCACAACATGACGGATTCATCGAAGTCACGCAAGACCGTTGATGCAAAACCTCCGGTTGCAAGCAGTTTGATCTCCGGAAGGGCCAAATCTTTACGAATTTGAGTGAAAATTTCCCGCACCATCCCCCGATATCCATAATATGCGCCCGCATGCATCGCTTCTTCAGTCGAACGTCCCACCACTTTGGCACAGGGCTGCGGGGTAAGTTTGGGCAATAGCGCCGTCTTTTCACCAAAATAACTGTACATCATATCAATTCCGGGAGCGATTACCCCGCCGATATACCCCTCTGCTTCCGTCACAATATCAAAAGTCAACGCCGTACCAAAATCCGCCACCACCACCGGCGCCCCCACTTTGCGCACCGCCGCCACCGCGTTGGCCAGCCGATCCGCCCCGATCGTCGTCGGATTCGGGTAATTGACCGGAATCTCCAAAGGCGATCCCGGCACCAGCTCCCAGCCCTCACAAACCAGCGCTTGAGACAAATGGGCTTTCCATTTCCGGGTCAGATCCGGCACCACCGATCCCACGACCACCTGTTGAACCCCCAGCCCTCCATAAACGCCCGCCGCCTGCACCACATTTTTTTCGACCCCATTGATGCGGGGAAAACGTTGCAGTTCAGAAACCACCCCGTCCGTCACCAGCGCGGTGGTGGTGCTGGTATTGCCAATATCAACAGCCAACACGATTCTAGACATATCGTCCCCCCGTCAAACAGCAGTTCAAAAATCCAGCCCTGAAAGGGCGGCATTCCATGATCGACGTTTCCTTCCCCCTCCGACCTCCGACGCCCCCTCTCATGACGCCGCATCCAGGGCAATATCCACCGAACGAACCGAATGCGTCAGCGCGCCGACCGAAATCGCATCCACTCCGGTTTCGGCCACGCCACGTAAGGTGTCCATGGTAATGCCGCCGGACGCTTCGGTCCGGGAAATGCCTTTACACATGTCCACCGCCATTTCCATTTCCACAAAACTCATGTTATCCAGCAAGATCCAATCCGGCTTGGCCTCGAGCAGTTTTTGCACTTGAGGCACCGTGTCCGCTTCCACTTCGACCAACAATCCGGGAGCGGATGCCCGGGCCGCTTCCACCGCTTCGGCAATGCTCTTGCCGGTGCTGCGACGCCAGTGAGCCAAATGATTGTCTTTAATCAGGATCTGATCGTATAATCCCGCCCGATGATTCACCCCTCCCCCGCAGTGCACTGCGTACTTTTCCAGTAAGCGCCACCCGGGCGTGGTTTTGCGGGTGTCCAGAATCTGCGTGCCCAAATCCTCCACCACATCCACGTAGCTGCGGGTCACGGTGGCGATGCCGCTGAGATGCTGAACAAAATTCAACGCCGTACGCTCCGCACTCAACACCCCGATCGCCGAGCCTTCAATGCGCAACAGTTCAGCCCCCGCCTCCACCGCCTCCCCGTCTTTCGCCAGGGCGGTCACCGCCAATCCGGGCTCCACCGCCTGAAACACCTGGGCAGCCACCCCCAATCCGGCCTGCACGCAGGCTTCACGGGCAACCATGACCACCGACATGCGGGCATCCGGCATCAGGGCGGATGAAGTCACATCTCCCACACTCCCCAAATCTTCCTCCAGAGACATCCGGATAAGAGTCAAAACATTGGGGTCAGAGGCCAAATCAAAATCAATTTGTGTACGTTGTCGTGTGGTCATGACGCACTCTCTCCCAAAAATAGACGTTAAATTCAATATTCTTTCTTTTCGAACTGGCGAATCCCACCTGCTTGCATAGGAAGAGAACTCACTTTAAACACTACAAAAATATGAAAAAGAACTTTATCTGGGGCACCGCCACTTCTGCCCATCAAATTGAAGGCGCCTGGCTTGAAGACGGAAAAGGTATGAACATCTGGGATGCCTTTTCACACACACCCGGAAAAATCGCCAACGAGGATCATTCCGAAGTCGCCTGTGACCACTACCATCTCTATGAAACCGATATCGCCCATATGAAAGATTTGGGCGTAAACGGCTACCGTTTCTCTATCGCCTGGTCCCGGGTGATCCCCGACGGCAAAGGCAAGGTCAATCCTCAAGGGATCGACTTTTACAACCGTCTGATCGACAGCCTGCTGGCCGCCGGTATTACCCCCTTCATTACCCTTTACCATTGGGACCTCCCCCTCACCCTGCAAATGGAACATGACGGATGGCTCAGTGAAGTCACCGCCGACGCCTTCGCCCGCTATGCTCAAATTTGCTTCGAAGCCTTCGGAGACCGGGTGACAAACTGGATCACCTTCAATGAAAACTGGTGCACGGCCGTCATCGGCAACGGCCAGGGCCACTTCGCCCCCGGACGGATTTCCGATGACGAACCCTACATCGTGGCCCACAATCTTTTATTGGCCCATGGCAAAGCGGTGCAAAACTTCAGACAGGGCGACTTCCCCGGCCAAATTGGCATTGCCAATAACTGTGACTGGAGGGAACCCTACACCGATTCCCCGGAAGACAAAGCTGCCGCCCAGGAAGCCTTGGAATTTTTCTTTGGCTGGTTCACCGATCCAGTGATCTTCGGCGACTACCCCGCCATCATGCGGGAACGATTGGGAGATCGCCTCCCCCACTTCACCCCCGAACAGTCCGAAATGCTGAAAGGCTCCTCCGATTTTCTCGGCCTGAACCATTACACCACCCACTACGCTTCCCGGGAACCCATCGCCCCGGATCAAATGAAGGCGGATGTCGGAAATGGCGGCGATCAGGATGATCAACAGGTCTATCTGCACCACGATCCGGATTGGCCCCGAACCAGCATGGGGTGGTTTGTGGTCCCCTGGGGATTCCGCAAATTGCTCAATTGGATTAAAGAACACTACGGCGACATTCCAATTTTCGTAACAGAAAACGGCTGCTCCGTGGCAGCCGACAATAAAGAGGACGCGGTCAACGATCAGTTCCGCGCCGATTTCGTTGAGGGATACACCCAGGCCCTCACCCAGGCCGTGGAAGAAGACGGGGTCAACGTCAAAGGCTATTTCTGCTGGACCCTGATGGATAATTTTGAGTGGACCCGCGGATACAATATGCGCTTCGGACTCATCTACTGCGACTTCGAAACCCAGGAAAGAACCCCCAAAGCCTCCTTTCACCACTACGCGGAAATCATTCAACGCCACCGAAGCGGCGGCACTGAGGATTAAATTTTTGACAACCTGCGGCTCGCGGGACGCCCTCCCGCGAGTCGTTTGACCACTGAGTGCGGTCTAACGATCACGGCCCTGCAGCCTGAGTCCCGCCAACGAAACCACGGAAGCCAACAGGACCAGGGAGAATGTCGAGATTTCAGGAATCACGATCAAGTCCAGTTGCGGACCCGTGATAGTCGCATGTTCCCCAGCCGCAATCGAATGCACATAGGTATTGGATCCGGATTGATCCGTATCACGGCCAATCATAAAAGTTAACAGATCGTCACTGGTACTCCCAGCCACAAAATCGTTCAGGGAAGTACTGGTAAAATTCACCGTTGCGGTTTTCCCCGTAAAAGTGAACGTACCCAGTTTGGTGGCCCCGGTACCAAATTCAAAATCACTTCCGGTGTTGTTTTGGGGCGCATTATTCCAAGTAGTGGTTTCTTCCCCCCAACTCTCAGCCGTATCTCCATCGTTGAGTCCCCAAACCCCGAAAGTCCATTCAATCGAATCAGTGCTATCACCCAGTCCCGAATCGACAAAGTTCAGATTGAGCGATACGGATCCCAGCAGGCTTGTGTGATCAAAAGACAACGTTCCCAGATCAAAGCGGATGTAGGTTTTCCGGTCGTAATTATTACCCTCTGAATTATGCTTGATAAGGAGCAGGTCACTCGTGCCATATTTAGTGGTCGCATTGGAACCGTTCTGAATATATGCATCCGCATCGACAGCTATGAGCTCAGCAGAGAGGGAGGGAGACCACAAGGAAAAGACCGCACAGAGGATAATCAGGAGGGAATATTTCATCAGAACATTTGAATTAAAGCCTCCTCCTTACTGTAAATTTGAAGGTCCTGTCAATTAAATTGCCTTTCCTCAATTGACATAAACCTTATAAATCGCACATACATTGAAACAATAATGTAAGCTATAAGTAAAACGTCTAAGTTTTTTAGCTGTTGCCTTTGACAAAAGGAGGAAAAAAGCATTTGCAGAACCCTATTATTCTTGCACCGGTCCATCATGTCAAAAAACATCCTCGTTATCAATTGCGGTAGTTCTTCTATCAAATTTTCCCTCGCCGACCCTCTCAGCGGAAAGCATTTACTTTCCGGATTAGCAGAAAAACTCGGCACAGCCGATGCAGCCCTCGAATGGAAAGGGGTCGACAGCGGATCCAAAGCACTGGGGCATGCCGACCACCGTCAAGCCCTCTTGGGTATCGTCTCATTGCTTCAAACCTTAAACCTCCGTTGCGACGGCATCGGCCATCGGGTGGTCCATGGCGGAGAAAAATTCAGTCAGTCCTGCCGGGTAACTGACGCGTCACTCAGCGCACTGAAAGCCAACTCCCATCTGGCCCCTTTACACAACCCCGTAAACATGCAGGGTATCGAGGCCGCCCGCGAAGCTTTCCCCGGCCTCCCCCAGGTCATGGTCTTCGATACCGCCTTTCATCAATCCATGCCCCGTCAGGCCTACCTCTATGCCCTGCCCTACGAATTGTACGAGCAGGAAGGCATTCGCCGCTACGGCTTTCACGGAACCAGCCACCGCTACGTTTGCACCGAAGCCGCAAAACGTTTGAACCGCCCCATCGAAGAATTGGCTTTAATCAGCGCCCACCTCGGTAACGGTTGCAGCGCCACCGCCGTGCTCGGGGGCAAATCCGTCGATACCACCATGGGACTCACCCCGCTGGAAGGACTGGTCATGGGCACCCGCTCCGGAGACATCGATCCCTCCCTGCACGAATTCCTGGGAAACACCCTCAACCTTTCCCTGAGTGAAGTCTCCAATCTTTTGAATAAAAAAAGTGGACTGCTCGGCCTCTCCGGACAAAGCAATGACATGCGCGCATTGCTGGAAGCGGAAGCGGGCGGTGACGAACGGGCCGCCATCGCCATTCAGGTTTTTGTCTACCGTCTTGCCAAGTCCATCGCCGCTCTCACCGTCGCCCTGGGCCGACTCGACGCACTGATCTTTACCGGCGGCATCGGCGAAAACTCCATCCCCGTCCGAGAGCGCACATTGGAACTTCTGCCCTTCCTGCAACTGCAAGCCGACGCGGAAGCCAATGAAATTCACGGCCGTGACAACCAGGGGATCATCACCCTTGGCACCCAGCCCTGCGCAATGGTCATCCGTACAGACGAGGAAATCGTGATCGCCCGTGACACCCATCAGCTGATATGCGGAGAAAAGAACCCCTAAGGGTCAGAGTTTAAACCTATTCAGCCGAATCTTCTGTCAAAAATCTCAAATCTGAAATCGCTTCATCACCATGTCCACTAAGAAACAAACCCAGTGTATCTACCTCGTTCCCACCGGTGCCCGCGTTGGCTTAACCTCGGTAAGCATGGGCTTGGTCCGCGCCCTCGACCGCAACGGTATCAAAGCCGCTTTCTTTAAACCTGTCGCCCAACTCTTCCGTGGTGACACCGGCCCTGAACGCAGCACCTTTGTGATTCGCAACACCACCGACCTCACCCCGCCCGATCCCATTCCCTACGCGAAAGCTGAAAAAGAGATCTCAGCCAACGGTGTGGATTCGCTTCTCGAAAGCGTATTGGAAAGGTACCAGCCCGTCGCGGATGAAGCAGATATCGTGGTGGTGGAAGGACTCATTCATATGGATGAATTTGAGCACGCCATCATGCTCAATAAAACCATCGCCCGCACCTTGGATGCCTCTTTGGTGTTCGTGGGCGCTCCGATTAAAAAGGAACTCAGCTGGTTAGATGCGGAAATCCGTAATGCGGTGCGGGAATTTGGAGAAATCAATTCCGAACGGGTGATGGGCGCCATCGTGAATTTTGTCAACGCGCCCCGGGATGCCAACGGCCGCCTGAGACCGGATCTCGAACTCGCCTCTCCGGAACAGGAAATTACCCGCGAAAGAATCAAACAGGAATGCGACATCTTCCAAGAAAAGAAATTCCGACTTCTGGGCACCATACCCTGGGTCAAAGAAATGGCGCAGTCCCGGACCATTGATGTGGCCCGTCACCTCCAGGCGCAAATTTTAAATGAGGGGGAAATTCATACCCGCCGCATTCATAAAGTTTTCCTCTGCGCCCGCAATGTCGAACACATCACCCACGTCTTTCGGGCCAATGCTCTGTTGATCATTCCAATTGACCGGATGGACCTCTTTTTGGCCGCCTGCATGGCCGCCGCCAATGGCATCCCCCTTGCCGGTGTCCTCCTCACCTCCGCCGGAAAACCCAGCGATGAAATCATGAAGCTCTGCCAGAACGCCATGGAAAAAGGGCTGCCCGTGATGACCGTTCCCACCGACAGTTATTCGACTGCCACGCAGATTCCGCACATGAATACCGAAGTGCCCATCGACGACCAGGAGCGTATCGATACGGCCATGAATTACATCGCATCACAAATTTCCCGTTCCTGGCTGAAATCGCTGGTGGGATATCATCGCGAAATCCGCCTCTCTCCCGCGGCTTTCCGCTATCGACTGGTACAGCTCTCACGCAAAAAACCCAAACGGATCGTGTTACCGGAAGGCATCGAGCCCCGCACCTTGCAAGCCGCCAACATTTGTCAACAACGGCAAATTGCCAACTGCGTACTGCTGGCAAATCCGGAAGATATTCATGAAATGGCAGAAAAAACCGGACTGGTTTTAGAACCGGGATTGGAAATCCTCGACCCCGATACCCTTCGCGATGGGTACGTGGATATTCTGCAGGAACTCCGCAAACACAAAGGCATGGACCGGTCCATGGCCGCTTCCCTTTTGGAAGACAATGTCATGCTGGGAACCGTCATGCTTAAAAATGGCGATGTCGACGGACTGGTTTCCGGTGCCGTGCACACCACCGCCCAAACCGTGCGACCTGCCCTGCAGCTTATCAAAACCAAACCCGGTACCCGCTTCGTTTCTTCATTGTTTTTTATGTTGCTCCCTGAACAGGTCTACATCTACGCCGACTGTGCGATCAACGAAAATCCCGATGCGGAAACTCTGGCCGAAATCGCCTTGCAAAGTGCCGACAGCGCCACCGCATTCGGCATCACCCCACGCGTGGCCATGATCAGCTACAGCACCGGTGCCAGCGGTAGCGGAGACGATGTGGAAAAAGTCCGCAAAGCCACCGAAATCGCCCGTGAAAAAAGACCGGATCTGTCCATCGACGGCCCTCTGCAATACGATGCCGCCTCCACCCTTTCCGTGGCCAAAACCAAAGCCCCCGGATCCGAAGTCGCCGGTAAAGCCAACGTATATATTTTCCCCGACCTCAACACCGGCAACACCACCTACAAAGCGGTACAGCGCAGCGCCAATGTCATCAGCATCGGCCCCATGCTTCAAGGTCTCAATAAACCGGTCAACGACCTCTCCCGCGGTGCCCTGGTCGACGACATCGTCTACACCATCGCCCTCACCGCCATTCAGGCGGGACAAGCATAAACAAAAAAATTCGAACCACGAACATTCAATACCGGAGTTTTCCGTTCAGGGTTGGAGTTCGGTGCTTGGGGACTGCGTCATTGAAGGTTCCTTCATCTGAATGAACCCGTCGTCAATACGGAGCCCACCGGTCATCGTCAATGGTGGACCTCACCCAATTCCCCTATCAAGCGGAATCTCACGCTGACGACGCAATCATCCTCAAATCCAGCGCCCCCGCCATGCCTGCAGCAGACGAACGGGTAGCGTTCCAATCCTTAATCCCAAATCATTCCCATCATTTTCTTCTGCAGCTTGAAAAGCCCATCACCAAAATCCCCCCCACAAACAAAAAGAGCGTGGAGGGTTCAGAAACCAAGTTCACGGCAACGTTGTCCTGATGGAAATCCTCTCCGGATGTAGATCCGGAAGTCGCAAACCTCATCTGAAAAGAGGTCGATGAAAGTGTGTCCGAATCATAGGATTCAGGCACTGTAATGGTATAACGAAACCAGTCGGAGCTTGTGCCTGTAGCCGTCGCCAATCCAGTGGTCGTGCCGGTATACGTTGAATGGGCCGTTCCATCCGGAACTCCCTTATCGGTAAGCACGGTTTGCAATCCTGAACCAAAATTGATTTGGAAGGTCAACCCGTCCCCCGACTCTAAAGAGCTGTCTCCTTTTTAGTCAAACGAGAAAACCAGATCCCCGCCGTGAGCGTGGTCCCCGCCCCCGATGGCGTTTCGAAAGAATCAGAAAACAAGAGGGTCGATGCCTGAACAGCCCCAATGATGAAAAGAAAGATGAGAGGAAGAATGATATTTTTCGTAAAATCAATTCTCTGAACCAAATTGACACAGTCAATACCTACTACAATCTGACTCTTTTGCGCTTCATCCGAAAAGTCGGACTCAAGAGACCACATGATCTCGATTTGAAACACAGGCAGACACTTTTCCTACACATGCCCCACCCCCCGAATCAAAATACAAAATAGCCAATTTCTTTACTAGTACCCGACGGGTCTTCCCGTTAGCGTATAAACATGCCTAAGCGTGTATTCCTAGACTGGTCCTCCCCCCTCCTGCCATTGCTGGCCGACAAACTCCTGCCTGCAAAAGGCAAAGGCCCCTTAAATCTGGGGGAATTTCTGATCCTCGCCCCCACCCAACAGGCGGGCCGACGTTTGCGTGAATACCTGGCCACCGCCTGGCGGGAACGCGGAGGCACCGCCTTGCTGTCTATGTCGGTGCATCCCCCCTCCTTCCTCTTGCAACCCGGGGACAACGCTAAAATTGCACACGCTTTCGATTGGATGCCCGCCTGGCAGCAAACCCTCACCGGCATCCATCCTGAAACCCTGCCCGCCCTGCTCCCCCAACAAACAGAACCCTTTTCTCCGGCGGTCGCGCTGGAGTTCGGCCAGCGCCTGCAACGCCTCCGCGAAGAGCTCCTGGATGCCGGACTGGACCTGTCCGGAGTCGCCTCCTCCCCCCTGTTGAACTCTGAACAGGAACGCTGGCGCGATCTGGCCCGGCTGGAAGAAGCCTACCGCGCAGAATTGGCACAAAAAAATCTTCAGGATCCCACCGACGCCAAACGTCAGCAAATCCAAAACTACACCCCGCCGGTCGGCATTCAGAAAATCATTCTCGCCGGCGTGCCCGATCCTTCGCCGGTCATTCTCCATCGTCTGAAAGAACTGGATCAAACCATCGAAATGGAAGTTTGGATTCACGCCCCCGCCTCCGAGGCGGATCAATTTAATGAGTGGGGAATGCCCGAAGCCTCGTGGCAAAACCGCTTTCTGGGAAGAAGCGGGGAACCGGAAGGCTGGATCGAATGCCTCGCCGATCCCGCCGCCCTCTGTCAGCGCCTCACCGCATGGATGAAAGATCTGCCGGCGCAGCCCGATCTGGCCTTTGGCCTGCTGGACGACAATCTGGTTTTGCCCATTCAACACAGCCTGCAAGCCTGCGGACACGAACTCTACCACCCCAAACCCGCCAAACTGGCGGAAAGCCCGGATCTCCGTCTTTTAAATGCCTTACAGGAACACCGCCAGCACGAAGACCCGGTCAGCCTCCGCGCTTTATGGCGTCAACCGGATCTCCTCCGCGCCCTGCAGCCGGACAATCCCCGAGGATTGCTCAAAGCCTGGGAAACATTTGCCAACCAGGCCCTTCCCGAAAATGCGGACAGCGTCTCGGAAACACTGAAGGACGAACCTTTAAAATCCGCTTGGGAAAAATTGAAGCGGTGGATTGGGGTGCAGGACGCCAGGGGATTGCTGAACATGCTGGAAGAAATCCACGCCGGCCGCAAACTGGACCCCGGCAACCCCGAGCAACGCTATCAACTGCGTCAACTCCACAAACTTGCGGAGGTCTTGCAGGAAGGGGCCCGGCGCCAAAAAGAAGGCTTCAGCCCCTCCGCCGGGGTTTTACTCCAAGTCCTCAAAAATGAAACGGTCGACCCTCCCCGGGTGGAGGGAACTTTCACCGCGGAAGGTTGGCTGGAACTGGCGTATCATCCTTCACCCTCTCTATTGCTCACCGGCTTTCAGGAAGGCAAAGTTCCGGCCGTCAACAAACCCGACCCCTTTCTGCCCAATCAACTGCGCGAGGAACTGGGATTGCGCAGTGACCGGGACTGGCTTGCCCGGGATGCGTTTCTGTTCCACAGCATGATCATGAGCCGCGATCCCGGCCAGGTAAGGATCTGGGTACTCAAACGGGACCGGGAAGGCGGACCTCTCCTGCCCTCACGGCTCTTGTTTGCCTGTGACGATGAGACCCTCCTCCAACGTGCCGAATTGCTGTTCAGAGAACCGCCTCCCCCTGCCCTGCAATCCCCTCCTTCACCGGGACTCGCACTCGATCCCTCCCGCCTCCCCGCACGGGAAATCGACCGCCTCTCCGTTTCCGCGGTTAAAAGTTATTTAAGATGCCCCTCCCGCTTCTACTTTGAACATGTGCTGGGACTCCGCCTCAAAGATGACCTCGAAAGCGAACCCCACGCCGGGGTTTTCGGGGAGTGCATTCATGCCGTTTTGAAAACGGTGGTGGATCAGGGGGCCTGCCCGCAACCCGAATGGAATCAACGCTGTGAAGAAGCTTTGGAGCAGTATATCCGCCTGCGTTTCGGCTCCGCCCGTCGCATGTCCATGCAGGTTTTCCGTCATGCCGCGCTCTCACGTTTAAAAGCCGCCGGACACGTTCAACGCGAGCTTTGGTCACAGGGATGGAAAACCATCGCCACCGAAAGAAAGCTGACCCGGGAATGCGGGGGCATCACGGTTTCAGGTGTTATCGACCGTATTGACTTCCATCCGGAACACGGGTTCCGCATCATCGATTACAAAACCCACGACAAACCTGAGCCCCCCGCCAAAACACATTTAAGCACGCCCCGGCCAGGTCGGGAAATGATTCAGTTGCAAGTGGGCAGATATCGAAAGCAGTGGACCGATCTGCAACTCCCGCTTTACCGCTGGTTGGCGGCATCCGAACCCCAGGTCGACCCTTCCCGTCCACTGGAGGTCCTCTATTTTAATCTGCCGAAGGCTGTTCAGGATACCACTCTGGAAAACTGGAAAGAAGAAAATGAACTTCGGGAAGAAGCGGAAAAATGTTTACACACCGTCATCGGACTGGTGAAAGATCAGGTTTGGCTGCCCAGTTCTGACATCAAAAGATTTGATGACTTCACCCCCCTGCTGCACCATGGAAATGACTGGATCCCCCGCTAAAATAAAAAAGCTCCCATTCCTCGCAGCACTCCTGTTGATGCTCTTGGGCAGTGGGTGCGCCAATGGTATTTTTTATCAGCCTTCCCGACGCATGGCCGCCGCCCCGGACAGCCGGGAACTTCAATACGAAGCCGTGAATTTCAGATCGGCTGACGGAACCGCTCTCACAGGCTGGTGGCTCCCGGCCAACGGAGAACCCAAAGGCACCGTCATCCATTTCCATGGCAACGCGCAAAATATGAGCACCCATGTACAATACGCGGAGTGGCTGCCGGCAGCGGGATATAATTTATTTGTGTTCGATTACCGGGGCTATGGCCGATCCGGCGGCACTCCGAATCGGAAAGGAGTAATCCGTGACGGCGTGGCCGCACTGACCACGGTCCATGCGCGTTCAGATATAGACAAAACCAAACTCTATGTTTGGGGACAAAGCCTCGGCGGGACAGTGGCCCTCCAGTCCATGGTCCATACCAACATCCCCGTCCAGGCCGCCATCATCGATTCCACATTCTACAGCTTCAGTAAAATTGCCGCCGATAAAATGCGTCAGTTCCCCTGGTTCCTGCAACCCCTCCGCCTCTTCCGTCCCCTGCTTATTTCTCCGGGCTATGATGCCTCTTCCGCGGTCAAAGAGCTTCCCGCCCTTCCCCTTTTCTTTATTCACGGAGAAAACGACCGGGTGATCCCCGCATCCCACAGTCAAAAACTCCATACGCTGGCTCCCGATCATGCGGGCTTGTGGATCATACCCGGCGCCGGCCATTGCGACGCCGTTTTGCGTTTCCCTGAAAAAGTAAGACCCAGAATCCTCCAGTTCCTCGAAGCCCCCCTACAGGTGACTTCACCCAAATAAACGGACCGGGGATATTGGAGTTTCCGCTCCTTATTCGTGAACCGGGACCGAGATTTCAGTGGCTCTTTCTCAGTTGCATCCATCATTTGTTTAACATGTTTATGGCCCGGAGGTATGCTTGAAGCGCACTTGCACAACCATGCCCCCACCTCTGTTCTTCCTGGATGCAAAGCCATGAAAGAATGGGCGGCCAAATCTGCCTGCCCCTTCTTCAGGACGAATTCACCGCAACTCCTCGACTGCACTGCAGCCCGGATGTCCGGGTCGGGCCCGAATGGCACGAAGGGAAGGGTATTGGTCATAAGACGTCCTATAGAATCGGG
>JARHXX010000017.1 GCA_029269125.1 Kiritimatiellaeota bacterium B1221 | reverse complement strand
AGAATATCTCCGGTGGTCGTGCGGAAGGTGATGTCGTTGGCATCGCTGTCGGTTAGACTCTGCACATCGCTGGCAGTGAGCTGTGCACCCGTGCGAATGTCCATAAACCCATCAAAGGTATCCACGTCCTGTAAAATCAACGCGTCCACTTCGTCGAGTTCGATTTCACCGGCAGCCGTGGTGTGCGCAATCAAATCTTCAATCCAGGTTTCGAGGTAACCGCCACTCTGCTGCTGAATCGCGCCGTGAATATTTAAAGTCACCTTGCGCGCCTGCAGATCGGCTGCCGCATCCGCGCCGGATTCGAGCAGAGATCCGCCGAAGGCATTGATAAACAAATCATTTCCGCGACCCGCACCGGCACGAATCAAATTCACCAAAGTATCACCTGTCGCGGTGTCCATAATGATGTCGCCACTGTTGGTGGTGACAGAGGTAAGTAGTATGCCATCGCTTTCATTGAAATCGATGTTCCCAGCTACGGAAGATCCGGCAATGAGTTCGTTGAAGCTGGTTTCGAGACCACGTAGACTGCCAATGCCGTTGGCGGCAGTTAAGGTGGCCACATCTGCAATCAGATCGACATCCGCATCATTATCCGCAACTTCATAGATCCCTCCGGCATCGGAAGTGATACTGAGATCGTTGTGTAACAATCCTGCATCAATCAAATCGACAATGATATCCCCGGCCGTTGCGTGCAGATCGATATCAAAGGTCGACGCCTGCGCGATATCGGTCAACACCCGCACCAGCTCCGCGGTCATGGTGCCGCCACTGGTAAAGTCAATCGATCCATTTTCGGCCGTTAGACTCTCGATGGTCACCTCATCTTCTTCCAGAACGGAAATATTTCCCAAGACATTGGACGCCCCCACAAAGCGGCTGATCCCGGTGAGCAAATCCATGCGGCCATAAGAGATGGCGGTAAACAGATCCGCCCGCACTTTCGCCAGAGGGAAGAGCAGAAGATCTGCCATTTCAATCCGGCCGGCTGCGGTAAGTTTTACATCCTGCGTTCCGGCAGCACCTGCACGAATAACGCCCACTTCCACATTCCCCCCCTTGGTGATCAGTCCGGTCCCGCCATCAAATTCCCCGGCGGTGATCTCAATATTCCCGTCTTCGGTGGTAACCTGTTTAAGCAACACCGAATCGCTTTCGGTAATGGTGATATCCCCTAAGACAGAGGAGCGAACATCCAGACTGTCCATGGTGGTATTTAAAGTAAGTTGCCCCTGGGCGACGGCAACCAAATCCCGTCCGAACAACTTCCCGTTGTCATGGAGAATATCGCCGACTGTGGCGGTCAGAGACTGATCCCGTCCGGGTGTCTGCACATCATCATGGGTAATGCTGTCCCCGGCTACAACCGAGAAATCCCCATCCGCGGTTTGAATATCCACCAAACGAATCGCATCCAGCTCATCGATACGAATATCCGCCCGCGAAGCAGCCCCTCCAGCAGGATCCCCACCGGTGAAGGTGCGGGCAATCAGTTCCGCGACCGAAGTGCGTAAATCGATAGTCAAATTATCGGGATCGGCAGCAAAGCCCCTCGCCCATGCAATCAGACTGTTTGCGATGACCCGTCCGGCCGTTCCGGCATCGGACTTAATCGTTCCCCCGGAAGTAATGGCGCCGCCGAGCGTAAAGTCACCGGCATCCAAAGTCACATCTCCCAAAGCGCCGGCATCAACCACATCCACCAGAATGTCTCCGCCAAAGAGCTGACGGGTGGTCAGCGAAATACTGTTGGCGGCAGCACTGGTGTTGCTCCGCACCAAACGTGCATCCAGATCCCCTTCGGTGTCAATCGATATTCGTCCATCCGCAGTGACCGCTTCATCGATACGTAAAGGTGAAAGCTGTCCACCATCATTGTTAATCAGCAGGGCGCCGGGTCCACTGGTGCGGGCATCCAGCACGGCAATATCTGTAATCAGTTCAATACCGCCCAGGGAATCAATCTGCAAATCAGCTGCCCGCACATTGAATACACTGTCCGGCAGCACCGGCGGTGCAGGTGCAGGATCATCCCCTTCCACAGAGCCATTCACGTTCATGCGAACATCATGTGCGCCACTGGCGTCGATGCGGCCCAAGGTTAAATTCCCGCCGACGTTCAAATCGATGTCCCCCGCATCGGTTTGCATGAACCGGATATCGAGTCCGTCCAACTCATTCACAACCAAATCAGCACCACTGCCCAGTCCACTGCCGAGTGCGGTCGAAGAATCGAGTTGACGTACATCGGTGTAAAGCGTCGATCCATTTTTCGCAGACGCGGCCAAACGGTCAGCGGTCAAGCGTTTGGTGCTGTCCACCGTAATACTTCCGCCCAAAGCGTTCACCGCCATACTTCCCAGAGAGGTAATATCCGCATCAATCAAAATATCACCGGCCAAATTTCCGGCTGCCAAATTTACAGTGGCGTTGTTGACATTGGCCTCGACCACCGCTCCGGCATTCACGGTAAGATTTCCGCTGTTGTTGGCGCCGCCCGTTGTGGAAGCCCCCACCCCGGCCGCAAAGTCGAGCAGGCCACTGTCCGTGGTCACTTGCAGATATCCGTTCACAATGATGTCACGGAAAGCGCGGGCTGTAATACTGAGTGACTCCAAATCCGCATTCGCGTCAAAGACAATGGAACCATCACCCCCGCCCACACTGTCATAGGTATGAAATTCCAATTTCGCTTGAGAGCTTAAATTACCCCCTAATCCGGTACCGGGAATATCCACTTCACTCCCGTGAACCACCAAGCCCTGATCAAACGCATAGTTGTAAACCGTGGCTTTTCCGGATTTAATGGCCTCCGTGCTGTTGCGGCCCACCACAATCGCGGCGGCGGTGGAAGCAATGGTGTCCAGCAATCCGCGGGTGACACTGAGCACGCCGGCAGAGGTGGTGGCTTTACCAATTTCAATATCCATCAGGTCAGAGGCATTGCGAATGTAGACATTGCCTTCGGTCTGAATCTGCCCGCCGGCTCCCACCAAAATTTGTTGATCGACGTACCGGTAATCGGTGTAGGCAACCTGATAAGTTTCTGTGACCGGGACATCAATCCAGTATGTGTAGAAATAGGCTCCTCCCCAAAGACTGTAGGCATACGGCACACTAATTGCAACCTGGGTCCAATAGGTATAAGATTCCGTTCGGTAGTTAGTAAACGTTTCAAGTACCTGAATGGTGACCTGTTTCCCGGATGAGATTTCAATCCGGTCGGAAGAGAGCACCACATCCCGGCCATCCCCCGCCGAAATATTGGCGTATTGAAGCAACAGACCCGGATCCATATCGATCTCTATACGACCGCTTTGGGTGATGAGTCCATCCACCCCGTCAATCTCCGCAATATGCAGATTCGTATCGGAAGTGAGGAAAATTCCTTGAGACAACGTGGCCGCGGAGGTGCTGGTTTTACCCGCAAGATACTTGGCATTAATCTTAATGGGATCACCACTCAACCCAATGGTGTTGCGGGTCTGAATCACCACTTCCCCATTGAGCGCCTGAATCACCCCGGTGCGGCTCGGATCAGAATTAAACACTGACCCCGTAGGAGTATTGATGGTTATTTTCCCTTCTCCATCACCAATGGTCGAATCATTTAGGGTTCCCCCAAGATCGGTCACGCTGCCGGACGAAGAATATATTCCCGGTTCCCAAGACGCAGTGTGTCCGGGAGCGGGCCCCATAAACAAACTGGAGTCCCCCAGAGGATCGGGGTTTTGAATATTGATCACGATATCACTGTCGTTCCGCAAATTGATCCGTTGGGTAATGGAAAAGGAACGTTTCAGATTCAGGGTAAGCCCTTCAGCCTCCACACTGCTGATCATTTCAATGGTGCCGGCTGTAATTTCCGCCCCGATGCCTAAATCAATCCATTCAACCCCTTCCTGCCCCCAAACCACCGTGGTGTTACCGGCATCCAAATCCACCCGTTTCATCCCGGACATCGTCGCCTGCTCGCGGCCGTTGTCGACAAAAGTGCGGTCGTAACTGATGCGTTCAGGAAACGTCTGTTTAATCAGGGTATGCCCGTTCCCGGTGGGATCCACCAAAGATATATACCCAAAGTTCTGCGGCGCCATTTTATCAGCCAGCAACAACGCCCCGGGATTCGTATCCGCAAAATAGCGGGTGGACGGATTGCCGATGGTCATCGCATAAAAGTTTTCTCCCTGACCTCCATTAATGTTCAAGGTGCGGTCAGGTGCGAAGAAGAAGGTGTTAAAGCGGTCATCTCCCCTTCCACCAATCCAGGTGTCGATGGTATTTTGACCCGACTCATCCGGCGCAAAAAACACCGTGTTCAAACCGGATTTGGCACTCTGCACCAAACGGCCCAAATCAAAAGTGATATCATCCACTGCCGCCGAGAAGTCGACGGTATTTCCCGTGCCCGTCACTTCAATACGGTCACGCCCGAAGTCATCACCGAAGTAGTACGTGTCTCCACCTCCACCCCCGACCAGCCGATCGGAGCGTCCGCCGGAATAAATATCATCGCCCGCACTGCCACCGATAATAACGGTGTTCGAACTTCCCGCACGCAAAATCGAACTCTGGGTCGTCGACCCAATTAAGGTTGCGGTTCCCGTTCCACCCCGCAATTCATTTTGCAATCCGTTGGCACTTCCGTTACCGGAATATAAAATCGTATTGCCGCTTCCCCCGGTAAAGAAGACCGTCGCCCTTGTCAGCGCACTGGCGTCAATCAAAGACTGACCGCCCCCGGCTGTCCCCACAATGCGGGTGATGTTGTCAAAATTCTGAGTGAAGGTTACATTGTTCAAAACCGCGGTGACCGTCACGTTTTCCGAACTTCCCGTACCTGCACCCCGGCTGGTAATGGTGAACACTTCATTGCGGTCACGGGTATCCCCGAACAGCCGAAGATCGGCATGGGTACCGATATGTAACTGCAGCGTTCCACCGGAAACCGATCCCAACTGGATAGAAGGTTTCAGCGCAAACACCGTGGTCTGGAAAATTTCCATGGAAAAAGTTTTCGCCAAAATTCTTTTGGTGATGGGGCCGACGAAAGGTATCGGAATCGTCAGATCCACATAGAAAGTTACCCCCACCCGGCCGGTAATCGTGACGTCAAACAGGTTCCCCATCGCACCGGGCTGTGACTGCAGATAATCCATCTGACTCTGCCGCAGCTTTCCGTAGTCCACGGATCCCGGATCGCCATAGCTCGGTGGCACGGGGAAGGCATCTTCATCCACCGGTGTAAAGAAACTGGTACCGCTGACATTGGCAATATCCACGGTGACGTCGTTCCAGTTGAAATCGACGTCGATTTCGAAAAACGCTTCAATTCCCGCTTCGATCAAGCCCGCACTTAAGGCCACCCCAACCGTGAAGCGCCCCTGCAGACCAAAGGCCGGACTCGCTTGACCTGCAGTATCGAGGGTGCTCCAGTAGAAGCCCTGGGTGTCCCAACCGAATTTCAAATGAACATTGATACTGAACTGTCCACCCACGGTCGCAATCAGTGGCGGAAAAGCGGGCAAAGGAAAACTTCGCCGGTAAGCAACTCCCAACTCAAGCCGCGGGAGCTCCAAGAAAGTTAAATTCGCGGTTTCGCCGTTCAAGATCTGAAAGATGGTTTCCGGCTTCACATAATCCAACCGGAAACCGCCACCCGTCAGCCCGATAATCGGGGATTTGGAACCTGGCCGGTCATCCGTTTTTGCTAAACTCTCATTAGCCTGTTTCTTAACAAACTTTTTCAGCTTTCCTTCTTTCTGGTTGATGGCAAAGCCCTTGTCCCGGAACTTTTCGAAGCGGTCGGCAAATTTATTGGGCGTAAACAATTTCTGCGCAAAGGACTCTTTCAGTTGGGCTTTCGATTGCTCTTCCGTAACGGTCGAATCCCTGTAGAGCGGATTATCTGTCCATTGAATCGTATCAGATCTGTCACTGGCATCCAAAGATCTTACGTCTCTCGCAAATTCATTATCGTCTAAGTATTTCTGATACTTTTCATCGCTCCCCAGCTTACTTCTAATTTTCTTAACTAAAGACGTTTTCCGTCCCAAATTAGAAGAAACCGTCAAATTCATCCGGGGTTTCGCCCAATTGGGCTGACGGTCCGGCCCCTGTACCCCCTGCCCCAGTTCGCGAACCATGTCGGAAAGACGGTTCACCGTTGAAGCGAAAGTAACGAAACTTCCGCCAAACAAATCTCCCAGAATGAAAGGTTCATTCATCCACTCCGTACCCGGCACCGGGGTCAATAAAAAGTCGACGATGGGTCGAATGTGGGAATAACCTTCTTCAAATTTCAACAACGCTTCAAAAATACTTCCCTCGAGGAACCCCTGCACATCAATGGTCAGACCGGTGTAGGCCAAATCCACGATATCAATCAAATGACGGTTGTAGCGGAATTCCGGCATATCCGGATCACCATTTCCACTTGCCTGCAGCGCGGCCATCGGAGAATAATTCAGCAGATCATATCCGCTGCCAAAGCGCTCCTGGTAATAAAACTCAAACTGGATATCGGGGATTCCGGAATTTCCAAAGGTTCCTCCGGCTTTGCCCCCTTCCACCAATAAGTGAATATCCGTATCCGCATTTAAATTGAAATCCATGATCCCTCGCGGATACAATCGCGGGTCCGCCTCTGCCGGGGCGTCAAACTGATCCACCCCCAGCGTGGCCAAAGCATTCATATCCGCGAGCGTGATCCGCTGATTGTCCAGCCCCCCGCTGCCGGAGTTGAAAGTGAAATCAAAGGTTCCGTAAAATCCACTGGCTAAATCCGTGGCCCCGGGAATATCCATGCCGTCCGCCATCTGCACATTCAACTCGTTCCAACTGGAAGATCGGTTGGCCTGCTCAAAAACCTGAATGCCCGGGGTGGCCAAATCTCCATCCAACACCGCTTCGATATCTATGGTCATTAACGGATTGTCATCCGTGGGTGAAGTGTTCTCTGGATTGTAGAGGAAGAAGCCGTCCTGAAGGTCGACCCCAAAACCCATATTCAGATGAAAAGCGGTGCGCAGATTTACGCCGCCGGTTTTGTCGACTTTGTCGCCGTTCGCATCCACAACCGCCGTTTCATTCGAAAAGGTGATACCCAGCTCGGGCACCCCGAGATCGATCCGGTCTATATTGATCTCCGTGCTGTCATCAGACATGGTTTTCAACAGATCAAAATCAAAAGTCAGACTGACCGCGGAGGCTGGCGTAATTTCAAACTCTTCATTCGCCCCGTTCCGATCATAATTCGCGGCGTCATTCGGATCCCAAACCGTCGCGGTCTCCGCCGCATCCAGGGTCAGTACCTGAATATCCGCACGGGTAATGAGCATGTCCCCATTGTTATCCGCCAGATAATTAATCCCGTTCTGACCCAAAACGCTATACAACGAATTCAAAATGGCGTTGATCGGTTTGAGTTTGTTTACCCGCAACTCATCCCGCACCCGGTTGGTCAGGGTACTCCGCCACTCCTCAATGAAAGGAACATAATCCGGCAGGGACCCACCCAACAGCGCAATTTGATTTCCGAGGGCCTGATCGATCGCAAATTGTAAGTTGAACAGCGAAAGGTCAAGTGCCTCCCCCATCAGGAAGGGGTCGCGTAAAATATTGAGAACATCCACCGGCGGAATGTTGGGTCCCAAAGCAGGGAATTCAAGTTTTCGGGCAGAGACATCCGGGTTGCTGAAGAACACCACCGGCGCGGCGATGCCCGGGTCATTGGCCGGCACCGTAATATCAAACAGGCGGTCCAACCCGGTGCGGCCGCTGACCGGTTCATCGAGCACCCGGATGTTCACCGGCACAAAATCCGGCAGGCTGGCCACCAGGGCGGAGTCCTGCTTCTGCGCTTCAGTTAACTCTGAAGTATCTTTGGTCACCAGCACTTCGTTTCCATCACTGTCGGTCACCACAATGATCATCGGCAGCAAGGCCTGTGCCTGCCCATCGGGATTGATATCCGCCCAGGCATCAAATCCTAAAGTGGAACTGTTGAAGTTGGCATACACCCGCTCCAACTCACTGCTGAAATCAAAATTCTCACCCGCCGCAACTTCAACCCCCAAAGTGGTGGTTTGCTGAATGAAGGTATCCCCAATGTTGTCGCGACCCGAGGTCACCTTGACCCGCAACTCATCAAATTCGCTGATTTCGTCCACCCAGTCCACCCGCACCAAGCGCCAGGGCGTATCCGCATCTCCCAATTCCGCCACCCGGTAAATCCCGTTTTGATATCGAATATCCGAATTGCCCAGACTGACATCATCGAGCTGGTCTTTGATCAACACATAATCATTGATATCCAGATACCCGACCCCGTCGATCCCCACCACTTGTCGGCCGCTGGCCAGGGTGGTGGAAATCGCATTAATCGAGCCATTGCTTTTACTTACCAATTCAGCCCGGTAGGCTTTCGGTTTGGTGGGATCTCCCGTCTCCACATAATTCGCATCCAGCTGACTGGTGGTGGCCGCCAACACGGAGTAAGCGAGAATCTGATCGCCATTAAGATTGATTTCAAACACCGCCGGATCAATCAAACGTGCAAAGCGGACCGGATCGGTGTTGAGCGTGCCGACCGGTTCAGTAACCACAAACTGCCGACCCGCATAGTCCTCACCCTGTTGCGCCTCAAAAACAGTGGCATTTAATTCTGCGGCACTGTCCCCTTCCGCAGCCCGTACCAGTTGCCAGGTTTGGCTGGCGCTGCCCACTTGCGTCACCCGGTACACACCGTTCTGCTCGGTGTCGGACTGATGATTAATCAATACCAAATCTCCGATACTGAAACCGGAAAACCCGTCGATGCTGAGCAGACCATTCGTATCCGCGGTTAAACTTCCCGCACTGAAAGTGGCCGTCAATTCTTCTGTCGTCGCGGCTTCAACAGTCACCGGTACCGGCGCCACATAACCTTCCGTCAGTGCATCATTGTTATACAATCCGGGCGTTCCATTGGCATCATCAGCCGCCACTTCCCCATGCGCATTGATGGCGACCTGACCGTTGGTCAACCGGAAGCGGGCATTCCCCACCGGCAAATCGCCATTCAGGTTTTCCCCCACCATATTAAAGTGGGTCAGAATCTCGGTGGTATCCCGCAAAATCGTGCGCGGCTGAATCGCCACCCCGTCTTTCACCGCCTGCACCGCAATATCCAAATTCAATTCTGCCAACAGATTGACCGAGACTTCTAAAGGATTCGTGCGGCTGCTGGCCAGGGCACTGAGTCCCGCCAAATCATAATCGACAATCGCCGGATCACTGGAGCGGTCCCGCAACTGCACCAAATCAATAAACAGCGGTAAAGAAACCGACAGCGCCTGCATAAACGGAAACTGAATCACCACCGAGGCAGAGTCGAGCAGGCCACCGAGGAAGGAGGTTTCAAGGCTGACGTCAACTTCTGAAAAATTGAGCTGTAACAAGTCCGCAATGCTGCGGCGGACCTCCTGCAAAGTGCGGGGACGTGCGTCGTTAAGTTCGGCAATGGTTTCATCCAGGGCAGCGCCCAGGTCAAAAATCTCCTGCATGCCTTCCCGCACAAACAACAGTTTGGTCGAGTACGCATTCACCCCCGCGCCGGCACCATCCGGATCAATCCGCATCTGATCGGTTACAAAATCGGCGGTGCGCTGCAATCCCTCCAACACATCTTCGAATCCCAACTTGTAGAGATTCTCCATGCCATTGGTTTCGGTGTAAGTGACATCCGGATCAGGCAAAGCGGCAAAATCGTTGATGCTGCTGTTGAGGGAATCCCCGGTCAGTGAATGTGAAATGGTAATGGTCGGGTTGGCGCCAAATAACAAACCGGACATCGCCACCCCCTGGCTGTCATCGGTAAAAGTGAGCGTGTCCAAAGTCAGTGTCGCATAGGTGCTCGGATCAACGGCGGTTGAACTGATATCCGCAATGGTTCCCTCAGAAACGATGTCCATCAAATCCATCAGACGGAAACGGGTGTTCAGCCCCTCAACCAAACTGGTGCGGGAGCTCACCAGCAAATCCAGATTTCCGCCGGCCGCTTCCCACTCGGCAAAACCGAATCCTCCGGTGGCAGTGATCACATCACTGACCCCGTCGACAGTTGCGGTACCGGTTAACTGCAGGGCATCGATAAAACTCTCGCCCCCGCGGGCACCCGTCAGCTGCTCATCCGCAGAAAAGCCCAACACGGAAACCGCCTCGTTCCCCGCCACATCGGCAGGCAGCAGACGGAAACTTCTCACTTCCGGATTGGCCGAAGCCGTATTATCCAGCGAAATAAGACTGATGCGACTGCCGTCTCCATAGGTGACCGCTTTCAGAAAATCCGACAACACATAGTTGGACGCCCCTATGGTGACGGTTGTTCCGGCCAAGGCGGTATTAAAGGCCGAAATTAAATCCGCCTGCGTGGGTATTCCGGTATTCGCCGGCACCGTCAAACGCACGTAGTCACTGCCGTTAATGGAAATATCAAACGAGGCGCCCGAGTCCAATTTGTAAGGATTCACATCTCCAAAAGAACCGGAAACGGCGGTAAGTCGAATATCTGTCGTCGCCCCGGCCACGGTTTTTTCTTTGGAGCCAAAATCGAGATTGAGACCGTTGTATTGCGCTTCCGTATAATCGGCTTGCACCGTGACCGTCCAATCTTCATTCACCAGGGAACCGTCATCCGGAAACAAATCAGGATTCAGTCTGAAGGCAAGATAACCGTCGCCATCCACAAACGCTTCCACTTTTGCATCATACAACGTGGTCAATTCCAGGGACTGCTGAATGGCAAAATTGAGATCGCGCACCAAAGCTTCGGGATAACTGCCGATGGGATCCACGCCCCCGTCTCCCCCGGGGTAATCCAATTGGGTATTATCCGCGGTTTCTTCCGGTTCCAAAACGATGGTGTCGATACTGCCATCCGGCAATTCAAAGCTGATCAACGCATAATTTGAGGTGTTAAATCCTGTCGGCGCCCCCGTGGCATGCAGGGTGCCCGCCACCGAAGTGAATGCGGTCGCGCCGGTGGCGAAATTCAATACATCCACTGCCGCATTGGTGCTGGTGACCGGAGAATTGATTTCCGGAGGAATCACCATCTGCAGCATCCGCGTATCCACCATCAATGGATCGGTGGTGAAAAAGATGGATTCGATATCGTTCACCGCATCTTTTTCGACACTGACAATGATTTTCCCGGCCAAGTCCGCATCTGCCGCAATGGCAAGCGCAACCAAATCCGCAAAATCCTGAGTGGAGGCATTCGACAAAGTATCCACTTCATTAATTCGCAGATCATGTTCGACCCCGTCATCGAAGATAAACCGAATCACCGCATCGGTCGACAATACCCCGTCCCAATCCATCAGGGTAACGGGTAGTTCAACCGTCAAGGGTTCGGAAGTGCTGGTGTCCGGTTTGAGCGCGACTTCGAATTCAAAACTTGAAGTGCTGCTGCGCGAAACCGTGACCGTGCTGTCGGTCTGCAAATTACTGATTTTGTCGTAGCGGTCTGACAGATTCAGTTCCACATCCGTCAAATCAGCCGGGGTGTAAGTGAATTCAATCGGAAAGGTGAAAGTCAGGTTGCCGGTATTAAAACTGGGAGACGGAGTGGTGATCCCCACCAGCGGCGTGGTGGGCGCGTCGGCCAGAATTGCGGCAAATTCCTGTACCGAGTTAAAGGCCGCTTCCGTAAAAATCTCACCCGAAACATATGAGGTGGACTCCCGATAGCCGCTGTCAAAATTGAAATGCGCCAAGGACGCGGATTGCCCGGTGATCTCAAACGAAGCCACTTCATCTGTTCCCAGTCCCGGATTGCGGGCAAAGAACTGCAGACCGCCATCCAGATCACCTGCCGCATCGGTGGTGCCCCGCACATCAATCCCCGAGCCTCCCGATTCGTTCAACAGGGAAACTTTATTTTCAACTCCGCCGCCCAGTTGCTGATAGGTGTTTTCGGCCAGCGCAAATCGAATATCCTGCACCAAATCCGAAATGGTGAAATTGGGCACCACATCCAAAACCCCGTTGGTCATGTTTCCGGGTAGATACACCCGATAGGTGTCACCGTCTCCATTGATCTCAAAATCCAGATAGGGCGCCGTTTGGGTGGCGGTGCTGAGACCCAAAGAAGAAAGATGCGAACCGGACAACTGGAGCTTATATACATCCGACTCCCCATAAAATTGCAAAAGCTCACTTCCCGTATCCCCGATCACCCGGACATTCACCCCGGTCTCCTCCACACTGTCATAGAGACCTTCGGCAATGAGCTGGTTGCGGATCGTGGTGGTTAAGGAATAAATATCGGCATAAGAACGGCCGGCCAACGTCACCGTGACGGCGTTGCCATCATTGATGCGCACATTAAATTGACGCGATTGGGTGAAATCCGCCATATCAAGGGTCCCGGAGGACTCAAACAGAATACCGGGCAACTGAAAGCGTTCCGCATCTTCGGTGGTGCCGGAGGGCTGACCTAAAGGTCCATCTCCACTGAGCACCACTTCGGCATGGGTATTAAACCCGAGGTCTAAAAGACCATCCATATCCGGCGCAAATCCGGCCAACAAAAAGGGCGTGCTGCTGTCCGCAAATAACTCCAAACGGGGAGAATCCCCCTCCGATAGCCGGGCCGCCACGCCATGACCCGCCGGCAGCGCCGCATCCAGGGCTGCATTCAGATCATCCCGCAGATCCTCAAGCGTCAGTCGCGCCGGATCTGTGGAAAGCGACACCGCATAAAAGGTGCCGGTGCCCACCAGGATATTAAACCCGGCCGCACCGGTGAAATCCAGAGGATCGGACTCCAGCGTCCCGCCATTGTCTTTGCGGGTAGACGGCGCATTCACCGCGGTCAGCACTATTTCTTCATTTTGCAGCTGCCCCATCATCACCGTCCGGAAAGCCTCGCCAAATGCGTAGGCATCACCCGTAGACAGATTGAGCAAAGGAACCAGGTCCTTCAATTCACCCGTGACGCCCATCGCTTCAATCAGGGAAACCGTGCTGTTCACCATTTCGAGCATATCACTGGCGGTTAAGCGCGAAAATGCGGTCATGGTATCGTCGGCAGTCACCAAAGGCGCGCGGTCATCAAATAAATTGTCATCCCGGAACCCCAAAATCCCCGTCACCCCGTCTAAACTGGCAATGTGCTCATCCGAGGCCGCGTCATTGTAGACATCCACCGACAAACTCATATGGGCCGTATTTTGGCCGATCACGGTGGGCGTGGAGGCCGTCGTGGGCAAATCAAAAGAAAAGGCGGTATCAAAATTACCGCCAAATGCTTTCATCTCATCCAGTGAGAAAATGCCGTCGCCACCCGCTCCGGCACTCAAATCGAGTTTCCCCGTGATGTTCATTTTAATATCACTGGCGGAAACATAGGCCCCCGACGTCACCCCGTCTTCTCCCGCACCCAACAATCCGACATCAATCCCCCATCCGTCCACCGGATTGGTGGTGGAGGTATGCAGCACTTCCGCGCTCAGCACATCCAGTTCACCCAGTTCCACCTGAAATTTGCTGTCTCCCAGTCCGGCCGCACTGGTGTCCGACAAGTCCGCCTGAATACGGAAACTGAACGACTCTTTTCGCTCCAGCGTCACCAAGGCATCGTCATCCAGGTCCAGATTGAATTCCTGACCCGCATCCCCCAGTTTCAACGCCTCCTGCGAACTGCCGGAGGTGTCAATTTCAATCAAAATATCCAACTGGGTCGCCGTGGATTCATCGGTGACATCCGCCGAAAGTCCGGCAATACTGTCAATCGCGGTATCAATTTCCAACGCCAGCCCTGCAGAATCCGGGCTGGTCCCCTCCAAATAGGTTTTGAGCGCCGCATCACGCGCAAATTCAAAAAAGTCCCCCATCTCCACTTCCTGCAAATCATCCAGAGATTGCCCAAGCAAAGGCGCAATGATTTCTTTGAGTTGCTCATTCAGGGCATCATTGGCATTCAGATCAAACCCGAGCTCACTTAACTGGTCGAACAATTCCAACAACTGCGTCGAAATACGGGTCTGCACCGCCGCATCCGGCGTGGTCGGGGTCGTGTCATACAAGGCCGCATTCAGCAACAACCGCGGCTCCATCGTTTCAACCTCAAAAGCAGATCGATGCTTTACTTTGGGGGCCATTTTTAAATGACGCCTCCATTCGGGGAGATATCGGTTATTTTTAGTAGTCATGATTGAAGCCTTAACAGTTAAATAAAAGAAACCTATGACTCCTTGTAAAGAAGATAGTCCGCTCAAATAAAAATAAGTCCTTGTCACTCGACAGAGGAAACTTTAGAAAAATGACTCAATTTTATCATCTATAAAGGTATTGATTATGACAGATAGCGCAGCCACCACCCGAATTAGCCTCGAAGAAATCGCCACCAAATATTTGGGAGCGCTGCAAAAAAATCATGATATGCTGAGTTATTTCCTGTCCGGTTCACGCAAAACCACCGAAGCGGATTATGACGAATTCTCCAATCAGTTACAGGTGATGCCCCGTCAAACCGACCGCATGGACTTCGAAAATGCCAAGCGCGCCACCCAACAATGGGTACTCCGCAACACATTATCCGACAGCCTGGCCTTGGTCATGCCTTTACTGGAGGATGCGCGAACCGTTTGCGCCCTCTGCGACTTTAAAGCCTCCGGCAGCACCGATCAGGCCGAACTGCAAAAAATTGCCAATCAAAACCGGGCCGAATTCCTGCAAAAACCTTTGGCCGAAAAATTTACCCACCTCAAAGACACCTACGGCATCGACTGCGAAGTTTCCGAACACATCCTTATCCTCATGGATATCTGCAAAGCCCTCATGACCAAAAACGGGATTTTGACCGAAGAAGAAGCGGTCGATGGCAAACGCACCTTAAAAATCCGTTCGGTTCAGATTGTGCAAACCCCCTCCACCGACGGATCGGGTCAAAACCTGAGCCTTTCCCGAAAAGTGGGCGACTCATCCCGTGAAATCAAAGTCGGCGAGGAAATCCACTTCACCAAAGCCGAACAGGTCGGCAGCATCCTCACCGTGGGTGTGTTTATCTCCGATATGCTCAAAGGCATTCAGGTTTACGCCCAAAAAACCGGGGTGGCCAACTAAATGGCCCCTCTTTAACGCCCAAAATCGGTTGATTTGGAAAATAGGTGACTTTTCCGCGACTCTCTAGTAGAGAGGCCGCTTCCAACACCGTTATAGCTCTTTATAACGGATTTTGACCCAAAAGGACAAACAAAGGGAAGCAGACCATGCTTATACTACTTATTTCATTACTTATTGGCGGCGGATGCGGTTATGCCAGTTTCATCAATCACTGGGGACTCGGCGCAGCCATCGGCTACGGCATCACCGGATTTTTTCTCTCAATGATCCTGTTTGGCTTCGTGATTCGTAAAAGAATTGCCAAAGTTCAGGAAGAATTGCAGGCCATCATGCAACAAGGCCAAAGCCGCATTAACCTGAAAGTACAGAAGTTTCAAAGCCGGCCCGGCGGAAATCCCACGCAAATGCAACGGGAACTCGAAGGGGAACAAAAGGTGATGATCAAAAAATCACTCGAATTTCTTCCCAAACTCGAGCCCTTCAAAAAGTGGAACCTGCTGATGGGACGGCAAATTTCCACTATGCGCCTGCAATTTCTCTATCAATTGAAGGAATTTAAAAAGGTGGACGAAATCCTGGAGGCCAAAAGCCTATTTGAACGCCCCATGCTTTCTGAACCCATCCTGGCCGCCATGAAAATGGCCCGTCAGTACGAAAATAAAGATATCAAAGGCGCAGAAAAAACCTTTAAAAAGCGGGTGAAATGGTTCCGTGGCGAGCGTGCGACCCTGCTGTACGGACTGATTTCGTGGATCTACATGAAAGAAGGCCGAACCGATGACGCCCGTAAAATCCTGTTAACAGGCAAAGAAGTCACCGGAAACCAAACCCTGGCCCGTAACTGGGAACATCTTTCCAATAACAACGACAGGAAATTTTCCAATGCCGGTCTGGGAGACGAATGGTACAGCCTCTACCTTGAAAAAGCAGTGGTTCCCAAACAAAAACGGATGCGCGGAAACGCAAAAGCCGCCAACCGTTTCTAGTCCCCGCAACATATTAGTTAATATTTTGAACAATTATCATTTTTAAGTGTCTATCCTTCTGTAACCATTATCATCCCCTTGGGATTTACAGGAAGGATCGCACATGAAAACGCAAAATTTTAACCGGAAAACCATCGAGGAGAATCTCGCCCTTCTCCAAAACGAACAAAAACTGATTCGTGAAGAAACCGTTGAACTGCAAAAATATATCGTGGACGGAGTGAATCCCGGATATTTGCTGGTCTCCAATTCGATGGAAGCCCTGTTGCGGATCCGCGAGTTGTGTAACGAACACGCCACCCTCACCCGGCAAATTCGGATCCTTCTCGCCCAAAAAAATATGTTGGACTTGATGCAGGCCTCCCCGATGATGGCAAGGTGCTGATCCTCCATTTAAATGCACTTCCGTTCCCCGCTTTCCTGTGCTAGCGGAATGGGCATGTCCGGAACCTCCTCCCCCAAAAGAAAAACCCGTCCCTGGTATCGCGCCTGGCCCGAAACGGCCGCGCTCTTATTCGGAATCAGCTGGATTCCCCTGCTGCCTCGTGGCGCCGTGGTGACACTCTCGCGCTTCTTTGGCAATGTCGGTTTCCGCTATGCCAATGAACTCAAACGGGTTGGGCTCGCGAATTTGGACATCGTGTTCGGCGATGAAATGTCCGCCGAAGAAAAAGAATCCCTCCTCCGTAAATGTTATCAGCACTTTGCCCTGCTGGTCCTCGATATTATCTGGTTTGCGTTCTTCCCCAAACAGCGCCTGACCAAATGGTTTGTCTGGGATGAGTCCACTCAGGTGATGTATGAAGATGAAGCCCAACTCGAACTCACCGCCCACTACGGCAACTGGGAAACCCTCGGCCAATCCTTCGCCCTGCGGGGGCAACCCATTTTCTCCGTTGCCGCCCCCCTGAAAAATGCTTCGGCCGATAAAGTGTTTATCTGGCTGCGGCAACGCACCGGCCAGGTCATCATCCCCCAGCAGGGCGCAGCCCGCAAACTCATGCAGGGACTTAAAAAGCGTCAAAAATTGGCCGTGCTCCTCGATCAAAATACCCGTCCCCGTGACGGCGGGATTTTTGTGGATGTCTTTGGCCTGCAGGCCCCGGTGAGTTCTGCCCCGGCCGCTCTGGCGGTCAAAACCAAAACCAAAGTGATCACCGTACTCGCGGTTCCCAATGAAAAAGGGCAATATACCGTCACCGTACACGACACCCTGGAAGCAAATCCGGAAGCCGAAGATCCCGTCGCGGATCTCACCCAGCGCATGACGAATTCTGTCGCCAAAGTAATTAAAGAGACCCCTCAATATTGGTGCTGGATGTATAAACGCTGGCGCTTCATTCCCGATGGCGAAGACGTATCAAAATATCCCTGGTACGCCCGCAAGGTGGAACCCGGGGACTAGGGTTTCAGGCTGAAAGCCTGTGTTCCTACAGACACAAACATCTGTGTTACGCATTTCTCCTCGACCTCCCACCCCAAGATTGCTAGACGCCACCCATGAAAACGAGCGAACTGCAGCAAGAACCGGAATACGCCCTCTCCATCGAATCCGGAGAGGGACAACATCCCAAAGATTTCCATTGGATGGATATCAATGTTCCCTGCCGCACGGCCTGTCCCGCCGGCACCGACATCCCCGGTTACCTGGAAGCCATCTATCAGGGAAAACCGGAAGAGGCCTATAAAATCAACCTCCGCGATAATATTTTTCCGGCTGTGCTGGGCCGAACCTGCACCCGTCCCTGCGAACCTTCCTGCCGCCACGGACGCGAAGGGCTGGGAGATCCGGTCGCTATCTGTTTTGCCAAACGCTCCGCCGATGATTTCCGCACCCGTCAGGATCCCATCCTCCTGGAAAAACTCTTTCCGCCCTCCGGCAAAAAAGTAGCCATCATTGGCGCCGGTGCTTCCGGACTCAGTTTGGCCCGCGAATTGTGCCTCTGGGGACACCAAGTGACCCTGTTCGAAAAACATGCCGAAGCCGGTGGACTGATGATTCAGGGCATTCCCGAATTCCGACTTCCCCGCGACATGGTCCGCCGTGAAGTGAACCAGGTCCTGGATTTGGGCATCGAACTTCGCTGTAACGAAGAGATGAACGCGGAAAAAATTTCCGCACTCCAAAATGACTTTGATGCCGTGGTCCTTGCCGCCGGCACCCACGACCCCCGCTGGCCCGCTTGTCCCGGCACCGAACTTCCTCAGGTCCAACACGGACTGGAATTTTTGAAAGCCATCAATCAGGGCGCCCGGCCTGATCTTGGAAAAAATGTGGTCATCATCGGCGGCGGATTCACCGCCGTCGATTGCGCCCGCATGGCCCGCCGACTGGGATCCGAAAACGTAAAAATGGTTTACCGCCGCTCCGAAGCGGAAATGTATATTGGCAGCCACGAATTCCATCAGTTTGCCACCGAAGGCGTGCAAACGGAGTTTTTGGCCGCACCCAAAGCCTTTTTGGCCGATGCGGATGGTAACTTGTCCGCTGTTCAATTTGTCAAAACCGAACTCAAGCCCGGCGAAGATGGACGCGCAGTCCCGGTGGAAGTTCCCGGCAGCGAATTTGAAGTCGAAGCCGATAGCGTGCTGCTCGGCACCGGTCAGCAAACCGCCGGCTGGTGGAAAGAAATCGACGGACTCTTCGTCGCCGGCGACGCCCACACCGGCCCCGGCTCGCTGATCGACGCCATCGGCCACGGCAAAAAAATTGCCCGCCAGGTGGATCTGGCACTGATGGGCAATGACCGCTTTGAAGAAGTGGTAATCGTTGAAGATGCCACCACCACCGGACGCACCCGCGAAATGGACGACTTCCCCCGTCTCGAAATGCCGGAAATATCAGCTGCAGACCGGGGAGTCACCGACGAAGTGGAAGTCGGACTCAGCGATGAAGCATCCAAAACCGAAGCCTCCCGCTGTTACCTCTGTCATTACAAATTCGAAATCGACAACGAACTTTGTATCTACTGCGACCGCTGCCTCAAAGTCACCCCCGTGGATGGCTGCATCGTCAAAGTGAGCGATTTGATTTACGACGAAGAAAATCGTATCAGCGGCTTCATCGAAAGCACCAGCACCAAAAATTATAACCGGCTGCATCTCAATCAAAACGACTGCATCCGCTGCGGCGCCTGCGTGGAAGTTTGTCCCGTCGATTGCATCAGCCTGCAAAAAGTGACCCGGGAAACGAGGCCGAAAGTTTAAGGTCTACACCTATGGTGTTACGTCTGTCTGCCGGACTGACGCAACATCTTCAGTGTTGGAAAGCTTCGAATCAAATAACCCAGGAGGGTTCCTCATCCTTCGGAACAACCCTGGGCTGCCACACACAACCCCGTTGGCGTACCCTCATACGGGGAACTCAAAACTTTCCAAATCTACACCAACGGTGTTACGCCATTCAGCCCGGGGTTGGCTTGAGGCACGAAAGCCTACCCCGGGAAATATCAATTCACCCATTTCAACACTGAAGGTGTTGGAAACCTTTGAATCAAATAACCCAGGAGTTTTCCTCATCCTTCGGAACAACTCTGGGCTGCCACACACAACCCCGTTGACGCAGATGGGGGACTCTGCGTGAGCCAAGCATTCGATTGGGCCACTCGAAAGCCCAATGGAAATAATTCCCCATCATCATATTGCATTCCCCAATTTTTACTCCAAGTTGCAGCCCATCATGCCCCACACCCCCACCAAGAAAACCCTGATCCCCGCGTTTCTCGCTGTGTATTTTATTTGGGGCTCCACCTATTTGGGTATCAAAATGGTGGTGGCAACCCTTCCTCCTCTCACTTTTTCGGGGCTCAGATTTATAATTGCGGGAGCGTTCCTCTACACATTTTTACGTCTGCGCGGGGCCACCAAACCCCAGCCGGTTCATTGGCGAAACGCCTTCATTGGCGGCACCCTTTTAATTCTCGGAGGAAATGCAATTATTTCGATTGCCGCTCAATGGATTGATTCAGGACTGATTGCCGTGCTTACCTCGATCAACCCTCTTTATATGACCTTCATCGGATGGTGGACCGGACAGGGGAAACGCCCGGGCTGGATCAGTTTAGTCGCCCTGGGCATCGGCATCTTAGGGATTGGTTTACTGGTTTCTCCCGAAGCCCATGGCGAACATCTTATCGCCGGCTGTTTACTTTCCGTACTCGCACCCGGACTCTGGGCCACAGGTGCTTTGATCGGTAAGGCTTGCAAACAACCCGACTCCAGCCTCACCTTTGCCGCCATGCAAATGCTCTGCGGAGGGCTTATGACGCTGGCCGTTGCCCTCATCAGCGGCGAAGCCTTCCACGCCAATTGGTCCGCCGCCTCCGCTCAATCATGGTGGGCATTCGCCTACCTCGTGGTCATCGGATCCTGGGTCGGCTTTAGCAGCTTCATTTATATCACCAAACACACGCCCCCCATTCTCTCTTCCTCCTACAGCTACATTAACCCCATCGTAGCTGTCCTTCTGGGAAAATGGTTTTTGGACGAACCGCTCAACCCCACCCGACTCCTCGGCATGGTGCTCACTCTAACGGCAGTCGGAACGGTACTCTGGCGAAATTCGAAGCGCCAATAACTTCCGAGTTCCTCGTTTACGAGGCTTATTCCGAGGCATTGATGCCAAGGCTACACGGAACCCGGGTTCCGCGCTACCCCGCGCGTAAACGCTTAGGAAAAACTCTCGTAAATGAGGAACTCGGAAGTTCTCACCCCAAGCGATCCCGAAACGCCGCATATCCAAACTCGCGGGTTACCTTCATCTGCTCTCCATCCCACAGCGCTATCGCCGGATGTGCCACCCCGTTGAAGTGACTGGTCTTCACCATGCTGTATATCGCCATGTCAGTGAACACCAACCTGTCCCCCCGCTTCAGCGGCTGATCAAAACTGTAGTCCCCAATCCGGTCGCCCGCCAAACAGGTGATCCCCCCTAATTTATAATTGTAGGTCTTCTCCCCCGCCTCTCCGCTTCCCAACACATGCGGACGGTAAGGCATCTCCAGTACATCCGGCATATGCGCGGTGGCCGACGCATCTAAAATCGCGTGCTGAATCCCCTGACTTTCAAACACATCCAACACTTCCGTAACCAGCCACCCCGCATCCACCGCATTCGCCTCCCCGGGTTCGAGAATAACCTCCAAATTGTAGGTCTCCCGTAAATGCTTCACCGTTCGGATCAACAACTCGCGATCATAATCGGGCTTGGTAATATGATGCCCGCCTCCCAAATTGAGCCATTCCATCTGATGCAGCAGATCACCAAACTTCTCTTCAATCCGCGCCACCGTCCGCGCCAAAACATCACTTCCCTGTTCACACAAGGTGTGGGAATGCAACCCGGTGATCCCCGACAAATCCGCCCCCGCCAAATCATCGGCCGTCATGCCAAAGCGCGATCCGGGAATGCAGGGATTGTAAAGATCCACTTCCACTTCGCTGTACTGCGGATTAATGCGCAGGCCGTACTTCACATCGGGACGAGCCATCGCAACCGATTTAAAATGCTGCCACTGCGCGAGAGAATTAAAACTGATGTGTCCGGAAATTTTCAGCAGACGGGAAAAGTCCGCATCCGAATAAGCCACTGCATAGGTGTGCACCTCCCCGCCAAACTCCAGCTTTCCCAACAATGCCTCATTCAAAGAACTGGCCGTCGTGCCATTCAAAAAAGGACGCAGCAAAGGAAAACCCGGATGCATCGCAAAAGCTTTAAGCGCCAGGATGATTTTCGCACCCGATGCCTTTCGCACACCGTCCAAAATCTTTCCGTTTTCCCGCAACTGATTTCCGTCCACCACAAAACAGGGAGACGGAACACTCAAAACATCAAATGGCAATGCGTCAGACATTAATTTTCAAAGTAGGTGTAACCCTGCATCCCCTCGGTGAAGGCCTGCATGATGACTTTTCGTTGCGGGGCGGAGATGCGTTTATGGCGAACAGCCCGTTCGGCCAGGCGACGGAAGTTCACCGTCATTTCCTTGGGATCATATTCCACGTAACTCAAAACATCCGACACCGTGTCCCCCTGCACTTCGTGTCCATACACCCGATGGCCCTCTTCATCTATTTCCACGCTCACCACATTGGTGTCCCCAAATAAGTTGTGCAGATCCCCCAGCGTTTCCTGATACGCGCCCACCAGAAAAACCCCGATGTTGTAAGTCTCATTTTCATTGAGCCCATGTAAAGGCAGCGCATTTTTTGATCCGGAGTCATCAATAAAGTGATCAATCTTCCCATCACAGTCACAAGTAATATCGGCAAAAATGCCTTCATGAAGCGGCTGCTCATCCAACCGGTGAATCGGCATAATCGGAAACAGCTGATCGATCGCCCAGTTGTCAGGCAAAGACTGAAACAAACTGAAATTTCCGTAATAGATATCCGGCCGCGCCGCAGAAATTTCCTCCAGGCTATCCGGAATTCGCTCCATATCCTTGGTGGCTTTTTCGATCTTGCGCAGGATCACCGCAAAGCAACGTTCCGCCAAAGAACGTTCGCGCAGTGAAACCAATCCCAACGCAAACCGATTGCGGATTTCGTCCCGGTAATACACCGCGTCATTGAGACACTCCTGTAAATTTATCGCTTTGATCTGTTGGGGAATTTCGGAAAGGTATTTTAATTCGTTCGGAATATTTTCAGGAAGCTCGGGAATCTCCAGCTTGGTGGGTGCCCCGGAAACTTCAAGAATGTTAAAAACCAATACCCCGTAATGCGCCACGGTGGCCCGACCCGATTCAGTGATCAGTGTGGGGTGCGGCACATTGGATTTATCACAAATTTCCATCACCGATTCCACCACGTCCGCGCAATATTCTTCCACCGCGTAGTTTCGGCTGCTGGTGGTGTTCGACTGACTGCCGTCATAGTCCACCGCCAATCCGCCTCCCATATCCAGATACCCCATCTTCGCCCCTTCTCTTACCAAATCCACATAGACCCGGGTGGCTTCCGACACCCCGGTTCGAATGGTACGAATATTTGGGATCTGCGAACCCAAGTGATAATGAAGCAATTCCAGACAAGAGAGCATGTCTTTTTCTTTCAGGAAATCCACCACTTGAATAACCTGTTCCGCATTCAACCCGAACACAGAATTATCCCCGCCTGAATTCACCCACTTCCCGCTTCCGGGGGTCGACAATTTCATCCGCACACCCAAACGGGGCTTCACCCCAATGACCTCCGCACGCTCCAAAATCAACGGCACTTCCCCCACCGTTTCCACCACCAACATTACCTGTAACCCCATCTGTACCGCATACAGGGCAAGGTCAATAAATTCCTGATCTTTATAGCCATTGCAAACAATCCAGGCCTCCGGATCGTGCATATAACTCAGAGCCGCAATCAATTCCGGTTTACTTCCGGCCTCCAGTCCGTGATGAAACTGTTTGCCATATTCACAAATTTGCTCAATCACTTGCTGCTGCTGATTGACCTTGATGGGAAACACACCTTTGAATTCGCCTTGGTATCCCGCGGATTGGATCGCTTTCCGGAATGATTCGTTCAACAATCGTAAGCGATGCTCCAGAATATTTCCGAAACGTAACATTACCGGCGCCTCGATACCGCGCTCTTCCAGCTCGCCCATCATCTCGCCCATTTTATGCCAGGAGGCCTGACGCTCATCACCGAGATTCACTTCAACTTCCCCACAATCAGATACCCGATAATAAGGTGCACCCCAACGGGGCAAATCGTAGAGTTCGGCGGAGTCGGCCGCTGTCCAGGGGGATGGGGAGGCTTGAGTCATTATAGGTGGGGAATTGGGAAATCAGGATTTGGAAAAAGAGAGTAAGGATCTAAAATCTGAAATTTGAGGTTTGATATTTGAAATTAGACACCGCGCCCCGAAGAGATCCAAAGCATGAGGATCTTCTTCATGGGTCCGCCATTAATAAACCGGCGGCGAATCCGGATCCAGCTCCACCACCTGCCAAGGCAGCCCGTGCTGATTCAGTCCGGCCATGAAAGGATCAGGATCCAGTTGCTCCATATTCCACACTCCGGGCTGTAGCCAGTCACCCTTCATCATGAGTTTGGCCCCGATCATCGCCGGCACCCCGGTGGTATAAGAAATCGCCTGGGATTTCACTTCCGCATAACACTCTTCATGGTCACAGACATTATACACATAAACTTTCCGTTTCTTACCGTCTTTCAAACCTTCGATCACATTGCCTATCACCGTCTTGCCTTTGGTCAGCGGACCCAATGAAGCCGGATCCGGCAACACCGATTTCAAAAATTCGATGGGCGCAATTTCAACCCCCTGAACTTTGATCGGTTCAATGGAGGTCATACCCACATTCTGCAGCACAGTTAGATGATTGATATATGACGCCCCGAAAGTCATCCAAAAGCGGATACGCTTCAGACCGGGCAAGTTCCGGCACAAAGATTCCATTTCTTCATGGTACAGCAGGTAAATTTCTTTTTCGCCCACCACCGGAAAATCATAGGGACGGTGCACCTCCAGCGGTTGGGTTTCCTTCCACTCACCCGCTTCCCAATACCGTCCGTTGGCCGTAATTTCCCGAATATTGATTTCCGGATTAAAATTGGTGGCAAAAGGCAGGCCGTGATCTCCGGCATTACAGTCGAGAATATCCACATAGTGAATCTCATCAAACAGATGTTTCACCGCATGCGCACAAAAAACATTGGTCACCCCGGGATCAAATCCGCTACCCAACAAGGCCATCAACCCTTTCTCTTTAAAACGCTCGTGATAGGGCCATTGATATTCGTAGGAAAAACGGGCCTCGTCTTTGGGCTCATAATTGGCGGTATCCAAATAGTGAATTCCCGCCTCCAGACAGGCCTCCATCAGGGTGAGATCCTGATACGGTAACGCCACATTCAACAGCATTTCCGCACCGCATTCTTTAATCAGCGCCACCGTTTCCGCCACATCATCCGCATTCACCGCCGCCGTGCGGATCGGCCGGTCAATTTCGGACGCAATCTGATCACATTTGGACTTCGTGCGGCTGGCCAAAGTAATGGTTTCAAAAATCTCGGGGACCTGGGCACATTTGTGGGCAACGACCCGACCGACACCGCCGGCACCAATAATTAGAATATTTTTCATACGCATCTTTTAAGATCTAAAATCAGGAATGGCAAGGTGCAATCAGCATTTGAAAAATCTGCTCCCTCTCCTTTGTTTGGTATGATAGGGAATCCCCATGCTTCGCCCTCTCATTTGCTTGATCATTATATTTATTCCCCCCCTGTTCGCCACGGAATTCCCTTTAAAGGATCTGGCAGTTGACCAGTCCCTTTTATTAACCCAATGGCAGTTCCAGGCTGAACCGGCCACCGGGGAGGTGGACTGGTCCACCGATGAATTCTCCGAATTTCGAAGCCACTGGCCCAAAACCACCGTACCCGGAATTTGGGACAAAGCGCCCGGAGAAATCATCCCCCCCATCCCCGAACAGGCCGGATGGTTCAGAACCACCCTTCCCCTGCCCCGGTTAAAGACGTCCCAAGTCAACAGCATCTGCTTTCTCGGCGTAAAGTACACAGCCGATGTCTTCGTAAACGGCGAATATCTGGGTGTTCACCGCGGGGGCTACACCCCTTTTATGATGGATCTCCCCACATTCCCCCCCGAAACCGGGGAAATTGAAATCCTGGTTCGGGTCGATAACCGCCTGACCCCCCGTACCATTCCCAAACACAAAACCGGCTGGGAAGTCTATGGAGGTATCGATCGTGAAGTCTATCTCCTCCAGCGCCCCAAAATCAGACCCGAACAGATTTTCGTGCAGCCCAAACTCAATCCGGATGGCCAATGGGAACTCCATATCAATGCCAAAACCCGTGGGCAGCCCCAAAATCCCCTTTCCATCCGCCTCATGGATGGCCGGGACATTGTAAAAAACAGTGAAATCGAAAACTGGCAATCCGGCATAGATCATATCTGGAGATTACAAGCCCCCAAACTCTGGTCGCCGGACAACCCACACCTGTACCAGCTCGAACTCTCCTGGGGCGAACATCAACTCCGCTTTCCGGTCGGTCTCAGAGAAGTCAAATGGCAGGCGGGAAAACTGCATCTCAACGGACAACCGCTCTGGCTCCAGGGTTTTGGCCAACATGAATACTTCCCTGACGCAGCGTCTATTCTTACCTCCGAACAACGGCGTGAAGATCTGGTGACCATGAAAAAACTCTACGGGGCCAATACCCTGCGCACCGGACATTACCCACATCACCCGGACCTGTTTAACCTCGCCGATGAATTAGGACTCCTGCTCTTCACCGAAATCCCGGTGTGGCAAAATCAATCCAAGTCGTTGTTAATGCCTGAGGTTTGGGACAACTGGATCGCGCCTCAACTCGATGAAATAATTCTGACCCACCGTAACCATCCTTCCATCTTCGGCTGGGGCGTGCTGAATGAAATCGGTGGCGCACATCCCTACATCATCAAAGCGCGGGAGCATATTTTAAAAAGGGATCCCAGCCGGGGCGTGGCCGCCGTTATCGCCAGCCATCACGATTTCGGCATCAACCGTATTACCGACTTTGCCGCCCGGAATCTTCACTACGGATGGTACCACTCCCGCTCCGTTTACAAACTGCGGGAAGGCCTGAATGAAAATTTAACCCATGCAAACGGCAATGCCATATGGGTTGCCGAACTGGGCGGCATGGCCAGACCCGGACGGTTGGGGGGCGGATTCAGCGATGACGTCCGCGGCACCGAAACCTACCAGGATAAAATGACCCGATTCGGATTGCAGTACATCATGTCCCGCGCAGATGAACTGGCGGGCATCTCCCTGTGGACCTGGTCCGACTATTTTCGCGATGGGCATCCTCATTACCACGGCATCCTCTCCAAAGACAGGCAACCCAAACTTGCCGCCTACACCGCAAACAATTTGATGGCACAGCCCCTGCTGGCCCTCGGCACCGAAGAGAATGCGGTGATCCCAACCGACGGAACCTTTCGGGCCGGGCTGTTCGTATTTTCACGGCACCCCCAGCCGGGAACCCGGGTTCAATTGAACTGGCAAATTCGAAGCCCAGCCACCGTTCACAAACAGGGACTGCTCGACCTGACCCTTGGAAAAGACCTATCGGTTCCCGCCGGGGAGATTAGCTGGACCTCCACCACAATCCCCGATAACCCGCTCCGCTTTCTCTACTTGGAATTACAGGATGCCCACGGAAACTTTTTGCACAGCCAAGCCATTCCCTTTGAAGTCGGTGACGGAATCCCTCCGGGGGTTTTAAGAGTTCCCCCTCCCGCAAACGGACAAAAAACTTTTGCGAATTTCTACGGGATGACCTTCAGCGTTTACCCCCACACCGGATTTATGCTCCCCCTTGCCCCCGGAAAATATCAAATCACATTGGACGGCAAAGAATATGACTTCACCATTAAACCGGGTGCCTACATGGACCTTTTCTAAACGCAGCCGCCGTGCCCCGGAACGATCCCAAGCATGAGGATCCGCTTCACGGGCTGTGCATTATTCCTCCCACACTTTTTATGAGTAAAACCACCCGACTCGTTATTCTCCTCTTCGGGCTCTGCGCCGGAATCGCCTCCCGGCAATTGGATTTTGATGATGATGAATTTCAACACGCACACATGGCCTGGTTGCTGGCCCGCGGTGAAGTGCCCCACCAGGATTTCTTCGAACATCACCTTCCGATTTACCATTTTTTCATCGCCCCCCTGACGCTGGGAGATCCCGGACCGGAACGTATTTTAACTTTACGTGCCATGTCCGTTTTGATCGCGGTGGGCACCTTGATCGCAATGAACCGGATGATTCAGTGCTGGTGCGGAAAAGACAGCCCCTGCATACTCGCGCTGGTGGCCTTCTCCCCCATCTTTTTTATAAAAATGATCGAAGTGCGTCCGGAAGGATTTTGCCTGCTGCTCACCTGCTGCGCCATCGCCGGCCTCAAAAAACCCAAAGGCGTTTTTCTTGCAGGACTGCTCTCCGGCGCCATGGTAATGGGCAGTCAAAAATTCGTTTTTCTGGCCGCTGGACTTTTTTTACTGGCCTGGAGGGAACACGGATTAAAAGCTCTGCTGAAGTTTTGTTCAGGAGGAATCATCCCTCCCCTTTTAATTGGAAGTTATTTTTTAGCCACCGCTTCCCTTCCCCAAGCTTTTCACGATTTGGTCATCCTGAACTTGGGCTGGAAAGAATCTTTTTCCCCTTCCATGTACGGGGTGCTGTTTTGGAACACCTCCTCACTTCTGATCGTCTCAGGTATTTTAGGACTGTTTACCGAACACGGAAAACCCAGTCGGCGGACCGTGCTCATTTGCCTGCTCTCCGGATTCGCAGCCGTGGTACTCGTACCTATTCCTTTTCGGCAAACCTTTCTGATGCTTTACCCCGGACTTGCGCTGGGAGCGGCCCTTTGCTGGCAACAGTTTTCAATCCGCTTCGAAAATCCCAAACCGAAAATGGCCGCCGGACTTTCCCTCTGCCTCTTCGGACTCCTCCCGGCTGCCAGCAACCTGCAGAAAGAATTTCAAGCCTCACCCACAGCCGATTTAGATCTCATGCGACAAATGGACAGCAGAGGGAACGGTGCAGTTTTCGACGGGCGGCGTCTGTTATTTTATCGTGATCACGTGGGCCACTACCCCTGGATGCATCAGGGACTCATGATGATGCTCGAGCCGGAGGAGCATGCCCTGAACAGCAAACAGGCCCTGCTTGAAATGGGGTACCCCGATATCCTATGGGATTACCGGGTAGACATGATGTCCCCCCTCCTGCATCAATTTATTCAAACACATTACGTCCCCATTTCACCCGCACCGCTCTGGGTCCCCGGAAAAAAAATAGACCGCTCACGACTGAGATCCGGCTGTTCCATCCGCCTACCCACTGCAGGAACCTACATCGCAGCCTGGCAGGGCGGAAAAGTCTTTATCAACGATCGGGAAATAATGTCCGGCGACAGGATATATTTAAATACCGACTCCATCAAAGTGAAAGGCAATGGTTTCATTCGCAATTTCATCATTCACCGCACGGGAGCATCCGAATGAAATCCGGTTATCCGAAGTTGATCTTTTGGGGACTCGCCCTTTGGCTCTCCCTGCAGGCACTTCAGCATTTTAACGCAGTGCGCCATCACCCCTACCCGATAGAATACGGAGAAGGGGTGAATCTATTATGGAGCCAGCGGGCCAGTCAGGGAGAATTCCTTTATCCGCAAATACATCAGGATTCACTCCCGCAACTTCACAACCCCTATCCCCCGCTTTTCCCCCTGCTCAGTTCCGCTCTGGAAATGGCGGGGGCGGACGCGCATGCTTTTTCAGCCGGACGTCATTTGTCGTTGTTCGGACTCTTCCTCAGCCTAAGCGCCATGTTCGCCCTGATCCGTAGACGCACCACTTTAGGCACAGCCTTTCTCGCCTGCCTGCTCTTTACACTCTCCCCCATGATCCTCCGCTTCACTCCCATGATGCGGGTGGACGGTTTAGCACTCGGATTTTCCCTCCAGGCTCTGAACGCACTCGACAAACAAAAATTAAAATCCGCCGCCTTTTTAGCCGCCCTTGCCATTTGCACCAAACCCAGTTTTGTTTCCGCCGCCTTCACCGTGGCCATTACGGTGTTACCCAGTCAGGACTTCAAAAAGATTTCCCGCACCGCGGTCTGCGGCTTATCTCCCATGCTGATGCTTCTGGCGTGGATGTCTCTTTCCTCCGGCAATCACTGGATGCAACACCTTTTCAGTCTCCAGGCATTACCCCTGGATCTGTCGTCTCTGTTTAGCTGGTTTTCCCGCTTCGGCGGTCAACATGCACCCCTCCTCGTCCTTGGGTTTTTTTCTTACCGGCAAGCAGAAGGTCCCCTAAAAGTATATGCCCCTCTTCTTCTTTTCCCTTTCCTCTTCACCGCCGGGATTACCGGATCGCAAGAAAACTATCTCATGGAGCTTTGGGCCGCAGCCTGCATCTTATCCGCCTGCGCCTTTCCCGTCTTTAAAGAAAAGTTCCCCCGCGCACTCTGGCTCTTTCTGCTTCTTCAACTTGGATTGTTTTTTCCGGTGGCCCCCGCGCCGGTATTTACCCGAACCTACGGACAGGAAATACCTGCCGGTCAAAATACGTTTCTGACTCCCACCGAAAACGATGTCGAAATCGGCAAACAGATCTCCGCCGAATTAAGCACTTTTCCCGCCCCGGTTTTGTCGGCAGACTTCGGCTTTCTCCTCCCTCTCCATTTGCCACCCGCTTATCAGCCCTTCCAGTTCGAACATTTGGTGGAGGCAAATAAATGGTCAGCAAACACACTGCATCAGGCCATCACAAACACGCCCTTTTCCGCGGTCCTTCTTAAAGGGGCGGCAGAAGATGCCGCCGACCCCACCTTCACGCCAGAAACCCAGCACCTGATCCATCAGCATTACGTTCTGCACCGCGTACTGGGGCCGTGGCATCTCTATCGAAAGAAATAAGACCCATCGTTCAGAATCCCCCAGTTTCGGTCTGTTGATTTATTCAGAAATCATTGATGTTCATTCCATATACTCCTGCTGAAGGCAGGATAAAATTTTAGCCCAGTCCACGCTTGCGTGGGCTGGGAAATTTGGTGTCACCCCATCAAGGCGGGCCGAAGGTTTGCTCAAATCCAACTCCATCATATTCGAGTAAACCTTCGGCCCGCTATTCCTCACTTTATGAAGATTTAAAAGGCACATATAAAAAATTCGAACCCGTAATTGCTTTGTCTAATTTGAGTAATGGGTAATAGAGGTTATACGTATATTTATTGGATATAAGTATAAAATTTTGCGGGGCGTGGCTACTACTTCCATAAGCTCTATTTCGAATGCGGATACCCATATAACTTAAAACATACAGCAGGAAAATGCTGATGATGCAGATAAGGATCGTTGATGCAGAATTTTCTTTTTTCATGCAGCGAGATCACCGAAAGTAAGCACCCTATCATTCATTCGTCGTGGGCTGAACGCCCTCCTGAAATTTCTCCCAGCTCCAATCTTTGGCCAGCCGCCCCTGCGCCGCCTCCCGCCTCACAATTTTGCAAACCAGGTCCCCTTCCAGATTGATGGCATCCCCCTCTTTCATCCCCCCCCAACAGGTATCGGTAAGAGTGGTCGGAATCAGATGAACCGCAAAAGCATCTTCAAACAATTCCGCAACCGTGAGACTGATCCCGTCACAGGCAATGGACCCCTGGGGAATCAAATGGGGCAACACATCCGCCGGGGCGGTTATTTCCACCCGCCGATCCGGGCCGACCGCCTGAATCGACCGGACCCTTCCCCGTGCATCCACATGTCCGGAAACCAAATGTCCGCCCAGCGCATCCCCATAACGCAAGGCCCGTTCCAAATTCACACGTGATCCTGTGCTCAGTCCCCCCAGGTTTGTTTTACGCAGTGTTTCCTCCAGCACATCAAATCCCAATTCATCCGCCCGCCGGTCAGCCAAAGTTAAACACACCCCATTTACCGCGATACTCTCGCCGCTCTCATAATCCCGCTCCCACGCACTGGTTTTTAACCATAGACGCTTTCCGCCTTCTCGTTCCTGCAATTCTGCGACAACACCTATCTTTTGTATGATTCCGGTAAACATAATACGTTTCTCCTAATCCTCTGCTCAATTTACTCAATCGCAAAGCAAAACTGAATCGCATACGAAATGTAACAAACGTCTTTATTAAACATTTTTCACCTTTCACATACTATTGGAACGAGGTATGCTGAAAATAAAGCGTATGAAGAAATTCCTATCCCTACTCATTTTCGGATGCTTCGGCCTGGTACTTTTGACCCGGCAAAACTCTGAAGTCCCGCCTGCCTCAAAGACCGTTGAAGAAGAAAAATCTCTTCAGCCCGGAATATCAAATGTTCGGTCCCCTTTGCCCGCATCCGGAACAGAGATTTTGGAATGGGCAAAACACTGGGAATCCCCCGCCACCCCTCCGGCAGAACGGGAACAAATTCTTTCCGCACTCAAAAACCACCGGGCACATCAATTGGACCAGATGCGGAAAGACCCCCAAAGTTTCTTGGACGCCACCCTCTCCTTAAAGGACTACGCCGCTTTACCTTCCGAACTGCAGCCTTTTGTCGCCCGCCCCTTCAGCGCCATCGGAAACATCAATGTACAATGGGCCACTTCCAAAACCGCATCCGGACAACTCGTTTGCAACCACCAAAACACCTTTCAAACTGCGGATGAAACCCTGAAAGTCATCCCGCTGAATGGAAAGCAATTTGCCCCCTCTGCCCAACAGGCCGTAAACGGAGTGGCACTGGAAAATCAATTGATTATATCTCCGGAAACCGTGCGTCCGCTCGATCCATCTGAAGTCGCCGCGGCAAAAAGTTTGTATCCCGAGGCGAACCCGGATGGCAGGGACCCTTTCAGCGGAGACGCGCATGCCGAAAACTTCAGCCTCATCGGTGGAAAAGTCGTGGCCCTGTCCTCACCCGATATGTATCAGGAAGTGGAGCAACGCCTCACCGAACAGGAACCTTCTTTTACCCGCTGGCTTTCCGGAAATCAGGGAGGCGACCTTTGGACCGAAGACCCTCAGGCCACCCCTTATCAGGAAGATCAGATCGATGTATTGTATATTCGGGTGGATTTTTCTGATCTCCCGGGAGAACCCATAACCCAAGCAGATCTGGAAACGACTTTAGCCTCTGTGGAAGGACATATTGATGAGTACAGTTATGGGGAAGCAGGAATTACCTTCACCGTCAGCAACAACTTTTACCGCATGCCCTCCACCGCTTCGGATTATGCAACCGCCGGTGACAATGAAGGGATTCAAACCGACGCCCGCGCTTTGGCTTCCGCCGACTACACTTTGGCAAACTACGATGTGATCGCCGTATATTTCCCCACACTGACCCACCTGGCCGGCTCTCAAATCACCTATGGCGGTCTCGCAAATATTGGCGCAACCTCAGGCACCGCCTCCCAATGGATCAACGGCTATGATAACGTGGGAATCATTTTACATGAATTCGGACATAACTACGGCCTGTACCACGCCAATTATCATCATCCGGAACAACAGTTGGCAGGGACCTATCAGGTTACAGGAAATTTGGAATACGGGGATATCTTTGATACCATGGGAAATGGAGATGAACCCGAAGCGCATTTTAATCCCCTCGCCAAAAACCAACTCCAATGGATTCCGGATAATAAAATTGCCGAAGCCACCGCTGACGGCACCTGGAGAATTTATCGTTTTGACTCCTACAACGCCCGCTCCAATTCAACCCTCGCGCTGAAAGTGCCCATGGCAGGAGAAATCAATTACTGGGTGGGCTACCGCCAACTCTACACCAGCAGCAGTTATAATTTATCCAATGCCGCTTATGTGGTGGGCGAAAATATGGGCCAAAACCGTGAGAGCTCCCTCATTGATATGACCCCGGAATCCCAAGCGAGCGAAAGTGATGACCGCAAGGATGCCGGATTGCCGGTGGGAGGCAGCTACTATGACTCCAATGCCGGAGTCACCTTCGAAACCATGGCCACGGGCGGCAGTGAACCGAACCAGTGGGTCGACGTACAGGTTACATTTGATCCCCGCATTTCCCTGCGCGATACCTTCCTGGAAGTCGACGAACAAATTGGCAACGCCCAAATTATTTTGCAACGCAGCTTCAAGTCTGCCGGCGCACTCTCTATCGATTACACCACCAGTGACGGCACCGCGACCGCCAACAGCGATTATTATTCCGTATCGGGAACCGTCACCTGGGCCGACGGAGACAGCAGTGACAAAATCATTTATATTCCCATTCGCCCCGACCTCATCAATGAGGGCACGGAAGATTTCACCCTTACATTATCCAACCCGGTGGGCGGCGTGCTGGATGCGGAAAAAAATACCCTGAGCATTCAGATTTTGGATCCCGGTCAACGCTACACCACCTTCGCTCCCCCTTTCTTTAACCGCACCATTAACAGTATTGTTCCATTAGAAAATGGACAAGTGATTGTCGGCGGAGATATTTATGCCGGAATTGGAGATTATGACAGCATCCGGCATATTGCCCGCTTAAATGCTGATGGAACCGTCGACACCAGCTTCACCACCGGCAGCGGATTTAATGATGTCGTCAATACGATTGTCCGTCAGGATGACGGCAAACTTCTGGTGGGAGGAGACTTCAGCTCCTACAATGGAACCTCCTGTGGAGGAATCATCCGCCTGCTCGCCAATGGAACGGTGGACAGCAGTTTTGCTGCCCATTCCGGAACAGGTGCAAATGGACCCGTGTACACCATCGCCCTCGAAAGTGATGGCGGAATTTTGGTGGGTGGAGAATTCAGCAGTTACAACGGAACCGCCATTGATAGTTTGGTGCGCCTGAATTCAACCGGGGCACGAAATACGGCCTCCCCCTTAACCCCTCCTTTCACCAATGGGTTTCAAACCGAAGTTCGTGACATCGCCGTTAGACCAGATGGAAAAATTTGGGTGGGAGGCTCCTTTAGTATCAGTTCCCGAAAGGGAATCGCGCGCCTCTTCAGTAATGGTACTCTGGATACAACGTTCGACCAGGGTAACGGCACCATCATCACCATTAACGGCATCGATTACGTGGGGCGTGTGTACACCCTCCACCCCCAAAATGATGGTTCGATACTGGTTGGAGGAAACTTTTCAGAATATGATGGGGATGCCGTTACTTATTTTACAAAAATTGAAAATGACGGAAGCCGGGATCCCAACTTCATTACCCCGGCATTTAATAACATTGTACACAATAGTCTCTCCCAACCCCTTGGACGAATCATTCCGGTCGGTCGTTATACAAGCCCTTCAAACCGGATCATGCGACTAACCCCAACCGGATCTGCAGACAGCACCTTTCTGCAATCAACCGGTGCAGGAGGAAGTCTTTATGCCATTACCGAAGATGCTGCCGGACAACTTTTTGTCGGTGGCAATTTTTATCATTATCAAAGCATCACCACCCGGCCTGTCATCCGCATTGCCGGAGGCGTAAGCCCCTATCAACTTTGGGTCAAAGAAAACTTCACCGCCGCCCAAATCACTTCCGGCGTCACCGATCCCGAAGACGATCCGGATAACGACGACATCAGCAACCTTGCGGAATTGGCCATGGGCACAGACCCGAATGTCGTGGACGCCGAAAGCCTTTTCGCTGTGGATGCCGGTGGCGGTGTCACCATCGTCGAAGACGGCGGACAACAGTATCTGCAAATCAGCCTCAACAAACCTGTCGATTCAGAAGCACCCTGGTACAGCGCCCAGTTCAGTGGAGATTTGGACAGCTGGTCCCCCGCCTCCCCCACGCCGGGCAGTAGCGAAATCGTCATCCTCGAAAATTCCGATACCACCTTTACCGTACGGGACACCGTTCCCATCAGCCCCACCGCTCCCCGCTTTGGCCGAATCGTGCTGCAAACCGCAGAATAAACCGTTCGGAGTTCCCCCGTTTACGGGGTTTCACAAAGAGAGCGCTTTAGCCTCTCGGGTAACCAGAACCCGAGTTCGGCGTAACCTTTCGCGCAAACACTCCAGGCAACACCTCATAACCGCATCCGCGCTCAACTAGTTCAATAACCAGTCCACAATCTCTGCGGGCCTGTCCACCACCGCATCCGCTCCACTGCTTTCCAGTTCCCTGCGGTCCCGAAATCCCCAAGTGACTCCCATGGTAAACATCCCCGTATTTTTTCCCGTTTGCATATCCGTATTGGTGTCCCCCACATATAGAACCTCCGCGGGTTCAAGCCCCCAACCTTTCAAAATCTCAACCGCCCCCTCAGGCGAGGGCTTTACCGGTCCACCTACGATCACCCCGCGCACAGTGTGGAATTTCACTTCCGGAAAAACAAAGTCCACCATTTCACGCACAAAATCATCCGGCTTGTTGCTCAAGATCCCCATCCGGATTCCGGCAGCCTGCAACCCCGCCAACATCTCACGGATCCCCTCATACGCAAAAGCATGCTCCCGCCAGTGCCGCGCGTATGCTTTTTTCATTTCCAGCACCATCGCTTCAACCAACCGTGAACAAGCCTCTATGTCCCGCGGCAAAACCCGGCGGATCAGTTCCTCCATCCCGTCACCCACAAAAGTATTATAAGCCTCCACCGGATGCGGAGGAAAGTGCCGTTTTTCCAACACTTCATTCATCGCATTTGCAATGTCCTGCAAGGAATCAACCAATGTTCCATCTAAATCAAACAGCGCGGCCTTCGTTTTTCCTTTATTCATCATGGCAATTGGCTTAGTCCTTTTCCCACTCATGTCGAACCCTAATGCCCCAGAAAACACCCGAAGCCAACGACGCGAACAGGCGGCCGCCGATGCCCTGCGGAGTTTCATCCGGGATACCCTGCAGGAAAAATTCCCTTTGCTCGATACCGAAGAGATCGACCTCCCCCTCAACCTTTCGCTTCACATCAGCTGCGCCGAGTCCGGAGAGCTCCAATTTGAACCCGACCTGCGCAGCCAGGTGATCGCCCAGGCCGAAGCCCATTTAAATCCGCTCGGGATTTTTCAGGACGGCACGGTTTACGATTTTTACGACAAACAGCCGAAACGTCCCCCCAGCGCCCTCTCTGCTTTCGCCGGCTATGACGCGTTCGGACACCCCAAATGGACCCCGGTCTCTGAACTGAAAATCTTCAGGGGTAAAGAACTCAAAACCGAACAGCTTTCAGCCTACGGAAAAAACGACAAAGCCTTCAATATTTTAGGGCAAGTCACGCTCGGCCCCCTCCCGGTCCCGAAAGCCTATCAGCCCCTCACCGGAACCGACAGCTTCGCCCTTACCATCCAAATTGTGGAAACCCGCAACACCCGCGCCCACTTTTCCTTGGAACTCAACCTGCTGGTCGGCGGACTGCTTCCGGATGAACGGGACGAAATGCTTCAAGAGCTGCCTTTAAGGCAAATCCACCAAGCCCTGCGCGCACTCGAACAAGAGGTGGACCTTCTCCGCCACCACGCGGAAAAAGCCTGGACCGATCAGGACAACAAACGTTTCAATCACGAACTCCAAAAAGTCCCGAAACTTCTCGCTGACTTTGCGAATCAGTGAAGAAATAAATAAAACACAGCTGAAAACCCCGGGCTCCAAAAGCAGACGGGTCCCGCTTGCCCCCAGCTCACCGGAGGCCCTGCTTACACCTGATTACTCAGCGCCGCCCACTCCTCCAACGTCAAGGTCTCCGGACGCCGCGTCGGGTCCACCGGCCACTCATTCACTTCCGCCCCGAAACTTTTTAATATACTCCGCAACTGCTTGCGGCGTTTGGTAAACGCAAAACGGGTGAGCTTTTCTAAAGTTGCGAAATCTTTTACTTCAGCCGGCGCTTCGGCCCGACGCTCCAAATGCACCACCGAACTGCCCACCCGCGGCGGAGGCAAAAAACAGTTTCCCGGCACATTGCGCACCCGCGAAATTTCAAAAGCCCAACGCATCCGCACCGTCAACAGTCCGTACATCTCGGTCGACGGCGCCGCCAACATCCGGTCCGCCACATCACTCTGCAGCATCACCGTAATCGAAACCGGCGCCAACTGCGGATCCGCCAGATCGTACAAAATCCGGCTGCCCACCGAATAAGGCAAATTCGAAATGACCCGCACCGGATCCGGACGCAACAAAGGCGCCCACTCGGTTTTGGTGGCATCCTGATTGACCAAAGTTAAATTTTCCACCCCGGCAAAACGGGTTTGCAGATGCTCCGCCAGGCGGTGGTCCAACTCAATTGCCGTCACCTCTTTGGCACGGGCCATCAATCCTTCCGTCATCACCCCGAGTCCGGGACCCACTTCCACCACCCGGTCCTCCGCCCCCACCCCGGAGGCATCCAGAATAAGATCCCGCATATTTCCATCCACTAAAAAATTCTGCCCCATACTTTTGCTGGGGGAAAAACCAATATCAGAAAGGTATTGCCGGACCTCGCGGGCACGCGTCAGGCAGGGAAAGATGTCTTCCATGGATTCTCCCGGGTACAAAGTTGCATGGCGGCTTTCAGTGCTTCGATCATACTGTCCGGACGGGCAATGCCCTGCCTTGCTATGCCAAAGGCAGTGCCGTGATCCGGCGAAGTACGAATGATCGGAAGACCTAAAGTGATATTGACCCCTTCATCAAATGCCCAAAGTTTGAGCGGCCCCAATCCCTGATCGTGATACAACGCCACCACCGCATCGTAGGCCCCATGAACCGCTTCGTGAAACACCGTATCCGCAGGACGGGGCCCCATCACCGGCAACCCTTCAGCTTTCATTTGTTCGATCAGCGGGGTAATCCAATTCACTTCTTCTTTTCCAATACTTCCCCCGTCCCCCGCGTGCGGATTCAATCCGCAAATGCCAATGCGGGGTGCATCCACCCCAAATAGAGGCAAGCCCTCACAAAGCAAAGAAACCGCCAAACGAATCTCCCTTTCATTCAAAACTTCAGGCACTTTTGAAATCGGCACATGCCGGGTCGCCAGAATCACCCGCAGGCCTTTCCCCGCCAACAGCATGCCGAAACGATCCGTACCGCAACGCGCGGCCAGCAATTCGGTATGACCCGGAAACCCCACCCCCGCAAAATCCCAAGCCTGTTTATTGATCGGGGCGGTTACCAAAGCATCCAGCTCCCCTTTTAAGCATCCCTGAATCCCCTCCTCCACCCAGGTGGAAGATGCAATCCCCGCTTCAGCCGAACATTCGCCATAGACCGCTTGCGGAAACCGAACCGAACTTTCCAAAATCTCCGGAACCGGCACCCCCAGCTGCTTCGCCCTACCCGCAATCAAATCCGGATCGCCAATGAAAACGGCATCGCAACCAGCTTCCGACTTCAGATTTCCGACCTCCGAAACCGCCTTCAGCCCCACTTCCAGCCCGATCCCGTTGGGGTCGCCAATGGAAATACCCACCCGTTTTTTCATCCTAGAGATCTCCGGTCACCGCGGAAATATCCGGGTTGAACATCCGCACTTGAAACTGATCATACAATCCCTGCATCCAGACCTCATAAATTTCTTTATATTTCTCTTCCTCAATTTCCCGCTGCAGCAACGGTTGGGCTTCCGCCAAGGTTTGCGTTTCGCCTCCACGCCGATCTTCCACTTTAAAAATATAAGTCTGCACCGGGGTTTCGATCAATCGCGTTATTTCACCCGGCTCGGTATCTTCAAGCGCCCGCTTCAACTCCTCCGGCAACCGGTCGATATTAATCCACCCTTCATCTCCACCCTGCTCCGCTTTGGGTCCTTCCGAAAATTCAATCGCGGTCTCGGCAAAATCCCGCCCCTCAGCCAAAGCCCGCATGGTGTTCTGGATTTTCGCCAAGCGTTCCTGCTCCCCTCCTTTGGGTGCGGGACGAAATGAGATCGAGCGAAGCTTCAATTCCGTGTCCTGCTGCAATTCAGCTTTTTTTTCTTCATATGCTTCCCGGATTTCCCGGGGAGACACGTGGATTTTGGCCCGGACAAACTGCTGGACCATGGATTGGCTGATCATCTGCTCCCGCAACTCATCTTCCCACTCCTGCGTCGTTTTGCCCACTTTTCGCAAGGCCCGCATCAGGGTATCTTCGCTGTTATCAAAGCGTTCCCGCATAATGCTGTCTTTACGTTCCCGCACCGCGCTGGCGGGTAGCTGCGCCTCCATTTTATTAAATTGGGCGATCATCAGATTTTGTTCAACCAACTTTTCCAGTCCATCATCAAACAATTCACTTTGTTTTTCCGCCAAAGCCGCACCTTTGTACTCCCGGGACAACTGCGCAAGCGCCGGGCGAACCCGTTCAATCACATCCCCCACCGTGATAATCTTCCCGTCCACCTCCGCTGCAAAACCATCCACCGGCTGGGCCCGGTGCTGGGCAGGGAGCCGGGTAAGACTGGAAAGAAGCAGTATGAGGAAAAGTGCGTATTTTTGCATCTATACCTCATAGCTTAGGATCAGGGCACTGTGAAGCCGGAATTGAAAGGGAGTTGAACTGTGTTCCGGTTGATGTAGGGAGGTTTTATGAAATGGATTCAAAAACAAATCAGTCTACGGTCACACCCACGGGGCTTTCATCTGATCACCCGGGAAGTGCTTCAGGAAATTCCGGAACTCAGTGAAATACAAACCGGTATGTTACAAATCTTTATGCAGCATACCTCCGCATCGCTGACCCTCAACGAAAATGCCAGCCCCGAGGTCCTCAAAGATTTTGAATCACATTTTAATGCCAGCGTGCGTGAAAATGAGCCTTACTACCTCCACACCCTCGAGGGGCCGGACGATATGCCCGCCCACATAAAAGCCAGTTTATTGGGCCCCTCCCTGCAACTTCCCATCTCAAATGGACGCCCCGCTTTAGGCACCTGGCAGGGAATCTACCTCTGTGAACACCGCAATCACGGCGGATCCAGACATCTTTTGCTCACAGCCTGGGGAGAGGAGGCATACTAATGGGAAAAACCGAAACCGAAATTCAAACCCGCGTTGATCTCGATATCCCCTGGAACATTGTCGTCTGGGACGACCCCGTCAATCTCATGTCCTATGTGGTCTATGTGCTTGAAAAAGTGTTCAGTTACAACCGCTCCCTGGCCACCAAACTCATGCTGGAAGTGCATAACCAGGGCAAATCCCTGGTCGCCACCGAAGAAAGGGAACAAGCTGAACTCCATCTGCAACAGCTCCACTCCTACGGCCTCCAGGCCACCCTGCGCAGATCGGAATAGTATAATTTCACGCCTGCCCGATCCCCTATCCCCCTCTTCTCCCGGAGTCCCGCCTGCGGGGCGAACGGAATATCCCCGAAAATCAATTTTCCGTTCGCCCCACCCACAAGTCTTCGTTATGCTAATCCCCCATGTACGAAGAAACCCTTCTCCAACTCTCCCGCGACACCCGTTTCCGAAAGTCGGAAGCACTGCCCCATGCCCTTTCCGAACGTCGGAATCCCGCCTGCGGAGATGAAGTGGCACTCTACGGAACCTTGGGAAATGGGAAAATTGAACATTTGGCGTTTTATGCCCAGAGCTGCGCAGTTGGTGTCGCCTCCTGCGCCGCCCTCTGCCGGGAACTCAACGGCCTCAGCCTCCAGACCGCAAAAGAACGCATTCAGGCAGCCTGCAGTTTTTTTGACGGGGACAAAGACTGGCAACATGACTGGGGCACATCCACCCTCCCCGCACTCGGCGCCGTTCGGGCCCGCCCCATGCGCATGACCTGCGTGCGCCTCGCCTGGCTCGCATTACAGGATGCCCTGGAAAAAAATGAAGGGCCCAAATCTCAAGCTTGAAATCTGAAATCAACATGAACCTCCTGGAAACCACCCCGGCCGGACTCTATTGTCCCGCAGCCGACGTCTATATCGATCCCCACCACCGCGTCGACCGCGCCATCATCACCCACGGCCACGCCGATCACGCCCGCCGCGGACACAAAGCCGTCCTCACCTCCCTCTCCGGATCTAAAATTGTCCGCGAACGCATTGGCCCCAAAGCCAAAATGCAAACCCTCCCCTTTGCAGAACCCTTACAAATCGGGGAGGCCAGGATCTCCCTCCATCCCGCCGGACACTTGTTGGGCTCCGCCCAGGTCCGCATCGAAGTAAATGGAAAAGTCGCAGTGGTCACCGGCGATTATAAACGCGGCATCGATCCCACCTGTGAACCTTTTGAACCCGTTCCCTGCCATTTACTGGTCACCGAAACCACCTTCGGCCTCCCCATCTACCGTTGGCCCGAACCAGCAGATACCGCCAAAGAAATGGACGAATGGTGGAAACAAAACCAGGCCGACGGCATCAATTCCGTACTCCTCGGCTACAGCCTCGGCAAAGCCCAACGCCTGCTCGCCATGCTCCATCCCGGGACGGGACCCATCTACGTCCACGGCGCCATCCTCCCCTTTTTACCCTTCTACCGCGAAGCGGGCATTCAACTTCCCTTCACCCACACCTTAAAGTTCGACGCGTTTAAGCGCGAACAAGGCAAAGCCCTGCTGGTCATTTCCCCCGCAGCCTATAAACCGGCGATCCGCGCAAAATTGGGACCCGTCCGCAGCGCCTTTGCCTCCGGCTGGACCCTGTTCAAAAACAACAGGATTCGGGGCTCCTTTGACTGCGGGTTCCCCGTTTCAGATCATGTCGACTGGCCCGAACTCCTGCAAACGGTCAAAGATTGTGCCCCCGAAGAAATCTGGGCCGACCACGGATACACCCGGGAAGTCGCCCGTTATTTTTCCGAACAAGGCTTCAAAACCAGAGCCTTGTAAGCTCCCAACCACACCCAGCCACCATTTTACCCCCTCTTTTTTGTAAGAGAAACCCATCCTCTCCGATAAATACACTCAACCCCTTTCTAAGGAAAAATCTATGCACGTACTTGAAGCCATCGAATCCCGACGTTCCGTCAAAGCCTTTGACCCCACCCACGAAATGCCGGAAGCGGATTTCCAAAAATTAATTCAGGCCGGACGTTTGGCCCCCACCGCCTTTAATATTCAACACCCCCGCTTTGTGGTGATCAAAGATCCCGAACTTCGCAAACAAATCCGCGCCGCCGCCTGGGATCAGGCCCAAGTGACCGACGCCTCCGTTTTAATTGTGATGTGTGCCGACAAAAACGCATGGCAAAAAGATCCTGCCCGCTACTGGCAACTCGCCCCTCAACCCGTTCAGGACTTCATGGTCCCCGCGATTGATGGCTACTACCGCGATCATGAGCAAACCCAGCGGGATGAAACCATGCGCTCCTGCGGTCTGGCCGCCCAAAATCTCATGCTGGCCGCCCGCGGACTCGGCTATGACAGCTGCCCCATGGACGGATTTGATTTTGACGCCGTCGCCAAACTCATCAACCTCCCTGAAGATCATGTGATCAGCATGTTTGTCGCAGTAGGCAAAAAAATCAAAGAGCCCAACCCCCGATCCGGTGCTATCAGCCAGCAGGAACAGATCATTATCGACCGTTTTTAAACTTTCACCCTTACCCAAAGCCTGGTCGTCAGGAAACTGACGGCCTTTTTTGTTAATTACCGGCGAAGGAACGCCCCTTTAGAACACGACCGGTAAAATTTTCACACCCAGTCACAGAATTTTCCGGATCCTGTACAGATGCGGCGCAGGCGCCAGTCCGCCCCTCTTCCCACCCGGGAATCACGCACACCTCCCGCGCTTAAAATACAGTGCGTTTTCAGCCAATCCTCTCAACCCGAACCGAGAGCCCCAAGGGCATTTTCGCAGCCCCCCCCCCTCTGAATACACTCTCTGAATCAGAGAGAAATCTTCATAAAAATTAATAAAATGTTTTCATGACATAGTCATGAAAAAATCCCTTTAGCCCCTTTTATAATCAATATAATAATTATTTAAGCTTAATTTATCGTTAAAGACTACAACCCACTCAAAAATTATATTTATTGACTTTGTCAGAAAATCGCTTTTAGGTAATTCATTCCACCTTGGATAACTCTCATGAACAGTGCGCTCGAGCCCTCCCCGCTTTGGCGTAAAAATCATTTACTCAGGATTGATTATGAACCTAACATTTCTCCATCGTCTACTTATCACCTGCTGCATGTCACTTTTGACTTTAGCGGTTTCCGCAATTGATGTTTTGCAAAACCCGGGCTTCGAATCCGGCACGTCCAATTGGTCGGGAATTTCTTTAGAGAGTACCCAGTTTTACACCGGACTCCACTCCGGCAGAATCAACCAAACTTTTTATTGGCGAATGGTTTCACAGACCGTTGACTGTGAACCGGGTCAAATTATGGCATTCGGCGGTTATATAAAATGCGAAGACATCCTTACGGCTTCAGGCGGCATTCGCGTGAGTTTTTATGATGCAGGGGATCAATTCATCTCCATGGCTTCTGTTCCCGGGGTATCAGGAACACAAGACTGGACCCTTCACGAAAAATCACTCATGGTGCCGGCGGGAACCGATTATGCCAAGTTTCAATTGTACGTCGCACAAAGCAGTTCCACCTATGGCGTGGTTTATTACGATGACCTTTTTTGTGACCTTTTTTCCCACAAGGCGGTCACCGTAAACACCAATGGCGGATTTGAAAATAATTACACTGGCTGGTATAAGGGACATACAAGTTTAAGCAGCAACGCTTATGAGGGCGTCAACGCCTCGGCGATGACCATCGGCACATATTGGAAGCAGTCCTGGTATGAGTTTGATTGCGATCCTGCGAAAGAATACGCCCTCTCCTTTATGGCGGCATCCGACGCGGTCACCACCAGCGGCTTATTTCAGATTCGCTATTACGATGCCACCGACACCCAAATTTCCAGCTTTCACTTAAGCTCCTTAACCGGAACCAACCCTTACACCCTGTACTATGCAGACAGCATCTACCCTCCTGCAGGAGCGACCTACGCCCGGTTCTATTTTGCCGGAAGTTACCCCGGAACCGGGACAACCTATCTGGACAACCTGATCATCACCACAGATGCGGACACCCCCGCATCCAACTCGCTGGTTTTCGATCCCGCGGGTTTTTCGGATTACTCCAGCCAGACCACATCCGGCAGCATGAGTCTGGACGCCGGAAATACCGCCATCCATCTCAGCGGAAATTTCTGGCGTAAATACGCCTATGCGTACACCGTAACCCCTCAAACCGTTTTAGATGTGACATTGGACGCTTCCAACGTGGGAGAACTCACCTGCATCGGAATGGATTCCGATGATGATTACGCCACTTCAGCCACAAATATTAAACTTGCCGGCAGCCAGTCTCACGCTTCCTTTCCTCCCATTGACCCTCAATACATCCCCCATTCCGGCCCCGTAACCCTCTCCATCCCGATTGGGACCGTATTCACCGGCACCATGTCCTATTTAACCTTTATTGGAGATGACGATCAGGATGAAAATGTGGATATTACATTTTCGGACATACGGATTTATGAAACAGAAGACATCCCCACCCTCGCATCACCCAACTTCATTGATCAGGCCCTGACAAATCTTACCCCTGATCCGGGACTGGAAAGCGGCGTTTCGGATTGGAACGGCGGGGTGAGTTTAGAAACAACCGTAGTCGCCGAAGGACAGCAGGCCCTAAAAATTAACGGCGCAAGTTTTTATAAATCCTACAGCCATGACCTCATCCCCGCCACGGAAAACACCTACTATATGCTCTCCCTTCAGGCCGCAATAGACAATGTCTCCGTAAGCCCCACCATCTCAATAGCCTTTTACGCAGCTGATGGCGTCACCAAACTTGGCGGCGCTCCCACGGTGATTGATATAGAAGGCACCGCCCCCTATCGCGAATTCTCCAGCCCCTACTACCTCGCACCGGCTGGCACCGCCTTTGTGAAAATAGGCATCTCATTTCCTAAATTTAACTCGGGTGCGAAATTATACCTCGACAATGTTCAACTTTTGGAGGCGGGCAATTTACCCGTCCGCCTGGTTTCAACTTATGAGTCGATCAGCGTATATGTAAACCGGGAATCACAGATGACCGACGAAGTCCCGCATGTGTTTTATCGGGAAGCCGGAACCACCCAGTGGTATGAAGCCTATACACCTGAGTTCGATGAGGTTCGCGGGGAATATCGCAGCAGTATCGTAGGACTGTGGGAAGACACCCTCTATGAAGTACAAGTGGTGCTGGAAGCAAATGGGGTCACACTCGATGAAGCCGGCGCACAAATTTCAACCTGGCAGGATCAGCCCACCATCGCCCAAACCCTAACCGTCGCCAGTCTTTATAACGGAGGGCAACTGCTGATCGAAAACCTGCATGGGGCCCCGGACGGCTGGATTAAAATTGTGGGGACGGGTACTGATGATGTGGACGGCACCTATGGTAATGATGTCGCATTGAAAATCCTCAACAGCAGCTACCTCATTTTTGAAGGTCTGGACATTCAAGGGGGACGCCGCCATGCAGTGCAGGTCCAAATGTCTGAACACATTCGACTCGTCGATTGCGAAATGTCCGGCTGGGCCCGGGAAGCCAACTACTTCGACGGCACCTTTTCCTACGAAACCCAGTCCGATATGAATAAAGGAAAACAAAAAGCCATCAACAAAGATGCGGGCGTGCACCTCTACGAAAGCGCATCGGTTACGGTCGAACGCTGCTACATGCATGATCCGCGCACCAGCGCAAACAACTGGGAGGGAAACAACCATCCTATGGGACCTTGCGCGATCTACGTTGAAAATATTACCGGCACCTATACCAAGATTATGAAAGGAAATTTTGTGGTGCGTTACAATGACCTGATTGGCAGTGATGAAATTCGTTGGAATGATGTCATTGAAGGCGAAACCAATTCAAGTGAACGCGGATCTTTTTATCGCGACAGTGACATCTACGGCAACATGCTGGCTTTTGCGAATGATGACGGTACGGAAATGGATGGCGGCCAAATGAATACCCGGTTTTTCGGGAATCGCATTGAAAGCTGCTTCGCCGGACTAAGTTTGGCCCCCTGCATTGTAGGACCTTCCTATGTTTACCGCAACCTGCTGTATAACCATGGCGATGACCGGGGCAGCACTTTTTCCATGGTGAAACTGGGAGGAGAACCCAAATACTCCAAAGGAAAGAGTTTTCTGTTTCACAACACCCTCCACGGGAAAGGAAATGGCTTTACCGGCGTGGGATTCGGCGAAGGCAATCTACGCTCCATGTTCCTCGGACAAACACGCAACAACATTGTCCACACCATTAATTCACACTCTGATTACAATAAGACCATACGAGATATCGTTCAGGACCCGTGGAACAGCTTTGACTATGATAACCTGTCCACAAAGAATAAAAGCACTGCCAGTGTACTGTACGCAGCAGGACAGGAGACCAACGGCATCCTGAATGATGCACCCACTTTCGTAAATGCCGCAGTGGGTGATTTCCGTTTGGCAAGCGGATCCTCCGGTATCGACGATGGCCTGGGCCTGTTAAACTTCGCCGACCAGTATTTGGGAGAGGCTCCCGACCAAGGCGCGATTGAGTATACCGACAGCTCCCTCTTCCCCATTCGCCCCATCGCGATCTCCGCAGATAAATATTTTGTGGAATTAACGGGAACTGCCGGAGGATCCACGACCCCGGTTGATGTGGTACTCAGCACCGCTGCACTCGGCACCCTCGATTATGAAATACGCATGAACAACACGGTAAACTGGTTGTCGGTGACCCCCGCAACCGGAACCCTGACATCCAACAGCTCTCAAACCCTCACGCTCACGCTACTCACCGCGGGTTTAAGTGCCGGGGACAAACTTGAAGCCACCATCCTGGTTAAACTGGAAAACGGCTTCTCCGTTCCCATTACAGTAAACGCTTCAATTCAGTAAGTTGTAAAGGTCTCTCCGATCCGAAAACGGTATAAGCGCTTTCCGGAGAGACCCCATCACCGAATCTTAGCCGTTGGGAAACTGACGGCAATATTCGTAAATGGCCAGAGAGGTCGCAGTGGCCACATTATAGGAAAACGGCATCCCCCACACCGGAATTTCCACCACCGCATCCAACAGATCCAAATTCTCCTGAGAGAGGCCCTCTCTTTCCGATCCCACCACAATCACGGATTTTCGGGGAAAGGCATATTCAGACAGCACCGTGGAATTCGTGGTTTGCTCAAGGCCCACCAGAGTGTAACCTTCCTGCTTCAACTTTTTCAACACCGGCGACAAAGAATTTTTCACCGTCAGCTTCACCGTTTCGGCACTGTCCCGCGCAATCGCATTTTTGATCTTTGCATTCCCGGTCGCGATCACTTCCTGCACCCCCGAACAGCCTGCCATTCGCAAAATCGTCGATAGGTTCACATGACTCCGCAAGGGACTGCAAGCCACGATCAATGGACGTGCTTCCTCTAACTCCAGCGGGGGCTTATGGCGAATGTGTTCAAATTTTGGCATGCGTATGCCTTAGCTTGACGGCATAATAATTCCAGCATTGAATTCCGCCTGATTTTCAGTGTACTAATAACGACCTGAAGCCCGCCTTCCCTGATCCTCAACTTCGAAAATTTTTGCGAGCATTTCTCTCCGCATTTGATCCCATAAATCTCGATAGGACGGATCCTCCACCACATTGGTCAACTGATGCGGATCCTCCCGCAGATCAAAAAGCATTTCTTCGCCCCCGCGGGAGCGGGCATACCATGCCTCGTGCGTGCGCACCGCCTTCCATCCATCCTCATAAGCCCGCCTCCATTCGATAAACACAGAATTTCGTTGAAAAACTTCATCGCCGGAATCCATAACCAGCGGCTTTAACGATTTCCCCTGCAGAAAAGGTGGACAGGGGATCCGGGCAAAGTCCAAACAGGTAGGTAAAAAATCAACCAATTCGACCAACTCATTACACCGGATTCCCCGCGGAACCTCCATGCTACCCGGCGGGGAAACAATCATGGGCACATGGGCGCAAGAGTCCAAACCCGGAGGACCCTTGTGTATTTTTCCATGATCTCCAAGGTGATCCCCATGATCCGAGGTAAACACCACCAGCGTGTTTTCAGTCAGCCCCAGATTGTCCAAATGATCGAGAATGCGCCCCAGCTCTTCATCTACATGACTCACTAACGCATAGTATGCACGCCGAATCGAAATCCACTCCTCATCACTGAGCCCTAAATTTTCTCTCTCCGAATCATTCATCTCCGGCAACGGCACCTCAGTATCCCGATAGGCATCCAACCATTTTTGCGGAGGGTTCACCGGCGAATGCGGCGCAAAGAAACCCGCAATACAAAAGAACGGATCGTTCACGTGTTGACTGAGAAATTGACAGGTCTCCTGCGCAACCCATGAACTGTGACTGGCGTCATCCGGCCCCTCAAAGGGAATAGGGTCGGTCACTTTACGGGAAGGCCCACTGATGCGGAAGTCGTGCCCCCGCCCGGGAAAGGATTCCAGTTTCCACGTCCGAATATCATCCAAGCCCCTTGATTTAAGCCAGGTGCTGTACGGATCTTCATACATACCCGGTTCGTCCGAAATCAACAAAGTATCAAATCCATAAGAAGGATGCGGATCCCGATGATCTCGATGGGAATGATTTTTAAAATGAAGTTTGCCGATGTTGGCCGTGTGATACCCCGCAGCACCCAAAATCGTCGCGGCATGCGGCATATCCTCGCGCATCTCCACCCCATTTTCGGTGCAACCCGCAGAAGCCGGATACCGACCACTCAACATGCTTTGTCGACTCGGCATACACAACGGTGAATTACAAAAGGCCTGAGTAAACAAAGTTCCACGCGCAGCCAAACGATCCAGATTTGGCGTCTGCATCCAGGGACATCCTGCCGCAGCCAGGGTATCCCAGCGTTGCTGATCTGTGAAAAGTAAAAGAATATTCGGTCGACTTTCCATTATGCTATACTCCGTTTATTCACCTGAAGCTCCCGTCCAAATTTTTTCCACTTCCCCGCGCACCCGCGCATGTAGCTCCGGATCTGTGGCATACACAAAACCTCGATGATTCATAAAAGTGGAATCCTTCCGGTTCAGATCCAAAGGGTCCCCAAAAAGATCCGTCACCACCCCGCCCGCCTCCGTGCAGATGCAGGCGGTCGCCGCATAATCCCAAATGCTGCCTCCCCCCAGCTCCGGTTTGGGAAATTTAAAATAACAGGCCGGTGCCTCACGCAACATGTTTAACACATTCATCACCGCCCCGGCGGGTGGAAAAATTTGTGTGGGAGCCAAAGCCTCCAGACAGGATTGAAACAAGGGATGCTTCGCCATGCTCCGGTCCGTCAAAACCGCTAATTTTTCATTCCCCGCTTCACCTGAAAAATCTCGCCCGTTCAACTGCACACCCGCTCCCCGAACGCCCCGAAATTTGTCACCCCGACGCGGATCCACCCCCACCCCAATCCAGGGCGTTCCCTCTCGATCAATCAATGCAATCGACACCGCATACCCCGGCTTGCCTTCCAGAAAAGGCAAGGTCCCATCCAGAGGATCGACACACCAAAAATACGACTTCTCAAACCGCGCCTGCGAATCTTCACTTTCCTCTGCCAACACCCCCAAATCATAATCATCGATCGACCCTGACAGTCCCTCCAAAATCAATCCTTCCACATCCCGGTCCAATTGACTCACCACCTCCGACGCACGGCTCACCGCCCCCGCTTTGCATTCCACCTCCAACGATTCCGGCGACGTCTCTGCAATTTTCTCCGCCGCCTGCTCCGCCACCGACAACGCCAACTCACTCAGCAACAACAAATTTTCAGTCGACAACTTCATGACACCCCCAACCTATCCAACACCTGTGCACAGATGCGTTCACTATACCCCGTAATTTTCCAATGCCCCGGACTCCAGCCTTTCAGGAACCGATGAAAATCCGCCCAGGCAAACGCATACAACTCGCGCCACTCCTCCTCCAATGCGTCGACATCGACCTCTCCACAGGCCGACCGCAAAGCCTCAAAATAATGATCCAACAAAGGCACTTCCCATTTTTCACAGGCCTCCTCATCCAAACAGGATCCCAGAAAGTAGGCCACATCCACCATCCCACATCCGCCACCGATGTATTGAAAATCTACTGCCGCCACCGCCCCATCTTCGGCAAAACAAAAATTCGCCAGCTTCGCATCTCCATGCACCAAAGTTTGAAACCGCGCGTTGCGCAACTTTTGATCAATCGCGGACGCACCCGCTTTCAATCGTGCATCCGCCAACACCTCGAGTTCATCCGGCCGCGTTTCCAAATGCCAGTACGATCCCTGTGTCCACAACCCTGTGGGTTTCTCATTCATAAAGGTGGCATGAAATGTCGCCAACCATTCCAAACAGACATGGACGTCTTCGAGAGATACCGAATTTTTCCGCAGCGGATATCCCACCGCATCCAGATCTTCGAGAATCATAAAAAATTCATCCGCATCATCATGGGCAGCCAAACACCGGGGCACCCGACATCCCTCCCCGCATCGGGAACTCCACTGGGTATACCAAGCGATTTCCACCGCATACGATTTCAGTTTGCGCTGATGCGACAAGTCACTGCTCCAGCCCCGCGGATGTCGACGTTGCCCCGGCGGCTGCACATCTTTCACCACCACCGAAGGAACCTTTGCCCCTTCAAGGTAAACGCGTTCAATGCGTCCGTAGCCACTCCACAACTCCTGAATGACTTCACGTCCGCGAATGGCAGACGCGCCGGTACTCTGTAACAATAAAGCTTCGTCTGCTTTTTTCATCTCAATCTTAAACCCCTACTCGTCCACTTCGCCATTGGGAATCGACTCCTGAAGGCGGGCCTGAATTTCTTCGTCATTCGCAAACTTCTTGAAAGGCTCCTGGTCCTTTTGCATGACAGATGGAAGCGAAGAAGTATTTCTCATAATGGATCTGGGGTTAATTGGATTAAAAGTAAGATGCTTGCCCCTGATGTTTTTAAGGCCGTCAGCAGTCATCAAACATGTACGCAAAAAGACAGAATGTAAAGCACCCTGAATTCTACACAGGTAGGTGTAAAGAAATTTTCAGCTCTTTCCCCACGAGTCATGCTCACCCTTCTGCACCTCCCACCTCATTTTCTACATGAAGCCATTTTTTGTGTTTGATGAAAAGTAGCTAAACACCGGATTGAACCATGCCTTTAATTTTAATAGCTTTTTCAAAGTGGTCTAATTTGTGAGTTTCGATCCACCAGCGGGCAGCCTCCATAAGAACTTCAGGCTCATCGTTTTTATTCTTAAAAAAAGCATAAAAGGACAGCCCGACATCTTCACCTTTTTTCGCAATTTTCTGATCACACACTTCAACAATCTTTTTTCTAAGCTCTTCTCTCAAAATAGTATTCCTTGTGTAACGAAGGGACAGAACGTTTTAAATCACCCACGAGGTGAGGTGGCTTTGCGGATGGGCTCCGCATTTTTCAACCACAGATGAACGCAGATTTACGCAAATGTTCTGGTTTGAATTCGACATAAATTCGTATGGGGATTTATACCAGCTTCTTCAGTCATAGTAATCATAGAACACCCAAGTCAAGAGGACCGCGTACTCGCGGTTCGCTTTGAGGCATTGTTCAATTGTGTTATTAAAAATTCATATTGAATTTAAAAATGCTTCCAGCACCAAATAAAATACTGGATAAAAGTAGCAATCTAAACGCCTGCCAGAAGGTGATCATTCGTAAGTTAAAAACTTGAGGCATGGTTATGTTCCACAACCATTTGAATATTATAATTCCTAAGATAACCAGAAATGGGATGATTAATAGAATCCATAGGATAGTCACTTCGTCCATTTTTCAACTCTCCTTTTTTCATATTTCATTGAACGCGCCAGGCATGAGGCTCGCAATAATCCGCGTCTGCGCGGGTTATTGTGTAGCTCTCGATGCGGTTGTTGGAATTTCATTTCTTCAGGTTTCGAAGATCCAACAAGTACGTCCTGAGCAGCCGCTCTGATCGCATGACGTACAGAATGTAAACGGTTTCCTCTTCGATACGGTAGAACACGCGGCATGGCGGGATAACGACTTCCCGATAAGGCAAGCGTGGTAGCTCAGGTGGCCGCTTCCCCAATTTCGGGTAGGCTTCGAGTCGCTCAACACGTTCGAATACTTTCTGGACGTACCGGGATGCGGCATGGGGATCGTCCAAGGCGATGTACTCGGCGATCTCATCCAGATCCAGCAGCGCGGGTTCGGTCCAGATCAACCTAGCCATTTCTTCATCTTTCGCTTAGCTTCAGCGTGCGAGAAGGTACGCTTCTCCAATATCGCGCGCTCTCCCCTCGCAATTCCTTCAAGAAGCTCCATCCGATTCTGCATGAATTCGTATGAATCCACGTCGACCAGATAGGCCGAGGGTTTGCCATGTTCCGTAATGAGTACCGGTTCGCCTGTCGCATGCAGTTCGGACAAGACTCGGGTTGCTTGACGTTTGAGTGTTGTGACAAGTTCCGTTTTCATGGTTTAGTGATACTATAGTGACACTCTGCGATCAAGCCATTCTCTTGCTTTTAACGTTTAGGCCCTGCAGACCCGAAGCATGAGGGTTTGCTCGATATTTTTGTTGGGAGTCATTGTATTTCAATAGTTAGGGTACCGTTCACGTCCAAGACATACACATTCCCCGCTTTGGTGGACAGTACATCCTCCATTTCGGATATACTTTTTGAAGGGTGCGTCACTTGAAAATGCTTACGAAGAAAGACAAATGTTTCAGCTTGTCCGTTGAGGTACCCAATGTTCCGTCCGTATTTGTATTTATCATTCTTGACGAACAGCACCACTGGCACTGCAAGTGCACTTGCAAAGATAAAGCCAATTACGGTACCGAGCAGTAGTTTCTTCATTTATTCTTATTTCCAACGGTGACCCGCTCAGACTCGTTCTGAGGCGGGAATTGTTAGGCTTTAAATTGAGTTCGTATTAGCGGTAGATGAGCGCAACTATATTCTGGTCATTTATATGGTTCCATAAAATAAATCCTATACAAACAGGAAAAAGAGGATCGTGAAGAGCAAAACCATGAAAATACCCAATAATGCCAAGATTCCAGAAATGAAACCATATTCCTCGCAAAGGTTGTAGCCTGGTGGGCCAAAGGGCGCTAATAACATACCCAATGGGGACAAAATGAAACTTTCCCAAGAATCACCAGCGAATTGTTTCCATCTGATTCTTTCTTCGGGATAATATAAACTCGAAACCAGAATACTTAAGGCGGAACCAACATACGTTCCAATCAACGCTGAAATAATGTACAGGACTGTCTGGTTTGCACGCTTTTTCATTTCATCCTCTCCGCCAACTCCCCCCAAACCGCATACTCATTACCATTCGGATCCAGGAAATGAAAACGACGTCCCCCGGGGAAAGAAAAAATGGCCTGACTGATGGTTCCCCCCGCTTCCTCAATCTTGCTTTGGGTGGTCTCAAGATCATCACTGAAAAACACCAACAGCGCACTCCCCTTTTCCGCCGACACGACTTGATCCGATTTATAAAATCCCCCGTCCAGTCCCTGATCTGAAAAGGCCGTATACGCCGGTCCATAGTCCACAAACTCCCATGCAAAAACTTTTTCAAAAAAGCGTTTCGCTTTTCCCAAATCTTTGGCGGGAAACTCAACGTAATTCAATTTTTCATGTTTGTTCACGGGTCTTATTTCCTCTGCGTTCATCGGCCTGTATCGCGGTTCAAATTCCTCGACGGATGGGGTCGAATGATGATGTATTTGTTGACGGGATTACAGGATTTTCAGGATTTTTTTTCGATGAGTAGACGATATCGGGGTGAAATCCTCCCTCACCCTCTTTTATCCCAACGCCAACCGGAAACACTCATTCCCAGCCAAAGCATATTCATCCCTACATCCTTCCAGGTCATCATTTCATCCCCACCACTACATCCGCAGGAGATGGCGAGCCCCCGCTGCAACACGGAAATTTTTGCCAGCGTAAACACCAGCAACATCAACGTGATCCAAATCCAGGCCGCGCGACGGAATGGAGGCGTAATCCACAGCCCCACCGCACACCAAAACTCAAGCCACGGCAGCAATGCCGACAGCGGCACCCCCCACGATTCCGGCAACAACTGATATCCCAGAATGGCCAGCGCAAACGCCTCCTGATCCAATATCTTCACCCAGCCACTGTACAAAAACAGTCCGGAGATCAGCAGCCGCAAACCCCATCCAAAGATCCTCAGCCCCCTGGCATCTGCCCTCTGCGCTCTGCTCCCCTTCATTCCCAACCCTCCATGCCTTCGAGATAAAGAACCGCTCCCGTAAACCCCGCTTCCCGCATGCGAAGGATCAACCTCAATCCGTCATCACAATAGGGACCCGTGCAATACACCGCCAAGGGACTGTCCGCCTGCAACATGGGTGCGATTTGCGGAAAACTTTCTTCAAATTGATGCACCGATACCGACATCGCAGTCGGAATGTGGGCCTGATCATAGGCCGATGCCTCCCGCGCATCCAAAATCAGATGACTCCCCGTCTCCACAATTTCACGCATTTGCGCGGTATCCACAATCTCTACCCCGGCCGCTTCCGCCTGCGACGCCACGTCAAAGGGGTTTTCCATCTGGGCTTCCGGCAGGCCCAACCTAAAACCACCCATAATTGCGGCCGACAAAGTCGCTGCAATCAGCAGGCTGAACATCCCGGTAAAAGTTGTAGAGAGGGCTTCTTTCATCACTTGATAAAACTTGCTATCAGGGTACAGGTAAAACGCAACCCCTTAAGGAGAGATCACATGTCCATTGAAGCTGGAAACCAAGCCCCCGATTTTCAATTACCGGATGCCGACGGCAATATTCATCGCCTGAAAGACTACGCCGGAAAAATCGTGGTTCTCTATTTTTATCCCAAAGACGACACCCCCGGCTGCACCAAGGAAGCCTGCACCTTCCGGGACTTAAGTGCAGATTTTGAAAAGTTGGATGTGGTGGTCCTGGGTGTCAGCCCCGATAGTGCAGAGGATCATGAAGCCTTCAGTAAAAAATTCAACCTCCCCTTCCCCCTGCTTTCCGATCCGGAAAAAGAGGTGATGACTGCATACGGCGCTTACGGCGAAAAAATGATGTACGGGAAAATTAAAATCGGTGTGATCCGATCCACCACCGTCATCGGTCCGGATGGCAAAGTACTCAAACACTGGAAAAAAGTTCCCAAAGCCGAAACCCATCCGGAAAAAGTCCTGGAATTCATCTCCGGATTGGCGTGAACGCAGACAATGTGGCGGACTTGAGCCGCCTGCATGGCGAAGCCCGAAAACAGGCCTTGGAATGGAACTACCAACGTTTCAACCACCGGAAATATCTCAGTAGCGACCCCTTACAGTTCGTCTACGAATTTCAGAAACCAGAAGATGCCGAAATCGCCGCCTGGGTGGCGGCCGCCATGGCCTACGGACGGGTCTCCGCCATCCAGAAAGCCCTCACGGATCTCAACCGCCGCTGGGAAAATCAGCCCCACGCCTTTCTAACTCAGGCCTCACGCCCGGAACAGGAAAAGGCGCTCAGCGGCTTTGTCTATCGATGGACCCGTGCACCCGAACTTCTTTCGCATTTGCGCGGATGGCAGGCCCTGCAACATCAGGAACCTGTCCACCTCCGCCTCAAAAATTCTTCTACCCCCAACTATCGCGAAGCCCTGATACCCATTCTCGCCGACCTTCGCGAAGCCGAAGGCAACCCCGGACATTTATGTCCCGATCCCTCCGCCGGCAGCGCCTGCAAACGCCTGGCCATGTGGCTGCGATGGATGGTGCGCAAGGATGAAATTGATCCCGGCATTTGGTCGGATCACCTGAGTCCCGCCAAACTCTGGGTGCCCTTGGACACCCACATGTTCCGTATCGCCAAACAACTAAGATTAACCCGACGCAAAAACCCCGACGCCGAAGCCGCCCGCCGCATCACCGCCGCCTTCGCCCGCATCTGCCCCCGGGATCCGGTGCGTTACGATTTCGCCATCACCCGATTGGGCATGGGCACAGAAAGTTAGAACCGCAGATGGACGCAGATTGACGCAGATAGAATTGGAACATGACAAAAATGCGTAAAATGGGTCAGAAGCTCATCTTCAATAATCAATGCGAATGGAACCCGGTTCTTCAAACCTGAATCCGTGTCAATTCGCGTCCATCTGCGGTTCAATAAAACCTACAAACGTCCCAGCAAAATCATCAACATGCGGCGCACCGGTTCGGCCGCGCCCCAGAGGAGCTGATCGCCGACCGTGAAGCAGGTCAGATATTCCGGACCCATCACCATTTTGCGCAAACGGCCCACCGGCACCGTCAAAGTCCCGGAAACCGCGGCCGGTGTCAGTTTGGCCAAAGTCTCTTCTTTGTTATTGGGCACAAACTGTACCCAATCGTTCGCATTTTTGATCAACCCTTCAATTTCTTCGAGCGGCAGATCCTTTTTCAGTTTGAGGGTCAGCGCCTGCGCGTGGCACCGCATCGCCCCGACCCGCACACATTGACCATCCACCGGAATGGGAGATGCTTCTGTTCCCAAAATACGATTGGTTTCAGCCATGCCCTTCCACTCTTCACGGGTACGGCCACACTCCATCGCCGAATCAATCCACGGAATCAAACTTGCGGCCAAGGGGGCACCAAACTGATCCACCGGCAAAGATCCATCGGTCAATTTTTCGCTGATCAATCGGTCGAGCTTCAACACATCCGCAGCCGGATCCGAGGCCAACTCTTTGCCCGCATCCCCCAGCACAGCCATTTGGCTTACCAATTCTTTCATGTTTTTTGCGCCCGCACCGGAGGCAGACTGATAGGTCATGGATGTGGTCCACTCCACCAAATCCTGCTCATAGAGACCTTGCAGTCCCATCAGCATCAAGCTGACCGTGCAATTTCCGCCGATAAAATCCAGCACCCCGTTTTCCAATCCTTGGTCAATCAATTTGCGGTTCACCGGATCGAGCACCACCAAACTGTCTTCGGACATCCGCAACGCACTGGCCGCATCCACCCAATACCCTTTCCAACCGGCCTCACGCAAACCGGGATGAACCGCTTTGGTATAGTCTCCACCCTGACAGGAAACCAGAATATCCATTTTCATCAGGGACGGCAGATCATGTGCATCCTGCAAAGGCGCACCGTCTGGCCCGGGTTGCCCCGCCTGTGAAGTGGTGAAAAAGGTCGCGTTCAAGCCGTCAAAATCATTTTCCTGACGCATGCGGTCCATCAAAACAGACCCCACCATGCCGCGCCAACCGATAAATCCTACATTTTTCATATATGTGCCTTGGGAATAAAAGGGGGCTCCCTCTAGCATATGCAGAAGGTTCTATGCAAGTAAAACCCCCTGTTTACAGGTACTTACACCTGCTTACAGAGGGTATGTTTTTTACAGTTTACCGCTTATCCCGCGAGATAGCTTTCCAGCATCCACAGGGTTTTTTCATGCACCTGTAAGCGGGCAATCATCAAATCCTCACTTTGATTATCCCCGGCTTCACCTGCACATTCCCGCGCGGCGTTTAAGTCTGCCACCAGGTTTTTATTTAATTCGCAAAGATGCTTCACCATTTCATCCGCAGAGGCATCTTCATTCAACTCAGGGGTACCGGCAAGTTTCGCCAAATTCGCCAATCCACCGGGAGCAAGTTCACCCAGCGCGCGGAGACGTTCTGCAATTTCATCAATTGCAGTAAACAGTTCGGTATATTGTTCTTCAAAAGCCATGTGTAAGGCGAAAAAAGAGGGTCCGCGAACGTTCCAATGACATAAATGGGTTTGCCCCATCAGGGCATAAGAGTCGGCAACCACTTTTCTCAGGGCTTCAACAACAGCGTCTTTTTCGTTCGACATATTTCTCCTTAGGTTATTTTTATTGGGATTATGAAGCACTATACGCCGAATCTCCACTGATTCAAATAGTTAGAGTCAATCAATCCCCCAGAGAACCTGATACAGCATTTCGTAAATCCCGGTGTTGTGAATCAGCGGAGACATCAATTCGCTCCGATAACCTGAGGCACGGGCAATGACGCCCCCCTGCATGTCGAAGCTGTACGGCCAGGCAATACCGAAAGCATGGCGAAGCCCCTGCGCATCCGGTGCCGAGACAAAAGGCAGAGTCTGACTCCCGTCCTTACCGTCCAACGCGGCTCCGCGATCCGTATTTTCAGGAAGCGGGGACTCAGGGTCCAATCCAAAGGGTGCCCATACCGCGGGGCGCCCCGCATCGCTGTCGGCGGCAATCACCGTGAGAATCTTTCTTTCACGGTGGTCCATCATATACTTTAACGCCTCTCCCACAGCCGCATCCGCCCGAAGAACCGCATCGATCATCCCTTTGGCATGGGTGACGTTGGAAAAGTTGTCTGTTCCCTCTTCCTCAGCCACCAGAAAAAATTCTTTGGCCGGATCACTCCCCAGCAATTCCAATGCTTTCGCGGTCATTTCAGCAAAGGTCGGGGCGGCCGGATCATAAGTCTCCAGACCCGCGGCTTTCAACGCTTCTTCAGACTGATCATTATAGGTATTCGTCGCGGCAAAGATCCCTAAAACCTTACCCGCATCCGCCGGAAGCGCCAACAAGTCTTCCCGCGTATAAATGACAGTGTACCCCTGCGCTTTGGCATCTTCAATTAAATTTTTTCCGTCCGTGCGGACACCCTTTTGCCCATGTTCCCCCATCACATTTTCGGGTAACAGATAAATCTCCCCTCCACAAAAAATGATCTCCACCCCACTCTGAATAATCTGCAGGGCGATCGACGACACATCTTTACGGCTCTCCACCGAGGCCAAAAACACCCCGGTGCCGGGCTCACCAATGTGCCCGCTGTTCACAATGCCGCAACGAATACCCGCGGAAATCGCCTCCTGCATGATCGATTGTTCCGCACCCGATGCCGCCGTCAGTGTTTGATCACGATCCAGGCCATACGAATTGGGATGTACTTTTTTCCCATAGGCATGCGCGGTCGCCCCGGCATGGGATGAGGAGGAGAGCCATCCGCTCTGATGCCCCTCATAGACCGATAATTTTTCCATACGGTCCCAATTCAATTCCCCGTCCGGTCCTGCCGAAAGGAGCCGGCCGGCATACCAGTGGCCCAAACCCGTGCCGTCAGGATGTAAAAAAACCACCGATCCGGGATCGGCGGCTTGTAAGAGCCCCCAACCGATCCAAAAACAAATCAAGAAGGCTTTCATAGGGCTCCCGTTTATAACTTTTCGCGTAAATTCACAGCAATCATTCGTTGACCATCCAAATCCGGGTGCAATCCGTCCGGGAACATATCCCCACTTTTAGAACCAAATACACCGTTGATATTGGCAAGTTTTGCCCCATGGGCACCGGCCGCACTTTTTGCGCCTGCGACACAGACATCAATGCCGCCATTATAAATTGCCCGGCCCTGATACATATACGGAGGGGTGCAAACCACCACTTTGCATCCTGCATTTTTACCCGCCTGAATGGCGGCGGAAAGTTCGGATTCATAGCTATCCGTATTCTGATTAATCGCATTATTGGATCCGTAAAAAATCACTAAAGAATCAGGCGTGTATTCAGAAAGCAACCCTCCGACTTTATTCAACCCGCCCGACATCTGCTCACCGGCGGTGGCCCGGTTTATAATCGTCCAATCTGGTCTCATGTCTGCCAACAAGGTCGGCCAGGGAGGCACGCCTGAATAATTTGTTTTGCCGGAGATACTGTCCCCAATGACCAGAACCGTCTGCGGTCCGCTGCTTCCCCCGCCATCGCCTTCATCATCAAAAGGATTACAGGATGCCAACAAACCGGAGATTAAAAGACAAAAACTAAACTTCAGTAATGGATTCAATATTTTCATGAGGACTCATTTGTAACTTTTTACATTGAGTTTGTTTCGGGAATCCGGGGACCACGCTCCCAAATGTTTTCCAATTGATCTCCGCCCTGATCAAAAGCAGCCATCAACTCTGCACTCCAAGCCGCTTTGGCTTTGAGTACAGGAATCCGCTTATGCAGTTGGGTTGATAAGGCCGCTTTGTCCCGCCACCCATCCAAAATAAGGGTACTCAGACTTTCCGGCGTAAAATCATCAAAGGAAACGGTGCGTTCCGGCAGTTCCAATTCACGGAAATAATAAGCCACTTTCGGCTGATACGTGATACCCACCACCGGTGCCAATTCCGCCGAAGCCATGATCAATGAATGCAAACGCATACCACAGAGTAAGTCGATATGACGTAAAACGCCTTTGATTTTAGCGTGATTATAATCCCGATTGTCAATACGCGCCGTTCTGATTTCCGAGGGCAGGCGGTCAATAAGGTCCTGTGTCACTTCGATGTCGTGATGCTGCGTGGTGACAAATACGATCGGCACATTCAGTTCAGCATGTACTTTGATGAGTGCCGCGGAAAAGACATCCAAAAACTTTTCTTTCCCCATGGATTCGCGGTCAGCGGATGCCCAGGTATCCAAATAACGGTTTACGTTAATCCCGAGTTTGGCTTCATGAATATCAATCCCCGCTTTTTCATAAATCCCGGTCGCTTCCGCCTCGTCACCCGACGGGGCATTCAGAGCCGCATCCGCGGCCAATTGCACCCGGGTATTTTCCACCCCGACTTCCCGGAGGAGATCCAAAGAATCCTGATCGCGCACGGTAATGAAATCCATCATATCCACGACTTTCTTCAGCATTTTTTTACCGGACTTGGTGTGAACCGGACCGACGCCGACGTTAAAACCAATAATCGGTACGCCACGCTTTTTTGCCAAAGGCAACATCAGGTAAAAGGAAGAGAGAAAGTTAAACAGCGGATTAAACAGTGAACGGTCAAACAGACAGGCATCAAAAATTAAAATCGCATCTGTACGCAGAATCGAACGTAAAGTGGGGATCCCCAGCATGCGTAAAGCGCCATGCCACGGCATCATCCCCACCGGAACACTGTTATTGGGATATTCATCCCGAATGTAGTCCGCACGAATGGTGGGAATTTCATAACGCAGACGACGGCCACAGGCCTCATCGACTCCGTCCATAATGGCGGCAATCAATGCGGCATCTCCGGCATTGCGACCCGAAGCCGAGCCTAGTAAAGTAATAGAATTAAGTTTGGACACGTGAAAACACCTAAAAAATAGAGACAAAGGAAGTTAAGTTCTATAACGAGACGATTGATTCGTGGCAATCCTATAGTGTAAGACGATTCCAACCCTTAAAATTTCAGAAGCTTTTTAAACCCAGTACGTTATGAACAACCCCCTCTATTTAGTTACCGGCGCCGCCGGTTTTGTTGGTTCCGAATTGGTGCGCCAACTCCTCGCCGACGGACAACAAGTACGGGCTTTGGTCCGGAAACCCGAGCAAATGCAAGCCTTACAGGATGCCGGCGCCGAAGCCGTTCTCGGCAACATTACCCGCATCGAAGATTGTGAAAAAGCCATGCAGGGCGTCAAAGGGGTTTATCATATTGCCGCCATGTTCCGCGAAGCCGACCAACCCGACGACGCCTATGTCGCGGCCAACGTCACCGGCGTGGAAAACGTCCTGAATGCGGCCATCAAAGCCGGGGTCGAACGGGTGATTCACTGCTCCACCGTAGGAGTGCTTGGACACATCGGAAATCCGCCCGGTGACGAACAAACGCCTTACAGTCCGGGCGACATCTACCAACGTACCAAAATGAAGGGAGAGCAATTGGCCATCGAAACCTTTAAAGGGGGCGAAATCTCCGGCGTGGTCATCCGTCCGGCCATGATCTACGGACCCGGTGACACCCGCACCCGCAAATTGTTTAAAATGGTGGCAAAAAAACGCTTCTTTTACGTCGGAAAAGGCGAAAACCTGGTCCATTTCATCGATGTGCGTGATCTCGCCCGCTCCTTTATGCTGGCAATGAAAGCCACCGATACCAATGCCGAAATCTACATTATCGCCGGTGAACGCGCTCTGTCTCTGAAAGAATTCTGCAGCATCGCCGCCAAAAAACTGAATGTGCCTCCACCCAAACTCCGCTTACCCGTGAAACCCATGCAGTGGGCCGGATCTTTATGTGAAGCCATTTGTATCCCCCTCAAAATCAATCCGCCTCTCTACCGCCGGCGCGTGGATTTTTACACCAAGGACCGCTCCTTCACCTCCGCCAAGGCCAAAGAGCAGATCGGCTTTACCCCCGCCATCACCGTGGAACAGGAAATTTCGGATATTATAGACGACTACCGTCAACGCGATTGGCTGTAAACCAGCCTTTGAGGCTGAAGGGCTCCAGGCTTTTAGCCTGTCCACTTCCACGGCTGAAAACCTCAGCCCCTTCAATTTCAAATCCCGGGCAAACACAGCCCCTCATTGTATTGATCATTGTCGCTGACTTCATTCTTCGCTATAAAGCGGCACATGAAAGTCATTGTTGATCTTACCATCGTTCCTATTGGCGTAGGCGTTTCCCTTTCCCCTTATGTGGCGGCCTGTGAAAAAGTGCTCAATCGACCGGGACTCACCACGGTGCTGCACGCCAACGGCACCAATATCGAAGGCGAATGGGATCTGGTCATGGACGCAGTCAAAGCCTGCCATGAAACCGTTCACGCAATGGGCGCGCCCCGCATCCACAGCGAAATAAAACTCGGCACCCGCACAGATCGGCAACAAAGCCTGCAAGACAAAGTGGATAGCGTACAAGGCTTACTCGACCCGTCCACCTAAAGTCACGACCATCCCCAAGCGCAACAGAGAGGATCAACTCAGCTGCAAACATAAAGCTCCCTCTTTCGTCAGCCCTTAATCGTACATCGGCGATGTACGATTTAGTTGAAATCCTTGGCGATTCCTCAAAGGGTTCACAGCCGCGCTTCAACCTGTATTTCTCTGCCTAAAACCCACAGAAGTCCCCAGTTTCCTGTCAGCCCGCCCCACGCATCCCTTCACAGAACTTTGGCCCGGCGATTAAACAATTCCCCCATCGACTCACCATGGATCCGAACCCAGCTCAGAGCTTTATCACGAAACGGTACCGCCCCCCCCTGAAAGCCATCAGTCTATTCGACAGCAAAAGTAAAAAATATTCAACCCCTTTAAATCGTACATCGGCGATGTACGATTAAGTTGAAATCCTTGGCGATTCCTCATGGGGTTCACAGCTGCGCTTCAACCTGTATTTCTCTGCCTCATACCCACAGAAGTCCCCAGTTTCCTGTCAGCCTGCCCCACGCATCCCTTCACAGAACTTTGGCCCGGCGATTAAACAATTCCCCCATCGACTCACCATGGATCCGAACCCAGATCAGAGCTTTATCACGAAACGGTACCGCCCCCCCTGAAAGCCATCAGTCTATTCGACAGCAAAAATAAAAAATATTCACCCCCTTTAAATCGTACATCGGCGATGTACGTTTAATATAAAATCCTTGGCGATTCCCCATGGGGTTCACAGCCGCGCTTCAACCTGTATTTCTCTGCCTCAAACCCACAGAATTCCCCAGTTTCCTGTCAGACCGCCACATTCATTCGAAATATAAAAAATTTTCACTTGCCTTTAATCGTACATCGGCGATATACGATTAATAAATAAAACCTCTAACCTGCTCCCTATCTTATGACAGCTCCAAAACTTATTCCCTTTGATGTCGAACATATCCGTATGGCACAGTTTGCCGCAGCCCTCGCTCATCCCGCCCGCATGGCCATCGTGACCTTTCTCCAGGGAAAGGATACGGTCTCTTTTAAGGAGATCGTCAACGAAATCCCCCTGGCCCAGGCCACCATCTCCCAACACATCAAAACTTTGCTGGAAGCAGGCCTCTTGCTTCAATATCCCAATGGACCCCGCATGTCCTACGCCCTGAATTGCGAAAAGATTCAAAGTTTCTGCCACCAGTTTCAATGTACCCTTGGAACCCAAAACCCGGAATAATCCCTAAATGAATGCAACAAACACTTCCCCTCTCCGTATCGTAATAGTCGGCGCTGTCGCCGGAGGCGCATCTGCCGCAGCCCGGGCCCGCCGTTTGGATGAATCTGCAGAAATCACCCTCATTGAACGGGGACCCGATGTTTCTTTCGCCAACTGTGGTTTGCCCTACCATATCGGCGGCGAAATTGCCGACCGAAGTAAATTGGCCCTGCAAACCCCCGATTCCCTGCGCGGACTGCTCAACTTAAACGTGTTGGCCGAAACCGAAGCCACCGCAATCGATCGTGAAGCCAAATCTCTCAAAGTTCGCAACCTTAAAGATGGCGTGGAATCCGACCTGCCCTACGACAAACTCATCCTCTCCCCCGGTGCCTCTCCACTGACCCCTCCTCTGGAAGGCATAAATCTGCCCGGTATCTACACTTTGCGCAACCTGCAGGACATGGACCGCATCAAAGCAGCCGCCGCCGATGCCCGGAAAGTACTGGTCATCGGGGCCGGTTTCATCGGACTGGAAATGGCAGAGCAGTTAATCCACCTTAAAAAGGAAGTGGCTCTGGTCGAACTGGTTGAACAGGTCCTTCCGCAAATGGATCCCGAAATGGTCCGCCCGGTGGAACAGGAGTTGATGGATTACGGCGTGGAACTTATCCTCGGCGACGGGATTTCCGGATTCGCGCAAAATGGAACAGCGCTCAAAGCCACCTTAAATTCCGGCAAAAGCCTGGATGCCGATATGGTCATTTTGTCTATCGGCGTGCGCCCTGAAAGCGGGCTGGCCAAAGCCGCCGGACTCAACTTGGGCGCCCGCGGTCACATCCAGGCCAATGCACACATGCAAACCAACGATCCGGATATTTATGCGGTCGGAGATGTCTGCGAAGGAATCGACCCCATTCTGGGCGGCCCATCCGCGGTACCGCTCGGAGGTCCGGCCAATCGGCAGGGACGCTGCGCCGCGGATCATATCATGCTGGGAGAAAAAGCGCGCCCCTACCCCGGTTCCATCGGCACCGCCATTGTGCGGGTCTTCGATGTGGCCGCCGGAGTGACCGGTCATTCCGAAAAACGTCTGCAACAACTTGGAGCGGACTATCAGAAAACCATCGTCAATGATTACAACCACGCCAGCTACTATCCCGGCGCCACAAATCTGAGTGTGAAACTGCTTTGGGAAACCACAACCGGTCGCATTCTCGGCGGTCAAGTAAATGGCATCGAAGGTGTCGATAAACGTCTGGACGTATTAGCCACCGCCATCAAAGGCAAACTTACGGTGGATGATCTCGAACACATGGAACTGTCCTACGCCCCGCCCTTTGGATCTGCCAAAGACCCGCTGAACACCGCCGGCTTCTCCGCCAACAATATTCGCAACGGCCATTACAGCCCGGCTTTTGAACTTCCGAGTGACGGAACCGTACAGATCGTCGATGTCCGACCTTCGGAAATGACTCAAATTCGTCCTATACCCGGGGCGGTGAATATCCCCTACCCCCAAATGCGGGACCGCATGGGCGAACTGGATAAATCCAAACCGGTGACCACCGTCTGCGCCTTGGGAAAAACCAGCTATTTCGCAGCGCGGATTCTCAAACAACATGGTTTTAATGTGAAATCGCATGTGGGGGGATTGAAAATTGAAACCCGGCCGGAAGCTCCCATAAAAAAGCCTGAAAGCTCCGAGACCCCAACGGAAACGCCAGCAACTGATGTCATTCAGCTGGATGCCTGCGGACTGGCCTGCCCGGGTCCGATCCTCAAAGTCAAAGAAGCCGTGCAAAGCATGTCCCCCGGACAGGAAATGGAAGTGCTGTCTTCCGACAGTGGATTCAAAAACGATCTGCCCCCTTTCTGCAAAGCCAATGGACTGGAATTCATCTCGGCCGAAAAAAAAGACGGGCTCATTAAAGGACGTCTTCGCAAACCATTGACCGCCCTGGAACAACCCCAAAGCACTGCGGGTGTCAACAATCAGGACACCACCCTGGTGGTCTTCTCCGGCGAGCTGGATAAAGCCATGGCCTCCCTGGTGATTGCCAACGGCGCCATGGCCATGGGCGGAAAAGCGACGCTGTTTTTCACCTTCTGGGGATTGAACGTCTTACGCAAAGATCAGCCTCCGGTGATCCAGGACAAAACCCTCATGGACAAAATGTTCGGATGGATGTTGCCGCGCGGGGTGCACAAGTTGCCCCTGTCCAATATGCACATGGCCGGCATGGGGACCAAAATGATGAAAGACCGGATGCGGGACAAAAACCTGCCCAACCTCCCGGATCTTTTACAGAGCGCCATCGACGGCGGCGCCCGTTTGGTGGCCTGCACCATGTCCATGGAAGCCATGGGCATCCGTGAAGAAGAACTCATCGACGGGATCGAACTCGGCGGGGTCGCGGAATTCCTCGGCGCCTCCTCCCAGTCCGGGACCAACCTGTTCATCTAAAACAAAAATCTGTGGTCTGCCCCCGGGAGGGGCAGACCTACAGAACCGGGTTGCGGAGAGGCTCATCTGCATCGCCTCTTCAAGAAGACTGCCGTGCCGTGGAGGAGAGCAGTGGGTAAAAGCATCATGCGGCTGTGGCAGGGGTAGACATTGAATTCGAATGATCATCCGGAATCTCTTTTGTTTTGAGCTTCACATCAGATTGCGAATGATGCTAGGTAGTTTCTGTTACTTTTTATCACACAGGGCACCCTCCAATTCAGTCAATCCTTCCTCAGGTAAATCTCCGGAATGACCGGACGGGTTCATACTCTCTCCGGGTGTTTCCTCTTGATTCATTGCATAACTTTTATCCCAAAACCTTCTAACCCGCATCTCTCCAAATGAAGAATCCCTCTCCCACCCCTGAATCCGTCACCCAGTTTCTCAACCGCATGTCCCTGGAGGAAAAAGTCGGACAGATGCTGGTCTTTGGATTTGGGGGAACCTACCCCCACCCCGATATTCTGGATGCGATCCGGCGTCAGCATGTGGCCGGCTTCCGGGTGTCGCCCTTCAGCCGCAAATTCGCCCGCTATCTGTCACCGGGCAGTCCCGGGTTTGAACGGGTGCTGCGCGATCCCGAGCCGCTGGAACGCGTATACGGCCTGAAACAAAACGCCCCGCGGGTGAGTGCCGGACGCTATGCGCAGACCCTGAACCGCTTGCGCGAGACCGCGATGGAAAGCGGGGCGGGCGTCCCGCTGTACTTCGCCACCGATTACGAAGGCAATCCGAGCATGGACTGTTTTATGCGCGGCTTTCTGCCGGTTCCGCATCCCATGGGCCTGGCGGCCTCGGGCGATGGGGAGCTTTCGCGGCAGGTCGCGGCCCTGGTGGGGCGCATGCTCCGTGCGGTGGGCATCAACTGGGTGCATTCGCCGGTGCTGGACGTGAATACCCATCCGGAAAATCCGGAAATCGGCACCCGGTCCTATTCTCCCGATCCACAGACGGTAATCGCCCATGCGTTGAAGAGCCTGGAAGGTTTCGACGAGGCCGGAGTGATCGCCACCGGTAAACATTTTCCCGGCCGCGGCCATTCGGTCGAAGACGTACATTTCGGCATCGCCACCATCAGCGAATCTGCCGAGCGGATGCACGAGGTACATCTGGCCCCCTACCGGGCGCTAATTGAGGCCGGACTGCCCGCCATCATGCTCGCGCATTCCATTTTTCCGGAAATTGACCCTTCGCAGGAAATCGCGACCCTCTCCAAGCCGATCGTCACCGGACTGCTGCGCGAGGAGATGGGATACGACGGGGTGATTATGACCGATTCGTTCACTATGGGCGGGCTGGTAGCCAAATACGAGGTGCCCGAAGCGGCGATCCGCTCCATCGAGGCCGGCGTGGATCTGATTCTGCTCAAGGATGAAAATGCCCTGCGCGGCGAAGTCTACGAGGGTCTGGTGAACGCGGTGCGGAGCGGTCGTCTGAGCGAGGAGCAGGTGGAGGAGGCCGCCCGGCGGGTACTCACCGCCAAAGCGCGGGCCGGACTGCTCGATGGCAGCGGCGGACTTGTCGATCCGGAGGCGGCGGAGTCCCAACTGACCGAACCCCGCAACCGCGACACCGCCCGGGAGGCGTTTCAGCGCTCCACCGTCGTGCTGCGCGACCGCGGATCACAGCTTCCGCTGAAACCCGGCGCCAAGCTGCTGGTGGTGGAACAGGTAAGTGGACTCTCCTCTCTGGTGAACACCGAAGAGGGTCACACCGGTGCGCTGCAGGAGGCGCTGCTGGACCGGGGATTTGACGCCCGGCTGGTCGATTTCCGCAGCGAGGAGGAGTTCGACGCCGTATGGCCGCATATCCAAAAATCCGCCGACGAGGTGGACGCGATCGTCCATTTCGGATACTACAACCGGGGATCGAAGGCCATGAAGGAACCACACGCCCGAATCGCCGGACTGCCGACACCTTCAATTTTTGTTTCCAACGACCCGTACAACTATTTGGTTTCCGACGAAATGGATACCGTGGTGGTGCCGTTTTCGCCCATGACCCTGGCTATGGAGGCCGCAGCCGATGTGATCTGTGGCAAGAACACCGCTCCTGCGAAACTCGAGTTTAATCCCCAAACCATCTATTAATCAGGAGAAGCCCCCATGATCAAAGTTCTTTGTCTGTTGTCCGTCCTGAGTTGTGCCTGCACCGTGTTCGGGGAGGCACCGGTCACGGTGGTGCTGATCGGAGATTCAACCGTCACCGAGCGTGAGGGCTGGGGAAAAGCCTTCGCGGGTCGCTTTGACGATCAGGTCACGGTGGTGAACCATGCCCGCGGTGGTCGGAGTTCGATGAGTTGGCACCAAGAAGGCTTGCTGCCCCGCGCGCTGGCGGACCAGCCCGATTATGCGCTGATCCAGTTCGGCCACAACGATCAGCCCGGCAAGGGGCCGAAGCTGGAGACCGATCCACAGACCACCTACAAAGAATATCTGACGATTTATATAGAGGCCTTCCGCAAAGCGGGAGCGCAACCCGTCCTGGTGACCCCGGTGGCGCGCCGCTGGTTCAACAAAGAGGGAAAAGTATACAACGGAAAATTAGCACCCTTCGCGCAGGCCGCGCGGGAACTGGGAGAGGAACTGGATGTGCCGGTAATCGATCTCAACACCTCCAGCGTCGCCCTGCAGAATGAAATCGGAGAGGAGGCCACCATGAAATTCAACCGGAACGGCACCGACAAAACCCATTTCAATGAAACCGGCGCGGAAGTGATGACCGACCTGATTCTTCGGGATCTGAAAACCGGGTTGCCGGAATTGTACGAACGGGTGGAGAAACCGGAGTCCGGCCCGGATTCCGCCGGGGATGACGTCGTTCACCCACAGTAAACGAAACAGGTTCCGACCCTTGGAAACCTCTGTGCAACCGTTTTCCGAAGGCCGGAACTCCACGTTTCAGGGAGGGGCGGGATTTCCATATCTAAAAAAGCCCAGAAAATGTTTGAATCTGCGATATGAAACTAGCTAGTATCCAACTGTTTTTTCAATCTTGTAGAAGTCTTGCTGTGAGAAAAATGTTGCCTAAATCCCAAATAATCATGCTCGTCTTAGTAGCACTTGTCGGTTCATCGGCTTGTGCCGACGTATTCTACGCCTCCGGAGACACCTTTTACCGCCGGAACGAGAAGAATGCCAACTACGGATCGAACCTGACCATCGCCACCAAATACGATGGAACAGGGCAAAACGCTAGCCGCGTGGGGATGATCCGTTTTGACATTGGTACGTTCAGCGGAACAGCATCAAACTCGTCCTTTTCCATCTATCTGGAAGGTATGGATGTACAGTATGAGGTGGATGGAAACCACCAGTTCCGGGTGTATGGCGTCAACGATGGCAACCACGACGACCTGTTCAATGAAGACACCCTGACCTTCACGACTTCGAACAGCAACGGCGGTGTGGCCGAGTGGGATGGCTGGAACAAGATCAATCTTGCCAGCGTCACTTATCTGACCACGCTGTCCCTGGAAAGTGACGATGTGGGAACGATGGTGTCCTTTTCCAACAGTGCCCTGGACAACTTTATCAACGCGGATACGAACGGTACCGTATCCTTTGTTATTCAACGGGAGGAACTGAACGTGTCCGTTGATCAATTCCGTTCTTCCGAAGGGGCAGCCTATGCTTCTGCTCTCGCCACTGCGCCCACCCTGGTCGTGGTCCCTGAACCCTCCTCTCTGCTTCTCTTGCTGGGTGGTTTCGCCGCGAGCGCGTTGTTGTTGCGCCGCCGCACCTGACTTCCGGAGTACCTATGAAAATGATGACGTTTCGATTCCTTTTTACCACCATTGTTTTTTTCACGGTTTTCGCGGGCGCGGGCGCATCCGGAGCCGTCATTCCGGTGTTGAATTCAAGTTTCGAGTCCCCGGATACCGGCACTTACGTGAACGAGGTGGACGACTGGATTCACGGGGCGGACCGTGTCGCGGTGGAAAAGGCGAACGGCACCTTCCCCACGGCTCCGGACGGCGATCAGTGGCTGGTGGTGGATGCGAGGCGGCAATCGGACTCGTATGAACCCGGGTATGTGTTCCAGAAGATCGCCACCATTGACGAAACACAGACCTATACCCTGGAGGTGGTGATCGGTTCCCGCTCCAGCAATTCCCTTCCGGACAATTTCATCGGCGGTTTTTTCACGGATGACGACGGCGTGTTTTCCGGCGGTGCCTATGTCGGGGTGACCCTGGATCCGGACGGCGCCTTGGCCACATTCGACAAAAGCGATTATCCCGGACTTCCCGACACTTCCACGGCCACCGTCAACGGGGGCGTCACTTGGAACGCCGCAGGATCCGGTCTCCAGGGTGAAGACCTGTATGTGGGATTTTACATCCCCTACGGCAGCAACAGCAGCGGAACCGTCAAGCAGGTGATTTACGACAACGTGGTCGTCACCGCGGTGCCCGAACCCTCCTCTCTGATGTTGCTCCTGGGGGGCCTGACCACCGTTGTGCTGCTAATCCGTCGGCGAAGCTGAGGCCGCGGGACACCGGCCGCTTTCCTTGGGTTCCGGAACGGGATATGAAGCGGAGTTCCCAGGCCGGATGGCCAAACACCCCGAAGCGGGTGTCCTCACCGCAGCCCGGGGCTCCCGACGCAGGAGGCCACCCCGGCGGGAATTCGGATAAAAAGCACCCTACAGGGGTGCTACTGCATATGCGAACCCGGCGTTAACGCTTTCGCATCAACATCGGGCTACGGTGACCGCACCCGCTTCGGCGGTGTATCACGGGGTGCAATTCCTTCCACTCTTCCCGGAGTTCCGGAACGGGATATGAACCGGAGTTGCC
>JARHXX010000016.1 GCA_029269125.1 Kiritimatiellaeota bacterium B1221 | reverse complement strand
CCCCCCCCCCCTTCGAAAAAAAGGGGGAGCGACTGAAAGCCTGTGTTTTTTCCGTATGTACAGGATTTCAGCCTGAACAAATTTTTGAATACTTTCTAACTTATGCAGGACATGAGAATGAGCGAATAGCTATATGACTTGACTCTATGGTTGTGTGAATTATGTTCAATCATTCTTTTCTTGTGATAAGTATGAAAAAATCAAAATTTATTTCCGTTGCCATCTGTGTGTTTTACCTTTTGTTGTCAAAAAGTGATGCGGCTGCTTTGTTTTACTCTTTTGATGATGCACAAAATGGCAATGGGAACTTTACAAGTGCCGTAACAGCCAACGATGGTTTTGGGAGTCCCACATCCGTGGCGATTGCAGGTTCTCAGAATACAACCGATCCCAATGGTGGGGAGGCTAGTTATACGGACTTTGAGGGGAATACGTGGATTGGGAGTGGAAGTTACCTAAGTCCCGGGCACTCTCTCCAGTGGAAAGCAGGTAGTACGAATAATTCTTTTTCTTTGACGGTTGGCACCTTGGGGCTGACGGATTTAAGTGTCCGATTGGCAGCCCGGGATGCGCAGTCCACTGGAAATCTGGTAGGGGGGTTCAGTGATTTCACCTACGATGTGGGTGGAGGAGAAGTGAACCTTGGCGCCGGCACAAGTTTTAATACCAATAATACATTTACCGTTTGGGAGATGGATTTGAGTTCTGTTTCCGCAATTGAAAATCAGTCTACGGTTACTTTGAAATGGACGATCCCGACGATTGGAGGTGGATCCAGTTTTCGGGTAGATAATATTGAGTTTGCTGCGGTACCGGAACCCACTAGTGTTTTACTGATGGTACTCGGGATCAGCGGCCTGGTGCTATTACAGCGTCGGAGATAGGGGGTGCCCCGCCCCGGTGGGGAATGGGAGGGGGCAGGGTTGAGCGTTGGGTACGGGTTTTCTTACCGCTGACCTCAGCCCGCAGATCTCCTACAGTACATTACTGGCGAGTTCGGAGAGTTCGGAGCGTTCCCCGTGTTCCAGGGTGATGTGGGCGTAGAGGCCTTCGCCTTTCATGCGCTCGATCAGATAGGTAAGACCGTTGGATTGGGTATCCAGGTAAGGATGGTCGATCTGGAAGATATCACCGGTAAAGACCACTTTGGTGCCTTCTCCCGCGCGGGTGATAATGGTTTTGACTTCGTGCGGGGTGAGGTTTTGGGCTTCATCGACAATGAAATAAATACGATTGAGGCTGCGTCCCCGAATATAACTGAGGGCGGAGATGACGAGTTTTTCGTCCTCGAGCATTTTTCGGATTTGTTCGGACTGTCCGGTTTCGCTACCTCCGTTTTGATTTTGGATGACAGAAAGGTTGTCGTACATGGGCTGCATGTAGGGATCGAGTTTGGCTTTGATTTCTCCTGGCAGGTATCCGATGTCCTTGTTGCTCAGGGGGACGACGGGCCGGGCCATGAAGATTTGGCGGTAGCGTCGGCGGTTTTCGAGGCTGGCTGCGAGGGCGAGCAGGGTTTTCCCGGTGCCGGCTTTGCCGGAGAGGCTGACCAGGGGAATGTCATCGTTGAGCAGGGCGTTGAGGGCGAAAACCTGTTCGGCATTGCGGGGAGTGATGCCAAAAATACTCCGCTTATCCACCCGTTTCATGGTTTGGGTATGGGGATCGTAGGTGGCCAAAGCGCTTTTGCGGTGATTCTTTAAGATGAAATTTTCGTTGGCGATGGGGGGAGGGTCCAATTCCAGTTCGTCGGCGGAGATTTCAAAGGGAACTTGGTAAAGGGCTTCGATGAGTTCCTCGGGCACGTCGGTGACTTCCCGGCGTCCGGTATAAAGCGTATTGATGTCGGCCACCTGATCATTGCGGTAATCCTGTGACCGCAAGCCGACGGACTTGGCTTTCATGCGCAGGTTGACGTCTTTACTCACCAAAACCACCTTGAGGTCCGGTGAGCTGCTTTTTAACTGCAGGGCAACGTTGAGGATTTGGTGATCTGGTTTGTTCGGGCTGAATAAGCCATCCAATTCGGGATGGATCTTGTGTTCGATGACAATACGTAGATTCCCTTGCTCAGGTCCCATGGAAATCCCGGTATCGAACAAGGCCTCGCCGCTCATGCTGTCCAGCCGGCGGACAAATTCGCGGGCGTGGAAGTTGATGGATTCGTTTCCTTTCTTGAAGTTATCCAATTCCTCGAGGACGGTAATGGGTAGTGCGATATCATGTTCTTGAAACTGTGAGATGCAGCTGCTGTCATGGAGGATTACATTGGTATCAAGAACAAATATTTTTTTCATAGGTTCGCGTTTAGAATGAGGAGGATTTAAAGGCTGAAAAAAGCGGAGAGCCGGTTGGCACCGGCCCTCCGCTGATGAAAGCTAAAGGCAAAGCCTGAAACTGTCAACGTTGGTTCGCGCTTGCAGATGCTTCGTCTTCCGCACTGCCCATAACGCCGCCAGCTGCAGCCCCGGCCGCGGCCCCGACGGCTGCACCTTCAAGTCCTCTTCCGCTCTGGTGTCCAATAATGCCACCTACGATGGCGCCGCCCATTCCGCCCATGACGGCCTTTTGTTTGGTATTGACGGTCGAACCGTTGGATGCACAGCCTGAAAAAAGAATTCCCGCGGCAAATAAACTGGTTAATAATGCGATTTTCATATGTTTTTTCTCCATGTAGGGGTTTTCATCTACAATGGATTAGTCGAACATCTTTTCCGTTCCGTTCAAGTTTTTTTTATTTATTTCAGTGGATGCGCCCGCAGGGAAGAGAAGCTTTGTCGTCTCTTAACCAAACCCTAACCTTACATCTCTTGACCAGAGGGGTTCTGCTGTGGGAAAGGGAGGTGCCGGAAAATTGCAGTCTGCAGGTCCGGCATAAACTCAACGAACTCTTAAAAGAAAAATCTAAGGACTCAATATCATGAAAAATGCATCTGTACTCAAGACGCTCTCTTTGGCCGGTGCCTTTGCACTGGGAACTTCCGCCGTGGCTGCGGAGAAACTTGTAATCAAAGGATCTGATACGCTCGGAGCTAAAATGGTTCCTCAAATTGCTGAAGCTTTCAAAGCCAAAAACCCCAATGTCACTTTCGAAATTGCTGCGGAAGGTTCTTCCACCGGTGTGAAAGCGGCCATCACCGCGACAGCTGATCTGGGCATGTCCAGCCGTGACGTGAAAGAGAAAGAAATGGCTGAAGCCAAATCAAACGGTGTAGATCTAAAAACCATCGTGGTTGGCAAAGATGCGATTGCTGTGATCGTGAACGAAAACAACCCCATCACCAAATTGACGGTTGATCAGGTTGGCGCAATTTTCACCGGGAAAACCACCAACTGGGTTGGATTGGGCGGACGTCCCGGTTCCATCTCTGCTTACACCCGTAACACTTCTTCCGGTACCTACAAAGTTTTCCAAAGCCTGGCGATGAACAAAGAAGACTACGGCAGCCAGACCCAAAAAATGGCGGGTAACGAGCAAATCGCTGCTGAAGTTGCGAAAAACCCCAATGGCGTTGGATACGTTGGTTTGGCATATGTTGACACTCCCGGGGTAAAGGTTGTGTTGGTGGACGGATATGAGCCCAACATCAAAACCGTGAACAGTGGTAACTATCCTTTGGCCCGTCCGCTCTTCTACTTGAGCAATGGTGAGCCCAAAGGTCTGGTCAAAGAATTTGTTGACTTCACACTCTCAGAAGCGGGTCAGAAAATTGTTGAATCTGTAGGGTTTGTTCCTCAGATGTAATTTAAACCTTCCGGTAGGGCAGTGCGCTGCTCTGCCGGATCCATGTCTGCCACATTTCCGGCAGACACACGTTCTCTTCTGATGCCCCTGGTTTTCAGGGGGCACTTTCATTTTAGCCGATTGGCACTCCTCCCTTCACTTACAGCCTTTTAAACTTAGAAGCTTCTCATGGCGGAAAAACTCTCTCAATCCTCTTTTACAGCCGAATCCATCCAGAAAAAATCCGGTGGATTTCTAGGGGTAGACAAAAGCACCCTGATCAAAGGACTCTTTGGTGGTAATGCTTTGGTGGCCATCATCGTGTTGGCCCTCATTACTTTCTTCCTGTTCAGGGAAGGGGTGGAATTTTTTCCGCAATATCAGCACGACATGTCGCTGTACCGCAAATCCGGTCAGGAATTGGCCGGCTTATTGAAAGCGGAGATGGATGAGTACAACGAGCTCCAAAAAGAACTGGAAGCGGTACAGGTGGTTCTGGCAACTGAAACGCTGGAGGAGATTGAAGGGAAAGAATGGCCGGATGAAAATGCCAAATGGGCCGCCTACGGGGAAAAAACAGCCGCTTTTCAGAATTATGCAGAATCCATCCGATCGGCGTCAGGCCCCCTCAAGGATGTGGTGGAAAAGGTGCGTGATCACACCCGCGAAATGAAAGAAGTGGTGGTGGTACAGGAAACCCGCAAACAAATTACCGGAATTGATTTATCAACCTTGATGGATGAGGAAGAGGCGGAAAAACTGCTTTTGGGATCTCGTCAACAGGTAAAGGATTTGATGCCTGAGATTGTCGAGGCCCACAAAGCCTTCCGTGAAAATTTGACCTTGGTATTGGCTTCCCCGCCGAAAGTGGAAACCGAGGGTGGAAAAGAAGGTCTCGAAGACTTCCAAAAAGAAGCGGAAAAATTTCTGGAGAAGATTCCAGGATTTGAACGGAAGCTTGAAAAATATGATGCGGAAAAACCTTTCACGATTTGGAAGGCCTTGGGCGGATTTTTGATGGGGACGGAATGGATCACCGCCAGTTCCTGGCAGGATTATTACGGAATTTGGCCGCTGTTGAGCGGTTCCTTGATGGTGACGGGCGTGGCATTGTTTTTCGCCATTCCCATGGGCGTATTTGCCGCAATCTACGTGAACCAAATTGCGAATTCGAAAGAACAAAACTTCATTAAACCTTTCATTGAATTTATCTCTGCAATCCCTTCGGTGGTGATTGGATTCTTCGGGGTGGTGGTTTTCGGTGAATTGATTCGTGTCTGGTCCCAAGCGGGATTGGAGCCTCCCGACATCCCGGTCATTGGATCTGTTTTGGGTTTCTTCAGCAATATTTTAAATGGCATCGCGCTGCGATTGGATTTCTTTCCCATCAGCGAACGTTTGAATGCCTTTACCGCCGGCGGTCTGCTGGCGTTGATGGCGGTTCCCACCATTTTCACGCTGGCGGAAGATGCCATGAACAATGTGCCCAAAGCCTTTACCGAAGCGTCCGAAGCGATGGGGGCCACCCGCTGGCAAACCATTTGGCGGATTCAAATTCCTACGGCGCTGTCCGGGATTATTTCCGCGATTCTGTTGGGGTTGGGTCGGGTGATTGGTGAAACCATGGTGGTGCTGCTCTGCGCGGGGAACCGGATTGCGGTACCTGAATTTAAAGGGGCGGGTACGGTGTTTGAGCCGGTACATACCATGACGGGTATTATTGCCCAGGAAATGGGGGAAGTGGTGCCGGAAAGTATTCACTACCGGGCACTGTTCTGTGTGGGGATTGTTCTGTTTTTCCTCTCTCTGCTTATCAACTACGTGGCGCAAATTATTGTCCGCCGTTACCAAATCGCGAATGGCTGATGCGAACCTTCTGTTATCTTAGGTAAAATTTTATGTCCTCCACGAACGAAAATACTCAAATGAACAGCGATTTATTTAAACGCACGGTGACGAAAGCCAAAGTGTTCCAGTCGATCTTCTTCTGGGCCTTCAGGCTCGCCACCTACTTTATTATTTTGGCTGCAGGTTTCCTGTTTGTTAAAATTACTTACGAGGGGAGCATCACCTTGTTTAAAACTGAGGCTCCTTTTGTAAATTGGAAGTTTCTGTCTGAACGGCCGCAAACCCTTTATGTGTTTGAGTGGAGTCCGGACAGCTTCAGCGAAGAGCAGAAAGAGGCGGTTGCAACCCTCGAAGCCGAAACCCGCGAAGCCATGGTGGAACGCAAAGCGTTTTACGAGCAGGCGATCAAGGAAGCGGAAGCAAACGAAAAAACACTTCGGGTTGAACTTCGTGCGCAAATGAAGAAGAGCAAAGCCACTCGTTCCAAAATTGCCGCGTTGACCGGACAGGATGAGCGCCTGCAAAAGGACTTGGAGAAGGCGGATAAAAAGTACCGCAAGCTTTGGGCTTCCGCTTTGGAGGAAGTGCCGGTGGAACAACGCTCCCAGCTGATCACCCCCTACAAATCAGATATGGAAGTTCCTGAAACGGAAACCTGGAAAGATGTGATGGCTGAAGATCCCGAGGTGAAAGCCGCATATGATTTGGTGACTGATATTAAAAATCAGAAACTGGAAACCAATGCCCTGATTGATGCGGAGAAAAAGCGTTTGGATGAATTGGTTGCGGAACGCATTCGCATCACCGATGCCCTGCCGGAAAATTTAAAAGCCCAATCTGAAAAAGAACTTGGGAATCTGGCGGCTTCATTGGCGTGGCCTGATCCTTCTTTCCTGGAAAATCGTGCAGGGAAAATTGCGGAAATCGAAAGTAAATATGATGAGAAAATTTCGGATCTGACTCAAAAGTATGATCGGAAAATTGAAGCGGCGACTGATAATCAACGCATGCTAAATAAATTGTACACCCTCAAAGCAGACAACCTTAACCGTCTGGAAAACGAGAAGCAGGCAAAGATTCTGAAAGTAAAAACCATTGAAGCCGGTGATCGGGTTTACCGGGATGTGTATGCACCTAAAGTGGATGCGGCAGGTCTGTCGGCGAAAGGATACTCCTACAGTGGTGGAGGTATTTTTCCCGCCATTGCGGGTACGGTATTGCTGACGGTTGGATCGATGGCGATTGCGTTGACTCTGGGAATTCTGTCTGCGGTATACCTGAGTGAATATGCGAAACCCGGAACTTTGCTAAATACCATTCGACTCTCCATCCTGAATTTGGCCGGGGTTCCCTCCATTGTGTTCGGTCTGTTTGGTTTCGGAATGTTTGTCATCTTTTTTGACTGGAATGTCTCTCTGCTCGGGGGCTGTTTCACGCTGGCCTTTATGGTGTTGCCGGTGATTATTACCGCTTCTGAAGAATCATTGCGGGCAATTCCCCAGGGATTTCGTGAAGGATCACTGGCTTTGGGTGCCACCAAATGGACTTCGATTCGAACCAATGTGTTGCCCTACGCCTTGCCGGGGATTTTGACTTCCTCCGTGTTGGGGGTGGCAAGGGTGGCAGGGGAAACGGCGCCGATTATGTTTACGGCGGCCTACGCGTTGCGTGACAATCTTCCCTGGGAAGGCTTGGACAAACCCACGGATTTCTTTTTCCAAGGGGTGATGGCACTTCCGTATCATATTTACGTGGTGAGTTCCAAGATCCCGCAGAATGAATATACCAAACGGATGCAGTACGGAACGGCATTTGTCTTCCTGATGATTGTGGCGGGCATCGCCCTCACCTCCATTTTGCTTCGCATTCGCATGCGTAAAAAATATAAATGGTAAACCTCCTTTTTAATGTATAACCTTGTTGAGACTTTCTTATGAGTGACAAACCTAAAACCGAATCTGTACCTCCCTCCGCACCCGCACCGCAAGTGACCCGCGATGCCGGAGATTTATCGGCTGCTAAAACCTTGATTGAAGTTAAAGACTTTGACTTTTTTTACGGACAGAAACAGGCGCTTTTCGATATTAATCTGGAGATTCCCGAGAAGTTAGTGACCGCATTTATTGGTCCCTCGGGTTGCGGAAAGAGCACCCTGTTGCGGTGCTTGAATCGTATGAATGATTTGGTGGACGTGGCCCGGATCGGCCGCGGTTCGATCAACATTCACGGGGTGGATATCAACAGTAAAGATGTGGATGTCATCGAACTTCGCAAGCGGGTGGGAATGGTGTTTCAAAAGTCCAATCCGTTCCCCAAAAGTATTTATGAAAACATCACCTACGGACTCAAGATCCGCGGCATCCATAAAAAATCTTATTTGGATGAAGTGGTGGAACGCAGTTTGCGCGGAGCGGCGCTATGGGATGAAGTAAAAGACCGCCTTCACGATTCCGCGTTGGGAATGTCGGGTGGACAGCAACAGCGTTTGTGTATCGCCCGGGCCATTGCGGTGGAACCGGAAATTATCTTGATGGATGAACCCTGTTCCGCGCTGGATCCGATTGCCACCGCCCAGATTGAAGAACTGATCGATGAGTTGAAAACCGATTACACCATTGTGATTGTGACCCATAACATGCAACAGGCCACCCGGGTGTCCGACAAGACCGCGTTCTTCTACCTCGGTAAACTGATCGAGTTTGATGAGACCGCGCGTTTGTTCAGCAACCCGGATAACAAGCAGACCGAAGATTATATCACCGGTCGATTTGGTTGATTGAGAAAGGGAAAAAGTGAGAGGGTAGAGGTCCGAAGGGTTTCTGATTTCTAACTTCCGAATCTTTCGTTTGTGAATTGAGCCCCCGAAGGGGGGCGTCATTTCATAGGCTGGTCCGTCAGGCCGTCATACGGCTTCTTTAGGCCTAAGGCGTTATGTCCCCCAGGGTTGAACCGAGGAACGAGGGGGGACCCTGGGTTCCATCCCCCCCGGCAATTTCAACTCTGAAGGAGTTGCGTCTGGTCCGGACCAAGGCTTCGACAGACGCAATGCTTTCAGCGTTGGCCCGCACAAATCATCCTGTCCCGGGGTAGAGCATTTTGGTTTAATTTGACGCGGTATGACAGGCGGTTCTTGTTGTGATGTGCTTCAGAACTCCAAACGAGTTGAAAGCGAAACCGCGTCCGCAGTATTATAACTGAGAACGCTATCGACACTTCTTTTCTGCGCCGCGCTCATCAATCAGTTTTACGACATTCGCAGTACCCGCCTTGGCTTGTGGCAACTACTTGTCTGGGACGGAGAGATGACATGTAAGAATCCGTAACCCAGGGGCCGGGAAGGTCCAGCTCGCAACCAAAGGAAGTTTTTTTGGCTCTTGCCTTTCGGTATGGAAGCGATAGGTATATCCTTCGTCCTTCAAGTATACGTACAACCCTGGAGAAACTTCGATGAAGCATGATTACAGCACCTATTTAGAGAATACCCCGGATGCTGACGGTAATTTCGGTGAATATGGGGGATCCTTCATTCCGCCTCAGCTGATGGGGCCCATGCAGGAAATTCATGATGCCTATCTGAAGATCAGTCGCTCTCATCGCTTTATTGAAGAACTCCGGTCGATTTATAAGCATTATCAGGGACGCCCGACACCGGTGTATCATGCCGCCCGCTTGTCCGAACTTTGTGGCGGCGCGCAAATTTATATGAAGCGCGAGGACTTAAATCATACCGGCGCGCACAAGTTGAATCATTGCATGGGCGAAGGGCTGCTGGCCAAATACATGGGTAAGAAAAAGTTGATCGCCGAAACCGGTGCCGGTCAGCACGGGGTGGCGTTGGCCACAGCGGCGGCATATTTCGGTTTGGAATGTGAAATTCATATGGGGGAAGTGGATATCGCCAAAGAACATCCCAATGTGGTGCGGATGAAATTGCTGGGTGCCAAAGTGGTGCCGGTCACCCACGGACTCAAAACGCTAAAAGAAGCGGTAGATTCGGCTTTTGAATCTTACTTGAAAGATCCGGAGAATACGATTTATTGTATTGGCTCGGTGGTGGGGCCGCATCCATTTCCGATGATGGTGCGCGATTTCCAATCTGTGGTGGGGATTGAAGCCCGTGCACAGTTCCACGAAATGACCGGTGGCATGCCGGATGTGGTATGTGCCTGCGTGGGGGGCGGCAGCAATGCCATGGGAATTTTCTCGGCATTTTTGAATGATTCCTGTGAAATCTGGGGGGTTGAACCTTTGGGGCGCGGCCCCGAAACGGGGGATCATGCAGCCACCATGACCTATGGCATGCCGGGGGTGATTCACGGCTTTAAGTGTTATTTGTTGCGGGATGAAAAAGGTGAACCTTCGCCGGTGTATTCAGTGGCGAGTGGACTCGATTATCCGGGTACGGGTCCGGAGCATTGTCACCTCAAAGATACGGGTCGGGTGCAATATGCGACGGCTGACGACCAGGCCTGCATCAACGCATTTTTTACCTTGAGTCGGCAGGAAGGCATTATTTGTGCGTTGGAAAGTGCACATGCCGTTGCTTTCGCCATGGAAAAAGCCAAAGAAATGAAACACGGAAGTATTTTACTGAATCTCTCCGGCCGGGGAGACAAAGATCTGGATTTCGTGGTCGAGAATTATGGATTCGGGGACGGCGAGTAAGAGGGGGAGGGAACGTTCAATGTTGAATGTTCGACGTTCGATTACAGCTCTCTCAATCCAACACCATCTCTTCATTCACCAAGCTGCGTTTCATGTGGATGAGTTCATCGATACTCGCGGTGAACATTTCAGGTTCATGTGCAAAGCTGCCGTCACGGGATTTCTCGATAAGGTGCATGATCCAATGGATGACTTCGTTGTTTTGCACCCGGCCGTGGGTAAGTTTTTCCAAATCTCCGAAGCGCCAATTTTCTTTCAGCAGTTTTTGCAAGGCCGCCGGGTCGCTGAGTAACCCACTGGCTTTGATATTTTCGTCGTGTCCGCCGGTGATGACCCGCAAGACAAAGAGGAGTACGGTGATGGCGAGAAAGAAAAAATCCGGGAGTTTGTCCAGCGGTCCGTGCACAGGGGAGTAGGTGTCGAGATCGATCCCTTTTAACTGGCCATTCCGGCTGATCATGAGATTTCCGTTTTTGAGGTCGTTGATGGCAAAGTTCAGTCCGTGACACTCTTCCAGCCAGAGCAGGGTGCTGGTAATGACATCCAAAGCCTGGGATAGGCTGAGGGGATCTGTAAAGGGAAGAGAGATCCGTTCACGCCGCCATTTTTCCCCTTCAGTCGACTGAACCACTCTTAGGTATTCGCGTTTAAGATCTTGAACCGAAGTACGGAGAACCGGCGGGCGGTATACACTGGCGTGCTCATTGCCGGTGACGCCGATGAGATTGTCCAGGGTGTCGCCATCGACCAACTGTAGAATATGGTAGGTGCTGTCGATCTGTTTCAGTTTGCCGGCATCATAAATACGGATGACGTGTGGACACTGGGAAAGTCCGCGACTGATATCCATAATGGTATCCACGGCTTGAATCGCTTCCTGTTTTTTCCCTTTGCGTACCCGATCCACTTTGATGGCAACATGCTCGGGGATGTTGCTGTTTTTCAAATTCAGCGCTTCATACACCCGCCCGAATTGCCCCATTCCGAGTTGCCGCAAAAGCACAAACCCAATATCGTTGAGATGGGGATGTATTTTTTTCCAGGCTTTGTAATCCTCCAGATCCAGAATACCGTAGCGTCCTTTTTTGGGAGAGGGGGTTTCCACTTTCCGTTTTTTCACCCAGTTGAAATCCATGGGAGCCGTCCACTCCAGCATGCCGGGCATGACTCCGGCTAAACTGATGCGGAGATAACGTTGGTCGAGATAATCCCGCATCACCACCTCGCTGACGTCTCTGAACGCATCGAAATTCTTTTCTTTGGTCAGAAAACTCATATCGTTGAGCATGCGGAAATAACTGCTCCGCAAGTAAAGATGCTTTTTCTTCAAATTATCCCGCTTGGCCACAAAATCCATATAGAGATCCCCTGCCTCATTCGGTTTGAGTTTTCCTTTCTCCTTACCATCAAACAGCAGTTGAATGGTAATGAAGCTCACTTTGGTGGTGAGTACAATGCGGTCGCGAAAGCGGTCACGTGGATAGCTGGAATATCCCAATTGAGAAATGATGCGACGCATGATGGGCCAAAGGATTCCCAGTTTTTGGATATCGCTGGCATCTTTGGCCATTGTATCCCATTGATGTTTTACGTACCGCAGGGTGGTGGAGCGAAGGACAATATCGGTTTCGATCGGATTGAAGTTATCATCAAAACGGATTTCCCGTGTCCCTAAACTGGGGAGTGGATAGGTGGCATGCACATGTAACTTGGTGGAGAAATTGCTTTTATTTTCAAAAAACAATTCATCGAGAATTTGGTTGGCTACCGGCGAGTTTGCCAAACGTTTCCGGATCAACCCCATCCCGTTGTTTATCATTTTCGCCCACTGTACGGATTCGGAATTTTTTGAATGGAACTGAATTTTCTTGGTGGCGGCCTCAAGCTCAATATCCAAGTGCAGCGCGTGCGTACGACGTTGATCCCAGGGGGTTTTTAAATAGGCAATCCATTCATCCCGCTTCCCGGAAAAAACCGTGGTGGTGTGAGTGGATTTGCTTTGGTGGGTGGGCTCACGCGAGAGCGTGAAATCCGGAATGCTCTCCCGGAAATAATCTTTTAAAGCTGTGAAATCGAGGATGGGGGGCATGGCTTATTTTAAATGGCGAATGAGCGTGGAGAAGAATGAATTTTTGGTTTTTTAATGAAAGCCATTTTGGGAAAAACCACAATGCTTAAAGCGGAATTGTTTGGGGAGGTATCGCCTAAGCCCGGGTCATTTTTGACTTCTCCTTTCCATCATGGCGGTTATGGAAGACGTATGTATTGCAATTTAAACCATAGGAAATCCCGTGTTACAAAATCTGACTGATCTTTTATCCTCTATCAGCGGGGTTGTTTGGGGGATCCCCATGGTAATTTTGTTATTTGGCACCCACATGTTTCTCACTTGTAGACTGGGGTTGATGCAACGGTATATTTTCCGGGGCATTCGGGATTCAGTTCGCAAAGATCCTGACAGCCCGGGGGAAGTCAGTCCTTTTGCCTCCTTGTCTACAGCTTTGGCGGCGACGGTGGGCACGGGAAATATCTTCGGGGTGGCCGGAGCCATTTTAATCGGGGGGCCCGGGGCATTGGTGTGGATGTGGTTGACGGGCGTTTTCGGGATTGCGACCAAATACGGGGAATGTTTGTTGTCGGTCAAGTATCGCGTGAAACATCCGGACGGACATTATGTTGGTGGGCCCATGGTGGTTCTGGATAAAGGACTGGGGATGAAACCCCTGGCGGTTGCCTTTGCGTTTTTTACTGCTGTGGCTGCATTTGGCATTGGGAACATGGTGCAGTCGAACACCATTGCCGGCATGATTGATAAAGTTTCAGCGGGAAGCACGTGGTTCCCGCATATTCCCCATTGGATGACCGGGGTTCTGCTGACTACGCTGACCGCGGTGGTGGTTTTGGGAGGTATTAAATCTATTTCGAAAGTCTGCAGTGTTTTGGTGCCGTTCATGGCTTTGATTTATGTCGTGGGTTGTCTGATTATTATTGGGATGCATATTCAGGAGTTACCGGCGACGCTCAAGCTGATTTTTACTTCAGCGATAAGTGGTCATGCGGCGGTGGGTGGATTTTCCGGAGCTGTGATTGCCAAAACGATGCAGATGGGAATTGCGCGGGGGCTGTTTTCCAACGAAGCGGGGATGGGGTCCGCGCCGATTGTGTCGGCGGCCGCCCGGTCCTCCGATCCGGTTCGACAGGCTTTGATTTCTGCGACGGCCACTTTCTGGGATACGGTGGTGATTTGTCTGCTGACCGGTTTGGTGATTGTGGGTTCCGGAGAATGGACAAATGTGGGGGACAAGCAGGAGCTGAGTCAGCTGGCTTTTGCCCAGTTGCCGGTATTGGGGCCGTTTATTCTTACATTCGGTTTGTTGACCTTTGTGTTGTCCACCATTCTCGGATGGTCGTATTATGGTGAAAGGGCGGTGGAATATTTGGTGGGCCGCAAAGGGATTTTTCCGTATCGTCTGCTTTGGGTGGCCGCGGTGATGATTGGGGCAGTGGTGCAAATTGATTTGGTGTGGAATTTTGCAGATGTGGCCAATGCGTTGATGACCCTTCCCAATTTGGTTAGTTTGATTCTGTTGAGCGGAGTGGTGGCATCTGAGACCAAACGGTATTTTGGCAAGCCGATGGAATAGGGGGGGCGGTCAGGTATTTCCAAGTGCCCGAGCTTGCCCGGACCCCTCCGGGGCCCAAATTGAATTTGAATACGTTTCTTGGGGCTGCGCTCCTTCGTCGCTGACCCCAAGCTAATTGCGAAGACCCCTCCGGGGCCGCCAGTGGCGAAAAGGGGATTTTACATTTTGATGTGATTCTTGGGGCTGGGCTCCTTCGTCGCTGACCCCAAGCTAATTGCGAAGACCCCTCCGGGGCCGCCAGGTGAGAAAGGGGGTTTTGTATTTTGATGTGATTCTTGGGGTTGCGCTCCTTCGTCGCTGACCCCAAGCTAATTGCGAAGACCCCTCCGGGGCCGCCAGGGGCGAAAAGAGGATTTTACATTTTGATGTGATTCTTGGGGTTGCGCTCCTTCGTCGCTGACCCCAAGCTAATTGCGAAGCCCCCTCCGGGGCCGCCAGGAGAGAAGGGGATTTGTATTTTGATGTGACTCTTGGGGTTGCGCTCCTTCGTCGCTGACCCCAAGCTAATTGCGAAGCCTCCTCCGGGGCCGCCAGGGGAGAAAGGAGGATTTCGCATTTTGATGTGATTCTTGGGGTATTTCTTCTTCGTCGCTGACCTCCAGCTAATTGCGAAGACCCCTCCGGGGCCGCCAGGAGAGAAGGGGGATTTGTATTTTGATGTGATTCTTGGGGCTGCGCTCCTTCGTCGCTGATCCCAAGCTAATTGCGAAGACCCCTCCGGGGCCGCCAGGGGAGAAAGGGGGGGGGTGGAGATGAGTCTATCCTGATTCCTCTTGGCGGGATGTTGAACCTCCGATCTGATCATTTCAGTTGTGAAAGCTTTTCCTATGGGTCTGACGAGTTCCCGCTTGCTATTCTATGTAAAACCGTCAATTCAGTTGAAACCTTTTTGGGACATCTTTATGAAAAAACTATTTATTCTTTGCCTGTTTCTTTCCGCGCCTTTGTTTGCCCAGCAAAAAGGGATTACGCTTACCGGTCGCCAGTATGTTCTGCGTGAGGATTCCTTTTCGGACCGTCCTTATGGGGAAGACGATATTTCTTATGGTGCCTATTTGGATATGTTCGAAGGCATTGGCGGATGGCGGATTGGTGCCAGTTACGCCACGGATTTGACCGGTGTCGGAGAAGTGGATTCCGTCATTACCCCGGAAATTACCCTGTTGGGTGCCGAAGGTATTTGGGAAAGTGGTTTTTCTGTGATGATGGATTACATCGATGACGAAAGCGGAACCGACTGGAGTGATATTTATTATCAATTCCAGCTTGGACTGAGCATCCCTGTTGGAAATACCTTTCAGATCGGCATTCAGGCTTTCTTCCCTGTATCCGATATGGGCGACTTTTTAGATATCAGTTTTGAGGAACTGGATTACGGGGTGAGCCTGCGCGCTAAATTCTAAAGCGCCCGGGAAGAAATCCCCTTAGGGCGAGAGGGGTTCCTGGATTTGGTGAAGGAATATGTAAGCGGTCAGGGTGGCTGAAAGGGCGGCGTTTCCCGTGATAAACAAAGCATTGTCGAATGGCAATAGTACGCTGGCGCTTAACAGTTCCAAATTGAAGAGAAGGCAGAATCCCCAGCAGAACAGGGCGGTGCGGGACACCTTTAACCCGTGTATCGAAGACAGGGCATCTATTTCACGGAAAAACAGAAAGCTGCAGCCCGCGAGTAGGGCCCCCGCAAAATAGGACATGTCCCCGAGTCCGGGCACGGGTTGAGAAAGCAGCGTATTGTAGAGGCCGTGCAGTCCGATGCATATCGCGAGGGTACTCACCGCATCTGCCATCCACTGGTTGGGATCGCGAACCGCCCGGGTCAAGGCCAATGCGCTGACGCCGGTGAGGGAGAGGTGCAGAAGGTTGGCGCTCACAAATCGACTGACTGAAACGCCGCTCCCTTGATAGTTGTTGAAATAATTGATGTTTTCTTCAATCGCGAATCCCAGTCCGACACATGCACCGAAGAGTAGCGCTTCCAGATCCCTTCCGTTTTTGCTCACCCGGAGCAAGAGGGGGGTAAAGAGCAGGAGTTTGCAGATCTCTTCCCTGAACCCGACCGAGACCAGATAGTACAAGAGAGAGGAGACGAAATCACTGCCCTCGTGAATGTTGAAGCGGGTTTCCATCCATATACTCGACCAAATGGTGGGCCAGGTAGAGATCCATCCCAGTGCGAGGGCGGCGGGGATAAAAAATAAATAAGGTTTTAAGAGGGGGCGGGGAAACAGGCTGAGAATGAGAGCGGTCCAAATGGCACCTGCAACCAGAACCATCAACAGGGTGCCTGCAAAAATATTTTCATACTGCGCTAACCAGAACCAACGCAGGATCATGGGCCAATTTTGGGTGATCACGCCCATATGAAAAAAATGGACGCCGTGAAGATCATCCGCATAAGCCGGATTTTGTCTTAAGGCGTAGAGATGTTCGGTATCGTGTGCTTGAAGGGTGGCTTCGAGTTCACACTGGCGGATGAGGGGGTGGGGAGAGCTAAGGTTTTCCTGATGAAAGAGTTTGATGGCTTCCGCGGGATTGCCGTCATCGGCTAACCAAAGCCCCAATGCAAAGCGGGCACCGGGTGGAGGGGACTCCCGATTCACCTCCTCGAGAAGCTGCGGCATCCAAAAGGCTTCGTCCCCCCGGAAGAAGCGGGTTTCGGTCGGGGGAAAATCAGGATGCGGATGGGGGGATTTCAGTTCGTAAAAGCGGGTGAAAATCTTTTCGAAAGTATCCGGTTTTGATGGAAGGGGTCGGGGAAGTAGATCTAAAAGGGTACTGATCACTCCCGCGCTGGCGAGTCCCAGAAGGAGGAGAAGAGCGCAGCTTTTTATCAGTGCGGATTTGGAGTAGGAAATATCCTGTAGTTTTAGAATCAAGGAGCGCATACGTTTGCTGTAGCAAAAGAGGAGGCGCTCTGGTAGCAGGGAATGACATGAAAAATATTGATCATATCTTTTGGGACTGGAATGGAACGCTCTTGAATGATGCCTGGCTTTGTTGTGATGTCATGAACGGGATTCTAAGAGAGCGGGAGATGCCGGAAATGAGTATGGAGCGGTATGCGGAAATCTTTGATTTCCCCATCATCGAATATTACAAACGCATCGGATTTGATTTTGAAAAAGAGAGTTTTAAAAAGTTGGGATTGGCTTTCATTGATGCCTACGAGCAGCGCCGCGCGGAAGCTTCGCTGTTTGAAGATGTGCTTGTGGCTTTGGATCAAGTGAAGGCTTTGGGGCTGGGGCAAAGTATTTTGTCTGCCTACAAGCATGATACCTTGGTGCGGCTGGTCGATGAACACGGATTGAATGATTATTTCCATGATCTCCATGGACACCACCATATTTATCCCGCGGACAAGGCGCCCCAGGGAAAACTCGCGTTGGAAAACCTGGGTGTGGATCCTTCCCGAACCGTTTTGATTGGTGACACCGTACATGATGCGGAAGTGGCGGAAGAACTGGGGATGCAATGCATCATCATTCCCGGCGGCAATCATCCGGAATCAAAACTGCGTGGCCTGGGGCATCCGGTGGTGACCAGCCGGATGGAGGCGTTGGGCCTTTTGGGTCTGGGGTAACTCAGGCTTTCAGCCTTTTTGTCGCAGGCTGAAATCCTTCAGACACAAATGTCAGAGTTACGAATTTGCTACTTCCAGGTGAAGGAGGCGTAGCCTTTGTCCGAGGCTTTTCCCACCAGCCGATCAAACTCCAGAAAGAGGCTGTCCATGGTGTCTGTGACCGATTTTGATACGATTTGTTCGGCTTCGACTGTTTTGACTTTATGCCCTTCTTTTCCGCTCCAATTGATGTCGTAGCGGATGGATAAACTGGTATGGCCCGGTGCTTCGCTGAAGATCAGCAGGTTCATTCGGAATTTTGCATCGATGGATGCGGTGGAGATATCCTTCCATTCCGTGGCCAGCAATCCGCTTTCCCGTTCTGCGACGAGAATCATGAAGCCATTCAGATGCAGTCCTTTGAGGCAGGCGTCGTAAACGAGCGCTTTATCATTGGTTTCCCATACCGCATGTTTAATGAGTTGGGGCAAAGGCGGGGGCGGGGTCGTGGCGCATCCGGTCAGTGTCAGAAAAATGGCGAGGCAGGAGATCCGTTTCAGGTCAGAGAATTTTTTCATGGGAGGGTTTGGGGGGGCGGCGTTTGTTTGAGGTGAAAAGAGGAAGGAATATTTCGCGAAGGAAGGGATGTGGGGAAAGTTCTAAAAGGCTTCGGAGACACTTACGTACCAGCCATCCTGATCATTTTCTCCAATGGCGTAATCGATGCGGAAGTTGACCCGGTTCTCTTCCTGCAGCCGGATACGGATGCCGGCGCCGTAATTCCAGTAGAGGTCGTCGGAGGTGAAGGTGTCGTCCCACAGTCCGGCACCTCCGCCAAAAACCACGCCGCCGTACCTCTGGGTAAAACGCATCCGGTATTCTAACTGGAGGAGAACCATATGGTCTCCCACGTATTCTCCCGGAGTGTATCCCCGCAGATCCCCGCGGGAGCCGAGGGTGGGGCGCTCGAAGTAGGGGGCGTCGTCGGGAACGGTTATCCCCTTGAACTGCAGCGCGAAAATTTGATCGTTGATGATTTTAAAAAAGGATGCGGCGGAAACTTCGGCGACGTAGTACTCTCCGCTCTCACTCCAATTATCCGGGGCGTAGGTGAGTACGCCCTCTCCGTAGGTTCCTGATTCAGGGTAGCGCTGGTTGTCTCTTGAATCATAGGAGATCACCCCGGACACTTTTCCGTTGTGGGTATCCTGGACATCATAAAAATCGAGGTATTGGCTACCCGCATCATTTTTTGCACGGTAGCTTTGATCAATACTGATGAACCGGATTCCCCCGAACCAGTTTCCGAAAATTTTACGCTGGGCTTCCAGAAAAACGGCAATGAAGTTATTTTCAAAGCGCGCATTTTCCGGTCCGTTGAGGTCGAGGCTGCTGTTGACGCGTCCGGAGGGAACGCCGGCGATGAGCCGCCAGTGATCTTCCTTCAGGTGAAACCTGCCGAAGGTGCCGGCGAAATAACTGTCCGTATCCGAATACATCCCGACAGCGGTAATGGTGGAGGGCGGCGAGATTTCATCCTGGGCATTGGGCTTGAAAAAGTAGAGTCCCACTGCGCCAAAGCCGTTGCCGAATCCGGGGCTGGATGCGACGGCGGGCGCAATCACGAAGCTGCTTTTTTGCTTTGTTTCCTTTGGGGGTTCTTTCTCCTCATTTTGGGCAACGAGTTTCGTGGAGACTGCCAAGGCAAGTGTCCCGACTATGAGCGTTTTCCTGAGGTTCACAGCTCTTTCTCTATTCCTTTGGCAAGGTCCAGACTGAATTCGGTAATGAGCCGGTTCAGGGCGGTAACCCGCCCCAGCATATCATTTTGACTTACCGTGGTCTGATAATCTTTCTCGTGAACAATCGAGTCGTTTTTCTTTTCCCGATTGAGCATGGCCCATTGGATGCTGAGGAATGCTTTTCCGTCTGTATCCACATCCATGCGGTTGATGAGGATCATCACTCGGGACTGTTCCTGTCCCAGCAGAAGTTTGGGAGCGGTGGGAGAGATGTCGGTGGTCTGAAAGTATTGACGCAGGTTGGCTGCCAATATGGAGGAGATATTGAGTTCCAATGGTTCTGCCCAGCGTTGATATTCCTGGTATTCAATTTCATGGGAATTTACCCGGAGGGCGAATTTGGATTGATCCAGGTATGGGCTTACGTCGACGGGTCCAATGACCAGGAATGGAAAATCCATTTTCTTTTTTGAGACTTCGGTTATCTCTGCTTCCTGAAGTTGATAGTACTTGCGCGCGGGACTTGCGCTGGGTGACAAACATCCGGCAAAAAGCAAAGGGAGGGAGAGAAGAAGAAGCGTTTTCATAGGCTCAGTTTTGTTCGGGTTTACCGGTAATAAAGGCTTCCGGGTTCCGTTCGATGGTATCCAGGAGTGTTTCGAGTTTGGTGGCGACTTTGGTATAGCGGTCTAAAGCGGCCGCCATGTGGAACCGGAGAGGGGAATCATGTGCAAGCATGCCTTCCGCCTGTTTGACGGCGCTGGTCAGCGTGGTTTGCAGTTCCTGTAATTTGTCGGTGTTTGCTTTGGCGCCTTGTAAAATTCCGGGGGCCTGTTTCCCGATATCCGTCATGAGGGTCTCAGCATGTGAAAGGACATTGCTGCCTCTCTCGATAAATTCGCGAATACTGGTGGAGGTCTGGGTGATGTCTTTGGAGACTTTCGGGAGTTCAACCGCCAGATCCTCCGTGAGGGAGTTGAGGTTTTCAAGCACATCGGACAGGTTCTCAAACAACTTTTCATCCCGAACGTTTTCGGTGATTTGTTTTGCGGATTTGAGGGTCTCCTGCATATCCGATAGCATCTCGGAGAGATTGAGCTCTTTGATTTCGTTGGTTAAAATTTGGGTTAATGCGGGCGCGGTGGGTATTTCCCGAATCTCGGAATTGACGCCTTTGAGTTCCAGGGGGATTTCCGGCATGGTGACCAGCATCACCTGCAGCATCCCGGTCACAAAGCTTTGGGTCTGCAATTGAGCTCTGAGACCTTCATTTATGAGGTCTTCCATCATGGGGTAGTGGTCTGAACTTCCCTGCAGTACGAAACGGTTTGGATCAATTTCGATATGAACCGGTACCAGCATATCCTGTAAGTCACTGTCAAAAATCAATTGGATTTTGGTGACCTGTCCCACCGCGACTCCGCGATACAGGACGGGTGCACCCGGTTTCAATCCGGTTGCGTCCGCATCAAAATACATGACAAAGGGGATGGTTTTTTTAAATAATTGGCCTGAGGAGATGACGGCAAGTGTGGTCAGTCCGAGCACGATGGCGATCAGGACAAAAACGCCAAGTTTGGCGGGATTGATTTTTTTACTCATAGGTGCTTCATCCTTCTGTGTGGGTATTGCCCCGGGTCAAAAATTCGTGTACCCGCGCATCCCTGGATTCATTGAGGAGCGTGGTGGGATTGCCCTGGGCAATCATGGTTTTGGATATGGGATCCAGAAAAACGGAATTCGAACCGATGGCGTAAATACTCGCGAGTTCGTGGGTGACCACTGCAATGGTGGCGCCGAGGGTATCGCGAAGTTCCAAAATTAAATCGTCGAGAAGTTTGGCGCTTACGGGATCCAGTCCCGCGGAGGGTTCGTCGAAAAACAAAAATTTGGGGTCCAGGGCAATTGCACGGGCGAGGGCGGCACGTTTACGCATGCCGCCACTGATTTCCGAGGGGTAATAATCGTCAAATCCGGCGAGGCCCACCAGTTGGAGTTTAAAGGCGCAGAGGTCGCGAATTTCTTTCGCGTTGAGAGCGGTGTATTCCTGCAGGGGAACCGCGACATTTTCCGCCAGGGTCAAGGAGCTCCACAGGGCACCTTGCTGATAGAGGATACCGATATCCTGCATGATTTGGTCGCGTTCATTTCCTTCGGAGGCCCAGAAGTCTTTGTCTCCATAGTAGACGTTGCCCGCGGCGGGTTTTACCAGTCCGATCAGATGCTTGAGCAGGGTGCTTTTTCCGCAGCCGCTGCCGCCCATGATAATAAAAATATCCCCCTGGGAGATTTCAAAATTTAAATTCTGCTGAATCAGGGTGCTGCCGTAGCGCATTTCAAGATTTTTGACGCTGAGGACGGATGGCGGTATTTTTTCGTTTGGGGTACTCATGAATCAGCCCATCAATATAAAGAGAAAGGTCCAGATTGCGTCGGCGATAACGATTAAAAGCAGGCTGGTCACCACCGCACGGGTGGCGGCATTTCCAACCTCTGAGGCGCTGCGTCCGCACTGCATGCCCCGCAAACAGCCGGAATAAGCAACCAGTAAACCGAAGCTGCAGCCTTTAATCATTCCCTGGGCCATCAACCAGGGGGTGACGTATTCGAACGTGCGGACAAAGAAAACTTGCGGGGGGATGTTTAAGTAGAAAACCCCCACGATGGCCCCGCCGATCATGCCCACGGTATTTGCATAAATGATTAACAGTGGGGACATGAAGATCAGGGCCAGCATGCGGGGGAGGACCAAATTATCCACCGGGGGAATTCCCATGGTTTTGAGCGCGTCAATTTCTTCATTCACCTGCATGGTGCCCAGCTGGGCGGCAAAAGCAGCCCCGGTTCGCCCCGCCAGAATAATGCCGGTCATCAAAGCGCCCATTTCCATGACCATGCCTAAACCCACCAAGTTGGCGACAAACACCTCCGCCCCGAACATCGAAAGCTGGACCGCCCCCACAAAGGCCAGAATTGCGCCGACCAATAGGGAGATTACGGTAATGATGCCCAGGCTTCCCGGTCCGCAGGCTTCCATATGAACCCACAGATCGGATTTTCGAAACCGGGCTTTTCCTTGAAGAAGTCTGCCGAAGCTCTGGGAGGTTTCGCCGATAAAGGAAACCATGTCCACCGTTTCATTCCAGACTTTCAGGGTGGCTTTCCCGGTTCGCACTGTGAGAGAATCTTTGGAAACGGCCCGCCGGGTGCCGGGCCGTTCGGGGATGGCCCGGGCCAGGTTAAGCAGGCGCTGAACACCTTCGGGCATATTCCCGACATCGAAGATCAGCCCTTTTTCCTGCCCGTAGTCCTGCAAGCCCATTAAGAGGGTCAGCAAAGTGCTGTCCCATGCCCCCATGCCGGCTGCATCACAGGAAAGTCCTGTTAGATCGCGGGGGAGTTCAGTGGTTAAACTTTCCAAAGTCGGTCGGGACTCCCCCATCAGAAAATCACCTTTAAATTTTAAGATGCAGTTCTTGTGATCCTGCATAATGGGTTTCACATCGGCCATGAAAACATATTTAGTTGTGGTTCCATAAAATGCAATATTTTTGGGGAATGCTTCATTTGAAACCTGTTTGCGGATGGAACGAACTGGCTGTAGCCCGTGTAGTTTTTTTGATTTGTCTGGATTGACGGATGAAATATGGCAAGGAGAGATCATGAATAAGATAAAATGGGGAATACTCGGTTGTGGGCACATCGCCCACAAATTTGCAAAAAGTCTGGCGTCGGTTGATGACGGGACGCTGGTGGCTTGTGCATCCCGCACACCGGGAAGGGCGGCGTCTTTCGCGGCCGAAGAATCGGTTCCGACTTCTTATGAGTGTTATGAAACCATGCTTTCCGAAGCCGGGCTGGATGCCGTGTATGTGGCCACCACACATAACTTTCATGTGGAGAATGTGTTGTTGGCTCTCGCGCACGGGAAGGCCGTGCTTTGCGAAAAACCGCTGGGGGTTAACGTGGAAGAGTCCCGCAGAATGGTGGAGGCCGCCAGGGAGAAGGGGTTGTTTTTGATGGAGGGCATGTGGACCCGCTTTTTACCGGCGATCCGGCAAATGAAAGTCTGGTTGGATGCCGGAAAAATCGGACAGGTGAAAATGCTCAGGGCTTCTTTTTCGATTGAAAAGCCCTTCGATCCTCAACACCGCTTATATAACCCTGCGCTTGCGGGGGGCGCGTTACTGGATGTGGGGATTTACCCGGTGTCCATTGCCAGTTTTGTGATGGGGGGGCAGCCGGAGCGGATCTCGGCACTGGCAAATTTTGCCGGGACGGGGGTGGATGAAACCACTCTGATGAATTTCGGTTATGTGGACGGAGCCATGGCGCAATTAAACTGCGGCATCCGCTCTCCCTCTGAAAACCGGGTTGAAATTGTGGGGGAAACGGGGCGGGTCGTGATTCCTGAATTTTTTCCGGGGGCAAAACGTGTGGAGATTCACAGTTTGGGGGGGGATCAGGAAAAATTGAATCTTCCTTATGCAGATGAGGAGGGCTTCCGTTTTGAAATTTTGGAGGTGCATCGGGCCTTACAGGCGGGTAAAACGGAAAGTGCGGTGATGCCTCTTGATGAAACCGTGGCCTTGGCCGAAACCATGGATAAAGTGTTGGAGTACATACGATGAATAAAGAACTTGAACGGAATTTTGGTGAACAACCGTTGGCGGTGCTGATGCGGGAAAATGAAATCACCCCTCATAATCTGGTGGCGATTTCCCCCGAGCCCATTACCCACAAAACGGTGGCACGTGCCTGCAAAGGACGGCGCTTGACGCCGAACAGCCGCAATAAAATGATCAAAGCGATGAGCCTCGCTTTGGGCCGGGAGCTGAAGAAGGCGGATTTGTTTACCTATTAGACCGGGGCTGGATCGCCCGGATTATGCTGTCAACTTTTGGGGCAACTGTTTAAGAATCGACACGGTTTTCTCCAGTGTAGGGGTTTGGTTCCCCTGCGCTGACCATACAATGCCCGCCCGCAGATAGGGTGCGTTCTCCAGGGGGATGGCGACGAGATTTTTGTTGGAAATATTCTCTTCGAAACAGCTGTAACCTGTCAGGGTTGCCACCTGTGAATTCTTTAGGATGATCTCCTCAATTTGCCGGTACTCATCCACCCGGATACAGGCAGGAGATTGTCGGGTATCCTGATCTTTCATCTGTGTTTTTAACCATTTTTGGGCCCAGGGGGGTGGGTTGCAAAGGGCGAGCGGATGGGAGTAAATTTCTGTAAGCTTGAGCTGCTTCCGTTTTGCCAGCGGATGATTTCGGTTACAGACATACACCACGGCTTCAGTCGGCAGGGGATAGACCTGAAATTCCTCTTCCAGTTCCGGAGAAGAAATGTCTCCGACAAACAGATCCACTTGGCGGTTGCGAAGGAGTTTCGGAAGCTTTTCCCAGCTGGAATTGATGAATGTGATTTCTGAATTAGGAAATTGTGCCTGAAAGCGCAGTGTAAAGTCAGTGGCATATTTTATACTGGCATAGGGTCCCCAGGCAATGCGGATGTTGTGGCTCACGACCCCATGTAATTCCAACAAACGGTTCCTGAGTTGACGATTTCCCTGAATGAAACGTTGTCCTTCTTCAAGGACCAGTCTCCCGGCATCCGTAGGTACCAGGGGACGGCTCTCCCGGTTAAAGAGGGTGACGCCATATTCTTTTTCCAATGCGGCAATCCCTTTGGAAAGCGCGGGTTGGCTCAGGTTCAGTTCCAGCGATGCGCGTTTGAAGCTGCCAAAACGCTCAATCATCAATGCATATTCAAAGTACCGTGGGTTGGTCATATAACTATAGGTTATGGGTTGTTGAATAAGATTTCACTATTTTTATATTAAGGATTACGAGCTTCTGACGTAGCCTTTATGGAGTGCTGTATTACACGGCTACGTTTTATTCAAACCGTTAGGAGACAATCATGAAGAAATCTACTGCCATTTTAATGGCAACACTGCCCATGCTGGGCTTCAGTCAAACCGAAAAACCAAATGTATTGGTGATATGGGGAGACGACATTGGTCAGTCCAACATTTCCGCATACACCATGGGTGTAATGGGGTATCAAACTCCGAATATTGATCGGATCGCCAAAGAAGGCATTATTTTTACCGATTACTACGGTGAGCAAAGCTGTACCGCGGGTCGTTCTTCCTTCATTATGGGACAGAGCGTTTTTCGTACCGGTCTTTCAAAAGTCGGTCTTCCCGGAGCGGATTTGGGTATGCAGGTGGAAGATCCCACCATTGCCGTGATCATGAAAGATAATGGTTACATGACCGGACAGTTTGGTAAAAACCATTTGGGTGACAAAGATGAGCATCTTCCCACCAACCATGGTTTTGATGAGTTTTACGGCAACCTCTATCACTTGAATGCGGAAGAGGAACCCGAAAACGAAGATTATCCGAAAGACCCTGAATTTTTGAAAAAATATGGTCCCCGCGGCGTGATCAAATCTTCCGCAGACGGAAAGATTGAAGACACCGGTCCTTTGACCAAAAAACGTATGGAAACTGTGGATGATGATACCACCGCCCACGCGTTGGATTTCATTGAGCGCGCCCACGCAGCCAAAAAACCTTTCTTTGTGTGGTGGAGTGGAACCCGGATGCATTTCCGCACTCATGTGAGTGAAGAAAAACGTGCCGACATTGCCAAAACCTATCCCAAGGTTGATGAATATCAGGCCGGCATGATTGAGCATGACCGTCATATCGGTCAGTTCCTGGACAAGCTCGACGAGCTGGGCATTGCGGATAACACCCTCGTATTTTACTCCACCGACAACGGCCCGCACATGAACTCCTGGCCTGATGCGGCGATGACCCCCTTCCGCGGTGAGAAAAACACCAACTGGGAAGGTGGATGGCGGGTTCCGGCGATGGTCCGCTGGCCCGGACAGATCCAGCCCGGATCCGTTTCAAACGGCATCGTTCACCACATGGATTGGCTGCCGACCTTTGCCGCGATTGCCGGTGATGACGACATCAAGGAAGACCTCTTGGACGGCTACACTTCCAAAGCTTTGGGCCGTGATTACAAAATCCATTTGGATGGATATAATATCCTCGATCACTTGAAAGATCCGAAAGCCAACCCATCTCCCCGCGAAGAAATTTTCTACTTTTCGGATGACGGTGATCTGACCGCCTTACGGTTCAACGACTGGAAATTGGTGTTTATGGAACAGCAGACCGTTGGTACCCTCCGGGTATGGATGGATCCCTTTGTGGAACTGCGTTTGCCATTGATTTTCAACCTGCGTCGTGATCCCTATGAACGGGCAAACATCACTTCCAACACCTACTTGGATTGGATGTTGTCCCGTGCGTACATGTTGGTTCCGGCCCAGGACTACGTTGCGAACTTTATGGCAACCTTCAAAGAGTATCCGCCCCGCCAGAAAGCGGCATCGTTCTCTTTGGATCAGGTAATGGAAGCCCTGCAACAACCCGGCTCCCACCAGTAAGACGGGTTTTGATTCAGTCCGTCCGGAATTTCTCCGGGCGGACTTTTTTATTTAATTATTTTTTTCTGTTCGCTTTATCCCGTGCGAAGCCGGGATTTCTTTTGTTGATATAACTTTATTTCTTTAAGGTATACACCATGTCTCTACACAACGCCTTTCTCGAACTTCAAAAAGGAATGAATCAATCCGTGATCGGCCAGGAGGCCGTAGTGGAGAAATTATTAATTGCGTTGTTGGCGGATGGACATGTGTTGATGGAAGGGCTGCCCGGAGTGGCCAAAACCCGTTCCATTAAAACCCTGAGCCGTTTGGTACCTTCTGAATTCAGCCGAATTCAGTTCACCCCCGATTTATTGCCTTCCGATGTCAGTGGATCAGATATTTATCGTGAAGAGACGGGAGAATTTGTGTTTCAGCCCGGACCCGTTTTTGGGAATTTAATCCTCGCGGATGAGATTAACCGCGCGCCGGCCAAAGTGCAATCCGCCCTGTTGGAAGCCATGGAGGAACGCCAAGTCACGGTGGCGGGAAACAGCCGGAAACTTCCTGAATTGTTTTTGGTGCTGGCGACCCAAAACCCCATTGAGCAGGAGGGGACCTATCCTTTGCCTGAAGCGCAAATGGACCGCTTTCTTTTATACGTGCACGTTCCTTATCCCCCGGCGGAAAATGAAGTCGAAATTCTTCGTTTGGTCCGGGGGGAAAAATCCGGAAAAGTCGCCTTGGCCGAAAATATTCTTCAGCCGGAAGATGTTTTGGCTGCCCGCAAGGAAGTGGCGGAAATTGAAGTGAACGCGGCTGCAGAGCAGTATATTGTCGATTTAGTAATGGCGACCCGGAATCCGGAGAAGCTTGAGGGCGAGGTATCAAAATGGATCCGTCTCGGTGCGAGTCCGCGGGGAACTCTGGCCCTGGATGCCGCATCCCGGGCGCATGCCTGGTTGCAGGGGCAGTCTTTTGTGACGCCTGAAAATATCAAAGCCGTGGCAGCGGCCTGTTTGGGGCACCGCATTCATTTATCTTATTTGGCGGAAGCGGAGAACCGCAGCCGCAACGAAGTGGTGGAAGCCCTGATCGCATCTGTGGTTGCTGTTTAAGGAAATCGTATGGCGGCTGCAGTCACCATTTCACTCGAGGAACTGATCCGGCTAAAGGCAGAGGCCCGCGGCTTCAGGCTTTCCCCGCATCAACCTCAAAATTCTTTGCTGGCCGGTCGCTATGCCTCGCGCTTGCGGGGGCGAGGCCTGGACTTTGCCGAGTTGCGGGGCTATCGACCCGGGGATGATATCCGCAGTATTGACTGGAAGGCCACCGCCCGCCGGGGGCGCACGCAAATCCGGGTGTACGAAGAGGAGCGGGAGCGTCCGGTTTATATTGCCGTGGATCAGCGGAAGGGGATGTTTTTTGGTAGTCGGCGGGCGATGAAATCCGTGGCCGCAGCGGAAGCCGCCGCATTGGCGGCCTGGCGGGTGCTGGAGGGAGGAGACCGCGTGGGAGGCTGGGTTTTTGGGGATGAGGGTTTTCGTTTTTTCCGGGCCAAGCGCGGGCAGTCTTCGGTGTTGCAGTTGTTAGGTGCCGTCGCGGAGGAAACGCAAAGACTGACCTTGAAAAACGATGCGGACTCGGTGGGGAGGTTAAATGAAATGCTTCGGGATGCAGAGAAGCAATTGACCCATGACGGGCTGTTTATTTTGGTGAGTGATTTGGTGGGGGCGGATGAAGAGACGGGCGAGCGGTTGACGCGGATCGCGCAGCACAACAATGTTTTTCTGGGCACGGTGTATGATCCCCTGGGCATCCAGATAAGCGGCCTGCCCGGAATGTGGATGGATCTGGGGCAGGAGACAAAGCCGGTGCCGACAGATGCCGGATTTCCTGGCAGGTTGCGGGCAGAATTTGCCAAAGAGGTCGCCCAGTGGCAACAGTTGTTTCGAAAGTTGAAGATCCCGATGTTGCCTATAAGTACCGATCGGCCGGTGATTGAACAGGTACGCGAAGCTTTGGGGGGACAGCATGGATAAGGTCCCTTCTTTGAGCGCCTTGCATGATATTGTGGAACCGGGAAGGGTTTCGGTTTGGCCATGGGCGATGGGCTGGTGGATCGTGTTGGCGGTTCTGGCTGTGGGGCTGGTGTTTGTGGGGGGGAAGTTTTGGCTGAAGCGTCTTCATAATGTTTACCGCAAAGAAGCATTGAAAGCTTTGGCGCAAGCGGAAAGCCCGGCGGAAGTGGTGGCGGTATTGCGGCGTTGCGTGCGGGTGTGGCGGTCGGCTCCTGAGTTGAGTGGCCTGTCACAAGCGGAATGGTTTTCCTTATTGGCCGTAACGGGAAAGACTCCCTTGCCGGAGGCGTTAAAAGCAAACTGGGATCAGGCGCTTTACGGATCTTTGCCCGTCGAAGATCTTCCGCAGTGGAAGTCGTTTGCGGAAACGTGGGTGCGGAACCATCAGCCGGAGGGCGCGGATGATTGATTTTGCAAATCCCTGGTTGGTCCTGTTGCTTCCTCTGCCCTGGTTGTGGATGTGGTTGATGCCGGCGGTGCGGTCGACGCCCCCGGCCGTTCGTTTACCTTTTGCCGACCGTTTGTTTCGGGCGGATGACGGGACAGCGGTGGCGGCAAAGGTTCATAAATTTCCCTGGGTGCAAACGGTGATTTGGGGATTGTTGGTGTTGGCACTGATCCGCCCGCAATGGCTGAAGCCTCCGGTGAGCCGGGAAATTCCCACCCGGGACTTGTTGTTGTTAATTGATTTGTCCGGATCCATGAATCAGCAGGATTTCACCAATCAGGCGGGTGAAAAAGTTGATCGGTTATCGGCGGTGAAAGAAGTGGTGGGGGATTTTTTATTAAAAAGGGAAGGGGACCGGGTGGGGTTGATCGTATTTGGAAATGCACCTTACCTTCAGGTTCCGTTTACCACTGATTTGGAATTGTGCCGTGAACTTTTGGATGAAACCCAAGTGGGCATGGCGGGTCCGCGGACCGCGTTTGGGGATGCAATTGGGTTAGGGATTTTACAGTTCGACCAAAGTGACGCGCCCTCCAAAACGTTGATTGCTTTAACTGACGGAAATGATTCAGCCAGTCAGGTGCCACCGGTGGAGGCGGCGCGGGTGGCGAAAGATAAAAGTGTACGCATTCACACCATTGCCATTGGGGATCCGGAAACGGCCGGAGAGGATCCGCTGGATGTGACGACGCTGCAGGATGTAGCCAAAACGGGTGGCGGCCAATATTTCTTTGCGGGGGATCGTGGCAGCTTGGAAAAAATTTACGACGAGATTGATAAAATTGAAACCCGGAAAGTGGATGTGGTCAGTCACCGTCCGCGCTTGGATTTGTTTCCCTGGGTGCTGGTGCTTTGTCTGCTCATTCAATTTGTTTTTTGGATATTGCAATTGCGGCAGCTGAAAAATGTGGGGCGTTCCCCCCTTGAAAGTGCAACGCGTCGCTTGCATGTGGATCCTCGAACCGGAGAATTGCGGGTGGAGGGAGAAATCTAATGCATTTTCAACGTCCGCTCTGGTTGCTGTTGCTCCCGCTGGGGCTGTGGTTTTTTTATAAAATGCGTCAGGCCAAAGATCCCTTATTGGGATGGCGGGCACAAATGGATGCTGAGCTGCTGGAGGCCCTGCAGACCGGAAACGAAAAGCAGGGTGTGCTTCGGCCCTGGATTGGATTTGTGGCCTGGGGGTTGGTGGTGATTGCGGTGGCCGGTCCGGTATGGCGTTTGGTGCCGAGCCCTTTCGCCGAGGATTCTGCATCACTGGTGATATTATTGAAAGCGGATGCCTCGATGACCGAAGAGGTTTCAGATCCGACACCTTTGTTGGAGGCTCAGCTGAAAGTGCAGGATTTAATCGATGTGCGTCCCGGGGGAAAAGTCGCGCTGATCGCTTATGCCGGTTCGGCCCATCTGGTTTTACCGGCCACGCAGGATGGTCAGGTGATCGCCGATTTGGCGATGGAGGTGTCTCCGAAAATTATGCCCAAGCCGGGAGATGATTTACCGGCGGCAATCGCCAAGGCGGGTGCGCTGCTTGCTTCGGAAGATGGGGGCGGCTCCCTGGTGGTGCTGGCGGACCGGGTAGAGGCCGCGGCGTCCGATGTGAAAAAGGCCTGGGAAGATGCCGGAGAACTCGGCATGCAGTTTTTGAATTTATTGGAAGATGCGGATGTCGAAATGAAGGCGGCGGCAAGTGCGGTGCGTGCGGATGTGCAGCCGTTAACACCGGATGCAAGTGATGTGAAAAATATTGTGCGTGCGGCCAAGCGTCAAATCAAACAGGCACAAGTGGATGAGGGACAGCAATGGGCCGAAGACGGATGGTGGTTACTGTTCCCGATTGCGCTTTGTTATCTCATACAGTTTCCCAGAAAGGGGGATGAACGATGAAAGCGGTAATGATCATTGCAACCCTAGGTTTTTGGACCTCCGTTTGGTTCACCCAAGATCAGTGGGGGCAACACTTGTATCGCAAAGAAAAGTATGCAGAGGCGGCTGCCGCATTTGCCGATCCCATGCATCGCGGGGTGGCCTGGTATCGGGCCGGAAATTTTGATCAGGCAGTCAGTGCCTTTCGCTCCGTGCAAAGTGCGGAAGGGAAATTTAATTTGGGCAATGCCTTGGTGATGGGGGGCAACTATGAGGGGGCGGTGGAGGCCTACGATCAGGCGTTGGAAATTCAGCCCGAGTGGAAAGAGGCCCAGGAAAATCGGGAACTGGCCCGCTTGCGTGCAGAAGCGGTGAAGGCGGAAGGGGGGAATATGACTGAGGGTGAAATGGGCGCGGATGAAATTGTGTTTGATGATTTGGCAAAAGGGAGTGACGGGGCCGGAGAGGAAGTGGTGGCGGGAGAGGAGCTGAGTGATGCCGAACAACAGGCGATGTGGATGCGTAAAGTGCAAACCAGCCCCGGGGATTTTTTGAAAACGAAGTTTATGATGCAGGCGCAAATGGACGCAGGGAGAGAGGAGTGATGAATCGTTGTTGTTCTTTGCAGTGCGCTCAAAATCGGAATCACCCTCGATCAGGATTCCGATCAGGTCTAAGGATAAGTGTGGCGTGGATGTGTTTTCTGCTGCCAGCGCTCCACGCTTATGAAGCGGTGACGCTTATTCCTCCGGAGGGAGACTTCTGGACCGGAGAGCGGGTGGATGTGGTGGTGGAGTTGCGGGCCAAAGGGAGCTTTTCGGGTGTGCCCACTTTCCAGCTGCCTGAACTGCCCGGGACCCAAATCGTGAAGATGGGTCGGCCGGTGATCAGTTCTGAAAGCAGTGACGAAGGCGAGCTGTTTGTGCAGCGGTACCAGTTTGCGATGTTCAGTCAGCAGTCCGGAGATCTTCAGGTTCCCGTCGTTCCGGTTACTTTCGGGGTGCAGGCGGGGAGTGAATTGAAGCAGATTTCAGGCGAGGTGCCTGCTTTTTCTGTGCAGTTGAAACGGCCGCCGGGAATTCCTGAGGAACGTTTTGTGGTGAGTAGCCCGAAGTATTCTTTAGAGCAGAGCTGGTCATCAGATGAAGAGGAATTTGAGGTGGGCGGGGTGTTGACCCGCAGCTTGATTCAAACCGCTGAGAATCTTTCGGGGATGGCATTGCCGCCTTTACCGCAAGCCGCGCCGGAGGGGGTGCGGGTATACCCGCCAAAGGTGTCGATCACTGACCAATCCCCGAGAGGAACTTTTTCAGGTCAGCGGGAAGAGGCGCTGCGCTACCGGTTTGAAACTGCAGGCCGCATTGAAATTCCCGCGGTAACGTTTCAGTGGTGGAACCCTGAAAGTGAAAAATTGGAGCAAAAGATAATTCCGGGCCGAACGGTGAAGGTGAAGGGGCCCATGTTGGGGGCGCGGTTCCGGTTGCATTGGGGGTGTATCGTGACGGGCATTTTTTTATGCGGGACTTTTGTTTTTTTATTTTATAAATTCAGGAAGACGCTCATTTCAAAAATACCCCGCAAGCAACATCTTCCCAAATTAAATCCTTTTTCACCCTAACCAAAGTTCATTTATGAAAACGATCGCGCTATTATGTTTTGCCGCCTGTACCTCCAGTCTGTTTGCCCAGGATTTATTGCCCTCCTGGAATGAAGGGGAAACAAAGGGCCGAATTTTAAAATTCATTTCCGAGGCGCAAACTGAAGGGAGTGACGGGTATATCGCACCGGGGGATCGGATTGCGACTTTTGACAATGATGGGAATCTTTGGTCGGAAAAGCCGATGTATTTTCAATTGATATTTATTATGGAGCGCGTGGCCGCATTGGCACCCGAACATCCCGAGTGGAAAACCCAACAACCTTTCCAGGCGGTATTGGAAGGGGACAAGGCTGCAATGAAAGGTTTCGGAGAAAAAGAGCTTTTGGAATTGATGGCTGCCACGCATGCCGGCATGACTGAAGAGGAATTTTCGGAAATCGTCAGCGAGTGGATGCAGACCGCGAAGCATCCGACGGCCGGGAAACTTTATACCGAAATGACGTTTCAACCAATGAAGGAATTATTGCAGGCTCTACGGGACGCGGGATTTAAAACCTATATTGTTTCCGGGGGAGGTATTTCGTTTATGCGTCCGTGGGTGGAGGCGGCTTATGGGATTCCGCCCGAGCAGGTGGTGGGCAGCCGCATTAAAGTGGAATATGAAGAAGGAGGAAAAATCCGTCGATTGGGCGAGATTGATTTGATTGATGACAAAGCAGGAAAACCCGTAGGCATTTATCAGGTCATCGGTAAGCGTCCCGTATTGGCTTCCGGAAATTCCGATGGGGATTTCCAAATGTTGGAATATGCGACCACAGGTGAAGGTGCGCGTTTGGGACTGATTCTACATCATACTGATGCCGACCGTGAATGGGCTTATGACCGTGAGTCGCATGTGGGTCAATTAAGCCGTGGGCTGGATGAAGCGGCCGCTCGCGGATGGATCGTGATTGATATGGCCAAAGATTGGAAAACGATTTATGGTGAATGAGGATTCTACAAAAATGAATTCCCGTCATCTTTAATAAATATATCGTAGCGTCAGAAGTTTACGTCCATGGCGTTTCCCTGTTAGGGACGCATCCAAGCGCTACCCACGGTGAAGTAAATGGCTTCGGAATCCGGGCCGAAGCCTATATCCATGCCGGCATGAATTTGGTATCTGCGGGCAAGTTCATATCTCCAGCCCACGCCACCGGAAAAGGGTGTATCCCGGGTGGATTGTCCGAGGCTGTCATCCCAGACGGCTCCGAGACCACCGAACCCGACCAGACTGAATCGATTCCAGCATTGCCGGCGCAGTTCGAGTTCTGTCATACCGGCGGTGTCGCCCTGATAACGGGTGGAGGAGATTCCGCGCAAGAGTATCCTTGGCTGTTTGTAGAAGGGAACGTCCTCAGATCCATGGCTGCCGGAAAGGTAAAGCCCCAGAGTCAGTTGCGGATGGAGGGGTTGGAAATGCAGGAGGCTGAGAGAGTAGACTTCGTAGTTTCGGCTTGAGCCGAAGGCTTCATGGTCTATCCGTGCATCGAAGGAAAAATAATTTCCTTTGGAAGGCGTGAAACCTGAGTCCCGAGAGTCATACCGAATAGACGGGGTGACGGTTCCACTATTCAGAAGGGGGAGGTCTGGAACGAGCTCGGGGGGAACTTGATCCGGCAGTTTAAATTTCAGTTCAGTTTCTGAATACCCATAATGGACTCCCGCCCACCATCGGCTGTTCTGAGACAACCGGTACTCTGCGCCTGCTTTGAAGCCCCGGGGTTTGATTTCGTACCCCAGGGATTTTTTTGAATCGCCCGGAAGATAAAAATCCAGACTCAGCTGACTGTCGAATCCGAAGATCATGGTTTTCAGCCGGTCTTCTTTCCAGAAGCGGATGTCACCAAAGGTGAACCCCCGGCTATCATTTTCGGTGCCAAAACCACCGACCATGGTCATGTTCGGGCGGTTGAAACCCTCATGCTCCGCGGCATCCTGGCGGTCCACAAACACCAATGCGCCAAATCCTCCATAACCGACTGCGGGTTCCGTGATGGGGCTGACGATGGGAAAAAATCCTGTTGCGGTGTCGAGAAATCCACTGATGTCAAAAGCGCCGTCATCCGGATCTCTGAATAGCGAGGGTTGAGGAGACGATGCGGGTTCTACCTGACTGGCTGCATGCGCGACAGGGGTATGGACGCAGGTCGCGACTCCCATCATGAATAAAATCTGACGATAAGCATGGTAAATACTCATTTGAACAAACTAGGATTTGCATTGAAATGCGCAAGCATTTCAATTGTGAAATCCGTTCACAGATTCTGTTAAGGTCAACGGTAAATTTTTTCCACATTCAGGAATGCGGAGGCCAGCCACAGATCATTTAAGGGATTTCGACTTTGCCACCGGGCCTGGAAGCCGTATAATACCTTTAATGATAGCCTTTCCACAATTTTTTGGGCGTAAACCTAAAACTCCCCGACAACTGCGTTTGCCACGACCTGCCTGTTTTATTTTAGTTCGGGGTGCGGATGAAGAGCGGATCGATGCAGAGTATGATGAAACCGGTACGGTGATGCGTCGCCTGGTTGTATTTACCAAAAGTCCACCTTTAAAAAAATAATGGACATTTCCGAGGGGAGGATATGAATTTACTGTTTTTGATGACAGACCAACAGCGCTTCGATTGTGTGGGGTATGCGCCTGATTCCAAGATTGCGACCCCGCATATGGACCGCATCGCTGCGGGCTGTGCGTTTATGCGCTGTCAGACGGTGAATCCGATTTGTCAGCCTGCGCGTACCGCGCTATTGACCGGGAAGTATCCCCATCAGATTGGCACTTTACAGATGTCGGGAGATTTGGATTTTTCTCATCCCACATTTCCGCAAGCCTTGCAGCGGGCGGGCTATTGGACGGCAGGAGTGGGTAAATTTCATTATTTGCAAACCTGGCCCTGGCACAGAGCCAAGGGGAAGGGGGTGCCCTTATCTTCGTTGCGGTCAGAGATGCAGTCTTTGGGTTATGATCATGTTTGGGAGAGCTCGGGGAAGCAGTTGGCGATGAAAAATCATTGCGACTACTGTGATTACCTGCAGGAGCGGGGGCTGTTGGATTCTTATCGTGATTGGGTGGAGGCGCGGGGGGCGAATAAACAGACACCTACAGAAGATTTGGCCAAAGATGGGGTGGCCTGGCCTTTTGACGAAGAGGATCATATTGATTGCGTGACGGGTCGAAAAATACGGGAAGCGCTCATGGATCGTCCGGGGGACCAGCCGTTTTATTTGTTGGGGTCCTTTTGCAGTCCACACAAGCCTTTTGATCCACCGCAGCGTTTTTTGGATCAGGTTCCTTATGAAGAGGTGGATGATTTCCTTCCTGGAGAAAAACCGTTATCGGCTGAGGATAAAAAAAATCTTTGGAAATTACGCCGGGCGTATAAAGCGACCTTGCTGTTGGTGGATGAGGAGATCGGCAAGGTGTTGGATTTATTGGAAGCGGAAGGGGTGATGGAGGACACCCTGATTGTATTGACCTCGGATCATGGAGAGATGATGGGGGATCATTACCGGGTGCAAAAATCCGAATTTTGGCGTGAGTCGCTCGAGGTGCCTTTGGCCGTTCGTCATCCGGCCTGTTTAGATGGGAAACGACATTCGTGTCCGGTGGAATTGACGGATATTACTGCGACATTTTTAGATGCGGCAGGTTTAGAGGCAGAGGAGGAATTATCCAAACCGTGGCCGGCCTTTCATGATATTGTTCCGTGCCGCTCTTTGTTGCCGGTGATCCGCGGAGAAAAGGATGTCGTGCGGGATTTTGCCTTTTCGGAGTGCAGGGGTGTTTGGTCGACGATTACTTCCAGGGAATATAAATATGTGCGGTTACACGGGGGGGACGATCCGGATCATCCGCAGGAAAAACTGTTTCATACCGCCACGGATGCCGGAGAGCTGGTGGATCTGGCACAGGATCCTGAATATATCGAAACCTTAGCCTGGCATCGAAACCGATGGATTCGGGTGATGGAAACCACTCCTCCTGCACAAAACACCTGGGCTCCTTTATTATGAAAAAAAAGAATATCCTGTATTTTCACACGCATGACACCGGTCGCTATATCAGTCCGTATGGGTACGGGGTTCCGAGCCCGAATTACCAACGGTTTGCCGAGTCAGGGGTGACCTTTAAAGATATGCATTGCGTGGCACCGACCTGCAGTCCGAGTCGGGCGGCTTTGTTGACGGGGCAATATCCGCACCAAAACGGGATGATTAGTTTGGCACATAAAGGTGCAAAACTTCATGACATCCAAAAGCATCTGATTCACACGTTGAAACCTGCGGGTTATCATACGGCATTGATTGGATTTCATCATGTGATCAACTGGCCGGAATATGAGGCGTTGGGGTATGACGAAACGATTCAGCCGGGGGCAGGTGCAAAGGCCCAAAAAATTGCGCCTCTGGTGGTGGAATTTCTGGAACGGCAGAAGCGTGAAGGGGACAAACCTTTTTTTGTGAGTGTGGGGATTACCGAAACACATCGGCCGTTCCCTGAAGATGTGCCGGAAAAAGATGCACGTTATCTACGACCGCCCGCACCTTTCCCGGATACGGAAGTGTTCCGTAAGGACATGGCAGGGTATGTTGAATTGTTAAAGCGGGTGGATGTGGCTTTGGGTCAAATCCTGGATGAGTTGGATGAAAGCGGATTGCGGGAAGAGACGCTGGTGATTGTTACCACTGATCATGGTGTGGCTTTTCCGGCGATGAAAAACAATCTTACGGATCATGGTACCGGCGTTTTATTTATGGTCAGCGGTCCGGGGATTCCCCAGGGGAAAGTGACCGATGCGCTGACCAGTCAGCTGGATGTGTTTCCGACGATCTGTGAATTTACCGGGATTACGCCTCCGGAGTGGTTGGAAGGGAAGAGTCTGTTTCCGGTACTGAAAGATGAACAATCCGATTTGCATGAGGCCATCTTTACTGAGAGCAATTACCATGGGTACGGGTACCATCCCTTTCGGGCGGTGCGCACTTCCCGTTGGAGTTACATCGAAGGTTTTGAGGATAATGAATGGACGCAGTTTCCCCGCAGTGATGCTGGGCTTGCGGACACAGCATTGACTGCGGAAGGTTGGGGCGAAGAGTTTGCGGCCAAGGTTCGGTTATTTGACCGGTTATTCGATCCCTACGAGTGCAATAATCTTGCGGGGGGCGCATCGCACGTCAAAATTGAAGCCGAGCTGAAGGATCGTCTGCATCAGCATTTAAAGGAGAGCCGTGACCCGATCGTGACAGGGCCTCTTCCCGCACCTGCGGGTGCCACGCATACTTAATTCCGTGACCGAACTTTTTTACTTAGGCCGTGGGGAGTGCCCCCGTTTAGGGGGCAGGAAGATTCAGACCGTTCGCTCGTGGTCGCCGGCGAGGAATTCTTTGACCGTGCGGGCAAGGCCTTCCTCGAGTGAGATGGTGGGTTTCCATCCGAGTTCCCGAATGCGTGAGTTGTCCATGAGTTTGCGTGGGGTGCCATCCGGCATGCTGGGGTCAAGTTCGATGCGGCCTTCGTACCCGACGGCGGACTTCACGAGGTCGGCGAGATCGCGAATGGAGATGTCGTCACCGTATCCGATGTTGACGATATCCGGGGGATTTTCGAGGTCCAGAACATGGAGAACCCCACTGGCGAGGTCATCCACATGTAAGAACTCCCGTTTGGGTGTGCCGGTTCCCCAGAGGATCACTGAAGGATCCTGATCAACTTTGGCCTGGTGAAAACGCCGGATCAATCCGGGGATCACGTGGCTGTTGTCGGGGTGGTAATTGTCTCCCGGTCCATAAAGATTGGTGGGCATGGCGCTGTGGAAGCAAACGCCGTATTGGCTCCGGTAGTACTGACACATTTTCAGTCCGGAGATTTTTGCCAGGGCGTAGGCTTCGTTGGTGGATTCCAGGGGGCCGGTCAAAAGGCAGTCTTCCTGCATGGGTTGCGGAGCTTCGCGCGGGTAGATACAGGAACTGCCCAAGTAGACCAGGCGTTGAACACCATGTTGCCAGGCTGCGTGAATCACATGGGTGGCCATGGCCAAGTTTTGGTAGATAAACTCGGCCGGATAGCTGCGATTCGCATGAATGCCACCGACTTTGGCCGCACAGTGAATGACGGCATCCGGTTTTTCGGAAGCGAAAAATGCATTCACTTCCGCCTGGTTGCATAAATCTAATTCGCGGTGCGTCCGGGTGACCAGTTCACAGTCTCCGCGTGCCTGAAGTGCACGCATGATGCTGGATCCCACCATTCCCCGATGACCGCAAATATAGATTTTTTTCATGGTGTTACCCTCAAGGACGGGTTTCGATGTCGGCGAGGGTCTGTTTGACAGCGGCTTCTTTGCGGGCCAGCTCCAAATCGGCTTCCACCATGATGCGAACCAGTTCTTTGAATTTCACTTTGGGTTCCCAGCCGAGTTGCTTTTTAGCTTTGGCCGGATCGCCGATGAGCAGATCCACTTCGGCAGGGCGTTCGTAGCGATCATCATAATCCACGTATTCTTCGAAATCCAAGTCGAGGAGACTGAAAGTTTCCTGAACGAACTGTTTGACCGAGTGGGTTTCGTTGGTGGCGCAAACGTAGTCGTCGCCCTGGTCGGCCTGCAGCATCATCCACATGGCTTCCACGTAGTCCGGGGCGTATCCCCAGTCACGTTCGGCAGAGAGGTTGCCCAAATACAGTTTGTCCTGCAGACCCATTTTGATGCGGGTGGCGGCGCGCGTGATCTTGCGGGTCACGAAGGTTTCGCCACGGCGGGGGGATTCGTGGTTAAACAGAATGCCGTTGGAGGCGTGCATGTTGTAAGAATCCCGGTAGTTGATGGTCAGCCAGTAGGCGTACATTTTGGCGCAACCGTAGGGGCTGCGAGGGTAGAAGGGGGTGGTTTCGGTTTGGGGCACTTCGTGTACTTTTCCGAACATTTCAGAGGAGGATGCCTGGTAAAAACGGGCGTCTTTCAGTCCGACCTTGCGCATAGATTCCAGCAGGCGAACGGTGCCGAGTGCAGTTACATCACCCGTGTATTCCGGGGTGTCGAATGAAACCCGGACATGGCTCTGGGCGGCCAAATGGTAAATTTCTTCCGGCTTCACGTCGTAGAGCAGGCTGGAGATCTGTGAGGAATCGGTCACATCGCCGTAATGCAAAAACAATTTGGTGCCGTTGATGTGGGGATCCTGATACAGATGGTCAATCCGTTCAGTGTTGAAAGACGAAGCGCGGCGGATGATGCCGTGAACCTCGTAGCCTTTTTCTAAAAGAAGTTCAGCCAAGTACGATCCGTCCTGGCCGGTGATACCGGTAATAAGTGCTTTTTTCATAAGGCCGCCAGCTTATCATACTTGCAAAGTGTTTCCATACGATATAACGCAAATGGTTATGTCGAAATATCGTAAAAGTCATGGACTTCGGGTTGCCTACGGATTTTCCGGACGGATTCAGGATGAAATGGAGGCTTATCAGGGGTTTTTAGAGGTTGCCGATGAAATGGGGTGGCAGGTATGGTTATTGCACGAGCATTTTGAGACCCAGCTTCGACGGCTTTTAGAGAAGGGCTTGGTAGATGCGGTGGTGGGCAATTTCATTAGTGCGCATTGGCTGGAGACGCTTCCAGCGGGGTTAGGGGTGGTGCACCGTGGTGAAAGTGATTTAGGTGAAGCGGTTTTTTCCGTTTCGCTGGATATGTTCAGCGGTATGAAGCAGGTGGAGTCGCATTTGGAGGAAATGGGTTATGAGAGGTTTTTTGTGTATTCGCCCAAGCGGGTGGGGGAGATGTCCTGGATACGCAGCCGTGATTCTCTGCGCGATATTTTACAAACCGAAGAGCCGGTGGGGGTGTTTTGTACGTCCGATTTTTTGGCGAGAGAGGGGATTCATATTGCGCGCTCGGTGGGGAGGCAGGTGCCGGAGCAGGTGGGGTTTGTGGGGGTGGGAGATCGGCGTTTGGACCGTTTGCTGGCAGAAATAGACATTTCGTCGCTTCCTGAGCCGCATCGTGAAATGGGGCGACAGGCGGCTTGGTTGTTGCAGGAGTGCATGGAGGGGGGCGAGGCCCGCCAAATTAAAGTGTCCCCCGGTCAATTGATTGCCCGGCAAAGCTCGCGCAGGCAAGAGGGAGTTGTGGCTTTAAAAGCGCGTTTGGATGAATGGTTGTTGCCGATGATGTCAGATCCGCCGCCGGTAGAGGACTGGGCGCGTCGAATGGGGATGTCCCGGCGTTCTTTTGAAAATGCATTTTCGCGTGATCACGGGGTGACGCCTTATGTGTATTTCATGCAGCGGCGCGTTCAGGAGGCGCAACGCCTTCTCCGGGAAACGGACTGGACCATTTCCCGAATTGGTCAGGCTGTGGGGATTCCGGATCCGCCACGATTCAGTGCATTTTTCCGCAAGCACACCGGAAAAACGCCAAGTGCGTGGCGAACGGAACCATAAAGAAGCATGGAGACGGGGGCTGTTGTTTGCTTGTTTCTCCCACTGATTTTTCCATGATGTTTGGGTGAAAAATTGACCGCTTATCTTGTCTGTGATCTGCCTCCGGAGATTCTTCGCTCCCCTCGCCAGTTTCCGCTGTCACGGCACCATGGCGCTAGTCCTGCCAAAGCGGATACCTGATTATCCGTAATGTAACCTCATTCAGGAATATATGCATACAGACTCACCGCTGTGAGGCCCTGATCCCTTTCACCGACGTCATTTTTTCGCAAAAAGTATACAGCTCTTCGTGATCACAGATCAAGGACTCTATCCTAACAAAAGAGTTTTTCCTTTTGGGTTTCCATTGCGCGCACATGCGCTCGGATCATCCGCCTTATTTCAGGATTTTCGAGGGTCTCCAAGCGGTTATTTTCCTGAGTAATCATGCCTTTGAGTTCATCCCTGCGGTTCAACAGTGCTTGCAGCCTTAGCTGCCATGCGGGTGGGAGGGATTACGCTCCTGTACGGACTCTAGATCCTTGTGTCGGCTCAATCTCACTCACACTGCCCTGGTCAGGGTGGCCACCCTGACCAGGGCACTATAGAGCCGCTTGGCTCTTCAGTCCCCTACAGGATAACATATCTACAGGATACAAATGTCTGTGCTATGCTTTGGGGAGGGTCCGGAGTTGACCCAGGCCTCCGTCGAGGTGGAGAATTTGACCGGTAACCCAGGATTGTTCCGGATCGATCAGCCAGTCGAGGGCGGAAGCGATATCACCGGGTTGACCGATGCGTCCGAGCGGATGCATTTTTTCGGAAATTTTGCGGGCCGGCCCATTGCAGAGTGTTGCGGTGGCCGCGGTTTCGGTGAGTCCCGGCGCAACGGCATTGATCCGGAGGCCTTTGGGCGCGTAGGTCGCGGCTGCGGAGCGGGTAAGTCCTTCAACCGCCCCTTTGGCGGCGGCGATGCTTTCATGATTGGGCAGTCCGGTTTGCACCGCGACGGAAGACAGGAGTGCGATGCTGCCGCCGGATTTCATTTTGCCGCAGGCTTCACGCAAGATGCAAAAACTGCTGAAGACGTGCAATTGCATGGTATTCACAAATTCAGCGGTGCTGGTGCGGTGTATGGGTTTCAGGACCACACTGCCCAGGCAATTGATGACTGCGGTAGGGGGACCGAAATTCTCTTCCGCAAACGCGAATGCGTTTTTCACTCCCGCTTCGCTGCTGCCATCTGCTTCAAAAATCAGGGTGTTTGGGCCGGGTTCCCGGATTTGATCCGGATGAGTGGTGACCGCGGTAATCTGCCAGTTTTTCGCTTCAAGACGGATGCGCAATGCGCTGGCGATGCCGCCGGAGGCGCCAAAGAGGATGAGGTGACTGTTCATGTGCACAGATCGTTTCTGACCTATGAACCTTACAGAAGTTGTGGGAGCCATCGCAGAGAAAGAACTCGACCTTGTCGTTTTGGGTGCTTAAACTGCTTCCATGACTTCTTTTGATTATACCAACTCAGATGTGCCGGTGGTTCTTACGATTGCCAGTTCCGATAGCGGGGCTGGAAGTGGGGTGCAGGCGGACTTAAAAACTTTTTCAGCGCTCGATGTGTTCGGCACCTGTGCCATTACCGCGGTTACGGCGCAATCTCCTACTGAATTCAGGCGCATGCATGCTTTGCCTGCGGATTTGGTGAAGGAGCAAATCATGTCGGTCAGTGACGGATTCCCTATTTCGGCGGCTAAAACGGGATTGTTGCCTACCCGTGAACTGGTGGAGATGGTGGTGGAGGCGGATGAGGACTGCGGCATTCCCATTTTGGTGGTGGATCCGCGGATGATCACTTCCGGAGGCGTGCGCTTGATGGATGTGGCTGCGGTCGAAGCCTTAAAGAGTGCACTGTTACCGGTAGCCCGGGTGGTCACTCCGAATGTGCATGAATGTGAAATTCTGGCCGGATTCCCGATTGGGTCGGTAGAAGATCTCCGCAAAGCGGCACAGGTTATTTCGGATAAGTATGAAATTGCCTGTGTGGCGACAGGGGGCGCGCTCCCCGGGGAGTACTTGACGGATGTTCTGTGCGATGAGGGACAAATCAGTGAATTTGTTCACGACCGGGTGAAAGTTTCTGAAACGCACGGGGCTGGCTGTACATATTCCGCCGCACTGACTGCGATGATTGCCAAAGGCATGTTGTTAACGGATGCGGTTCAGGAATCACGGTTGTTGGTGAGTCGGGCGCTGCGGGAGGCCTGGCATGTGGGGCCCCACGTTCCTCTGCACTTGTCTGTCCGTTAAGGGCCCGTGAAACTTTCGGGACTAGCTGCATGTATGTTACTTGCAGCTGTCTCCCTGCCCTGGCTTCCCTTTGAGGCAGTCTGTGGCATTGCGCTGGGCCTGCTTCCGTTTGCCAAATGGGGGCCTGTGCGGTTTCGGGGAGCCGCTTTGGGACTTTCATGCTGTCTATTGTGGGTCTTTCTGACCGCGAGGCCCGGTGCGAATGATCTTCACTCCTCTGCACGGCGCCCTGAAGCACATTCAGCCCGACTTCGTTTTGAGGTCCGCGGCGATGGTGATATTTTTTTATTCCCCGGAGAGGCAAAAGAAGTCCGGACCCCGGTGCGGGTGCGGGAACGGTATCATGAGGGGGAGTGGCACGGGGCGAAAGGGCGGGTCCAGCTTCGGCTGACGGAATCTGAGGTATTGAAGGGAGGGGTGGGTTCTGTTTGGGAGGCTTCCGGTGTGTTGATTCCCGGGAACTTCAGTTATGTGGGGCTGTATCGTGCGGACTGGAAATTTATTCCGGATCCCGGCTCTCTTCAGGCGCTTTCCACCCGGCAAGGGAGCGTGTTGTTAAGCGGCTTTTTTAAAGTACGGGAGCGTTTAGCGCATGAAATTACGGCGGCCTGTCCGGAACGTTCGGATATTGCCGCCACCTTAAAGGCGCTTTTACTGGGGCAACGCAGTGAATTGGACCGGGAAACCGTACAACGATTTGTCCGCACCGGATTAATTCATGTTTTCGCCGTTTCGGGTCTTCATTTAGGCCTGCTTTCTTCGATGTTGATCTTTGTTTGCCGTGGGTGCGGAATGTCGCCGCGTCAATATTTCTGGGTGGTTTTACCCTGGTTGATGGTGTTCACCCTTTACACCGGACTTCGGGCGAGTGCCTTGCGGGCGCTGATCATGATTGCCTGTCTGCTGCTTGCGTCGCCCTTAAATCGAAAAGCCCATCTGCAATCCGCTTTTTCGCTCGCTTTGTTGCTGATTGTAACCATTGCGCCGGCCCAAGTATATGACTTGGGTTTTCAGTATTCATTTCTGTTGGTGGGAAGTTTGCTGGCATTTGGCAAAACGTTTACGCAGCGGTTACAGGCCTGGTTTGCTGCAGATCCCTGGCTGGTTCCTTCCGCCGGACGTCAATTCCGCGCACAGTATGTCTGGTCTCCACTTCAGGGGGCAGTGATGGTCACGGCATTGTGTTTTGTGATTTCGGCCCCGCTGACGGCCTATACGTTTCAGCTGTTTTCCCCGATCGGTTTGGTGGGAAATTTATTGGCGGTGCCTTTGACTTTTCTGCTTTTGGCCAGTGGATTTCCTGCATTACTCACCACATTTTTGCCTGCATCGGTATCCGCGGCTGCTTTTCTTCCCGCACGTTGGAGCGCGCAGGCATTGCTGACCTGGGTGGCTTTTTTGGAGGGAATTCCCGGAGGCACACAATGGGTGAAGTCACCCGCGCTTTGGGTGTTATGTGTGTTTTATGGCTGTTTGTTTTGTTGGTGGCGTTGGCCTCAACGAAAAAATGTGGCGATTGCCGGTCTGGCCGCGCTGACATGTTTTGCCGTAACTTCGCGCTGGTTGGCGTACCGGGAGCCTGAACTTGGGATCATCGATGCGGATCGGGGGCAGGCGGTTTGGTTTCGTCAACCCGGGCATGGCATTGTGTTGGTGGATGCGGGCTCGGCTTGGAGTGGCCGGGAAGTGGCCCAAAGGCTGCAGGAACAGGGGATTGACCGGATTGATTCGCTGATTTTTACCCATCCCGACCGGTATCATGTGGAGGGGTGGCAGGTGGTGGGTGAAAGTTATAAGCCCGGGCGGATTTTTGTGGCCGAAACCGATCTTGCTCATCCGCTTTTTCAGGATCTGGAACCTCCCGCACAAGCGCTGGGGCGGGGGGACAGCTTGCGGGTGGGGGGCTGGAATGTTGAGGTGTTGCATCCGGCTGCTGAAAGGCAGGGCGGGTCGGCGGATGACCGGAGTTTGGTGTTAAGATTTACCCGGGGCTGGTCGTCCATTCTGGTTATGGGGGGTGCGGGTAAAAATGTGGAGGAGCGCTGTTTGGCCTCTGGAGAGGCTTTGTCTGCGCGAATTTTATTGGCGGGTCACCCCCGGGAGGGAGCAAGGGTTCATGCTTCGTTTTTAGAAGCGGTGGGGCCGGAAGTCGTGGTTTTCTCGGGCAAAACGTTTGAAGGGGTTTCGCCGTTGCGTGAGGCGGGAGAGCATCGGGCACATGCTTTGGGGTTGGGGGTGCTGCGGGTAGAGTCAACGGGGACGATGCGGTTAAAGCCGGATACAGGAAGCTTATATATAGGTAAACCGTTTTAACACTAAGAAATGAAGGGTTTATTTGTGTCATTTAGAGTTGAAGAGCGCAGGGATTTGGGGCATTCAAAACTGAAATGAAGTCTTCAAATAAAGCCCTGATGTTGGGCATCATAATGGGGCTGGCCACTTGGGTGCTGGATGCCTTGATCAGTTGGCATTTCTTCCCAGGCAAAAGTTTTTTAGAAATGCTGTATGCTTATGATCCTCAGCGGACCCTGTATGTTCGTTCGACCGTGGTCATGTTGTTTTTTATTTTCGGATTAATAGCCGGCCGCTTGATTTCCACATCCGAACAAACCCAAATCAATCTTCACGAAAATCTGAATTTGTTGAATGGGATGCAAAAGTTCCATGCGGAGATTGTGAAGAGGGATGATCCCAATACCTTAATTGAAAAAGTGCTTCCGCTCCTGGATAAGGCATTTGCCTTGGAGTCCATTGGATTTTTTCAACTGGGAGGCAGCCCTCCGCTGGTGACGGGGGAATTCGGGGATGCGGAAATTCAGGATGAACAGGTCCGCGGGAAACTCATTGCCAAGTTGCAGGATTTTTATAAAGGGCAGGAAATCTACTCCATGGAGGCGAAGAAGGGGGGAGAAGTGCTGTTGGCACCTGTTCGCATGAATGACCGTTTGTTCGGCGTACTGTATGCACGAAACGCGGATGCGATTGCGTTCAAGGAGCATAACCTGCAGGATCATTTACAGGTCGTCTGTAATGATCTGGGACATGCGCTGGCGGGGTTGCAGGATCTTCAGGATCTCAATGCCAGTGCGGAAAAATTGTCCAGCCTGTACGACAATGCTCCGGTGGGTATTTATACCACGACCTTAGAGGGCGAGCTGCTGTTTGCGAATCCGACTCTGGCGCAATTGCTCGGTGCGGATACTGTAGAGCAGTTGCGTTCCGGACAGGGTTCTGTCGCGCGCTTTTACACCAAACGATCCCGCCGTGATGATTTCATTCGTCTTCTCAAAAGAGATGGATTTGTCGTGGATTTTGAAGCTGAAGTCATTGGTTTGAAAGGGGAGAAACGGAGCCTGCTGTATGCCGCCCGCCTGTTGGGATCGGTAGACAAAGGGGATCTGCGCATCGAAGGTTTTGCGATGGATATTACCAAAAGCAAAAATGCAGAGCGGGAAAATCAGATTCTGCAGCAACAGCTGACGGAATCCCAGCATTTCAAATCCATTACGGTGTTGGCCGGCGGGGTTGCACATGAATTTAACAACATTCTCCAGGCGATGATGGGGAGTGCGTATTTGGCTCAGATGAAGTATCCGCATGGGCGGGACGAAGTGTGGCGCTACCTGCAGGATATTCAGGAAAGTGGAAAACGGGCGGCGAAACTGTGTGATCAAATGCTCAGTTACGCGGGAAAGAAAGCGATGCTCCTCAAGTTGGAGAAGGCGGACGCATGTTTAGAGGATGTGTTGCGCATCCTGATTATGAATGCGGAGGCCAAGGTGAAAATTGTGAAAAGTTTGGAGGCGCCTCAGGCACAGGTTCGCTTGGACCTGCCCTCATTCTCTGAGATTGTGAATCAGCTGGTTTCCAATGCGGAAGAAGCCTTTTCGAAAGAGTCCGGAGGCACTATTACGGTGAGTACGGAAGTCCGGGAGTTCAGCGAAGCTGATTTTGCGCCTTATAAAATGTTTCGGAGAATTGACCCCGATGACTATTGGGTGCTCAAAATTAAAGACAATGGATCGGGAATCTCTCCAAAAGATTTGCCCCATATTTTTGAACCTTTCTATACCACAAAATTTCAAGGACGGGGATTGGGGCTTCCTTCAGTTGCCGGGTTGGTTGAAAAGTTTGACGGATCGCTGGGAGTGCGGACCGACTCAGAACAGGGCAGTGAGTTTCTTTTATGGATTCCCGTGGCGAGAGCAGTGGTGATTGAAGAGCCGGAAGAAAACGCTGTGCAGGTGGAAGAGGAGTTGGAGGGCAGCGGTAAAATTTGGGTGGTTGATGATGAGCCACTGATTTGCATGACCATTCAGCGCCTGCTTACACCTCTCGGTTTTGAGGTGCTGACGGCCAATGACGGTGAAGATGCGGTTGAGGCATTGTCCACCCGCGATCCGGATGAAATTCGCTGTTTGATTTTGGATATCACCATGCCGCGTATGGGAGGCCTGGAAGCTTTGACCCAAATCCGGGAGTTCATGCCCGATCTGAAAGTATTGATAATGAGCGGATACGATGAGTCAGACAGCTTGGAGAGTTTTAAAGACCTGAAGGTCGACGGCTTTATTCACAAACCTTTCCGCATGGAAGCCCTGCAGGCCCGATTGAAAGACATTTTGAGTTAAGCTGCCTGATCTCTTCGCCTTTCGGAACCGGGATCTGAAAGGCGCTGCGCCCTCACCAGCTTTGGGCAATCTCTTCCGCGGTGAGACCGGCGGTGATTTGTTCGCGTACAGATGAGGTTCCCATTAATTTATCGAAAAATTCGGGTCGGTTTTTTGAGGGATCGAATAAGCGCGCACTCCCCAAATGGTCGCGCAAAGCGCAGAGGAGAATTAGGGCGTTTTCCACCGGGCGGTAAGCACTCAGATTTTCAATCTGAAACTTCAATCCGGATTTTTCCCCGGAGACAGGTGTTGCCGTCATGCCTTTAAATGTCGGGGGCGCTTCAAGAAGCGCCTCTGGAAAGTCCGGCATGCACCAGACGGCAAATGAATTTGCTTTTCCGCGGTCCACGTCGATGTCCGCAATGGCCTCGCACCACACCGTCACCGGATACAAACGGGCGGAGGCGGGACTGACAATGGCCGGAGAAGGGGGGATCCATTTCGTCGGGTCTGTCCGGGCTTCCGGGTCCCGGAAAACGTGTAATCGGAGATTCCGAAGTTCGGAATGATGGTGATATAGGAATTCGGCGAGGTCGCCTTGGCCGAGGCCAAACACCAGAGGGAGATCGATCATTCCGACAAAGCTTTCCTGGTTGGGGTGGAGGGGAGGTCCGTCCGAAATCCCTGCCAAAGGGGTGGGGCGCTCGATCACCAGTATGGGGAGGCTGGCGGAAGCGCAAGCGCGCATCATTAAGAGCAGGCTGGAGGCGTAGGTGTAGCAGCGGACACCCAAATCCTGTAAATCGACGACCAGCACGTCCAGATTTTCGAGCCATTCCGGTGGGGGGCTCCGGTGTTCGCCGTACAAACTGTGGACAGGAAGTTTCCAGAGGGGATGCAGAGAGTTTTGAACTTTTTCACCGGCGGCGGCCTTTCCGAAGAATCCATGCTCGGGAGAAAAGAGTTTTTGAATCTGCCATTCTTTTCTTTCCTGGAGGCTGTCCACGATATGGCGGCCTTGCAGATTGACGGAGGCGTGATGGGCGAGGATTCCCGCGCGTGCCCCGGGGAAGGGGAGTTTTTTTTCCCGGAGCAACCGGTCGAGTCCGCTCATTTTGTGCTCAGGGCCAAGCGCACCAGATCCTCCACGTTGTCTACAGTGCCGGTGCTGTGTTTCCGGACTTTCTCCAGCATTGCGGATGCATCCTGTTGTTTGTAGCCGAGGGCGACCAGCGCCAAAATGGCGTCGCGGGTGGGGCCGGCGGGCGCGGCGGATCCGGAGGAGGGCTCGATGCTGCCTTTTTCAATTTTGTCGCGCAATTCCACGACCATGCGTTCGGCCATTTTTTTTCCGATTCCGGAGATGCTGCTCAGGCGTTTGACATCCCCTTCCATGATGGCGTTCTGCAAAGCGCCGATGGAAAGGCCACTCAGGGCGGTGAGACCCAGTTTGGGGCCGATTCCGCTGACCTGGGTGAGTTGTTCGAACATTCGGCGTTCGCTGAGTTTCATGAATCCGTAAAGGGTAAGGGAATCTTCCCGTACGACCAGTAGGCTGTGGAGATGCACATCGGATCCGACGGCGGGCAGGGCGTCATAGGAGGAGAGAGGGATAAGGACCTGCAGGCCGATGCCTCCGGTTTGGATCACCGCGCAGGTGGGTGTTTTTTCGATCAGTTTGCCGGCGATAAATTCAATCATGGCGATGTCGATGGGTCATTTTGCATCACGCCTTCAACCCAGCTGGATAAAACGGCTTTTGGCATGTAGCCGATGCGACGGTCTACTTCCCGTCCTTTGTAGAGTAAAATAAGTGCAGGAATGCCGGAAACGTGGAATTCATTGGCCAGGCTGGGGGATTCGTCCTTGTTGATCGGAAGAATCTTCAGATGGTCTTTGTGCGCTTGTGCGAGCTCATTGATCACGGGTTTGAGTTTTTTACAAAATCCGCACCAGGGGGCGTGGAATTCCAGCATGACCCAGTCGCCTGACCGCTCCACGTTTTGATAGAAATTCACTTCATCGGTCGGTATCAGCAGGGGGCTGCCTTTGGTTTCCGGCATTTTTACAAAGTTGAGGCTTTGAATCAGCGCGAAAGCGCCGATGATGATCACGAGGATAAGAATTTCTTTTTTCATTCGGACCTTGCGTCGTTCGAACGAACGGATCGCTTACGGTTTTTGTATGATTTCCGCCACACCGGATTCGGGAATTTCACCGTTGAGGATTTTCGCCCGGGCGACACCTTTTTCCACGGATTGGATTTCGGCTAATCCTGTTACTTCCCCTTTGGAGATCAGGACTTTTTCATCCGTACCGGGAATCGCAATGATTTCGGGTTGGGTTAGAAGAAACACGCGGTCGCCTGCTTTCACATTTTGTTGATCGTTGCATTCGATCAGGATGCTGTCGCCGTCGGTGCCGGTGATGGTCAGGTAATTCGCATCCTCAGCGGCTTCCGCCCCTGCGGTTGCGGATACTGTTGCCGGCGCGCTGGCTGTTTCGGTTTCGCGGTTTTGTGCTGCCGGTTCTGGTTCCGGCTCGACTTTGCTTTCCGGCGCGGTTTCGGTGGCCGGGGCTTTGTCTTTTAAGGATTTTTGATAGGCTTCCAGCGGCTCGATAATTTCGCTGTCCACATTCCGGCCTAATTTTTTCAGGCGGGGGTCTTCCGGAGACATCTCAAATCCGTGGGTACAGAGGTCTGTGGCCAAGGGAATTTGACTGTCGTAGATGACTTCGCCGGATTTCTGCCGGATCACCACGACCCGATAGGTTTCGGTTTCCGCTTCGTCGCCGGAAGGGTTGCAATTGTATGCGACCCAGCCGGATGCTTCTGCAATGTTTAAGAAAACCAGCTCCGACCTTGACTCTTCCATTGTTGCAGCGGAAGAGACACGACGTTTCGCTGGATTGCTTGCACAAGCGCTCAGGAAAAGGGTCAGACCCAGTGCACAAAAAGTCAACGGGATTCTCCGGGGAGAACCCATAGACGGATGTGATTTACTCATACGGTTACTCCGCAGACTTAGCTGCCACTTTTTTTCTTTTGAGGCGGCGGTTGCGTGCTTTACGTTTACTTACTTTTCGATGTTGTTGTCCCATAGTGGGTTCCTTTTGACATGGTTTCTCCAAACTGCAAATCAAATATCGAAATATTCATTGCGGGTGAAAAAGCTTCAGGGAGCTGTTTAAGTTTAATGGAGGTTTTTCCACTTCCCTCTCTGCGTTTGAGGTCGTACAATAGCTGAAAAGGAGCTACATCATGGACTTTGTACGTATCGCGAACTTTAACAATCAATTCGAAGCGGAGACCGTCGCACACCTGCTGGACGGAGAAGATATTCCCTACAATATCCATAGCAATGAGGCGTTGTTTGGGGAAGGCGGGGTGGGACCGTATGTGTTTTTGAGTGTGGCGGGTGACCAGGAAGAAAAAGCGCGCGCGATTCTGGCGTCGGTTTCGGGTGACGGGACGGAAAACATTTGAACGGTTTTCTTCCTTATCTTTGTATTTCCGCCAGTGCGGGGAGCGGTAAGACCTTTCAGCTTTCGCGGAGGGTGTTGCGTTTGTTGGCGATGCAGGCGGAACCTGACTCAATTGCCGCATATACTTTTTCCCGCAAGGCGGCCGGAGAAATTTTTGACAGCATTGTGAGCGCGCTGCGCCTGGCCGCTTCATCGGATGAAGCGGCGGCGGCCACTTCTGAGGTGATGGCGCTCCCCCATGCGCGCGAGGATTTTATTGCGGATCTGCGCAGATGGTTTCAATCGCTTCACCGCCTCCGGATCGGCACTTTGGATTCACGTATTTCCCAAATGTTATCTGCGGTTTCGGTTGAATTGGGTTTACCGCCGGAATTTTCGCTGCTGGACACCCAGTCTGCTGAATATATGCGTTTGCAATCCGAAGTGATGAATCAGATCTTCAAATCCGGATCTTTGACCCCGGAGTTGACCGAGGGGTTTTTGCAGTTGTTCTTCGAAGCCACCCACGGGGCATCGGAAAAAAACTTTATGCGCTTGATGGAGAATTTTTTGGGCAGTCACCGGGCGACGTTTTTGACCATTCCCCAAAGGGAGGCCTGGCAGGGACCGGACATTCAGAATCCGCCACAGAAGTTGGCAGCTCAAGACTGTGAGCTGCTTTTGGAGGAGATTCTGGATGCTTTGCCGTCAATGTCTCTGGAACCGAAAGTGCAGGCGATTCTGGCCGCGCTCGCAGTGAAATGTGCGCGTTTCCAGTTGAGTTCCACTTGGACAGGGGATTTACCGACAGACACCCTTTCTCAGCGGTTGTTGTCCGGAGAAGGGCCGGAAGTGAAATATGGTCGGAAGATGATCGATCTCAGCGGAGAGGTTTGGGAGGCTTTGTCGGAGTTGTTGACGCATGTACTGGCGGTGGCGCTGGAACAGGTGAAAGGGGAAACCCTGGCTTTGTATGGTTTTTTGCGCATTTATCAGCTGGCGTATCAGGGCAAAGCATTAAATGGCGGACAACTGGCGTTTGAGGATGCCTGTATGTTGATGGCGGACTTTGATCAGTTGGAGCCACACGAACTTGCGTACAGATTGGACGGTGAAATTTCCCACTGGCTGTTGGATGAGTTTCAGGATACCAATCGGTTGCAATGGAAAGTGCTGGAACCTTTTGTGTCGGAAGTATTGCAGGATCCGGAGGCCCAGCGCAGTTTCTTTTACGTGGGGGATGTGAAGCAGGCCATTTACGGATGGCGGGGTGGGGATTCGGAATTGTTTGGTCAGGTATTAAAAGATTGGCCGGTCATTGAACATGAATCGATGGCCGTTTCTTATCGCTCATCACCGGCAGTGTTGGATTTGGTGAATCAGGTCTTTTCAGATGTGCCCGTGGTCGATGGGATTCCGGCCGCATCGGCGGAAAGATGGAACCGGGAATTTGAATTACATCAGGCAGCCCGGGAGGATTTACCGGGTCAGGCGGAAGTATGGCAAATTGAAGACAAGGAAACGGACCCGCATGCGGTGATTTTGGAGATGGTCCGCAGACTGCCTCCGGAAGCGGAAACCGCCATTTTGGTCCGCACCAATGATGAAGGGAAAGAAATTGCGGATGTATTGCGGGCCGGGGGATTTAGAGTTTCCCAGGAAGGCTCTTCGCCATTGCGGGATGACACGGCGGTGGAAGCGGTGTTGGCGGTTCTGCGCCAGGCTGCGCATCCTTTGGATGAATTCAGTCCTCATTTTTTAAAGTTGGCCGGGATAAAATCTGATCCGCTGATTTTGTTGGAGAAGGTGCAGAATCAGGGATTCACGCCCGTGATCCGCGAGATCATTGACGGTATGCCGTTAACCGCAGACGCACAATTTTCCCGGGGGCGTTTGGATCGTTTACTGCAGGTGGCGATTGAATTTGACCGTTTGGGCGATCCGTCTATTGACCGCTTCCTCGCTTTTGTGGAGAAAGCCCGTCCGAAAGAATCGGAAGCGAGAGGGGTGGTGCGGATCATGACCATTCATCAGAGTAAAGGACTGGGATTTGATGCGGTGATTCTGCCGGTGAAGAAAAGCAGTTCTTTTTCGAAAATAGAAACGGGCGAATTGGTGAAGGGAGCGGGAGAGGACGGAGAGCCCTGCATCAGTTTATTGCCTCCCAAAATGGTGTGTGAACGGATTCCTGAATTTCATGAGATGCGGGAGAAATTGGATGCAGACAAAACCTATGAGGGGTTGTGCGGATTGTATGTGGCGTTGACCCGCGCCAAGCAGTCGTTGCAGGTGCTCCTGCCGGTGCCTCCGAAGAGTGGAGGATCATTGGGTTGTGTGGACAATTGGCTGGCCGACCGGTTGGGATCCGGCACCGGTGAAAAAGTCAGTGAATTAAAGGGGGCGCAGTGTCTGGCGAACTGGGGGGGGGATGGTTGGAAAAGCCGGCTGAAAAAAGAAGTCTTGCCGGAGGCCGCGATTACGCCTTTTCAAGTGGGGAGTGGCCGCAAAACGCTTTCCCGTTTGGAGCCTTCTCAGGAAGCGTCCCAGGCACAAAAAGTGGATCAGCTTTTTCATATGTATGACCGGGACGGCCGAGATTTGGGCAGCCGGGTGCATGCGCTGATGGAAGAGGTGGACTGGGCGGAATCGGTAGAGGCCGAAACCCTGTTACGGGGGGAAGAGGAAGAGGTGGTTTCACACGTAACCGTTGCCCTCGGGTTGAAGGAGATGAAAAAGCCACTTGGCGTCACGGGGCTTTGGCGTGAGCAGCGTTTTGAGACGGTGTTACCTGAAGGCTGGGTGACCGGAATTTTTGACCGGGTGGTGTTGTTTGCGGATGGTGCCTGGATTCAGGACTTTAAAACCAATCAGTCTGTAAACGAAGCCACGGTGGCAAAATACACACCTCAAATGCAGCTCTACCGACGCGTGTTGGCAGACATGCTGGGATTTGATGAAGGGAGCATTAAATGTCAGTTGCTGTTCACCAGAACGGGCGAAGTTGTGGAAGTTTGAGGCCCCTCAGAAGGAAGGCTGTTGGGGATAAACGCTGATATCTTTCCGCCAGAGGAGCATGAGCAGAAATCCGATCAATGCACCGCCCACATGGGCAAAATGGGCGATGCCACCACCGAAAATGGAGAAACCGGTGACGCCGGAAAAGAGGTCGAGCAGGAGCAGTGCGGGAATAAAGAATTTTGCGGCGACGGGGACCGGCAGGAAAATCAGACTCAATTTTGCGTTGGGGAAAAGGATACCGAAGGCGGTCAAAATGCCATAAATGGCACCGGAGGCGCCGACCATGGGAATATTTACCGTCAGGTAAAGTTTTTTTAACAGTTTCACTTGCGCGTCAGTTGCCACATGGGAGACCTGGGCGTTTTGGAGGGTCTGATTGATCTCTTCCACGCTGAGACCGCTGGATCGCAGTTGTTCCATTGCGCGGTTAAAATCCACATAATGCACGGCAGTATAGATGACGGCCGCCCCGATGCCGGCCGCAAAGTAGAAAATCAAAAACCGTTTGGCGCCCCACACCCGTTCCAGTATGGCTCCAAAGGAATAGAGGCCGAACATATTCAGGAACAGATGGCTGAGGCTGCCATGCATAAACATGTGAGTGACAAACTGCCAGATCCCGAAATTATCGTTGAGGGGAAAGTACAGGGGGAGACGCAGCGCCAGCACATTCCCTGCGGGAAGGAGGTGATCCACCGATAAAAAGATGATGCCGTTTAAGGCAATAAGACTGACAGTTGCAGGGAGGGTTTTCCACATGGATCAGGGGGTGTCCGGTAGGGGTTCCGATGCTTCGAGATCTTCTTCCTGCTTGAGAGGTTCCAGCGAGAGGATGGAATCTGCAGGAAAGGTGCGGAAAACGCCTTTACGGATTTCGAGTCCCACATCGCCGTTGGGATGCCGGCGTTGAAGCACCCCGGTGATGACTTCATCTTTGCCCTGACCAATACGCAAGATCACGTTGGGAATGAATTTACGCTCCAGGGTTTCTTCGAGCGTGGACACTTGATCTTTGGTAATGAAAAAGCGTTTGGTTTCAAAAGTGTATCCTTCCCGAACCAGTTGCAAAGTGTGGGATCCCTGTGAAAGCATCTCAATCATCAGGGGACGGGAGACCACATCACTGGCGTCGCTGCCGGGTAAAGTTTTTCCCATGAATTCCCCATCGATGTTTACATTCACACCCGCGGGGCGGGTGATGATTTGCAAGGTTCCGCTGTTGCGTTCGAGTTGGAATTCTTCAACGACGCTTTCACCCCGGCCAATTTGAACCGTGCGGGAGTCGGCGGCGTGACCGCGGAGTTCCACCCGCAGGTTGTGGGCTCCGGGTTCGATGCCCCGCAGATTAATCGGTGCTTCGCCTTTAAATTCTCCGTCCACATAGACCCGGGCGCCATTGGGCACGGTAACGATACCCAACCCCCCCGGAAGCGGGGTGAGTACCGCATCCACGCGGGCGGTGGTTGTCGGGGCGACACTCACGTTGTTGCGATAAGGTTCATATCCGGGCAGCTGCAGAAAAATATCCCGTTCCCCCCGGCCAATTTGATTCAGCGACAAAGGGGTAATGCCTTCATTGCGTCCATCGACCGTTACGGTGGCCCCGGAGGGGGTGGAGTGAATGACCAGCAGGCCTGCATTTGAATTCAGATCGACGTTCAATGCCTGAGGCGTTCGGTCGGTGACCCGGAATTCAATTTCTTTATCTTCGAATCCCGCCAGAACCAAATGTGCCCGGTGGGTTCCACGCGTAATGTTATGGAGGGTGAGCGGGGTATTGCCGGCAAAAACTTCTCCTAAACTGACGGCCGCGCCCTGGGGATTGGAATTAATTACGACGAGTCCGTTCAGGGGACGCAGATTCAGTTCCAGCACTTTGGCTTCGCCACCGTTGGTGATCTGAATGGTTTTAAATTCTGTTTCATATCCGTCTTTCCGAATCTGCAACAAATGTTTTCCCGCGGGAATCTTTCGACTGACAGGGGTGGTGCCGAGAATCTTGTTGTTGACTTCAACCACGGCATCTTCGGGTTGGGTCATGATCACCAGTTCCCCGGTAGGAATTTGGTTTTGTTGGTTGCAGGCAGTGTTAACCAGGCAAAAAATGGCGAGAAAGAGCGGGGAGAGGATGGCTTTCATTATAGGCGCTCCTGATCGATTTGATTTAAACGGTTCACGGCTTCTTTATATTCCGTGTGGGTTTTATCGGGGAAGGTGGCGATGATCCGGCGGTTGAGTTCGATGGACTTGCTGATTTCGCCCAGGGTATGTTGGCGAATGGCTTCAAATTCCATATTTCTGATATGGAGCAGGAGACTTTCCAGCCATTCCTGGCGGAGGATCACCGCCTCCTGATAGTATTCCGGTTTGGGCTCGATGGTTTCCAGCAGAGAAATGACGTCTTTTAATTTCTGAGTGGCTTGCCAGAGATTTCCGTTTTTGACATCCCGCTCGATATAAAGCTGCTGGGCATTTTCCCAGGATTCGGCGGCGAGGGCCCGCAGTTTTTCGGGGGGAATATGAATGTTGTTTAATCCGAGTTCGTTATTGGCGAAGGCTTCGATTTTTTCACGAACCTGTTTAAATGCGTCGGGTTCCAATTGATTGGCGACCCGCACGGTTTTGGCATCTTTGCCGTAGATGACGGTAATGCGGTAGCTCTCATGTTCGCCTACGGGCAGGCCTTCGTATTCTCCCTGCAGTGATATAAAGCTGTCTTTATTTCCCACGAGTTGTTTGCGCAGGCTTTCAAGTTGGTCCGGATCGATGGTTTCATCGCGGGTAATACTTTGTTGCTGAACCAGGTCATGGACTGCGGCGGTAACTTTCCCGCCGGGACCGAGGTCCAAGGCGTAGCGGAAAATATTCCCATCCCCGGCGATTACTTTTTCGTAGTAAATTTGCAGGCTGTTGTCCTCGGCGACCCGCACCTTTGGCGGGGGAGCGGATTTCATAATAATCAAAAAGCCGGCGCCGAACACGACCAACATGGTCACCAGAGTGACCAGCAGCATGGAAAGACCATTCCTGGGTGAACCTTTTTCTTTGGCTTCTTCCAGATCTTCCCGACGGCCGAGTCCCAAATCAACATCCACGAGCGAAGGTGTTTTGGTTTCCGGTTCCGGGGATTTTTCCGGTTCCGGAGTTTCATTGCCCATATGAAAAATGATGGGGGCAGGTTCCGCGTCAATTTCATTTGTTCCCGGAGCTGGGGCAGGCGGCTGTTCGGATTTTTCGTGGAGGCCGTCGTTCAGCACTTTAATCAGGGATTCGCCGATGAGGATTTCGTCTCCGAAGCGCAAAGCCACATCACTCACCGGTTTATTGTTCACCAGGGATTCATTGGTGCTGCCGAGATCCATAATGTGCAAAAAGTCATCTCTGAAATACATACGGCACTGGAAACGTGACATGGCGGCATCCGAAATGCGAATGTCATTTTCTTCCGCCCGGCCGATGCGGGCGCCATTTGCGGGAATGGTGATTTCACGTCCTTTTTCCGGACCTTCTTCTATGAGGAGATGGGGGGCTTTCGTATCCATATTAGAACCCTGCTTTTAGCATTTGTAAAAAGACCGGTCCCAGAAGGACCAGAAACACACTGGGAAAAATAAAACAGACCAGTGGGAAAAGGAGTTTGACCGGCGCTTCATTGGCCATTTTTTCAGCGCGTTGAAAACGGCGCTGGCGCATTTGCTCGGCTTGAATCCGGAGAATGGTGCCTATACCGACCCCTAGTTCGTCGGCCTGCACCAAAGCGGAAACCACGGAAGAGAGGTCGGGATTCTGTACGCGCCGGGCCATATCTTTGAGCGCATCTTTCCGGGTGCGGCCCACCTGCATTTCGCGAACGGCGCGGATGAACTCTTCGCTGAGGGCATCGACTTTGCGCCGGTCAATCAAGCGGCGAATGGCTGTCATAAAGTCTAATCCGGCTTCAACTGACAGGGTGAGCAAATCCAAAACGAAGGGCAGGCCGGTTTCAATTTCCCGGTGGCGTTTTTTGATGGTCTGTTTCAGCCAGGTATTCGGACGGATGACCAAGTAGGCAAAGATGGAGAGGAAGAGCACCCACTGGTTTCCCCGGAAGGTCACCCCCATGTCACCCGGAATTTTGGCGGTGATGAGAAAGATCAATCCGATGAGTATGGGCCCCAGGGCAAAGGGGACTAAAATTCGCAAGGCCAGGAAATCAGCAGGGGAAATGACGGTGTCATACCCTGCGGAGACCAGTTTGGCCTGCACTTTGGTGCGGAGGTCCGCGTATTGAGGTCTGCGGAACATGCGAACATTTTGGGTGAAGGGCAGGAGCCAGCGAAAACTCAGCGGCAGGCTCCGGCGCAATTTTTGTCCGTCTGCCAGGGTTGCGTAGCTGATGTCCATTGCCTGTTTGCCGAAGTACCAACCGGCGAGGAGAGCGGAGAGCACCCAGAAGGTCACGGCCAGCAATCCCATTCCGCTGATGGGGGGGACGGTGACGGCGAGTATAAAATGGGTGGGTGCTTGTAACATCATACTTCGATCGAAACAATTTTATGGATGACAAAGAAGCCGGCGCCTAAGAGGATAACCACGAGAACCAGCAGGGCGATTCCGATAAAGTCACTGAAAAAATCGGCCATCATTTTGGGGTCGATGACGGTCATGATCAACAGCAGGAAAATGGGGACCAAGCCCACCACGATGCCTTGCAGGCGTCCCATGGCGGTCATGGATTTGATTTTTCCTTCAATCCGGGAACGTTCACGAATGGTGGCGGCGATAATGTCGAAAACTTCGGTCAGATTTCCGCCGGTTTGACGGGAGATTTCAATGGCACGGACCATGAGGGTGAGGTCTTCACTTTTGACCCGTTCCTCCATATTGGCCAGGGCGTCTTCAAAACGAACCCCCACCCGGGTTTGCTGGACAAACACCCCGAATTCCTGGGCGATGGGTTTACGGCCTTCCTGAACGATGGTTTCGAAGGCCTGTTGGACACTGAAACCGGCCCGCAGGGAGTTGCTCATGGTGACCAGGGCTTCGGTCAGTTGAAGATTAAATTGCTCGAGACGTTTTTTCTTCAGGATGCCGATGGCCAGAACAGGAATCAGGCGGATGAGGAAAAACAGAATCATGCCGCCCATCAGTCCTCCCAGGAGTCCTCCGGGGCGGGTGGGATCTCCGAACACCAGAAAGCCGGTGAGGAAACCCAGGATGCCGGCACTTTGGGAAACGGAAGCAATCCGGTTGGCGGGAATAAACAGAAAGAGATTTTCCAATTCCCGAGAGGCGGATTGCGAAAAGCGGTCGCTTTGTCCGCTGATCGCTTCGCGCAGGCCACTCATCATGTGGTAGCCCATGAGGAAGAAACAGGTAAAGTAGGCGAGAGGGATGAGGTAGAGCTCTATGGAAAAAGGCGGGGTCATCGGATGAAATTCTCCGCATACTGAGGGTCAAACACGGCGGGATCCAAATCCAGACCGCGGGCGTGAATGTCCTGGATAAATGTGGGGACATTTCCGGAGGGCACCAGATTGCCCAGTACTTTACCGTTTTCATCGATGCCGGTCTGCTTAAACTCAAACAGATCCTGTAAAACAATGCGGTCACCTTCCATGCCACAGACTTCGGTCATTTTGGACACCCGGCGGGAGCCGTCCTGAAAACGGGCGAGTTGGATGACGATATGAATGGCGGAACCGATTTGTTCACGGATGGCGCGGATGGGCAGGTCCATACCCGCCATGAGCACCATGGTTTCCAAACGGGACATGGCGTCCCGCGGAGAGTTGGCGTGAACGGTGGTCAGCGAACCTTCATGACCGGTGTTCATGGCCTGCAGCATATCCAGGGCTTCTCCGCCGCGGCACTCACCGACCACAATCCGGTCGGGGCGCATCCGCAGGGCATTCCGTACCAAATCGCGGATGGTAATGGCGCCGGTTCCTTCGATATTTGCGGGCCGGGCTTCGAGGCGAACCACGTGTTCCTGAGGCAACTGCAGTTCCGCGGCATCCTCTACGGTGAGGATGCGTTCGTTGTCGGGCAGGTAGCTGCTGATGACATTGAGGAAGGTGGTTTTACCGGATCCTGTCCCGCCGGAGATGATGATGTTTTTACGCAGTTTTACGCAAATTTCGGAGAAAAGGGCCATGCCCCGGGTGATGGCGCCCAATTCAATGAGCTTGTCCACGGTAAAAGGTTTTTTGGAAAATTTACGGATGGTGACGCAGGGGCCAATCAGGGAGAGGGGGTGGATAATGGCGTTTACCCGGCTGCCGTCGGGAAGGCGGGCGTCCACGTAGGGACGGCTTTCATCAATCCGCCGGCCGAGCGGGGCGACGATGCGTTCGATGATGGCCTGAACCGAATTGTCGTCTACAAAAGTGGTGGCGCCCCGAACCAATTTTCCGCCGCGTTCCAGATAGATTTGATCGAAGCCGTTCACCATAATTTCGGTGATGCTGTCATCTTCCAGATATTCTTCGAGGGGGCCCAGTTTGACGGCTTCGTTATAAATTTCGTCGGCCAGCTTTTGGGGATCAATGCCCTGTGGGAGCCTTTCCCGAACATCATTGATAATCTGATCGACCAGTTCGCGGGCGCGGGCCTGCAGACCGGATTCTTCGATGTTTTCGGCGGTCATGCGCCGCAGATCGAGTCGGTCGAGGAGTTCCTGGTGCACCTGCTGTTTGATATTGCGGCGGATGCGGGCTTCCGGGCTGAGCGATTTTTTGGGCGGGAGGCTGGGTGGGGGCGTGGCCACGGGTTTGGGGGTGGCGGGTTTCACCGGTTCGGTTTTTTGGGCCGGAGGGGGGGGCGGAACGGGTTTCTTTTCCTGGCTGAATGCGAGCACGCGCAAAGAGTAGGTGCCCACCTGAAGTTGTTGTCCGGGGCGGAAGACTTTGCGGTCGCGGATCCGTTCGCCTTCGATGTAGGTGCCGGTGTTGCTGTTCAGATCCTCCACCGCCAATTCCTGTTCGCTGACGCTGAGCACCGCGTGTTTCCAGGAGATGCTGGGATCTTGGAGCACAATTTTATTCTGCTTGTCCTGACCGAGAGTGTAGATGCCGCAAGGAAGCTTGAAGCGCTGTTCATCGGCGCCTTCGTGATGGATAACCAGTTGATAAGGAGCAGACATAACTTAACGTTGCAGAATATCGGATTTACCTTGGCCGCGGAGGATGGTCTGACGTTTCTCATTCAGACGTGGAAGTTCTTCCTGCAGAGTTTGAAAATCGATCGGCGGCGTTTGTTCCATGACCGAGACGTCATCAGGATTCCGCAGGGAGAGCATCAGCGAGCCTTTGACATTCATGGCGAAGGCCAAAAGTTCGGCCTCTTCCGGAAAGACGGAAATGGTGACGGTGTTGTAGCCCGTGCGTTTTCGGGAATTGCTGCTGATTTCCAATTCGGCGCGGGCGGTTTCCTGTCCGGTGGCCAATACGGTTACATCCTGCAGGACGGTAAAAGTGACGGTTTTCATTTCGCCGGGGTTCCGTTCGTCGGTAAAGCTGAAGGTGCCTAAAATATCGACTTTGTCGTTGGGGCGCACGAGTCCACTTACCGCGGTTTCACCGGAGACGGGAATGGAGATGGCGCGCATGCCGGAGCGAATGGTGGGTGCGAGGCCGGTGAGTTCGTCCAGATTTGCCCCCACATGATACCAGCTCACCGCCGTGCCTTTCCGCAATGGAATATTCAGGGTTTTACCGATAAGATGTTGGAGGTTTTCTGCGCTAAATGCGGTGTTGTTGACGGAGGACTCATATTCCTGTTTGGAATGAAGATTCTGACTGGTGAGGATGGTGCCCCGGGGAAGATCTTCACGGGCGACCAGCACCGAGACCATTTTTGCTTTTTCATACAGTTTGTTGCGCTCCGCGGTTAAATACATTTTTGTCAGTACAAAGGCCAAAACCCCCATCCCCACCGCGATAATCAGCACAATTTTTTGTTTCATAAAAAGGTCACTCCATTCAAATTCATAAAGAGGTTTACTTCACTCCCAAGGGTTTGTGAAGTCTGAGGATGCGGGTTATGCCATCTTTTCCGCGTTCTGCACCGATAAATGCCACTTTTTCCCCCCGAATGAACACTTGAAACCCTCCGGTATTTATGGGGGAGGGGCTCCAGCCGTCGGCTTCGATGAGTTGTGCCATGGTTTGCAGAGCCGTTTCGGGGCTTAAAAAGGTTTCGGATATTTCGACGGCCATCTGATTGTCTTCGTTCAGGCTGTAATGTCCGGGGGTGCTTTGGGGGAGTGCAGGCAGGTCTTTGAGTTGGTGTTTGCTGGGGGCTTCACCGGGTTTCCCGGCCTCGCGCAGGGATTGCCGAAAAGAGAGGATCCAAAATCCGCCATCCGGTAAGGGCTGCACCAAATACCGGGTGATCCACCCGTCCTGAATCGCGATGGCCCATGCGGTAATTTCACCGGCCACCCAGACGAGCTGATCCCCGTGACGATTTTCTAAAGAAGTGCCAATGAGGTCCAGAGCGTCGTATGACCGGAAAACTTCAAGCTCCCCTTTTCCATTCTGCAGGCGAAGCGGGGTGTGGTAGGCGCGCGCCCAACTTGCGGGAATATTGGCCGGTTGGCGAAGAAACACATCCGCAGAGGCGAGGGTTCCGCAGGTGAGCAGCCAAGCGAGCAGTCGTTGCCGCATTAGTAGAGATCTCCGGTTCGGATGGACCAGACGGTTTCTTCAATATGAATGGTGTCCTGGTTGACAAAAAGTTTGCGAATGATGGGGATATCCCGAATATCAATCCGCTGGGAGTCCTGTCCGCTTACCAGACCGGTATTGGCCATCATTTCATTGCTGCTGTACATGTTGGCGAGGATGTGGGAGGGCGCATATTGCTGCAGGACAGCGGGTTGACTGGGCTCAACCAAGGTGAGAAAGGTTTCAACCGCGCCACCGGTGGTGGAGGTGTCATCAAAGGAATAGGGCTGGTTATCGGGACCTGCGGTGACTGCGCGGATATGGCTCCGGACGAATTGTGTGGATGAGGACGGGGCAAACATGCTTCTCTGGCTGGCGTCACGGGTGGCTTCCACCCGGGTTTCCATACGCGCCAGACCCATATCGCCAATAATAAACATGCCTCCCACCACCGCTAAAATGGCAATAAGTCCGATGCAAAATTCGACCAGTGCCTGGCCGGATTTGTGATGTTTAATGTCCATGGTTGGTTCCTCCTCCGCCGGAGCCTCCGGGGGTAGGTTGGGTACAGTTCCCTGAAAAAGTATCCAGCCAGTCGGTGCCGGCACTGTGAAAGCTCTCTTCTTCCCAGCGGATCAGTTGACGGGAAAAATAATTCCCGGAGTCTAAAACGGAGGGCCCGTGATCCAGGTACAGTGGTAAGATATCCCGGACAAATTCGATCCAGCCCGAGCGCATGAGGTTGCTTGAACCGTTTAACGATGCGCCCATGGGAATGAGGCGGATGTCGTGATAGGCCGGGAGCACTAATAAATGGGTGTTCGGGGTGATGAGATCGCCATTTTCATCCTCAAGGTATCCAAAGGGTTTGGCGGCGGCGGTGCGGGTGATCACCTGGGGGCTGGTGCCGTCTTCATGGTTTTGGATATCGGTTCGGCGATTGAGTTGGGGTTCCAGTAAAACCGCTGATTCTGCGCCTAAATAATCATATTCTGCTTTGATATCTCCATCCCAGGGAAAATCAGGACCGGTGTAGCTGTTCCAGCTCGCCCAACGGGGTTGATTATACAATGCCATGGTCACATCGAGATCGGCATAGGCTGTGGGATTTTGATTTTCTAAATCGGTTAAAGCGCTTTGGAGATCGTCAAAAGTATCTTCCCAGGTAGATCCGACGGGGAGCACGGGGAGGGAATCCTTTACCTCGAGCCATTGGAGCCACAGGGTGAAATACGGAGAATTTGAACGTATGGGGAGGCTGTGGAAAATGGCGTCGATCAGAGCGGGGTCGAGTCCCCAGTCCCAGCTGGCCCAATCCGAGTAATTGACGAGTTCGGAATAGGCGTTGTAATAAAACCAGCACCAGTTTCGACCTGAGACAGCATCATAAAAGTCAGGATTCAGTAAAAGGTGGTTGGGGAGAGGGGGGTATTGCGGGAAGGCTCTCACGGCCATGCCCTGATCGGGAATCATGCTCATCATGGCGAGCAGTTCATCGGTGGCGGAGGCATAGGTGCCGGAGGGCGTGAAGCGGGGCGGGTTGTTGTTTAAAAGCGATTCGAAGTCTGAAATTTCACCCCGCATGAGTCGTGCATACTCTTCATTATTAAAAATACCGTTCTGCTTTGCGGCCTGCTGGGCTGCGGCGTAGCCTAATAAAGGTCCACTGAAAGAGATGCGGCGCTGCAGGTCGGTGATGAGGTCTGCTTCCGGGCTGGTGGTCTGGCCGGAAGTCAGGGCGTCGGTGAGGGTGACTGCTTTGGCGATGTTGAGAGAACCGATCAGATTGAGACTCACGGCTTCCCAGCGGGCACCGGCCAGCGCTGCGGCATCGCCGGCATTTCTGCCCCTGGCTTTTACGGCCAGGGTTTTGTGAATATCAAAGTAAAACAGGGCGGCAAAAGCCATCATGACCACCACCATACACATGAAAATGAGGGCTTGGCCTGATTTTGAGGAGGTTTCCCGTGTATGCTGTGACATTTTCATTCTAAAAAGAGCTCCGCATGATGGGCGAGTTCCGCCTGCTGTTCGACATCGATGCTGTCTGAATCCGAAAAGGCTCTGAACAGCGGCATGGTCAACGGGTAGGCTTGCCGCACGGTTGCCCGGATCATGTCTCCCGAAAAGGTAAACCGGGGGGGGGCGATTTCATTGGGTCCATTGTTTCCGTGGAAATAGGAGCGCTCATAGGAAAGAATCGAATCCGCGTGGGCCGCCGATGTTGCGCCGAGATATATGGGGAAATTAGAGATGTCATCCACATAAGTTGATGATCTGGAGCGGGTTGAAGAATAAAAAGCACTCCGGGCGTCATTGGCGTTTTCCCAGGTTGTCTGGCTGAGGCCTGAGACAGCGTAGGGGGTAATTCTTTCGCCTGCATTGGGAATGGTGGCGAGAACATTCGCTTTACTGGCCATAAAGGCGTTTAGGCCCACTGCTCTGGCGCGCACGGCGGAATCCGCACCGAATTGTATAATTTCAGTGGCGGTAAGCATCATGGCATACTGCACGATCCCAAACAGGATCAGGCACAGCAGCATGATCACACCGAAAGTTTCCAAAATCGCTTGCCCGGATTTACTGGGATGCGATCCAGATCTTTTCGGCCCAGAAACGAAAGGCCTTTTCATGGAGAGTTTTTTCATCCCGGAAGCCCGGGATGTAAGCTGGAAGAAAACTTAGTTTCCGAGATCCTGCATCATGTCAACGGAAGTTTCTGAAGTTGCAGAACCTGCATCGCCACCCAACTCTTCCGTGGCCCCACCGAGCATTTCCCGGATCCGGTCACTGAACACGCCGAAAACGGCAATAGCGGCAATGGCCACGATGACCACGATGATAATGTATTCGACCATGGCTTGGCCGGCTTTCTTTTGTTTATTCTGATGTTTCATATATTCTCCTTCTTTCTTTAATGGAAAGATGTCTATTGAGGTTTCGCTATTTATAATAATGTTAACGTGCCATTGGCAAGGAATATTGTATCGAATTAAAGTTAATTTATTAGCAATGTTTTTTAAGGGTAGTCGGAGGAAACGATTTCGAGGATGCGTCCTCCGTAGTCCTTAAAGACGGCTATGAAAAAGCCCAGGGTGACCAGGATTCCAAGGGTCATGGCCAAAACCATGATATATTCGAGCATGCTCTGCCCGTTTTTTCTATTCTGATAAATTTTCATAAGCTACTGGGTGTACTCTACACGCTCTTTTGGGGCTTGTCTATGTCTATTCTTGCGGAGCTTTCATATTTGGAGGGAAGCGCTGCCTTCTCCCGTTTGTTTACTGAACTGAACGGTGAACCTGCTTCCTTTGCCCGGGGCGCTGTGCAGGGAGCAAGTGCCCTGGTGGTTTTCAGCAATTCTTTTGACCAGTGCCAGACCCAGTCCGGAATGTCCGCCGCCACGGGAGCGGGATGTGTCCAATTGATAGAATCGTTCAAAAATTTTGTCGTGGTACGCGGGGTCGATCCCGGGGCCGTCGTCTGCCACTTCGAATTGAATAGCCGGCTCTGTATTCTTCAGGGTCAGGGTAACCGTTCCTCCTCCGGGATGGTGGCTGATGGCGTTTTCCACCAGATTGTCGACCAGAATACGGAGGGCGGCGGCATCGGCGACCAGAGGCGCTGATGCCAGGTCGGTTATAATCTTCATGTCGCGTTCAGCGGCCAGATGTCCCAAGGTGTTGAGAGATTGCTCCACGATGTTTTGGAGATTACAAGGCATCCTGGATTCTGCAGAATTTTGATTCTCCTGACGGGCAAGCAGGAGGAGGCCCTCCACCAGGACTTTCATGCGGAGCCCGGCTTGTTGGCAGATTTCCATGGACTCCCGATATTCCCCGGGGGCACGGTCCCGTTTTAACATGCGTTGGGTCTCGGAGAGGATAACGGTCAGAGGGGTTCGCAATTCGTGAGACGCATTGCCGGTGAACTGACGCTGGCGCTCCATGGCGGATGCCAATTCATCGAAGGTGTGGTTTAAAACCTGGGCCAACTGATTGAGTTCACTTTGGTTGCCGGCCCATTCGATTCGCTGATCCAGGTTACCTTCGGCGATTGCGACGGCGGTGGCTGAGATTTCCTGTACGGGGCGAAGGGCACGGCCCACGATCCACCATCCCCCCGCGAGACCCACCAGCCAAATGCCGGCGGCAAAAAGGGTAATGGAGACGGCAAACTGATCCATTTCTTTAAGGACCTCTGAGGCATCCATTCCAAAATAAACCCGAATACCCGGCGGTCCGCGCCGCAGGTGTTCTCGATATGTTCCTTTAAAATACTGGGTGTCAAAGTCTTCTCCCCGGGCCTCCGAAGGAAAAACAAATCCTTCCGGAAAATTTTTTGAGCTCAAGAGAATAGAACCATCCCGATCGGAGATGGCAAAATAGAAAAAACCGGGTTCGGTTCCTGAAAACGCCTGTAAAATTTCGGATGTGGGGTTTTGATGCTCTGCTTGGAGGCGGCGGTAAATTTCTTTGGGATCGGGCGGGGCGGGTTTGTTGGATTCCGCGGATGGGCCGGTGAGTTTTTTTTCAGGAAAGAGGCTTTTAAAGAAGAAGCGCTGTTGATCCGTGATTTGTTGGTCGAGTTGCCGGATCCGGTGAATACGGGAGAGACGGAGAACGGTGAAGCTGAGTCCGGCGAGGGCGATGAGGAGCAGGGAGGCATACCAGATTTGGAGGTGCCAACGAATGGAGTTTGTGGGGAGTTTCATTCTACAAAATATCCGTGGCCCCGTCGGGTCTGAATGAGGTCTTTTCCGAGTTTTTTCCGCAAATTGGAAACATGCACATCGAGGAGATTGGAGAGCGAATCGTCGTTTTCATCGAACAAACGTTCGTAGAGCAGGGTTCGGCTCACCACCTCTCCCCGGTGCAAAGCCAGATACTCCAGCAGACTGTATTCACGCGGGGTGAGTTCCACTTCCGTTCCCGCCTTTTCGACTTTGCGCATGGAGGTGTTCAGCCGCACCTCATGAAGGTTCAGGATCGATTGACTCTGACCGCTGGCCCGGCGGACCAGCGCCCGAATGCGCGCCACCAGTTCGTCGGCGTCGAAGGGTTTGATGAGGTAATCGTCGGCGCCCAGGTTCAGACCTTTAATGCGGTCGGGGACGGTGTCTTTTGCGGTGAGCATGAGTACGGGGGTATCCACCTTGGGTCGTGCCTGTTCCAGCACCTGCCATCCGTCGAGTTCGGGCATCATCACATCCAGCACCGCGGCATCGTAAATACCTTCGGTGAGTTTGTACAATCCTTCTTCGCCATCCTCCGCATCATCCACGGCGAATCCTTCGTCCCGAAAGGTTGCCACGAGGGTGCGCCTCAATAATTCATCGTCTTCGACCACCAGAATTCTCATCAGCTTTCCTCCTCAGGAGGGAGGGACGGAAAAAAGCAGCTGCGGGTTGGGCGGGAGAATTTATTCATGGCGGAGGGCATCGATGGGGTCCAGACTAGCCGCTCGACGGGCCGGGGCAAAGCCAAAAACAACGCCGACCATCGCGGAAAAGATGAAAGCGATGAGATTGATTTGGGTATTGAAGTGAAAGGCCACCTGAATGATCGGGGCCAGCAGGGCGCAAAGTCCGGCGGCCAACAGGATGCCGATGGCTCCGCCCACGCTGGACAAGGTAATTGCCTCCACCAGGAATTGTAATAAAACTTCTCTGGCCGTGGCGCCAATGGCCAGTCGTATGCCGATTTCCCGGGTGCGCTCGGTTACCGAGACCAGCATAATGTTCATGATGCCGATGCCGCCCACCAACAGGGAGACCCCTGAAACCGTTGCCAGCAGGGTGGTCATGATTTGGGTTGAGGCACTGAGGGTCTCCGCGATTTGGCGGGTGTCCATGACCGAAAAGTCATTCTCCTGATTGTCCTGGAGATTGCGTCGTTCACGGAGCAGGGTTTCAATGTTTTCGATGATCCAGTCGCTATCCGTCTCCTCCTCGGCGGAGATGGAAATCATGCCGATGTCATGTGCGGAGGTTTGCCCCAGCAGGCGCCTTCGCAAGGTGGTCAGGGGGACGACCAGCGTATCGTCCTGGTCTCCCATGCCGACCTGGCCTTTTTCTTCCAGGGTGCCGATCACTTCCAGAGAGGCTTTGCCCACCCGAATTTTTTTGCCGATGGGATCCTCATCTCCAAACAGATCATCGATGACGGTTTGACCGATCAGGCAAACTGCGGATCCTTTGGTGAGATCTTCTTCGGTGAAGAGGCGTCCTTCCGCCAGGGTCCAATTGTTGATTTGGAACCATTCGGGTTTGGTGCCGGTGACTCTGCCTTTGCGGGCATTGTCGCGATAGATGGCACTGGTCGTGGTGTCACTCACCGGGGCTGCGGCGGCGATGCCGGGGACCTGGGCGAGGAGGGCGTCCACATCGGATTCGGTGAAGTTGGGAACGCCGGCTGAGCGGGAGCGGGGGCCGAAGCCGGCGCCTGGTTGCACCATCAGCAAGTTGCTTCCCAGGCTGGAGATTTGTGACTTCACCGCTTCGGTGGTGCCGTCACCGAGGGTGACCATGGTGATGACCGAAGAGACTCCGATGATGATTCCCAGCACGGTGAGAAAGGCCCGGGTGAGGTTTCGCCGGATTTCTTTAAGGACGATCGAAAAAGCGTTGCTGAACATGTCGAACATTCTGAATTCTCCGTTAACGGTTTGGGTGGTCATGACTGATGAGTCCGTCCAACACATGAATCTGACGGCTTGCGAAACAGGCGACATCTTCTTCATGGGTCACCATCAAGATGGTGATGCCCTGTTCCTGATTTAGGCGGGTGAGGGTCTGCATAATTTCTTCGGTGGTTTTGGAATCCAGGTTGCCGGTGGGTTCATCCGCAAACAGGGTGCTGGGATGGGTCACCATGGCCCGGGCGATGGCGACGCGTTGTTGTTGTCCGCCGGAAAGTTCTCCAGGGGTGTTGCGTTCTTTGTCGGCCAGTCCGACGGTATCCAGTGCTTCACGGGCCAACTGCCGGCGTTTCCGCCGGGGAATGCCACGGTAGAGCAGGGGCAGTTCCACATTTTCAACCGCAGAGGTGCGGGCGAGCAGGTTAAATCCCTGAAAAATAAATCCCAAGGCGTAGCGGCGCAAAAGGGCGCGCTGGATTTTATCGAGCGTTTCGACTTTGATGCCTTCATAGCGGTACGAGCCCGCGCTGGGACGGTCCAGACAGCCCAGCAAATTCATGAGGGTGGATTTGCCGGATCCGCTGGGGCCCATGATGGCGACAAACTCGCCTTTGTTGATGTCGAGATCGACTCCCCGAAGGGCTTCGAAGGCGGCGTCACCTTCTCCATAGGTTTTATGGATGCCTGCCAAGTGAATCAGATTTTGGGGCTTCATGACTTTACGGGCTCCTCATAGAGGATGATCTCCATGCCCGCTTCAAGTTCATCGGAGGAGACTTCGGTCACGGTGCCGTCGGACAGGCCGACTTCCACTTCAATGGGGCGGGGGTGGCCGTTATCCAACACCCAAATTTGGGAAGATCCCGCGCTCTGGGGGTTCGTACCGGCATTGCTTTTACGGCTGCTGTTCCCGCGGGGAGGCCGGGGCATCATTTTATCCAGAAAACTGCTGCCTTCAGATTCCGGGGCTTTTCCACCGGCCACTCCGGGAGGCGGCCCCCCCGCTCCGGGCCCTGCGGCGCCTTCGGGCGGGGTGGGGCTGAAGCGCAGGGCCTGTACGGGAACTACCCAGACTTCCTGTTTGGCATCCACATGAATTTCCGCGGTTGCGGTCATGCCGGGGCGGAGGGAGAGGTCGTCATTGCTGACATCCAGTTCGGTTTCGTAGGTGACCACGTTGTCGACTATTTCAGATCCGTAAGACACTTTGGTGACGGCGGCGGAGAAATCCCGTTCCGGCCAGGCGTCCACACTGAATGAGGCTTCTTGACCCACAGCGACCTGCCCGATATCCGCCTCGGCAATGGAGACTTCAAGTTTCATGGAGGAGAGGTCTTCGGCGATGATGAACAATTCCGGGGCGGAGAAACTGGCCGCCACGGTTTGTCCGGGGTCGACGCTGCGGCTGAGGACGATGCCATCGGTGGGAGAGGTGATGAAGGTCTTGGAAAGTTCATTGGCTTTGATGTCGACCAAGGCTTCGTTTTGTTTCACGGCAGCTTGCTTGGCGATCAGCGAAGCTTTTGCTATTTCAATAGCGGATTCTGCATTTTCCATGGTTGCGATTGAGGGGGCTTGTCCGTTACTTTTTTTACGTAGAGCCTCCGCACGGGCGAGGGTGCGCTGTGCTTGTTTGAGAGAGGCTTCCGCTTCTTGGACGGCGGCTTCGGAACCGGCCAAAGCCGCTTGGGCGGAACGGAGATCATTTTCAAAAGTGACCCGGTCAATCTGGGCAAGTTTCTGCCCTTTTTTGACCACAGCATTGCTGTCGACAAACACTTCCACCACCAAGCCGGAAACCTCACTGCCTACGGTCACTTCATTGGTGGGTTCCAGGTTGCCGGTTGCGGTAATGGTGAGGCCGACTTTTCCCTTTTCGAGGGGCCGGGTGTGAAAGCGGGCTTCAAATTCCTCTTGGGAACCGGAGGGGCCCCACACGAAATATGCGGAAGTGCCCAAGACGAGTATCAGCAAAACGCTGACAACAGCTTTGATGCGGCGGCGACCCGGTTTGTGTGCGGCGATGCGTTCTGCCAAGTCCATTTGTGATTCAGTTTTCTGGGGGTTCATGATGAGATCCTTTGGGTGGGCATTTCAATTAATTTGCGGCGGGGGCGGACCATCCGCCTCCCAAGGCCCGGTAAAGTTGTATGTGGGCAATGAGTTGATTGATGTTTGCATTGATCAGGCTTTGTTCGAGGCTCAGTTGGGAGCGCTGAGACTCCAGGACTGAGAGGAGATCGACGTCGCCTGTTTCAAATTGAAATTCGGCAATTTGGGTGGAGAGGCGGGCGGCCTCGGTTGCGGTTTGGGTCACTTTGATTTCGCGGGCCGAAGTGCCAATGGCAGAGAGGGCGTTTTCCACTTCGGACAGGGCGTTTAAAACTTCACTTTCGTAGGCGAGGATGCTCTGGCGAAGATTGATGTCTTCGAGCACAATTTGGTTTTTGATGCGGTCTGCGTCCCAGACCGGGGCGGTGAGTGACCCGATCAGGTTTGAAAGGATTTGGGTGGGATCCAGAAGGTTGCTGAAGTTTTCTTCATCCAGGCTGATGGAACCGGTCAGGGTCAGACTGGGCAGGCGTTCTTTTTCGGCGGCGGAAAGATCTGCCGTGGCGGATTCGATTCGATAGCGGGCGGCGAGAATGTCCGGTCGTTGCGCCAGGACTTCGGCCGGAATGGGGGAAGTGATTTCTTGGGGAAGGGAGGGCAGGTCTGTCCCGGATTCGAGGACGTCATGCAGGTTGCCCGGAATCTCTCCACAAAGAAGGGTGAGTGCATTCAGGCTTTCTTCGATATTTTGTTCAAGGGAGGGCAGGGCGGTGCGGGCCTGTTCCAGAAAAACGATGGCCTGCTGTACATCCAGGAAATTGACTTCACCGGCTTCGTATTGCCAGCGGACGATTTGCAGGGTTTGTTCACGTACGGCGATGGTTCCGGTGAGGATGTGGTATTCCTGTTGGAGGGAGCGGAAGTTTAAATAGGCTTCCGCCACTTCGGCGGCGAGCAGAACTTGGGCGGCGTGGAAATCCTGTTCGCTTGCGCGCAGATCGGCTTCGGCACTTTGCAGGCTGTCGGATTGTTTGCGGAAGAGGTCCACCTCCCAACTGGCAGAGAGGTTGGCTCCGTAGGATTCGTTATGGCTGGTGTTGTCATTTACCCGGTCGTCGACGCGGTGGGCACCCGAGGAGAGGCCTGCATCCAGACTAGGCCAGAGGGCGGCATTTGTGAGGCCCTTTTGGGCCCGGGCGGCCTCGACATTTAACAGGGCGGTTTTCAGATCCGGGTTGTGGGTCAAAGCTGACTTGATGAGTTGATCCATCACGGGATCCTGAAACCGGGACCACCACTCAGAGAGATCTGTTTCAGCGGATGCTTTCTGCGGGAGATCCGAAGTCTGATGCCAAGCCGTGGGGATCTGCAGGTCGGTGTAGTCGGCCGGAGGGACTGAGGGGGTGGTGCAGGCGCTGAACAGGAGGAGAGAGGCGCTTCCGGCGGTGAGTGCGCGCAGGAATGGGAAAGAGAAGGGGGGGGATTTATGATTTGTCATGTTGCTTGTCATCCGGGGTTGCGTGGATGATGCGAATATACAGAAGCGAACCTTAAGATTTGGTGAAGAGCTGTGGTTCCGTATTGCCTGCACCCCGTCCGGGGCGCGGTTGTGGGGTGGGATTTCCCGGGGGCATGGCCCCCGGGCTATGCCCCTTGCCTCCTCCGGAGGCGGTTGTGGGTTTCCGATATGGTCCGATGTTTCATCGTTTGACGGCTATGCCCCTTGCCTCCTCCGGA
>JARHXX010000015.1 GCA_029269125.1 Kiritimatiellaeota bacterium B1221 | reverse complement strand
GTTTACGGCGATGGATACGCGGAACCCGGGTTCAGCGATACCCTTCGGGTAAACCCTTCGCGTGAAACCGACTGAAGTCGGAACTGAGAAGTTCATCCGCCAACGGCGTTCCTTCTGTCAACCCGGGGTTGCTGAGGTACGAGGCAACCCCAGAACCACTGAAGGTGTTCCGTCAGCCATCAATTTGCAGGAAAACTCTTCACCAAAAATGTATTCAACGCCACAAAATTTTTTGTCCCCCGGGGAGAAATCAAAACCGCTTTTCCCTCCACCGGCTTTAGACGTCCGCCCAATAAAATTCGTCTGCCCTTCCGGTCGATCCCCATCTCGCCGTAACTTTCGATCTGCTCAAACTTATATTCCCGCTCCGGCTTAAAAGGAGTGATGAAAGACAATTTTAATCGATCCTCCTGAATTTGAACTTTGGTTAGATCGAAGGACCGGCGCAGCAAAAAACCAACTGTCACCAGCAGAATAATGAACAGATCCTGCATCCATAACTCCCCCTTCCGCCAAACAATCAGCGAAGCGCCAATAGGCGCAAACAACAGGGTACTCCAAATGGGCGTCCAAATATAATCGAAAGTTCTGTACATCGTCCCCTCCACTTAGTGCGCCTGCAGCCAGTTCTGTCCACGGCCCATCTCCACTTCCACCGGAATCGAAAGCGGCAGCGCATTTTCCATGAGCTCTTTGATTTTGGGCATCAAGGCATCGGCTTCATCAGTCTTGAGATCGAACACCAGTTCATCGTGCACCTGCAACAGCAAGCGGCTTTCCCAGTCACCGGACGCGAGCATCGCATCGATATCGATCATCGCTTTTTTAATCATGTCCGCCGCCGATCCCTGAATCGGTGAATTGATCGCCGTCCGTTCCGCCGCCTGACGCTGGGTGCCGTTCCGCGAATCAATATCGCGAATCTTCCGGCGCCGTCCTGCCATGGTTTCCACATAACCCTTTTCCCGACAGTCCTCCACAACCTGACTCATAAACTGATTCACACCGGGGTATTTGGCAAAGTAAGCTTTGATAATTTCCGAGGCCTCCTCACGGGGAATGGCCAGCCGCTGGGAAAGGCCAAACGCACTGATGCCGTAAATGATTCCGAAGTTCACCATCTTGGCTTTACGCCGCATGTCGCCGGTCACTTCATCCAAAGCCACCCCGAAAACCCCGGCTGCGGTCGCACTGTGAATATCCTGTCCATTTCGAAAAGCCTCGCACATGCCTTCGTCTCCGGACAGATGTGCCATCAGCCGCAATTCCACCTGGGAATAATCCGCGGCCAACAATTCAAATCCCTCCCCCTTGGCCACAAAGGCTTTGCGGATCTCTTTGCCGCGTTCGGTGCGGATCGGAATATTCTGCAGGTTGGGATGATTGGATGAAAGCCGTCCGGTGGCAGCCCCTGTTTGCAAATATTGCGTATGCACCCTGCCGGAGTCGGCATGCACTTCTTTGGGTAGTGCATCCACGTAGGTGGATTTTAATTTACCCAGTTCACGGAATTCCAAAATCGCGTCGATAATCGGATGCGATCCCGCATACCCCTGCAGGGTCTGTTCATTGGTGCTGTACTGACCGGTTTTGGTTTTCTTGGGTTTGTCTGAAAGCTTCATCTTTTCAAACAGCACCACCCCCAATTGCTTGGGACTGTTCATATTAAAGCGCTCACCGGCCAATTCAAAAATTTGCGTTTCCAATTCCGTCAGACGTTTACCCAGCTCTTCGGAAATCTCCGCAAGGGAAGCGGCATCCAGACAAATGCCCTCATGCTCCATCCGCATCAGCACCGGCAACAGCGGCATCTCCAAAGTTTCGAACACTTCCAGTTGCTCACCCTCTTTGAGCATAGGCAAAATTTTGTCCCACAGCTGCAGGGTCACATCCGCATCCTCCACCGCGTAAGGGCACACATCCTCCGGCGAAACATCCCGCATGGATTTTTGCCCTTTGCCTTTGGGACCAATAAGATCGGTGATGGGGATGGGCTGATACTGCAACAGGGCGGAGGCCAAACGGTCCATGCCGTGCCGCTGCTCGGGATCCACCAGCGAGTGCGCAATCATGGTATCCGCAAACGGACCTTTGACCTGCACCCCGTGGCTCAACAACACACCCAAATCAAATTTCAAGTTGTGCCCCACTTTTAAAACCTGACCATTTTCCCAAAACGGACCTAAGGCCTCCAGAACCTCTGACTGATTTTCCGGCGTAATCGAAATATAATTCCCCTGCCCCTTTTCGGCAGAAAAGGCAATCCCCACCAGTGGGGTACTCCGCACATCCAGACTCTCGGTTTCCAAATCGAAACAACACTGTTTCGCCGCAGTGAGCCGCTCAACCAAAGCCGGAATCTCTTCCAGCTTTTCGATCAAGCGGTAATCCGGTTTCACATCTTCCAGCGTTTTTAAATTATTGGAAATTTCAAACCCGCTGTCAGACACCGCAAACAAATCGCCCTGCACCGCCCCGCCGGCTTCCGGCTTGGCCACCACGCTCACCGAGCCAAACAAGCGTTTACCGATGCTGTTAAACTCCATCTCCTGCAGAAAAGCTTTGAGCGTTTCATCGTCCCGCTCTTTGCGAGTCAAATCATCCGGGGCAAAATCCAGAGGCACCTCGCAATTGATTTCCACTAACTGACGACTGAGTTTCGCCATTTCCGCATTGTCTTTCAGCTTGTCGGAAAGTTTGCCTTTCACTTTATCAGCGTTGGCCAGAAGATTCTCAACCGATCCGTATTCTTTAATCAACTTTTTAGCGGTCTTGGGCCCCACTCCGGGCACACCGGGAATATTGTCCGAGCTGTCCCCCATCAGACCCAGAATATCGATCACCTGCTCCGTGCGTTCGATTTCCCATTGTTCGCAAATTTCCGGAATGCCCAGGATCTCCGGATCTCCCCCCTTGCGGCCGGGTTTGTACATCATGGTATGTTCGTCCACCAATTGAGCGTAATCTTTATCGGGTGTGACCATGTACACTTCCTCGTAGCCCTGGGCCTCCGCCTTGCGGGCCAGGGTGCCAATAATGTCATCCGCCTCATACCCGTCTTTTTCGATCATGGGGATATTCATGGCCGCCAACAAACGTTTCACTTCCGGAATGGCCGCGGCCAGGTCTTCGGGCATCGCTTCCCGCTGGGCCTTGTACTCGGGATAGATGATATGGCGTTCGGTAGGCGCTTTGGTATCAAAGGCCACTGCAATATGGGTGGGATTACGGGAATCCAACAGTTCCAGCAAAGTATTGGTGAAACCGTAAACCGCAGAGTGATTCCTTCCTTTGGAATCCACAATCGGACGGGTCATAAACGCGAAATGGGCACGGTAGACCAGGGCCATACCGTCGAGAAGATAGAGTACTTTTGACATGCGGGCACCATGTCAGGAAAAACGAAGAGACGAAAGCGAATAAATGGGTTGTTCTTGCCTACAATTAATGGCTCTACCTGTCCCGGGCCGAGGGGTTGCGTCGTGTCGGGGGTTTTGAGATATCGATGAAACTTCTAAGTTCGGGACGAACTTCGCCCCGCCCCGCCGTCTGGAAGAGACACCCCCGGGGAGTCAGGCTTCAGTTCGTTTTAATGGTGATGACCCTCCGCTCCATGCACGTGAGGCAGCAATAGAAAACCCGGGCTCATGAGTTGGGGTTCAGAGGGATCGCCTAACAGCAACCTGGCCGGAGACGCAAACTTTTTGCCCAGGAAGGGTTTTGGATCCTGATCTTCACGGGTGGGAAAAATGAAGTAGTGGGTCTCTCCATTCATGAGCGTGGGCACCCCGTCTTCGTCTTCGTTTTCATCCAGATTCCGCACAAACAGATCTGCTTGCAGTTTGAGTTCAGGGAACAGCAGGACATTCACGGTTTCCGGCGGGAGCAGCAGCGGCTTTGCAGGGTCCTCCACTTCCTGGTAACGAACCTCAATGTCCCCTTTGTCATCATGCAGCTTCACTTCCGCCCAGCCGCTGTGGACCCCTTCCGGGGAATAGAGTTTGATCATCCAACCATGATGCGGACCCTCATCATAAAGCGTCACTCCGGCTTTTTGCATAGCCTGCCACACTTTGGGCCGCATCTTCTGCACTTTTTCAGCGGGAGAGCCTGTGTGGTCCCGTTGATTTACCAGCAACAGCTGCTTGAGTTGGGAGCGAACTTCCAAAGGCGTTTTGGCATCTTTCGGCGGGGCTTCTTTAAGCAGCTCCCCCAGCAGATTAAAACTTTGGGACAGGAAAGGCTCCGGATCCCGGTCCTGGAGAGCCGCCAATTCTGCCAAACCTAGCGTTTCATTGATTTCGCTGAGTTTCGGCCAGGAAACCGATACGGTTTCGTGAGCCCACGAAAACCCGGCTAAAGAAAAAAGTAGAAAGGACAGCAGCATATTTTTCATTTACCAAGCTCCAGCTTGAGATTGTTATAGGTTTCTTGCAGGCGCTCATCTTCACCTTCAAGTTCGAGAAATCTGCCGGCGAGCCGATAGGCCTCCTCCGGACTTCCATAGGTTTGTTCTAAAATCACGCTCATTCGAAACGCCGTCCAGGCATCCACCTCATCCGTATGCCCCCAACCCGAATGGGTGTGGTCATGATGATCCGGTCTCTGGGCCAGGGCAAGTTCGGCGGCTTTCAAATATATTTTCTGCACAGCCATGAGCTGTTCAATTTCCTGATCCGTAGGATCAAAAAGGTTGGGAATTTCTTTCCGCAATTGTTTCAAACGCACTTGGCCAAGGGTCAGATATAACTGAAAAGCATCGGGATTATGGACCAGCCCTTCTTCGAGGTACGCGATGGATTCTTCGTAATTGTGCTGAAAAAGCCAGTATCCCCCCGACGTATAAGCATGCAAATGCGTATGATCACTGAGTGTCGCCAACCGAAACCACGGCAACAATTGCCGTCCATCACTATGCGCTGCATGTTTTCCTTCGGGATACCAGGGCTTTATTTCACGTTCCATTTTACCGATCCAGCCCCGATAATCACTTTTAGGCGAAGGGATAAGTGATTCCGCCTGGTGACCGTCACAAGTACCGCTTTCCGGATCAATCCCATGCACAACATACTGAACCCCGCCATGCAAATAGGCTTCGGTTTTCAGCATTATCATATCACTCATGCTGGTACGGAATTCTCCCAGCATGCGCCCAATTGCACTGGCATTGCGAATGGTGCCGGCATCTTTTGCGGCACTGCGCCCTCCCGAATACTGGTTGGGAGTGAGTCGACTCCACAACCCCGGCAGACAAAAAAATGCCACAATCAGCCCCCAATGGTACATCCGTCGCAACAAAAGCGAACTCATTATAAGGCCCTCCGCTCAAAACAGCTCTGACTCAAGTGCAAACAAAGAAGCGTAAAAAAGAACACCTGACCCAGCAAACCCACAAATACCGGCAGGGACAAGGCCTGCAGACCATCCGTGAACCGGGTGGTGAGGTTTAACTTGGTGAAATCCGGCCAGAGCAAAATCCACCAATTCATCAGCCCCGATGCCAGCTCTCCCGAACTCACGGATCTCAGCAAACCTGTTACCGGCTGATATATCAGGATCGCCCCTGCAAGGATCAGCAATCCCACTGCCCTGGGAAAAATCAGGGACAATAAAAGTCCTGCCGCAGAAAACAGAAACAGAGAACCCACCTGCAACAAGAAGGTCTGCAGAAAAAGCATTGCGGAAAAATCTTCCATGCGGGGAACCGTCAGAAAAATCCAGCTCACAAACAAAACATATGTCAAAACGCCCCCCACCCCGGCAGCCCACCATTTCCCCAGCAAATAATGCCTGCGGCTCACCGGACGTGCCAGAATCGGATACAAACTCCGCGATTCCAAATCAGTGGGTAGTTGGCGCAGGATCAGCATCGCCACCAGAATATGCGCAAACAAATGGCAAAGCGTTAATCCCATATTAAATAAAAACGTGGCGGTTTCCGGCTCATTGATCCCAACCAGATTACTGGTAAACGTCGCAAACCCGAAAATACCCATCAGCATGGCGAGCACGTAAAGGTCCTTTCTGCGGATCAGTTCAATCCACACCCCGCGGCTGATCAGATCAATATTTTGGCGGGCCCGGTTCATAAGCCTTTCCTCCGGAATAAAAGTAACGCACCGGTAAAATATACGGTTATAAATAACAACGCATAAAGCGTGAGAGCGGCCATCACCTCAAAAGACACAGGGGGCCAGATATCCGCATGCACCGTTTTTTCCGACAGATCGAAAAGAAAAAGCTGGGGAATAAACCAGGTAAGCCCGATGAGCATCCATTGGGCCACCGGCGTGGAAAGCTCATAAACAGTATTCATCATCGAAGCCATGGTGGAACCAAATAAAAATAACAGCGAACCAAATGCAATCGCCGCATCAATATTACACAACATCGACAGCACAAAGCCCATCGCTGCCAGCACCCCCATCATCATGGTCTGTAAATAGAGATATTGAAGGAAAACCGCCCATTGCAGATTCGTTTGCAAATAAGCCATGCCCAGCAGAAACACCACCATAAACAAGCCAAAGCAAAACAGGGCGGTCAGCCAAACTCCCAAAAATTTTCCCAGCAAAAATTCAAAGCGGCTCAGGGGACGTGCCAACAATGGGTAGATGGTTCGATTTTCAAATTCCCTGGGAAGCTGTCGCGCACTGAGCACAATCACCGTGATCGCGGTGGCGGTACTCATAAATTTTAAGGCAAACTCCCGGTAAAATTTATTCAGCCCTTCCAAATGAAAAAAATCCAGCCCCATCACCACCGCCATCAACACACAGGAAATGATTACGATGGCATAAATATCCCGGCGGCGTAAAGCCTCCAACCAAACCGTGCGGGCCACTGACAAAGTCGATACAATTTTCATGCGCCTTTATGCTGTTGTTGAAGCGTCTGAATATAAAAAGCCTCCAAAGAGCGGTCCCCGCACTCCTCTAGCAATGTGGATAGCGGCGCATCCCGGAGGATCTCGCCTTGATGAATCATAATCACCCGGTCACAGAGACTTTCCACTTCTCCCAGTTCATGCGAACTGAAAAAGATGGTGCGCCCCTGCTGTTTCAAATCCTTCAACAACTCCCGGAGTTCAAAGCGGCCCAGCGGATCCAATCCCGAGGAGAGTTCATCGTAAATCAAAAGCTCCGGCTCGGTGATCAACGATTGGGCAATTCCCAAACGCTGCTGCATCCCCTTGGAAAAGGATTTTAATAAATCATTTTCTTTGCCCCCCAATCCCACCCGCGCCAATACCAGGGGAATGCGCTCCTGCAACTCACTCCGGGAAAGCCCGCCCAGTCCACCGTACAAAGAAAGCAGTTCCCGCGCCTTCATAAATGGATAATACAAGGCAACCTCGGGAAGATATCCGATACGCTCCCGACTCTCCGGATTCCCCACCGAACGTCCAAACACCTGCACCTCTCCTTTATCCGGAAAGCGAAACCCCATCAGAATTTTGAGCGTGGTGGATTTTCCCGCCCCGTTGGCTCCAATGAATCCAACACATTCCCCGCGATGTACTTGAAAACAAATCCCTTTGAGGGCTTGAGTGCACTCTCGCCCCTTCCCATATGATGCTTCAAGTTTTTTGACATCGATAACACAAGACGATGAATTTGATTCATTCATCCCTTGTTGATAATACCCTATCATTATCTGTCAAGCGTAACAGAGCAAAATACGTCTGTTCGGGCACAATGCCTCCAGGTATTATCGAGATCGACACCGGAACCGCAAGCCGCCCCCCCAGAGTCAAGTTCGATCAGGATCGAGTGGAACAAGAAGGAACCCCCAGACACCATGTGCCCTTTATGAATTAAACTGAAAAAAAGAACTCCTTCTTTTTTATTGATAACCGTTTCTCATTATCTATAAGCTGTCACTCTTTTCACTTTAACCCTGGATTTTTTCATGAAACACACCCGACTTCCCGTAACCGTACTCTCCGGATTTTTAGGCGCCGGCAAAACCACCCTCCTCCACCACATCCTCAGCAACCTGGAAGGCAAACGCGTGGCCCTCATCGTTAATGATATGAGTGAAGTGAATATCGACGCCGCCTTCACCCGTGACCGCGGTATCACCGTCACCCGCGCCGAAGAAAAACTGGTGGAACTCTCCAACGGCTGCATTTGCTGCACCCTGCGTGATGATTTGTTAAAAGAGGTGATGACCCTCGCAAAATCGAAAAAATATGATGTCCTGCTCATCGAAAGTTCGGGCATTTCCGAACCCCTGCCGGTGGCCCAGACTTTCAGTTTTATGGACAAAGAGGGCAACAGCCTGCAGGATTGGGCCCGGCTGGACACCCTGGTGACCGTGGTCGATGCCGTCCACTTCCTGGAACAGTTTCACGGCGAACAACGTCTGGCCGAACTCGGCATGGCGGTCTCCGATGAAGACGAACGCGGCTTGGCGGATCTGTTTGTGGACCAAGTGGAGTTTGCCAATGTGATTTTGGTCAACAAAGCGGATGCCGTCCCGGCCGAACAGTTAAAAGAAGTGATGGACGCGGTCAAAACCCTGAACCCCGGAGCGGATGTCCATGCCTGCACCCGCGGAGAGGTCTCCCTCGATCACCTGCTCGACACCGGAAAATTCGATATGGAAAAGGCCTCCCGTTCCGCAGCCTGGATGCAGGAACTGCAAATCGAACATGTCCCGGAAACCGAAGAATATGGCATTGGCAACTTTGTTTTCCGGAGTCGGATGCCATTTCATCCCCAACGGCTTTGGGATTTTATGCACCGGGATTGGCCGGGCCTGCTCCGCTCCAAAGGATATTTTTGGATGGCCTCCCGTCCCCACATCGCGGCAACCTGGTCGCAGGCAGGCGGACTGGCCGAATATCGACCCGCCGGTTATTGGTGGGTCGCCTCTCCCCGGTCACATTGGCCGCAGGATCCGGAGAGCATCGCCTGGATCGAACAAAATTTCCAGGCGCCCTGGGGCGACCGCCGACAGGAACTGGTGTTTATCGGACAACAACTCGACCGCAAAACCATGCAAAACACCCTCGAGGCCGCATTGCTCACCCCCGATGAATTGGCGAAGGGCATGGAAAACTGGCCCCGGCAGTTTGAGGATCCCTTCCCTTCCTGGGAAGCTTCGCCCGAAGAACTGGAAGCCTAAGATGAAAGCCTCTCACCTTCGCTTTGACTATGAAATTCTTCGCTTGGGTCGGCTGCTGACCGATCAGCAACTGTGGTGCCTCGGCTGTGACGTCCGGGCCCGCCGCTGCGATCTCAAGCGGCTGGGCTGGGATTATCATCCCCGCCCCGACAAAACCAAAGGCTGCGGTCGCCTCATCGGAACCCTTCCCCTGGGAGGACAGCTCTCCATGTGGGGTTTCGGTTTTATGGCGACCGATACGGTCCACGGCACCCTCTGGCTGGACCGCAAAGGCTTTCGCCCCCGCCTAAATCCCGCCGCCGATCCCCGCCTTCCGATCTTCGGAATGAACGACCTTCCCCTCTTCCGAACCCCGGAAACGGCGGATCAATCCCACGCTCTGCTCTTTTTGTTGGCACAACTTGCCGAACGCATGGAACAGCATGAACAGGATATTCTCAGTACTCTAGGGGTGGAATACCGCCAACGCTGTCTATCAAAATGGCAATGTAAACGAACCGCACTGGAGCCCGAAGAAGTACCTAAAAACTGGCAGAAAATGGCCCGCAGCCTGCGCAAACGCGGTCTTCACACAGAGGGTGGCCTCCACACACAAGTCGCATAATGATCACATCCCCTCATTCTCCCCTTGAGATAAACCATCGATTCGCTTGATATTTCCAGGTTTAAGCTTATTGATAACCCATTATTAAAACCTCTTTTCCCCCTTGCATGTCCGAAACATCCACCCTCCCCACCGCAAACGGCGATCACCGCTTTGCATTTTTAAGCTGGAAACCTGAAACCCAACCGGACCAGCCGTCTATTCCGGTTACCATTATCAGTGGATTTCTGGGTGCAGGCAAAACCACCCTGCTCAAGCACTTGCTCACCTCCAGCCCGGGCGGACGCTTCGGGTTGATTATCAATGATGTCGGATCGGTGAATATTGACGCCCAGGATCTTCGGGAAAATTTCCCGGAAGAATCCGAAAAAGTCAAAGTGCTCTCGGAGCTGACTCAGGGATGTATCTGCTGTTCGATTGGAGATGAGCTAGCGGATGCCATGGTCTACCTCTGGGAGAAAAGCCGGCCCTCGCATATTCTTATCGAAGCTTCCGGGGCCGCAAATCCGCGCAAAATTCTGGAGACCTTCTACACCCAGAATTTTGCCGGCCATCATTTATTGGAAGTTTTTCATCTCACCAATTTGGTGACGGTGGTGGATACCCCTTACTTTCTGAACCAATGGAAAATGGCACTTGGCGATCAAAAACGCCGGCGGCACATTTTCCTGAACGATCCCCGGCAACCTTACCTTGAACTGCTCATGGAGCAAATTGAGACCTCAGACCTGTTGATTCTCAATAAACAGGACCTCCTCTCCCCTGCAGAACAACAGGAAGCCGAAACCATTTTCGCGGGTCTCAATTCGAGAGCAGAACAAATCACCGCAACCGAGGGAGTGGTGGACAGCGCCGACGTCCTCAAGAAAACCCGTTTCAACCTCAAAGCCACTCAAAGGGGTGGACGGGTGTACCAATTTTTAGAAACCACCGGAGAACATTCCCCCTCCATTTCCCACGGACACGGTTTAAACACCGTGGTTTTCCGCGCCCGGCGGCCCGCCAGAAAAACAGATTTGTTTCGCGTACTCCGCTCTGAACTCCCCGGGGTCATCCGGGCCAAAGGATTTTACTGGACAGACGAAAAACCCGGGCAAAGTGGTATCCTTTCCCTCGCAGGAGGCGTATTGCGTGCGGATTACGCCGGCCCCTGGTTTATGGATCTGGTGAAGGACGGACAAGTCCCTCTCTCCGAAATCCCCCAATATATCGAACAAATCTGGGAACCGCCCCCCATCGGAGACCGCCGACAGGAAATTGTACTTATTGGCGTCGATTTAAATAAACAGGACATTTTAAACCGCCTCAACGCTTGCTTAACCACAGCCACTGACCCAGAAGAATCATTATGACGGACCTCACCGCCTCTCCCTCAACTCCAGCAGCCTACACCTCGCAAGCAGACCGCGTAGGCGTCATCGCATCCGTCCTCTGCGCCATTCATTGCGCAGCCACCCCTTTTATCCTCATCGTCATGCCCAGCGTCGGACGCATTTGGTCCCACCCCGCCTCCCACTGGATCGCCGCCGCCTGGGTCGTGCCCCTGGCGAGCGTTATGGTGTGGCGTGGATTTCGTCGCCACCGCAAAAAATGGATTGTTTTCACAGGCTTATTGGGCATGTCGTTTGTGCTCGTCGGGGCAGCCTTACCCATGCTGAGCGAAAAACCCCAGGCAGCCACCACCTGTGAAATTGATGGATGCTGCCCCTCTCTCGTCCAAAACAGCGAAGGGAAATCCAGCTTACACATTCCGCCCTCCGCAACCGTAACCACCCTGGGTGGACTGGCCTTGATCATCACCCATCTCGGTAATTTATGCGCCTGCAAAAATTGTCGGGTTTGCTGTCATAAACCTAAGCAGGAAGTTTAATATGAAACCTTTTATTTTCATCGCCGTCCTTGGATTTTTTGTCGGATGCAGTGAACCGCAATCCGTAACCGTCAGCTGGCCCGAACTCAAAACCGTTGATCACGAAGTCGAAGAACTGGAAGCCATGCTGGCCGGTGAGACCGATCCCGCGGCCGTCAGCAGCCACCTTAAAGAATTAGTGGAAAGCATCCAAATTTTTGTCGCCTCCGAAGTGCCGGCAGGAGCCCACAACCCCAAACTGGTAGATCAAAAACTCGTAGAGCTCTCTGCCCTCAACCAAAGCATTCAAGAAAATAACTATGCGGCAGATCCGGAAATTCTGCAGGCCTTGCATCCTCTTGTTGTCGCGATCATGCACGAAGCGGGCATGCCACACGTTCACGAAGAAGATCATGGTCATCATCACCATGACGGTGAAGACCATGATCACGGCCATGATCATGGAGAAGAACCTCATGCCCACGACCACTGACCGTCCCCGCGTGGTCGAATGCGCCGACCTCCTTTTACATCCGGATAAAGAACACAGTATCCGCATTTGTCCGGCTGATTTTTCAATTCACTCCGGTGAACGCTGGGCTTTGATGGGCCCCAGCGGTTGTGGAAAAACCAGTTTGGTCAACGCGCTCTGCGGCCTGCTGACCCCCACCTCGGGCACTTTAAAAGTTCTCGGGCAGGACTTGCGCCTCCTCCGCGCCGGGGAACGCGACCGCCTGCGGGGAAAACGTTTAGGCGTGGTGCACCAGAACTTTCATTTGCTGCATGGCTTCAGCGCCCTGGAAAATTTATTGATTGCCCTCCGGTTTTCCGCGGATGAAACCGGCCGCGGCGCACGCAAACGCGCAACTGAAATGCTCGCCTCCGCCGGCTTGGAAAAACGGGCCGGCACCCGGGTGGAACGCCTCTCCCGCGGAGAGGCCCAGCGCGTCGCCCTCGCCCGTGCTCTGGTCCACCGGCCGGAATTGCTCTTAACCGATGAACCCACCGCGTCCCTGGATGCTGAACGCGGAAACGAAATGCTAGACTGGATGGAAAGCCTCCGTCAGGAAGCGGGTTGTGCCTGGCTCTGTGTCACCCACAACCCCGCCATCGCAGACCGCTTCGATCAGGTGCTGGATGCACGCAACTGGAGCGCACCGGAGGGGCAGAGATGAAAATATCCCGCATGGCTTTACGCGGACTGTTGAGTCGCGGATGGGTCTCGGCTCTCACCCTGACCAGCCTCACTTTGGCCGTCGCCCTCCCCTGCGCAATTTTGGGCGTCCGCCAGCAGGTCGAAACCTCTCTGCTCCAGGAAGGTCGTGAAATCGATCTGGTCGCCGGCGCCAAAGGCAGTCCGCTGCAGTTGGTCTTAAGTACGGTCCATCATCTAGATGTCCCCACCGGAAATATTCCCTGGCGCATGGTCGAAAAATTTCGTAAAGACAAACGCGTCACCGCCCTCCTCCCCATCGGACTGGGAGACAACTTTCAGGGATATCGAATTGTGGGCACCGACAACAGCATTCAAACCTGGCAACGAAAGGGGGATCACCCCTACGCCCCCCTGGAATCAGGCGAGTGGTTTGACAAAGCATTTGACGCCGTAATCGGCAGCGAAGTCGCCCAACAAAGCGGCTTAACCATCGGTGACAAATTTGTTGGGGCACACGGTTTGGTCGCCGCCCCCGGAACCGATCACGCGGAGTTCCCTTACACCGTCACCGGACGTCTGGCCCCCACCGGCACGGCGGTCGACCGCTTAATCTTCACCCCCATGCAGTCCGTATGGGACGTGCACGCCAGCGAACAAAATTTTCACAACAAGCTTTTTGGCTCCGGAGAAACGGCCTCCAACACCGAAACGGAAGTGACCGCCATCTGGCTGAAACTCCGCTCCCCCGGACTGCGCATGTGGCTGCGGGAAGAGATAAACGACCACACCGAAATTATGGCCGCCGCCCCCATGGACGAACTCCTGCGTCTGGCGCAAGGCGTGTTAAAACCATTACAGGAAGGTCTGTTGATTATGGCTGCCGCGGTGGTGGTGGTTTCCGCATTGGCCATGCTCAGCACGCTCTTGCAGGCGGCCGACCGCAGACGCCGGGACTGGGCGCTGTTGCGCATCCTCGGCGCCCGCCCCCGCGAAGTGTTTTCACTGGTGTGGCTCGAAGCCCTCTGGTTGACTGAAGGCGGACTTTTTTTAGGCCTCCTGTTGGCCCACGGCGGCCTCGCAGCCCTCTCCCGCTCCGGCATCACCCCCGTACTCAACGGATTCAATCCCTGGCAACTCGCCCCCGGTGAACTTGGGGTGCTCCTCACCGTTTTCGGTTTCGGAGCCCTGGCCGGACTGATCCCCGCAACCATCGCTTACTTACGCTCTCCCCTCCAGGAAATTTTATGAAACTGCCTAAAAATACCTACTTCATTTTGAGTGCAGTCCTCCTGATCGGGATTGCCTTCACGCTATGGCAGCTTTCAAAAATTCCCGCCGTTCGCCCGCCGGAGAAAGTTGATTTTGAGAACCTCCCGGCCCCCGAGGGTTTGATCGATTTCGACATGCTGGAACAAACTGTCCCCGACGAAAACTACGAACCGGTCTACCCCGCGGAATTGGATAAATTAGATAAGAAAAATGTGGTGATGCGGGGGTACATGACCCCTTACAACGATCTGGAAAATTTACAGGTGTTTATGGTTTTAGGCTTCCCCACCGGCTGTAATTTTTGCGCCCCCCCCGCCGTCAATCAAGTGGTTTTGGTCCGCCAGCCCGAAGGCAAAGAAAACTATCCGTACATCGACGGGCCGATCGAAGTCTCGGGCACCCTCAAACTCTGGCGAAAAGAAAGCACCGACCCCGCCCACAAAGAGGATTATTTTCTCTACGTGCTCGAAAGCGAAAGCGTTTCCAAACTGGACCCCCGACTCTTTAAACCCTCTCCTCAGGAACACCGGGTGAATTAATAAGGATATTTTTGCTGTCGGGGTCTTGCAATTCTGAAATACCGAAACAGAACCGGAGGGATGAAAGCGTCATCGCACAAGTCCAACTCTCCTAAATTTCTGGAATGGTCTTATCAGAGTCAGCACCCCGCCCGCACCCTCTGGCGTTGGGCAAATTGCTCTCTATGGAATTTCATCCAAATCATCATCACGTTTTTTTTAAAGCATTCGATCATGTGGATCACCCCCCTGGTCACCGCTTTATTGCTCGATAAAGTCGTACAGCCCGAAAGCATTTCGAATCGTAAAGTACTGATATCCGTCTCTATTTTGGTCCTCGCCCTCCTGGCCAATGTTCCTTTACACACCCTGTTTATTTCCAAAGTAAGCAAAGTGGCCCGCAATTTGGAACGCCGACTTCGCCAGGCCTTGGTCATCCGCTTTCAACAACTTTCGATTCCATACCACGACGATTCCGAATCCGGCCGCTTACAGGCCAAAGTGCTGCGGGATGTGGAACAGGTGCATATGGTGGTTCAGCACACCATGGAAATGGGGCTCGCCATTGTCACCACCCTGCTTGTGACCACCAGCATTACCCTGTTGTCCCGGCCCTATATGATTCTGGTGTATCTGGCCATGGTCCCGCTGGTGATGACCCTCCGTCATATTTTCAAAAATCGCATCCGTGACGAAAACCGCGCGTTCCGTCAGCGAATCGAAGAGATGAACTCTCAAGTCAGCCAAATGATCAACATGATCCCGGTCAGCCGGGCCCACGGCATCGAAGAACCCGCCACCGAACGGGTGGACCAGAAGCTGAACCAGGTGAACAATCAAGGCCAGCGACTCGACCGCATCAATGCCCTGTTCGCCTCATCCAATACTGTCGCTTTCATGATCGGAAATCTCATTTTGTTTCTGATCAGCTGCTGGTTTTGCATGCAGGGAAAACTAACCGTGGGGGAAGTGATTTTATTTGAACAGCTGTTTAAACAAATCCTTAATTCCGTTTCCCAAGCGCTCAACCTTTATCCACAAATGGCCAAGGGGATGGAATCCGTGCGATCCATCGGCGAAGTCCTGGAATGCCCCGACCTCGAACACAACCAGGGAAAATCACGGGTCTCCTCCGTCAAGGGCCGCATTCAATACCAAAATCTGGGCTACACCTATCGGGGCGCTTCCACACCCGCACTCAGCAACGTGAATGTCGATATTTCCGCCGGAGAGTGCGTGGCCATTGTGGGTCCCAGCGGTGGCGGAAAATCCACTCTCATGCAGTTGACCATCGGCTTTCGCCGGGCCAGCGAAGGGCATATCCTCCTCGACGGTCAGGATATGGAAGCCATCGATATGCGGGCCTGGCGGCGGTTCATCTCCGTGGTCCCCCAGGAAAGCGTCCTTTTCGAAGGCACCATCCGGGAAAATATTCTGTTTGGACTCGATACCGTGGATGAAGTCCAGTTTGAAGAAATTATGGACGCCGCAAACCTCCGCGAATTTGTGGACAAACTGCCGGAGGGCCTCAATACCCGCATCGGGGAAAGCGGCGCCAGACTCTCCGGCGGACAGCGTCAGCGTCTCGCCATTGCCCGCGCCCTGGTCCGCGACCCCAAAGTCATTGTGCTGGACGAACCCACCTCCGCTCTGGATGTCATGTCCGAAAAACTGGTGCAGGAAGCCATCGACCGCATGATCATCAACCGCACCACCCTCATCGTCGCTCACCGCCTCTCCACCATCCGAAACGCCAACCGGGTGATCGTGCTCGAAGACGGAAAAATCAGCGAAATGGGCACCTATGAAGAACTCGCCAACAAACCCGACGGTGCCTTTAAACGGATGAAAGAATTACAGGCGTAATGTTCGTTTAGAACATTTTAATTAAAACCGTAGCCGAGGATCGCAATCGGGACCGGGCATCGATTATGATTCGTATGCCTGCCTTATTCCGCCGCGAAAAAAGCCGTGAGAATTCCGATGGGGATACTGGTTCCGATGCCATCATAATGATCTTTCCTGAATAACGTCCCTGTGAAAATCGGCGGTCTTCTTTTCTAAAACACTCCATGAGACGACCTTTCATCAGATAAAAGTCGGGTATTTTCCGGACGGAAAGCAAATCCCTCCCCAACCCGGCCCCATACATCCCTCCGCTCCCAACGCGGTCCCGCTTGCGGGCTTTGCGGGGGCAAGCGCATTATCTCAGTCCTCTCTTTTTAATTATTCGAACATCGGCGATGTACGATTATTAAATCAAAAACGTTTTGCCTCCTCCGCTTTAAACCATGCATCGACATTAAAATCCCTCCCCCTCTCCTCCAACCATTCCCCCCTCCCCAGCGAAGTGCCGCTTGCCGCGGTGAATGGATTATTCCGTCCGTCCCGCAAGCGGGACTCCGGTTTTTTTAAGGAGGAATCCTTGTCCTGCTCCAGGCAGGAGGATCGCCCCGCCAGCGAGACGCCGTTTCGCATACACAGAATACGTATTAGCTGGCAAAGTATTTTTCAGCAAGATCAGCAATGCCTGTATTCTGATAAAATTAAAACGTTTGAATTTTTTCTTTGCTTCAAAGAAATATGCCTTTACCTTTCGGAAATTCGAATGCTTTTGCCCCAGGAGTCCCATGACACAACCCTCTTCCCCATCCGGTCGTCTGAACCTGCATCCGGTAGCCATCGCGGTTACCGCCATTTTATTTATCGCGGTTCTAATCGCAGGATTCCGCTACGCCTCCATGAAAAAAGCGCCCTTACAGGAATCCGGGGTGCCTGCGCCGTCGATCCCCCGGGAACAAAAATCCACCCACCAGATGCCCTCCCCTCCGGCGCCCGCTCCCTCCACAGCCTCCACGCCGACCGCCGCTCCCGCAGCAGTCCCGCCCCCTGTGAGTAGCGATCTCATCTTATCCAATCAGGAACGGGGAATCCCCGGCAACATCCCCTCTGAATGGATTTATTATCAAACCCTGTTTGCAAACAGCGTAAAAATCTCCGGAGCCTGGGACGGCTGGCATGAAAAGATTTCTATGCAAAAGGCAGCGCCCGGTCTCTGGGCCTTTTCCGTGTCCGGTATCGGGGTCCCTTTCGGCAGCTATGAATTTAAGTTTATTGTGGATGGCGAATGGGAAAGCGGTGCCAACCGCATTCTGCACATCAATGAGGCGGGACAGATGGAACGCCCCCCGCAAGTGGTATCACAAGCCCTGATTGAGCACCCCCACCAGATTCGAATTCGTCTCTATGAAAAACCGGAAAATCCAGCAGAGGTCGCGGTCTCCCTCAAACCGGATTTGGGCGCACTGAAACTCCGCTGGCAAACGCCCCGGGAAGATCCGGCAGTGCAGGGCTACCGCATGACGGGAAATGAGGTGGAATTTGTCTTTGACCCGGCAAGTTACGGTATGTCCCCCCAGGATATCCACTCCGCCCAAGTCGCGGGAAATTTTAATGACTGGAACGCTGAAGCTGCGGATACCCGCATGAAAAGAGAAGGCGAAACTTGGCGGGTGCGCCTCCCCTACCCCCCTATTGACAGCAAAGTAAGCCAGGGGGAAATTCTGTTCAAATTTGTGATAAACGACGAATGGAAAAGCCCACCGGCCGATGCACCCAACGCCATGCTGGAACCGGGCACCACCCATATGAATCTTCAGCTCCCCCGGGCGGATGTCGCACTGCCGGAGCTCATCATTCAAACAGCCGAGCCCATAGATCTAAGTCAAACGCCACTGGTTCAATTAACCGGCCTGCACGAAAAAACCATCCATGTGTGGCCCAGTCCGGGCTCCATTCTGGATACCCTTTACAGTCCCAAAAAAATGGGTGTCACTTTGGATCCGGTCAAAAATGAAACCACCTATAGGATTTTCGCCCCCCGCGCATCCTCGGTCACCTTGGGACTTTTTGACGGCCCCTACTACGTCACCGCAGAGGAAACGCCGGTGGAGCCGGCACAAAAAATAGACATGAAAAAAGATCAAAACGGGGTCTGGGAACACCGTCAGCCGGGACTGCACACCGGCCAATACTACGCCTACCAAATCGCCGGTCCCCTTGGCAACGGGGAAGGATTTAATCCGGCAGCCTGGCTGGGGGACCCCTACGCCACTGCGGTGGGACTGGCTGAAGGAAACAGCATGGTGATGGATTTGCATGCCGGGTCTGTACAACCACAGCCCCGACCCCGGGTCGCGTGGGAAGACATGGTGATTTACGAAACCCATATGCGGCATTTCACCCAACACCCCTCCTCCGGCGTCCCCGAACATCTGCGGGGAAAATATCCCGGGGTTTTAGCGACCACAGGAACCGGCACCGGGCTGGATCATCTGAAGGCCCTCGGCGTAAATGTCATTCAGTTTATGCCCCTGCATGAGTTCAACAATGGCTTTAGCGACAAGCACGACTGGGGATACGCCACCTCCTTTTTCTTTGCCCCGGAATCCTCCTATGCCACTCGCCCCCTGGAAGGTTCGCAAGTAGCCGAGTTTCGGGAGTTGGTAGACGGCTTGCACCAACAGGGCTTTGCCGTTTTTATGGATGTGGTGTACAACCATATCGGCGGTCTAAATGTGTTTAACCTCATCGACCGGAAATACTACTTCCGCCTCAACCCCGATTATACCAATGTGGATTACAGTGGCTGCGGAAATGATGTCGCCAGCGAACGGCTCATGATGCGCCGCCTCATCATCGAAAGTGTTCTCTTTTGGGTCGAAGAATACGGGATCGACGGATTTCGCTTTGACCTCTGCGAATTAATTGATGACCAAACCCTTTTGGAAATTGAACGTGAGATCCGCAATAAACATCCCCACGTCGTCTTACACTCCGAGCCTTGGAGCTTCCGGGGGAGCCATAAAGATTTTCTAGGACCCACGACTTGGGGCGCATGGAACGACCGTTTCCGTGAACCCGCGAAACAGTTTGTGAGAGGACACGGCGGCAAAGCGGACCTCAAACAGGCCATTCGCGGCAGTGTGGAAAACTGGACGCGCCATCCTCTGCAGAGTGTCAACTATATGGAAAGCCATGACGATCATGCTCTGGTGGATGAACTCACCACCAACCCCGATCATGATGGCCGCGAATTGTCTGAGCGTGATGAACGGATTCATAAACTTGCCGCCACCCTGATTTTCGGCTCTTTGGGCACCCCTCTCATAACCGAAGGCCAAGCTTACCTGCGCAGTAAACACGGGATTCGCAACACCTACAACAAAGGCGACGAACTCAATTCCCTCCGTTGGCACGAACGGGAACGTGATCACGCAAAAGAAGTCCTGACCTACTACAAACAAATGATCGCCTTTCGCCTCAGCCCTGAAGGCGCGGCCTTACGCGTGAAAGACAATCCTTCTCTGGATTACACCCGGTTTATCGAAACGGACTCAGATCAAGTCCTCGGCTGGACATTCAACGCCCATCATGAACGTCCCGGCGTACCCGCAGTGATGATCCTGATGAACGCCTCCGAACAGGAACAAACCTTCAACCTGAACCTGGCTTCAGGAAACTGGATTCGCGTTGGAGACGGAGATCAAGTCCTCATCCACGGAGACGGCACCACCCTCAACGCACAACAAAACAGTATAAAGGTTCCCGCCCAAACGGCCTTTATCTATCGCACCCGGATGTAAGAATTCACTTTCGAGTTCCTCATGTTCGGGTCCGTTGATTTATTGTTTTCAACGAAAAAACCGAAACGCTGCGACCCTATACCCGCCTGGGGTGCAACCCCTGGCTTGAAGATGCAATATCATTCAATACTGAAGGTGCGACCCTGTAAACCATGATGTAAGAGTGATATAGGGCCGTACTTTCAGGGCTTAGAACCCTTGGGATACAAACCCCGAGGGTTGTACCCTTGGCTGGGTTGGGGTCACGCCTTTGGCGTTTTCAGGAAGGTTTCTGAATAAATCAACAGGCCCTTTACAAGGACCCCGGAAGGGATGTGTTTTCACCCTAAAGATACGGAATCGTCAACGGGCCTTCAGGCAGCACCGCCACCCGGGCCTGCGGATTTCCGATGCGGACCAACTCGGTATCAATCGCAGACCGAAGATCCGTTACCGGCTCCAAATGTGCAGCCCGCACTGATGCCGGATTCATTTCGGAATACAACCCCACCCGCGCCTTGTTTAAAATCAGCGCGAGCACTTGCACCTGCCACTGATCAAATTCGCGGAAGCCGGGTGCGCAAATGGTTTCCAACATCGCATCGGGCGAATCATGTTCTTCGAGCAACTTCCGGAAATTTCCATGGGCAGGAAAGCCATCATTGCAACGGGCCGCCATCAGAATCAATCCCCCCGGCTTCACCACTTGCGAAGCGGCTGACATGCCCTTCACGCTTTGATACAAATTCTGATCCAGCGGATATCCGCTGTTCGAGGTGACCACCACATCAAAGCCCTCCTCACAATGCGACATCGCGGTTTCTTTGCAAAACGCACAGCCCGCTTCGTGGGCGGGCAGCACATCTCCGCAAAAGAAACCGGTAATCCGCCGCTCACGATCGAGAGTGATATTCACCAAATAATCTGCGGGCAACAAACTGCCCCCTGCCCGCACATGCGCCTGGGTCGGATTATTTTCCGTCACCCCCCAGGTACTTTTGGCATGCCCGATATTTTCCGCATTGTGATAATGCAAAATAGCCTCGACCCCGGTTACCCCCGGAAAAACCGCTTTATACCCTCCGGAAAATCCCGCCATAAAATGCGGCTCAATAAAGCCCAGCAAAATTCTCCGGTCCGCTTGCGCATATTCGCGGTTGTAGCGCACCTCATAGCCAAATGCAGAGTGCCCCGCCGACACCAGCGTCGACGGATCATGTCCGTCATGATCGATACAGCGGTATTGCGTATAGATCTCTTCGCCCACCATATGCACCCACTCATCCCGGGTGTTCGCCCGATGGGTACCGGTGCCGGAAATGATCACAAAATTTTCTTTAGGCACATGCGGCAACGCCGCAAACAGCCAGGTCAACAATTTCTGATTCGGCAAGGCCCGGGTAATATCCGGAATCGCAATCGCCACCGTTTCTCCAGCCCCCACCCGATCTTTCAATGGCTTTCCACCAAAAGGATGCGCGGCGGACTCCCGGAACGCCGCCGCTTCATCTTGCAAAGCTGCCGGATAGCGCGGCTCTAAAACGGTTGCGTTTAATCCATCCAAATTGAGCGTCAGCGGGGAGGTTCCATAATCAAGCGTGCAGTTCATATCGAAGTTTAATAGGGAAACTCCCAAATGAAGCAAGATGAGACAAACAAATTCAATCCGGTCATTACGAATCCCAGACCCAAAGCAATCAGTATTTTTTACGGACACACCACACATTGCCCCCATGAAAGGGGATGATGTTGAAGTGAATATGTGAAGAATCCTATAAGGCAATAAGCGATGAGCTTTCCCCTGCGCGGGGCGGGAAATCGGAAATGTCCTGACCTAAAACCTCTTGATTTCCCACCGGTTTCAGGCAAAGCCAACAGTTTATGACAACTCCCCTCACTCAATTCAAGTCGGACACCAAAGAGAGCACCGTCGATTTTGACCACCGAAAATGGATGCAGACCGCACTTAAGGGCTACGAAAACACTCGTGGAGGGGTTGAAGAAACCTTTGGAGATTTCGATCAGGCCAAACGCACCGGCGCAGCCATTAAATGGGAGGCCATTGAAAATCTGGATACGCTGCTCGAAGAAATGACGCAGAATTTGGAGGCCCGCGGCACCAAAATTTGCTGGGCGGGTAACGGGGCGGAAGCGGTCGATTACATCCTGCGGGTCGCAGAAGACTGTGACGCCAAAAAAGTAATCAAAAGCAAATGCATGACCACCGAAGAAATTCACCTGAATCCGGCCATGCAAAAAGCAGGCATGGAAGTGGTGGAATCCGATTTGGGCGAATTCATTGTGCAACTCCGGGGCGAGGATCCTTTCCATTTCGTGTTTCCGGCCATGCATCTGAAACGGAACAAAATCAGTAAAGTCTTTGAAGAAAAAATCGGCAGTGAACCCAGCAATGATCCGGAAGAGCTCTGCATGATCGCCCGGTCATATATGCGTACAAAATACTGCGAAGCCGACATCGGCATCAGCGGTGCCAACTTCGGAGTGGCCGAAACCGGCATGATCTCGATTACCGAAAATGAAGGCAATGCCCGGCTTACCACCTCCCTGCCCAAAGTGCATATCGCAGTGATGGGCATCGAAAAAGTCATCCCCAAACTTGATGATCTGAGTATTATGCTTCCCCTGCTGGGCACCGCCGGGGCCGGTCAGTGGCTCACCGGTTACAACTCCATGATTGGCGGACCGCGCCAGGAAGGTGAAGTCGACGGCCCCGAAGAGTTTCATTTAGTGCTGGTCGATAACCATCGTACCCGCCTGCTCGCCGATCCGGAACAGCGCGACGCCCTGCGCTGCATCCGCTGTGGCGCCTGTCTGAATGTTTGTCCTATTTTTAAAAATATCGGCGGTCACTCTTACGGCACCACCTATCAGGGGCCCATCGGTTCTGTGATCACCCCCCATTTGCGTGGACTGCAACCCTATAAGCATCTGTCCTACAGCTCTTCCCTTTGCGGAGCCTGCAGTGAAACCTGTCCGGTCAAAATCGATTTGCATCATCACCTGATGCGGAACCGCCGCGATGCAGTGGTCGAAAAAGGGGGCACCATGGAACGCTTTGCCATGCGTCAGTTTTCCAAAGTGATGGCCCGCCCCAAACTTTACCGCAGTTGCGAAGGCCTGATGCGCCTGGGAGAAAAATGTTGGCGTCCTCTCAAAGGAAAAAAAGCGGATCCATTGAAAGCCTGGACCCAAACCCGCGAATTACATCCGCCAGCCCCCAAATCATTCCACAAACAATGGAAAGAGAAACAGCAGGGAAAATCATGAGTAAAGAAGAAGTTTTAGGCCGGGTACGCGAAGCCCTGTCGGTTCCCTCTCATCCGCAGGTCCGCGCCCTCGCGGGTGACGGCATTCGTAATCCGCGCGAAGCGCGTAAATTCATGCCTCCCGGCGGTGACACCTTTGAGGAGCGTTTCGCCAACTTCAGTCGCCTGGGCGAAAAACTGAAAGTGGAAATCCATCTTGTGCCAACCCTTTCCGCCGCCACCGATGCGGTGCTGGAACTTTCGAAATCCTGTGGCTGGAAAAAAGTAGCCTCCCACCATCAGCCACTCACCGATGTGGCGGTTCCCGGGTTGGCGCCGGAAGTCATCTGGATGGAAGATCAACCCGGCACCACCGCCCTTGAAAGCTGTGATGCCGGAATCAGCGGATGCGAAGCGCTGATCGCCCAAACCGGATCGGTTCTGGTCACCAGCAAAGGTTCCGGAGGCCGGGCATTAAGTGTACTCCCGCCCCACCATGTGGTCCTCGCCACCCGGGATCAGCTCCTCCCGGATATGCTTTCCGGTTACGATCTGTTGCGGGAGAAATACGGAAAGAACCTTCCCTCCTTCATTTCCTTTATCACCGGCGCCAGCCGCACGGGGGATATTGAACGGATTCTGGTCCTCGGGGCCCACGGACCCAAACGCCTCACCGTCATACTGATCGAGAGCTGACGCCCACTGCTTTATAAGCGCTTTTCCTCCGCAGATCCGGGTAAACCGGGGGCGGCGCCCTGTCATCCTCCCTATGTAGAATTGAGGTTTGACATATAGATCAAACGTTAGTTACAGTATGTTTAGTTAAAAAACCCCAAAGAAATCTTTTTCAGGAGACAAACATGCAACCCTATCGACATTTTTCGAATATAAAGCTTCGAACCCGCATTGCGGCCACCGCGTTCTTTTTTCTCTCCAGCGCCAGCAATGCCCAGATTTTATGGGACGGACTTAATTCAAACAGTGGGAGCAGCGCCACCGACATCAATGATGGCGCAAACTGGATTGGCGGCAGCATTCCCGGTGCCGGCGATACCGCCCTCATTCAGTTTTATGACAACAGCGATGGCGCAGTCGAGGGGGACCTTTACATCGCGGATACCGATATCAATTTTAATCCCGAAGGCTTCGAATACAATGCGAACTTCGGTTTGTGGTACGGAATTCAATCCGACCTCTACATCGATAAAAGCCTCACCCTCCCTCTGGGAATGGTGTTCACCGGAACCGGGTCAGGGGGAGGCGGTAGCGTACGTGAAAACCGTCTAAGAATCGGTACCCAGACCACCGGCGTCGTTATCAACACCTCCAGCTGGGATATCAGTCAGAGTACAGGCCGCGGCTCTCCCTCCTGGGGATTTTTCAATCTCGGCGGCGGGGATGCCAACCCCGCCAGCGGCACCATCATCAACATTACCGGAAGTACGGTCAATTTTAACACCCCCACCACTGACGGGGACGGCAGTCTCATGCAGGTGACCGGCGGTTCACGGGAGGAGAATGCCACCAACGACCTCAACCCTCAATTCCGCTTTACCGGTGTGGGCGCCACCATCAATGTGGAACAGGCCGGAAACCGCACCGCAGGCGCCATGGGACTGGGCCTGGTTCACCTGGATGTGCGGAGCGACCAGACCTGGAACTTCGATGACCTCGCTTTTGTCACCATGACGGCTTCCGCCGGTGAAAGCGGTCCCGGACGCTATGTTGTGGAGTCCATTGACGGCGGACGTCTGGATAATCTCGGAGGTCTCAATATCCGCATGAACGGCATGCAGTCGGTAAGCCACACCGACCAGACCGCCATGCGGATGCACGGGGGAACTTACGGAAGTTTGTGGATGAACAGTGAGGGATCTTCCGGGCGCACCCACCAAATCAACCAAACGGGCCACGTCAGTTTTATGAATGATGCAGTCGTTTTTAACGGAGGCATTGCCGAGGGTAGTGGCTACAGCATGATCCTCAGAAATTCTGATGGCAATTCAGATGCCCAGATTTACGATACGAAAGGATACGACCTCACCCTCGAACAGGGTCTGAAACTGGTTGATGACGCCAGTGAAACCAACTCGGGATACAATTTTGATCCGATCCTGTTGATCGTCGAAGATTCGGATGTCATCATTAAAGGCGATGTGCGCATGGAGGCGCCGAACGGAAAAGGCCCCGACGCGCCCGCCAGCGGCAACTTGGCCCATCAAAATATGGGCATCGACGGCGGAGCCAATGGCACCCATTTAACCCTGGGCGGCAATTGGGATGTCCGGATAAACTCTTACAGTGGACGTGATAATTTACGCAACTCCACTCTCGTCATGAATGGAGGTACTCCCGGAGGCAGTGCCGTGACTTTTGAAGTTGCCGATGCCGCCGCCGCGACAGGCGATGGGGGGATCACCCAGGGGAGCTGGGGAATGGATCACCTGAAAATCGGAAATGGCGCCGCAGATACCGCACATGTCCAACTGGTGAATAATCACCTGAACAACAACCCCGTGTCCTCCGGTGGCCTTATCGCATCAGATTTGGATGGTGAAAAACTGATTGTGGGAACACTTGAGATTGATGAAGACAGTGTACTGGACGCCAACCTCAACAGCGCCTCTGTTGAAATTGGCGCAGGTTCTCTGCTGCTCGCCTCCGGTGCAGTGCTCGACCTCAACAGCGGTCAGATCTTAAATCTGAATGATACCATTGATAACTTCGTGGGGCTCGGCGACCAAACCTCGACCTGGTCTCTGTTCGCGGACCAGATATCTGACTCCAGCAATCCGCTGGCGGAGTTTGGTGCCACGACCGACGGATCAGGAAATACCGTCTGGCAGGTCACTGCGATTCCGGAGCCCGGCACTTTTGGACTCATCCTCCTCACCGGAGTAGGACTCATCTACTTTCAATTCCGCCGGAAGTAAATCCAGGGACTCTCCAGAAGGGCAGACGCAAACTCGGGCCTGTGCCTTTTACGATAATTACATTTGGATGAAGCCGCCTCTTCAAGTCCCGCAAAAGGTCTTGTAAGCCGGTGCATCCTTTGGTGGTGTCACCGCCAATTCACCGAAATCCTGCTTTCGATTATAGGGATCCTTCAGCAAATCCAAAAGCGAATGAAAGTGTGACATCTCCCCTTCTCCCGCCGCATGTAACGCCGCCTCCACCTGTTGGTTTCTCGGAATCACTGCGGGATTATGGGCCTGCATTCTCCCCATCACCCCCTCTTCCCCCGCGAGCCGTTTCACCCATTCCTGATGCCAGTCTTCCAATCCCGTCAGCGGATGTTCCGGATGTAAATCCCGAAAAGTGTTTGTGTAGTCCATCTGACCTTCATGCATCCGGTTCAGCAAGTCCCCCACCAGTTGGTCGTCCCCCACCTGCAGAGAACTGAGCCCCAGCTTCTCATTCATTTCTTTTTGCCACACCGCCCGGAAAATTTGTGGAAAACGATCCAAGCATTCGCGGGCAATAGCTTCCGCCGCCTCCTCCTCTTCGTCAAACAACGGGAGCAGTGCACTGGCCAACACCGCGAGATTCCAGTGGGTGATCTGTGGTTGATTTCCATAGGCATAGCGCCCCTGCTGATCAATGGAACTAAACACAGTCTCGGGATCATATCGATCCATAAACGCGCAGGGTCCGTAATCAATGGTCTCTCCGGAAATTGCGACATTATCCGTATTCATCACCCCGTGCACAAATCCCACCGCCATCCACTTGGCCACCAGGGAGGCCTGCCGATCAATCACCCCCTGAAAAAAATCCGCTCCCGTCTCACAGGCGGGATCATGCCGGTCCATCGCATACCGCAACAGCGCGGAAAGCTCTTCGGGTGGACGAAAACCCGCGGCAAATTCAAATGTGCCCACCCGCAAATGACTGGAAGCGAGCCGGGTCAAAATTGCGCCGGGCAAGACCTCTTCCCGATACACCTTTTCTCCGGTGGAGACCACACAAAGCGATCGGGTGGTGGGGATGCCCAGGGCATGCATGGCTTCACTGATGAGATACTCACGCAACATCGGCTCAAGCGCCGCCCGCCCATCCCCGCCCCGTGAATAGCGGGTGCGACCCGATCCTTTCAGCTGCACATCCACTCTTTCACCGCCCCCCTTTTCAGCTTCCCCCAGCAACACCGCCCGCCCATCCCCCAGCATGGTGAAATGTCCGAACTGATGACCCGCGTAGGCCTGCGCAAGGGGCGTCAAAGATGCAGGCACCGCATTTCCGGCAAACAAAGCCACATCTTCACCCAAACCCCATTCCTCCCCCAAGCTGTGATTCCAAATCACCATTTTCGGATCGGATACCGGTTGCGGTTCCTGGAGTTGATACAATTCAGGAGGTAAATTCAAATAGGTCTGTTGAGAAATAGGCATACCTCAACCTACGCGTTCAAGCGAACCACGCAATCTCCAACCAAGAGATATCCTTGTAATCCTGCAACGAGAGGAATACCTTTTAAAAAACTCTAAAGGACATCATGACCCATCGACGCGACTTTTTAAAAACAGCTTTGGCCGGTGCGGCAGCCGCCGGCCTCGGCAAACTCACTGCCGCCGAAACCCGGGCGCCCGCCGTGGCGGGGATCGACCGGCAGGCCCTCGGGAAAATCGGCACCCCGGTGTCTCTGCTGGGACTCGGATTGGGATCCGCCTTCACCCAACCCTACAAAAACAAAGTCGGGGAAGGCCAGGCCCTGCTGGAACAAGCACTCGAAAAAGGAATTAATTATTGGGATACCTGCCGGGGCTACGGTCCCAGTGAAGAAATCATCGGGCCCGTGGTTGCAAAACACCGCGACAAAATCTTTCTGGTCTCAAAAAGTGGCGGACGAGATTACGACAGTCTGATGCGGGATGTGGAGACCAGTCTCAAAAATCTAAAAACGGATCATCTCAATATTCTCCACATGTGGAATCTGAAAGCCAAAGAAGATCTGGACCGAATGGAAAAGGGCTGTTTTAAAGCGGTACAAAAACTCAAAGATGAAAAAGTCATTCACCACTACGGCATCACCGGCCACAGCGGGGCGGATGTGCTGTGCAACGCGCTAAAACGCTTCCATCCCGATGCCATGATGACGGTGTTTCCCTGCACGCGCGACGACAACGGCAAATATGAAGACAAACTCTTACCGCTGGCCAGAGAACAAAACGTCAGCGTGATTGCCATGAAAACCGTCCGCCATGCCCGGGGAGCGGATCTCAAAGGCAGCGACCTCATACGCTATGCCCTGAGTTTGGACGGCATTTACTGCGCCGTGGTAGGCCTCGACTCCCTCGCCCACCTCAATGAAAATGTGGCCATGGCCACAAACTTCACTCCCTTCACCAAAGAAGAAATGACCCACCTCACCCGCATCTCCACCCGGGTGCTGGCAAATACCCAACCGCCATGGGAAAAACCCGGATATCAGGACGGCGCTTTGGTTTGAATAACCATCTGTAAATGCATTGAATCAGGACTCAGGGGATTTCTAAAATGAAACCCCGCTATGTGGTTTGCATGTTGTCAGGAATAGCGTAAGAGAAAGCCCTTATGTCAAAAGCGGGTACGCCATCTTTAACAACAGGTCCGGTTGGTTCGGAATTATTGCGGATGACCGGTCCCATGACGGTCGGCCTGCTCGCCAATATGCTGTTTAATTTGGTGGACACCTATTTCATTGGAAAGTTGGGTCAGCAGGAACTGGCCGCCATGGCATTTACCTTTCCTTTGGTCTTTTTTGTCACCGGCAGCAGCATGGGGATGAGTATCGGCGTCTCGTCCGTAGTATCCAGGGCGATAGGTGCCGGTGAAGGCGAACGGGTGCGCATGCTCACCTCTCATAGTTTATTGTTAGGTCTGGTGGTGGTGATCAGCCTGTTGAGCGTGGGATACCCCCTGCTCAATCCTATTCTGCTCGCCATGGGCGCCACCCGGGATCTCCTCCCGCTCATCCGGTCCTACATGCTCCCCTGGGGTTGCGGCATCGCATTTATCGTCATTCCCATGCTGGGCAATTCCGTCATCCGCGCCTCCGGCAACACCATGATTCCAAGTATGGTGATGCTGATTGCGGGCTTCATCAATGTGATTTTAGACCCCCTGTTCATTTTTGGATGGGGCCCCATTCCGGCCATGGGTCTGCAGGGCGCCGCCCTTGCCACCATCATTGCATATTTAGTCATCTGCGTGGTGATGTTCAGCCTGCTCCGTTTCAAATATAAATTGTTGGTGTTCAAACTGGGGAGCCTCCGCGCCGTGTGGACCTCCTGGAAAGAAGTCATGGTCATCGCCTGCCCCGCGACGGTCACCAATCAAATGATACCGGTGGCCAACGGTGTACTCACCGCCATCGTTTCCCGAAATGGGGAGGCCGCCGTCGCCGCCTGGGGCGTGAGCACCCGTATCGAATCGCTGATGATGAGCCCCTTCTTCGCCTTATCCACCGTTATGGCACCTTTCGTCGGACAAAACAGCGGCGCCGACAGACCCGACCGCATCCGCGAAGCCATCTGCTTCACCGGTAAATTCTGTTTTGCCGGCTCCCTGCTCATTTGGCTGACCGTTGCCGGCTTTGGTCAACAAATTGCAGGCATGTTCACCGTCAACCCCGAATCATTGCGGCTCATCCAGCAACACCTGTGGATCGTTCCGGCCAGCTACGGATTTTTCGCCTGGAAACTCCAATTCACTTCCGCCTTTAATGCCCTCCGGCACCCCTTCTACTCCTCGGTGACTTTTCTCGGACGCTTTTTCATCCTCATGATTCCGCTGGCCTGCGCCGGGCAATACTACTACGGACTCCCCGGCTTTTACGCCGGCATTGCCCTTAGTAACGTCGGCGCCCTCTTTCTCGCCATGGGATTGTGGAAGTGGCTGCACCGGTAACACAGCCATTCCTGCCTGTGACCACGAGCGGCTACGCCGCGGGTGCAAACCGCTACCATTTGCCCTCGCTCGGTTCTCCACGGGGACCGTGGAGCTACATCCAGCCATCATAAATAACAGGCAAAACCTCTGCCGATTTCTCCTTCCCTTCGGATCCCTGAAAGGGATGACGCACCGTAGCCGGGGGTTGAGCCTGCGAAACCCTCGGACCCCACCAGGCTTTATCTAAACCCTGTAGGGGTTTCGCACCTCTTCGCTCATGCTTCCGCATCACTTGCCGCTTTGCACGCGCGGCGGAGCCGCTCGTGATCACAGACAAAAATCCTACCATCGGAAAACTTATATCTCCTTTACAACTCCCGCCTTTCCTCAGATCCCTGAAAGGGATGGCGCACCGTAGCCGGGGGTTGAGCCTGCGAAACCCTCGGACCCCACCAGGTTTTGTCTAAACCCTGTAGGGGTTTTGCACCTCTTCTCTCATGCTTCCGCATCACTTGCCGCTTTGCACACGCGGCGGAGCCGCCGGGGATCACAGACAGAAGTGTCTGTGTTACAGCTCCCTCACCCAAATATTGCGGAAGCGCACCAGGTCGCCATGGTCCTGTAATTTCAACGGACCTTTAGCCGGATGCGCTTTGTAGCCGGGGAGAACTTTGTGTTCGGTCGGTCCCTTGAGCGTTACCGCGTGGTGCTGCACCACGCCGTTCAACAGCACCGTGACCACCGCGGGGGAAACCAGATCTTCACCATTAAACTCCGGTGCCTTCCACAGAATATCATATTCATTCCACTCGCCGGGTTTGCGGATGGGGTTGACCAAGGGAGGGGTTTGACCGTAAATCCCGCCCACGGTTCCGTCGGGATAGGTCGGATTTTCGTAGTTGTCAAGAACTTGGATTTCATAACGCCCCATCAAGAAGACGCCACTGTTTCCGCGTCCCTGCCCCTGCCCTTTCACCACCACCGGACTCATGAACTCCACATGCAATTGCATGCTCCCAAATTCTTTTTCCGTTTGGATGTCCCCAACACCCGGCACCACTTCCATCGCGCCATCTTCGCGCAATTGCCATCCGCAGGCTTCACCGTTATTCACATTGCGCCATCCTTCCAGACTGCGACCGTCAAACAAGACCACCGCATCACTGGGCACTTGGTCGGGTTGCGCATCCACCACCGGCATTTGCGGACGGGTGCCGTCATGCACCGTGTAGCCACTGGCCAGTTTCGGGGTGTCTGAGTATCCAAGATGTTCATTTTCAAGTTGTCGTACAGGTTCCATAATTTTTCCTTTATATGTTCAGATTTCAAATTTCAGATTTCGGAGGTTCCCCTTACAACAGCGCAAATGCATCGGGGAAATCTTTGGCAATATTCACTTCTGATCCGCGGTTTGCACTTTCATACAACGCTTCGAGAATCACCTGCATGCGAATGCCGTCCTCCATGTTTGCCCGGAAGGGTTTGTCATCCAAAATACAGTCCACCAGACTTTCGGTGGAACTCTTCCCTTCCATTTTATCGCAGACCAAGCGGGAGGCCAGCGGCACCCCGTTGACTTCATGGTTGTAAATGTAGTCCAGCCCCTGCTTGCCTTCGGCAATTTCCAATCCGCCCCGGGTTCCAATCAGTTTGAAGGATTCCTGGGAATAGGTCTGTTGATAGCCCGCCCAGGAGGCTTCAAAAATCAGCGAGGCCCCATTTTCAAAACGAACAAATCCGGTGGCGTAATCCTCCACATCAAATTTGACCCCTTCTTTTTTTGCCAGAGGCATCCCCCGCTGATGATGGGTGATCCCGGAAACCGTCACCGGCTTGGGCCGCCCCATCAGCCACAGCGCCATATCAATTTTATGAATACCAATATCCAGCATGGGACCGCCTCCTGACAATTCCTTTTGCCCGAACCATCCCCCAAACCCGGGGATCCAATCCCGGCGCGTCCACTCCGTATATGCATGATACACCTCGCCAAACGCTCCGCTTTCCATCAGTTCCCGGGCCGCCTGATTTTCCTTTTTAAAGCGCTGGGAAAGATTCATAAAAATCCGTTTGCCGGTTTTTTCCACCGCCTGTTCCATGCGGAGGGCCGATGCCAGACTGCTGCTCATCGGTTTTTCACACAACACATCCGCTCCCGCCTCCAGACAGGCAATGGTCACCGGCTCATGCAAAAAATTCGGCAAGGCCACCGACACCACCTGCGGTTTACATTCCCGCAGCATCTTTTCAAAATCCGTATAGCCCTTTGCACCCGGCGCATCTTTCAATCCACGGGCCAATCGTTCTTCATCCAAATCAACCAACCCCACCACTTCCGCCCGCGGATTTTCTAAATACCCCCGCAAATGTCCCATCCCCATCCCCAAACCAATTACCGCACATCTTAGATTTTCCATAAACTGACCTTTTCTGAAAAGAGTTGAATTTCGATTAAAAAAAGGAGAATACCCTAATATTCATGAAAACCAGCTCACAAAAATCTGATTTTATTAGTACTTTTCTGACATCTGAATCCGGAAATCCGAAAACCGGCGTTCACAAACCGGGTCTCTATCTACGTGAAGCAATTCGCTGGTGGGCCGCTCAATGCCTCGCAGGAAATTCAGGACTCTATTTCCCACATCCCCTCCCCAAAGAGGAAGCGAAAGAGTGGAAACTCTTCTTACAAATCCGCGGACAAAACGTCCTTCGTCTGCATCAAACCCGGTTTAAAATCCCCCCGGGATCGATCGCACTTTATCCGTCAAACCCGAATGTAAATGAGCAATGGCAGATGGATGATCAGGGTCGATACAGCCACTTTTTCATGGGGATTTTTTCGGGACGCCTCTCCGCAAACTTTGTCGACGGGAATCCACCACAGATGCATACCTCCATCAGCATGCCTTTCACCCAGAAATCCTTTATCGACCGAATGATCCATTTCATTTCAGCCTCCAGCAAAGCCCCCCCTCATCAAGCACAAGTTTTCGCGGATATTTTGTTAGATGGCATGCGAATTTCGAGCCAGGACACCCCTTCCCGATTAATCCGACAAGCCTTGGAACTGATTTTGGACCACCCCTGCAACCCGGACCTCAGTGTAAAATGGATGGCTCAACAGCTCGCATGCCACCCGGATTATCTATCCCGTCGTTTTCATCTGGAAACCCGCAGCTCCTTCATGGCCTACGTACGAAGCAAACGTATGGAGGTGGCGGCCGATTTATTAAGCTCCCACCAAATGACCGTTGCAGATGTGGCCGCTCACTGTGGATACCGGGATCATTCCTACTTCACCCGCATTTTTCACCAGACCTACGGCGTGGTTCCCAGCCAGTGGATGCAAAACAGCCCTCGCAACTAAGCCGGCGCGGTGCAGGCAGGGCAGATTTTTAAAAATTTAAAAGGAAAGACCTTCCATCCACCTTCTGTCGTCATAGAAGCCTCCGCATATCCAAACCAACACCACGACCGCACGCCTCATCTTCCTCAACAAAGAAAGGAACGGTTCGTCAACGAAACCTAAACGAGAAAACTGCGCATGGAGCATGAACTTGCACTAAACATTTTGATGATCATCGGTTTTTTAACCGTCTCTGTCTTCGCTTCGATTTTACTCCAAAAATTACGTTTTCCCTACACCATCGGACTCGTCGTCATTGGTTTTATCGCGGGATACCTGGCCCTCAAACTGGATTACCAAAGGTTAATCCGCCTTGATCTGACCCCTGCCACCATCCTCTATTTAATCCTGCCAACCCTCATTTACGATGCTTCCATTAATATGGATATGAAGGCCTTGCGGAAAAATATCGTTCCCATACTGTTACTGGCGATCTTGGGATTACTGCTTTCGGCCGGCATTATCGGCGGCCTCTTAAATCATTTCACCGCCATTGGAATTGGGGCGGCCCTGTTATTTGGAGCGTTGATCTCCGCCACCGACCCGGTGGCGGTCATTTCGCTGTTTAGTGAAATCGGGGCTCCCAGAAGATTGGTGACCCTGGTGGACGGCGAAAGCATCTTTAACGACGCGACCGCGATTGTACTCTTCACCATCGTACTTTCAGCCATTCACAGCGGAATCGACACCGTGAATGTTTTGTTCTTCAATTCCGTGGTCAATTTTTTGTGGGTGATGCTGGGAGGATTGCTCACCGGCACGGTTGTGGGATTTTTGGGAGCCATGGTTGTCCGCGCTCAAAAAAACAATGTGATTCTGCAAATCACCATCAGTCTCATCATGGCCTATGTCTCTTTTATTACTGCCGACCAACTCCATGTCTCCGGCGTGATGTCCACCATGGCTGCGGGATTGATGGTTTCTTTGCTTACAAGCAATCAAATTGCCCACGAAAATCATCACTTTATGGAGCATTTTTGGCAATTTTTCTCCTTTGTCGCCAACAGCTTTGTATTTTTACTCCTCGGCCTCACCGAAGCACATAACTTCAGCGATCCCGCCAAACTCCTCAAAGGATTTCGTTTATTGCTGATTGTGATTCCCGTGGTCACCTTCGCCCGGGCCGCAGTCATTTATCTTTTGGTCCCCCTATACAATCGCTTTGCTCAAAAGGAAAAAATCTCTTTTGCCTATCAGACAATTTTACTTTGGGGCGGATTGCGCGGGGCCGTTCCCGTGGCCCTGGTACTGGCGATCCCCATGGATTTTCCGGGCAGAGACACCATCATTCAAATCACCCTGGGCTACATTCTTTTCACCCTGCTGGTTCAAGGCACCACCGTCAAAAGCTTGATGGCCCTACTGAAAATCAAACCTGACAAGTCCTACTTTGATTATCACAGTGGGGTATCCTACCAGCTGAATTTCCCCACCGAACCTCTGGGAGACCTGGTCACTTCACGCGTCCTTTCCGCCTTTAAAACCGAAGGCTTTTTTGTCACCCATTCGTCAGGCGACCCCAGAAAAGCCTACCATCTCAGTCGCGGACAGAAACATCTGGCCATTGACGCCGAACAGACGGGCTTCACCATCACCGCCGAAAATCAACAAGATCTCACCTACGGACGTAAAACCTTATACGAAACCTTAGTGGATCTGGATCATTCCGTCTCTTCTCTCGAAAAATTGGTGAAATCACCCGAAATGAGCAAGATCGTCAAGGTGGAAGACAGCCACGAAACCTCAAATTTCATGCTGTCTAAACATTTAAATAAATCGCTCATTTCGTTGGAATTAAGAAGTAACGACAAAAACTCGGTGATCACAGAGCTGGTGGAACTCGCCGTCACCAACGGACTGATTTCGAATCGGGATCAGGTCATCAAAGATGTACAAGACCGCGAGGCGGCTCTTTCCACCGGTTTTGAAGATGGTCTGGCCATCCCTCACACGAAATCCAGTAACATCGAGCGGATTATCCTCGTGGTAGGCATCCACAAAACCGGTATTGATTTTGGGGCGGTGGACGGAAAACCCTCCCGATTTTTCTTTCTGGTGATCTCCCCCAAAATCCAAGTAGGCCCCCACATTCAGCTGCTGGCAGATATCAGCCGTAAAATGGTCAACCACGATAGACGTGAACAACTGCTTGCCGCCGAAAATGCGGATGAAGTGATAACGATCCTCAAATAGTTTTTTTTTTGCGGTCCGTGCCTTTGTTTATCGTTCCATCGGTTCCAAGTGCACCACCACATCAAATAAATTCGGCATGGTCTCAATCAGATGCTCTTTGACATCGTGACCAATGGCATGGCCTTTGGAGACGGTCATTTGCCCGGGCACTTCCACATGAATTTCCACAAAATAACCGATCCCGCTTTTGCGGATCAGACATTTTTCGATATTGGCCACCCCTTCAATTTCATTTGCGTGCTGTCTGACTTCCGCCTCCAGTTCGGGGGCCACCGCCCCGTCCAGGGCCTCGTGCAGGGCCCCATCGATGATCCGAATCCCATTAAACACAATGATCACACAGGCAAACAGGGCCGCCCATTCATCCGCCGCCGCAAAGGCGGGTCCCCCCACCAACGCAATACAAATACCAATCGCCGCCGCCCCGGAGGTCAGCGCGTCGGACCGGTGGTGCCAGGCATCCCCTTCAATCGCCCGGCTGCCGGAAACCTCCTCCAGCCCCAGCATATACCGTGAAAGCCCCTCCTTCACCACCACCACCAGCAAGAGCACCGGCAGGGTAAACCACGCCGGCGTGCTTTGCTCGTTTCCCAATTCGCGAATGGATTGCCAGGTAATAAAACCGGCCGCCCCAATCAGAGCCGCCCCCGAAAACACCCCCGTCAACGCCTCAATCTTTCCGTGACCAAAGGGGTGTTTGTCATCCGCCGGCCGTAAAGAAAGCGTAAAACCCGACCAGGTTATCAACGAAACCAGAATATCCGCCGCCGATTCAATCCCGTCCGCAATCAGTGCCGAAGAGTTTCCCAACACTCCCGCCCACAATTTCACCAACATTAACACCAGATTGGTGCAGATGGTCAGAATGCCGATGGCAATGGATTTTCCGGTGTCGATCATGAAACAGGCTTACTCGCAGGATTTATGTAAAGGGAATTTTCCGAATAAGATCCGCCTTCACCTGCTCCCAGGTGAGGCCCCGCAGATCACGGGGGGAAGGTTCAGGCTGTCCATCTTTGATTCCGATTTCTGTATGCGCGAAATGCATTTAAAGGGACCTGAAACTGGGCGCTGAAAAATGCGATGGTTTTTTTGTGAAGACTGGGTGCGTGGAGCAGAATCTGCTTGATCCGGTCGTGGTCGTAATAATTCCAGGCCCAATCCACATCCTTCATCGTTCCCCGGTCCATGATTCGGGGGATCAAAAATCCGGCATGCACCTCCACATCCACCTGCTCAGGATCGACATCCCAGAAAAGGTGTTCAGACAGGTACGGATGGGTTGCGGCAGTCATAAGGAAGGTATAGGCCCTCACACATATAAATTCAAGCCCATTGCCCAGATCCAGGACAAGATCCCTTCAGATCCGGAGACAGCTTAGGGTGAGGGATACTTAATAGGTGTAAAAGTGATACCATTCTTTTTCAGCCAGTTACGCCAGACATCCGGATCCGTTCCCAGATCTTTCCCATAGATCTTTTGCAGCCATTTAGATGCAAAGATCGTCGCTCGTCCTTGTTTTGTTTCCAAAAACAACAGAAAAACACCTGTTCCCGAATTGTCCCCCATTTCAGTTAAAGCTACAGCAAGTGAGGTTTGCACATCTTCATTCGTGGCAAGCTTGATCTCCTCTTTGAACAGGTCTAAATATTGTTCTCCTCCCACCTTAGCCATTGTTCCAAAGAGAACGGCTTTCGCTCTAGAATCCAGGGGATTCTCTTTGTCATTTAGAAAACTCTCAAGTTGTTCTAAATGCTCTGAAGTAGCCACGTCTCCGAGAACAAAAAATGCTCCTACTCGTGGAGCACCTGTAGCCCCCTTTGCGAATTCAATAAGATTTGGAACCGCAGCGACTCCCGCCTGCTCGAGCGCCCCCATGGCGTCAATTCTCACAGCCGCATTATTGCTTGCGAGGTCGTTGATGTATTCTTCTATTGGTTTCTTTAGTTTAGGAGTCTCTTTCTTCTGCAGTTCAGGCTCTTTTACCGTCAGTCCATTTGCCGACGAGAGGCTTGGTTGAGAAACCGCAGTGGAATTCAAGGATGGTTCTGCATCCAGATCAGTGGGCTGAATGCTTTGAGTTTTTGAACAGCTTGCCAAAAATAGTACGCCAAAAACCAGCTTTTCAATACAAAGAAAACCGTTTCGCGGGTCTAATATTGGGAATGGAATATACATCAGGGGTCTCAAACACTCATGATTATGAGGTGATTCGAGACAAGACTCCAGAATGATTTCACTCAAATCTTGAGCTTCTAAGAAGCATTTGGCAAGAAGACCCCATGCCGCCGACCCAACCTTTCGTTCATCTCCATTTGCACACCAGCTATTCGCTGCTGGATTCCACCATCAAGATTAAACCTTTGGTAAAACAGGCCGCGAAACTGGAAATGCCGGCATTGGCGATTACCGACCATTCGGTGATGCACGGGGCGATCAATTTCTACAATGCCTGTCAGGGCGCAGGCATCAAACCGATTATCGGCTGCGAAATGAACACCTGCAAAGACATGAACGAAAAATCCCGCAATGCGGGTCGCATGTCCCATTTGCTCCTGCTGGCCAAAGACGAGGAAGGCTACCACAATCTGGCCCGCCTGAGTGCCCGGGCCCACCTGGAGGGGTTTTACTATAAACCCCGAATCGACATGGAACTGCTTTCGCAATACAGCAAAGGTCTCATCGCCACCTCCTGCTGTATGCGCGGGGAAATCCCCCAATATTTACAGGATGACTTACAGGACGAAGCCGAACGGGTGGCTTCTCAGTACCGGGAACTCTTCGGGGCGGAAAATTTTTACTTTGAACTCGAGGACCACGGCATCCCCGCCCAGAAAAAAGTGAATGCGGAACTGATCCGCATGTCCCAAAAGCTGGACATTCCTCTGGTCGCCACCAACGATGTTCACTACATGGAGCAAAAACATGCCGAAGCGCATGATGTGCTGTTGAGCATGCAGTCCCAGGCAAAATTCCGGGACGAAAAACGGATCCGATTTGAGGGAGACCAGTACTATTTTAAAACCCAGGCCGAAATGTGGGAACTCTTCGGACACGTGCCGGAGGCCCTGCACAACACCGTGGAAATCATGGACCGCTGCAATGTGAAGCTGAAGCTGAACGACGAAGCGGATCTCCATTTCCCCATTTACCCGCTTCCCGAAACGTTTACGGATGACGAGGATTACCTGACCCATCTGGCGGAAGAGGGAATTAAAAAGCTCTACGACGGTGCGGATATCACCAACCCACAAACCGAAATGGAGCACACGCTCAAAGACCGCTGGGAAATGGAATTCGGAGTCATCAAACGCACCGGCTACGTCAACTATTTCCTGGTAGTATGGGATTTCATCAACTGGGCCCGCCGGCACGATATCCCCGTAGGACCCGGCCGTGGTTCGGGAGCGGGCAGTCTGGTGGCTTACGCCTTGGGCATTACCGCAGTGGATCCCCTGCACTTCGGATTGATTTTTGAACGTTTCCTGAACCCCGACCGGGTATCCCCTCCCGATTTTGATATCGATTTCTGTCAAACCCGCCGGCCGGAAGTGATCGAGTATGTCAAAGATTTCTACGGACAGCAAAACTGCGCCCAAATCATTACCTTTGGTACCCTGGGTGCAAAAACCGTGATTCGGGATATCGGCCGGACCATGGAAATCCCCCTCGCTTACTGCGATCAATTGGCCAAACTCATCCCCGAAGATCCGGGGATGACCCTGGCCAAAGCGGAAGAACTCAGCCCCGACTTCAAAAAAGCGCTGGCCGACCCCCAGGCCCAGCAGATCATGAAGTACGCCCGCATCCTCGAGGGTCTGCACCGGAACCAGGGCACCCACGCCGCCGGAGTGGTGATCGGCGAAAAAACCCTGCACGACATTATCCCGCTCTGCCGGGATAAAGACGGGTTGGCGGTGGCCCAGTACGAAATGAAACCGCTGGAAATGACCGGTCTGCTGAAAATGGACTTCCTGGGTCTCAAAACCCTTTCGGTGATTCAGGGCGCAGTGGACAACGTCAAAGAAACCCACGGCATCAGCATCGATCCCCTGAAGCTTCCCCTCGACGATCCCAAAACCTTTGAACTGCTGGGACGTGGAGATACTGTGGCCGTGTTCCAGGTGGAGTCGGAAGGAATGCGGAACCTGCTCCGCCAATTCCAGGCGGACAAAATCGAAGAAATTATCGCGTTGATCGCCCTCTACCGTCCGGGCCCCATGAGCATGATCCCGGGCTATATCGACTGTAAACACGGCCGCAAGGAAATTGAATACGCCCACCCCCTGCTCGAACAGGTGCTGAAAGAAACCTACGGGGTCTTCATTTATCAGGAACAGGTACAGCGCGCCTCCAATGTCCTGGCCGGCTTCACCCTCGCGCAGGGGGATTTGCTCCGGCGTGCGATGGGAAAAAAAGACGCCAATATCATGGCCGAAATGAAGGCGAAATTCGTCGAGGGCTGCAAAGAGGTCAACGGTATCCCGGCCCAGAAAGCCACCGAGATTTTTGAAACCATTGAGAAATTTGCCAGTTACGGTTTCAACAAATCCCATTCGGCCGCCTACGCCTTTGTGACCTTTCAGACCGCCTATTTCAAGGCCCACTACCCCGCTGAATTTATGGCGTCGGTGCTCACCCTGGAAATCGGCAATGCGGAAAAACTCACCGGATTCATTGCTGAATGTAAAGAAATGGGTATGGAGGTGCTGCCCCCGGATATCCGCCAGTCGGTGAAAACCTTTCGTCCGGAGGACGGAAATATCCGTTACGGCCTCTCCGGCATCAAAGGCGTCGGCGCGGCCGCAGTGGACTCACTGGTGGCAGACCGGGAGGCCAACGGCCCCTTTGAAAGTTTTATGGATTTCTGCACCCGCCTGGATTCCAAAGTGGTGAATAAACGCTGTCTGGAAGGACTGATCAAGGCCGGAGCTTTCGATTGGACCGGTATCTCCCGCGCGCGCCTGTTTGGAGGTATTGATTTCGCCCTGCAGCGGGCCGTCAGCCTCCGCAAAGACCGAGAACAGGGCCAAACCAGTCTGTTTGATCTCATGGCGGAAGAAACAAATCAGGGGGAACTCAACGACGAAGAACTACCCGAGGTGGACCCCTGGGCCACCAGCAAAATGCTGGCCTACGAAAAAGATCTGCTTGGGTTTTACATTTCCGGCCACCCCCTGGAGGAATTTGAATGGGAAATTGAGACTTTCAGCACCCATCATTTCGACAACCTCAGTGAACTCAACGATAAAGACGAATTTCGCATGGGCGGTCTGATTACAGAGTGGCGGAAGTTTTTCACCAAAACCGGAAATGAGATGGCGAGCTTTGTGCTCGAGGGGCTCAACGGCCATTTACCGGTGGTGATGTTTAAAGAAACCGTCCAACAATTTGCCGAGGGGCTGCACAACGAACTCCCCGTCATGGTGGCCGGAGAATTCAGTTTGCGGGATGACGCGCCCCAAATGGTGATCAGCGAAATCACGGTACTGGAAAAGGTGCCGGAATGGTACGCCGAAAAAGCCAGCGTCCATTTAACCGACTCCCAGGCAGAAGAAAAAACGCTCAGGGATCTGCGGGAAAAATTGAAAGCCTATTCAGGCAATACCCCCCTGCATTTCTGCGTCAGCTTTCCTGCCGGAGAACGCGTTTTCATGAACAGTGCACCGGAATTCAAAGTGCATCCCGGGCATAAATTCAAAAGCGCCGTAGAGGATTTGTTTGGGGAGGACACCGTGTTCATCAAACCCATAGATAAAGTCTGTAAACTCCCGCCCCGCCAACGCAGCTTCGGCGGGCCGCCTGCGGATTTGGGCTATTCGTAACCCGGGCAGTTAAAGAAGACGCTCACCGGATGAGGAGAAAAACCAGCGTACCGCTTGCGGGGCGAACGGCATATCTTCCCATGCATGATCCGGTTGTCCAGTAAAACGTCCCAGTTCCATCTTCAGATGGTGCCTCCCGAAGCGTTCACGCGAAGGGGTCCGCAGAACCAGGGTTCCGCAGTACCCTTCGCGTAAACGCTTCGGGGGAAACTTCGCAAACGAAGAACGCGGAAGTGAACCCGCTACCACCGGAGTCCCGCTTGCATGGATTCCTTTTGTGTGGCCTTAAAAAAGCTCTCCCTGAGAGGGCCTGGGTTCCGCCTGCCAGGGCGCAATAAAACCGGGTGACTCCACCCCGGAGCGGTTCATTTCGGGACTGACTTCGTCGTAGGTAAACTCATCGGCCGCCACCGGTTCGAGCATGCGGTCCAACTCTTTCAGACTCGCGTTGGCATCCAACCACGGAAGCCAATCCTCTTCCCGCAGTACCGCGGGCATGCGCGGATGGATCTTGCGGGTGAGTGCATTGGGCCGGGTGGTAATAATACTGCAACTCATGATCATCCCCCCTTCTTTATCGTGCCATTCGTCCCAGAGGCCGGCAAATGCGAAACAACCGTCATCCCGACGTCGAAAACGCACCGGCAGTTTGGGGTTTTGCGTGCGCCGCTTCCATTCGTACCATCCATCAGCCGGAATCAGACAGCGTTTTCGACGGTATGGCGTTTTAAAACTGGGTTTTTGCATCAGTGTTTCCGCCCGGGCATTGATGCATTTGGCGCCAAAAGCCGGATCTTTGGCCCAGGGCGGTATCAGTCCCCAGGTGAAGATTTCCAATCGGGGAGACGGATCACCGACCCATGCAGAAACGGGCTGGGTCGGCGAAATATTGTAACGCGGTGTCATCCGCGGATCCACCGGAAATTCCGGGAAGGATTTTTTCAGCTTTTTGGCATCTTTGGCCAGTGTAAAACGGCCACACATCGCGGTTTACCAGTAATAGGAAATACCGAGGGTCAGGCCGTAGTCAGAGCTGGTCGCCTCGTCACTGTCGATGTAGGTTTCCGCGGAACTGTATCCCACATGCACTTCGGTGTTTAAACTGACGTTATCCGCCACATAATATTTTAATCCGAAAAGCAAGGTGAAGTCCAGGCCCGATTCGTTTTCTCCTCCATCCGGCTCCAAAGAACTGAGAGAGATTTTTCCGCCAACATACGGCAGAGCATACGTCTGGGTTTCAAACATATAAAGCATGTAGGTACCCAAAGAAAAGCGGTTCAGCAGGTCGGTATCGTAATAAGTGAGATCCACGCCCAACTGCAAATAGTCCGCAACAAAAGAACCGAAACGAACCTCCCCACCCAAGACGCCCTGATTGAATTCACCGTTTCCGGAAACTTCAAAATCCCCTTTATGCAGTTTCAGGTCCTGCGCTTGTAATGAAAAGGCGAAAAATAATGCGCAAATGAGAAGAATTTTTTTCATGTTGAATAATCCGGTTTGTGATTTATCCGCAAGTTGACAAAAAGTACGCGAGATTTCAAGCGGATGTTATCGAAAGCTTTCCTAACCGAAACCGGACACCCTTTTTCATTGGCAATGACTCTAAAAGTCATTAGGTGCACCCCATGAAATCAACTCAATCGGTGGAATTGCTCGCGCCAGCCGGCGGCTGGCCTCAACTGCGTACCGCCCTCAATGCCGGGGCGGATGCCGTCTTTTTCGGTGCCGGTCATTTCAACATGCGGGCAAGAGCTAAAAACTTTGCTGTTGAAGAACTGGCCGAAGTGGTATCCTGCTGCCGGGATGCGGGCGCAAAAGCTTACCTTACCTTGAACACCATTGTGTATGAGTCGGAACTGGCGCAACTCGATTCCGTACTCGCAGCCGCCAAACAGGCCGGGGTGGATGCGGTGATCGCTGCGGATTTCGCGGTGATCACCGCCGCGAAAGCCCTCCGTCTGCCTGTACATATCTCCACCCAAATGTCCGTCAGCAACAGCGCCTCCCTTAAATTTTTTGCGCAAATGGGAATTCGCAGAGTGGTCATGGCCCGGGAATGCACCCTGGAAGATATTGTCCAAATCAAAGCCCGTGCAGATTTGGATGATCTCAAAATCGAAGTGTTCGGCCATGGAGCCATGTGTGTGGCTGTCAGCGGTCGCTGTTTTATGTCCGAATTTGAAAAGGGGCGTTCAGCCAACCGGGGAGAATGCGCCCAACCCTGCCGCCGGGGATACGGAATCCAATCCGAACGTGGAGGTGAAGGATTCAGCCTCGAAAAACATCATGTCATGAGTCCCAAAGATTTATGCACCCTTCCCTTTCTGGAAAAACTGTTGGATGCGGGGGTGAACTCCATAAAAATTGAAGGACGCAACCGCAGCCCCGATTACGTGCATACCGTTATTTCCGTTTACCGCAAAGCGATAGACACCTATTTGGCAAAACACGGCACTCCCACGTTCTCCCAGGCGTTCGGTCGTTGTAAATCAGAAGGGCTGGAAGAATTGAAAAAAGTGTATAACCGGGGATTTTCCGAAGGGTTTTATATGGGGAAACCCATGGGATCCTGGACGACAGCCCCCGGCAACCAGTCCACCCACCGGAAAGACTATGTGGGACAAATCATCCAAATGGATCCGGATGGCCAGCACGTCAGCGTCCGTCTGGAATCCGAAGGACTAAGCGAAGGCACCGGGATCTTTATCGAAAGTCCGGAATTGGGTTTTCTGGAAATCACCCCCACAGGCATCCGGTTAGACGGAAAACCCGTAAAACAGGCGGAAAAAGGATCCGTGATTACCCTTCCCCAAAAACCCTACATGCACAAGGGACTCAAATTCTATACCCTGTCCCCCCGTTGACCTGTGAAATCTTTCACAAAAAATGAAATTATAGATTGAAGTCAGGCGGTAGCCCTCTACGCTCGCCTTTCAACCCCAACTCGAGGAGATCGAACTTATGAAAAAATTATTACTTGCAATGATGGCACTTGGACTTGGCTTTTTCACCGCCTGCACCCCTGCTGAAAAACCCGTGGAAGAAACCACTGCAGAAGATGCGGAAGAAATGGTTGACGAAGCAACCGATGCCGTGGAAGAAGCAGCCGAAGAGGGCACCGAAGCCGCTGAAGAGGCTGCGGACGAAGTCGAAGATGCAATGTAAGTTGTCATTTTGACCTATTGTCTTGTGCCACGCCCCCTTCCTGTGGGCGTGGCTTTTTTATAAAAACACTCCATCGGTGAAATAAAAATGAAAGTTGTACAATGTTGGGATGACGGCATCACCGCGGATATCCGTCTTATCGAAATCCTGCGCAAATATAATGCCACCGCCACCTTTAATTTAAATGCCGCCCGGCACAGTCCTCAACGGAAACCGGGCTGGGAATACAAAGGTACCCAGGTGACCGCGCTGGGCGGCGACGAATTGGTTTCGGTTTACGAAGGTTTCACCATTGCAAACCACAGCTTGAACCATCCCCATCTGGAAGCCATCCCGGTGGAGGAGGCCCGCTACGAAATTTCGGAAAACCGCAAACAGCTCCAGGATATTTTTCAACAACCCATTGACGGATTTGCCTATCCTTACGGCACCTACAATGATGCGGTCAAAGAACTTCTCAAAGAAGAAGGTCACGTCTACGGCCGCACGGTTAAAAACGCTCTCCCGACGCTTCCCGCACCTGAAGGCCCCTTTGCCTTCCACCCCACCTGCAAATTTAATGCCGAAGATTTTCAGGAAAAATTTGAGCAGGCCAAAACGCAGGGAGGCGTCTTTTATTTCTGGGGACATTCCTACGAATTGATTACCGAGAAAATGTGGGAGGACTTTGATGCCTGCATCGCAGGGATCTCTGCCGACCCCGATTGCGAATGGGTGGAAATCTGCGACCTGTTTGCTTAAAAATACAGGCAAGGCCTGGGCTTTTCATTTCCCGGGCCTTCCCTTATACTCTGCGAATGAAAACACCCAGCCTTCTGCTTTGCGCATGTCTATTCGTCCCCTTGACCCCGCGTGCTGAAGAGAATCCTCAAGCCCTTTGGAAACAGAGTAAAGATCCTTTATTAGAGGTCATCGATCTCGAAGCGACCCGCGGAAGCCTCCCGCCATCCAAATGGATTGGACGGGATCAAAAGGATTTGGACCGGGACATCAATAAACTGTTGGAAGAGGTGCTGGAAGTGATGGAAGTTTCCGGCCTCACCGAGGCACGGGCAGCCTACCGGTCACTGGGAAACCGCATCGATCAACGCAGAACCCAAGTTCGCGAACTTCGTGAAGCCACCCTGTCTGCCGATGAAGAAAAATCCCCTTTGGAATTTTATAAAAAAACCCGTGCGGAATATATCGAAGAAATTGAGGCTCTTGAAACCGATATCGATAATTTAAAAATTCAACAGGATGAACAGGTAGACCGGATGATGACCGCCTATCAGAATATGGGCCTAAAGTTGTCCGAAGAACAGGTCCGTTTCTACCTGAGCTCCATTTCCGGCTCCGATATGATGGATCTCAGCGCCGTGTTTGATAATATCCGGCTGCTGAATAATCAGTTAGAGGAACTGGTCATCCAAAGCCCCGACGACCCCGAAGCCGCCCGGCGCTATTACGGAATTCATGTCACCCTGATCCACACCATGCTTTACGCCCACGAACGGGTGCTCGACCGGGTCGATCACCTCTATTTGGATCGCATCGCAGAACTGGAAAAGCAAAACGATGAACTGATGAAAGAAACCAAAGACCTCATTCGCTTCAGTGATGCGGAACATCAGGGACTGCTGCAATCCAGCTTAAATACCCAGGAAGTCACCGCCGACGCCCTGGTGCTCTACCGTCAACATTTACAAAATGTGCGGGACCAAGTCTACGAAGGTCAAAAGGCGCTGGACCAACGATTCAAAGTCGCCATGAACGCCTATCAGACCATCAACATCGCCGCCACCCTCGCCGAGGAAATGCAGTCAGCAGTCAAAGATCTCAGCGCCCTCCGCAATATGCACCTCCCCGCTTTGGTTCCCCTCAATAGTGATGCCCTCCAACAAAAATTCTCTGAAATCACCCGGGAGCTGGAAGGGGGCGAGTGACAGACGAGGCCCTGAATCACCCCCACAACCCCTGGGGGCGAAAACAGTGGTGTATCTTCGGGGGCGTGTTTTTCACCCTCCTGATTGTTATTCCGGCCGGGCTCTTCATCTCTCCCATTTGGGATGAACCGCTTATGGACGATGCGGTGTTGCGATGCCGCCCCACCCCCATGCCGGCAGAAGAAAATGCCTTCGAGGAAGTAGAAGCCGCCATGGCCAGCTTGGTGATGCCTCCAGAAGATCAATTCGATCTCTTTTGGAACCAACCGGAAACCTTTCGGGAAGAACTACTGAAATGGATCCAACAAAACCAATTGTTTTTTAAGGGCATGGACCGGGCAAGGGCCAAGGGAGCTTATCAAGGACCATGGTTCGAATCAGCTGAGGATCTAGAGAAACTGCATTCGTTCAATTCTTTTCAGGCCCTGAATTTACGTACCCTCTCCTTTTCGGATCCTCTGGACCGAATCCGCGACCGGGTCCGACAAATTGAATTGGGAATCCAGATTGCCCAAGGGGAATTTCATGTCTCCCGCATCCAGGAACATGCATCGATTTCCGAAGGTGCGGTCTTTCAGATTCGACATGAATTCACCCTTCATCCCCCCACTCCTGAACAACTTCGGGTTTTAGCGGAGGAAATAAACCGGTTGCCGCCGGTGAACGAAACATACCGCATCTGGATGTTACGGCAAATGTACCAGCTGGATCTTGCTAAACTTAAAGCAGGTGAAGATGCGGGTACTTTCTATGAAAAAGTAAACAACTCTTCTGATCCCTTTGGCTTTTTTGATCAAAACCCGATCGATCGCCTGACTTTTTTCTATCAACCCCGGCGTACCCGGAATCTGCTTTTTGAAAGTTATGCATTTAATTTACAGCAATTAGATCCGGAAATGATCCCGGGCGAACTCAGGACGAATATGGACGTCATCGGATCCACCATAGTTTCCCCCAGGGACTTTTTGGGCTTGGCCCATCACTTCAACCGAAGTGGAAATAGATTTTTAGAAGTCCAAAACAAGCTTTGGGTCCCCATGGATTTGATGGCTTCTTCTTGGATGGGGCAAAAGTTGATTTTATTCAAAACCCAAATTGCCCTCCAGCGCTATCACTTGGATCATGGACAACTCCCGGAAAGCCTCAGCCAACTCGTCCCCCGCTATCTAACTCAACGCCCTCTCGATCCTTTCACCGGTGAGGACATCACCTACTTTCGAGAAAAGCAATTCCTCTACTGTAAACTTGCGGACAGTGTACTCAATCCTGAGATAGGCGTTAGCCCTGCATATTTCCATACCCATATTTTTGACTGGAAAAACGAGGGCCTGATCTTTTATCTTCCCACTCCCTGATCCAAGCGATGCACAACCAAGCCCTTCACACGCCCTCATCCAAGTGGCCCATTAAAAACTGGTGTATTTTTGCCCTGGTGATGATCGGTCTGCTCGTGTTGATTCAGCTGATCTTATTTATCTCCCCAATTTGGGATGTAAAACCGGTAGACGATCGCATGATGTGGGTCACTCCTGAACCGATTCCGGAGGAAAGGAATGGGCGTTTTGAATTTGAGCAAGCGGTGAAATTTTTGGAGTTACCCGAAGCCAATCGGGTACAAGCCATGCTGGATGATCCCGAAAAATATGCGGAGGAAATTCAGGGCTGGGTTCTTCACAACTGGGAGTTTTATGAACTGTGGAATGCGGGGATGAAAAAAGGAGACTATCAACCCAAGTGGGAGATCAGCTATTCTGAAGAGAAAATACCGTTATATCGACATGGACAAAACATTGCAGCCGTCTTTCTTTTTCAGATTTCGCAACTCCCCAGCCAGGAAGATCGGATCAGAGAATATACCCGAATGCGCGATCTCTTTCAAAACATAGCCAACCGGGAATACTCTATCCATGGATGTTTTGGTTGGGCATTTGGAAGCAACTATTTTTTTAATCAACTCCGAAGCGATTTTGCGGGTCAGCCCCCGGGTCGAGATGAACTTAGATTGCTGATAAAAAATCTTAATGGATTGCCCTCTATTGATACCCAACAGAAGGTTTGGCTGAGTATAAACGAATACCAGACGATCCGATCCGTATATCAAGAAGCGGAAACTCATGACAATTTTGATGAATTATTATTTTATAATTCAGAATTAAATTGGTGGAAGCAGAGACAGTTTTTTCATCAACCCAACCGGACAAAAGCCTGGTATCTGGAAATGGTTTTACACGAATTGCAGAAACTCGATCCTCCGCAGTTTCCAGGAGCATATCGAAACAAAGAGAGCATCAAAGAACAGGAACACTTTTATGCAGAAACCGATTGGGAAAACATCTATAAGTCCTTTAACCGCATCGGCAAAGATTTCCTTGAAAGTTATAGTTCGGGGACGATGGACCTATATAAAGAATTGCAAAATTCTCATCAAAAATCGATTGAGCAATTAAAAACCCAAGCCGCACTTCATCTCTATAATTTGGATCACGGAGAATTTCCGGAGGCCCTTTCCGAATTAGTTCCCAATATTTTATCCGCCATTCCCCTCGATCCTTTTGACGGGAAAAACATGAAATATCTCCCAGAACAAAAAATGATTTATTCCGTGGGTAGTGACGGAAAAGATGATCAGGGGGATCTGGATGATGATAACGAGATTTTCATCAATCAGTGGGCCTTACCGCAATGACCCATAGTCCACGATCTCCGAGCGTGGAAATTTCAGCTTATGCTCTTGTTTCATTTCCACGCACGGAGTGCGTCGACTACGACTTCCAGCCACCCTTTTCCAACCGCTCTACCTTATCTAAAACCTGCTGATTCAAATCTTCTTTGTAATTTTTCACTTTTGTACGCAAAACCGAATCAGCAACCGATAAGATTTGCGCCGCCAAAATGCCCGCATTTTTGGCACCGTCCACTGCCACCGTGGCCACCGGCACTCCGGCGGGCATTTGCAAAATCGAAAGCATACTGTCCCAGCCATCAATCGAGTTTCGTGATTTAATCGGAACCCCAATCACCGGCAAAGGCGAAATCGCCGCCACCATCCCGGGTAAATGTGCCGCGCCACCGGCTCCGGCAATAATCACTTCAATCCCCCGGTTTTCCGCCGACATGGCAAAATCAAACAACCGGGCCGGTGTCCGATGGGCGGATACCACCGTGACTTCCACCGGCACTTCCATCAGTTCTAAAAATTCTGCAGCTTCGCCCATCACCCGGAGATCGGAGTCAGAGCCCATAATAATTGCAACTTTTGCTGAGTTCATAATGCAGTGGCCTTAAAGGTTTTTTGGAGAGTTTTGACCTGAACAATAGCATGTTCCAAGTCATCATGACAGACGGTAAGATGCCCCATTTTGCGGAAGGGGCGGGTTTCGTGTTTCCCGTACAAATGTAAATGCGCGCCGGGGGTTTTCAACACCTCTTTCACCCCTTCGTAAACCACCGGACCGCTTTTCCCCTCTTCCCCGAGAATATTAATCATCACCGCCGGTTGACGCAGAGAGCAGTCTCCCAGAGGCAAATCCAAAATCCCCCGCAGATGCTGCTGATACTGGGAACTCACACAGGCTTCGATGCTGTGATGTCCACTGTTATGTGGACGCGGCGCGACTTCATTCAATAAGATTTCACCCTGCGGATCCACAAACATTTCCACCGCCAGAATGCCACAAAGATCAAAAGCGACGATGGTTTTTTCTGCCAGGGCTTTGGCTTTCGCAGCCAGCTCAGGCGAAATCCGCGCCGGCGCAGCCAAAAATTCCACCAAATTCGCGGTGGGATGAAAACTCATTTCCACCGGATCAAAACTTACGACTTGTCCTGAAGGATTTCGTACCGCGATCACCGCAATCTCCGTTTCCACCTCCACCGCATCTTCCACCAAACAGGGTCCCTGCAACAAATCATCTAGATCTGCGTCCGAACGTAAAATTTTCACTCCCCGCCCATCATACCCTTCGGTCCGCACTTTTTGCACACAGGGAAATTGAAGCCCGGCCGCCTTCACCGCTGCCGCATTCTCAAACAATTCAAATTCCGAACTGGGTAAGCCCTGCTCCACAAAAAATTTTTTTTGCAGTCCTTTATCCTGAATGATTCTTAGCGCGCGCGGACTGGGATGAACCACCTTTCCGGCAGCCTCCAATTCTTCCAGCGCTTCCACATTTACCTGTTCGATCTCAATCGTGATCAGGTCGCAGTCAGCGCCGAAATCGAGAACGGTTTGTTTGTCCCGAAAATCCCCCTGCACAAACTTTGTGCACAAATGCGCGGCCGGCGCCCCTGCCGTAGGGTCCAACATCTGCAAATTCAAATCCCAGGGCGCCGCCGCGGCAGCCAGCATTTTCCCTAGCTGCCCCGCGCCCAATACGCCCAATACCTGATCGTTTCCAAAAAATGACTTCATGAGCTTCCTATGCTAAAAAATGAGCGCTCTGCCGAGAGAAAAGCGTTTCCCATTCATGGATCTCATGCCCCCCGATGCATCCGAAAAGCCCGGGGCGTCATTCCCGTGGCCGCCCGTAGCGCCACATAGAAGGCTTTAACTGTGGGGTACCCTGACTCGGCGGCAATGGTCTCATTGCTCAAACCGGAACTTTTCAGCAAAAACTTGGCTCGTTCCAGTCGGACCCGTTGAATTTCCTCAGAGGGACTCTTCCCTGTCGCGTGCAAAAACTTTCGATTTAACGAACTCTTTGAGATCGGAAAACGAGCCAATAGATCCGCCACGCGAAGTCCTCTGGGCGCCTCATCCCGAATCACACACAACAAATCTGCAATGAGTGGATCGTGAAATTCAGATCGAGTGGATTCGCGGGCCACCACTCCTAAAGGAGGCAAAAACTCCTCGTTCGCAGGTAAGGACTTTCCTTTCATCAAAAGATCTAAGCGCCGTGCACCTTCGTACCCGATTCGATACGCCCCGGGATCTACCGACGATAAGGTGGGTCCCGCCACCGTACAAAAGGTGTCGTCATTGCCCGCTCCGATCACAGCCATCTGCCCGGGAACCCGAATCTTCGCTTCGAGCGCGCAGTTGAGCACTTCTCTCGCAAGCAAATCATTGACCGCAAAAATCCCGAACGGACGCTCCCAGCCTTGTAGCCATTTGATCAATCCCGCCCGATCCGGAGGAGAGGTCAGCTCAAACCGTCCCCCCTCCAACCCCGCTTCCGCCACACAGTCCAAAAAGAGTTCACTCCGTACATGGGAAAATCCGGAGTCCTTGAATCCGACCACGCCCATTCGCTCAATCCCGATCTCCCGCAAATGCTGAAATGCCATCCGCGCAACTTCCTTTCCCTGTGTGGTCAGACAAGGCACCCCCCGATTGCCAATCCCACGCCAAACCAATCCAAATTTAGGTCCCTTAAAGCGGAGACAGGCCTCTTGATCTGCTGCCTTCAGAGGACGAAGTAATAGGCCGTCACACCAATAGGGAATATTCACCGGTTCCAAACCCACACTCTCAAAACACGGGAATACGATTTCCCAATTCGCCCGCTGTTGCGCGTAAGCCGTTGCACCCCGAACCATCTCCCGACCTTCTCCCGTGGAGAGGTCCATCAAAATACCAATATGTTCAACTTTTGTGGTCATCTCCGCCCCTCCATCCCAAAGAGCTTTGCCAAAAGCTGGGCGGAATCAACATATTTTTGACTCAAAATCCCATTACCAAAGCCCCCAAAAACTGATAAATGTTGAGTATAATTTAAATCCCCAAATAACTCATTTATAATGAATACGCTACACGCCTCCATACGCTTACTGTTCTTCTTCGGTTTCACCACGACCTTTACACTCCGGGCGGCCATTATCCCCGTGACAAACGGCAGTTTTGAATCTCCGGACACGGGTAGCTACATAAACGAAGCAACCGGCTGGATTCACTCTTCCGCACGGATTGCGGTTCAGAAAACGAGTGGAGTCTTCCCTACAGCTCCCGACGGTGACCAGTGGCTGGTGGTGGATTCGCGTAGTGTACCTTCAACCAATGAACCCGGGTATATATTTCAGAATATCGGCACCATCGACGAGTCGCTGATTTACACCTTGGACGTGGTCATCGGATCCCGCTCCGATAATTCTCTACCCTCTAATTTTGTCGGCGGTTTTTTCACCGATGATGACGGGGTGTTTTCCGGAGGATCCGGTGTCGGCGTGTCACTGGATGCCGACGGCTCTTTAGCCACCTTTGACAAAGGTGACTACTCCACCCTACCGGATGCGACTAAAGGGACACTCAATGGTCAAGTCTCCTGGGATGCGGCCGGGTCCGGTCTGCAGGGCGAAGATCTCTACATCGGATTTTATATTCCTAATGTGAACAACAGCGGTAACAACGTACAACAAGTCCTTTTTGATAATGTGGTCGTCACCGCTGTACCCGAACCTACCTCTCTGATCCTCATGATTGGTGGTCTGCTCAGCATGCTCGCTTTCAGAAAGCGCATGCATTAAGGCATTTTTTTCCTTTTTTGTGTAGCGGATTTCTTCTCATTCCAAACCCTTCGTCTATTGAAGCGACACAAAGCGCTTTAATACCCCGGAAAGTTGTTCCATCTGCAGTGGCTTGGTAATGTAGTCATCCATGCCGGCATCAATACATTTTTCGCGATCTCCTTTAATGGCATCGGCAGTAAGGGCAATCACCGGAAGATGAGTCCCACTTTGCCCCTCCCGTTTTCGTAGTTTTCGGGTCGCCTCCAATCCATCCATTTCCGGCATATGCACATCCATCAAAACCAACGCGTATGACGTTTGGGCAATCGCATCCAGAGCCGCCAATCCATTCGAAACCACATCACAGGTCACCCCCAAACGTTTCAAAAAGAGAGTGATCACTCTCTGATTTACCGGGTTATCTTCCGCGACCAGTAAATGAATTTCGGAAAATCGCGGAAGAGTTTTAGACAGGGATTTCGAATTTGACGGCAGAGGATTTTCCGCAACCGGGGACTGCGCAGCTTTTTTCAGTTCAATCGTGAATGAAAACACAGATCCTTTTCCCACTTCACTTTCCACTCTCAACTCGCCGTCCATTAATTCCAAAAGCTTTCTTACAATGGAAAGTCCCAGTCCCGTTCCTTCATAGCGACGGGCGGCCGAACCATCCAATTGAGTGAATTCTTGAAAAAGATCTTCGATCCGATCCTCCGGAATCCCCGGACCGGAATCGGAGACCTCAAAACAGAGCGCCACCCCTTCTGCTTGCGGTTGAACCATTCCCACTTTCATCCGGACAAAACCCTGTTCGGTAAATTTGATCGCGTTCCCCACTAAATTCACCAGAATTTGGCGCAAGCGCATCGTATCACCGATCAGCGGTTCCCGCAGCGCAGCCTCATCTGTCATCTCGAAAGCAATGCCTTTTTCTTTGGCTTTCACTGAAAGCAGTTCATGGACATTTCTCATGAGAGCCCCCAAATCAATTTCATCTTGCGCCAGCACAATTTTTCCGGCTTCAATCTTGGAGAAGTCCAGGATATCATTGATGATTTCCAGTAAATGCTCTCCGCTCTGAATAATAATATCCGCGAGCTCACATTGCTCCTTATTCAGTTTTTCCTGACGGAGAATACGCGCCATCCCCAAGATTCCATTCATAGGTGTACGGATTTCGTGACTCATCCGTGCCAAAAATTCACTTTTGGCGGCGTTGGCTTTTTCAGCTTCCAGCATCAGCTCTCGCGCTCTCTCCATCGAATCCTGTAGATCGGCATTACTGTGCAAAAGATCCTCTTCGGTAATTTTCCGTTCCATTGCAGATCCAATTGAAGATGCAATGGCGAGTAAAATGGCACGTTCACTGTTACTCCACAGATAAGAAGAATGGCAGTTATCCAAACCAATAAACCCCCACAGTTTGCCCTGCTGTAAAATAGGAACCACTAACAGAGAAATAATATCCTGGGGTTCGAGTAAAGCTCTTTCCGTTTCCGGAAAATCTTTAACCAACCCCTCAATCGACTCGCCCTGTCTGAGCAGCTGAATCCATCGGGATAAATAATCTTCAGCGGCAATATTTTGAAGCTCCGGATTGTCAAGTTGCACACTGACCCCCTCCCGGGTCCACTCGTAACGTTGGCTCATCAGATATGACTCATTTGCCGCATCCGAATGCACTTCAAAAATATAGGCCCGATCCTGATCTGAAGAACGTCCAATAACTTTTAAAGCCTCGGAAATCGCTTTATCAAAATCCGGTTCGGAAATTAATTCATTTCCGGCAAACGCAGAGGCTTCCAGTAACCGGTCACGTCGCAGAACCCCTTGCTCGGCAAAGCGACGGTTTTCTTCGACTTGAATCGCAGCAGACATGGCGGCCAGAAAACTTATGTCCCTTTGCGTCATCTGAATACTTTCGGGAAAAAGTACGGAAAGACAACCCACGGCATTCCCCGACTTCACCACGACATGGCCCACAAAAGTTCTCCATTCATGAGCTTCGGAGTGTCGGTGTAAAAACTTTTCCGCCGAATTCGAAATCACCTCGGCACAGAATTCAGAAACAGGGAGAAACGTTTCATACGGCTCACCGTCCGGCGGTGACCATCCACTTTGAAACAGCAGCTCCCCCCCCTCCAAGCGATGATAATAGGCCGCGATTCCATAAAGCACTTCCCCCGCAAGGGAGGTCAGGCGCTGGATATTTTGATCAGGTTCTGCGGTGAAACTCAGCAGACATTCATTAATTTGGGACAACCGCTCCTCACTAAATTTCAAATGGCGGGTACGGTTCTTCACTTCCGCTTGTAATTCATCCCTTCGGTGCACCAGCAGTCCCACCACAAACGCACCGGCAACACTCAGAATCAAACCGGAAATGAGCGTAGTCATACTCATAGGTCCCAAGGGGGGCAATTGGTCTTCGTGGTCGGCGGAAACCATAAAAGTTTTACCAAATGCAAATATCGGGATCCGGGACTTTGAGGAATTAACGAGGTGATCTTCCGGTGTGCTGGGATTAAATAAATCGTAATGCTTTCCCGCATCGATAAGGCATAACTTCATCTTAATGGTGAAGGAATGATCCGCAGAAAAATTTTCATGAACGGTTCGATTGAGCATTTTAAGCGGATTGAGTTCTGCAACCACATAATCAGCATCAACCACATCTGCCCCCGGATTTCTTGCCATGGGAGAGGCAATCCAAAGCGAAGGATTAGGAGCCGCATCCGCTTCAGAGGAAACCCATGCACTGGCCAATCCATGTTGATGATTTTTCAGGAGCAAAGGGATCGGCGGCCCTTCATCCAACATCTGCAAAAGAGTCGAATCTCCCGTCGAAGATTCATACACCACATCCCATTTTCGGGTCTGTGCATGTATCTTCACCCTGGAAATGGAACGCAGATATCCACTTTGGATAAAATGCCGGGTAAATAAATGAAAATCTTCGGAGCTCACTTTTCCCTTTACATCAAAAAAATCTTTCACACTCCGCAATTCAACTTCATCGAAATGTTGAAGTCCCCTCGCAACTTCAATCGCTTTTTGCATATTCGCAGTAAGCAAAAGCTTATGATCCGATTGATTTTCAAAACGATGAACCGAGAAGACCACCCCAATGGTTACAAGCAGCCCGGTCAAAAATGTAAGCCCCGTTTCGAAATACCACGAATGCTGTCCGGATGCGTGAAGATTTGTTTTCCGGAAATAGGAAAAGGTCACCAGCCAAAGACAGAGGGCAAGAACCGTAAGCAGCAGAGGGATACGGGCCGACAGGGCAATTTGTTGGCGCCAGTCCTTTGCATCAATGTCCAACCCGATGACCGCAATGACCTCTTGAGTTGCCGGATCGAAAATCGGAACCAGCGCGCTGACCCAAACACCCCATTCGTCCGGTAAAGGTCCTTCAACAAAGGGCAGGCCCGTATCAAAACACTCAACCAGCTCCGGAGAGGCATCCTCATATATTTCGCCAAATGCAGCATCATCTTCCGCATCCGCATCTGCATCAAGATCCAGGATAAATGCGACATCCCCATTCGGCATCCGATTCATCATATAAATAAATTCGGCATCAGGAATGAGTTTCAGTACAGTACGTAATTGAATTTTCAACTGATCCAAATCCGGGTACGCCCCCCCTTGTCCCGGATCAAATGCTTTCTTTAACCTGTGCGGCTCAATCGCTTTCGCCAAATCAACAGCGGTCGCCAAAAATTCTTTCCGATGCCTCGTCTCTTCCTGCCGAATCGTAAACGAGACAAAATGAGCTCCCGATAATATAATAAGTAAGAGAGAAGTATATAGTTTGAGGCGCATAGTGGAAACCAGTCCGAACCACAAAGATATATGTGGCAATGAGAACGTACCTGAGAAGATAAAAGCCTGATTTGGGACAAAACCAAATCTCAACTTTCAGCCAAGCAGGTTAGCCAAATTGAACCACATATCGATACTGAATCAAGAGCGAACTTATAGCATCGCGCCCGTAAAAAAACTTCTGACTGCTGAAAGATCCGTCGGTCTAGGGGCTCTCAGGACTTAATCGCTCCACCCCATTCACCTCCACCTCATGAAAACTTTGTTCAGCTTGAACAACCTCAACTTCGGTCCATTTTATCCGCACCCGTTCTCCGGGAAGCAAATGGCTCAGGACCTCTGAATCCTCCATCTGCACTTTTATTTCATCCACCATACCCTGACTGGCCTCATCCATCCGAGTATAACGCAAATAGGATTCAATTTTCAAGGTCAAGACACCTGCGGCTTTTGATTCCACGAATAGTTCGGCTTCATTCTCGCTTACGTCTGTACGGCTTTGTTCGACCACATGTTCCGGTGCTTCAAACTCCGGCGCATCCCAACCTCCACCAAATGCCTGATAAACACTGACCAAATTCCGGGAGCTTTGCCCCAGACTGGCGGCCGCGGAATCCTGAAGGGATGCCAGGTTCCGTTCGGCATCCAAAACGTTCAGAAAAGTCACGAGACCGTTTTCATACAAACTGCGCACCTGCACCACCGTGGCTTCACCGGCCACCACTCCTTCGTTGAGTTTTTCAAGACGGAGCTGCTCCTGTTGATAGGCATACAAAGCATTTTCCACTTCTTGCAAAGCCTCCAACACCGTTTGTTTGTAACCCAACTCAATCTGTAAAGCCTGGGCTTCGGCTGCATCCACCTGAGAACGAAGTCTTCCCCCTTGAAAAATCGGTAAGAAGATACTGGGTCCAAAACTGGAGGAAATCGAACTGCTGTCAAACAGGTTTCCGGTTTCATCAGACTGCCAGGCGAAGGTTCCGGACAGCGAGATTCGGGGATAAAGATCCGCCTCAGCCACCCCTACCCGCAATGCCGCCGCGTAAAGCCGCTGTTCCGCCGCTCGAATATCCGGACGTCTACGCAATACATTCGCAGGCACATCCATCAATTTGGCTTGCGAGGCCACCGGCACTTCCTGATTTTCATTGAGCAATTCTTCCAGTGAACCTGGAGTGTACCCTGCAAGTACTTCCAGTGCACGCAGCGCTTCTTTTTCCTGTTGACGTAATGAAGGTAAGGCCGCTTCCGTTCCGGAAAGATTCTGACGTGCCTGATTAACATCTAGTTGAGGCGACAGCCCTGAATTAAAACGCCCTTGTGTCAATTTCAAGGTTTCTCGTTGACGTTCGATATTGCTAATGGCCAATTCCTGACGCAACTGCAACTCGCGTAAAGTAATGTATCCGGAAACAACCTGAGAGGCAATCAACGCGCGAACGCCCCGTAAATCCTCAACGGAGGCTTGTACATTGGCATCGGCTGCATCTACAGTTTTTTTGATTCGCCCCCATAAATCCAATTCCCAGCTGGCATCAAAACCCACGCTGTAACCGGTGTAATCAACCCCACCCTCCAGTAGGCTTTGATTGATATCCATGACGGCCGCAGAACCATTCACCAACGGAACTCGCTCTCCTGCCGCCACCCCACGTAACGCGAGTGATTCTTCCACTCTCGCCGCGGCAACCTGTAAATTTAAGTTTTCATCCAACGAACGTTGAACCAAGCGCCAAAGAATTTCATCATCAAACTGGGTCCACCACACCGCCAGTTCTTCGGCGGCCAATTTTTCTTTGGAATTGAGGGTTGTTGCCCATCCTTCCGGTTGTTCCATTTTGGGAACCACCGAAGCCATGTCGGGACTCCGACAACCGGTTAAAGCAAAACCAGTCGCGAGTAGAGAAATTGTGAATCGATTTTTCATGCTTTCACCTCCTTCGACCCTGCATCTTGGGTTGAAAATTCATCCTTTTCACCACTTAGACGCGCCACCAAATAATAAAGCATGGGAATCGCGATCAAACTGATAAAGGTCGCCGCAATCATTCCTGAGAATACCGTGGTACCAATCACTTTTTGACTTTCGGAACCCGCACCCGTGGAGAACAGCAAAGGCAATACCCCTAAAATAAAGGAGAAGGCCGTCATCAGCACCGCGCGCAAACGCAAATCCACCGCTTTGGCGGCGGCATCGGTGAGGGACATCCCATCCTGTCGTTGCACATTGGCAAATTCTACTAACAAAATCGCGGTCTTGGTTGCCAAGCCGATCAACAACACAATCCCGACCTGGGTATACACATTGTTATCATATCCGCGGGCCAGAATTCCCACCACCGCCCCTAAAAGCGCAGTGGGAACCGAGAGACACACACTGATCGGCAATGACCAACTTTCGTATTGCGCCGACAGCACCAGATAAACGAGAATGATCGACAACGCAAAAATGGCAGAGGTGGAACCCGTCGCCAGTTTTTCCTGATAAGAGAGGTCCACCCATTCGTAACCATACGATGAACTTAATTTTCGAGCCGCCATATCTTCCACAATTTCCATCGCATCCCCGGTACTAAAGCCCGGACTGGGTTGTCCCAATACTTTCATAGAAGGATACTGATTAAACCGGGTAATACTTTGCGGACCGACCACCTCTTCAATCGAAGCCAGCGCACTAATCGGAATACTACTGCCATTTGGATGACGAACCTCCAAGCTGAGAATATCTTCCGGTTCAGTTCGGAAACGCCGATCAGCTTGAGCCTTTACTTGGAAAGAGCGGTTAAACAAAGTGATGTCGTTAATGTAGGACGACCCTAAGAAAGTCTGCATAGCGGCAAAAACCGATCCCAACGGCAACCCTTTGGTGAGTACCTGGTCACGGTCCACATTTACTTTCAACTGAGGCACGGCCCCTCGAAAAGGACTGTACATCGAAGACAATCCGGATTGGGCATTCGCATCCGTTATAAAATCAGCTCCGGTGGTTTGCAAGGTTTCCATGCCGACCCCTCCCCGGTCCTGAAGCATGAAAGAAATCCCCGCAGTCAATCCCACCCCGGGAAGAGAAGGCACTGGAAAGGACATAGCCACGCCATCTTGAATGACACTGAACCGTCGATTTAACTGTTGAAGAATATACTTTTGATGCTCCTCCGGAGTCCGATCCGCCCAATCTTCAAATACCACAATCATAAAGCCGGCATTCGGAATCGCCACTGCATCCAGAATGGAATATCCCGTAATGGTAATATAATTTTTCACGCCGGCAATGTCACCGACGACCTTTTCAGCATGTTTGGAAAAATCCACCATCCGCTCTTGTGAGGAGGCATCTGGCAACGAGAGATTCACGATACAATACCCTTCATCCTCTTGAGGAACAAAACCGGAGGAAAGCTGACCGAAACCAAAAAGAGCCAGCCCCACCATGCCCGCAAATAAAAGGGTGCCAATGGCCACCCGCCGAATCGCCACCCGTACCAACTTGGTACAACCACTCCGGCTGTTATCCACCGCTCGGTTAAACGCTTTAAAGAATGGATTTTTAGTGGGTCCACTGCTGGGACGCAACAACACTCCGCATAAGGCAGGGCTTAAGGTCAACGCATTGATAGAACTAAACACCGTGGCAATCGAAATGGTCACCGCAAACTGTTTAAACAGCGTACCGATGATTCCTCCCATCATGGTGGTCGGTACAAATACGGCCAAGAGCACCAGCGTAGTGGCAATCACCGGACCGGAAACTTCGGTCATGGTTTCCATCGCCGCGTCTTTAGGCGATTTGCCTTCATCCAACAGACGGGTACAGTTTTCCACCACCACAATCGCATCGTCCACCACAATTCCGATCACCAATACCAAACCAAACAGGGTAAACTGGTTGATCGAATAACCCATGGCGGCCATGGCCCCGAAGGTCCCCACCAAAGATACCGGAATGGTCACCGAAGGAATAATGGTCGCGCGGAAGTTCTGCAAAAACAGATAAACCGTAAATACCACCAATGCCAAGGTCATAAACAAATTGGAAACCACCTGCTTGATGGAGGCCTTAATCACATCGGTATTGTCGTAAACAATTTCATAGGCAAGACCGTCAGGAAATGATTTTTCCAAACTGGCCAGCCGCGATTTAACCCCTTCAACCACTTCCAATGCATTCGCGCCCGGAATTTGGTAGATGACCAAAGTCGCAGAATCTTTACCCATATAAGAGGAGGTAATATTATAGGCACTGGAACCCAATTCGATTTCACTAATATCCCCCAATCGCAACACATCCCCATCTTCCGTCGCTCGAATCACAATATTCTTAAATCCATCCACGTCTTCAAGACGACCTTGAACCATGATGGAAAATGTGTTGGCCTGACCATCCGGCACCGGCGGCTCGCCTACTTTACCGGCAGCCACCTGCACATTCTGATCCCGCACTGCATTCAACACATCGTTAACACTGACTTCCCGCACCCGCATGGCTTCAGGATTCAACCAAATTCGCATACTGTAGTCACCAACACCGTAACTCAAAACCTCCCCCACACCCGGCGAACGGGCCAACTCATCCCTTAATTGCATATTGGCATAGTTCGAGAGAAACAATCCGTCCAAGGAATTATCCGGGCTGTACAAAGCAAGGTAAAGATTCGCATCCGTGGATTTCTTCTTCACGGTTACACCCATCCGTTGCGCTTCCTGAGGCAATTTCGCAATGGCCGAGGAAACCCGGTTTTGGGTCAAAACATTGGCCGTATCCAAGTCGGTTTCAGAAGAAAACGTGACGGTAAGAGAATATGAACCATCATTTCCACACACACTGTTCATATACAGCATGTTTTCCACCCCGTTGACTTCTTGCTCAATCGGGGTTCCCACGGTATCGGCCACCGTTTGCGCATCCGCGCCGGGATACAATGCAGTCACCGTAATGGTCGGCGGTGAAATCTCAGGGTAGCGAGCCACCGGCAAAGAGAGCAACGACAATACCCCAAGGATCAAAATCACAATCGAAATCACCCCGGCGAAAATGGGGCGACGAATAAAGAAGTGGCTAAACATAGTTTATTCTCCTTTTGGGGATCCGCTCACGGTCACACTTGCACCGGGCCGGACCCGTTGAATCCCCCGCGTGACCACCCTATCGGATTTCCCTAAGCCCTCCTGAATGATCCGTTGTTGACCGTACAGCGCTCCCAATTTCACATAAACACTTTCGACCTTATCTTCTGCGGTCAGCGTGTAAACAAAAGAGCCCACCATGTCCCGTTGGACCGCGATTTCAGGAATCAAAATAGCACCTTTATTATCCTTGGGAATTTTCACTTTGGCAAACATCCCCTGTACCAAAAATCCCTCAGGATTCTCAAATACGGCCCGCACCTTTAAAGTACCGGTCTGGGTATCCAAGCTGTTATCCATATAATCAATTTTCCCTTCTAAGTCATAATCTTGTCCATCCGAGAGCGCCAATTTCACAGCGGAAAGAAATTTTCCACCCTTCTGAGGATAATCTTCCATCATCCGCAATTTGGGAATCAAGCGCCTTTCATCCGCACTGAAGTAAACATTCGCTTTATCAATCGAAAGCAACAAGGCCAACTCTGTCACGGCGCCCGGTCCCACTAAATTCCCCTCACTCACATACTTTCGGGAAATAATCCCGCTCATCGGCGCAACAATCTTGGTGTAAGATAAATTCAATTCTGCCCCCTCTACCGCGGAGGCGGCAGCTTGCACGGCGGCCTCCGCCCCTTGCACGTCCGCTTTGGCAGTTAAAACATCCAGCTCGGAAACCGCTTGGCTTTCATAAGCCTTTTCTTTCCGACTGAGGGAGGCTTGCGCCAAACTCAAACCCGCTTCGGCCTGGGCCAAGGTCGCTTTGGCCGCATTCAGAGAAGCCAGATATCCTTCTTGCTCAATCGTGAATAACAAATCACCTTCCTGAACCTTGGCGCCATCATCAAAGTGCACTTCTTCCAAAAACCCGTTCACCCGAGCCACCAAAGTCACCGATTCACGTGCATCCACCAAACCGGGAAAAGTGTCATACAACACCACATCCTTCACTTCCGGATTCTCTACCGTCACCTGTGGCGGGGGGGGAGGCTGAAATTCATTCGGTTTTCGGCAAGAAACCGATAGGAAGGAAACAAACAAAAACGACAAAACAGAGAAAGTAGATTTCATAAAAGGCCTTAGGAAGGAAGGTAGATAGCACCTTGTTTGACTCGCACACCATTGAAATACAAGTGTTTAATGCTGAATAGCATGTGATCTCTTTATTATTAGCTGGTCATGCAATAAATGATTTCGCATAGCAGACAGCGTGAAAATTACCCTCCGACCTGAAAACAAAAGCGATCTCGAAGCGATTGACGACTTGCTCAATCTCGCTTTTGCATTTGACCCCCATAGCCATCAAAATGAAGGGGCCATTCTGCAGCGTCTGCGGGAAAGTCGTAAACTTCTCCTTTCGCTGGTGGCTATCGATGAATCGGGTGAGTTGGTAGGCCAAATTGCTTTTTCACCCGTGGAAATTGACGATGGCAGCCCCGAAGGAACACAAAACTGGATAGGATTGGGTCCCATGTCCGTGAATCCCCGCCTTCAACGCATGGGGATTGGCCGGCAATTGATTGAAACCGGGCTGAAAGAAATGAAGTCCCGGGAGGTATCCGGTTGTGTGGTTTTGGGTGAACCCGGATTTTATGAACGCTTCGGCTTCAACACTTACGAAAATTTAATCCTCCCCGGCGCATTGGCCCCCTTTTTTATGGCCCGCGCATTCAACGGAGAAGTGCCCGGGGGGATCGTCCACTATGACCCGGCTTTTTCGACGGACTAAGTCCCATCATGGTCGTGACGGGTGAAATCCCGGCCCAATGCGATCTTCACCGCATTTACCGCGACCGCCACCCATAAACCGGTGAAAATCATTCCGGTCAGAGCTATCGCCAATGACAACATTCGGGTAAAAGCGCCTCCGGGTACAATATCCCCATAGCCCACCGTAAAAGCCGTCACCCAGGCAAAATAGATGCCATCCCCCACCGGTAAATTTTCCCTGCGGGCGATCATGACCCCCAACAGGAAAATCACCCCGGTCAAAAACAACCAGATGGGTGCCAAAAAGCCCATGGATTTAAAGAAAACTTTTAAAAAACGTATGGAGGTCCTCATGCCTTACATAAGCCTTTCTTTTTCGCTTCGCTCAAGCCAAAAAGGCTTTTTAGAAGTTCTCATATTCGTTGATGGCAAGTGTCTTACCGTTTAAAGCCCTGATACAAAATATACGGGTCTATCCACTTGTGACCTCCAAGCGCAAATAATTCAGGCGCCATGTACCCATTCACCCACTTCCCGGATCCGTAAGGCCCGTCATAAATGCTGAAGTGTAAATGGGAGAGATATCCGCCATTTTCCGCCGTAAAACTTCGCCCCAACCCACCCAATTTGGCTCCGGCCAATACCTCATCCCCTGGATTCACTGTGATTAAAGGACCCAAATGCCCATATAAACTGCAGAATTTCTTTCCGCTGGGCGAGAGATGTTCAATCACCACCAGCCCTCCCCAACTTTCCCGGGCAATCTGCACCCGCTTTACCACGCCCGGGGCCACCGCCAAAACCGAAGCCATATCCTCTCCCCAGGCCATGTCCCGCCCCAAGTGAACCAAACCTGCAAAAGGCCCGGATCCCGCTTTCGCCTGCAAACCAAAATCATGATGATCGTTGAAAAAGGCACGTACCGGCCGCACCAATATTCCGGGCGCATCCCCATCCACCGTTCGCGCCCCCTGGTCCGCATACCCCATCGCCTTCCGCAGTGCCACAATCCGTTTCTGCGAAACCTCCGGATCTTCCGGACGCAGCCCGCCTGTATACTTCACCACCGGCTCCATGGGCTGCCGCGGCACAGGAAAGTCGGCATCCGTCCGGATGGAAATGATCCGGAGGGCCTCCGCCATACTCTCGCGAGCAAAAAGATCCTGCTCCTTCGCCCAGGCCTTTTTTAAAAGGGGTAAAGCGGATTTACCACCATGCCAGCGATAAAATTCAGCCGACATCTCCCGCACCCGGGGATCCTCATTCGCTAAAAACACCTCCATTTGCTGCCAGACCAAGGGACTGCGGTCTCCCTGCTGAATCATGCCGGCAAGTGCAAAAATCAGCCACTGGCCATGTGCCTGATCCGCAATATACCGGGTAAAACTTCGGAATTCAGGGGCCGTATATCGGGGCAAATACGGCAGTGCCGCCTGCCAATACCGGGGCCGGCTCAATAATTCCAACATGCGGGAAGCATCGGGCGCCTCACTCTCCCATTCCCCCATAACCTCAATTAAACGCCCAAGATTCATCTCATAGAGATGTTCCCTCACCCACTGATCCAGCGCCCCCTTCTCCATTTTCTGTTTCAGGAGGTACCACGCGGATTTCGCCTCCGCATCCCGGGGAGATTTTAAAAAGGGTAAAACCGCCTGCTCAGTACCCGGAACCCAGGCATATTGCATGGCGGATATCGCCAACAATCGTATACCGCTGTTCGAATCCCGCAAATGCGCCACTAAATCCGGTACAGCTTGCGCTCCGAGCCGTTTATACTCCAGCACAGCCTGTTCCCGGGTGAGAGGATTTCCCAGGGCCATCAACAGCGGATCCTGAGGCATTGCCCCGGCCCCGACCGGGAAAACCTGCGTCTCTTTACGCTCTAGATCCGGCAAACGAAAAGTCCGGGTTTGAGCCGGAAGGAATGGACATACTCCCAGTAACAGGAAGACACACAACATTTTCATTCCCACAGTATGAAGCGGCAGAGTGTGATTTGCAAGGTTTCGATTTCAAACCGCTTGTTGCCACGAAAATTACGCGGATTCCAGTTCCCATTCAGCATAACCTACGAAAACAAATCCCCGCCGATTCACGGTAAAATTAATAAGTCGCCGCTTTCATCATCTTCAGTAAGTCCTCGCCGTATTTCTGCATCTTCGAGGGACCGATTCCCGGCACCGCCAGCATCTCTTGTTCACTGACCGGCTTCCGTGCCGCCAACGCTTCCAGGGTTTTGTTGCTCAACACATGAAAAGGCTTTAAATGCGCAATCCGGCAGCGCTTCATTCGCCAGCTTTTCAAGGCTTTGAGCAAATCTTCATCTAATTCCAGATCCTCTTCCGCAGGAGCTGCCGCCGCAAACGCCACCCGGGGCTGCACTTTACGAAACATCGCCTGTTTCCCGCGGGGCGTCAGTTCCAGCGTGGGATATTCCTGCCGGGTCTGCCCCAAACATCCGTCCTGCAAAAGCTCATCAATCGCCGAAACAATCGACGCCAATGTCCACTCTTTCAACAAACCGTGACAGCGATGATCTTCCAGATGTGCTTCTTTAATCCCTTTGGTCTTGGAACCTTTTAACAACTCCGCAATGCGTGCACGCCCATACTGTCCATCCAATCTCGCCACCGCCGACAGAATTTTCTGCACCGCCACCCAGCTCTCTTCGGAGAACGTTTCCGGCACCTTTTCAGCCCCGGTATCACAACGGTCACAAGCCCCGCAATTTTCACCCAAATCCGTGGTGTCTCCGAAATAATCCAAAATCTGTTTATGCCGGCAGTCCGTCCGATTCGCATAATCCAATATCGCATCCAACTTGATTCGGTCCCTCGCCGCTTTCGCTTCGGCCTTCATCAACTGCTCCGCCAAACTTCGCTCGTTGATTTTTTCATTCGCAAAAATGGCTTGGCTTCGCGAACCGGGATCCTCCTCCCGCTGCACGCAATCCGCCCTTTCCAAAATCCAGGTCGCAGTGCGTATCGCCATTGGATTGTTGGTCGTGGTCAAATCCTCTTTAATAAGATCCACCGAAAAGGACATCGGATGATTTGCGCAGCGCCGCCGGTAAAAGGACAGCAATTCGAGGATGGTTTCTTTGCTGGGGTTGCCGCCTTCCAGAAAAAATTCCTGCGTCCGCACATCCGCAAAATTATACAGCAGCTCACACCAGGATTGCCCCTCGTCCCTTCCTGCCCGACCGATCTCCTGATAATACGCCTCCATGCTCCCCGGCACATCCCAATGCAATACAAAGCGCACATCCGAACGATCCACCCCCATGCCGAACGCATTGGTGGCCACCACCACATTGGCCTGACCGGTTATAAACTGATTTTGAATTTTTGTCCGCTCCTTATCCGGCAAGCCCGCATGATAAAGCGTCACCTGCTGTCCCTTCCCGGCCAACTTCACCACCACCCGCTCCGCCTGTTTTCGGGTGGAACAATAGATAATTCCCGTCTTCCATTTTTCCATCACACTCAACACCCGCGCCAATTTTGCGTCGTGCGTAGCGCAGCGGGTCACCCCGATGTGTAAATTCGGACGAATAAAACCGTGCACATATACTTTCGGTTGTGCCCGCCCCTTTCTTCCCAACCCCAAATGCTCCACAATATCTTCGCGTACTTTCCCCGTCGCAGTCGCCGTCAATGCCATCACCCGCGCCTCCGGAAAACGTGAGGTGATTTTGTGCAGATGCAAATAATCCGGACGGAAATCGTGCCCCCACTGAGACACACAGTGCGCCTCATCCACCGCCAGCATCGACATGTCGATCTGGTCCAGCAATTTCAGAAAACGCGGATCTTTCAGACGCTCCGGTGCCAAATAAAGCAACTTGATTTCTCCCGCCCGCACCCGCGCCAGACGATCCTCCATTTCCCGCGGATGCAACGTCGAATTGATAAACGTCACCGGCAAACCGAAACGGTTCAAACTGTCCACCTGATCTTTCATCAACGCAATCAACGGCGAAATCACCAGTGTCACCCCCGGCAATTCCATGGCCGGCAACTGAAAACAAAGCGATTTACCCGAACCCGTGGGCATCACCACCACCACATCTTTGCCGTCGAGGACCGACTGCACCGCCTCCTCCTGCCCCTCCCGGAACCGGTCAAATCCGAAATGACGTTTTAAAGCAGTTGCTAACATACAGCCGACTTAAAACAGAAATCAAAGATTGGCAAAAGCTTTCGGGTACAAATGAATATGCGAACAGGCACCCCGGGCCAGCGCTGCGTGATGGGCTCCCGGGACGGGGTGCAGGGCACAAGCTTGGCAATATACTTTTTATGAGCGGTCTTATTGCCGGCGGGTCAGCGCGAACAAACCCGTCATCCCGACAAACAACAGGACAATGGATCCGGGTTCCGGAATCACCGTAATGCTGCCGGTGCCGCCATCTACAAAGTTTGCATCGTAACTGCTGTTCAAATCCGCAAAAGTATAGGTGCCCGCCGCCAACACATCCCCGGCAATACTCACCGATCCGAAGGTGTGATCCTGGTCCAGTGTCATCACCCCGCTCATGTCCAGACTTTTGGTGGGGTTGCTGATGTCATAATCCACATCAAAAGCGACACCTGTATCAATATACACACTGGCATTACCTAATGATCCGTTTCCCGAAGCAAAAAAACCGAGCGGTATTTCACTCAGGTACTGATTCACCCGCCATTCACCATCGAAAGTATTGGCCACGCTGGAGATTTCAAGGCGGTCACTGCTCCCGAGGGTAATGTCAAAGACACTACTTCCCGAAATAGAGGCCGAAATGGTAGCCCGGCGATAGGAGGACCCGGTCGCTTCATAAGCGGAATCCGAGAGCAGGGTAATGGAACCCGCGATTTCTGAAGTTGTAATACTGGGTTGCCCATGAACGATCTTCCCTCCCTCCAGAATCAGGTCATTCACCGTGAATACCCGGCCGGCACCCCCGGGTTTCAATAACAAGCTCCCCCCCGTTTCCAAGGTGAGTGAATTACCATTAAATGTGGAACTGGAGGTGGGCGTCCGTAAAGTATATGCATTATTCACATAATCATTCGCTCCGCTGGCCGCATTGCCATCAGACCAGACATCATCCCCGTCAGACGTCGCCTGATTCCAATGTGTACCGGCAGCCTGACTTTTGATTTGGGTGATCTCCGCCGCTTGCGTAACGGTGGCGCAACCGCAAAGGACAGTGAGTAGTCGGACAAGATAGGATGCGGAAAAAATTTTCATTAGAACTCCATGAAACAATAAAAGGTTAATTTCACGAACCGTACAACAGATGCTACCTAGCATCTATATAAAAATGAATTTATTTTAGCTCCTGTCAGTAAACCAGCCCTGAAAACCGCACCGGTGACTGAAAAAATCCTAAGGAAATCAGTAAACGGGTAAACACAGTAATACAGAATCAAATGATTCACATGCCCCCGGAGCCCAAGCCCCCCCCCCTCACAGAAGGGGCTTTACTCCATCACACTTCTTTCCACCCGGTAAAAACGCATAGGCACGCCGGTATCGGCATCTGTCTTTACCCTTTCAAACCACAGACTCTCCACCGGTTCGCGCGGTCCCAACGGCTGCCAATTCACCGGATCAAGCATATCCGTAGAATACAGTTGATATTCATATCCTCCGGGGAGGGTGTCCCATTCCAGGGACGCTCCGGCTCCGGTATCCCCTTCCACCAGCCTGCTGGAAAATTCTCCGGGAAGATATATCCGAAAACCGGCATCGGATTCATCCGCCGGATTCCCATCCGCCGCGTCGGAAATCCGGATCTTGCACCCGCTCAGAGTTGAAGCCGGAAGTGTGTTCGCCTCCACCACGTCATTCGGGGTGGCCGAAACAATCTCACTCCAGGTGCTTCCGTCATAAAATTCCAATTTCACCTCATCCGTAAAATGGGCACTGGCCCAGCGGATCTGAATGGTCTGTCCCGGCTCATAGATTTCGTCTCCATTCGGCGCCGCCAAAAACAGCAGTTCCGGCGAACTCCCCGCAGCCACGGTTACGGTCACCGTGTTACTGGTTCCCACTTTGGTTTCATCAGTGGCCACATGCTGGAAGCTGTAGGTCCCGGGGATCACCAGCCCTTTCACCAGGGTTTGCTCTTCCGTGGGGAAAACAAATACCGGCCGGGCACCAGTGGGCGCGCTCACCAGTTTCCACCAGTGACTCAACGAATCCCCGTCCCCGTCCGTACAAGTGGCATTCAGGGTGGTTTCCGCCTCCGGAAGCGTCAACGCAGTTGAGGTCGCCGCTGCCGTCACCACCGGCTGGGTATTCAAAGGGTATACCGGAACGGTTAATTCGTTGTGTACGGTGGAAGTGCCGTCCGATACCGAAACCCGAACCACATATTCACCGGCGACCGTAAGATCCGTCAACTGAGTCCGATCCGAGGTCGGCGCATCAAATTGGGCATTTGCCCCCGCAGGTTGGGACACCACCGACCACTGATAGGTCAGCGGATCCCCGTCCACATTCCATACCGAACTGCGGAGTTGTGTTTCCGTATCCGGCAGGGTCACCCGCACCGGTTGTCGGTTTTGCATATCATGGATTTTCGGGGCGGGATTACCGGCAAACACCTCCATCCGCACCTCGCGGGTGGTCGTATTGCTCCCGTCCGAGACCGCGACACCAAAGGTATAATCTCCGGCAACCGTCAACCCGCTTACCACACAGGTAGCGGCAGAGGGAGTGGCCAACAACGCATTGGCACCCAAAGGTTGTTCGATGAGACTCCACTGAAATGTGAGCGTGTCCACTTCCGGATCCTGAGCAGCCGCGGATAAAGTGAAGGAACTGTCGGGCGACACCAAATATCCGACCGAAGGACGGAAATCTGTGAAATACGGGGGTAAATTTCCTCCCGGATGCGGATAAAGGGTGTAAATCGTACTCCCGGGCAGCGTCAGGGTCAGCGTCCCATCCTGTCCAACCGTCTGTAATCCCCGTTCGATCGGGGCGGCGGTCGATCGGGCCCCCGTGAATCCATAACCCCCCGGACTGAGACCCTCAATGTTGACCACCCGCTGGGTACCGTCACTGTTGTTCAGCAGATTCAAGATGGTTTTCCCCTGATGCTTCCAGGCGAGCACCCGCAACTGGCTGTCATCCGAACTCACGTCCACCCGTACCGCGCCGGGACGGACATACTGCATAAACTGACGGAAACGCCACCAATTCGACTGTCGCTCCAAAAAATTATAATTGGCTGGATTTTCAAACAAAACCACCTCACTGCCAATCCCGTACACCTCCCAGTAAGAGACATTTCCCACGGTCAGATCCTCATAGAGTCTGTCCACGTTCAAATTTGAATGTTCTGTCATGCCCGTGGGTAAATTTTTCCCGCCGGCAAAGGCGGCCAAGTCCGGCAACAATTCCATGCTGCCATAACGGTGATAAGTGACCGCCCCCACCCAGGACCACAGTTCATCATCCGATGCGGTCGGGGTGATAAAGTTATTTACGGCCACACCCACATTCACGCTCTCGGATACTGGATTTTGGTTTTGAGTCCCGCGGCCTGCATCACCGGCCCCAATGCCGTAATCATGGTGCGGACGGTGTCCACCGTGAATACCTTCTTATAACTGGCCTCATTAAGGATGCAGATGTAGTCCGCCTCCAATCCGTGTACATATTTCAGCCGGAGCAGCAGCGACATGGCAAACTCCACGTACTCTCCGGGATTATACTGGATCCAGGCCGGAGAAAGACCGGAGGATCCATTCGTGTAAAACGAATAGCTGAGATACATGTCAAAGGGATCCCCTCTGCCCCGGACATGCCGGGCAAAGGGACCCACAATTTCCGTCACCCGGCGGTCCAAATCAGCCCGATTATAGTTCGACCACCGGGTTTTGTTCGGGTCGGCATTGTCATTTACCGCTTCCCAGCCTGTTTCTCCGGCTTTATTTCCGGCGGGAATTTCAAAGCGGACCCGATTGAGTCCGTACTGATCTGCGAGTTCATAGATCAACTCGTCCCGGAGCCGGGCGTAATGTAATCCGGAAGCGAATTGACCCATCCCCATCCACGAAAAATTTGATAAGTCGTGCTGGTATCGATCGTCACCGCAACATCGGCATTCAGAGGGACAGCAGCAAACAAAACCGCAACAGCCCCCATAAGAGAGAATAGATTTTTCATAATTTGAGCTAAGTATTTAGGAGGGGATTTTCATATCCGTCCTGCACAAAGTCAATTTCGAAAATTACCCATTCCGGTTATTTACCCACCATCACCGCATGCCCCAAAACGGAAACAAACCATGCCGGCTTCTCCTGATTTAGATTTCCCGCCAAAGCAGCCCGAAAAAACTGAAACGAAAATCGGATTTCCGGAAAGGCAGGACCCATTCATCCACCTGAAGATTTTCCGGGGAATACGCCTGTTTAATGGCTTCCAGATCTTTTTCCAGTTGCACTTCCAGATCGGCATACTGCTGGGTGCGCGCGGCCAACTCGTCTTCCGCCCGTTGAATATCCTCTTTGGATTTGCCCAGCCGGGACGCTTTGGTCAAACTGCTCCGGGTCCGGTTCACATTGGTGACCGAGGCCTTTTTGCTACCCAAAAATGCTCCAAGCAACGTACTGCCGAAACTCAGTGCGGTATTCAATTTCTTCTCGGAATGGGCAGATTTGCTCCGCTCCACCCGATCTTCCGCGCGACGGATTTGATCGCGCAGGGTTAAAAATTTCTTCTCCATTTTCTGACGTAAAGCCTCCACCTCCAAATCCCGCTTTTCCCGGGCTGCATGATGCAGGCGGGCCTGAAAAGCTTCCGGCGTTTCATTCTCCTCCGCATCCAACTTCAAGGCCTTGCAACTTAACAGGGTCAAAGTCTGTTGTTCATACAGCACCGACTTGGCTTCCTTTTCCCAACTCTTGAAATTCTTGGCATTTCCAGCGGCACCGGGCAGTGGCGGACGGACTTTTCCTTTCTCCGCGGGCGCAAAACCTCCCGTCCCCTCCGCAAAAGCGATCTCCTCCCAGTCCACCGGGGTGAAGCCATCCCGAATCGGCACATAAAAGGCCTGCTCCCTCCATAGATCCACATGTTTCGACGCACGGACATAATGTAATTTCGCAACCCCCGCAATACAGGGAACACAGGCCTGTGAAGCCCCCGGCGTTGCCAGAGGCAGCTCCGCCTCCGGAATCCCCGCAGGCAAAATCGCGGAAGAAATCTGTACTTCCGGCTTTTCTGCAATCGCTTCTTCCTCCTTCTTCTCAGGCGTCTCCGACGGAGCGGCCGTCGATGCCTCTTCGGTGAGCCTCTTGGGATTCAACAACCGGATCTGCTCCCGGGTCAAAGGCCCCCGTAAATAACTCATCGCCCAGCGGGTCTGAAACACCACCGGCCCGTCATCATGCACATTGTGCAACAGAAAACGCCGACTGCCCAAACCTGCCAAAATCTGCTCCATCTTTGCCCGGTCAAATTTTCCACCCGCCGAAGCCCCCTCCAGCCCTTCCATCACCCGCATTTTATCCCGTTCGGTCTGCAGGCGGCCAATAAACCAGGTCCCCGTGTTGGACAAGCCCTTGTAATCCAAATCCACTGGATTCTGGGTCGCCAATAAACATCCTAACCCGTAGGCCCGCGCCTGCTTAAGCAAAGTCAACATCGGACGCTTGGAGGGCGGATTTCCGGAGGGTGGAAAAAATCCGAAAATCTCATCCATATACAACAAAGCCCGCAGACTGGAGGTTCCCGGCTGACCTCGCATCCATGCCACCAATTCGTTCAGCAGCAGGGTGACAAAAAACATGCGTTCGCTTTCACTCAAATGTGCGATCGACAATATGGTCACCCGCGCTTTGCCTTCCTTGGTGTACATCAGGGAATTGATATCCAGGGCATCCCCTTCCAACCAACTGGCAAAACCCGGGGAGGCCAATAAATTGTTCAACCGCATCGCCAACTGCATCCGTTCTTTGGCCGGATAAAATGTTTCCAAATCAAAAAACCCGACTTTATCAAAGGGAGGTTTTTGAATGCCATTCAAAATCCCCGGCAAATCCAAATCGCGGCCCGCCTCCCATTCATGACGTAAAAGGTTGGCCATTAAAATGTACTCAGGACTTTGCAACGGATCCCCGCGCACCCCCAACAAAGCCATCAGGCCCGCCACCGACGAGTCCACCCGCTCCGCCAACAATTCCGGATCGTTTCGCAACACCTCCGGAGGCGCATTAAAAGATTTGAGTACCGTCAACGGACGCCCCGCCGTACTCCCCGGGGTATAAATCGTGAAGTCCGCATTTTCTTTCATCCGCCGGATCCGCTCCCCATCCTGATCCCAGGAGGCCAGCCCTTCTTTCCAGGTCTTGGCCACTTTTACCGCATAATCTTCAGGCGTCGCCCCTTTGCGCATCGCCTCCGCCGGATCAATCCACGGCGCAAAATCTTCCGGTAACAAATCCGGAAACGTCAGAAGCAAATTACCCAAGTCCCCTTTGGGATCAATGGCCAATACCGGAATCCCATCCATGGCCGCCTCTTCAATCAGTGACAGACACAATCCCGTCTTCCCGCTCCCCGTCATTCCCACACACACCCCGTGGGTGGTTAAATCCTTGGCATCATACATCAGGGTCGATGCATCCCGTTCTTCCGATGCTTCCGTTTTCCCTAAATAAAATGCACCCAGCTTTTCATATGTTTTCATGCCCAAAACATAGAGGCGCTAAAATAAGAGATCAACCTTGAATAAGGCCAAGTTACGGATTTCGTCCTTAAGAGGCAACTTCTTCTTGGGCCGCCGGTCCAATCGAATGATAGCCCGGTCCCCGCTTGCGGGGGCTGGGTTGTCGTATGGATACTATAAGGCGGACTGAAGGTCCGCTCGAATTTACAGAACGGAAAAACGCACTGCTCAAAACCAGCAATTACTGATTCTGCCAGGCCCCCACTTCATTCTCAAACAATTCATCGGCCGCCAGGGGCCCCCAGGAACCGGGTGAATAAAAATGAAGGGGAATCCGGGCATTCCGCTCCTGCCACGCTTGCAGAATCGGATCCATAATCCGCCAGGCGGCTTCCACTTCGTCAGAACGCATAAACAGGGTGGCATCTCCGCGCATCACATCCATTAACAGACGTTCATAGGCTTCAGGCAAGGTGCCCTCGTAGTTTTCCGCATAATTGAAATCGAGTTCCGAATCCTCCACCACCATATGCATGGACGGACGTTTGGTCGCAAAGTGCAGAGAGATCCCTTCGTCGGGTTGAATCCGGAAGGTTAACACATTGGGTTGCGCCTCGGTCAAATCACAAACATCGTTGGCACACTCAACCGTGCGGAACAACTCCATCGGCGGTTTTTTGAACTGAACCGTAATGCTGGTTTGCTTGCGGCCCATCCGCTTCCCCGTGCGCAGGTACATGGGCACCCCGGACCAGCGCCAGTTATCAATAAAAAATTTGGCCGCCACAAAGGTTTCGGTGGACGTGCCGGAGGGAACCCGGTCTTCATCCACATAGGCCGTCACCTTTTTGTCCCCCATGGTTCCGGAGACATACTGTGCCCGCACCACATTCTCCCGCACATCATCCAGTTTGGGAATGCGGATACTCTGTAAGACTTTTACCTTTTCATTCCGCACCGCATCTGAAGAAAATCCGCTGGGCGGCTCCATGGTCACCAGGCAAAGCAACTGGGAAATATGATTCTGCATCATGTCCCTTAGCGCACCCGCGGTGTCAAAATACGCCCCGCGACCGGATTCCATCCCCACAGTTTCACTGGCGGTTACCTGGATGTGATCCACGTAACTGCTGTTAAATACCGGTTCAAAAATCGTGTTCGCAAACCGGAAAGATAAAATATTCTGAACCGTTTCTTTTCCCAAATAATGATCGATACGATACACTTGTGATTCATCGAGAAGATTCAGCACATGACGATTGAGATCCATCGCACTTTCCAAATCCCGCCCAAACGGCTTTTCAATCACCACCCGGCTCCAATGCGCATGGGTGGGTGAATACACCAGATCGGATTCTTTCAGCAGGGTGGTCACCGGACCAAAAAAACTGGGGGCAACCGATAAATAAAACACCCGGTTCGCCGGATAAACTTCCGCATCATCCAACTGCTTGGATAAGCGGTCAAAGGATTCCGCATCATCAAGGCCGCCTTTAAAATAATCAATGTGCTCCGCAAAAGCTTTTACATCCGCCTTACTGCCCTTCACCCGTTGAAAACTTTCGATTTCACTGCACATCTCCTCCCGAAAACTTTCATTTGTATAATCCCGACGGCCAAAGGCCACGATCCGGATTTTTTCGGGCAAGCGGTTTTCATAGTGCATTGCAAACAACGCCGGCAGGAGTTTACGCCGGGTTAAATCTCCGGTCCCCCCAAAGATGACTACAGTTTGCGAATCTTCCACGATCAAATCCGGGATACGGCCGGACTGGGAATCGGAAGAGGAATGATGAATGTTAATTACAGGACTCATAGGTCGCACATATCCTCGCTAAAGAGCTTAATGTCAAGAAAAGGGAATTGGAATTGACTCCCGAAGAACCTCAAAACCGTTATTTATACCCTCCGCCGGCATACCGTTCGGGAATCGATCACCCTTTTTTATCGAAACCTCTCCATGGAGGGAATAGGGAGCCCGCACCTCTATGCATCCCCCACCCTCCATTTGGCACACCATCAAAGCGGCATTAATTCAAAACCGCTTTCCGGCCATTGTGCTGCAAATTTTTGCCGCTTGTATTTTGGGACTGTATTTTGGGATGGAATCCTTGCGCCCCGCCTTTGAAACCATCGGTGAACTCAAAGCCTCGGCCGGCATCCTCTTTGCAATTCTCTCAACCGCCCTTTTCGGGGGGCTGATTCCTTGGGGAGTCATGGCGCGCCGCGGACGTATCCCTCCGGGCCTGAAAGTACGCTATTTCTTCTTTTATGTCATCTATTGGGCGGTTCAGGGTGCATTTGTCGATACCTTCTACACCTTTCAAACTGTATGGTTTGGTTCGGGCACCGACTTCAAAACCCTCTTGTATAAAATGTTGATAGACCAAGGCCCATGGAATTTATTGTGGGCCACCCCCGTGGGTCTCGTGTTCTACGGGTGGAAAAATTGTGGTTTTTCATGGAGCCGGTTTCGTAAATTGTACACCCCTAAACTTATAATCCATTCTTACGCAACCATTCAATTCAGTTCCTGGATGGTATGGATCCCTGCCGTGTTAATGATTTACAGCCTTCCCCCCGACTTACAGGTTCCCTTATTTAATCTGGTCCTGTGTTTCTTCTCTCTGATACTCACCTTCGTCACCCGAAGCCCCTAAACACTTCAGAGCTCTTTCCCGCACTCCTGACAAAATTTTGAGTCTTCTTCATTCAATTTCCCGCATTCCCGGCACTTGATCATAATCACCTTTTCCGGCGAGGACGCGCCGAATTTGAGCTCCACCTCATCCAGTGCATCGTTGACCATTCCCCCGGCCATCCGACTGTAAGGTTCAAGTTCCTCCCGCGCCTGTTCAGTATCCAAGATCACGCCCGACCCCGCCAACCCGGTCGCGCCAATTCTCCGAACCATCCCCCCAATAATGACCAAGATTGCGCCACCGAACGCGCGAATTCCAAAAGAACGAACCTGTCCTTCAAAATTTGAGAAGTTTCCAAAATTTATGATACCGCTGACAAAAGCCGACAGGAAACTTATAAATCCAATGGCCATAATGAAACCACCAATGTAATAAGCTGTTTTACGCTCACGGGAAATTTGTTTGCACATAACGACTTCTTTTGCCGACCCTAAAGACTAGCGCAAGCCTATATTCCATCAGCGAAGCTTTACAGATGCGAAAATTGATACATAATAGATGAATGGAAATTGAACCCGAACGTATGAATCCCAGCGATCAAAGGGCCTCTACCCCCTTTAAAAAGCCGAAGAAGTGGCAGTTATATCTTTTTGGCGCCGTGGCCTTGATTATTGGCGTCGCCCTCCTTTTCTTTATGTTTTGGGCAGCCTTGTTCTTTATGGCCCTCGGCATCCTCACCCTCATTTTCCAACGCATCCGCAGCTGGTTCACCGGCAAGCCTCCCGCCGGAAGTTCACAATCCGGCGTAAAAGTGTATATAAATCGCGGTCCGCCGAGATCGTAATCCACGCACAAGCGTAGTCCACGCACTCCGTGCGTGGAAATCCTGGCATACTCTCTTGTTTCATTTCACAGTCGTAGTCCACGATCTCCGAGCGTGGAAATCCTCGCTTTGGCTCTTGTTTCATTTCACAAGCCGTAGTCCACGATCTCCGAGCGTGGAAATCCTCGCTTTGGCTCTTGTTTCATTTCACAGCCGTAGTCCACGATCTCCGAGCGTGGAAATCCT
>JARHXX010000014.1 GCA_029269125.1 Kiritimatiellaeota bacterium B1221 | reverse complement strand
GATGTTTCATCGTTTGACGGCTATGCCCCTTGCCTCCTCCGGAGGCGGTTGTGGGTTTCCGATATGGTCCGATGTTTCATCGTTTGACGGCTATGTGCCTTGCCACCTCCGGAGACGGTTGTGGGTTTCTGATATGGTCCGATCTTTCATCGTTTGACGGCTATGCCCCTTGCCTCCTCCGGAGGCGGTTGTGGGGTGATTTTTTTAAAAAAGCCGGTGATGGTCGGGATTCTATTTGATGAGAGGGGGGAATAAAAAAATCCCCTTCATCCAATCTTAAGGTGGATTGTGGCATCTTTCACCTGTCAACATAACCCAAACCAAAGGAAACGACATGAAGACAACTTTGACCGCAATGATACTGCTTTTTCTTGCAGCGGGAAGCGCCATGGCCCAGCCCGGTGATGCCGGTAAAGATGGTAAAAAGCCTCCCAGTGCCAAGGCATTAATTGAGAAGCTCGACAAAGACGGTGATGGAAAGATCTCTAAAACCGAATTCGACGGTCCGGCAGAACATTTCACCCAGTTTGATGTGAACAAGGATGAATTTCTGACTGAAGAAGAACTTCCCTCCGGTCCTCCCGCCAAAGGTGGACGCCGATAAGGCGGAGAGACATTCTATTTATATGCGTATCAGCTTGTGTGGTCACCTTTCCGGTGGTCGCACAAGTTTTTGTTGGGTCGATAGAGCGAGGAATCCGTTTGAAACCGCTTTATTTTTCAGTGGTTTTGGGGGAGGGGCGATGAGGGCCTCTCACAATTAGTTGGCTTGTGCAGTTGATTCCGGCTGTTTCGGCGTTAAAAGGCGGGCAATTGTTGTTCTCATTCATTCTAAACCCTTATTTTAACATGAAAAAAGTACTGATCCCCACCAAATTGGATGCCGTTGCGAAAGAAATGCTCATTGCCCATGGCGGCTACACGGTCGAGCAATGCCCGGGCGTTGATTTGCTTGAATTGGCGGCGACCCATGCGGACGCCTATGCATTTATCGTACGTTCTGAAAAGGTGACTGAAGAAGTCATTAATGCTTTTCCCAAGTTAAAAGTGATTATTCGTGCCGGTGCGGGCTACAATACCATTGATATTCAGGCGGCGCGCAAGCGCGGGATCGATGTGATGAACACGCCGGGTGCCAATTCCAACGCGGTGGCGGAAGAAGTGGTGGCGCTGATGCTGGCCGATGCGCGTCATTTGATTCCCGCCGATGCCTCTGTGCGTCAGGGACTGTGGGAAAAATCCAAATTTATGGGCCGTGAAATCACCGGTAAAACGGTTGGGGTAGTGGGATTGGGACATATTGGCCGGTTGACGCTCAAGCGTTTGTCCGGATTTGAAATGCGGATGGTTGGGTTTGATCCGATGATTAGCAGTGACCGGGCTGAAGCTTTGGGAGTCGAGCTGATGTCTCTGGAAGAGCTTTTTTCTGTATCCGATTACATCACCCTGCACATTCCGGAGAATGCGGCCACCAAGGGACTGATCAATAAAGATTTGTTCAGCAAAATGAAAAACGGAGCGACTTTGATCAACTGTGCACGTCACGGGGTGGTCAATCATGACGATTTGCGTGCACTGAAAGCTGAAAAGAACATTCGTTTCTTAAACGATGTGTATCCCAAAGATGAGGCCGGCGACAAACCCGAAGCGGATATTGCGGACATTATGCTGCCTCATTTGGGTGCCAGCTCGGTTGAAGCCAACGAAAATGCGGCAAAAATGGCGGCGCGTATTTTGGTGGAGTTTGATGAAAAAGGTCTGACGACATTTATTGTGAACCGTGACATTCCGGAAGGATTGGACGAAGCCTATGGTGATTTGGCTTATACCCTGACGACCATGGCCCGCGGGATGTTGGGTGCTGACAAACGGGTAAAACTGCTGGAAACCTCTGTTTATGGTGATTTGGCGGAATTTTCGGACTGGCTGGTCGTTCCCATGGTCACGGCAATCAACCCTGATTTTGACCGTTCTTTGGATCACAAAGCGGCGCTGAATGTGCTGGAGGAGAACGGGATTGAGTACTGCAAACGCAATGTCGACAACCAGAAAGGGTATGGGAACTCCATTACCGTGGATATGTCGGTTGAAAGCGGTCCGGAGGTGCTGAAATCTGTTTCGATTCGCGGAACGGTTGCGGAAAACCAGGTGATGATTGCCCGTATCAACAGTTTCGAGAAACTGTACTTCGATCCGAAGGGGCATACCCTGGTGCTCAGTTTTCAAGATCGTCCCGGGGTACTGGGCACGATTGCGGCCGCGGTGGCGGAGGCAGGAATCAATATTGATGATGTGCGCAATCCTCATAATGAGAAGGGGGACTGCTCCATCGCGGTACTGAAACTGAACCAGGCGGCACCTGCGGAATTGGTGAAACAACTCGCGGAAAAAGTGGATGCCCACATGGCGGCCTGCATATATGTGAGTTAAATTCGGGGATTGTGCCCTGCGCCTCCCTCTGGTAGAATCATGAACCTAGCCCTATATTAGTCACAAAAATAGAGAGGATTGAGATGGAGAGAGAATCTAGCATGTACCCGGATGATGAAAATCAGGACAACCGCCCGTCCTTTCAGCGGGTGTCCGTTGAAGACCCTATGGAAATGAAAATTTTCGGGGTAAATGCCTGCCGGGCATTCTTTGAGCACCGCCAGGATCAAATTGTCCGGGCTTACTTTGCAGAAGATGTGGCTTACCGATTCGGATATATCATGAAGGCCTGTGCCAAGGCGCGTAAAGCCTACCGGATTGTGGACAGCTACGAGCTGGATAAGATTGCGGAAACCCGGAGCCATCAGGGTATTTGTTTTCTGGTGAAGAAAATTGATCCTTTCACCATCAAAGAATATTTGGATGCCTCCATTGAGTTGGATACGGATTGTCTGGTGGCGCTGGAACGGTTGGGAAACCCCCACAATGTGGGTTCGATTCTTCGCACTTGTGCGCATTTCGGGGTGGAAGGCTTGCTGGTAAGTGATGCGGTGGTTTCCCAGAATGGCTCCTCTTTGCGTTCGGCTGAGGGCGGGGCGGAATTTGTTCAGTTTGTGCATGGCGGCCGTTTGAGTGAAGCCCTGCCCATTTTTAAGGCGGCGGGATATACGGTTGTGGCCACCAGCAGTCATCAGGGCGAAAATATCTACAAAACGGATTTGCCGGACAAGATGCTCTTGATGATGGGACCGGAGTCCAGTGGATTAAGTGATTTTTTAATTGAAGATGCCGATCAGATTATTCGGATTCCCGGTTCCGAAAACGTGGAGAGTTTGAATGTGGCCACCGCCACGGGGATTGTGCTGGGTGAATATTGGCGTCAAAAAGAATTTGAGCCCGGACAGTCGCTCTCTCCCTACAAGGAAGATCCTGATTTTGAGGATTTAGGTGGGGATGATGAGGCCTATGATGTCTGAGATCCTTTCCTGGGGGCCGGCATGGCTGTTTCCGGTGTTGGCGCTTTTTGGCGGCCTTTGGCTACTGATTAAGAGTTCGGATGTGTTTGTTGAGGGTGCCTCCGGAGTTGCCCGGCATTTGGGAATCTCCCCGATTGTGATCGGGATGGTGATTGTAGGCTTTGGCACCTCCGCACCTGAAATGGTGGTATCCGCTTTTTCTGCGCTTGAAGGAAAACCGGCGTTGGCGCTCGGAAATGCTTTTGGTTCCAACATTGCGAACATCTCATTAATTCTCGGAGTCACTTCATTGGTGATTCCGATTCAGGTGCATTCCAATATTTTACGGCGGGAGTTTCCGTTGTTGACGGGGGTGACACTGATTAGCTTGGGGTTGATTGCGGATGGTGAACTTTCCCGGATGGACGGGGTTATTTTAATCGGAGTGTTTGTGGCGTCGATGTCCTGGACCGTTTGGCTTTCTTTTCGGCGTCCACAGGATGAATTGCTGCAAACCCTGTCTGAAGAGATGCCCCCGGCCGGGAGCTCCCCGATGCGGAAATCTCTGGGGCAGTTGGTGCTGGGCATGGTGGTGCTTTTAATCAGTTCCAGGGCCCTGGTATGGGGCGCGGTGGCGTTGGCGACCATGGCAGGGGTGAGTGAATTAATTATCGGCTTAACGGTAGTGGCGATTGGCACTTCTTTGCCCGAACTGGCATCCACGTTGACTGCGGTGCGGAAAGGGGAGCATGATATGGCCATTGGCAATGTGGTGGGATCGAACTTGTTTAACACGCTGGCGGTGGTGGGCATTGCGGGCAGCATTCATCCCTTTGGTTTGGATGCGGAAATTCTGCAGCGTGATTTCCCGTTTATGTTGATACTGACGGTGTCGCTTTTTGTCTTCGGATGGGGACGGAAGGGGCGGGGGCGTATCAATCGAATTGAAGGCGGGATCTACCTCCTGAGCTTTCTGATTTACACTGGACTTCTCATTCGGTCAGTGCTTGGCTCCTAATGTCCGGAGATCGTTTATGAAAATCATCTTTGTGTTCCTCATTTGTTGCTCGTCTCTTTTGCATGCGGAAGTTGCGCTGAAACCTGCCACTTCACGGGAGGGCTATTTGGCGAGGCTATTATTGAATGAATCGCCATTCCCCGGTGAGCGCGGCTGGAAAAGCGAGGCGGATACCAAAGCCTGTATGTTGCAAATTTTGCATGTGTTGGATTCGCGTATTAAGCATATTCCCGATGGTTACCGTCAATCGCAGATTGCGGCGGTCACGACCACGGATATTATTGATGTGATTACCACCGGGGGTGAACACGGGCAGTGTGATGGGTTCTACCGCAATGCCTCCGGCCAATTTGTGGCGGTGCCCCGGGTGGAGAAACGTCTGGATTATCTCAAGGGGATCGCCAATGACGGTGCCCCGGGAAAATTTGCCCGGTTGATGGCGTATGGGCAGGGTTTGGCTTCGGCCTACATGACGGGGGGCATTGTGGAGGCGGATAAATTCGCGACCATGTCTTTGGTGCGTAACACGCCGGTGACGGGACGTGCCTATTCCTGGATGACCGATAAGGATATTTACAATCCTGGTGGAAATTTTATCCGTATCCCGGATCAGCAGTCCGGCTCGCTGGGTGGTAACCGCTTTTTTACGCTACAAAAGTTATAAGGAAATTATGAAAACGCTTCTCCTTTTTGCACTCTTTCTCCCCGCTTTGAATGCCGCACCCTTACCGGAGGGCGTGGATGATGACTTGTTGATGCAAACCACGATTCACTTGTACCGCTGGGTGCTCGACGAGAATGACCTGGATCAGGTGATGAAAGACAAAGACCTGGTTTATTGGGTGCGTGAATTGAAGCATGAGCTTGATGATGGGGATCAATCCCGAATGTTCGAAATTTGGATGCCGCAAATGAACCTGCAAGTGGTGATGAGAAAGGCGGATTACGAAATTGAAAAGATGGGGATCCGGGTAAGGAACAAGGGGTTTAAAGTCTCCAATATTCTGCGCGGACTCCCGCCTGAAAGTGCCGAGGGGTATATGGCGTATCAAATACCGTACGCGGAAATTGAAGCCTTTGCATTTGCGCAACGGGCGCATGCCGTCTATCCCGAAGGAAAATTTCTGGAAGCGCTGCGCGAAGCATCCCGCACTCATCTGATGGAATATTATCAACAGAGAGGGGAGGAGCCTCCCTCCGGTCAGCAGCGGGTTTTTCTTTCACCGCTTTCACCTGTGAGTAATGAAATTTGGGTTTTCTGGGAGACGGGTGGCAAGCTTTTGCGTCTCTCATCCGATTCTGATCTGGAAGATCCTGCACTGTGGGAAAAGCAGGGGTTGACCTTGCGGATTTTTGACCTTCGTGAGCAAACCGTGGTGCATCTCAGCGAAGCCAAAGGGAGCAATGCCTATATGACCCGCGACCAAGTGGGCCGTTACCTGTTCAACTGTTTGGTGCTCGGCAAAAAAATGGATCTCATCCCTCCTGCGGGCGAATAAGGTTTTTTACACACAACCCTGCCGACGCGTCATCGGGCTTGGCGAATGAATCGCACATCGCCGATGTGCGATGAAAGGGCGGATTGTCGTATTTTACATGTGCTGTTATAAGGAGGTGCTCTTGACGCGCTTTCATGAACATGGGAAAAAATTATGACGCTAAAGCCTGAAAATGTAGATGAATACTTTAAGGATGGATGTGGACGGTGTCCGCTGGGTGCCACTCCTGGCTGTAAGGTGCATGCTTGGGTGGATGTGCTTCAGGGATTGAGAGCGATTCTGCAGGAAACGGCGCTGACGGAAGAAATTAAATGGTCTGTGCCCTGTTACACATTTAAAGGGAGAAACGTTCTCATTCTCAGTGCGTTTAAGGAGTCGGTGACCTTGTCTTTTTTCAGAGGAGCGGAAATGAAAGATCCGGATCACCTTTTGGAGAAGCCGGGAGAAAACTCCCGCTTTGCCCGGGTGATCCGCTTCACGGATGTGGAGAAAGCCGAACGGCTGAAAACGCAGTTGCAGGGTTACATTGCAGAGGCGGTGGCGATCGAAGAATCCGGTAAACAGGCCAAACCGGAAAAGGCGGTTCGGCTTGCGCTTCCCGGGGAACTGGAAACGGTCTTTTCCAAAGAGCCCGATTTTAAAAAAGCTTTTGAGGCATTAACACCGGGAAGACAGCGGGGGTATTTGCTCCATTTTTCGTCGGCCAAGCAGTCGAAAACCAAAATTGCACGTATTCAAAAATGTATGCCGAAAATTTTTGATGGCAAAGGATGGAATGAAAGGTAGTCAGCGCACTCCCCGGGCGTTGTTTTGAGACCGCCCGGGCAGACTGCGGGTGTATGAAACCACGGTCTCCGGATTTTTACCTCTGCCTGGGAGGGGAGCTGTGGATTGGAAAATGCACGGGCCGAAGTTTAAATATCCTGCCTGTGGTTGAGGATATTCCGGCGCAGGCACACGACTGTTACCTGAAAAGTTATTCCTTGACAGTTCTTTTCTATCCATCTACTCTTTCAAATGTATACGTAATCATTTTGAAGGCCGTTGCATGTTTTCAAGGAAGGCACCTTATTCTTCCGCGAGTGCTGCAGGGTCCAATATCATTAAAGGAGAATTCTTATGAAAAATAAAGTCACTCAAACAGGCTACTGTCTTGCTATCATTTTCTTATTTACGGGTAGGCTGGTGGTTGCGGATACGATTTGGACGGGAGGCGCTTCTCCGGATAACGATATTGATAATCCAGCCAACTGGAGTGCGGGACTTCCGGATGATTCGGGTACAAATGATGGAATCATTAACAATGGGGACACGGTGGAAATGTTATGGCGGGATGATTTGGATGACACCCACTATGTCGTATCAGGAGGTTCTACCATTCACTATGCTGACGGGATCAGTACTTTTCGCTGGGATGATGGCAGTATTACGCTGAATTCCGGGGGGCATCTGGACATCGACTATACCGGGGTTTCCAGTATCGGTCATGACAATGGGACGGCCCTGGGCACCACAACCTTGAACATTTATTCCGGAGCAACGGCTGACTTTGCGGGAGGCCTGGCTGTGGGGCGAAACGTATTGGGATTTGTAAATCAATATGGAGGCAGTTTAAATGTGGCCGGTGTCCTGTATGTGGCCGCCAATGCCAGTGGATCGGTCCCCGGCAGTATTTTCACCCTGAGTGGCGGCACGGTCACTGTAGCGGATTTCCAGTCGTTCCATCACAATGACCCCTCGAATTTGAATCATTTTAATTTCACTTCCGGAAGCACGGGCTCCCTGACGGTTCTGCAAGACAATTTTGATTTTGCAGACTTCATTGCCGATGGCGATATTCGTTTCAACAGCAATGCCAGTAGCGACCTTGCAGATTTTATCATTGATGAAAGTGTCAGTGGTCAGACGACACTGACGGTGGTGCCAGAACCCGGAAGCATCGCTTTACTGGGGCTGGGCATGTTGTCAGTTGTGACCGCCCTGCGCCGCAGAAAATAAGTTGAAAAGAAGCTACAAAGGACCCATTATGAAAAATAAAACAATCCAACTGATTTCTCTCGCAGGACTTCTTTTGTCCATAGGCCGTTTCACCTTCGCCGACACAAATTGGACAGGTACGATTGATGACGATATTGGTGACGCTGGAAATTGGTCAAATTTGCTTCCCTCCTCGTCAAACCCCGGGACCATCAGCAATGGAGATACGGTAGTGATGGAATCCCGCTCAGATTTGACCGGTCGATCTATCACTGTATCTGGTGGATCCACCATTCTAAACCCTGTCACGAACTCCGGACTGCGCTGGGGGAACTCAGAGATCACCCTGCTTTCTGGTGGGCATTTAGACAGTAATACCACTTCCTCTGTACAAATGGGGCGGGAGGGGGTGTTTGCGAATGGGGAGACCACCATTTTGAATATGTACACAGGCTCAACTGCAACTTTTGATGGTAATCTTAATGTTGGCCGAGAAACGAAAGCGACGATTAATCAATACGGCGGAACGATGACGATCGCTGGGTATCTGTCTGTGCCGGAGATTGCGAGTGGGGTTCAGGCGGGTAGCGTTTACAATCTTTCAGGAGGATCTGTTACCGCAGACTATTTTCGCTATCAAAACTCACTTGGGGGCTTTTTCAACTTTACCACGGGAAGCACAGGCACCTTTACTGTTATGCAGTCGTCTTATGATTTTGAAAGCTTCATTGACGAAGGGGGTATTCGGCTCAATGGGAATGCCAGTAGTGATCTTGCTGACTTTATTATTGATACCAGTGTTGGCGGACAAACGACTCTCACCGTTATTCCTGAGCCGGGAACCGTAACACTGGTGGGACTGGGAGTGCTTTCAGTGGCGTGCGCGCTTCGTCGTCGAAAATAAATACAATGCTGTCCGGGGCTGTCACCACCGAAGAGCCACGAATTTGAATTTACAGGGGAGGGCCGGGTTGGCGGAAGTCCCTGGGCCGAGGGCTGTGCCGGTATTGTCTTTCCGTGACCCTTCGGTATCGCCATCACTCGGATTTTCGGATAAGGCACTGGCAGGGGGCAACGTATATTCACCTTTTCAGCGAGAGAAAAAATGAAGGAATTTAAATTTGATGTGGTCGTGGCAGGTGCGGGGGCCGGCGGGATTTGTGCGGCGGTGGGGGCTGCGCGGTCGGGCGCGAAAACTTTATTGATTGAAGCACAGGATCGTATCGGTGGGACAGGGGTATTCAGTCCGCTGGGTATCTTGTGCGGTTTGGGACCCGGGGGGAATCAAAATGTGAATGATGGATTTCTGCCTGAACTTTATCCGCATCTCTTTCCTTGCCGTGCATCGGATGAAACGATCACGTATTATGATGCGGAAGACTTGTCTGCACGTTATCAGAGCCTGGTTGCCGGCGAAGATAATTTAGAAGTGTGGACCTCCACCCGGGTGGAGGCTTGTGAAGTGGATGGGAAATCTATTCAGTCTCTTGAGGTTTCCGGTGCGGTTTCAGCCCGGGTCACGGCTGCTTTTTTTATTGATGGCACTGCCAACGGGAATCTGGCCGTGATGGCGGGTGCGGACTTTCAAGTGGGAAGAACGGCGGATCAACAGATGCAGCCTTCAACCCTGACTTTTGTCATTTCAAATATTAAATCGGAACTATTGAGTGCGGATGGGATTACGCCGTTTCGGGCCGAGAATTGGGGCGATATAAAGCAAATTAAGAAAGCGCTGGGGCTCAATGAAGCTTATCAGCGGTTGAAGGAGGAAGGGCGCACCTCCAATCCGAAACGGGGCGATCAGGGTGTGCTCTTTTTCCCCAGTCCGGATGCCCGGACATTGGTGTTTAATCATACCCGGGTGACCGGAATTGATCCCACTGATCCGGATTCGGTAAAACAGGGATACCAGAAAGCGGAAAAACAGATTTATGATTTGTGGAATGAGATAAAAGATCACCCGGCTTTGGTGGAAGCGGAATTGAAAATCTCTCCGGTGTTAGGCATTCGCGAAGGGCGTCGTATCGTGGGGGATTATATGCTGACCCAGGAGGATTGTCTGGGAGAAGCCCGGTTTGAAGACATGGTGGCGGCCTGTTGTTATCCGATAGATATCCACAATCCGGAGGGAGGAGATACGGAGATGCGGGACATTCCCGGGAGCGGCTATTATCATATTCCTTTCCGGTGTCTTTGCGCCAAAGGCTGGGGAAACCTGCTGTTGGGTTCGCGTTGTATCAGTGGCACCCACGAAGCGCATTCTTCCTATCGGGTGATGGCGCCGCTCACCGCCATTGGGCAGGCTTGCGGGGTCGCGGCGGCGGAAGCGGCTCAACATCAATACACAGATATTCGCGAAGTGCCGGTATCCAAAATACGCGCGCTCTTAAAAGAGCAAAATCAATTTGTGGAAGGCCTCGTCGACGATGCGTAACTGTATTCAAAATATTCAATATAACGATTCCCAGTGTTTGGATCTGTATTTGACGTCCAGGCCCCATGCGCCTTTGGTGGTGGGGATTCATGGGGGTGGGTTCCACTCCTCGAACCGGGAAGATGGACGCTGCAAACAGATGGGGGAATATCTGCAGGAGCAGGGCATTCACTTTACATCGATCTCTTATCCGCTGGCCCCCCGGGAAGATCGTTTTGCCAAATGGCCGGAAACGATTTTTGCGGTGGCCGATGCCATTTCCTATTTATCCAGGGAAGGCGCACGATGGAATTTGGATGTGAGCCGATTGGGGATGATGGGCTTTTCTGCCGGCTGTTGTTTGGCAAATCTATATATGCTGGGTGGTTCAGGGCTCTATGAACATTTGGGATATAAAACCACGGTGACTGTTCCTAAAGCCCTGGTAGGGTTTTATGGTCCTTATGATTTAACCATTCGCGAAAAGAGCAAACAGGCCCCGGACCCGGAAGTGAACAAGCTGATGTCCCCTGCGCATTGGTTGAAGAAGTGGACGGGTAAAGAAGCGCCTCCGGTTTACCATATCCACGGCACGGCGGATAAAACGGTTTTACTGAAACAGCACGAACAATTCAAAAAGGATTACCTTTCCCGCGGATGGTGTTTTGAAGAAAAAGTGCTCCCCGAATTTCATCATTCCTTCGCACCCTTTGCGGAAGCGGGAGGTCAGGAAGCTGTTGACCTGCGTCCGTCTATTCTGGAGTTTTTCCGTCTGCACCTTTAAAATTTGAAAGGGCGGATATCACGTCGCCCAGGGCAAAGGATGTGGGGGTTCTGCTTACTCCTTCAAAAAAGGGCAGGTATTAAAGTTGTCTGTTTATTTCCGGTCCCGGTAAGGGGTTTTATCTGTTCGGAAGGGGAGCAGGGGAAAATCATCTGCGCTGAAGATGGAGAGGCAGGGGTTGCGTGCCCAGCCGTATCTTACTTCTGCCGGGTTTTCCACTGCTGCGGATTGAATGATCACTTGGTTGCCGTTTAGACTTTTAATGTCTGCCCATTCCCAGTCTCCACTTTCTGATTTTACGGCGAATCCTGAATGCGCTCCATTGGGTTGAAGTTTGAGTCCGTTGCCGATATCTTTGAGTGTGAGGATCACCTCGGACCCGATGATTTCAAGTTTTTCAAAACGGGGGCTCCCGGCAGGTAGATCGTCTCGGCCGTACATGACATGCAGTGTGGATGTGGCCAGGCGATGTCCCACGGGTTGTTTGTTTGGGGGATGAATATTATCCGCCTCTCCGACATCCACTGCCGTGGCTGCGCCGGTATAGGGCTGGTTTAAAATAGCGATTTGGGCTTCACGGAATTGAGGTTGGCTGGTGCCTTCGGAAGGGCGGGTTTGTTTGTCTTTGTATCCGGCGAGCTGGACCGGGAAGAATCCCAGGGTCGGATCCTGCCATGCCTCTCTCCAAGCTTTTAACATGGCTTGGCAAAAGAGCGTATACCCGTAGGGTTGATTTATATCCGATTCCCCCTGATACCAAATAATCCCTTTGGCGGGAAATCCGGCGATCGGGTGAATCATCCCGTTAAACAGGTAGCCGGGTCTGCCATGGGGTTTGTAACTCTTGATGCTTTCCGAATAGACTTCTGAAGAAGGGTCCAGTGCCATGAACTCTTTAAATTTTCGAACCTGATAGCTTGCCGGAGGCAAAGGTTCCAGAATCTCAAAAGGAATCCACCCGCGAATGGGGCTCCCGCTCCATCCTGATTGGATGATCCCCACTGGCACGTTGAGTTCTGCGTAAAGGGATTGTGCAAAATAAAATGCGACCGCGGAATAGCGGTCTGTTGGTTTTCCCCAGGAACCTGTTACGTCTTCAACGGGTTCTGCGCTGGCGTTTCTTTTCACCCGAAAGAAACGGATGGGCCGGTCTGCGGTTTCACTGAGGTGTCGAGGATCCGCTTTGATTGCCCGCAGTGAGTATTCCATGTTCGACTGGCCGGAGGCGATCCACACTTCACCCACCAGCACCTCTTTGATTTCAAGGGTTGTGGATCCCTGAATGGTGAGGGTTTGACTCTGGGTGAAGGATTGAACGGGCAGGGTTGCCTTCCAGGTTCCCTGTTTGGTCACGGTGGCCGTGTCGGAAGTGCCGGCGAGGGTTACCGTAATTTTTGTGCCGGGCGTATCTTTTCCCCAGAGGGTAAAAGGTTTTTCCCGCTGGACGATCATGCCATCCGAGAAGAGGGCAGGCAGCCAAAGTTCAGCTCGCAAGGAGAGACTTAAAAAGGTAAGCAGGATGGCGGTTGGTACAATTTTCATGGGGTTTTCGATTGGGGAATGAGAAAAATATTTATGTGTCGCATGCGGTTGCGCGTTTGAAATCGGTTTTGAAAATCATGAGGGGGATCGGTTTATTTTTCCCGTTCGTAATACCAGTTCTTGTTCCCGTTTTTGCCGGTGGTGAGTTGGTCTTGAGACATCCAGCCGACGTGCATGTCGGCCCAGAGAATATTGATGCCGTTCCGGTGTCGGGTGCCGACAGCAGGGGTGGGGGCGCCGCCCCCACCGGTGGGTCGATACAGGTAGGCGATTTTGTAATCGGTGGCGGTGTCTTTCCCTTCGGTGGTGTCGGCAACTAAAACCGTTTCGGCGGGGTTGGGAATGGTGTACATTTTCTGACGCTCTGAGTATCCGGTGCTGTTGGTGCGGTGTCCCATGTAGCGGTAATTCCATCCGTATCCGCCATCCCATCTCGCATTATGGCCGGGACCCCGTTTAAAGCTGGGGCATCGAAAGACACTGGTGGTGAGCACGTTGTCCGCCCACCATTGCGAAGTGTCCAGGCCGAGATAAGGTGCGATGACCAGGCGCCATCCTCGTGGGTCATTTCCTGAAGAGGTTTCGTTGGAAACGGGAAGTTTTTCATTGTGGGCCATGGTGTACTGGGTCACTGCCAACCCAATTTGGTTGAGGTTGTGCATACACTTTACGGCATCGGCTTTTTGTTTGGTTTTGGACACTGCGGGAATCATGATCGAGGCCAATAATGCGATAATGGCAATGACCACTAACATTTCAATCAGTGTGAATCCCTGCTTGGAAAATGGTTTCATGATAAAGCTTTTTGTGTTCGAGCCTGTGTGTGACCACAGGTTTGGATGGTGTGTCGGGAGTGGGGGGGGCTGAGGATTCGGATCTCCTCACTGATTTTACAGCAAGGAGATGGGGGCTTCAGTAGAAGTGAGTTTTTTTTGTCATTTATCCGGTGATAAAATCATTTTGCGGATTTTGAATTCCGGGAAGAATTGTGCAAAATGATTACGTAAACATAAATGGCCGTTATTTTTTTGTCAATGCCTAAAAATTCAGCGGAGTCCACGCACGGAGTGCGTGGACTATGCCTTTCACGGATTATGTTGTGAGTCTATTTTACCAGTCCATGGTGAGTCCGGCAGAAACGCGGCGCTGGGTGACGGTGTTTTGTCCGGGATACACGCGGTAGTCGTCGTCGGTGGCGTTGTTCGCCATCAGACTCAACTGGGTGTTTTCACAGATACGGAAGTGGACCGCAACATTGGTGAGCCACTGTTCGTTTCCGCCTTCGGTCCGCAAGGCGTTTTCCACTTGGTCACGGTACCATTGTGAAAGCTCAATCCGCATCCAGTTGAGCGGGCTCCAATCGAGTTGCACCCGCACAAAATTTCGGGCGTAATCGAGGGAATACCGACTGGCATAGGGGGCGTCATCCGGGTCTTTGTCCATCCACATATACGAAGTGGTGAAGTGGAGTTGCTCTTGCAGTTGATATCCCAAAATGAATTCGGATCCCAAGGTATCCACATCCCCGATATTTTCGGCCTGCCAACGGGTGGCCTCGGCATCCGGCCGTATCCAGTCTACAGTATCGGATGTTTGATATTGGAATACCAGGGCCTGCAGATTCAGTTTTTCGTTGGCTTGCCAGTGGATGCCGGCTTCGATGGCGGTCTGCTCTTGTAAGTCGAGTCCGGCATTGCCCAGGCTTCCGGGGGATTCGTAGTTGAGTTCGGTGTAGCTGGGTCGGCGAACCGTTTGGCTGAACTCGGCATGCAGGGCCAGGTTTTCCATCCAGTCGAAATCGATTCGGGCGAGGGGGAGGAGTTGGTTCTTATCGTCCTCGAGAATTTCTCCGCGGAGACCGGCGCTGAGTTTCAGCTGTGTGGTCGCCTGCCATTCGGGGACCATGGTGGCTGAAAGTTGATAGCGGGAGAAATCGCCCAGTGAATTGCTTTCGATCTCTTCGACATCAGCTGCCAACCGGGTTTTAAGGGTCCATGCATCACTGAGCAGGAACTGTCGCCCCGCCTGGGTGGCGGCTGATCGGGTTTTGTGGGTATTTTGAAAGAGGGCGGTGGGTAACCAGAGTTTATAATCGTCTTCGAACTGGCGGAGCATGAAGGACGCGTCCCATTTGCTGGCCGGGTCGGCGCTTTGCCAATTTCCAATGAGCAGGGTGTCCTGGGTGTTTTCTTCGGCTTTGAGGGCGTCACTGACCCCATAATATCCCCGGGCGCCAAAGGTTTTATCTTGGTGGCCGATCATGAGATCCCCTTGTCCGCCATCGGTAATTTTTTGAATGCTGGCGCCGGCGCGGGCGACTTGCACATCGTTGTCGGGAAAATCGACGCCCGGGATTTCGCTGTAGCCTGCATAGACCCCGACGCCGATTTGGGAGCCATCCGCTTTTTCGAAGACTTGCTGTGCACCTGTGTTGCCCCAGTATCCGTCTTTATTATCCACGCCCAGGGTGACGGTTTTTTGGTTTTGAATGGGAAGGGGGCTGAGGAGAACGGTGCCGGTGAGGTGGCCTTCACTGCGAAGAGCCTGTTCAACTCCCGTGAGTACTTCAGGTCCGGAAAACCACCATGCGGGAAAAGGGAGATCCGCATTAAAATGTTCGGTTTGGGCATTTCCAAGAGACAATCCGAACATGCTGAGTCCTGCACCGGAAAAACTGGATCCGCGAATACTTAAATCACTTTGGCCCACGGGAACGCCCTGAGGGAGTATCACTACGCCGGGGAGGGATTGCAGGGCGGTGCTCACACTGTCATCCTGGCCGGTTTGTTGTACGGAAACCAAGGGTTTTTCGGAGACTTGCAGCGGTGGCGCCAGGATGGGGGTGTCCTGGGCGGATGTGCTCAGTGAAATCAAGGCGAAAGAGAGGGAGGGCAATATCAATTTGATCATGGTGCGGACTTAGCTGGGGCTTCAATGATTGTAAACTATAAAATAATATTAGGTTTACAATGAAGGATCGGTCGACAATCGCCATTGATCCCGGGAGATTTTTGGTTAGGGTGTTATAGAAATGAATATCAAATTACTGGATCAATTGAGGCAGTCGGGGGCCGAATGGGTGAGCAGCGAACAGCTGCGCCAGCCCAGTGGGGTGAGTCGGGCCGCCATTTCGAAGCAAATCAAGGGATTGCAGGCATTGGGGTATGAAATTGAGTCGAGTACCCGGAAGGGGTATCGATTGCTGGAGGATCCGGATGGCTTGGAGGCGGAGATGATCTTGCCGCAATTGGCAGGCACACGTTTTACGAAGGGGGCGTATCAATATCGGGAAGTGGTGGATTCGACCAACGATGAGATTCGAAGTCTGGCCGAAGCGCATGCGGCAGAGGGAAGCCTGGTGGTGGCGGAAGTGCAGGAAAAGGGGCGGGGACGTCGGGGACGGAGCTGGTTGGGCCGGGCGGGAGACAGTTTGCAATTTTCGGTATTATTGCGTCCCCCTTTGCGTCCGCAGGATGCCACCTTGATTCCGTTGTTGGCGGCCACTTCGGTTTATCGTGCTTTGAAAAAATGCGGGGTGGAAGACGTGGGGATTAAATGGCCGAATGATGTGTTGATGGGCGGTCGGAAGCTTTGCGGGGTGTTATGTGAAATGAGTGTGGATATGGAAGGGATCCAGTATGCGATGTTGGGAATGGGGCTGAATGTGAATACATCTGCGGATCAATTTCCGGAAGAGATTCGGGAGATTGCCTGTTCGCTGGCTTCTGAAACAGGTAAAACCTGGCGGCGGAGCGATTTGTTGGTGGCGATCCTCGCGGAGTTGGATGCGCAGTTGGCGTTGGCGTGGGCGGGAGATGCCTCCGCGATTTTGGATGGATGGCGGGAGGGGGCGCTGACGCCGGGTAAGCGGGTGCGGGTGCAAATGCCGAATGATACGGTTCTTTCCGGGGTGGCGGAAGATGTGAATGCCCAAGGCGCGTTGTTATTGCGAGATGATGAAGGAAAGCTGCATACTTTGCATAGCGGAGAAGTCTCGTTGGGGACGAGGGCGGAGTAAAAGTTTCAGATTTGAGATTTGAGGTTTAGGATTTGAGATTTCAACTTTATCCGCCCCCGACCTCCGGCCTTACAGTCGATTGATAATCATTTCCGCCACTTCCAAGGTTTGAAAGCGGGAGAGGAGGGTGCCTTCCGCCATGACTTCGGTTGCCAGAGTGATGATCATGGCCTCTTCGATTTTTGCGGCTGCGGGTTCCTGTCCCAGGTAGCGTAAGAGCATGGTGGCGGCGCTGATGGCGGCGATGGGGTTGGCTTGCAGGTGGGAGGTTTCGTAAAACTCGGCACTGGCCCGCATGGGGCCGAACATTCCGGTTTTTCCCGGATGAAGGCTGCCGATGCTGGCGTATCCCGCCCCTCCCTGACTGACCGCGCCCACATTTGCCAGAATATCACCGGTAAGATTGCCGGTGACGATGACATCGAAGATTTCCGGATAGCGGACGAGTTGCATGCAAATGTCGTCCACTTCGATATAATTTCGTTCGATATGGGGGAATTCGGTCTCGCCCATTTCCTTGAAGACCCGGGACCAAAGGTCATAGACGTGGGGTTGCAGGCTGCTTTTGCTGGTCAGGGTCAATTTCCCGTTCCGGTTGGGGGAGGCGGCCACTTGAAAAGCGTAGCGGAGACAGCGTTCGACCTGATAACGGCTGTACATCAGGGTTTCCTGTGCGGTTTCCCCGGAGGTTCCTTTTAATACGGAGCCTCCTATTTTTCCGTTGAGTCCTCCGGAATGTTCGCGGATGATGACGTAATCGATGGCTTCATTGTTTTTGGTTCGCAGGTAGCTTTTCACACCGGGCATTAAGCGAACCGGGCGTTCGGAGATGTAGAGATCGAGCCGATCCGCAATTTTCAGAAGAATTTCACGTGAGAGCAGACCGGGGGTGACTTCGGGGTGGCCAACCCCTCCGAAAAGAATTGCGGGGAGTTCGCGGAGTTCCTGAAGGGTGGTTTCCGGAAGGAGTTCACCGGTGTTTAAGTAGTGTTCACCAGAGTAGGGGTATTCCTTGAATTGGATCGAAAAACCGAATTTCTTTCCGGCGGCGCTGAGCACCTTGGTTGCGGCTTCGATGACGGGAGGGCCTTGGCCATCGCCGGGGAAAACGCCTACAGTATATTGTTTTGCCATAGGGTTTTCTATCATGGGGGGACGCTTTCCGGCAATCCCCAATATGGAATAGGCAAAAAAAATCCCGGCTTCACCGCCGGGATTTCAGGCCTGAGCCGAATTATTTTTCGGTGCGGGCAGACCCATCCGCAACCACGGTTGAAAAGATGGACCCATCTGTGAGGGGGGCCTGTACTGTAATGTTGGTGCCGTAGGAGCCGCCGGGTTTGCCGAAGTAGAAGTGGGGGCGTCCGCCGTTATGGGTTTCATGACGCATCGGAGCAGATTCGGATCCGAAAGCACCGGAAATGGTGCAGACCTGTTGGGTGCGTCCCTGGGTGGAGGAGGGAAGGAGCACCACCAGGTTTCCGTTACTTTCACTGACGGGTTTCCAAAGGAAACCGGCAGTGCTGCTACTGGACGTGGCCGTATCAGTACTTGTGGTGGTCGCTCCGGATGTAGTTGCGCTCTCGGTACTGGCGGCATAGGCATCTTCCGCTTCTGCGATCAGATCGTTGGCGCTTTCTCCGGATAAATCACATCCCATCGTGAGAAAGAGAAAGAAGGATGCACTGAGTAAAAGGGATAATTTTTTCATAAATAAGGGACGATTGGGGATGGAGGTTGTGATTTAGTCATAGGGGAGTATGTGGTAAATATCAAAAAAAGACGAATAGATAATAGGTTTCGATCCTGACAAGTCATTAACGGGGCGGCTTGTCGGCTATGAGACGAATGTCACTCTTGGTATGTTCAAAAGAATTCACACTCACCATTCGCATTTAACGAAGCAATTTTTAATCCTTATCCTGAAATTGGTTGATTTTTGGGTTTAAATTATCTTATTAAGGTTAATATGATTGGTTCAAGGGGATTGGTCCTTTGCAGGAATGAGAATTTCACAGGGGTTTTTTGAGAAAAGGGTGAAAAAGGTCCTGAAGGTGTGGCCCGTGCCGGGTACGTTTTCACCAGACGAAACGTTTTGAGAAGTGCCGGAAGCCGATACCGATTAATTGTTGACCTATGAAGGGGGCTGGCGTAGAGGGAGCGTTCCCTTTTTTTTACACAAACCCTGAGAATCTCGATGAACGTCCAACTTGAAGAACTTTCCCCCTGTCGCCGTAAACTGAATATTGAAGTGCCGGTAGAGGATATCACTAGTGAATTTGATGATGCCGTAAGCGCTTACGCCCAGAGTGTGGCGATTCCCGGTTTCCGTCCCGGTAAAGCACCGAAACAAATGGTGAAAGCCCGGTTTAAGAAAGAAATTCTCGGTCGACTGCGCGACCACTTGCTTCCCAAGAGTTATCATGAAGCCATTCAGGAAAATAACCTGCAGGTGATCAACATCATCGAAATGGATGAAGAGATCGAAGTGGTGGAAGGTCAGCCTTTGAGCTATTCCGTGACTGTGGATGTGCGGCCTGAGATTTCCTTGCCGGTTTACAAGGGTCTGAAGCTGTCTAAAGAGCGTGAAGACGTGAAAGATGAGGAAGTGGATGCGCGCATCGAATCGCTTCGTGAGCAACGCGCGGATTTCGAAGATGTGACTGACCGTCCGGTTGCCCGCGGCGACATGGCGCAGATTGATTTCACCAGTACGCTCGATGGCAAGCCGCTTGAAGAAGTGGAGCCGGAAGCGAAAGGCTTGGGTGAAGGAAAAGATTTCTGGCTGCAAGCCAGCGACGAAGCGTTTATCCCGGAATTGGGGCTGGCGCTGGCCGGATTGTCCATCGGTGACAAAGAAACCCTGAAGGTGACCTTCCCTGACTCTTTTGTTTTGGAAAGCCTGCGCGGTAAAGAAGTTGCGTTTGATGTGGAGGTAAAAGGGGTGCGTGCCCGTAAGCTTCCCGAGCTGGACGAAGAGTTCTTTAAGTCTCTGGGTGTGGAAAACGCAGAAGAATTCCGCAAACAGATTTTGGATTCTCTGGAAGCGGAAAAAGACCGGGCGGCCGAAGGCAAGTTGCGCAATGCGATTGAAGAAATGTTGCTGGAAAGCACCAGTTTTGAACTGCCTGAAAGTTTGGTGGGCAGTGCCACCCAGCAGCAGATTCAGCAGATCGCCAACGATATGCAACGTGGCGGCATGACTGAAGAACAACTGTTGGAGCAGAAAGATCAGTTGCTCGAAACGGCCAAGACCACGGCGGAACGTCAGGTTAAACTGCGTCTGATCCTTCAGCAGATTGCCGGAGAGGAAGAAATTCAGGTTTCCGATAGTGAGTTCAAACGTGAAATGACCATGATGGCATATGCCTATTCCATGCAGCCCGACGAACTGGAGCGTCGTTTGAAAGAAAATAATCAACTCGACGATTTGCGTGGTGACGTGGTATGCCGTAAGGTGCTTCAGTTGATCCAGGACGAAGCTGAGATTGATGGCGAAACCAAAAACACCGAAGATGCTGCAGAGGATTCATGAACGAACAAAATTTTATTCCCATTCCCAATGTCATTGAGCAAACCCGTCACGGGGAGCGCGCGTATGATATTTACTCCCGGTTGCTGAAGGACCGGATCATTTTTCTGGGTACTGAAGTAAATGATGCGGTGGCGAACCTTTTGGTGGCCCAGTTTCTTTTTCTGCAGAGTGAAGACCCCGAAAAGGATATTCATTTCTACATCAATTCCCCCGGAGGATCTGTCACTGCCGGTTTGGGGATTTATGACACCATGCAGTTTGTGAAGTGCGACATTTGCACCTACTGTGTGGGGCAGGCGGCCAGTATGGGTGCCTTTTTGTTGTCTTCCGGTACCAAAGGGAAGCGTTTCTCGCTTCCCAATGCCCGTATCATGATTCATCAGCCCTGGGGCGGATATCAGGGTCAGGCCACCGATATTGAAATTCATACCCGTGAGATTCTGCGTTTGAAAGAACGTCTGAATTCGATCATGGCGGAAAATTGTGGTCGCAAGGTGAAAGAACTGACTTCCGACACAGAACGGGATAATTTCCTCTCGGCGGATGAAGCGAAAGCTTATGGTCTGGTTGATGAGGTGATTGTGAAACCCGAAACCAAAGCGTAGGGAACGGGTATGGCATCCAAAACTGAAGATCCACGTTGTTCTTTTTGTGGCAAACTCCAACAGGAGGTAGACCGCTTAATTGCCGGTCCGGGCGTGCAGATCTGTGATCAATGCGTGACGCTTTGCAATTCGCTGATCGAGCGCGAAAGCACGGAGGGGGATACCCCGGCTCCTAAAATCCGGGTTCCCAAGCCGCAGGAAATTGTGGATATGCTGAATGAGCACGTGATCGGTCAGGATTATGCCAAAAAGATTTTGGCGGTGGCGGTTCACAACCACTACAAGCGTCTGAAAGATCTGGACCGCGGCGGAAAATCTGCCAGCGCGGATTATGAGGATGTTGAAATCGAAAAGAGCAATATTCTGATGGTCGGTCCGACTGGCAGCGGAAAAACCTATTTGGCGAAAACGCTGGCCCGCTTTTTGGATGTGCCTTTTTGTATTGTGGATGCCACGACCCTGACCGAAGCCGGTTACGTAGGGGAAGACGTGGAAAATATTCTTTTGCGTTTGTTGCAATCTGCTGACTTCAATGTCGAGCAGGCCGAGCGTGGGATTATTTACGTGGACGAAATTGACAAGATTGGCCGTCGTACGGAAAATGTGTCTATTACCCGTGATGTTTCCGGCGAAGGGGTTCAGCAGGCGCTGTTGAAGATCTTGGAAGGAACCATTGCCAATGTCCCTCCGCAGGGCGGACGCAAGCATCCACAGCAGGAATACCTGAAGGTGAACACGGAAAAAATTCTGTTTATCTGTGGTGGCGCATTTAACGGTTTGGACGAAGTGGTCAAACGCCGTCGTGGAAAAGGGGTGATGGGCTACAACATGAAAGTGGAGGATCAGGTCGGGCTCACCAGTGAAACGGTGGTGGATCCCCACGATTTGGTGAAGTTCGGTTTAATTCCGGAGTTTGTCGGCCGTTTACCGGTGGTGGCGGTATTGAATGAGTTGTCTGAAAAGGATCTGATTCATATTCTCACCCAGCCGAAAAACGCGATGACCAAACAGTTTGCGAAATTGATGTCTATGGATGGCGTGAATCTGAGTTTCACAGATACTGCGTTGGCGGAAATTGCCAAAATTGCTTACAAACGTGGCACCGGTGCCCGTGGGCTTCGTGCGATTCTGGAACGGGTGATGCTGGACATTATGTTTGAAACGCCGGCTCTGAAGGATGAAAAGAAGAGTTATCGTATCACCAAACCCATGGTGCAGAGCCGTTTGGCTGGTATGACGGAAGAGATCGAGCACCGGCGGATTGCCTAATCCGTACCGGCAACGTAAGAATCGGTCGGATCCGGCTGATCTGACCGATTTTATTAACCTCCCATCCCGATTAAAACGCTGAAAGCCCTATGAATACCTTCTCCTATATCATCACCGGCGCCGCCGGATTTATTGGCCGGAACTTGGTCGCAGAATTAAACGCCCGGGGTGAAACCGATTTGTTGTTGGTGGATGAATTGGGGACTTCCGAAAAATGGAAGAATCTGGTGGGGCTGCAGTATGAGGATATCTGGAGTCCGGAAACTTTTCGGGATGCGATTTTGGGTGGGGTCTCGGGTGAAGGTATCACCGCTTTAATTCATTTGGGTGCCTGCAGCGCCACCACGGAGACAGATGCAGACTATTTGCTGGATAACAATTACCGCACCACCCGAGATCTTTGTCAATGGTGTCTGGAGCAGGATGTCCGCTTTGTCTATGCGTCCAGCGCGGCCACTTATGGAAATGGCAATGATGGGTATTCGGATGCCGATGAAGTCACGCCCACGCTTTCTCCTTTGAATATGTACGGTTACTCCAAGCATATGTTTGATCTATGGGCGTTGAAGAACGGATTGTTGGACACGATCGCCGGGCTCAAGTATTTTAATGTGTACGGGCCCTATGAAGATCATAAAGGGGATATGCGTTCGGTGGTGTACAAGTCTTTCGAGCAGATTCAGGAAGGGGGCGGGGTGAAACTTTTCCGCAGTCACCGTCCGGATTATGAAGATGGCATGCAGCTTCGTGATTTTGTATATGTGAAAGATGCAGTGGATGTGACGCTTTGGCTGGCGGATCCTGCAAATCCGGGCGGCTTGTACAATTGCGGTACGGGTCAGGCGCGCAGCTGGCTGGATTTAACCCATGCGGTATATGCGGCTCTCGAAAAGGAGCCCGATATTTCATTCATTGATATGCCGGCGCATTTGCAGCCCAAGTATCAGTATTACACCCAGGCGGAAATGAATAAATTGCAATCGGCGGGTTATACCAAACCTTTTGTTTCATTGGAAGAGGGTGTGGCCGAAACCGTGGCCTATCAACTGAACCGGGGCTGAGCAAATGAGTGGCGAAGTTTCTGATTCCCAAAAGTGGCAGAATCTTAAGGTGATCCATTTGGCGATGATGGCCGGAGCCACTCTGTTTTTAGGGGTGTGCGGGGTGGTGATTTATAATTCACTGGGGAAAGAATCCGCCCAGGTTGGAAGTCTGATGACATTTGCGCTCATGGTCGGCGCAACCTGGGTGGTAAGTCAAATGTTGAAAATGCAGATTGAGGTGCTGTTTCAAAGAAAATTGGCAGGGGAAAATCCTTTTCCGGCGTATCAAAGTCTGGTCATGATTCGTATGGCCTTGAGTGAAGGTCCGGCTCTGTTTGGTTTGGTGGGACTGTTTTTGTTTGGACCCGGATCGGGTGCTGCCGAGATGCCGCGATTGTTGGTCTTTTTGCTGCCTTATTTGTCTCTGATTTTTACCGGGCTGAAATATATGCCGTCCGAAAGGGATTTTAAAGATCGGATACGGGTGGCCAAGGAAAGTAAAGGCCTGCGTCGGAAATAGGTGTGCGGAGGGTGAGGCTCGCGGGTCGTTGCGGACCTGCAGGGAGGGTGTCGGGATGAAATGGAAATGGCCTCTTTATCATCAAGTGTGGCCTCTCGAAGCAGAAGGTCTTTGATGTACCCCTTGTGGTGAAGTTTCTGAAAACGATAGGCGGCGTGTGAGCGTCATGTGCGCTTAACCTGAATCTCAAATGCCCCACTGAACGGTGTTGACTCTTGACCAAAAAAAAACCTTAGCAGTTGCTAAGGTTTTGGCGCTTTTTAAATGGCACCCCCAAGGGGACTCGAACCCCTGTTGCCGGGATGAAAACCCGGTGTCCTAGGCCACTAGACGATGGGGGCGTCTAAAAGAAGGAGGCACTTTCATACACTACTTTTCCTTTGCGTCAATGCTGTTTTATGCTTTTTTTTTTAACTAATTTCGTCAGGGCTTTTTTTCCGTCCGCAAAGCAACAAATTCAGGGATGAAAATTATAATATGCGCACACCTTTATGGTCTTTAGATGAGTTAAACCGGGCTCTTTCCCGCGGGGAAAACGGGGTTTCGGACAAGGCGTTGGTGATGTACAGCAGCTTGTGGGGGGCGATGATCACAGATCCGCGGGGAATGCTGGTGCCGGTGGAGGATCATTTGGTGCACCGGGGAGACGGGGTTTTTGAAACGCTGTTGTTTGAGGGCAGAGGCATATATAATTTAGAGGCTCATCTGCAGCGGCTGGAGCGGTCGGCAAATCGAATTGGACTGCGGTGTCCTTTTTCACGGGAACGGTTGACGCAGATTCTTGAAGACTGTTTTGCCGCGTCGCAAACGCCGCGTGCGTTGGCGCGTGTTTTGTTGGGGCGGGGGCCCGGAGGTTTTTCGGTGGACCCTGCTGAATGTCCGGCGGCAAGTTTATATGTGGTGGTATACCGTGCGCCGCCGCCTTTCATGGAGATGTATCCGGGAGGGGCCAGGGCTGTTCTGAGCAAGGTGCCGCCGAAACCGGGCGGGTTGGCGACGGTCAAGACTTGTAACTATTTGCCCAATGCCTTGATGAAAGCGGAAGCTTCTGCCGCGGGTGTTCATTTTGCACTTGGGGTGGATGACGAGGGGTACCTCACCGAAAGTGCTACGGAAAATTTGGCGGGTGTGGATCGGGAAGGGAATTTCATTTTATTGCCGGCCACGGCTCATTTGGCGGGCACCACTTTGCAACGGGTGGCGGAACTGGCCGCTTCCGCAGGTCGGAAAGTGGTGGAGCGGCGTTTGCGAGCCCCGGAACTGTTTGAGTTGGCGGAAGTGTTGATCGTGGGGACGACCACCTATGTCACCGCATTGGTGGCGTTGGAGGGCCGGGCGCTCCCCACGGGTCCGGTGCAGTCTGAGTTGGATGCCTTATTGCATGCGGACATCGGATGAATCCTTTGACAAGTGGCCGGAACGCCCTTAGGGATATGTGACAGGAGATAACCCCGGAGATTTAAATATGAATATGACGCGTCGAGAAGCTTTGAAAAGAACTGCGGTATTGGGAGCGGCTGCGGCTTTTGCACCCGGAATGATTGCCCGTGGAAATTCACCATCAGCAGTGGGAGAATACGAATTGATGGATTTGCCTTATGCGTTTGATGCATTGGAGCCGGCAGTGGATGCTGGAACGATGAAGGTTCATTACCAAAAGCATCACGCAGGATATGTTCGTAAATTGAATGCGGCAATGAAGGATGTTTCTCCCCGACCGTCTCTGGAAGATTTGTTGGCGGGGCCGAATTTAAGTGATGCGGTCCGGAACAACGGAGGCGGCACATACAATCATAATATTTTCTGGAAGAGTATGGCGCCTATCGGTGAGGGGGGCGGTGGAGAACCTCAGGGGGACCTGGCGGCCAGGCTGCGCAAAGATTTTGGGTCAGTGGAGGATTTCAGGACACAATTCTCGAAGGCGGCGGGATCCGTATTCGGAAGCGGCTGGGCCTGGCTGGTTGTACGTGAAAGTGATGGAAAGCTGGTCGTGGTATCAACCGGCAATCAAGACAACCCGCTCATGAAATCTGTTTTATCTGAAAACCAGGTGGGTCGTCCCCTGCTGGGACTGGATGTATGGGAGCATGCCTATTATTTACACTATCAAAATCGGCGTACTGACTATATCGCCAACTGGTGGAAGGTCGTAAACTGGAATGAAGTGTCTCAACGGTTGGGATAAGGGTGATTTTTTTATTATTTTCCCTATATCCACGGTTGACGATGATCTATAGTTTAGCGTAGAGGTTTAATTCTGCTATGCAATGGTCTTCCCATACTATCCTATTTTCCGACGTCCTTCCTTTAATCCGTTCCTCCGGAACGACAATCTTACGCAGTACGTTGTGTTGCCTGATGACGCTTGGCGCGCTGAGCGCGCAAGCGCAGGAAGAGGCAGCCGGGGAGCAAGCGGTTCGTCAGAAGGACCCCTTTGATTACGAGGCCGAATTTATCGGTTCCCTTTTGGATCAAGGTCTTTTTGAATATGCATCTTTGGCGGTTGAGGAGGCCCGTTCCGCTTTTCCCAGTTTGAGTGACCGTATTCAGGTGGTTGAAGTCGGCACACTGTTGCGTCAGGGTAAAACGGCTGAAGTGGAAACCATTCTCGAAGGCAAGAAACTCGCCACGGACATGAAAGGGCAGGCGATGTTACTGCAGTTGGCCATGACCTATGATGCCATGGGCAACAATGATTCGGCGATGGAACGTTACCAGCAGTTCCTCAAGTTGAATGAAAACAAAACCATCGAAGACCCGGACGTCCTTCGGTATTTTGCCTCCGCGGCCATGCGGCTGTCGGTGATTCTGAAAGATGAAGGGAAGTTTGAAGAGGCGGCCAAAGTTTTGGACTTGGTGATCAAGACTTCTGACGACAACTATTTGAAACGCAAATTTCAATTAATGGCGGCCCAAAACCGTTTGGATCAGGCGCTCACCCAGAGTGGAAAGGCGAAAACCACATCCATTGCCGCTTCTGAAAAGTATGCAAATGAGTTGCTGTGGGGCGGAAACGATAATTATTTTTATATGGCCATGGGCATGAAAGCCTGGCTGGAATTTCTTCAGGACAAACCTGAAGACGCCGTGGCGACTTTAAACCAGTCCAAAAAACGGGCGATCGCGGTAGAGAAATCTCTGGAGGAATCCGCGGCCCCGAAATCTGAATATCCCCGGGCGATCATGCGTTATGTGGAAGGGATGATTCAGTGGGACCTCGCGAAAAAAGCTTTGCAGAACGGCGATGTGGAAGGATCCAAAAAGTTGGCAAAAAAATCTGCGGGAAATTTATATAATACTTTTCTTCGTTATGAAGGCAATGAATATGCCGACCGGGGCGGCCTGGCTTTTGAAGATCTGAAAGTTTGGGTGAAAGAAAACTTCGGTACGGATCTGACCCAAAAAGATCCTCCGCAACGGGTGTTGGAATTGATGTTTAAGCGTCAGCTTGATTTGGCGGCCAAATTGTATCGGGAAGAAGAAGTCGATTCTGCAGAAGAAAAATTGTTGGAGGGATTGGAAACCTATCCCAATACCAAATACACCCTGTCTGCTTTAGATACCTTAAGCAAAATTTGGATCAGCAAAAATTTGGACTGGGAATTGATGGCGCTCACCAGTCAAGTGGCTGCGCGTTTTCCGGATGATGAAAACGGATCGCGTATCATGTTGCGGGTGGGTAAAAAAATGGCGGATGATGAAAATCTGGAAGGATTTGAGTTTGTGCTCCGTGATTTTGGACGCACCTTCCCCAGCCATCCCAGCGCGCCGGGCATGTTATTCAAAGTCGGTTCTGCCGCCGCGGACCGTGGGAATCAGGGCACGGCCATGGAAGTTTACAACGAAATTCTGGAGCTCTATCCGGAAAGCAATTATGCGATTCGGGTTTTACAATTACGGGCCGAAGAGGCGCTTAAATCTGACAACTACGAAGAGGCGATTAAAGCGTTTGTGCAGGTGCGGGATCGATCTCGTGATCCCCTGCAATCCGCCTATGCCAAGCTGCGGATTGCAGATAGTAAACTGAGTTCGAAAGATCCGGAGCTGGAAAAAGAAGCCCTGCCGGAACTGATCGACCTCCGTGCGGAACTCGAAGCACCGGGATCGGTTTTCGGGGATGACAAAAACAAAAAGCAGACGCAGGAATTTTTGCAGAATGTCCGGTATCGGATTGGTCAGTTGCTGTTACGTCAGGCCAGCCGTGAGAAAAGTGACGAGCTGCGGGTTCAGGCCGCGACAGAGTTGAATACTTATCTGTCTGAATATCCGGATACGCCACAGGCACCGGATGTGATGTACAACTTGGGCCGCCTCTATCTGCAGCAGGGTGAGTTCGATCAGGCAACCAGGACCTTCGAAGCGCTTGCCAGCAAATATTCGGAGTCGGAAGCCGGAAAAGACGCACTTTATTCCCTGGTGAAGGCTGCGCTCGAAGAAGACCAGGTGGATGTCGCGCAGGCCGCAGTACAGAAAATGGTCGCGCAACCCGAAGCGTACGAAATTGAAAAGATTTATAAAGTGGCCCAGTTGATGTTGGAGAATGAGCGTTGGGAAGAGGCCCGCGACAGTTATCAGCTGGTGTTGGCCAGTGACCGGACCAAAGACAATGATGCCATGCGTCAACGTGCTCTCAACGGCATGGGGAACGCGGCCATGGGTGCAGGGGATTTAGATCAGGCTGCTGAAGCCTTCCAGACTTTGATTACTGATTATCCCACGTCCTCTTTGGTGATGGAAGCCGGCGTATCTCTGTCAGAACTGTACCTGATGAAAGAGCCGAAAGATCCTGTAAAAGCCCGTGAGGCGCTAAGTGCGGTGAGTCGGATTCTGGTGAGTCTGCCTGGCAGCTCTGATAAAGCGAAAATCGGCAAAGCCAATTTGGATATTGCACTGGGTCATATTTATCTGGCGCAGGATGAAGCAGGGAAAGCCTTGGCCACCTGGTATGCAGTGGGCTTCACTGAGGCGAAGTCTCCAGAGTTGGGTGCATTGGTGCGGGAAGCCATTATTTTGGCGTTGGATGTTGCACAGGAACAAGTCAGGGAAGGCAATGATAACCGCTGGAATTTGGTGGCTGAATTGACCGAGCAATACATTAAAAACTTTCCCATCGACAAGGTGGCGGATGAGATGCGCAGCCTGAACCTGAAGGCCATTGCGATGGCGCCCAAAGAGAATTAATTAAGGAGTTTCGATGAAAAAGTATACCCCCTCAACTAAATATTTAACCGCCTTGTTGGCGATGGCTTTGCTCCCGGTTTTTGCGTGGAGTCAAGCGTATGTGGTAAACACCGCTGGTACCCGCGTGGATGTGGAAAATATCCGGGTCCGCCCCGGCACGGGTGGGGATTTGGTGGTGACCATTGGTGGTCAGTCCAAGGATATTACCAAAGAACAGTATTTGCGGGCGGTAGGTGTTAAACCGGCAGAGATTGATCAGGCACAGGTGCTCATCAATCAGGGAAAAAACGATGAAGCGGTCAAATTATTAGAGGGGGTCTTCCGTACCTCTCAATACATGAGTTGGGATGCCTCCGCCGCACAAAAGCTGGCAGAGCTGCAATTGACCGCCGGAAATCCATTACAGGCTAAACGCACGGTGGACAGTCTGGAAGAACGATACGGCGACAACCTGCTGACTTTCTTCCCGTTTTTGGAAAAAGTATTGTGGGACGTCAAAGTCGTGAGTAATGACAGCGAGGGTTTGGAAGATGAACTCACTGCCATCATTATGGATCAGAAAAGTGCCCCCGACCGCATCTCCAGTGCGCTGATTGTTCGCGGGGATTTGAAAGCCAGCCGGAAAGATTACAAAGCTGCAGTTCTGGATTACTTGCGTGCCAATTACTTTTTCGGAAAAAATCCGGATGTGCAGGCCGAAGCCTTATACAAAACAGCGAGCATGTTTGCCAAAATTGGCGACACGGGGCGCTTGAAGAAATATTCCACCCTGCTAAAAGAAAACTATCCTGACAGCGAGTTCAGCACTCGTGAAATTGGTGGATAACAATTTAAACAAGAAACTTACGATTGACCTAATGGAGTACACAATGTTGAAAAAAACCGGTTTGAAATTATTTACGAGCCTCAGCACCCTTGCCGTGGGAATGTCCGCATTCGCCCAGGAAGCGGGTCAAATGACCGTGACCAAGGATGCCAGTAGTCCTTCCTTCTTAAATGTTATCACCGCGGGTGGTGCACTGGGGATTATTCTTTGGTTGGCGATTTTCTTCACTTCAATTGCTTGTGTGGCATTGATTGTGGATGCGTTTCTTACCGTTCGTGCAACCAAAGTGATGCCGCCTTCACTGGTGGAAAACGTTCAGACTGCGATGGAGCAGGGGGACGTAATGAAGGCTCTGCAACATTGCGAAGAAGAGCCTTGTCCGGTTTCAAACATTCTTTCGGCCGGTTTCTCAAATGTGGAAGAAGGGTTCGATACCATTCAGGATGCGGTTTCGGTCGCGGCGGCTATGGAAGAAGAACGCCTGATGCAACGGGTGAATTACTTGAACGTTGTGGGTAACCTCGCTCCGATGTTGGGTCTGTTGGGTACCGTACAGGGTATGATTTCCGCGTTTGCCGGTTTGGCAAACGCTGGTGCCGCCGGTGGAGGCGCTTTGGCGCTGAGTATTTCCCAAGCCTTGTGGACGACCGCTTTCGGTCTGTTTGTGGCGATTCCCGCTTTGGCCTTTTTCTACTATTTCCGGAACCGTGCCTCCACCATTATTATCACCATGGAAATGCACACCCTCGAAGAAATCAAGATCCTCCGTAACGTGGAAGTGGTTTCAGACTAATCCACAACCGGATAAAACTTCATGAAACACCGTAGCATAGAATCCGTCAACCTGACCCCGATGATTGATATCGTCTTTCAGATGATCATCTTCTTCGTGTTCACGTTGGACTTGGAGCGGGAGAAGTTTGATACGGAGAAAATTCTCATTCCGGATGCACCTAATGCCAAGGAAATTGTGGAGTTCGAACCAGCCACAGTGTATCCGCAGGTAATGAGAAATGGCGATATCAAACTCGGTACCGCCATGTATTCTCCCGGTGCATTCCGTAACACGATTCGCATGGCGGTAAAACGTTATGGGCAGGAGGTGCCGGTAATGATTTATGCGGACGGAGAAGCGGAACATCGCCATATCAAAAAGGTGATGGACATTTGTTCGGAGGAAGGTTTGTACAAAATTAATATTATTGGTCTCATTGAGAAGTCGGGCAAGGAAGGGGGATCATGAGTAGAAAGAAAACACGCCGGGTTCGCAGTACGAAACGTGAAGTCGAAGACGTTCCGATGACCCCAATGATTGACGTGGTCTTCCAAATGCTGATCTACTTTGTACTCACGTTTGAGATTCCTGATAAAATGTCCCAGATGCAAGTTTGGCGTCCTGCGGGTGAGTCTGCTCCATCGAAGGAGCAAGAGGTTGTGGAGCTTACCCGTATTACGGTTTATGGCCCCCAACCCGGATCCCCGAATGGCTATTATGCGCTTAATGATACCCGGCGGAGTTTGGCGACCCTGGAAAAGGCTTTCAACCGCTTTGCGGATTTGAACCCCAGTCAGAATATTATTGTGGTCGCAACTGCCGACAGCAAACATAAAGATCTGGTTGCTTTGCTCAATATTTTGAGCAAAGCCGGGTTGGAAAATGTAAGTTTGCTTTCCTCCAACTAGGGGGGGGCGTTGGTTGGGTTGTTTAGTGGTGGCATGGGGATTTCAGGATTTGAAATCTGTTAGTTAAGATTTCAAATCACCCGACCACCGGTTTGTTACGGAAAACGCTAAACTTTTCTTGGGGGCCCCGGGTAGCTTCCTCCAACCCTAAAGGAGGATATGATGAAATCAGCTACCCGCAAACGTGAACGCAAGGCCCGTAATCAATCGACCGAGACGCTGGCCATGACTCCGATGATCGATGTGGTTTTCCAGATGTTGATCTATTTTGTGCTCACCTTCGAGATACCGGATCACCTGTCCACCATGCCCGTTTGGCGTGCCGGCCCCGGGCCTGGCGGGGGAGATCTTCCTCCCCAAATCGGAGTGAATGCTGGAACCTACACCTGGGAACATCAGGAAATCAGTTTATCCCAACTGGAAAAGGTGCTCAATCGGCTGGCGGATTTGGATCCTGCGCGAAAGATGATCGTAGTGCCTTCCGGTGCTAGTGCGCATCAGGATTTGGTTACAGTGCTGGATCTGATGAATAAATCAGGTTTAGAAAATATCAGTCTGATTTCTGCTGAGTGAGAAAAAGAATCATTCTGACTTCGAATTTCCGGTCGCCCCGCATGCCGGATTTCGAGGACTTCATGTATGACAATTGCTCCATGAATTAAGATTCTGAATCATCATTTGATTCTCCGGTAAAAGCTGTTTATAGAAGAAGGGAAACGAACCCGGTAAATCTTATGACAACTTCTCTACTGAACGCTGAACGTGCTGAACAAAACCTTTTAGATCTTTTGAAAATTCCGGGACTGAGTGGAAGAGAGCGTCAGGTGGCCGACCATTTGATTTCCGAACTGAAATCTGCGGGTTGCGCCGCGGAATGGATTTTCGAAGATGATGCACACACCCGCATTCCCCGTGATTTTGAAATGGGGAATTTGATTGTGAAAATTCCGGGTACGATGGAGGGGCCGCGGTTGATGTTTTCCGGTCATATGGATACCGTACCTCTGGTACGTGGCGTGGTGCCGGTCAAAGCGGGCAACCGGTATGTGTCGCAAGGGGAGACCGCACTGGGTGCGGACAACCGGACGGCCTGTGCGGCAATACTGTCTATGGTGCAGGTGGTTTTGGAAAATGATCTGCCGCGCCCGCCGATCACCCTGTTGTTTACAGTGGGGGAAGAAATTGGCTTGTTTGGCGCGAAAGAAGTGAATGTGGAAGAATTGGGATCTCCCGCGCTGGGTTTTAATATCGATTCCGGCGAACCGGACCGGGCGATTATTGGTGCAATTGGCGCTCACCGCTGGCAGGTGGAAATCAAAGGTATTTCCTCGCATGCCGGGGTGCATCCGGAACACGGGGTTTCCGCCGCCTTGATTGCGGCGCGCGCGATCGCGGACATTTCCGCAAAAGGTTACTTTGGAAAGATCCAACAGGACGGTAAGAATGGGACCAGTAATGTGGGGGGGATCCAGGGCGGTGAAGCTTCTAACCAGGTGACGGATTTGGTGAAGGTGACAGGGGAGTCGCGCAGTCATGATCCGGATTTTCTGATTGAAATCACGGAGGCGATTCGCGGATGTTTTGAAGCCGCGGCCGCATCGGTGGAAAATCATGTGGGCAAAGCGGGCAGGATCACCTTCAATTTTCAAGCGGATTATCATGCTTTTCGTATGCAAGAAGATCATCCCACGGTGGAGGCGACCGCAAATGCGTTGGCGAAGCTGGGTATCACCTGCAAACCGGAAGTGACCAACGGCGGTTTGGATGCCAACTTCCTGAATGTCAAAGGGATCCCCACTGTTACCTTGGGTGCCGGGCAGCACAACCCCCACACGGTGGATGAATATGCGGACATTGAAGAATACCTGACCTGCTGTAAACTGCTGGTGCAAATAGTGGAAGACGCGGTCCGATGATACCGTTTGCTACAATTTTTGCCGGTAACAGCAGTACCTTTTTCACCGGCACCTCTAAAACCGGCATCCCGGGGGCTGGCATTTTGGGGGTGGTGCTGTTGGCCAATCTGATGGAGCAAACGCGTCAGTCGGTGGGGGTGTTGTTGCCTTTGCTGATTGCCGCTGATCTGTTTGCGGTTTTTTATTATCGTCAGCACGCCGATTGGAAGCTGATCTTGAGGGTGTTGCCATGGACGCTGGCAGGTTTGGGCATCGGATACGCCACATTAAAATTTACCCAAGATCAGGAGATGAATTTTTCCCTGTTGTTGGGTGGTCTGGTTTTGGGGATTTTGGTGTTGGACTTTTTGCGGAACCGGCTGGGGTGGAACCAAATGCCCCATCATCCGCTTTATACGGCTATTCTGGGGATTGCCACAGGTTTCGCAACCACCATTGGAAATGTGGCGGGTCCGGTCATGTCATTATATTTGTTGAGTCTCGGATTGGATAAACATAAATTTATGGGGAGCATGGCCTGGTTTTTTCTGATCATCAATACGTTGAAAATCCCCCTGTTTGTTTCTGCGGGTATGATCACGGTGGATTCATTAAAACTCAGTGTCTGGTTTTTACCGGGGATTGTGCTGGGGGCGGTGTTCGGGCGTTTTCTGTTTAAGCGGATTCCTGCCAAACCCTTTGCGGTTGCAGTGCAGATTCTGGCAGCTGCGGCTGCGATCCGTCTGATGGTAACATAGACATTTCAGTCTGTGACCACGGGCTGCTCAGGCGCGCGTGAAACCCTCTGTCTTTTAGATGGCACACTCCGGCAGTGCTGCTCGTGGTCGCAGACAGGAATGCCGGGATTACGCTTGTACCTGTTTGAGTCTTTTTTTCATGAACAGGGCAACGGCTAATCCTGCCGCCAAGAGACAACCAAAAATATACAGGCTCTGCTGATAGCTGTGGGTCTTTTCGTAAAGGCTGGACGTGAGCATGGGACCAACGATACCGGCAATGGACCAGGCGGTGAGGATGAGTCCATAGAGGGTGGGCATTTCTTTGAGGCCAAACAAATCGCTGATGTAGGCGGGGGCGCAGGAAAAACCGCCTCCGTAACAACTGATGATCAGAAAAGTCACGGCCATGAAAGCGAAGGGGCAGGCGCTGAGATGTGCGAGTAACGGAAACGCGATCACTTGGATGACGAAAAAAGAAATGAACACATTGTCCCTTCCCAAGCGGTCTGAAAAGGCGGACCAGATCAGACGACCCAAGCCATTGAATACCGAGATGCCCATCACCAGAAAGCTGGCGCTTTCCACAGACAGGTGCACCATTTCCACACCCATTTTTTTGGCAGTTGAAATGACCGCGATGCCGCAGCACACGTTAAGGAAAAGCATGAGCCACAGGCCGTAGAGTTCTGGGGTACGAACGGCTTGAGGGACTGTGAATTCCCGGGGAGGGATTTGAACGTTTCGCTTGGAAGCTCCGGCAAATTGTTCTGCATAATTATCCGGGGGCAGGGCGATATACAGGGAAGCGGGAATCATGATGCCGGCATAGATCACGGCCAAATATGCGAAGGCGTGGCTGATGTCGGCCGCCTGATAGTTGATAAGAGTGTCGGTGATTTTTTGTGCAGGCACAAATTGATCGATGAGCAGGGTGCAAACCAGACCGCCGAAACCGAAGCCCATAATGGCCAGTCCGGTGGCGAGGCCGCGTCGGTCGGGAAACCATTTGACTAGGGTGGAGACGGGGGAGAGGTATCCGAGCCCTAAACCCACCCCGCCGACCACACCGTATCCCAGGTAAAACATCCAAAGCTGTTGGAGGTGGCAGGCATAGGCCGCAATCAAAAGGCCTCCGGGGAAGAGAACGGCGGAAAGCAGTCCGCTGAAGCGGGGACCTTTCCGTTCCACCACCCGACCTAAAAATGCAGCTGAGAAGCCTAAGAAGAAAATTGCGAGGCTGAAAGCGGCGGTGGTTTGGGTGGCTTTCCATCCGAATGCGCTTTCTAAAGGCATCTTCCATGCACTATACGCGTATACCGAGCCAATGGAAATGTGTATGCCCACAGCGGCGGCGGCGATGAACCAGCGGTTTTTATTAGCTTTCATATCGGATCATATTTGTTGGAATTAAGCAGGTCCGCGTGATCTATGGCAGGTTTAGTTTATTAGCAAGTATGGATGTTGGGTTTCTTCTGGGTTTGGAGGCCAGCGTTCTGGAGTTCATGGGTTTGGGACGGCGGGACGCCGTCGGTCCTGATGGCCTGCGTCCCGCAGTTCATAGGTTTGGGACGGCGGGACGCCGTCGGTCCGGGGTGGGAGCGCAGTCCATAGATTTAAGACGGCGGCCTTAAATTTTATACCCCATTCCTTTCAGTTCCGGTCCGATGTGCTGAATCATTTCGTGGGCCATTTCTACGGCTTTATCGGTCGAAATATTCATCAGTGGATCACAGAGCAGAGCCGCGGTGGCGGCATCGAGATCCCGATTCATGGCGGCTTCCAGGGTCATTTCCTGCACGGAGATGATGCGTTCCACCAAGCTGGCTGCACCGGCAGGCAGGGCTTTGGCCATAAGCGGCGTGACTTTTCCCCGGCGGAAGGCCGCATTGGTTTCAACCACGGATTCCAAGGGAAGGTCGGGAGATTGACCGAGGTTGGGAAGGTTGACGTTGGTATCTAATTCACGGAGTCCCAGAATCGCCTCCATCTGCTGAACACCTTCTTCCCCGCTGGGATTAAGTTCTTTCTGACCGTATTCGTTTTGATTCACGTCTTTTTTCTGGCTGCGTTCGAGTCGCAGGGAATAGGGGGTACACAGGACGCCCCACTGATTCAGCGTTTTCATGTTGCGTGCGTACCAGGGGACAAACTCCACCAGATGACGTTCCCCGGCGGCACCAAGGGCGCCGAAACGGCGGTAGAGATCCATGGACACCATCCCTTCAGAGGCATAGATTTCTCCTTTGCGGGTGCGGGATTTGGCAATGGAGGTGGCATCTTTGTAAAAGGAGGGATCGTGAGCTTGTCTGTGGACCAGGGGCATCAGATCTTCACCGCGGCAGCTGGCCTCGGTCACCCAGGTAAAGTGATTGACTCCGTTGACATTCACTTTGATTTCACTGCGTTTCACTTCTTCAAACCCAAAGGCTTCTTCGGCCATTTTGCGCAGTTTCTCCTGGGTGCTGAACACCTCGTGACAGCAGCCGAAAGCCTGAATATCGGGTTCGGCGGCGTAGAGAGTGGCGGTACAGAGGGTCATGGGGTTGGTGTAGTTGATCACCCAGGCTTCGGGGCAGTATTTCATGATCCCGTGGGCAAAGCCTTCAAAGACTGGAATGGAACGGAGCGCGCGCAACCATCCGCCGGGGCCGGTGCTGTCGCCCACGGGTTGCACAATGCCGTATTTTTTAGGAATCTCCAAATCCGCAAAGCGGTTTTCGGTGGGACCGGGTTCGATGGAGATCACCACAAAATCGGCTTGGCTTAAGCAGGCTTTCAGGGTTTTGACGGCACGAACTTTAAAGGAGCTGACTGCTTCGGGTCGACGGAAAATTTGATTTCCGATCTCAACATTTTTTAAGGAGGCGGGATGATCGATATCATATAAAACGATTTCACCGTCGAAACCGGCCTGGGAGGCGAGATCTTTCATGAGATCGCGGGCCCAGTTGCGGCTGCCGCCACCGATATAGGCAATTTTCACAGAAGGGCGGGAGGGATTGGAGGGGGTTGTTTTAGACATAAACGAAATATATTCTATTTTAAGTGTCGGATAAATGATACTGTCGGTACAATTATTAACATAAACGAATATGATTGGTGTTGCTGATTTTTCTTATCTCAATGGGGGTTTACGGAATTATGCTGAAAAGCCGGTGCCGCCGTATCGTCGGGAGCTCTGGGAGATTCAGGGGATTCTGGAGGGAGAATGCCGGGTGGAGTTTGCGGATCATTCGTGGCTGACAGCTCCTAAAGGTTCTTTGTGGATTTTTCACCCGGATTGCAGTCATGGCTGGACGGCGCCTGCACCGGATGCGGAATGTCAGGTCGAAGTGTTTCACGTAAGCGGGCTGCCGCTGATTTTACAGAAGTGGATGAAAGAGCGAGCCTGGTTTCAGTCGGAGATGAGAGAGGGGGACTTGGTGAGACTGAAGGAGCTGTCCGAACGCGCGCAGGCAACCGGGTCGATGCAATTCGGGTTGCGCCAATTGCAGGTGGAGTCGATCTTGATGGAGCTTTCGTATTTGATTTTGCAGCGGGAAGAGGAGAGTCTGCCTTCGTCCTCGACCTCCTCGGTCCGAACGGTTCAGCAGACCCTGCATTGGTTTAGAACGCATTTACATGAGGGGTGCGGAGTGGAGGATGCGGCGTTGGCCATGCACCGTTCCCCGCAATATTTACGCAAGTTGTTTTTAAAGGAAACGGGGGCGCGTCCGAATGAGCATCTCACCCGTTTACGTATAGAGCGGGCAAAGGAATATCTGCTGCAGGAAGATTACACATTGGAGGTCATATCGGAGGCGGTGGGCTACAGTTGCGCGGCTGCGCTTTCCCGGGCCTTTAAGGCGGAGACTGGGAAAACGCCGGGTGCTTATCAGAAAGCGCATTCCTGATGGAATCCTGATCGGGGTCGGGTATCCGCGTGTGGGGACTCCCCCCCCAAAAAAAAAGCGGCCTCTGCAGAGGCCGCTTTCGGAAGGTCACCGCTTATAAACTTGCGGCGTTGGCGGTGAGGTATTCGGAAACCCCGTCGGCGTCGGCTTTCATGCCTTCATCACCCGGTTTCCAGCCTGCGGGGCAGACTTCACCGAATTCTTCGGTGAACTGAAGGGCGTCGACGACCCGTAAGAGTTCGTCCACATTTCTACCGATGGGCAGATTGTTCACGACCTGGTGCTGCACGATGCCGTCTTTGTCGATGAGAAAGGAGGCGCGCAGGGCGACAGCCTCATCGGGATGCTCGATGCCGTAGCTTTGACAGATGCGGTGGGAGTGGTCGGCGACCATGGTGAAGTCCACGGGACCAATACCGCCCTGGTTCACCGGGGTGTTCCGCCATGCCAGGTGGGTGTGTGCGGAGTCAATGGAGATGCCGATCACTTCCACGTTACGCTTTTTGAATTCCGCGATCCGGCTGTTGTGGGCCAAAATTTCGGTGGGGCAAACGAAGGTGAAATCGAGAGGCCAGAAAAAGAGAACCGTATATTTTCCCCGCAACTCTGAAAGTTGGAAGTCATTACGGATCTGTCCGTCAGGCATGACGGCGGGGGCGACAAAATCAGGGGTGGGACGGGAAACGAGACAGCTCATATTATTTATAGGTGTTATGAATGGGTTAGAATAAAATGCAGTTGTATTACAAATAGGTTGTGAGGTTGCTTTACAGCAATCGGCTTGAATTCAAGTCTCATTTGTGAAAAAAAAATTCAGTGGTTATTTTTTTGTATAATGGTGTTTTGAATGTTTGGGTTTGACAGTGAAGTTTTGAATGGATGTCGGGGGATGCCTTGTGTTGAAAAAGGGGGTATTATGAGGAAAGGAGGGAGGGGGTCTGTTTTGAAGGGTTGAAAGTTAAGTTTTTTTTTGAAATCATGATTCAAAGTGCTGTTTCCATTCTTTTTTGAGCGGTTATAGTTTTAAACCATGCTTTAGGCTGTAACTCATGGTTTCGAATAAATCAAATCAAATAAGATAAATAATATACGATATAGAACGGGTGAGTGTGCAATGAGGGGGGGGGGCTGTGTATTGATGCCGTGCGGAAAAGGGGGAAGGGAAGGGCGGCAGGGAAAAAAAAAACGGTCTCAGGTGAGACCGTTTTTTTTTGCAGGTTTAGAGTCCAGAGTCTGACTTACCTGCGCCGGACCCCTATGATACTGAGGGCTGCCAAAGCCAGTAAGGTGAGGGTGGAGGGTTCAGGTACGTAGCTGATGGAGATGGTATCAATGCGGGCGGTATCCGCGCTGTTGGTTTGTGCCGCCAGTAGAAAACCGATCCCCGTGACCGTGCCGGAAAGGTCGCTCACCGGATTTGTGGTGCCTGAAATATCCAGCGTGGAGCCGGCGGTAAAATCGAAGCTGTACCAATTGGCGGCCGCGGTTGAGAAAACGAAAGGCTCATCTCCAAAGCTGGTGTTGGTATGTCCGCCATCGGTCACGGAACGATACCACTGGTTATCCACTTCCAGGGCGACGATCCAACCACTGTCCGAGCCACTGTCAAAACGGTCACTATAACTGATGTCGGTAATGTCAGCTACATTGATGGCCAGGGGGTCCGCTTTGTTGGTGAGAATGAAGGTATCAGTTTGATTTATATTGTTTCCGGTAAAAAGGTAACTCCCGAGTGCATCTCCACCGTTCCCACTCCAAATGCTGATATCATTACTGTTCGCATTCGTGTTTGAGACATCTGATGCACTCGAGGTCGAATAAGCCTCCCAGCCGTTTTCGGCAACGGTTCCATCTTTTACTAACCAGGTTTCAAAGAATATCTGATCAGCCTGTGTGAGGGAGGCTGTGAGAAGGATGATGATGGGGAGGATGCATTTCATTCTGGAGATCATATGGGTTGTGCGTGGTTGCTTTCACAGAAGTTTAGGGAATCGGTGATCCATGTCAAGCGAGGGGCGGGATGAAGTGAATACAAAAAAAACGGTCTCCGGGGAGACCGCTTTTTTATCGGGTGACAGGCTGAAAGCCTGTTGCCCTTCAGGCTGGAAAGCCTGCGTTACACGCGGGTGCCTTCGGCATTGAGTTCGCGGCAAGCCTGCTTGATCCGCTCTTTCATGTTGTTTTTGCCTTGTTTCAGCCATGCGCGGGGGTCGTATACTTTCTTGTTGCCCATTTCGCCTTCGATACGAAGTACGCCGTCATAGTTTTTCATCATGTGGTCTACGACCGGACGGGTGAAGGCGTACTGGGTGTCGGTATCGACGTTCATTTTGATCACACCGTAGCCGAGGGTTTCGGCAATTTTTTCGGGTTCGGATCCGGATCCGCCGTGGAACACGAGGTCCAGAGGATTGTCTTCGGTGCCGAATTTGGCTTTCACGGCTTCCTGACCGGCTTTCAGAATCTCGGGGGTCAGTTTGACGTTACCGGGTTTGTATACACCGTGAACGTTTCCGAAAGTCGCGGCGTACATGAAGGTTTCCAGTTCTTTCAGGGTTTCGTACACCAGGCACATATCATCGGGGGATGTGTAAAGTTTTTCGGCTTTGACGTCGGAGTTGTCGATGCCGTCTTCTTCTCCGCCGACGATGCCGGATTCCACTTCGATGAACATGCCGATGTCTTTCAGGCGGCGTCCAAGTTTGAGGCCGATTTCGAGGTTTTCTTCGAGGGTCAGGGCTGATCCGTCGAACATGTGGGAGTTAAACAGGGGGAGTTGGCCGGCTTTCACGCGGGCTTCAGAGGCTTCGATCAAAGGAATCATGAAGGGGTCCACTTTTTCTTTGATACAGTGGTCGGTATGCAGAACGATCAGGTTGTCGTATTTTTTCGCCAGTTCGTGAGCGGCTTCGGCCAAAACTTTGGCACCGAGTGCAGAGTCCTGAATGGCGCCGGTGGCGTGTGCACCTCCGCCGGTGGAAACCTGAATCATGCCGTCACATTCACATTCCTTGAAGGCTTCGAGGGCAGCGTGAATTCCTTCGAGGTTTACGATATTGATCGCGGGGTACGCAAATTTTTTGGATTTGGCGTTCACCAGCATTTCTTTGTACTGTTCGGTAGTAGCGATAGGCATGAGGTTATCCTGACTTAGGGGTTATATTTTTCGGAAATATGGTTCTTTTATCGAGGGGAGGAGGCTTGTCAACACGCTTCCAAGGAAATCGGACAAGATTTGGCCGATTAACCGTTTGCTCATAAAGTGAAAGATGTCCATGCGGCAGTCCCGTTGCGATTTCTCTGCTTCTTTATCCGCAAAATTATGAAATTGTCTAAGTGGCTACTGATGGATGCTTCCCGCAATCATGGGGTTGTATGAAGAAAGCCATGGTCAGCAAGAGCCCCGGTGTGAACCGAGCGAAAGCAAAGGTGAAGCGTCGGCTGCGGACTACTCCTCTGCAAGTGCATTGACCGCTTCAAATACGGAAACGGTTACTTGCGCCATACGGTGATAATCGAGACTTTCAGGCACATCCTCTTTGCTGTGGTAGTTGCTGTTTCGATAAAAAGCGGTATCGGTTACCATGAGAGCGGGAATATTTTGCGGCCAGTAATTTCGATGATCCGAAAAATCAATCCCCGGAATTCGGTCGGGGGCCCGCAGGGAGTAGACAGGCAGGTCGCTCCGGCTTTTCATCGCCTTTTTTACATTTTTGATCCAGTCCCCCTGATCCCAGCGACTCACCAAGGCCAAAAAGTTTCCGCGATGGGGATACATCATGTAGAGCATGGGCATGGGATAGGATTGTGAAAATGCTTCATCGCTATAGTAGCCGACCATTTCCAGTACGATAACCCCCAGATAATCCACCTCTCTCCCTTCGAGGCTTTTGGCGTGGACGGCAGATCCCATTTTCGGTCCGGCAAAATGGGGTGGTTCCTCGAAAGTGTATGCGATGAGATCCACGGGGGGCGGATTTTTCATTTGTCCGAATAGTGTTGCCAGTTCCAGGAGGACCGCGACCCCACTGGCGTTGTCATCGGCAGCCGGGAACCCGTGAAAGGCGTCGTAATGTGCTCCGACAATCAGGCGGGGTGTTTTACGCCGGTTAAAGCTGCCGATGACATTTTGGGAAGATTGAAACCCGGAGGGCACAGCTTGAACGGATACGTGGGCCCCCGATTTGAGAAAGTAATTAGAGATGTAAGCGGCGGTTTCATTCAAGTTTTCGACATGTAGCCAGTCCCGGGGGCGAAAGTAGACCGCCATCTTATCGACATGTGTCCGCAGAACTTGAGGGTCTACACTTGCGTTTGAAGGAGGGTTGCGGTGGCAGCTGGGTTGGGCGAGAACGATCCAGAGGACGATCAAGAGGAGAGAAGCCGCAACTATAATTCGTCCGAGAGAGCGTATCCGTTTTTGCAGGAGGGATTTTTGTGGCTTTGGCACCATGTCATGAACGCTATGTCCGGGTGGTGGGGAGTCAATCATGAAAAATCGGAGACGTTCTGCGGTTGATGGATGGTGAAAAGTCGTTCATAGATGGTATTGTGAAATTGACCCGAAAACAAATTGAATTTATTCAGCTGGCCCTCGGGGGCTTGGTGATCGTGATCTGTGCACTGTTGTCTGCAGACCCTGTCCGGATTTCGTTGAGCCTTTGGTTCGGCGTCTTATGGCTGGTGATGGCGTGGAAACTGGGGCTTTCACCTTTGTTGGTGTCCTTATTGGTGATGATGGCGCTGCGCGGGGAGGCCAGTGCCGGGTTGGGAGCTTCGTGGCTGCTCTCGATGAACTTCGGTCTCAGTGCGGTGGCGCTTGCCTGTTACCGGAAAGAGCGCTGGGCCGCCGTCGCGACCGCCATGTTGTGGGGCGCGATGATGTGGCCCCAGCCGGCTCTCCTGTTGTTGGTGCTGGTGGGGTTTCCCCGCTTTCACAAAATGTTTGGTGATCAAGGGCGCTGGTTTGTTTTCCCCGGTTTAATCCTTTTTTGCAGTCTGAGCGGACTTCTTCTTTATGACGGTCACCTGGCTGGGCGGCTGCTGCAGCCCTTTAATAAACTTTCCATGGCCGCTTTACTGGATCGCCCCTTTGACGCCTCCACGTATGTGGAACTGCAGGAAGTCTTTTATCAACTGTTTTCGGTTGAATCCCTGTGGCGGATTTTACCGGTCATCGGCATTTTTGAACTCGCACAAAAGCTGCCGGATGATCACCGGTTTACCTGGCGGAATCTGATGATATTTGGGGCGGTGCTGTCGGTGCTGATTGTGCCGGCCGGGCCTGCCATGGAAATGATTTATCTGGTTGGATTGCCCTTGGCATCCATCCTGTTGACCCGCTGGTTTCTGGCTTTACCCGATATGGTTGCCCGGGGAATTTTTTGCGTGGGAATGGCGGGACTGGCTTTGCCGTTTATTCAGGGAGGACTGAGCTAATGTTACGACTGAATCCTCCCGTCCATTCCGTCCCCGACAATTTTTGGTACACCATTCTTATCAGCATGGTGGCTTCATTTTTTATTTGGCAAACCGGTCAAGAACTGGTCGAGCTCATATTGATGAAAGGGCCTGTCACTTTGATCGAGCAACGTCTGTTGGAAGAGGAAGGTCACCCGATTCAGCTTTGGATCGTCTCCTTGGCCGGGGAGGGGAATCCCCTGTTATGGAACCGTATCCTGGCGCTGTCGGGATGGATCTTTACTCTGGGTTTGATTCTGAAATCGATCAAACAGCAATCGGGTTTTGTGGGCGGGCTTCCCAGCGTATTGTTGTTGTTTGTCTTTCCGGGATTTTCTGCATGGATGAGTTCGGCCGGGTCGGGGAGCTGGGGGATCTATTTCTTTTTGAAGGGCTTTTATATGGTTACCGGAAATGAAACCAAAGCGCCACTGATTCGCGGGGGGGTACTGGTGGCGCTGGCGGTCTTGATTCATCCCATCTGGATTTTACCTTCTCTCGGGGTGTTTGTCGGGTGTTGGGAAGCGTTTCGATATCGACTCAAATGGGTGGCGACAGGGTTTGCCGCGATGTGGGTGCCCGGACTGCTGTTGTTTCTGCTCCTGGCTGCGGATGGCCTGGGCTACGTATGGATGGGGCCGGCTTCTGCTTCAGGCATGACGCTGCCCTGGGGCGAATTGCTGATCCGCCATATGTTCCTGGCCGTGATTTTATTACTTTTAGTTGTCTACGGAGCACTCCGCCGCGGAGTGGGGTGGTGGACTTTGGTGTTGAGTTTGCCTCTGCTGATGCTTGAACCTTTTCTTGCATCGGGGATGGAAACCGCGATGATTCCGTTATGGGTGTTTACCGCTATTGGATTGGCAAAACTGCCAGTGGTATTGGATATTCGTTTTCCGAGAATGTATCAAACCGTTCTGCTGTGTCAGCTCTTGTTGTGGATGCCTGTTATGCTTGATCTCCGGCCCATTTATCTCTATCCTCTACTGCCATGACCCCAAGTAAACTGCTGATGGATGCCGCTCCTGAAATTCACCGGATATTGGTGAATGAAGAGGAGAGATCAATTGCCATTCCCGCAGTCTTGGAAACCTTAGGACGTGCGGCCGGCCTGGATCGGGTCAGTATCTTTCAAAGCATGGCGGACGCCAACAATCTGCAGGTGCTTTATCAATGGGAAAAAGGCCGACTGAAGTCCGCGTCTTTTCCTTCGTACCGCATGCATGAAGTGTTGCCGGGTCTGGAAGCGCGATTCCTTTCCGGGGAAGATCTGAAAGGAAGCTTTTTGCCGGGAGATCACCAGGAAGAAATCTTTTTGGCAAACCGGGGGATGCTGGCGGGGTTGGCCTTTCCGATCATTCTCCGGAAAAAATTCTGGGGTCTTTTTCTTTATGAATCGGAACAGGCCCGGGAGATTTGGGATGAGGGGCTGGTTTCGATTTTGGAATGTCTTAGCAGCACGGTGGGCGTTTCCATTTTGCGTTGGGAATCGGAGACGCAACTGCAATTGATCAATGAAGAACTGAATGCAGCTGCGGAGCGGGCGAGGAAATTGGTCATTGAATCCGAACGGGCAAATGCGGCCAAGGGGGAGTTCCTGGCCCGGATGAGTCATGAAATTCGGACACCAATGAATGGAATTTTGGGTATGGCGCGTTTGTTGAGTTATCAGGAGATGCCTCAGGATCAGCGCGAACAATTGGATATCATTTTGCAGAGCGGTGAAATGCTGTTGCATATCATTAACGACATTCTCGACTTTTCTAAAATCGAAGCCGGTAAACTTTTATTAAATCCGGTGGGATTTGATCTGCACAGCATGCTTGAGAGTGTGCATGGGTTGTTAAAGCTGAAGGCGGAAGAGAAGAGGATCGGGTACCTCACGGAAGTGGCGGACGATGTGCCGCATCAGCTCAATGGGGATTCGGTGCGGATCCGCCAAATCCTGATGAATCTGATTGGGAATGCGGTGAAGTTCACCTCCAGTGGTCAGGTTTCGGTGCGGACCGAATGTTTGGGGGAGGATGCAAACAAGGTTCGTATTCGGTTCATTATTTCGGACACCGGACCGGGGATTCCGGAAGACCGCATTCGCTCACTGTTTGAAGAGTTTAGCCAATTAGACGGGTCGACCGTTCGGGAATTTGAAGGGACGGGCCTGGGTCTGGCGATTGTGAGCCGTCTCTTGGATTTGATGAATGGGGATATTGCCGTGGAGAGCACGGTGGGAGAGGGGAGCAAATTTATTGTTACGCTTGAACTGGAAAAACGTGCGGGGAACGTGGATGGTCTGCTGGATGAAAACGCAGAAGAAAGTCTGAGGGGCCGGCGGGTATTGGTCGTGGATGACAACGAGAACAATCTGAAGATTATGGGTGGATTATTGGATAAATGGGCGTGTCGTCACACGGAAACAAATGACCCCCAAGTGGCTTTGCGCCTGCTGGATGAGGCGCATGATGCGGGAGATCCCTATTTGTGTGCAATCATTGATATGATGATGCCGAAGTGGGATGGAATTCAATTGGCTCAACGTATTCGGAAGCAGCCTGAGTTGACGGAAACCCTGTTGATGGTGATGCTTTCATCTGTGGATGTCCGCGATCAGGAAGTGGAGTTGCGCAAAGCGGGTTTTGTTTCCATTATGCAGAAGCCTGTGCATGCCCAACAGCTTCATGAAGTGCTCATCAGCTCGCTGTATCAACATGAGCGCAGTAAACCGGCGATGTTGGTGGTGGATGACGACGAAGTGCTTTTGGAATGCACGAAACGTATCATGCAAAAGGAGTATGAAGTATTTACGGCGGTCAGTCCCCAGGAGGCTGAAAAATTTCTGCAGGGAAACCATTCCATTGATCTGCTGTTTTGTGATCACCATATGCCCGGAGAAACAGGGTTGGATTTTTGTAAACGTCTGCATGCATCCGGGTCCTCCGTGGTGCCGGTATTGATTACCGGTCATGTGGAGCCGGATTTCCTTTTGGATGCCATCAACAGTCAGGCCTTGTTCCGGTATCTGGTGAAGCCGGTCAAACAGGATCTGTTGCTTAAAACGGCCCGGGAAGCCATGGAGGAGAAGCGTTCCCGCAGTCGGAATAAAATGAAAATCGCCCTGTCTGAAACCCGGGTGAATGCGGAAGGGGAGCTGCCGGCACCGACAGGGTCTGGGCATCAGACCGCCCCTAAAATTTCTAAAGTATTATTGGCGGAGGACAACCCGGTGAACCAGAAAGTCGCCGCACAATTTCTGAAGCGTTTGGGGGTTGAATGTGAAATTGTCTCGAACGGGAAGCTGGCCCTGGTTGCGCTGACCCAACATGCATTTGATGCGGTGATTATGGATCTGCATATGCCTGAAATGGACGGGCTGGAGGCGACCCGCGCTTATCGGGCTCTGGAAACTGCTGAGCAGCGCCCTCATCTGCCGATTATCGCTCTCACAGCAGATGCGATCAAAGGGGACCGTGAGAAATGCATCGATGCGGGGATGGATGATTACATCACCAAGCCCCTTAAGTTGAAAGCATTAGAGGATGTTTTAGCCAAGGTTCTGACTATTCGCTAAACGATGCGATGGCGAGTTCACGGGTTTCGAAAATATCGAAGATGCGTTTGGTCCGGGTGATATCAAAAACCAGACTCACCCGTTTTTGAATTCCGCAGAGTGCAAGGTCGCCGCCACGTTCGCGGACTTGTTTCAGAAAAGCGATGAGAAGCCCTAAGCCGGCGCTGTCAATCATGGGGACATCACTGAGGTCGACCACCACGTCTTTTAAGTCTGTGTTGGGGGAGAACCATTCATTGAACTCCTGGCGGAAGGCATCCACTTTGACGACATTCAGGTCTCCATCGAGGATGATAATACCCGTATCTTTGATCTGTTTAAATGAAATTTGCATATGGTGAATTCCTGTAGGGATTTTTAGATATTAAGTCTTCTCCGAAGATCTTTGTCGATGCGATAAAGGAAACAATTTTGGTGTTCCCTGCGGAAATATTCCCGGGTGGCCGAAATTTCCGCGATGAGGTCCAATCCACGGCCGTGCTCTGCGAAAGGGTCACGGGTGTCAGGGTCCTGAGGCTGCCAGTGAGAGGGGTCCCAGAAAATTCCGCGGTCTTTCAGTACCAGATAACAGTGATGGTCTTCCAGATGAAGACGGTAAAAGAGAGTGGAGTTGGGGGGAGGGTTCCCGTGGTTCACCACATTGGCGCCATGTTCAATTAACAGGAGTTGAACCATTCCCGCATCTTCCTCTTCCCAACCATGGGAGGTTAAAAGGTCATATACTTCTGAAGAGAGCCGTTGGACCTCTTCATTGCACATATTTATTTCCCCGCAGGCGAGCCGTTTCGGCTCCGAGATAAGGTGAATCTGCATCAGGGTGCAATCATCTGCATTCAATTGGAAGCCTTGTTCCTGCAAGAGGTCGAGGGTCATGTCCGGAGAGCTGTTCATGCTGAGGTGAATGGCGCGCAGCAAGTGTTCGACACCGCATTCCTCCCCGGCGGGGTTTTTGGCTTCGCTAATCCCGTCGGTATATAAATAGAGGGCGCCTGAAGCGGGCATTTCAAAATGGATAACATCTTCTGCCAGGAAGGGTTTGCCGAATTCCGGCGGCATTAACCCAATCGGCATTCCACCTGTTGCCGGGATATGACCGGGCAGATATTGGTTCTCTGAAGAAAAGGCCAGAGGCGGGGGATGGCCGCAGGAGAGGCAGGACATGGCGGTCTCACCGGGTTTCCAGAGGATCAGTAACATGGTGGCGTAAAGTTCGGGATCCTCCACGCACTTTCGGAAACGGTGGTGGAGTTCGTTTCCAATTTCATGCAGTTCCGGAATTTCTGTGCCGGAAACGATTTCCTGTGCCAGACCTTTAATGAGGGTGGAGATCAGGGCTGAGCCGACACCGTGTCCTGCGACATCAGCCAGGTAAGTCAGACATCTGCCGTCGGCAAGGTGCAGCATATCGAACATGTCCCCCCCAATGTGCTGACTGGGACGGTAACAGATTTTGCAGTCAAAATTCTCACTGAAGTCGGGGGTGGAATCAAAAAGTTTGGACTGTACTTTGCCTGCAGTTTCCAGTTCCCGCGACATTTTGGACTTCCACAGAGTGAGCGCGTCCGTCTGATTCTTCAGGGTGAGGGCGTTTCGTACCCGGGCCAGCAGTTCCCGGCTGTTAAAGGGTTTCCGGATATAATCAAAAGCCCCTTTTCGAAAGGCGGTTTCCACATCTGCGGGGGTGGATTTGGCGGTTACCATGATGACTGAAGTCTGCCCCATTTCCGGGCTGTGAATAATTTGCTCACAGACTTCGTAGCCCTGGATGCCCGGCATCACCACATCCACCAGTGCGAGATCGGGTCTGAGTTCGGGGACGAGTTCCAGGGCCTGTTCCCCGTTTTCAGCGATGAAGACTTCGGCGCCGCACTCTTCCAGAATTTTCTTTAAATAGGCGCGGTTGGGTTCTTCGTCATCGACCACCAGAATGCGTCCGCTGAGTTGGGGGGACTGGACGGGGATTATTATTTCTCCAGAGGGGGAAAAGGTGCGGGCGTTTTTCCATTCGCTCAAGGCGTTGACCAGTTCAGCGCAGCGTTCCCAGCGTTGGGTTTTGGCGGCCTCACTCAGTTCCTCTCCCAGCACCGAAATTTCCGGCGCGCCGGCAACGCCTCCGATTCCCAGTAAGGTGTGGGCGCAATCCCGCATGGCGCTCTCGTCTTTTTTGGGGGCGGCCAGCAGTAACTTTTTTAGGGTGCGGTCGAGTTCCTGATCAAACAGCTCTCTGAGTTCGTCATCCAGTACATCCTCATCCGTTTCATAATTCTTGGACCGGGTTTCCAGGTCGGTGATGAATCGGGAGAGTAGACGCATGTGTGGTGTGGGCATGATTACTCAGGCTCCCCTTGGGCGGCATTGAGGAGGTCGATTAATTGAATGGGTTTGGTGAGAACATGATGAAAACCTGCCTCGCGACATTCCAGTTCTCCGAACGGTTTTAAATCTCCGGTAATGGCGATCATGCGGGTATCCGGCCATTTTTCCAGAATCATACGGCAGAGTTTGTCGCCCTTGATTCCCGGTAAGTTTAAATCCAGGAAGATGATTTCCGCATATTGTTCTGTCAACATTTCCAGGGCGTCCTCCCCGTTGGACGCCACCCGCACCTCATAGCCGCTATGCGAAAAGGCGATGTGGTAAAGAGATCGGATCGACGGCTCGTCATCGACCACCAGAATGTTTTTCGACTGCATGCCTTTGCATACCCCTTTCTTTCATTATATCCAGAAAAAATCCCTGAACCTTTACAGGGCCGCCTGGCCGGGGCTCATGGCAATCCGTTATTGGATTTACCGGAGAACGCGGAGCAATCGGGCCTGTCTTCCGACGTGACGGCGGAACGCCCCGCTGGGAGGAGGAAATTATTTAAGGCCGATGGAGAAAGGTCCGCCCCCCAAATTGTTTCTCTCCGGGGAGTGGGCCAGGATGTTGAAACCTTCAAATGGGGCTTTCCCATCGTAAAACCAAATATACATGCTGCCCCCTGCCGCTGATTTCGGGGCTTCAATTTTTAAACTCTTTTTCCGCGGATTTTTGATGGTGAAGGCTTTTCCGCGATATTCCTGGGTTTGCTTTTCATGATACTGAATTTTGCTCCTTTTTCCTTCGGGGTCGGTGACCCATATTTCGTATCCATCCAGAAAGGATTTTAAATGATCAAACTTCACGCCTTCAGAGGAGAGGGCGCCCAGGTAAAGTTGAGAGTCTGGGTTGTAACTAAGGAGTTTGGGGAAGCTGAGTTCGCTTCTGAAATCAAGTTTAGGAAGACCGTCGGGAATGATTTCGGCTTCAAATTCATAGGTTAATTCGTCTTTGTCATCCAAATCGACGGTGTATTTTAATACCACATCATTTTCCATGAGCAGCCGGAAAATGACCTCATTCCGGGTTTTTTCAATTTTGCCGTATACTTCTTTAACCTTCATGTCGCGCCAGTTATTGCCGTCGCGGATTTCTGCAAAGCGAATATTGAGGTTATATTTTTCGTTAATCACGACCTGGGGACCGGCGAGAAATTCCAGCGTCAGCCAGGTTCTGTCGGGATAAAGTGAAAAACGTAAATGCCGGTTTTGATGGGTGAAAACCGGCGCATCTTTTGTGAGGGCGGATTGCGTTCGCCGGGCCTGGACCTGTGATTCAGTATCCAAAGCGTCGATGGGGACCGTGACCACCCGGCCGTCGGATCCGTGCAGGGTCACCTGTTGGTTTTGCAGCTGAATGAACGTGCCCTGAAAACTGTGACCATTTTTGCTGCGCCACGTTTGCGGGGTTTGTCCGTAGAGCGTCTGTAAAAAGAGAACGCAGAGCAGGAGGATTGAACTTTTCATACCTGATCATTTACATGATCAAATTCAGATTAAAGAAAAAACGCTGTGCTCGTTTGCAGAATTTGGCCCGGCATACTTATTTGTGGATGTGTGCAGGGATGGGGAATTACCGCACGCTGATGGTAAAGGGGCCGGCGGCCAAGTTGTCTTTTTTGGCGGCTCCCGCCCGAATGCTGTATCCCTGAAAAGGTTCTTTTCCGCTGTAGAACCAAATGTACAAGGAGCCATCTTCCGAGTTTTTCGGGGCCTCAAAAATAAAATCTTTTTTTCCGGGTGCTTTTACCGTGAATCCGCCGGCACCATATCCCCTGGTTTGTTTTTCATAATAGGGCACTTTCTTGTTCTTGCTGTCCCGGTTGTCCACCACGATCTCATATCCTGCCAAAACATTGGGGAGGTTTTCAAATTTCACGCCGGTGCTGGAGAGGGTGCCTTTATAAGACTGGGTGTCCATATCGTAGGCCAGAAGCTTGGGAAACCGGATCCCGGTGCGGAGATCTAATTTGGGGAGACCGTCGGGGATTTCCTCCGCTTCAAATTCATAACTCACTTCGGCTTTGTCGTTTACATCCACAGTGAATTTCACTTTGACCCCATTCTCCATGAGCAGTCTCATGGTTACGTCATTCCGGCCTTTTTCGGGCACCCCCATCATCTCTTTTATTTTGATGCTTTTCCATTTGTTGGGTGGGCGGATCTCCGCAAAGGTCATGCTCACCTTATACGTTTCATTATTTACCACTTTGGGTCCTTCCAAAAATTCCACTTCGAGCCAGGTGGTTTTCGGATATATGGAAAAACGCAGATAACGGTTTTTATGCGAAAAGGCGGGGGCATTTTTTATGGCGAGTTGCTGCTCTTTTTTTGCCAGATCCTGACTTTTGGCATCTAAGGCCGCCAGAGGCACGGTGATTTCATTTCCATCTTCCCCGCGAAGGGTGACCGACTGTACATCCATGCGGATGAAGGTCCCTTTGAAGCTGTGTCCATTTTGGCTGCTCCAGTTCTGCACCGATTGGGCCCGGAGACATTGTAAACAAAGCACGAAGAATAAAACCATTGATCTTTTCATATATTTTATCTTTTACAATTCACTGGCGACTTTAAAGCAAAAAATGTTGTTCTCCCCGCACTTTTCAGCGATCCCGCTCCTTTCGATGTGCGCGCAGGGTGTTTTCTCCTGAATTATTTGACTTCAAAAATGGAGGTGTGCTTGCCGGTGAAGACTTCTTTGAGCTGGGGCAGGGTATGCAGTTTCTGGAGGTTGTGGCTGCCGTAGGTGACTTTTTCCAATTGGCCGGCCACGAGATATTTGACGTGGTATTTCTTGAGGATTGAAATGTCTCCGCTGCGGTAAAAGTCTCCGATGTCGGTGCGGCGTTGGTAGACGGCCTGTTCGCCTCCTGTCCATGATCGTTGTTGTTGCATGTGCCAGTCCCATCCGAGAACGGCGGGAAGACCGGTATGCCAACTGATGCGTCCGCCCCATTGATACAGGGGCCGGTGGGCTTCCATGATAACGTCAAAAGGTTTCGCATGGCTGCGCAACCATTCGATGGCCCGGCGGTCATCGGCAAAGGTAATTTCTTGTCCGTCCACAAACCATTGGGCATCCTGCATGTAGGCCAGCCCATCCAGTCCGTGGTATGCCGTTTGCCAGTAGCGGTCCTGCTGTTTTGCGGGGATGGCGGTCAGCGTGTAAAGCAGGGAGAGCGCGAGCAGAACCCCGCAGGCCGCTTTATAGAGAGGATGCGGGATTTTCCAGGCGGCCACAATGATCGGGGCCGTGAGCAGGGCCAGGATCCACCACACCTGAAAATAGAATTTAAACACCATGTTCATGCGGCCGGCATCGCCGTCCAGACAGAAAAACTCGACCAGAGTGATGGTGGTCAGGCAACCTGCAAGGAGGAGAAGAGGAAGGAGCCGTGAACGGATCGGGGCTGTACGCAGGGCCTTGCGTCGAAAGAGCAGAGCCAGTCCGGCGAAGAGGGGCAGCAGAAAAAGACCGTGGGCCAGAAACAAATCCAAAAAGCCGGAGCGGGGGCCCTCCCAGAGGTTGATTTTTGCCGGATAGGCGGCGTAGTGCCAATGGAAAGGGGCAAAGCTGAGTTTGAAAGTGACCCATGCGCAAAAGGCCCATCCCAAACGGCTCCACAGTTGGGAGCGGGGATTTTGAAGCGGGAAGGCGCCGGCCATGAGGCAATACAGGAAGATGGCAAACTGGATGGGGAGATCCCAGGCGTTGATCACTTGCAGCGCCCCCAGGATTCCCCCGCACACAATGAGACGTGCGGGATGGAAGCGCCGGAACAGTTGCCAGCTGCTGAGCAGGCAAAGCATCGACACGGGCAGGGCCATAAGGTGGGCGTGCAGATCTCCGTAAAGCAGGCTGAACAGCGGAAATTCGGTGATCGGTTGTGCCACCCCGGGGGGGACCTGAATCACCCGGCTGGCGTTCCAGTACACATCCCGAACAAAGGGAAGTTTTCCGGGTTTCAGAAATTCGCGGAGCTGACCCAGATTACCGGCCAATAAAATGAGTGATGCGGTGAGCAGGCTGCTGGTTCGCCAGCCCTTCCATCCGGAACGGGTGCGGAAAGCAGGATAGAAAATCATGCTCAGGGCGACTGCGCCTCCGGCAATGAACAGGGCGCAGGTGGGCAGGGCCAAATTGTAAGCCAGATCGGGAGAGATGCCGGTCAGGCGGATGAGGGTCGCAAACAGGACAAAGCCATAGTAATAATAATTCAGGAAGGCACCGGAGAGCCAAGGATTCGGAGGCGGAAAGTAGGGCGTTTGCACGGTCGCATTCAGGTAGGCAAAATCCATGGGCTTTTCCCCTCCCGCCCAGGGATGCCAGAGGTCGGGTTGCAGAATACGCAAAATCAGAAAAAGCGCGAAGAAGCTCCACTGCAGTCCTTCACCCCACAGCAGGGTTTTCCAATGGCGTTTCAGCCAATCCCGGAAGGTTTCGTAACAGGTGGCCACCAACAGTGCGGAGCCACTGCCAAAGAGCATACTGACAATCAGCAAAGCGCGTCCGAAAGGGATCCATCCGATGGCGGCCGGCCACCAGGCAAGGGTACTGACTGCGAGGAGTCCCAGCAGGCGCGAAACCGAGGCCCCGCGGTCTTGTAAGCTGGGAAAGAGAAAAAAAGTGAAGGGGAAACTCAAGGGACCCAGCAGAAATAAGACCCAAAACCAAACCAACAGGGGCGCGCGGTTGCCGAAACTCTGGGGTGAAAAATGGTGGTTCCAGGATTCGTTTTGTTGGCGCTTTTGAATTTCATCCGGATTCAACCAGCCCTGATTGCTCCGGTTGGCTTTTAAGTAGGGGATGGGGGGAATGTCTGTGAAATTGATGCCTTCACTGAGAAACTTTTCGACCTTTTCCAGGTGAAAGTCCTCTGTTTTTTCGTAGATGCGCACCAGAGGATGGTCATAGACCCGAAAGGCTTCTTCGGCATTGAGGGTATTAAACTGCCAACTGAAAATGCGGGGGCTGCGGTAAAAGCGTTTCACTTCTTTGAGCCCCAATTCTGTTTCGCCGAGGTGTTGGTAGAAGCGGGTCATCACCGGATAGCGCAGGGGCATGCGGGGAAGGGTGTAGGAGGCGCGGGTGCTGCTGAGGATGAGGTAGTCGGCCTGCTCGATTTGGGTGAGGAGGGTGTGCAGTTTCTCGGGAGATTCCGGATGGTAGACTTCGAGTTGGGCAAAACGGATGCCGGCATGGGCCTGTTCTCCTCCGGGTAAATAGAGCGGCAGGGCATCGTCCCAATGTTCGGAAACCACAGATCCGCCGGCGGCCAAGTCTGTCAACAACCACTCACTGGCCTGAATACGCGGATGCGGTTGCTTGTACATTCCGACAAATGCGAGGGCGTAAATGGTGGTTGCCCCCAAGATGATTGCGGTTAAGCTGCGGCGATACTGCGGGTGTTTGATTTTACACAGAAGCCAGGTTCCACCCAAAATGAGCGCGGGGTAGGCTGGTAAAAAGTAACGCATGGTATGAAGAAAAACGCCGCCATGATAAGCGATCAACAGCAGGGGCCACAGCACCAGAAAAACCTGCCAGCGGGCGGGTTGGTGACGGTGGGTCCACAGAATCCACAGGGCACCGGCCATGGTGATGATGCCAAGGGGAAGTCCCATGCCCCAAAGAATGATTTGACTGAGGGCGTATAGCCAGGGAATGCGACCCACCCATTGCAAAGTGAAAGGAACTTCCAGGGTGCCTTCGCTGATGGCGCGGACCGATTGAAGGTCCTGAAGCCAGCGGGGATTCATTCCGGCAGGGAAAAATCCGGTGGAGAGAAAGGCATTGGGTTGGCAAATTCGGAAGAGCAGGGCGGCCAAAATCCCGCCACCGATCAGGGTCAGAACCGGGGTGATTCTTTTTTGTTTCCAGGCGAGTGCCAGTGAAAGAGCCCCCAGCCAAAAAGCCAGCAGGCCCAGATTTAAACGACAGGCCATGGCCAGACCGACGGCCGCGCCGGCGGGAAGCAGAAGCAGCGCCCGGGATTCTTTGAGGGCCAGCAGTCCCCATCCGCAACAGAGGGTGGTAAAGAAAACACCTGCGCTGTCCACGGTGAAAAAGTGGGCCTGTTGAATGCTGAATACCGTCAAACACATCAGCAGCGAGGCGATGGCCGCAAAGCGGGCGGAACGAATCCGCCAGCCGAACAGAAAAATCAGCGCCACCGTGGCGGTGCTCCACCAGGCGGAGCAAAGCCGACCTGTCCGGGCAATTTCTTTTAAATCGCTTTCGCCCCTTGCCACGGTGAAGGCATGTACCACTTTGAGGGGGAGCAGGCCGTAGACGTAACTGTGAACGCCCTGGTTGTAAGGGTTGAATCCCGAGCTTTGGGTGTTGAACCATTCTCCGGAATGGTCCAGCTTCTGGGTCACCATCGACAGATGACGTTCATCCGGATGCAGATGTTGTCCTTCATCCCAATTCCAGCCCGCATGCCTCAGCCCAAAGGCGAGAAGGCAAATCATCGCCAGGTGAAACAGGGGTTGGACAGGGATCTTCGACATGCCGAAGCTCTAATTGTTTCGGTTCATTTTGTCGAGAAAGGGAAAATGAACTTTCCGGCGGAGGGATGGTGCGCGCTCCACGCCACTTCCGCTGGTTTCGGTTTGAAGGAGGGCCTTCCGGAGGGCTTTTATTGTTTGAACCCTATGCAGGCGACTTCTTTGTAGGGCGTATGCCAGTGTTCAATGAACTGCATCTGCATGACTTCATTTTCATTAATGGTGGCTATGATTTCTCCGGTGCCGACCCCCGGATTCAGGAAGTCTCCGGTGAGGGTTCCATTGGTTATCGTGTAGATGCCGTTGAAATGTAAAGATTCTCCCAGGGGGGCGCCCGCCCGGTATTTACTGAAGGTGCCATCGGAATTAAACACCCAGTAACTGGTGGTGTCCTCTTTTTGAATCAGCCAGGTCCCCACAAACGCATTATCGGCAGCCACGGCCGCATTTCCTCCGCCCCCTCCACCGCCGTCATCGCAACCGGTGCTTAGGCAGGTCAGCAAAGAAAAAATCGAAACTGCAGCAAACATCTTTATCCACTTCATGGTCGTAAGGTCCCAGGTTCCACTGCATTCACCGCTCACGATCTTCGGCCGTGATCCTACGGAAAAGCCTTGTGGAGAATCTGCCCGCTACAGGCTTTTTTTCAGGGTTTCAATCTGAAAGGCTGATGAGTTTTGAACCGGGGAAATCGCCTGCGGATTGAGGCTGAAATCCGTGGAGGGTTTCCGTTTCAAAAAGGAAGTTTAGTTTACGCTGGCGCGGGCCTGATTTTTGCCCACTTTTTCGTGGAGCAGGCAGCGGACAATACAACCGTCCTTGTGGGTTTCCACCGGAATCTGTTTGTCGCAGGCCGCGAAGCATTTGGGGCAACGGGGATGGAACACACAGCCGGAGGGAAGGTTGGAGGGATCCGGTACTTCGCCGCGCAGCGGGCTGCGTTGGCGTTTGCGGTTGGGATCGGCCCGCGGGGAGGCGCGAAGGAGCGATTCCGTGTAGGGGTGCATGGGATTTTCAAAAACCTGTTTGGTGTCTCCGGCTTCTACCAGCCGTCCGGCATACATCACCGCCACCCGGTCGGCGATGTGCCGCACCACTTCCAAATCATGGGCGATAAACAGATAGGAGAGGTTAAAGCGCTCTTTGAGATCCATCATCAGGTTGAGGATCTGGGCCTGTACGGATACATCGAGCGCGGACACCGCTTCATCGCATACGATGAACTTGGGATTGAGGGCGAGAGCGCGGGCGATCACGATGCGCTGACGCTGTCCGCCGGAGAAGGCATGCGGGTAGCGGGTGAGAAAGTTTTGGTTGAGTCCCACTTCGCTGAGGAGTTCTTTGACTTTTTCGGTCCGTTCCTTGGGGGTGCCGATTTTGTTGACCACCAAAGGTTCGGCGATCAGCTGTTGCACGGTCATTCTCGGATTCAGGGAGGAGAAGGGGTCCTGGAAGACCATTTGCATGTGGCGGCGCAAAGGGCGGAGTTCGTTGGGATTCATTTTCGCCAGATCGTATTCTGCTTTCCCGTCCGGGCTGAGCAGAATTTTACCGGCGGTGGGGGTGAGAGCCCGCAGCGAGGCATACGCGGTGGTGGATTTTCCGGATCCGCTTTCGCCCACGATGCCGAGGGTTTCGCCCTGCTTCAAGGTGAAGCAAACGTCGTCGACCGCTTTGACAAAGGAAATGGGTTTGCCGAAGAAGTTATGTTCCTTGGGGAACCAGACTTTCAGGTTTTGTACATGGAGTAGGGGCTTCATGAGGAGGCCTCCTTTTTTTTCCGGTTCTGATAAAGAAAGCAGGCCGCACAGGTCTTTTCGTTGACCGCTTCCAGCGTGGGGAGTTCCTGATCGCAAATGCCCGGCATGTACTCGTCGCAGCGCGGATGGAAGGGGCAGCCGGGGACCACATCCAAAGGACCGGGAACGGTTCCGCGAATGGCCTGCAGGCGTCCTTCGCCGGTGAGGGGAGATCCTACCACGGATTTAAGCAGAGAGACGGTGTAGGGATGCTTGGGATCTTCGAACAGGGTATGCACGTCGGTGGTTTCGACGATGCGGCCCAAATACATCACCGCGACCCGGTCCGCATTTTCGGCGACCACGGCCAAATCATGGGTGATGAGTACCACGCCCATATGATGCTTTTCCTGCAGGGAGGCCATGAGTTCCAGAATTTGGTTCTGAATGGTGACATCCAAACCGGTGGTGGGCTCGTCGGCAATGAGCAGCCGCGGATTGCAGGCGAGGGCAATGGCAATCATGATGCGCTGACGCATGCCTCCGGAAAACTCGAAACTGTATTGGGTGTAGCGTTTGGCGGCATCCGGAATCCCCACCTGGGTGAGCAGTTCGCAGGAGCGGTCGAAGCGCTGTTTTTTATTCAGGTCGGTGTGCAGTTTGAGTACTTCATCCAGATGTTGCCCGATGCGGTGCACCGGACTGAGGGCGGTCATGGGTTCCTGAAAGATCATGGCGAGGGGGCCGCCGCGGATGCTGCGCATCTTTTTGCTGTCCTTGTGGTGATCCAGCAGATTGACCGCTTCGCCGCCGTCTTTATTGCGGAACCAGATTTTACCATCGGACACGCGGCCCGGAGGCTGGATCAATCCCATGGCGGCATAACTGCTTTGGCTTTTGCCGCAGCCACTCTCGCCCACAATGGCGAGGGTTTCGTCTTCATAGACGTCGTAGGTTACGCCACGCACGGCATGTACCGCTCCGTCGTCGGTATCATATTTGACGTGAACGTTTTCGAGTTTCAGAATTGGTTCTTTAGACATAATCGATCCGCCAAATTAATCTGCGTAGGGGTCAGCCGCATCGCGGAGGCCGTCACCCATAAAGTTCATGGAAAGTACGGTGAGAATCACCGCCAGCGCGGGAAGAAGCAGCCAGGGTTGATTCACAATGGAATCCACGGTGGCTTCCTGGAGGAGGACGCCCCAGCTCACGATGGGGGGGCGTAAACCTAATCCCAAAAAGCTCAGGGAGGTCTCCGCTAAAATCATGCCGGGTACGGCCAGACTGAGACTGGCCACGATATGACTCATAAAGTTCGGCACCAGATGCACGAAAATGATCCGGGATTCGGTGGCCCCGGCCAGGGAGGCGGCCCGGGCGTAATCCTCTTCTCGCAGGGAGAGCATTTTACCGCGGACCACCCGGCAAAGTCCGGTCCAGCCGATACAGGCCAGAATCAGGGTCATGGCGAAATAGACCTGTAAAGAGGTCCAGCTTTTGGGAATGGCGGCCGCCATGGCGAGCCAAATAGGAATTTTGGGGACGGACTGGAGAACTTCCACGATCCGCTGAATGCCCAGGTCGAGGATGCCGCCGTAGTACCCGGAGACCCCGCCGAGCATGATGCCCAAGAGGAAGGTGATGGAGACGCCGGTCAATCCGAGCAGGAGGGAGATGCGCCCGCCATAAAGGATGCGGCTGAATCCATCCTGACCCAGTCCGCCGGTACCGAGGAGAAAGCAGGTTTCGCCGGCTTCCTCATCCACGCCAAACAGGTGACGGGTGGTGGGGATGATGCCCAGCCATTTCCATTCGCGGCCTTTCACAAAAAAGCGCAGAGGCACGCGGGTTTCGTGATCGACTTTGTAGACTCTGCGCAGGGTCACGGGATGGACCTGCAGATCGTAGGGATGCAGGTACAGGCGGGGCAGGGTGTATCCTTCCACTTTCCCGAAGTGCAGGGCCTGGGGCGGGGTGCTGACCCAGTCCTCGTGAATTTCGGAGGGATCGTAGGGGGCGATAAAGTTACAGGACAGACAAATGATGTAGAGCAGGAGCACGATGTGCCCGCACCAGTAGGCGGCCCGGTGCTTTTTGAAGCGGCGCATCATCAGTTTAAACTGATTGGCTTCGTAAACGCCGGCTTCGGTTTTGCCTGTTTCTTCGATTGGGGAATCCTCAGCGGGAATGGATGGTTCCGTCATCTTATTTTCCTCCAAATTTGATTCGTGGATCCACGACGGCTAACAGCAGATCGGAGAGGAGGATCCCCACTACGGCCAACACGCACTGGATAAATACGCAGCTTGCCGCGAGATAGGTGTCCTGATTCATGAGTGCCTGCAGAACCCGGGGGCCCAGCGTGGGGAGTCCGAGCACAATTGAGATGATCATGGACCCGGAAATAATGGAGGGCAGGATACTGCCGATCCCCGAGACCAGGGGATTGATGGCGACCCGCACCGGATATTTCAGAATGACTTTGACCGGATGCATACCGCGGGCCCGGGCGCAGAGGACGTACTGTTTTTTCAGTTCGTCAATCACGTTGGCCCGGAGGATCCGGATCATGCCGGCGGTGCCGCCGACCCCCAGAATAAAGACCGGGACCCAGAGATGTTTCAGCAGGTCCGCAAATTTGGCCATGGACCAGGGGACATTGACGTATTCGCGTGAGATGAGGCCGGTGGGGTCGAACTGCGGCCACAGGGACTGCATCACCACTTGGAAAATCAGTGCGATGATAAAGGCCGGGGTGGCCATGGCGGTGAGGCCGATAAAGGTTAACGAATAATCAAGCGGCGAGTTTCGTTTTACGGCGGCGATGATCCCGAAGGGGATGGCCAGCGACCAGGTGAACAGAATGGTAAAGAGACTGATGGCGGCGGTGACCGGGACCAGTTCGGCGAGGGTGCGGGTCACTTCGACGTCGGTTTCAAAACTTTTTCCCATATCTCCGGTTACGAACCCGGTGATCCAATAGTAGTATTGCACGATCATAGGGCGGTCGAAATGATAAGTGTTTTTGAGGGTTTCGATTTCGGCCATATCCACCCCGCCTTCCAGTTCCATGGCGGCGATCTTGGCATCCAGAAAGCTTCCCGGTGGCAGTTGAATAAGGAAAAAGACCACGAAGGAGATGACCAGTAAAGTGGGAATCGCAATCATGATGCGCTGAAGGATGTATCGAATCATCATGGGCGTGCCTCCTTTTTCTTCCAGAACACTTCGGGGCAGCTGTTTCCGGGTTCGTGGGCAATCCATCCTGCCAGGGCAATTTCAGGAACATTCATAAATCCATCGCGGACATAAACCAGTTTTCCGGGGGGGCTGGTAATCCCGATGACCGAAAGTTGATCTGCGGCTTCATCGGAAAGCCGTTGCCATGCCGCATGTTTTTCCTCTTCGGTGCCGGCCCGCAAAAGTTCTTCCCACATATCCGCAGCGCGGCGGACCCGTTCCGGGGGCTGCCAGATCCCGGAACCGGAGGCGCTGGTGAGGTTGGTGACCCAGCGCCCCCACTGTTTGCACTCGGCGGGGTGGGTGGGGGCATAGATGCCCGGTGCCAGGGGACCAAAGTAATTGCCTCCTTCAACGTGTACCACCATATCGATTAATCCGATGGTGGTCAGCCGGGAGATGCTGGAATTTGCCTGAACTTTCATTTGGGCATTGATCCCGAGGGCCCGCCAGTTTTGGCAGGCCATCTGAATGAGAGCCAGCGGTTGTGAATCCACGGTGTTTACCGACAAGATAAAGGGTTTCCCGTTCCAGAGCAGGCGGGTGCCGTCGGGCCCCCGTTTATCCAGACCCATTTCGTCGAGCAGACGGTTGGCCTCATCGGGATTGTATTCCACGGACATGTTATGATGGCGTTCACTGTAGTAGGGGGAGCCTTTGGGCACGGATGCTTGGGCGGGTTTGCCGATGCCGTTGTAAATCACATCGATAATTTGCTGACGGTTAAGTCCCATGGAGAGGGCGTGACGGTAGCGCGGGTCATTATTGAGCTTGCGAACCATTTCGTCCTGATTGGCCTGAATCGGAACAAAGGTTACCTGTCCGCAGAAGTCCTGAGGCCAGAGACGGATTTCATAACCTCCGATTTTCTCATTTTGTTTGAGGACGGTAAAGTCCTGGAATTCAATTTGGCGGACTTGGAAATCGACATTGCCGCTTCGCAGTTTGAGGAGGCGTACCTGTGAATCGCTTTCGGATTGGGTTTCCACGGCATCCAAATAAGGGAGCTGATTGCCTTCAGGATCCACACGGTAATAGTAGGGGTTTCTGACCGCGATTTTGGTGCGGTCCTCCCCTTTGGAAATATTGCGCCAGGCGTACAAGGTGGGGGGCGCAGGGTTAAAGACCGGATCAAATTTATTATGCTTGTTTGCACGGACCACCCAACTGGAATATTTCAGGGGGTGATTGACGGCGGTATAATTCAACCCTTCCGTGCGGTTGCGGGCGAGGGGGGCCTGACTGCCGTTTCCGGTTTGCAGGGATTCCCTGAAAATGGACTGAAACAGGCGGTAGCGGTCGTTTCCGTCCAGACTTTCCACTCCCGATTGCGCCACCCGCCGGAGCAGATCTTCGCGGATCAGCAATTCCCGGTACCGGGTTTTTTGATCCCAATTTTTATATAAGAGATCGTAGGGGCTTTCCTGCAGGGCGGCCATTTCGGATTGCAGATCCAAAGGGGCCCAGTCTTCGGGGGAAAACAGATCCGGTTGGGTTAACAGCGCATTCAGTGTGTCTTTGATTTGATTTTGCTGCGCCTCGTTGAGGGAGGCGGCATTCTTGCTGAGCAGGGTTTTGGCTTTGGGGGCGAGTTTCGCCCAAACTTTGGCGGCAATGGGGTTTTCGCTGCCGGCGGTCTGAAGCGCTTGCGCAAAATTTGGCCAGTCAATGAAATCGGTGATTTCGAGTTGATCCGAGCCCATGGGATGCATGAGTTGGTCTTTGTGTTTGGGGGTGGCGAAAAGCCCGCGGTAAAACATAAAGGTTCCGGTTTTCTCCAGGAAAATGGAATTGGGGGATTCGAAAGTGAAGCGGATGATATGACTGTCGTCTCCTTCCTCATCCGGAACGGCTTCGATTTTCACCCGGGTTTGCACTGCAGGATGCACCAGGTCGGCGTAGGCTGCGCGGAACAACCACATTCCCAATTTTTTACGATTGGCATCGTTGAGAGCACCGATTCCTTCTGTCTGCAACTGCTGGAGCAGGGACTCCCGCTGCAGGAGAAGCTCCAGCCGTTTGAACCCGGTTTCGGTGAGTTGGGACACGCCCTGTTCGCGGAGTTGGTTGAGTTCCGCTTCCAGGTCAACGTTTTGCCACGCGGAAAGGTCTATGAATTCCGGCTGGTTGATTGCTTCCTGCAGACCGGACAGCAGCCTTTTCGCATCGGCGGTCTCCGGCGTCTTCGCCATGATTTCGAGCTGTTTCAGGAGCCCGGGGTTTCCGTTTTTTATCAATTGTTTTCCGGGGGAGGGGGTATCGGATTTGTTCTGTTCCAGAATGCGGATGGCAACGGCCTGCCAATTTTCGGAATCTTTTACGTACAGCGCGAGGCTTCCGTCGGTTCCCTGCATCCAGTTAGGGGTGCTGGGCCAGCGGGGGGAGCCAATGAGGTGATTGCAAACCCAAAGGATATCATGGGAAGTGAAGGGGGCTCCATCCGACCATTTATGTCCTTTGCGCAGGTAGAAGGTGTATACCCGTTTGTCTTCGCTGACGTCCCATTTGTAGGCGAGTCCGGGTTGGATCCGGCCTTTGGGGTCGAAGCGGATAAAGGATTCATAGCCGATTTTGGAGGTGATATCTCCGGTCATGGTGGTGGCCCGGCGCCAGATGCCTCCATATTCACCCGTTCCGTCGGGACCCTCAACCACTGCCGGATTGCGGGGGAGCCGTTCTTCGACCGGAGGTAAACTCTCCGGAAAGAAGGGGCGCCAAGCTTCCGGCATGGAATCCAGATCCTCAAGCATGGGCGCTTGTTGGAAGGAGGAGATCTCAATTTCCGGTTCATCGGTTGCTTCGGGGAACGCCTGTCTGTAAGACCATTGAGGAAGAGAGACCCGACTGCGGACCGGCATTTTGATATCGGCCGCAATCACATCCTCGACCGTGACCCGGGTGGTCGGAGCCTGATCCATGAGACTGGAGTCGAGGGCTTCATCTCTCTCCAAGAGGAGTTGGCACAGCAACAAAAGCATTAAAAGTCCGGCAAGGACGAGGGTAAGGCGGAGGAAAAGCTTTAGGATAGTTTTTTTCACGGGATCTAATCTGATTAAACGAGTGATCAAGGGTCTATCTAATTAGGTGGACAGGTCAATTAGATAAAATCTGAAAATCAAATTTTATGCAAGAGGCACCCGTTTGGGGTGTTTTCGAAGCGCTTTCTGTGCTTGGGTTCCTGTCATCAGATGGATGCGGGGAGGAAGGTTTTTTATGCCCGAACGGCCCCGGGGGAAGGATTTGCTGACAAGGCTCCCGCAGGGATTCATGGCTTTCCTGCGTTCGGAGGACAAAGTTTCTTGCATTCCCTGTGTAAAAGGTGAAAAGGCACGGCATGGCTAAAGTATCCCAATCTCTCCAAGGAATGACCGACATTGAATTCCCCGAAGTCAACATCTGGCAGACGCTGGAAGCGCGTGCCCGTGAGGTGATGTTGCAGTACGATTTCCGTGAAATCCGCACCCCGATTGTGGAAATGGCTTCGGTATATCTGCATTCTCTGGGTGATACCAGCGAGATTGTGCAGAAGCAGATGTACGCGTTTGAGACCCGGGGAGGCAAGCAGGTTTGTCTGCGTCCGGAGGGAACGGCCGGAGTGATGCGCTATGTTTCGAACAATCAGCAGGAACTGCAGGATGCCCGTCTGTATTATATGGGGCCCATGTTTCGGGCGGAACGTCCGCAGGCGGGCCGGAAACGTCAGTTTCATCAGCTGGGGGTTGAGTGTATCGGCTCCACCTCCGCACGTCAGGATGCGGAAGTGATTGCGTTGCAGGCCGCCTTGTTTAAAGCTTGGAACCTTGATGGTGTGCAGTTTCAGCTGAATACCCGCGGGTCGATGGAGGATTTTTCGAAAATTCTTGAAGGATTGCGGTCTGAATTGATGCCGGTGACGGATGATCTTTGTGATGACTGTCGTCACCGCATGGATAACAATGTGTTGCGGGTATTGGACTGTAAGAATCCGGGCTGCAAAAAGGTGGTCGAAGAATTGTCTCCCATTACCACGTGGATGGATCCCGCATCGGTGGCCTATTTCGAAGAAGTACTGGCCACTCTGGATACCTTCGGGGTGGATTATGTGGTGAACCCTCTGCTGGTGCGGGGACTGGATTATTATCAGCACAGCATTTGGGAAGTGACCTCCAACCGTATCGGTGCACAGGATGCGTTATCGGGTGGTGGACGTTATGCGATGAAAGCCAACGGCAAAACCATCGAAGGGGTGGGCTTCGGCATTGGCATGGAGCGGGTGTTGATGGCCTTGGCGGAGGAGACGTCAAAGGCCTTTTCCCGGGAAAAGGATCCGCTGATGGTCCTGGTGGGCCAGAATGAAGCGGCCCAAACGGCAAACCTGACCCTGTTAGGCGAGTTACGCGGACAAGGGTACCGGGTGCGGATGGACCTGAATGGCAAAAGCATGAAAGCGCAGATGAAAGGGGCGGGGCGTCAGCAGGCCCGCTGGGTGTTGATTCGGGGAGAGAGCGAATTGGACGCGGGGACGATTCAGCTCCGGGACATGGAAAGCGGTGAGCAGAAAGAAGTGGCGATGGCCGATTTAGTCGGTGAAATTTCCGGGTTGGTCTAACCCGGTCTAGAATCCGAATATTGTACTTTCAACGTCCACATCGAATGTTGAAGGTTTTGTTCGGCGTTGGACATTCAGTGTTCGATGTTCAACGTTCGTATTTTTCTTTCCATGAATAAACAACGCTCCCAAACGCAAACCAATCTTCGCGTCTGTAGTATCGACGGTATTATGGCGACACCCTGGACGATTCTATCTGTGCCGGGCAGTTTCCTGATCGCGAGTTTACTCAACCTTACTTTTAAAGTGGGGCCGGTATGGTTTGGGATCATTGTTTCCATGCCGGCGCTGGCCAATGCGCTGTCCATTTTTCTGGTGCCCTGGGTGGGACGGTTTATGAATGTGCGCGAGCTTTCATTGACCATGGCGATGATGAATACGGGTATTTGGTTGAGCGGAATATTGTGTATCGCGATCCTGCCAACAGGAAACCCGGATCAAGCGGGTTGGTTTTTTGCGGTTCTATATTTGTTGCTGGCCTTGAGCTCTTCATTATCCGGAGTGGGGTGGACCTCGTGGGTGGGTACATTTCTTCCAGACCGTATTCGAGGCCGTTATATGGCCCGCCGCAATATTTTCACCAACATAAGTACTTTGTGTTTTATGGGGATTACCCTGGGCTTATTCAGTTTTTTTGAGGGGGAGCGTTGGTTGTACGTGAGTTTAATTTCATTGGCGGTACTCGGACGGATTGTTTCCGTCTTGCTGCAGCATCATATTCAAGCTCCCGATCCGACTGGCGGGCGGGTTTGCAGTGACACCTGGGCCAAGGATCTTTTAAAACTTCGAGACTGCCGGCCTTTCTTGCGATATATCTTATTCGGGGCGATTTCCGGATTTTTTATAGCTTTCGGAGGATCTACGGCCACCCTTTACGCCTTTGAATGGGTCAAGGTCACACCGGCAAATTTTACGGCCTACAGTATTGCGGCCACCATTGCCGGTACCCTGAGTGTGAAAATTTGGGGAGAGATGATCGATCGCCATGGGGCCCTGCCCGTTCTCTTTATCTGCGCCATCGCTTGGCGGATAGGAGATTTCGGCTATCTAATCCTGAACGAGGGTAACAAACATTTGCTGTTTGTGATTTGGACCTGGGGAGGTGCGATGGGAACCGGGTATATGCTCGCAAATTTTTTATTGCTGTTGAAAATTATTCCGCAGAACAATCGTTCTGCAGGCATCAGTTTAAACCTGACGGTATGTTCTGTCTGTGCTGCTGTTGCCCCGGTACTTGCGGGGGGGTGGCTGGAGAAAATAATGCGGGCGGGTGCAGATCCCTGGGTGCTTTACCGGGGAAGCATGGCGTTTGCATTTACAGGATGCATGGCCGCCATTCTGGCTGTGATTGGATTAAAAGAACCGGATGTGCATCCTTCACGGAATTCGATACCGGGGGCGTTGCGGACCTTGCGTCAACTGGGCGTGACCCAAGGTCTGGCCTTGTTTAGCAATAACAACTTTGTGGTGCGGAAAATGACCAAAAAGAAATAAGCGTGGGGAAGGTGCTGCAGGGAGGGGCAGGTTATGCTTCTGGAATCAGCATGGCCAGCAGGATGTAGGCGATGATGCCCGGGACGATGCCGGTGAAGAAAACCACCATGAAAACCAGCAGTCGCATGATGTTGGGATCCATGTCGGCATATGCGGCCAAGCCCCCGCAGACTCCGGAAAGTACCCGGTCGTCCCGTGAGCGGGTGAATTTTTTGGAAGGTGGGGGAGGGGGTAATTTGGAATCCGTATTCAGGAACTCACCGCAATGTTTACATTTGAGGGCGGCATCGGCAATATCTTCGGCGCAAAAGGGACATTTTTTCATGGAGAAATCGATGTTGGGGGTGGAGCGGGGCTGATCTTTTATGGATCAATCCCAAATCGACTTCAAGAGAATAGTCGTTGAAGAGAGTAAACATTATTCTTGGAGGGCGTTCCCCATAATCAACAAAGGAGATCGAGGTTGGATTCAGCCTTTTCGTCTGCAAAAGATCATGAGTCCCGCAAATGCGATGACCATCAGTGCCAAGGAGCCGGGTTCGGGGATGACACTGTATTCGGCCTCAATATTGGTGATATGGAAATTTCCAGTACCGGAAGTGCCTCCCCAAAAGTAGAGTCGGACCGAATCAGAGCTGAAATTTGAGGGGAGTCCCGCGGAACTAAAACTGACTGTGTCTTCATTGCTTAATCCGGTGTCGAAAGAGGTGACAGAGCCGAGGAAGTCTCCCGCTTCATATCCGAGACCTTCATCATCATAGGCGAACTGAAAGAATTCAGGGGCCCCATCTCCATTGCGCCATAAGGTAACCCCAACCGAATCCCAGCTGATATTAGATCCGGTGGTGGAGAGTTGTAGGGTGAAATACCGATTCTCCGTCATAGCTTCATCAGCATCGGCTGAGATATCAGAAGAGTAGGCGGTTCGGGATTGCATGGTATTGATTTCAGCACCGGCGTCATAACTGCCACTGGACCAGCTGTTGTTCCAGGAAAGTCCGCTTCCTGAATTGTTAAGGATGCTGAGGGTTACATCTCCATCGGTTTCTGAAGAAGATCCCCAGGGAGCTGGATTGCTGTTGGAAGCCGTGAGTGAGTAGGTTTCAAATTCATTTGCACTGCCGTCGATATCGATCAGGGCCGCATGAACTACTGGAGTTGTGACTATGGGAATCAAGATGGTGAGAAGAGATATTTTCATGTCTCATTTGTAAATTCCCTTGTCATAGATTGCAACCCCTATAAAATCCAACCTGTTGGATTTATAATGAGAAGCCCTACTGTAACTGAAATTGCTGAAGCGCTGGGACTGGATAAGTCCACGGTGAGCCGTGGCTTACGGGGAGATCCGAAAGTCAAAAAAGCAACCCGGGACAAAATACGAAAATACGCGGAGGAGAGGGGGTATCAACGCGACCCCAATCTTTCGGCCCTCTCCGAGTACCGTTGGCGGAAGCAGGGGGAGCGTAATTTGATGAATTGGGGCTTTCTGGTGCCGGAGTTGGGTAGCCGATACGAAGAAAACCAACGTATGCTCTCCCTGTGCAAGCAGTTTGCGCATCAGGCGGGTTATCTGCTGAATGAGATCGTGGTCAAACCGGAGATGGGCACTTCGACATTAAATCGAATTCTCTATGCCCGAAATATTCGGGGAATGATCGTCAACCATCTGTATCGGTCGGATAGCGTCCCCAAAATTGATTTTAGTCAATTGAATACCCAAGACACCCAATGGGTCTATTGCGGGAATTTCTTTTTTGAACCCCGGGGGATGCGGGTAGTGGAGAACACCTTCAAAAATACGCAGACGGTGTTGCAAAAAATTCATACAAAAGGATTCCGACGGGTGGGATTTGTTTTTCCGAGGTTTATGCGGGGCTCGCGGGATATGGTTCGTTTTCGGGCAGCCTGTTTAGCGTTCTGTGATGAGCGTCCTGAAATGATGATCAAATGTATCGAAGTGGAAGATGCTCAAAAAGTGGAGCGCTACCGTATAGAAAATAAAGGTTTGGATGTGCTGCTGTTGTCTTACATGGTGATTCGAGAGAAACTCCCCCCGGAGGCTTTCGCACTACCCTATGCCCTTTTGCAAGCGCCGGCTGCCGCCCCCAATGCCAGTGGAATATATCGGGTGCAGGAGGATATGGCGCTCACGGCCACCGATTTGTTGGATTATCAGTGTAGACGGATCCATCATCCGCAGACGGTTCATCCTTACACGATTTTAATTGAGGGAAAATGGCAGGAGGGGAGGAGTTTGTCGTCGGCTGCGCGGTAAATGGATTCTGCGCTGAGGATGCAGGGCTGCGGGGGGGGGAGTTGACAAAAAGAATTATTTGTTCTCTAAGTATTACATGAAAATGAACGGTATATGGATTGTGTTGCTCGGAATGATGGTTTTGTGGACGGGAGATTTGCATGCGCAGTCTTCAAAATACATTTGGGTGGAAGGGGAGTCGGCGACAGAGGAGAGTAGAGTAACCCGTCACCCCTGGTGGTATGATCAGGTGAAGGCGGGGGACTTTTCGGGTGGTGATTTTATCTCCAACTGGTCGGAAACCCAGGCGGGATTGGCGGTGTACCAGTTTGATGTGCCGACGGCGGGAGACTATGATTTGTGGTTACGGGTAAACCCTTCGCAGGCAACCATGACCGTCGGGTTGAATGAGGGGGATGTCAAAAATGTGCCGATGAATCAGGCGCAGGATAAAGTGAATGTGGCCCGGGACGGGAAAAACGATTTGCGGCATTTGGGTTGGATTTTGATGGGAACCCACAAGTTGAAAGCCGGGAAGAACCGCATGGAGGTGGGCTTTGAAAGTAAAAATCACCATCATGGTTATTTGGATGCTTTTACTTTTGTACAGGGTGGATTTACTCCTTTTGGCGCGGCCAAACCGGATGAGGTGCAGGAGAAGTTGGCATCATCAGGCGAAGAAGGATGGATCCCATGGACCCCGGTCAAAGATCCCCACACGAAGAGTGTCATTGATTTAAGGGCGTTGAATGAATCCCAAGCCGGATCGGCAGGACGGATTGTGGTGCGGGACGGCAGTTTTGTCCGTGAAAGAGACGGCGGGAGGGTTCGGTTCTGGGCGGTGAACGGACCGCGAGGAGATTTACGCGGAGAGGATCTGCAACATGCTTTGCGCGATTTAGCCAAACGGGGGGTAAACCTTATTCGTATTCACGGATCGGTTTTTGATAAAAAAACCGGGGAGATGAAACCGGAAAGTATTGCCCGGCTGCAGGAAATTACCGCGCGGGCAAAAAGAGAAGGGATCTATACCCACTATTCCATTTATTTTCCTTTGTGGTTTCAGCCGCAGCCGGGATTGGCGATGTTGGAGGGATATGATGGCCAGACATACCCCTTCGCGGCCCTCTATATAAATCAGGCTTTTGAAGCGGTTTATCAGGGGTGGTGGCAGCAGTTGTTGACTGCAGAGAATCGTTTTGGCGTCCGGCTCATTGATGAACCGGCTCTGATGGGGGTCGAGCTGGTGAATGAAGATTCCTTCTTCTTTTGGACTTTTAAAGATGAAGCGCTGCCCGAAGCACAACGCAAAATGATTGAAGAGATGTTTTATGAGTGGGTGATATCGAAATATAAAAAAGCAGATCGGGCGTATGAAGCCTGGGGGGGGATGAAGCTTAGTGGAGATCTGCCGGATCAGAAACGGCTGGATTTGCGTCCCCTGTATAACATATTTACGGACCGGAAAATGCGGGATCAGGATACGGCCCAATTTCTGGCGGAAACCCAAAGAGGTTTTTATGAGCGCCAAGTCACTTTTCTGAAAAAATTGGGATACAAAGGGCTGATCACCGCTTCGAATTGGCACACCGCCAACGACCAGATTTTCAAACCGATTGAAATTTGGACGTATCTGCCCGGAGATTTTATTGACCGTCACGGGTACTTTGGCACGCTTGCGGAGGGGGAGCATGCGGATTGGTCGATGAGGCCCCGGCATGTTTATGCGGATCGGAGTGCGTTAAAGTTTGAACCGCGTACCCCGGGGAATTCACCCCATTTCAGTCACCCCGTGGCGGACCCCAAATACAACAATCTGCCTTCCATGATTTCAGAGACCACCTGGACGCGTCCGAATCGTTACCGTACGGAGGCTCCTTTGTTTTATGCCGCTTATGCTTCGCTGCAGGGCAGTGACGCGGTGGTGCATTTTGCGCATGACACTGCGCGCTGGGAGGTGAAGCCCGGATACTGGATGCAGCCCTGGACCCTGATGTCTCCGAGTCAAATGGGGCAATTTCCCGCCACTGCTTTGATGTATCGTCTGGGGTATATCGACGAAGGAAAGACCCTGGCCAAAATCGGGCTGGAGACGGAGGATCTATTTGCGTTGAAGGGAACGCCTTTGGTTCAGAAAGGGAATTTGGATGAACTGCGTCTGGTGGATGTGAAACCCGGAGGGAGGATTCCAGAGGGAGAGGTGGTCGATCCGAGAATTCACTTCATGGGGAAAACAGAAGTGCATATTGGGGAGAAGGTTCCCAAAAATGAACTGCAGTCTTTAGAACCTTATTTAGATGAAGGCGCAAAGATTCTCCGTGGATCCAATGGGCAGATTGAATTAGATTACGGGAAAGGGATTTTGAAAGTGAATGCGCCCCGTGCGCAGGCCCTGAGCGGTAATCTCGCGGCTGCGGGGGTCACACAACTGGATGTGTTGGTGGTCGATTCACCTTTGGATCTCGGGCATGTGATTTTGGTTTCATTAGACGGAAGGCCCTTGTCTCACTCCCGCCGGATGTTGCTGCAGGTGATGAGTGAGGAGCGCAACAGTGGGTGGGAGCAGGAGGATCTGGGTGACGGCACCTATCGGGTACTGAGTCTGGGTCGGGACCCTTGGAGATTCAAGGCCATTGAAGGAAGAATGGCGCTGAAACGCGCGGATGCTGCAGGACTCAAAGTGACGGCCTTGGACTTGAATGGCTATCCGATTGAAGTCGCAGGCACAGCAAACAATTTCGAACTGAGGGAAGAGACGGTGTATTATTTGATCCACTGAGTCTTGACCGGAACTCTTTTTACCGCGATAAATAGGTCTTAACTATTTAATTGGGATCATTGTATGAAAAAAATCTATTTCCTGTTGCTGACGCTTTGTGGTTTGTGGACTGTTTCGGCTGAAGAGTGGTTGGTGATGGGATTTGATGACTGGCCGCCTTTCACCGGGAAGGGGGGGAGTCCCCGGGTTGCGGTTGAAATGTTGACCATGGCTTTGGAGCGGTTGGATTATCATGTGGACCGGATTCCGCTTCCACATGGGGAGTTCTCCCGGGTGTTCACCGATGACCAAATTCAATTGAGCCCGGCTTTATGGCACGATCCCTCCCGGGAAGAGGTGATGATTTTCACCAACCCCATTTTCGAGAACCGGTTGATTTTGGTGGGGAGACCGGGGTCGGATGCCGCCAGCATGGGATTATCAACTTTGGACGGAAAAAAGTTAGCGGTGGTGGAAGGCTATGCCTACGGGGAAAAGCTGGCGACCTGTCCCGCGGAAGTGGTATTAGGGAAAAGTGACGCGGCGAATATCCGGAGTTTGATGAATGGGGATGTGGATTATGTTTTGATCAGCGAGTTATTAATGATCTATGCCAAACGGGCTCAAAAACATGGGTTTACAGATATGATGGAAGTGGGGACGATCCCGCAAATCACCCGGGATATTCATTTTGCGGTGAAAAGAAGCACGCCGAATGCGAAAAAAATTGTCGCAGAATTGAATTCAGAAATTGAAAAAATGATGGTGGATGGAAGCTACTATGAAATTTTGGGGATTAACCGTATCATCAAAGATATTGATGGGGACGGAAAACCTGAAGTGCTGCTGCTTGGGGATCCTGCGCAAACGCTGAACCCTGAAGAGGTGTATTACACCGGTGGCAATATGGATATTCCGGAGGCGGAGATGGACCATTGGTTTATGGTCGACGGGAAGTTCTACAAAACCATAGAAGAAGTCCCGGAAGACAAACGGGAAAAGATGAATACTTTAGCTGATAAGCAGGTGAAGTTTCTGATTGAGGAGTAGAAACTCCGCTTATGGGAGGGGGCCTGAATGCACGGCCCCTCCGGTCAGGCCATTTTTTCAAAGGCGCTTTTGCTGACCTGATAGATGAGTTTTTCGCCGGAAATCCAACGGCGGCACTCGTCGACCATGTATTCCCCCATACGTCCGCATTCTCCGAAAATTGAGCCGGCGATGTGAGGGGTGAGAAAAACGTTAGGCAGGGTGTAGAAGGGGGAGTCTTTCACCGGAGGTTCGGGATAGGTGACGTCGAGAAGCGCACTCAGATCCGGTCGTTTTTCCAGTACCCGGATCATTTCAGCTTCGTTCACCACCGCGCCTCTGGCGGTATTGATGAAGGTGCCGCCCGGCGGAATGGATGCCAGTAAATCCCCGGTGATCATGCCTTCGGTTTCTTTGAGCCAGGGAGTGTGCAGGGAGACCACCCGCGCTTGTGAAAAGGCTTCTTCCAGTGAAACCAATTTGACGCCCAGCTCCGTGGCGGCCTCCTGGGAGCAAAAGGGGTCGTAGGCCAAAACTTCCACATCCAGGTTTTGTAAAAGTCTGGCAACTTTCCGGCCGATCACGCCCAGAGAAATTAAGGAAACCGTGGTGCCATATGCACCGCCATTTTCAAAATGGGGCGGGGTGGCTTTAGCTTTGGCTTCTCTCATCAGACCCGGCAATTGTTGCACTTGTTTGAGGGAGAGGATGATTTGAGCGAAAGTAAATTCCGCCACCGGCACGGCGTTGGCGATCCACGCGGAGCAAACCGGAATATCCCGGGTCCAGAAATAATCACACATCATGGACTTTAAGCTGCCGGCTCCGTACAGGACCAGCTTTAACCGGGGAAAGAAGTCCAGGGTCTCTTCATCCATGCGGGGCGGCCCCCATCCGCTGAACAGAATTTCCACATCCTTGAGGGTGTCTCGTAAACGGACGAGATCCTGAGGGGTTCCTTCCGCCACCACCTCACAAACGGCCGACATTTTATGACGCACCGAGGCAGGATAAATTTTTTGCTGATTTCCTTCAGCAAGAATGATGGCCGCTTTTTTCATAGAACTTGCACTTACATGCAGTTGTCGTAGGCCGCAAGAATGTCTTCCAAGTATTCGTGCTGATCGCGGGCCCAATGATGGGTAGAGAAGACTTCAACTTCAATATCACCCTGATAATTGGCGGCATCCATCCATTTGCGGATGCGTTTGATGTCGATAACCCCTTCACCCATGAGACCGCGGTCCTGCAAGGGGTCGGATTGTTCGGCTTTCCAATCGCAAATATGAAAGGCGTGTAACCAGTCTTTTTCCGCACTCAGCATGATTTCGCTTTCGAGAGAGTCGTCAAACCAGACGTGATATACATCCAGAGCGATCCCGACGTCATTTTTACCGGTGTCATTGAGCTGTTCACACATCCGCCGCGCTTGGGCCATGGTGTTGACGGCTGAACGATCGGCCGCGTAAATGGGGTGTAAAGGTTCAATCGAAAGTTTGACTCCTGCCGCCCGGGCGTGCGGGAGGACGGCGGCGATCCCGTCCTGAATTTGTTTGCGGGACTCTTCAAGCGAGAGCGTGGGAAGGGCGCCACAAACCAAAACCACGGCGGGTGCGCCGAGGGCGGCCGCCTCATCGACGATCTGTTTATTTTCGTCGATGGCCTTTTGTTGACCGGTGACGTCTGCTGCAGGGAAGAATCCTCCGCGACAGAGGCTGGTCACCCGGAGACCGGAGTCATCCACGATTTTGCGGGCATTTTCAATACCGGCGGCTTCCACCGCATCCCGCCAAAGGGTAATGGCGGGGACATTTTTTGCGGCAAATGCAGTACAGGCTTCTTGTAGGGACCAGGGTTTTACGGTGGCCGTGTGGATTCCCATTCTGTTTCGGTCTGACATGATCTTCTTTACTTTTGGTTCCGGGTTATTTCCACGCACGGAGTGCGTGGGTGACGAGTTCCTGATTTCCACGCACGGTGTGCGTGGAAATCGGGTGGGGTGTGTGGATTACAGGTCTTCCAGCTCGATCCAACGGCGTTCTTCCCAGGATTTCAGGCCGGCTTCCGCCAACTGAACCCCTTTGGCGCCTTCGCGGAGACTCCAACGGAAAGGTTCATCCAAAGCCACGTGGCGAAGGAAGAGTTCCCACTGAATTTTGAAGGCGTTGTCGTATTCGCAGGCGTCGGGCACTTCGGTCCAGCCTTCGTAGAAATCGATGGGATTGTCCACATCCGGATTCCAAACGGGTTTCGGGGTGGCACTGACATGCTGGACTTTACATCCGCGCAATCCTGCAACTGCAGTTCCTTTGGTGCCGTCGACCTGAACGGTCAGCAGGTCATCACGGCGGACGCGAACGTTCCATGAGCTGTTGAAGTGGCAGAGGATACCGTTTTTCAGTTCGAAGGTGGAGTAAGCGCTGTCGTCGGCGGTACATTTGTAGGGGTTTCCATTTTCGTCCACCCGCTCCGGAATGTGAATGGCACCGGTGGAAGAGACGGCTTTTACTTCGCCGAACAGATTGTCGATCAAGTAGCGCCAATGGCAAAGCATGTCGACCATCATGCCACCGCCATCTTCTTTGCGGTAATTCCAGGAAGGACGCTGGGCAGGTTGATCGGGAACGTGACCTTCGAATACCCAGTATCCGAATTCACCGCGGACGGAGAGGATTTCGCCGAAGAAGCCCTGGTCTTTCAGCATCTGCAGTTTGCGGAAGCCGGGGAGCCAGAGTTTGTCCTGTACCACACCGTTTTTCAGTCCGGCATCCTCCACCAGTTTGGCGAGGCGCAGGGCTTCAGAGGTTTCAACCGCAGTGGGTTTTTCGCAGTAAATGGCCTTGCCGGCTTTCACGGCTTTTTCTACAAAGCCTGCACGTTGCAGGGTGCCGGAGGCATCGAAAAAGATTTCGTAGGAGGGATCTGCCAGTGCGGCGTCCACGTCGGTGGACCATTCCAGCTTTCCGGTCTGCTCGTCAGAGAGACGATCCGAAAGATTTTTCAGTTTGTTGGGGTTGCGCCCGGTCAGCAGGGGACGGGGCATCAGAGTCAGGTCATCGCTTACGCGGATGCCGCCCTGTTTGATGATTGCGAGGATGGAACGGATCAAGTGTTGATTGGTTCCCATGCGTCCAGTGACGCCGTTCATGATAATGCCGATAGTTTTTGTTTCCATAATCGTATATCATATATGATTGCAATTCGCTGTCAAGTGTGGATAATAAAAGAATGAGCTCGAGACAAAAAATATTAACCAAACAGCAGGCCGCCTATCAAAATATCCGCAAGGGCATTATGAATGGGGATCTTCGGCCGGGCACCCGGTTGGTGATTGATAAATTCGCCGCTGATTTGGAAGTGAGTGCGATTCCGGTTCGGGAGGCGCTGAGTCAATTGGAAAAAGAGGGGTTGGTGGAGATTAAACCTCACGCCGGCGCGGTGGTCACTGATATTCCCGAATCGGCGATCGAGGAAATTTTTGCGCTCCTGGAGGCGTTGGAATGTGCAAGCTGCCGACAGGGGATGGGGAAATTGAGCAAGGCATCCCTGCAAAAACTCTCAGAAATTGCGGATGAAATGGAAGCCACCTCCCATGCGGAGCATTGGTTGACGTTAAACCGGCAATTTCATCAATCTCTGCCCCGGCTGGCCGGGCTTTCCCGAATGGAAGAGTTGATGATTCGGGTGGGAGAAGATTGGGAGCGTTTGCGACGCCTTCGATTTGCGGACCGCAAGGGGGAGGATTTGAAACGCGCCAATCGGCAGCACCGTCAATTTCTGCAGGCGCTGGCGGAGAAGGATTTGCCGGCGGTGGAAACGATTATCCGTCAGCACAACCGCGAAGCATTGGGCCAGTATATTTCTGCGAAATAATTCGCGGACCCGTATTGAGGGTGGCGGTGGAATTCTGTTCATGATTTTTATGGTTCATTTCAAAAGCTTCATTTAGAATTCGGATTATGCAAAAATGGGTTCTCATTGTTTTCGCCTCCCTTTCAACCTTAGTTGCGGACCAGCCCTGGCAGGTCACGTTGGAGGGAGGACCCGTTTGGTTTTCCCGAAACGATGTGGCGGTGCCCGGGGATGAGGGCACAAAATTTAACCTCTTGGATTTGACCGGGGACGGGCCTGATTTTGCCGCGCGAATCATGGTGGACACTCGGATCAAAGAAAAGCATCACCTTCGTTTAACCCTGGCGCCTATCGCGACGGAAGGTACGGGGACTTTGGATAAGGAGGTGCTGTTTCGGTCAACATTCTTTTCCGCCGATACTCCCACCAAGTCGGAATATGAATTTAACACCTACCGTTTAGGCTACCGTTATGTCTGGCGGGACGATGCCAAATGGGAATTGGGGGCGGGTGCGACTCTGTTGGTTCGGGATGCCAAAATTGAACTGTCCCAAAACGGAGTCACCGAAACGGAAACCGATCTGGGGGTGGTGCCGTTACTCAACTTTTATGCCCGCCGCACTTTGTCCGAAGACTTTTCGCTGGTGTTTGATCTTATTGGGGCGGCCGCTCCGCAAGGCCGGGCATTTGACTTGGGTCTGATGCTGAAGTGGCAGGGGGAGGGGGACTGGTTTGGGGCCGCGGGCCTGCGCAGTATCGAAGGGGGGGCGGACAATGATACCGTTTATACTTTCGCCTGGTTGACCTCGGCAGCTTTGCAGGTGGGGTACAGCTTTTAAGTTGCCGGGCTGGGCCGGCGGATTTGGAGTGGGCTGTTGAGAGGAGATTTGAGACTGCGGGACGCAGTCGGTCCGGAGGGAGTTGAGGCTGCGGGCTGCGGTGGGCTCCCTTATTGTTTTCTCAGGTGGCTGGGCAGAATGTGCAGCTCGTCACGGTATTTGGTGATGGTGCGGCGGGCGACCTTGAAGCCTTGTTCGCTGAGGGCTTTGACGATGGCCTGATCAGAGAGAGGTTTGGAAGAGGGCTCGTTGTCCACCAGTTGCCGGATGGCCTCCTTGATGGATTTATTGGAAACGGCTTCGCCGCCGCCCGCGCTGGAGTAGCCGGGGGTAAAGAAATATTTGAGTTCGTAAGTGCCGCGCGGGGTTTGCATGTATTTATTGTTTACCGCACGGCTGACCGTGGTTTCATGCATCTCAATTTTATCCGCGATTTCGGACATGGTGAGCGGCTTGAGTTGGCTGACCCCTTCTTCGAGAAAGGCTTCCTGATGTTTTACCACTTCAATGGCAATTTTCTTTAAGGTGTCCTGGCGTTGCCCCATGCTTTTCATGAGAAAGCTGCCTCCGCGAACTTTATCCCGGATGTAGCGGCGGGCCTCTTTGCTGGTTTCGGGGTTTTCCATCATATCCCGATAATATTTGCTGATGCGGATGCGGGGGAGTTCTTTGTCGTTGGTGCGCACCCGCCAGCGTCCATTAATTTTTTTCACGAACACTTCAGGGATGACGTAGACCGCATCGGCCGAGGCCAATTGACGTCCGGGGCGCGGGTCCAGCAAACTGATATGATGGGCGGCCTCCCGGATGTCCTCTTCAGGCACGCCCAATTTCCGTGCGAGTTCGGCGTAGCGGTGGCGGGCCAGTTCCGGCAGAAATCCCGAAACCAGTCTGGCTTCCAGGGTGCCGCGTTTTCCGGTTCGGGAAAGTTGCTGCATGAGGCATTCTTCGAGGTCACGGCTGGCGATGCCCATGGGGTCAAATCCCTGGATCTCATCCAGCACATCTTCCACTACTTCCAGGTCTACCCCGATACTTTCGGCCAGTTCTTCCAGCGAAAGATTGAGGAAGCCATCGTCATCCAGGCTGCCGATAAGCATTTCGCCGATTTGCTGTTCCTGACGGTTCAGGGAGCTGAGAGTGAGTTGTTCGTTCAAATGCTGCTGCAGGGTGATGGGAGCGCTGATGGACTCCATCTGAAATTCGTGTTTTGCATCGGCATCCGCGCTGGGCTTTTGAATGATTTCATTGCGCTGAAAGGATTCCCGACTGTCCTCGTCCAGGCGGGCGAGCATCTCGTATTCCTCATCAAATTCCCGTTCGCTGACATCGTCGAGTTCGTGGGAGGATTCGGATTCCACCTCGACCCGTTCATGTTCCGGTTCCACCATTTCGATGGTGGGGTTTAGCTCCAGTTCGTGGGCGATCAGTTGCTGCAACTCCTGCAGGGGGGCTTGCAGAATTTCCAGTGACTGCCGCATTTGCGGGGCCAGGACCTGTTGTTGGGATTGGGTTTGAGATTGATGTAGGTATGCGTCCAAAGGGGAAGCCCATGGTTAAGGTTAAGCAAGTTCTATGCCCTATCATGTTTTTCAGGCTTTGCAAGTGTCAGTACAGGTCTTCCTGTGTTCTCTTTTTTCTTTCATCTTTCCCTGAATTCAACTTGGATAGGGCATAATTTTGCAATCCAGGGACCGCAGAGGTAAAGTCATGAGTAAAAATAAGAAAATTCGGTGGGGCATCATTGGCTGTGGGGATGTCACAGAACGGAAAAGTGGTCCGGCATACCGGCAAACCGACGGGTTTGAGTTGGTGGCGGTGATGCGCCGGGATTTGGCGAAGGCGCAGGATTATGCCGACCGGCATGGTGTTCCCATGGCCACGGATCGGGCGGAAGATCTTTTGGCGGATACAGAGATTGATGCCATTTACATTGCCACTCCGCCTGACAGTCACATGGCTTATGCATTGCAAGTGGCGGAAGCGGGGAAAATATGCTGCATTGAAAAACCGCTGACCCCGACCTTGGCCGAAGGGGAGAAAATTATTGAAGCGTTTGCGGATAAAGATCTTCCGTTGTTTGTGGCCTATTACCGTCGGTATTTACCCCGGTTTTTGAAAGTGAAAACCTTTTTGGATGAGGGGCGGATCGGGACCGTTCGTCATTTGCAGTGGACCTATTGTTGTCCGGATAAAACGGGGGCGGCCTATGATTGGCGCTACGATAAAAAGATTGCGCCGGGTGGGTTGTTTGACGATTTGGCCAGCCACGGCCTGGATTTGTTTGGGTTTTTGTTGGGGGAGTTTACGGAAGTGAAAGGAATCGGTTTCAATCAGCAAGCGGCGTATACCGCCATGGATGCGGTTACGGCCTGCTGGACCCACTCAGGAGGGGTTACCGGGATGGGGACGTGGAACTTTGGATCGGCCCTGTATTCGGACAAGGTGGAGGTTCATGGGGACAAGGGCTGTATGACTTTTTCGGTTTTCGCCCATCGTCCGGTGTGTTTGCGCACGCCTGAACGGGAGGAGGTGTATCATATTCCCCATCCGGATCCGGTGCAGAAATATCATGTGCAGGCCATGTCGGATCAGCTCTTCCGTGGCGTCCCCCATGCATCCACCGGGCAAACCGCGCTGCATACCGCCTGGGTGATGGACCGGATTTTGTTCGGGGATTCAAATTGCAGGCCGCGATCTCCGGACGTGGCCACCTCCTGAGTCTTAAGATTTGGCCACGTTCGGAG
>JARHXX010000144.1 GCA_029269125.1 Kiritimatiellaeota bacterium B1221 | reverse complement strand
GGCAAAGCTGTTTAACCTTCAGGGATTCTGCGGAACCCGGATTCCGCGCAGCCTTGGCCTAAAGGCCTTGGCAAAATCTCCGTGAACGGAGGACTCCGAAGTTGCGAACCAGGTTTATCTCAAAATAACGGTCTTTCAGAAAAACTTCCCAGTTCCTCGTTCACGAGGGTTCCCCTGAAGCGTTTACGCGAAAGGTAACGCGAAACCCAAGTTCCCCCACGGACAGGGCAAAGCTGTTTAACCTTCAGGGATTCTGCGGAACCCGGATTCCGCGCAGCCTTGGCCTAAAGGCCTTGGCAAAATCTCCGTGA
>JARHXX010000143.1 GCA_029269125.1 Kiritimatiellaeota bacterium B1221 | reverse complement strand
CGCTTCCCGGGGGCGATGCCCCCGGCTAGGGTGCACCCAGCCTTTCAGGCTGTAAAACCGCTACGCCATTTAGGTCCCTTAAATTTAAACACCTCGGCCACATGCCATCCTGGACCCCAACGGGGTCGACTCACCCTAGCCGGGGGCATCGCCCCCGGAAAAAACATCACCCCATCCCCCCATCCTGAAAGGATGGTGCACAAACCCACAACCCATGGGGGATGTCCCGTTTCTTGTTAAAATCGGTGGTGGCTTCAGGGTGAAGATATCAGGGTTGTTGTGAGGTTGTCAATTTCAAGGTAAGAGAGGTGG
>JARHXX010000142.1 GCA_029269125.1 Kiritimatiellaeota bacterium B1221 | reverse complement strand
GGCAACTCCGGTTCATATCCCGTTCCGGAACTCCGGGAAGAGTGGAAGGAATTGCACCCCGTGATACACCGCCGAAGCGGGTGCGGTCACCGTAGTCCGATGTTGATGCGAAAACGTCAACGCCGGGTTCGCATATGCAGTAGCACCCCTACTGGGTGCGTATGCTTTTTATCCGAATTCCAGCCGGGGTGGCCTCCTGCGTCGGGAACCCCGGGGCTGCGGTGAGGACACCCGCTTCGGGGTGTTGGTCATCCGGCTTGGCAACTCCGGTTCATATCCCGTTCCGGAACTCCGGGAAGAGTGGAAGGAATTGC
>JARHXX010000141.1 GCA_029269125.1 Kiritimatiellaeota bacterium B1221 | reverse complement strand
AGGGTTGGCTAATGAATTGTGTTTCTCACCGGGGGTTTCGCAGGCTCAACCCCCGGCTATGTTGCGCCGACCCCGTTGGGGTCCCGGGGATGGGGAGTATTTGCAGGCCTAACCTTCGGCTACGGTGCGCCGACCCCGTTGGGGTCCCTTGGGACGGGGTGTATTTGCAGCCTGAAAGGCTGGTCGCACCGTAGCCGGGGGTTGAGTTTACGAAACCCCCGGAGATGGATTAGAATCAGAACCCACCCTGAAAGGGTGGTGCAACCGGGGGAAGGGATTGGGTTTCGGTTTTTTGCCCCACCCTTACAGGGTTGGCTAA
>JARHXX010000140.1 GCA_029269125.1 Kiritimatiellaeota bacterium B1221 | reverse complement strand
CCCAAAAAGCCGTAATGGCGGATGCGGGTGAACTTATCAGGGAGCGTATGCAAAAAGAAGCGGCGGAGGAACTCCGGCCCTTTGAGAGTCATGGCTTTTTTCTGCGCAGCATCTTTGCGGTCCCGATAAGCAAAGGTCACGGTTTGATCCCCTACATTTAAAATGCGCACATTCGAGATGGCCACGCGGTGGGTGTAACGCCCGAGGTAGGCGAGAACCTGCGAGGGTCCGCCAAAGGGTCGTTTGGCGTACACCACCCATTCTTTTTGATAGAGGGGATTGAGCAGTTGTTTGAAGCGTTTCGGATCTCGCAAGTACT
>JARHXX010000013.1 GCA_029269125.1 Kiritimatiellaeota bacterium B1221 | reverse complement strand
TTCCCCTCCACTCTCCACAAGTCCCCCCTCAACTTTCCTGCCGATCTGCCCCGGACCTCTTCCCCATGCTGAATTCATCGTACATCGCCGATGTACGATGAAGGCTCTGTATTCAGAGGCGATCCAATGACCAGAACACCCATCCTCCTCCCGGCACGCCTCCCGCAACAGTCTGTCTGGCGGACTGCATAAGCTCAAGGAAATGAACTCCGGTATAACATGAACCCCACCCTCTGTATTCCTCCTCTGGCTTTCATTATACGATGAGAACTGAAAAATGCGCACGATCTCCCCCGGCCAGATTACGCCTCTCACTTCCTCGGAAATCTTGGCTTCAAATCTCCGGCACACTTCAGCTCTTATCCCTTTCATCGTACATCGCCGATGTACGATGACTGGCCGATATAAGGAGAAGTACCGGGTAAAACTTTCATCCACTCCCTTCCACCGGGGAGTCCCGGCTTCGTGGATAAGCAGCGAAGCGAAGAATGCCCCATGGACAACATGCCCGCCCTCCGCTTTCTTTAAAGCCCTGGCGGCTTGTCTGCATTGTGGCCAGGTCTTCTGCAAACAAAAGTCACGGCTGGACCGCTCTTCATTTCAGACAGAAATGTCTATCCTACTTTCGCACCGGATGGGAAACCCTCCGCATCCACAGTGACCAGGGTGAGTTTCTTTTTGCCTTTGGAGGCCGCCAGCAGCATGCCGCGACTCTCCACCCCGCGGATGACCGCGGGTTTGAGGTTACACACCACGATGATCATTTTACCGATCACCTGCTCGGGCGTGTAATGTTTGGCGATCCCGGCGATAATCTGACGCTTTTCGTCCCCCACTTCGAGTTGCAGTTTTAACAGTTTGTCCGCACCTTCCACCGGTTCGGCTTCCAGAACTTTCGCCGTTTTGAGCTGGGCTTTGAAAAAATCGTCAATGGCAATTTCTTCCACCGTGACCACATTCTCGGCCTTTTTGCTTTGTTTGGGTTGCGGCGGGGCTTTGGGTTTCTGGTGACGCGGAAACAGTCCCTCGCCTTCTGCCAAAACGGTGCCTTCAATCAATTTACCAAAAACTTTCACGTCCGCAACCGCGGGTTCTCCGTCGCCGGCACCAATTTGGGTGCGCAGAGCCAGCATCTTCGCCGGCATCACCGGATACAGCAGAGCGGAGCAGACCCGCAACGCTTCCAGTGAAACGTACAGGGTTTCATAAAGCGGCGCTTTGTCTTCTTCCTTGGCCTGTTTCCAGGGGGCGCGGATGCCGATATATTTGTTGGCTTCCCGCACGGCGCTCATCACCGCGGCCAAACCGAGGTCGGGTCGCATATTTTCAATCTGCGTGCTCATTTCAGTCACCGCGGTCTGCACCTGATCCCACAGATCCGCTTCCGGACTCCCCGTTTTGATTTCACAGGCCACCGGCACTTTGGAATCACAGTGGGTATGCACCATCTTGAGCACCCGGCTGGTGAGATTTCCCAGGTCGTTGGCCAAGTCTGAATTGTAACGCTTCACAAATGCCTCTTCGGTGAAGGACGCATCCTGTCCCAAACTCATTTCGGACATGAGGAAATAGCGCAGGGCATCCACACCAAAACGGTCGGCATAGTCCAAAGGGTTCACCGCATTGCCGGTCGATTTACTCATCTTGTCCCGTCCGCTCAGCCACCAGCCGTGGGCAAAAATGGTTTGGGGCATTTCCACGCCCATGGCCTTCAGCATGGTGGGCCAGTAGACGGTGTGGGTGGTCAAAATATCTTTGCCGATCAACTGTACCTGCGACGGCCAGCGGCGGGCAAACTGTTCATCATCCCGGCGATACCCCACCGCGGAGATATAGTTTACCAGTGCGTCAAACCAGACATAGGTCACATATTCCGCATCAAACGGAAGCTCAATCCCCCAGGCCAAACGGGACTTGGGACGGCTGATACACAGATCGGACAATTCTTTGCGCAGGAAACCCAGGGTTTCGTTGCGGCGGAAGTCGGGCTGAATAAATTCAGGATTTTCTTCGATGTAGTTCACCAGCCAATCCTGATACTTACTCATCTTGAAGAAATAATTCGTCTCCTTGATCTTCTTCACATGATCCGGAAGATTGTCGATCGAGCTGCCCTCCGGCAGATCTTTTTCGGTGACAAAGGTTTCGGAGCGAACGTCGTACAGTCCGTCATATTCGGCCTGATAAATTTCGCCGCGGTCGTAGAGGTCCTGTAAGATCTCCTGCACAATTTTGGTGTGACGCGGTTCGGTGGTGCGGATAAAGTCGTCGTGAGTAATTTCCAAACGTTCCCACAGCTCTTCAAAACGTTTCACCATGGTATCCACATGCGCCTGCGGAGGCACGCCCCGTTTCTCTGCGGCTTCCTGCACCTTCTGACCATGTTCATCGGTTCCGGTCAGAAACCAGGTATCATGTCCCAATAAACGGTGGGAGCGCGCCAGCATATCGGCAAGCATGGTGGTGTAGGCATGCCCGATATGAGGCTTGTCGTTGACGTAGTAAATGGGGGTTGTGACGTAAAAGCTTTCGTTTTTCATAAATTCTCCAGAGCGCACCTCATGCCATAAATGTAGAAAGATGCAAACCGCGAATGAATAGGAATATACCTGAATCCTGACCTCAAAAAGGAGCAAGAACCTATGAATATCCATAAAAGAGGATCGAAATTCCTAAATTGAATGTGATATAATGCCTCAGAATGAAAAAGTCATCGCCACCTCCCTTTCCGAAAAAAAAACCGAGTAAGTCGGCGGATGCCTCATTTCAAGATGAACTAAAACGCTTGAGAAATATGACGGTTGAAGAAAAAATTCTTGAGGCATTGTCCATAAAAGAAAACATATTTGGTTTTTCCTCTTCTCCGCATGGTTCCTAAATGACGTCCCCTCGGTCACTTCTCGAAATGGCGGAACATGTTGCCCAAACCATAAAAGGCAAACATCATATTGAAACCGTGGTAATTGGAGCGGTCGCGCTCGCTTCACACAATTACGTAAGGTACACACAGGATATTGACTTGGGGACAACCGCAGACTTTCAAACATTACGGGCCATAAAGGACACATTAGAATTCTCAGGATACAGAGTTTCACTTCGCGAGGCGAATCATGAGGATCCTTTAGGAGGTGTTTTAGATATTCGAGGCGAATGTGGTCTTATACAAATCGTTAGTTTTGCAGATAAATTTCCGGCCGTTATTTCAGATGCACTTTCAGCTTCAACCGTTTCAGTGAGGCAAAGTAGCCCTTTAAAGGTTGTTCCTATTCCTCATTTAGTGGTGCTAAAACTCTATGCTGGCGGATTAAAATCCAAGGCGGATATCGTGGAACTGCTTTTACGAAATCCTGAAGCTAATTTGGGTGAGATCGAGGCCCTCTGTCAAAAATACCGCATTAAGGGCTTCTCTGAAATTCAGGCCGAGTTGAACGGAAATGAGCCTTAAAACCGCAAACAGCCTCTCCAACTGGAATCGAGGGCTCCGTTTCGGGCTAATGAGTGGCGGGATCACCTTTATGATAATCTTTGCATGGATAGGCTTTGTTTCGACCCTACCGGCAATCAGTGAAGTATCTATGTCACTGGCGGTTCGGCCTTGGTGGCGACTTAATAATTGGATCATCGCCATCCTTTTTTCCCTGCCCATCGCACTTCTCTTTGCAGCAGGAGGCGCAAAGGGCCAAAATGATCGAAAGTAAAAAGTCCACTTTAGAGGGACCCGGGACCCGTCCATTCGGATGGATGAACGGTTCCTTTTTAATCAGGATTGCATCTGCAGGCTTTTTGGTTAAGTTGCCCGCATGTCAGGAAGTAATTTTGGAACTCTTTTTCGTGTAAGTACCTTTGGTGAATCCCACTGTGCGGGGGTTGGAGCCATCGTGGACGGCTGTCCGCCCAACCTTGAATTGACCGAAGCGGATATTCAGAAACAGCTCACCCGCCGCCGGCCGGGCCAGAGCAAGGTAAACACCCCCCGGGATGAAAAAGATCAGGTCAAAATCCTCTCCGGCACCGAGCACGGCAAAACCCTGGGCACCCCCATCGGCCTGTTTGTGGCCAATCAGGATCAGCGTCCCCACGACTATGGCGAAATGTCGCAGATCCCCCGCCCTTCCCACGCGGATTTCACCTATCAAAGAAAATACGGCAACCGTGCCTCCAGTGGCGGCGGACGCAGCTCCGCCCGCGAAACCATCGGCCGGGTCGCGGCCGGCGCCATCGCCGAAAAGTGGCTCATCGAACAGTACGGGATCGAAATTGTTTCCTGGGTCAGCGCTTGCGGAGATTTAGAAGCTTCCGAAGTAAACACGGATACCATCACCCGGGAAGATGTGGACCAAAATATTATCCGCTGCCCGGACCTGAAAGCTGCCGAACAGATGATCGACCGCGTCACTGCACTCAAAGAAGCGGGAGACTCCATTGGCGGTGTGCTCAATTGCGTCATCCGCAACTGCCCCGCCGGCTGGGGCGAACCGGTTTTTGACAAACTGGAAGCCAAATTGGCCCAGGCCATGATGTCCATTCCCGCCACCAAAGGCTTCGAAATCGGATCCGGATTTGCAGGTGCCCGCATGCAGGGCTCCCAACACAATGATCCTTTCGTGATGAAAGGCGGCCGCCTCGGCACCGTGACCAATCACAGTGGAGGCATTCAGGGGGGCATCAGCAACGGCGAACCCATCCTCTTCCGGGTGGCCATCAAACCGGTGGCGACCATCAGCAAAGCCCAGCCCACAGCAGATTTCTCCGGCAATGAAACGGTGCTGGAGGCCAAAGGCCGCCACGATCCTTTCGTGGTAAACCGCGCCGTGCCCATCGTGGAGTCAATGGCCGCCATGGTCCTCATGGACATGGCGCTGATTCAGCGCAGCCGTGCATAAATGCCGGCCGGTCTCCGGAAAATTAATTTCAAAAAAATGTGGTATTCCCAAACGGAATCCGGATCATAACCCTGTTCATTTTCCCCAAACATGAACGTCAAAAATTCCCGCGCAAGCCGGCCCGGCTTAGGTGGTGAAGAAAAAAATAACCACAGGGCAATCAGGACAACACAACCCATGAAAAAAACTTTATTCACTCTCGGTCTTACCGCCGCATTATCCGTAACCCAACTCCTTCAGGCAGAAACCTTGCTGGGCAAAAACTATGTCCGCGGCAGTTTGGGTGTGACCCTCTTCGGTGACGATTTCCTGAGCGATACCTACGGCGAAGGTTTTGATTTCGACGTACTCACCAATGTGAACCTGGGACAGAATCTCGACCTGCGTTTGGATTTTGACTACAAATGGGCCGATGCGGATATCGCGGGCGGCACTTCGGATCTGTCCCAATCCAGTGTGGGTGCGGACCTGATTTATTACACCAGCCCCGGCGAAGCTGTAAACCCCTACCTAAATGCAGGCCTGGGCGTGGTTTACACCGACTACACCGTTAAACAAGCGGGCCTGACTTTCGAACTGGACAGCACTGAAGCCTCCTACAATTTGGGATTCGGGGTTGAATTTGAAACCAGTGACTTATCAGTTACCCGTGCCGGTTTTGAATACCTGACTTACGACAGCGTTGACATCTACAACCTGATCGCGATGTACGGTTACAGCTTCAGCGAAAAATCCCTGGGCGCAGTCCGGGCTGAATACGATGTGGAATCTGAAGACTTTGAAATCTTACTTTCCTACATCTTCAAAATGTAAGCATCCGGCTCCAAGCTGAAAGAGAACAGCCCCGCTCCACAGCGGGGCCGTTTTTTTTTCTCCTCAATCCTCCCGCCTAAAAGACATGGGTAAAATCCCCTTTACATGGTCGGCGTCTCACATAGGCATAAAACCCAGACATGCAAATCCATGAAATCCTCATCACGGGCTCTATTCTTTGTTTTGCCGGACTGGCACAAAGTGCCGCCGGATTCGGATATGCCCTTTTCGCCACCCCCCTGCTCCTGCTTTGCGGGATGGAGCTCCCACAGGCCATCACCCTGGTGGTGACCTGCTCCCTCTGTCAAGCCCTCACCGGCCTGCACCATTTACGGGCCGAAGTGCCCTGGAAAAGCTCTTTTTGTGCAACCGGCATTCGACTGACAGGTCTGGCAATAGGATTACTCGCCCTCAAAGTACTGGTCCAGTTAGACCCGGACCGCGTTCAATTACTCGTGGGCATCATTCTTTGCGGCATTGTGTTTCTGCAATTCATTGTCCGCCCCAAAACCCATGCCGCCACCCATCCGGCCTGGGCCGGGATCGCATTTCTCGCCAGCGGACTGCTCAGCGGTATTTGCGGGATGGGCGGCCCTCCATTGGTGCTCTGGTCGATGGCCCAACCATGGAATTCACGTAAAGTGCGAGCTTTCCTTTTCGGGGTCTTCTCCTGTTCGCTTCCGGTTCAACTCATCTTACTGGCCATCACGTTCGGGGTGGAAATCCTCCGGTTTGCAAGTCTCGGAATCCTGCTCTTTCCCTTCGTCTGGCTGGGATCCATGATGGGACTGCCCATCGGAAATCGAATCGAAAAGCCCCAGCTTCAGAAAATCGCCTACATCATCCTCCTCATCGTGAGTGCAGGATCCATTGGATCGGTTCTTAAACCATAATCCATCCAAATTTTCAGACCAACCGCGGGAAAAACCCTTAATATAATTTGTAGTAAACTATTTTGATAAAATTTTGATTATAGCTTTGATTAAACGTTATTCTGCATTTACCATCTGGTATTAACTGCCGGAAATCACCTTTGAGAACCCAAACACTCAGGTCGGGTGATCCTTCGGCAGTTTATCACCCGAACAGTAGTGATTTTAGATTTACCTACATATGATTAACCCCAACTGATTAGCCCCGGAGTACATGTATGCCTTTCCTATCTTCTTTTAATTTTTATGCCAGATCCTCAAAACGGGTCCGTGCGGCTGCAGCCACCCTCTGTGCAGTGTCCAGTCTGTCGGCATGGGCCGCCCCGGACTGGAGCCTCAAAAACGCTGAACTTGACAGCAGCAAACCCGGTTCTGATGGAAAACCCTCTCTCAAAATTGCCCCCGGTGGTTCTGCCATTTTGAACTTAGGTTCACAAAGCACTTCCGGTACCGTGACCATGGAAGTCTGGGATGATGGCAGCAAAAGTATCGAGGGAAAAGATCGGGGCGTCGGCCCCCGTTGGGGCATCTCTTCCGGAAACGGCCGGGTATTGGTGGGCGGGATCATGTATGCCCCCTACCTTTCGGTTGGAGGCTCATATTGCATCATGGATGCAGACCCCAAAGATTCTGCCGGTTGGTTTAACCTCAAATATTTCAGCACCCGCAGCAAAACACCCCGCTGGCAAAAATGGGAATTCATCTTTGATGCCAATGCAGGTCTCACCCTCAAGGTCGACGGGAAAGTCGTCCCCGAAAAACGGTTCAATTGGAATGAGAGTCAGATTGAAGGAATGAACGGCGTCGTGATCTACGGCGATGACACCAGAAAACCGGGAGCGCAAACCCTGTGGGTGGGAAATATCAACGCGCAAGCCGGACCTAAAATGGCGGTAAAACCCGCGGGCGCCCAACCCAAGGAACCCATCGTCCCCGCAATGGATCCGGCCGCGGAGAAAGTATGGTCCATGAAACCTGAATTCCAAAATTCCCATCCCCGCCTGCTTATCAGCAAATCGGACCTGCCAAAGTATCGGGCCTTCTACAATAGCGGTGAAGGCAAACCCTGGCGGGATAAAATCGAAGCCTACCTGCCCCCCTCCACCCCGCCCAAAGGTACCAAGTGGCTCAAGGATGCTACCGACGGACAACGGCAGGGATTGTGGCGTCTCCCCACTGTGGCCCTGCATTATCTGATGACCGGCGATGAGACGTCTTTAAATAGAACCAAAGGATTCCTGAAAGCGTTCTATGCACAACCTCACTGGGAAACCACCGGGGAACTCGACAGCGGAATGTCCGCCGCCAATATCATGATCGGGGCCGCCCTGGCTTACGATTGGATTTACGACGAATTGGATCCGGAATTCCGCGAACAGTTCCGCGAAAAACTGTTCTACCACGCCCGGGCCATGTACTACGGGGGACACCTGAAAGGAAATAAAGGTACCCACTACTGGCAAAATGATCCGGCCAACAATCATCGCTGGCACCGGAATGCCGGCATGACCCTGTCCATCCTGGCCATTTATGAAGGGCGCCCCGAAGAACAGTGGATTTTAGACAAAACTATAAAAGAACTCGCATTCATCAACGAATGGCTGCCCGCAGACGGCAGCTGTCATGAAGGCCCCGGATATTTCCTCTTCGGCGGAAATCATCTCACCCTCGCCATGGATGCGGCGGATAAAACACTGGGGACAAAATTCCTGGATGCGGATTATTTTAAACGCATGGGGGAATTCCGGGCCTACACCCTGCTCCCGGGCATGAAAGGCGTCTTTTCGTTCGGCGATGGCGGCACCTACGGCATGGGCGGATATAACAACTTCCTGCTCCGGGCTGCCGGTAAGCACCAACAATCTGATATTAAAGACATGCTCTATCGTCTGGAAGAGGCCGATACCAAATCTTACATGTTCGGCTGGTTTAATCTCTTGTGGGATGATCCCTCTCTCCCCCGCGGAGACATGACAAAGCTGCCCACCAAAGCGATTTTCGAAGATGTGGGTTTTGCCACCATGCGTGAATCCTGGGAAGATGACGCGGTAGCGGCCTCCTTTATTTGCGGTCCCTTTGGCGGACACCATCTGTTGAAATACACGGAAGGTGGAAAAAATTATATCAATGTCGCCCATGACGATCCCGATGCGCTGGAATTCCAGATTGCCAAGGGGGGGAATGTATTGGTGGCCACCGACGGATACTCCAAACACAAAGCCTCCCGAAATCACAACACCTTTTTGATCAATGGCATGGGCCAAATGTCCAAAGGCCGTCCGGAGGGTGGCGTATGGTCACAACCCGGGGGAGACATGAGCGAAATGGCTTATATCACCCTTTGGAAAGTCACTGATAAAATTACCGTAACCGAAGGGGAGGCCGCGGGCTCTTACTTAAGTTACAAAGACCGGAAAACCGGAAAAACCCGTCCGCAAATGGATCGGGTACGCCGCAGTTTCATTTGGGTGGAAGGCGATTATATCCTGGTGCTGGATGAAGTGCGCGCGCCGAGTGAGGTGGAAATGTCCTGGCTCATTCAATCCGACGAGTTGACCGTCAAAGATGAAGCGGAAGGCCGCTTTGTGCTAAGCCGTGAGGGAGACGCCCTGCCGATGCAAATTGTGGCAGACGCTTCTCTGGAAACCAACATCCAACTTTCGCCGGCTGATAACAAAGGAAAAAATCTGGGACTGCAGCAATTACGCGCCAGCGCCAACACCTCCAACTTGAGAGTGGTCAGTATTTATGATCCTTGGGAACGGGGTGCATTAACCGTTCAACTCAAAACCGAAGGACCTGACAGTGCAGCCATTCTGGTCACAGGGAATGGCATTCGCGATGTGTGGCAATGGAAATCCGCCGCCGACAACAAAAGCGGGTCCATGCTTAAAGGCATCCGTCAGCAGGGAAATCCAGTGGGATTCCCCTTTCAAGTGGACAGCCGCAATAAGCTAACCCTTCCATAAAAGGAGACCGCTCCTGCGCGGACGGCCCCGATGGCAGGTCCGGAACAAAGAGTCCATCAGGGTTCGCAGCTCCTCCCCCGTAACGGGGAGGAGATGGTTCCAGGTAGCATGCGGAGGCCGCCAGGCCTATAATCAGGCCGAGATTGATTGCATTCAGAAAAATACTGGTGGTAAGTATAAAACCTATGACAGCAACCTCCTCCTACCTCGATCTTCTCTCTCCATGGCCCGCAGCCATCCGTCATCACCTCTACCGCTTTCCTGGCAACCAAAACTTGGCATGCTACGGCCCGGGGAATCAGGGACATTGGGCCCAACAGGCCAATACCACCGCCGCATCCGCATTTGCGGTTCTGGCCACCGATCCCCATTTGAATGAACAGCAAGCCGGCATGAGCCGGGAGGAAATGCTGGAGAGCGCACTGGCCATGATTCGCTTTACCGCCTCCACCCATCATGCGGGTACGGCCAAGACCACGGACGGGAAAAGCTGGGGACACTCCTGGATTTCCTGCCTCTGTCTGGACCGGCTCTGGCATGCCGTGGAAGCACTGGGAGAGCTGATCCCCGAAGCGGATCAAGCCCTTATCCACAAAGTCCTTTTATCCGAAGCGGATTGGCTCCTCGAGAAATACACCATCGTCGCCGGCCCCGTGGAAAACAACAAGCCGGAAAGTAATATCTGGAACGGGTGCCTGCTTCACCGCGCCGCCCGCATGATTCCCGATGCGCCGAATGCCGATGCCTACCGGGAAAAAGGCACCCGGTTTTTACTTAACGGCATTTCCACCCCGGAAGATGCCTTGTCCGGGGTGATGATTGAAGGAAAACCCCTCTCGGAATGGCATGTCGGAAACAACATGTTTTCCAGTATGGGGTGTAACCACCACGGCTACCAAAACGTGGGTTACATGGTCATTAGCCTCTCCAATATGGCCATGATGCATTTTCACTGCAAAGCAAACGGCTGGGAGGCCCCTCCCGGACTTTACCATCATGCCCGGGAGCTTTGGAATGTGGTGAAGGCCTGTACTTTTGATGACGGCAGACTCATGCGCATCGGTGGAGATACCCGGGTGCGGTATTGCTACTGTCAGGATTACTGTATCCCCGTCTGGCTCTGGGCCCGGGATGTTCTGGGAGACATGGACACCCTCACGTATGAGCAGGGATGGCGGAAACAGGTGGCCAGAGAAGTCACCGCCAATGGGGATAACACCTTTCTTTCCACCCGCCTGCAAAAACTGAAGGAAGTCTCCCCTCTCTATTATTTAAGACTCGAAGGCGACCGCGCCTGCACCTTGGGCATGGGAGCCTATTGGAACCGGATACACCATTTAGACCAGGCCGCCCCCCCGGAAACCGCCCCTCAAACCCTGAATCTTTGGCAGGACGACTACCACGGATCCTGTTTGGCGAGGGGGGAAAAACGGATGGCCTCCTGGACCTGGCGGGCGGCCGAAGCGCCACAGGCACTGATGGCTCCCAAAGACCAGAGCGCCATGGTGGAATGGCGGAACAATTTGGCCGGACAGGTCTTCGGGGTGGGACGCCTAAATTCACCCCAATGCGAATGGGAGCAAGCCAACACCTTTGAAGGCGGATTTGCCACCTGCGGATCCGTCACCATGCGCACAACCGATCCGGTTGCCGAAGGAGATATGGCAACCGATATCGCCAAAATTGATCTGGCCTGTGTGGCCCTGCCGGACGATCAGACCCTGGTGATTCTGCAACGTGCCCGGGCCATCAACCGACCCTATTTACGTTCCGTAAAAGGGCTTTACTTTAATATCGCCAACGATTTATTTAACCACTATTCCCGTACACTTTATACCTCTGACGGGGAAAAAGAACTCATCGCCTGCCCCACGAAAGCAGAAACCCTGCCCATCACCGGAAACTGGCTCAATGTTGATAACGCTTTATCCATCATCAAGGTCTATGGTGACGACCTCTGTATTCACCGCCCGGCAGAACGGCAAGTAACCATCTTCCCGAAACACGGCCGTATGCAAGTTTTAGATGCCGGAGGAAGCCTCTACGCGGAAGAAATTTGTTGCGGATGCAAAACCGGCATGCATGCACCTGAACCCAATGCGAAGCTCTTTGATCTCGGGGTCATCATCCAAGCCGGCAAGACCGCCGAAGAAACAGCCCAGTTTATTGAGGCAACGTCGCCCGCCCCACTGACATTCTCCCACCCGGATCTTCGTGGCATCGAACTCAGGGATGCGAACGGAATTCCCCGGCGGGTCATCGTCAATTTCGCCGACCAAACCATCGAAGATCAAGGCAGGACCTTTCCTGCACAACAAGTGAAAATCCATCCCGTCCATTAAGCCCTCACCCCGCGTCAACCATCCGTGGAAGCCCCCATATGAAATTCCCGATACTCTTATTTTCCACCCTCATTTTAAACACCATCCTTTTAGGGGAAACGATGAAATCAGATTTCAAACGCAGTGAAATTGTATCGGAAACCACCCCATACGGGTCCCGCATCGACCGCTTCACTCTTTACTCACCTTCAATGGAAAGAGATATAAAAGTGGCCGTGGTTCTTCCTCCCGCCTACACGGAAAACCCGGAAGAACGCTTTCCGGTTTTATACACCCTGCATGGCCACGCCGCCCCCTATGACACCTGGGCCTCCATGCCGATACTCTTAAAACAACTAAACAAAACACCGTTTGTTTACACCTGCTTCGACGGGGACAACGGGAGTTTTTATATCGATTCCCATCAGCGGGTTCCCACCGCCCGCAAAAACCAGGTAAATCCGTTGGACCCCCGGGCTTCGTTATTTCAAACCTTCTTTTTTGATGAATTTATGCCTGCAATCGATCACTGGTACCGCATCAATTCCAAAGCCCGCGGCATCACCGGATTTTCCATGGGCGGGAACGGCGCTTTAACTTACACCCTCGATCACCCTGAACTGTTTACCGCCTCCAGCGGTCTTTCCACCGCATTTTTCGATTTCTCTCTAAACGACTCGAAGGGCAAACAACGCCTGCTCAAAGTTTTAGGCCCCATGGAGGATCATCCGGAAAAGTACCAGGCCGTCGACCATTATGTCAAATTGGAGAAGCAATTAGAAGCAGGTGTAACCCTTCCTCCCATGTACCAACATATCGGCACCGAGGATTTCCTGTTGGAAGAAAACCATAAATTTCGGGATTTCGCCAACGAACATGGTCTCAACCTGATTTATAAAGAAAGCCCCGGAAATCATAATTGGAAATTTTGGAACGCAGCCAGTTTGGGGATTGCGGAATTCCATTGGAAATATTTCCAACAGGCCTTGTCCGAAACCCAAACGCCTTAACAAAACATTTTTTGCCGACCGGTAAACGGCCTCTTTCCCAAACACCCACAGAAAAACCGCTATGAAAAAATATCTCATCCCCCTCATTTTTCTCCCGGTCTTTTTGTACAGCCAAACGGCTGCGCCTGTATTTATCCGCAGCGAAGTGGAAAGCGAAATCACCGGGGAGGGAACCCGCATCGACCGCTTTACGGTTTACTCCCCCTCCATGGACCGAAACATTAAAACGGTGGTGGTGTTACCTCCTGCATATCTCAAAACCGGAGATGCCTCCCCCTATCCGGTATTATACACCCTGCACGGCTATGCCGCCCCTTATGACACTTGGGCGAAAATGCCGATGTTACGTAAGCAACTCAGCAAAACGCCTTTTATCTACGTAGGTTTCGATGGCGACGTCGGAAGCTGTTACCTGGATTCGGTCCATCCCCTCCTCACCGCCCGTCCCAAAGAACCGGTCGAAAATGAACAACCCAAACCCTCCTATTTCAAAACCTTTTTCTTTTCAGAATTGGTTCCGGCGATCGATCATTGGTACCGCGTGAATCCCAAGGCCAGGGGAATAACCGGATTTTCTATGGGCGGAAGCGGGGCGATGACATATATGTTGGAACAACCAGAATTCTTCTGCTCCGTCAGCGGTCTCTCTACATCCTTTTATGATCAGAGACATTACATGAAAATGATGACGAAGCATTTGACTTTGATGTTTGGAACCCAAGAAGAATTCCCCGAACGCTACGATGCCATCGACCATTATAAGCTTATCGAAAAACATTTAGCGGATGGCGTCAGACTCCCTCCCCTCTATCAGCACATCGGCAGTGAAGATTTTCTTCTGGAGGAAAATCACCGCTTCCGGGATTTTGCCGAATCCAAAGAGTTGGATCTCATTTATCTTGAAACCCCCGGTGGACATAACTGGAAATTCTGGCATCCCACCAGTGTGGGCATTGCGGCCTTTCATTGGAGCTATTTTCAAAAAGCGGTTGCGGAAACGGCCCCCTAGGCGGATTATTTTTTTATAACCAAACAACTGATGCTCCGGGGGGGAACCGAAAAATTTCCGTCCTGAAGGGTCAGCGTTTTTTCTTCCTCGGCAAAGTGACGAAAGACTTCATCCGCAGGTTCGTCCCGGGCAATCATCACATGCAAAGTGGCTTCAGCATGGGGAGGCACATCAAATCCGGAAAGGTTCACAGGCTGATCCTCATCAAAAGACCGGTTAATCATGTGGATATAAACCGTATCCTCCTCTGCGGTCGATACCGCATCGAACTGTGATACCGAATGCTTGTGCCATTTTACATCATACACGGGCTGATGCACCCTGTGATTTTCGATGCTGAGCGGAAGATAAAACGCCCCATGATGCTTCCGATAAAACAAACTCGTTTGTCCCTGCGCGCCATAATGAAGCGGGGCACCGTTTCTTTTGGCATAATTCACCGCCGCGATATCCCAGCCTTTGCCAATCAACATACTTTGGGTCGCCAGTTCTGTGCTGGCCGCATCACGGAAGAATCCGTGATACATCGAGGCAACCCCCAGCCCCACCGCACTGCGATAAGGGAATCCGACCTGTTCATCCGCCTTCTGCCAGCCCCACCCATTCCAATTCCATTCGGTATACGCCATTTTATACCCCAGGGAAGTATATGGATTTCCCGTCCGATTAAAGGCCATCGCCATGCCATCCGTGTATATACCGGGCATCGCACTCAGCCGCATCCAATAATCATACGGATGCTCAATCCCTTCTACCAGCACCTCCTCCCCTTCCCTGGTTAAAGTGTATGAAGACATGGGGCTGTAAAAGTGTTTCGCAAGAAACCCGACTTCTTTTCTGATTTCAGGGTCACGTAAAATAATTTCATCCACCTTAAAAATCATCCCTTCATCAATAATAATTTTAATATCCGGATCTATTTCCCGGATGAGCCGGACATAGGTCAGGATGCATTCTTTCATCCAGTCCGCCACCAGCTGCCGCTGGGCTTCAGTGGGTTTTATCTCCCCGCCCCGAAGTTGCGGATCCAGTCCCAGCCCCACCAATACATCCTGTTCCCATCGGCCCAAAAACCATTCATTGCCGATTTGCACATATTCGGCACCAAAAGGTTCCGGGTGACCGTTTTCTGCGCGGACTGCCGGCCAATCCGGCATCCCTTCCGGCAGCGCCGCCCCCAGAGGCGCATTGCAATACGCCAACAGTCCCACATGATGAAGGGCCGCTTCCTGAAGAGGCTTCTTGCGCGCGCAGGCTTCTAAAAAGTTTAAAACCACGATGGTCTCGTTCCCCAGCGTTTTTTGCAGCTTCCAGTATTCGTCCCACCCAAAAGTGTTGGTAATGGTATGATTCCCCGGGTCTTTAAAGGAATAATACATCCCGCGGGTGACCGGCCGCCCCGCTCCCGCTCTCCCCGGGACATGATCGATCATATCCCGCCAATCGATGTAATCGATATCGGATCCACCCGGAAAACGGATCACCGGAAGCCCCATCTCCTGCACAAGCGCCAGAGCCTCAGGATCCAAATTACCCTTGGCATCACAAATTCCCTCCGGCCCCGGCTCTCCAAAACTGGCCCGCTCCAAAAATTGACCAAATATTTTTTCAGGAATGGGATGCGCCACTTCATTTCCCAATCGTACATTGACCACCGGCAACTCAGATTGACAAATAAATGGAAAGAGCAACATAAACAAAGGGAGGAAACAGAGGCTGATACATTTCATTCCAAAAGTCTGACCAGGTTTGTGCCGGGATTCAAGAGAAAGAACTATAATTTAATCAAACGAGTGATTGGATTGACAATTCACTAAAAACCAACATAAAAAGATAAATATTCATCACAATCATCTCCCCAGGAGCCTATGCAACATTCCCGATTCACCTTCATTTTTTCTCTCGTATTCCTTCTAACCAACAACCTGTATGCGACCCCGACCGACACCCTCACGTCCTTTGGAATCACTTGGAAGTTTGACCGGCCGGTTGAAAACGGCACCTTTGTCACCGGCGACCCCTGGATCATCGGCCCCGCAAAAGTGATCAGCATTTCCAATAACAAAAACGATCCCGACTACTCTCCCCGCAGAGGCCAGAACGGATCGATGCTCAACCCCCTGTCCGACCCCAAAGAACGCAGCCATCAGGGCTACGATGACGGATTAAAGTCCTATAAAGAATCGCTCAATGCGGCATTACCGAATGGAAACCCGGTCAGTGCATCCAACCCCATCCTGCTGCACGCAGGAGACACTCTCATTTCCATGGTCAGCTGGCTGTATACGGGTGCAAGCGATAAAGAACCTGGCACACCCGGTTTCAACGGTGGCACCAAAGCCCCCCGTCCCGTCACCCGCTCGGCCAGCATTCTTACGGTTCTGGACAAAGCGCCTCCGGCAAACAGCTTCCGGCCCGCTTATGTGAAAGGCCCCAAAGACCATTTTTATACCCTTGCGGATATAAAATGGGACAGATTAAAAAACCTCTCAGCGCCCGCTTCCGCACCGGATGCGAGTGATCTCATTCAAAATTTGGAGCGTCCCTGGGTCGATCATGTTTTCGAATTTTTGGGAGCGATGATCCACCCCTCCGAACACATGCCCAATTACGGCAGAAATATGGGCAACATCATTGCGGATGCGACCCTGCTGGTAAACACCGACATCCCCCTGAAACAAAAACAGAAACTCAGCATGTACCTGATTCAATACGGTATCGATCTGACCGGCATCGCCGATGCAGGCGGCGGCTGGCGCGCAAACGGCGGACACGGACTCGGACGCAAATGGCCCATCCTTTTCACCGGCATGCTGCTCGACAACTCCCATATGCTTAAAGTGGGCGAATGGGACCGCAGCTTCAATCAGGGTGTGGAGTTTCAGGAAGATCAGAATTACTTTTATGTTTCCGAAGCCGAAGTTAAACTGACCAACAGTGACCAGTGGAATCCGGATCACCGGAATGTACAAAAAGGTCAGGCCCTCCCCTATACCCCGGAGGATATCGGCATGCCGGAATGGGGAATCCGCCATGCCTATAAACCTCAGTCCGACAACAAACATATGGATTCCAATTATCGCGATATCAACGGAGGGGTCACACCCGGTTTTGCATTGGCTGCCCTGATCATGGGCGCAAGAGAGGCCTGGAACCATGATCCCTTTTTCGATTATCAGGACCGGTACATCCCCCATCCGGAACGGCCCCAGCGCGGAACCAATGCCGTGAATGATTTTGTTCTGGCCATGTGGGAAATGTACCGAAGCGACTACACGCCCGTTTGGAGTTCTGACGCTGCGGAATAATATCGAACCTCAGATTTAAAAGATGCCCCTGCCCTGCATGGGGCCTCTTTTTTATCTGAACACCTTCGACTTAAAACCCATAAAGGATTCACATTGTTCTGAATTGCGCCTGCGAAACAGCATTCACTTTAGTTACAATGCTCTTGAATGGCATCCTTTCGATCCCGATGGCGGGTAACCATCCATATATTTCAGTTTGGATTTTGACCGATTCCCCCCAATGCAAACAGAGCACTTTTCCATTGAACTGAATGCGGGTTTTAAAGATCCTCAGAAAAATCCGAAGCAGCCCTTTTTATTTCCAGAACCGCATCCCCGGTCTCACCTTTATACAAAAGGGAACCGCCATTCTCTGTCTGGTTGATTAAGCTCATATCAATGGCCAGCACTGTCTTTTGTAATGTGGCTTTTAGGGGTCCGAAAATACATTTCTGCCAGGAAACCAGGTTGATCGCATTCCATTCAAGCTGCTGCTGAATCAGGGCAAACGCCTCGGGCTGTTCCTCTTCAGACGTAAGTGTCAAAAGTCGCATCAGTACAAGCGACGTTTCACAGTTATTTTCTACATGAACCCGCGCGGTGTTGAGAAACATAAACACGTTCAAGATCAACAATAGTAGCAGGCTCGAAAGGATCGAAGCCGTTTTTTTTTGTGTTTTCATCAGGAATCCAGGGTGAAAACCATGGCTACACCAAAGCCTGATATGCCAAACGTTTCACATGATCCATAATGCCGGTCGGCACATCCGCCCGCACCTGAATCATGATCATCACAATCATGTTCTCTTCCGGACTTATCCAAATTTGCGTGCCGGCCGCCCCGCCCCATCCGAAGTCTCCTTTACACGCCAAACTGCGGGATCGATGAGGTTCCGTCATCACCGAAACCCCCAATCCAAATCGGAAAGACTGGATGCCGATTTCCAGATTGGGATGCCCCTTCGGCAAATGATCGGCAGTCATCAAATCCACGGTTTTGCGACCCAAAAGGGTCCCCCCGGGATAGTGCCCTTTATTTAACAACATCCGGCAAAAGCTCATATAGTCCGCAGCTGATGATAAGAGACCTGCGGAACCGCTCAGATAAGGATCTTCCCGACGAAAACGGCTCTCAGGACCCGAGGGATCCTGCACCGTCAATGTCCCATCCTGATGATACTGATAACAAACCGTGAAACGCTCCGCCTGATCTTCCCGCAGGGTAAAGCCGGTATCGTTCATCCCCAAAGGTTCAAAAATCCGATCCTGTAAAAAGACATCGAAAGACTGCCCGCTCACCACTTCAATAATGCGCGCCAGCACATCGGTCGAATATCCGTAGATCCATTTTGTGTCCGGCTCCGCGGCCAGCGGCAAAGCTGCCAGTTCATCGCAAAAACTTTCCAATGTATGATCCGATGCCAGCAATGCTTCCAGTTTATGTTTCTGATCCAGTCCGCCACAGTGGCGGAGCAGATCATAGATCGTCATCCCATGCTTCTCAAAAGAAGGAATATGCAGTCCGACCTTGTCATTCAGGTCCAGGCCCCCTTCTTCATAAACCATCAGCAACGCCACGGACGTGACAATTTTGGTCATGGAATAAATCCGAAAAATGCTATCCTCTGCCATGGGCAAATTCTGTTCAATATTCCTCCAGCCCTGCACATCCCGATAAACACTTTCACCGTTGCGTTCAATCAGGGTCACCGCACCGGGAAGTTTTCCACTGGAAACTTTTTCTTCGATAAAGTTATGAATTCGTTGGAGACGTTGCGGACACAGTCCGGATGCAGGCAAAGGGTTTATGGGGTTCATAGAATTATTGATTCGAGTTTAGGTCATGCCAAATGGAAGGAGTACGCGGAATCACCACCGCAGCTTCCCTTACCGGCTGATTGATCTGAGTATAGAAGGCTTTGGAATCTTCATCTTGCAAATATTCTTCGCCAAAAGAAAGGTAGGGCTGCGACAGATCCCGGGTTAAATATTTTTCCTGAATATATTCATCTGCAGCTACACCACCCTTCCAGGAGCTGCTGCTGTCCGCCAACTGTTGGGCTTCATGCGGACCATAAAATGCCAGCTGCTTGAGTACCGAATCATGGTTGGCAAGTTGCAGAGAAAGAAACCGCCCTTTAATCCACTTGCTGGTCTCACCACTCACCGACCGGTATTCCGGATTTTCCATGTTCCCGTTCCAGCACATTTCTTTTTGCGTTTGAATAAACCGGGCAAGATCCTCATCATCAAACAACAATCCGTGCTGATACAAATTCAACGCAATGGAAACCGAGGCCACATACCATGCCGCATTGGGATCCGGTGCCATCCAGCCGACCCGCCATGCATCTTCTTTCTCCGGATGAATGTCCCACTCTCCTGCCGGTACCCAGGACATCCATTCATAGTGCCCGTCTTTCAAAATCAAATTGGATTTATACCAGGCCCCCACCTCAAGTGCTCTCTTCATATAGATTGGATTCTCGGTCACCCGATACAATGCGAGCAGCCCATTCACCATAATGGACAGCTTTTCAAAAGAAAGGCTGACCCCTTCCTGTATCGGATAATCCATCCAGCGGTACACGCCCCCCTTTCCGGGAATCTCCACAAAATGATCGCGGGCATCCCACTTAGGAAAAAGCTGTTTTTCCATGAGGGTCAAATAGTGCGTAATCGTTTCCGCATGTTCCGAGGCATAGGCTTCCTCCCGTCGCGCCAATTCCACCCACCGGGCCAAAATACCCATGGCGCGGAAGTTGGTTTGGATCTCATCCACTTCCAGCTCGGGATTGTCTTTGGGTTTGCGGTCGGGCAAGGTCGGTCCAAACCAGCCTAAATATCCATCTTCCCCCTCTTCCATCAACCCTGCAAACACCGCAAAGCTCTCCCGGAACATCTCCAAATATTCCGTTTCCCCGGTTAACGCGTAACTGGTCAGCAATCCGTTCAAATATCGAAACTCCACCCAGCAAAATCCCTCAGGCCCCTTTTCTTTCAACTGGGCTTTCAGTTTATCCGCATCCACTTTTTGAGCGAAATCGGCCATGTGACCGGTAAAAGCTTCCTGAATTTTCAGATCCGATGCCGTAGGCTCTTCCGCAAAAAGGAAAAAACAGCTAAGCCCCGCTAAAATACAACATATCCCGGTTTTCATCATTTGGGTCTCCAAAGTTAAGTTATAACGATTGATCCAAATGACCCTAAATTTCAATCAGGAAAGAAATTTAATCTTTTATGCGGGTGCAAGGCCGCATGAAAACGATGGGAGGGGGTGAATGACGCGAAGCGGCCGAGGGGACTGGGGCGGAAGCAGCTGACGCCGGGCTCGGGGGCTGCGGCAGATGCTGGAGGGGCGGTCCCCTGTAGGGGTGGGAGCGCCGGGGGAGCCGACGAAGGAGGCAGGAGCGATACCGAAGGCGATGTTATGCGATGTCGCCGCCCGACCGGAAGGAGCCTGCGACTGAGGACGGTACCAGCGGCTACGTGTGAGGAGCTTGCGACGAACGAACGCATAACATCTCTTCGGTATCCGCTCCGGGGAAGGTAGCAGGCGGCGTGACAACCGCCGGGCTTGGGGGCGAAGGGGGAAAAGCCGGGTGGTTGGCGCGACTCCTGCGCGGCGCGATGGGGGATTGACTGCGTGAAGGAGCCTGCGACTGAACACCGTCTCGGGGTATGGACTGCCGGGAAGTCTCGGGGGATTCTGGGGGCGAGACTTGCGGGCGGGCCGGGGCTTGCCTGCCGTAGGCATGGTCTTATGGGGAGGAGCAGGAACCCTGACAGGTTGAGAGAGGTACGAGCGGCCTGGCGGGGAGCCTGCGGGGGTTCAGGGAAAGATGAAGAAAGACGTAAATCAAAGAAACAAAAAGAGAAAGTGCCGGATATTAAATGTTAGATGTTAGGGCTGACCCTTCAGAACGTGAGCGAAGCGAACACCGCCAGGGGCTTGTCCGCCGGAGGCGGATTGGGACTGCCGGGAAGTCTCGGGGAAATTTCGGGGAAGAGACTTGCGGGCAAGCCGGGGTCTTATGGGGAATAGCAGGAACCGTGCAAGGTTAGCGACGAAGGAGCGATCTGGCGCGGGGCCTGCGGGGGTTCAGGGAAAGATGAAGAAAGACGTAAATCAAAGAAATAAAAAGAGAAAGTGCCGGATATTAAATGTTAGATGTTAGGGCTGACCCTCCAAATGACCCTCCAAACGAGGAGCTTGCGACGAGTCCGCTAAGGGGTTGGGACTGCCGGGAAGGCTGCGGGGGAATTTCGGGGGCGCAGACTTGCGGGCTGGCCGGGGTCTTATGGGGAGGAGCAGGAACCGTGACAGGTTGAGCGAGGGACGAACGGCCTGGCGGGGGGCCTGCGGGGGTTCAGGGGGAAGAAGATGAAAGAGGCAAATTAAAGAAAATTAAAAGACTAAGTGTCAGTTGTTAAATAAATGAAAGTGACTAAATGCAAAGCCTGACCCCTTTTACTCTATTTAGAAGTAACAGATACGATCTCCACACTTAATTTTTGAGACTTCAATGAATTAGCAGATTCAGGAAGAGGGTAGAAAGACTGTACAGGGTCTGTCATGGATCGGATAGTAACCGTATCATTAATACTTCCAGGGATGAAATCAAATGGTTTAATGGTCACGAGAGCATCCTTCAGCGGACCATTAGAAATCTTAACTTGAAAAAAAGAAAATCTTAACAAGCCATTATCAAATGTTTTAGGTTTAACAACAGCATAAATATATTTTTCACTGTTAGCCCGTAGCGGCCCCACGTTAAATGTGCCATTTTTATTAGGAGAAATTGCAATAAATTTTTCTTCAAAAATAGTATACGCATCATTTTCGCTTTTAACTAATTTTATATTTTTACGGTCAACAATAAAAACATCACATGTATAATTCTCTTTAACAAATTTTAAATCGTCTTCATTCATTTTAAAATATTCCTGGTCTCCCAAAAAATTACTAAAATTAACGTCAATTTCCTGCTCATAATTTTTTGAACAATTTGTATTTAAAAGTATGAGGAGTGGAAAGAATAGCAAAAATATTTTCATAAATTTCCCAGTAAACTGGATTTTAATCATTTACCCCATTTAGCTTTCAAATCATAAGGCTCAATAGGCCTCGATTTCATCTCGGTAGGAACGTTACTCATTTCTTCCGCCGAAAACATAGAAGCGAGCTTACTTCTCACTGCTTTGTACCGGGCTTGCTCATCAGCAGACAATGCATATTGTTGAGGCAAGCCAACATCGAACCCAGCACTTTCCATAAATGAGAGCGATCCAGTTGAACATTGAGTCCCAAGTAAATTATACTCAACCTTGCTATCTTTAGCTGATTTTACAGCCGCAGCCACTGCCCTAAGTGTATCAGGACAAGCTTTATAGCATTTCTCAATTTCAAACATTTTTCTGCTATCATTTCGAACAACTAGTGGCTCGCCTCCGAGGTAGTTTTTTCCAGATGGGTATAAGCCCCAGGAATGACCTGAAACTCTATAAGTATCTTTACTTTTACCCTTACTCGGACCCCATACATGTAGACCAACAATCCAAACATGGCCTGTAGAAATGCCCTTAAATTGCTTCATGCCTTTACTAGAATCAATATCTTCTTCTAATTGTTTAATGACAGGTTTACTAGGAGCAGTTACCCTGATGCAAATAACACCCATTCGACACCCTGAGCAATTCCTCCCCGCATCATCTTGAACACTTTCAGCCCCCAATTTCTCTGCCGGTAATTCTGGGGCTTTATATATCGCTTTTACTGAATCCGTATAATCATACGTGACAAAACCAAGGTAATCCCACGAGTCAATTGGTGAGTTCAACACGAATCCATACACATTCAAGCCACCCCATTCCCCCATGGGATCACGATTTGGCCATCTACCTGTTTCAGGGTCATAGTATCTGAAGCCGTAGTCTTGTAACCCCTCTAGAGGTGAGGATGGGCGGGGGTTGTCATAGATATAGATCGTCGTTTTATGACTGAGATCAAAACACAACTTCGACGGTAAGTTCCGGGTGCGGCGTAGTCGTTTTGGGCCGGGAAGTGCGACGAGGGGGAGTAGTGCCCAAAGGGTGATGGGGCTTTTGTTTATAGGGAGAATGCCTGTTGCGGAGAGTTGATTGTCGGCATGCGTCATACTCATATTTCGTTGCGTGGTGTATTCCGCAATGCTGTTGCATGCGGGTTGCATCGTAGTCGTATGCGGCCCGGCATCGGCGGCGGGGTTTGAGAAGGATGCTTTGCGCATTAGAGTCGTAACGGCGCCAGCCCGCCAGAATTCCGCGCACAATAGAAAGCTACCAAGGAACAACCATGCAATAAGGAGGCGACGAATACTCATGGGTGAAGTATAAAAGGATACTTTACCAAGGTCGAGAAGCATTTAACGTAAGAGGGATCCATTTAATAATTTTAATGTAAAAGCGTAAGCCTTAAAAACCGGCACCGTGTCAGGGGACTGACAAGGAAGAATCACTTCAAAATTGGAATTCCTATTTATTTCCAGTCCACGGTGACTTCACCCGCATCCACCGGAACCTCGACCAAAATTTTATTTTCCAGAATGGTTGTGGTTAAGCTTCGCCCCTTCGCATTTTCCGCCCGGCACCCGGTTGCATCTGCCTGCGGTATCACCAGGGTCAAATCCGCGTCAAATGTTTCAGGATCCTCCAATGTGGTTTTAATGGAAAAAATCAATTGATTCGGCGTCTGATGACGAATCACGACTTCCGAATGCTCCCGTTGCCAAACATAGCGCCCTACCGTCCCCATGGGCGCGATCCACAGGTGTTCCGGTTGAGAGACCAGCCACTCGCAATGGGTTCGAAACTGCTCTTTGCTGTCAAAGGCGGCATACCCCGACACAATCGCGTGTACTATCGGAACCATCCACTTCCCGTCATCAATGCCCTGCGAGATTTTTTGCCGCATTTTTTCTTCATTCCACTTATGGCGGGGGCCGTTCCCGTATCTCAACTGCTGTCCATTCGGTAGATACTGATTGTCCCGGATAAACAAATGATGCTCCTGAATTTTTTGAACCACCGGTTCCGTCAACTGGGACCCGCCCGGCTTCGCATACGATACCGGGACCTGACCGGTCCGTTTGGAGATCAACTCCCGGGAGCCATTGACCAAATGATCCAGAGTCTCAGCATCCACTTCATGAAGTTTCTGCCCCACATATCCGTGGGTCCCCAGCTCATGCCCTTTCTCAAGCAGCGCATTGGCCTCGTCCCAGTTAATGGTGGCCGCACGTTTTTTGGGTCCTTCCATGGCTTCGGGAATGAGAAAAAAGGTCCCTTTGATTCCCAGGGGTTCAATAATTTCCAAGGTATGGTTCACCTGTCCCCGAAATCCGTCATCAAAGGTGAAGCTGAACGCCGCCGCTTTGTCGTCTTTATAAGGGGCGATATGCACTTGCGCAAAAAGAGAGGTCATGGATAAAAACAAAAAAATCTGGGATACGGCAATTGAACGAAGAGGAGATTTCATGAAATGTTATTTTGAACAGGCAGACATACAGAATGATCAAAGGTTGTATGTAAGTTTCTTTTATACAAGCGCACAGTCAATATTTATGTAACAAAAACCGCTCTCAGCCTCTCTCTCTGCAAAACGGCATAACTTTTCCAAGCCTTGACTGGACAGACGCCATTCGAATTGACATTACCTATCCGCAACGCGTTTTCACATAACGTGACAATTGACCCTGACCCCCGGATGGTATGAGCGAATTACAAACCACACTTTTGACAGACTGGCACAAAGAACATGGTGCCAAAATGGATGCTTTTGGCGGATATCAAATGCCATTATGGTATGGGACAGGCCCCATCAAAGAACATCGCGCGGTGATTCAGGGGGCAGGACTTTTTGATACCTCCCATATGTCGGAATTGCTCATCGAGGGCCCGGAAGCCTTTGATTTACTTCAAAGAACCCTGAGCAAAGATCTCCGGAGCTGTCTGGGTAAAGGAAAACATCTGGAACGGGGACGCGCCACTTACGGTTTTCTTCCCCTCGAAAATGGGCACCTGCTCGACGATGCCATTGTGATGATGGAAGAGCGTGATGCGTACCTGCTGGTGGTAAATGCCGGTATGGGCAAACCCGTAAAAGACCATTTACAGAAGTTAGGATCCGATTTGGAAGTTGCCGTAAACGATCTCACCGGGAAACTCTGCAAAATGGACCTCCAAGGTCCTGCTTCTGCACAAATTCTGAAACGGGTACTCAAACCGACGAAACAGCTTGAAAGTTCCTTCCCCTACTTTTCTTTCATCGGACATTATGATCATTTGCAGGAAAAAGTGCAAAGCACCCTTGGTTTTTCAGTGATGGTTTCACGCACCGGCTACACCGGGGAATTCGGTTTTGAACTTTTTGTCCGCCCCGACGCCTTTCTCCCTCTCTGGAACCAACTGTTGGAAGCCGGTGAACCGGAAGGAATCATCCCCTGCGGATTGGGCGCGCGCGACAGCTTACGCACCGGTGCCGGGTTACCGCTGAGCCATCAGGATCTCGGTGAATGGCCCATCATCCGTCACCCTTGGGAATTCGCCTTATGCCGGAAAGGTAATGGCTTTTCAAAAGCTTTTGTCGGATCGAAAGCGCTTCTGGAAGAGACCTCAAAAGACTGCACTTACGCTTTTATCGGCAAAAATGGAAGGAAAGTGGATGCTGGAGCCGAAGTACAACTGAACGGGGAAACCATCGGACGGGTCTTAAGCTGCGCCACCGATATGGCGATCGATCTCGTGGAGGGCGAAGTGGTAAGCATCGCGTCCCCCCATGCGGCCGATGATTTTTCACCCAAAGGACTTTGCTGCGGATTTGTACGGGTAAACCAAAGCCTGACGGAAGGGCAAACCATCACCTTGAAAGATAAACGACGCAGCCTCGAAGTTGAGCTGCGCTCAAATCTTCGACCCGACCGCACGGCCCGCATGGCTTGGCCCTTGTCATGATCCTGGGATTGCTCTCCGATACCCATGGTCACCTGCATCGCACGGAAGCCGCGCTTTGCATACTGAAGGACGCCGGGTCGGAACATCTCATCCACTGCGGAGATCTGGGTAGTGAAGACATCTTAACTTTACTGTTCGAACAAAAGGAACAGGGCATCCCCGTCACCGCTGTTCCCGGAAATGTGGACGAATGGGATCCGGACCTCATTTTGTATGCAAAAAAATTAGGCATTCCCCTGCCCCGCCTGCAAAGATTAGAACTTGCCGGCCTCAACATTGCGGTCCACCACGGACATGATTTCCATATCATGGGCAATCTACTGGCCGACCCCGAATTACAACTGCTCTTCACCGGCCACACCCATGTGGCCAAAGATGAGCAGGAAGGCGACATCCGCATCATCAATCCCGGAGCGGTTTACCGCGCCAACCCTCCCGGTGTTTCCGTATTCAATACCGAAACCGCCGAATTGAAATTTCTGCCCTTGAATCTCTAGAATTTTCCGCCTCTTCCCAAAGCGGAATGATGACGGATAAGTCCCATACCCCGGATTTCAAATTTCGAATCCGGCCTCCGACTGCCGGTCTCCGGCCTCCCCCATCATAAATTTCCCGTCATTCCTCTTGCTTAATTCGATTCAGGAGCATTAGGAGCTTCATTGTCCTGTATAAGCGCTTCATAAGACCTTTATTTGTACTTTTATGAAAAATTCATCCTCTTCTCCACTCTTTCGACCCCGATTACTAGAACTCTGGAGCTCAAAAGCGGAGAAGATCCCCTGGGGCACCGAAATCATCTCCGGCATGACCGTAGGCCTCATCGCCCTGCCCCTCGCGTTGGCATTAGGGATTGCGAGCATTCCCGCAGGCACAGAAACCGGCTTGCCCGCACCAGCCATTGGCATTATTACCGCGATTTTAGCCGGAGCTTTAATCTCTTCACTGGGGGGCAGCCGGGTACAAATTGGCGGGCCCACCGCTGCTTTTATTCCCATCGTGCTCCTGATCATCCAGGAACACGGGTTTCAGGGACTGCTGATCTCCACCCTTATGGCGGGCTGCATCCTCATCGTGATGGGGCTCACCCGCATGGGAACCCTGATCAAATATATTCCCTGGCCTGTCACCAGTGGATTTACCACCGGCATTGCCATATCCATCATGCTTTCACAGATCCCCGACCTTCTGGGATACCAAACCGGAGCAGCGCCCAGGGAATTTTTTGAAAAAGTCGAATGGCTCATTCATCACGCGTCTTCATTAAATCCTGTCACGGCCCTCTTGGGGGTCGTTTGTATCGCAATCATTCTCTTCTGGCCCCAATTGCATATGAAAAGAGTCCCGGGCTCCATTGTGGCGATGCTTATTGCCACGGTATTCGTCGTCTTGTGGAAAGGGACCGGGGTTGAAACCATTGCCAGTAAGTTTGGAGCGGGTGCACTTTCCTCGGGTCTCCCCCAGCCGAAATTGCCGCAAATGGATGGGGAGATGATCCGTGATCTCATTGGCCCCGCCACCGCCATTGCAATTTTAGGTGCCATTGAATCTCTGCTTTCTGCGGTAGTGGCGGACGGCCTTTCCGGAGACCGGCATGACAGCAATACCGAACTGGTGGCCCAGGGCGTCGCCAACCTTTGCAGCCCGCTGTTTGGCGGACTCCCCGCCACCGGCGCCATCGCCCGCACCACCGCCAATATTAACAGCGGAGGCAAAACCCCGATCTCCGGTATCGTCCATGCCATCACCCTGTTGCTGCTTATGCTCATCGGATCCAAATGGGCGGGAATGATTCCCATGACCGCCATGTCCGCAGTGCTCATGGTGGTCGCCATCCGCATGGGAGACTGGCACGAACTCAGCCGTTGCCTGAAAATGCCCCGCAGTGATGCATTGGTCCTGATAACCACCTTTGCCCTCACCGTGATATTTGATTTGGTGGTGGCCGTTCAAGTCGGGATGGTCCTGGCTGCCATTCTTTATATTCGAAGAGTCTCTGAGACCACCGAAGTCAGTGCGGTTACAGATCAGGATATGCTCGAACGCCCGGAACAAATGGCCCAGGGAAAAACCATTCCCGAAGGCGTGCAGGTGTACCGGATTTTCGGCCCCTTCATGTTTGGCGCTGCCGAAAAAATGGAAGCGGCCATGGAAGCTTCGGCAGGCTTGCCGGAGGTTCTGATTTTACGCCTGCATCTGGTTACCGCCATGGACGCCACCGGCTTAAACGCACTGGAAAGCCTGGTCGAACGCATGCAGGAACATCATAAATGCGTCATCTTAAGCGGGGTGCATCTGCAACCCCTCAGCATGATGCGCAAATCGGGATTTGTGGATAAAGCGGGATTCGAAAATTTCACGGCCACCTTTGATGAGGCCTTGGCACTGGCGGAACAGCTTTTAGCCGCTAAATCTTAAGATTTAATCTTTCGAGGCGGGAAGAATAGTTCGGAGTACCGAGTTCACTCGGCTTTCACCGAAGCGTTTACGCAGAGGCGGATACAGAGACTACGTTCTGATTTTTTCAAAAAGACAGCCCACTTAATAAGAACTCGGGAATTGAAACCCGGAAGCCTGAAGGCATCCTCTTCAAACCGCCTGAAGGGCGGGACTCCGAAAATTTCCCGACAAAACTACCCATCCAACCCTGCCTGAATAATTTCCTGCACATGTTCATGTAGACGCGCTTTGATGTCGGGGTCCAGCTTTTTGGGGTCGATGGCGGGGTGCAAAATCATTTTCGCCTTTCCTCCGGGGAACCCCCAACGTCCCTTGGGCTTGAGCGTATATGAATCCTTCAAAGTCACCGGGACAATACGAACCCCCGCCCTTTCGGCAATATTCAGACTCCCTTTCGAGAAAGGCTGCATCTCCGGTCCACGACTTCGGGTTCCTTCGGGAAAAATCACCATCGAAAGCCCGCTTTGCAGGTTCGCCACCGTTTGTTTGATTTGCCCCACCTGCTTCCGGCGGTCATCCCGGTCGAGAAAAATACAGCCCATGAGATACATCCAATTGCTCACCAAAGGCAATTTTCCCAATTCCTTTTTGGCCACAAATGCAAGATCCCGTCCGCCCTGGTTCAACAGGATGGGGATATCGAAGTCTCCTTGATGATTACTGACGAACAGCACCGCTTCCCCCGGCAGGATCCCAGAGTGGTCCTGACGATCCAATTTCACGCCTCCCAACCAGCACATCAATCCTCCCCATCCCCTGCCAATGGCGCAGACAGGCTTGCGCACGGCCTCTGGACCGGAAAAATGGTGTCGGACATGAAAATACACCAAAAGAGGCAAGATCAACAATTGATGTATCCAGAAAACCACAAAAAAGAATAGCGTTCGCAATAATGTAAGCATATAGAAGATCCAGCAAATTTGGGAGTCGGTGTGGAAACAACACCCTAATGGCAGTCGGGGAAGCTGTCACTTCAAAAGCAATGCAGAACGGGTAAAACCCGAAATTTTAATACCCCCTATGATTGATCTTTATATATCCGAACCCCTGGAGGGGCTCGAAAAGCAGGTAAACGCAGTTCTTTTTGATTGTGACGGCACGCTTGTAGACACCATGGGCGCCCATTACCGGAGCTGGGAAGCCATCCTCCGTGACCAGAAGGTACAGGCTCCCCTCGCCTATGACCACTTTTGCACCTGGGGGGGCATGGCCGGCCATTTGGTGGCCCGCGAAATCTGCTCACATCTGGAGATCGATCACGATCCGGAAGAGCTGGCACGATTAAAACGAAAACACTTTCTCGACCAAACCCACGATCATCCCCTCATTACCCCCATAACGGATTTTGCCCGTAAAGTGGCGAAAACCCATCCCGTGGCGGTGGTGAGCGGTGGCAACCGTCAAACGGTCGAACAAACCCTGTTCAATGCAGGGCTTAGAGATTTATTCAGCGTGGTTGTCACGCCTGAAGATGTGGTACATGGCAAACCGGCCCCCGATATGTATTTGCTCGCAGCGGAAAAGCTGGGAGTGAAGCCGGAGGATTGCCTGGTACTTGAAGACGGGCCGCCCGGAATTGAGGCGGCAACATCCGCGGGAATGCGGGTGGTGGCTGTGGGTCCAGCCGCCTCAATGATGAAGAAAATGGAAAAATAATATGCCTGTATCACTACTGAAGAAAGTTAAGTCCCTCATAAAAAAGACCTCAGCCCAACCCGCTGAAAGAAAATCCGAAGCCCCCAAAACGGAGCATCCGAAACCCACCGAGGCCCGGAAATCAAAAATTCGCGAAGAAGCGCCCTCTGACTCCCACGCACCGGAGCCCCTCAAGGAAGCCAAGAAAAAACGCGCCAACCAACAGGAGGAATGGCGCCCCGGCAAAAGCACGGCGAAATCCTCCGATGAACAAAACTCCCGCGAGGGTTCTTCCAGAAGATCGGGGAACCGTTCGGGAAATCGCTCAAACAACCGCTCAGACAACCGCTCGGGAAATCGTTCCGACAAACGCTCCGAAGACCGTCCCCGTCGCGAAGGGGAAAAACATGGAGACCGCCCCCCCCGCAACCGTAAACCGCGGAACCAGAATCGTTCCGAAAACGGTGAGCGCTCAAACCGGGGCGGCAGAAATCAGAATCGCGATAAACAAAACCGCGAGAACCGCCCGGGCAGCACCCGCGGCAAAGGCTTCTCCTTTCCCCGTCCCAAACCCGAAGCGGGAAATTGGACACCAGATCAAGTGAAAGTGGCTGAAGTCGAAGGCAAAATGCGCTTTTCAGAAGTGGGATTGGCCGACGAATTGCTTCACGCCATCTCCGATTTAAAGTATGAATACTGCACCCCCATTCAGGCGGAAATCCTCCCCGAACTCCTGGGCGGACGCGATGGCATGGGCCAGGCCCAGACCGGCACCGGTAAAACCGCAGCCTTTTTGCTGGCGAGTATGACCCGTCTGCTGAAAAATCCCAAACCGGATCTTCCCAACGGCACCCCGCGCATGCTCATCCTCGCCCCCACCCGGGAACTGGTCCTGCAGATCGAAGAGGAAGCCGCTGAACTGATGAAATACACCGAAATGCAAAGTTTGCCGGTGTATGGCGGATTGGATTACGAACCTCAAAAAGAAGCCCTGCGCCACCATCGGGTAGACCTGGTCGCCGCCACCCCCGGACGTCTGATTGACTTCATGCGCTCGCGGGTCATCGACCTTTCCCAAGTGGAAATTTTGGTGCTCGACGAAGCCGACCGCATGCTGGACATGGGATTTATCCCCGATGTGAAACGCATCGTGTATGCCACCCCGCATAAAGACAAACGGCAAACCCTGTTCTTTTCCGCGACCTTCACCGACGACATCAAACGTCTGGCCACCTCCTGGACCCGCGACCCGATTAGCATCGTGATCGAACCCACTTCCGTGGCGGCAGACACCGTGGACCAAACCGTCTACATCGTCACCGATAAAGAAAAATTTGCCCTCACGGTCAACCTGTTGCGCAAACTCGATCCGCCACGCACCCTGATCTTTGCCAACCGCCGGGACACCTCCCAGGATTTATGCGACCATCTGAACGCCTACGGATTCAAAGCCGCCCTGCTTTCCGGTGCGGTTCCCCAGGCAAAACGGGTACGCACACTGGAAGAGTTCAAATCCGGTAAAACCCCCGTCGTGGTGGCCACCGATGTTGCAGGACGCGGCATCCACGTCGATGAAGTCGGCCTGGTCATCAATTACAACCTTCCCGAAGATCCGGAAGACTACGTTCACCGTATCGGCCGTACCGGCCGCGCCGGAGATGAAGGTCAGTCCGTTTGCTTCGCTTCCGAATTCGATTCCATGATGATTCCGGATATCGAAAAATACATCGGTCGCGACCTCAAATGCACCCAGCCCGAAGAGGAATGGCTCACGGTTGAAGAACGCGAAGTCCCCAGACGCCAGCGCCGCAGTGGCGGTGGAGGCGGAGGCCGTCAAGGGGGCGGAGGACGCGGCCGGCAAGGCGGCGGAGGGCGTGGACGCCAGGGGGGCGGACGCTCCGGTGGTGGAAACCGCGGACGCCGCTAAGCTCGTTTCGAACCTTGAACAGCCAACGTTCAACATTGAACGTCGAAGGTTTTCTTTCGATGTTCAATGCAGAACGTTCAATGTTCGACCTTCGCTTTTGTAAATCTACCGAAGCTCGCTGAATATCTGTTTCAGCTTCTTTAGCGTATCTCGGTCTGCACCGCTTCCGTGATCGAGTATAACCATTACATGCTTGTTCCCGTCAGCCACCGGCATCACCCAGATAAAGGACTTCCAATAAGGCGCGGAACTTTCGAACGCAATGGTCGCACCCGCATCATTGACGGACCGATCCCATGCTCTCCGTAAAGATGCGGGTTGCATCATGACCCGGACCATGATGCCCTTGTGTGAGGGCCCCTCCACCTCACGTGCCTTCTCCGACCATTCGCCGGTCTTAGAACCACTATGAATCCAAAAGTGTCTCGTCCTGTATTTCAGATTCAAATCTTCTTCTTCCAGGACAACAGACACTTCGGCTCCTTCAGATCCAAATGCAGTCACAATCTGATGTTTCAAAGTTTCTAAATAAAAGTCCGTCCCCTTCACATCCACTCCGAAACTTTCCCGGGTAGAAACCACCGGTGAAAAATGACCGGCTACAGCGACGCCTTCATCTGCCAAAGCCGCAAAACCAAAAACAATGAAACAGCAGGGGGTTATTATCGATTTCATTCATCGATGATGCGCTCTTTGTATGGGGATGTAAACCCCTTATATACCGATTCAGAATAGAGCAGAGCCCCCTGCCACGCCCCCTTGTTTTACCCTTGCCTCCATGCAAAAGCCCAATAGAAGGAGACCATGAGATTCCTTCACATAAGCAGTCTTTTCATCTCTCTGACCTCATTTCATTTACACGCCAGCTCCCTCCAGGTGACCCAAGCCATGAAAAGTCTTTCTCCGTCCCACCCCCGGCTTTTCCTTTCCGCGGATCAGGAAGACGCATGGCGGAAAAAAATTTCCTCCAGCCTTTTCCTTCAACCCCTTGCCGAAAAAGTCATTTCCGACGCCCATAGCGTCCTGGATCTTCCGCCGGTAGAACGGATCGTCACCGGCCGCCGACTCCTGGACATTTCACGCATCGCGCTGAAACGAATCGGCTACCTGTCCTTTGCGTATAGACTCACCGGAGAAACAAAATACGCAGAACGGGCCATCGAAGAAATGCGCGCAATTGCAAACTTCACAGACTGGAACCCCAGTCACTTTCTCGATGTGGCCGAAATGACCACTGCCATGGCGATCGGATATGATTGGCTCTATCCGGTCATCGGCGAAGCAGACCGCGCCCTCATCGTAAATGCTGTTTTAGAAAAAGGCCTGCGGCCATCCATGCCTCCCGCGAACAACGGGAAAGAACCCGGATTCGTTACCACGGACAACAATTGGAACCAGGTTTGCAATACCGGCATGACTTTGGGAGCATTGGCAATTTATGAGGAAGCCCCCGCACTCGCAGAGACCATTCTGCAACGCGCAGTGAACAGCCTCCCCAGGGTGCTTAAAACCTATGCGCCGGATGGCGCCTACGTGGAGGGCCCGATCTACTGGGCATACGGCACCACCTATAATATTTTGTTTTTCGATGCCGTTCAGCAGGCCTTCGGCAGCGATTTCGGACTTTCCAAGATGCCCGGCTTCATGGAATCCGCCGATTATATGCAACACATCAAAGGGCCGTCAGGCGACTACTTTAATTATGCGGACAGTGTTGAACATGCAGGGATCAATCCCGGTTTATATTGGATGGCACAACAGCAGAAGAAGCCCTCCCTGCTTTGGAATGAAGTGAATCTGATTGGAAAATATTTAGAATCAGATGTGAATATGCAGAATCATTCAAAACGTTTTATGCCCTTCCTCTTACTCTGGGCCCCCGCTCAACCGGAACAGATAAAACCCAGCCTCACCCACTGGAAAGCCGATGGAGAAATGCCTGTCGCTTTTTATCGTTCGGGTTGGGATACCGATGACACTTACGCCGCCATTAAAGGAGGTTCCCCCTCTCTCAATCACGCGCACATGGATGCGGGAAGTTTCGTGCTGGAAATAAACGGGGTCCGTTGGGCGCTGGATCTGGGCATGGAAAATTATCATAAAGCGGAATCCGCAGGCATGATTCTTTGGATGCGGGAACAAGCCAGTGAACGTTGGGAAATTTTCAGGATTGGAAGCTTCAGCCACAATATCCTCACCGTAAACGGCCAGCAACAACGGGTGGATGGACACGCAAACATACTGAAATCTGACGAATCAGCCACTACCGTGGATCTATCCACCATCTACCGGGGGCAACTCGCGTCTACCCACCGTAAGATTCAATTAATCGAAACCGGAAAAGTCATTATTGAAGATCAACTTCGCACCTTGAATCAGCCCACCCAAATCCGCTGGGCCATGCTCACACATGCCCAAGTGGATTTAAGCCACCCACAAGGTCCAGTCCTGAAGCAAGACAACCAGCTTCTCCAGCTCCAGCTGAATGGATTAGAGGATGTTACCTGGCAAGTATCTGAGGTGTCGGACCCTCCGCAGGAATGGGAAAGAAAGAACCCAAATACCCGGATGCTTTATTTTGAACAGGATTTGCCCCCGGAATCAGAGATAACCTACACCGTAAAATTCCTCGCCTCCCCTCAGGCCCTTAAATTTTTTAAGGATTAAAGCCGGAAAATGAATGGGCACCTTTAGGTGAATTCCAGCCGGAGTCCCGCATGCGGGGCGGTCAGAATATCCATGACCAGCCCCTGGACGCCCAAAAATATCCGCATGAATCCGCGGTGTAAAAAAAGGGTGCTGAAAGATCTAAATTACCGACGGCGCCATACCGCAATTCCCATTCCCGCAACCACAATCAACAGTAAGGATGAAGGTTCGGGAATTTGAGTGAATTGTAGATCACTAAAAACGCCGGCAACATCATCGTCCCGGGTCATTCCGATATACTGAAAAGAATGATTACTGTTCAACGTGCGGGTTGCAGGTGTTCCTCCATCGTTATCACTGTGAAAAAAGATGGTGCCGAAATTTGTACTCCCGTCATAACCACCGGCCGGGGTGAAATCCAAAACAATGGTGTACGTTCGCAATCCACGACCGTTAATAGCATCGATTGAATATGAAGTGCCTGGCCCCACAAAATATTCACTTATGTTTGATGAACTGACGCGGGTAAGGGCGGTCGCCCTGGCATAAGCATTTGAATCACTCGCAAAATCATCCGTCAGCCCGATCGCCCCGGTGAAATAGCCCAGGGAAAGAAAGTTGGATCCCCCACCTGAATTAGGATCCAAGGTGGCCGTGAGCGAAAATTTTCCCGTCGCGGTTCCCTTACGGTCGTTTATATAACTTCCCAAATTTAAGCGGGCGGCGGCCCCGGAAGTCGCGGCCCCTGCATCCACACTGCCATCCGCGTTAAACGCCGTCCCCGCAGCCCAGACACTGGAACCACCCGCAGAAGTTATGGCGGAACTGAACGTCGAGGCATTTTTCCCGTTCAAACCATCAGTCGCGATCCCCCCAAAATCCTCTGATATCAACACCACTTCTCCAAAAATCCTTACAGAGAACATCAGCGCTGCCGTCGTGATAAATTTTAAATTGAGAGGGTAAAATGTCATAAATGGGCTCCAAGGGTTACAGTTATGCTAATGGATATTCATTTCGCTTCAATGGAAATCCTTGACTATTTACCTATTAAAGTAATTATTCAACAAGGGAAAGAGGCGCCTCAGCAAGGATTCAAAAGGTCTGCGGCCGCTTCAGCTCTCTGACACTCCCTCCCTCTGGCCTAACGGATCCGCAGCATCCAAAAGTGGACGCAGTGGCGATCTGCATCAAAATGCAATCCCCTCTCAGGAGGATTCATCATTCAAACGGCACGCCCAGAGTCTCCAAAATTCCTTTGAGATACCCGATAGCAAACAGGCGCCCCAAATCTCCGTAACCCGGCTGATCATTGGCTTCTCCGGCCATACTGGGTACATGATCCACCCGGATCGGGCCCTCAAATCCGCTCTCATGGTACAGCTTCAGCACTTCCACCATATTGGCGGGTCCTTCGTCATGAAAGGTCTCATCAAAGCATTCCGCCGTTCCCTTCACATCGCGGAAGTGCACAAAAAAGAGTTTATTCTTCTTTCCGAAATGCGGAATCCATTTCGCATGATCCGCCCCCATCAGCCCGAAGTTGGCCTGACAATAGGTCACCCCGTGACAGGAACTGTCCACCAACGACAAGGCCCGATCAAAATTTTCGGGGCTATACAAAATCCGTCCCATTCCCCGCAATGAAGGCAAAGGCGGATCATCGGGATGCATGCCCATTTTCACCCCGGCCTCTTCAGCCACCGGCATGACGCTTTGAATAAAATAGGTATAATTGTCCCACATCCGCTCCTCAGAGACTTCCCCGTATTCGGTGAGGTCTTTGGGCGCAAGCGCCAGATCAAATCGGGTCACCTGTGCCCCGCCCCGTCCGGGGGCATCCGTCTGATTGCGGTGCCAGCCGATCCCCGCCATAAAATTGTAACAGATCAGGGGGATTTCCAACCGCCCCATGTTTCGCAACATCTGCTGATACCGTTCAATATCCTCATCCCTCCCCTTTAAACCCAGTTTAATTCGGGTCATATCGAATGGGTCGCCTTCCAACCCATCCAGTGTAAATCCGGCACCGTCGAAACGATCCCTGATGGTTTTAAGACTCTCGATATTCCAGATGGCAGGCAGCCCGGTGAGGTCAGGCGCACATTTGCAGATGGCATGTTTCACCCCCAGCTGAGCGGATAATTTCCACAGACGGTTAGGGGTCGCAGGAAGGAATTCAGCAATTTTCATAATGCTTTTTTTAACCACTGATAAAGATGACGAATACTGATGAACTGAATATTTTCAGGGGGAGATGATTCAAGGCCGCCCCCTTTCGAAACATCAGTGAATATCATCTTCATCAGTGGTTCTGCTGCTTAATTTCGTGGTTTAAAAGTAGCCGCCGCGGTCATGAATTTCCTGCGCGGAAAGGCCGGCGGCCACCCACTCTTTGATTTCCTCCTCATTGGATTCAATCCCTTCAGCCCGCTCCAAAACCTGAACCGCAATTTTCCGGGGAATGATCAAAGCCCCATCAATATCGGCCATCACGATGTCGCCGGGTTTAATAATCACAGTACCGACAAAAATCGGAACCTGCCAGGCGACCAGCTTTGTCCGGGACAGCGCACCATTACTGGTACGGTACTTGGACCAAATCGGAAACTTCTGGCTCAGAATATCTTTGGTGTCACGAATACCGCCATCAATAATGGCTCCCCGGCAACCACGTGTCATAGCCGCCTGGGTCATTACCCCCCCCCAATGGGAAGCTTCGTCCTCTCCGTTGGCATTCCAAATCACCACGTTTCCGTCCTTCAGGTCTTCAAGCATTTTCACCCGCAACGCCAACTCCCCCCCCATGGTGGGATCTTTAATCGCTTTCACCGTGAAGGCTTCACCGCACACCACCATCTCATCGCGCAGGGGCATAATGCCGGGAGGCAGTGCCTGGGAAGGCATACACATTTCACGCATCACGTCATTCACCGCCCCGGTATATAATTTTTCAAATCGGGCACAGAGTTCCTTCACCGGAATACTGAGCTCGACCTCTTCCACCGTATCGCGGAGATTCTGTAATTCATCGACTTTCATTTTATGAGCCATACTTTTTCCTTTTGTTTTGAGTTCACACTTAATTCTAAAGACCGGAAGAACGGAGGAATCCCCCGTCCACCGGCACACAAATTCCTGTAACATACGCCGCCGCTTCATCATCCAGCAACCAGCGGACCGCCCCGCACATTTCGTGCGCCTCCCCGAACCGACCCATCGGGGTATGCTGAATCACCTGTTGCCCCCGAGGGGAAAATCCCCCGTCCTCAGTTAAAAGAAGCTTACGGCTGCGGTCATTCAAAAAGAAACCCGGTGCCACCGCATTCACCCGAATCCCCGCCGGCGCCAAATAACAGGCCAACCACTGAGTGAAATTTATCACCCTCTCTTTCTGCACCGCATCCATTTCCATATTAAAAAATCCGTAACTGCTGCCATCCAGCTCTCCGGGGGTAAAGGCATTGTGGTCGGTAATCGATTTCGGAATCTTCCCTCCGGCCCCATTGATCAAAATATCAATCTGCGGCCAGGCTACCGTGACTTCCCGGCAGGCCTGCTGCACACTTTCCATATCAATCACGTCACAGACCACCGGCAAGGCCACAGCCACCTCATGATACAACATGCGGGCCGTCGCCGGTTTTAAAAGAAAGTTTTCTGAGATCCAGTTCATTTATTTTGTCAGTATATTTGACAGATTAACATTATCATGATTTATATCATTATATCAAGCTATTATTAATATCATATATTCTGACAAATGAAAAACTCACCCAACCAAAGCATATCCCGGGGCATTGAAATTCTGCGCGCAGTGGCCGCTTCATCTCAAGGTTTAAGCCTTCAGGAGATGGCGGACCTTTTAGATGTGAGCCGTCCCACCGCCCATAATTTAGCAACCACCCTGCTTCAGGAAAAATTTCTCACCAAACATAACAAACCTGTAAGATTCACCCTGGGACCTGAACCCGGACGCATGGCCGCCCGCGCACAATTACATCAACGTCAAACCCAAGCGAAAGACAGGATGCTTCAATGGGCAAAAGACTATCCCCAAACGGGCTGGGTCTACGCCGAAGCGGGAGAGGATGAAATGCGCATTCTATTACGATTGGACTTTAAACGTCCGAAAGTCGTAGAGCGGGTGGATCGGGAGGTTTCCCATCCCTACGACGCCGCCACCGCGCTTATTTTTCACGCTTTTGCCGATGAATCCCGGGCGGAAGCTTTACGACGCCGCTTCCCTTTCACCGAATTTGGACGCAGTGTTTTTAATTCTCCGGAGGATTTCCAGGCCTCCCTCAAAGAAATCCGCGAAAGCGGTGCAGTAACCAAACCCTGGCTGAGCAGGCGTGAACTAGGCGCCGTCGCCGTTCCCATCTTCTCCCCTGAACACACCCTCACCGGTGCCCTCGGCGCGTTTTTTCCGATTGAACGTTTTGACGAAGTCTCCGGCCCCGTGCTAAAGACCCTTCGTGAAGGTGCGAACGTACTAGGAAAAATCTAAAAACAGCCCCATATTGACAGGAACAACATCATGTTTGAACTACCGGAAGAAATTCAACTCCACAACATTGTCGAAACCGCTCCGCATCTCGGAACCGGCCCCGAAACCCTCCTCCGACTTCCGGAAAGCTTACGTGTTCACCTCAACGACAATGCAAAAGAACGCGCCTTCCATAGCACAGGATGCGAGTTGCGCTTCCGATTAAAAAGCCCCTCGTTTAAAATCAAAATTCAAACCTGCGATATCGGGGGACTTCAACACGGTGGCGGACTGGCGCAAGTGCTGTTCGGTGATTTCAGTCATGGCTATGTCCCCATCATCCTCGGTGAAAACGAATTTGAATTCAACGCCCCCGTGCATGACAATTTGGCAAAGGTATCCGACCATCCGCTTTTCCATCCGGAACTGGTAAGAATTCTTTTTCCCACCCACGCCGCAATCTGCGGAATTGATTTAACAGGTGATTTCGCCGCCCCCGAACCCGGAGATATCCCCGCACGCAGAGCCCTGCATCACGGATCGTCAATTACCCACGGTTCAGGCAGCATCACCTCCCGGGAAACCTGGGCCGGTATCTCCGCAAGAAATATGGAGGCGGACCTCATCAACCTGGGTTTAGGGGGCGGTTGCCACTGTGAACCGGAAATGACCGACTATCTTTGCAGCCGAAATGACTTTGATTACGCCGTACTCGAAACCGGGATCAATATGCTGGGACTCGATCCGGATACCGCAAACGCAAATATTCGAAACCTCATCCGGAAATTCACCACCGCCCATGCGGACAAGCCCGTCTTCTTTGTTGGCGTCTTCCCCTGCCATAACGATGTAGCAAACAACTACCAAGGCCGTGCCCAGGAAATCAGGGAATTTGTAGAGAAAGAAGTCAAAGCGCTCAATCAACCCCACGCCCACTTTATCGACGGCAAACAAGCGCTGGATCCCCGCACCGGCCTCACCACCGACCTCACCCACCCCTCTCCCGCCGGGATGATTCAGATCGGTGATTTTGTTTCATCTGAAATCAAAAAGGTTTCCCCCCACGCCTAAGCCCTTCGATCTCCCCTCATTTACGAGGTTTCATACGGGGAGAGTCTCAGGCTCCCGGTTTGTTCGTTCAGGCTCTTAAAACCAGAGCGCCGGTTTAGAAACCGGGTGGCCTCCAGGCAGCCATACGCCTCCCTTAATGAAACCCTGAATAAGTTCACACCCCTCCCCCAAAACCTCACACGGATTAAAACCTTTTCCGAATAAAGTCCGCCACATGTTTGCCCAAATGCGCATAACCTTCCGGTGTGTAATGAACACCATCGGGAAGCAACAGGTTATCTCTTCCGGCAGCTTCCACCACAGAATAAAGCGGGTTGACTTCAATGCCGTATTCACCGGCAACACTTCCCGCCAAGGTATTGTACGCAACCACATCATCCAAAAAACGATCAAATCCTTTGTTCTGATGATGCCATTCCTGGTTCACCGGGGTGGTATTGGCCCAGATGATTTTGGCAGAAGTTTTGGTGGTCAACAGATCAAAAATCCACCGAAGATTCTCTCCATACGCGGACAAAGAAACGGAAGAATCCGGACAATCAAACTCCTTACGCAAATCATGCAATCCACAATTGATATGAATAAGATCCACCGGACGGTCCAAAACCCAGCTCTCCAAATTTGCCCGCAATTTTTCAGAAGATCCCCCGTTGATATCGGGACTCCAAAGCTCTGCGATATCTAAAAGCTCCTTCTTTACTGTGTCCTGATAGCCTAAACGAATAGAGTCACCGATGAGGAAATATTTTTTCATAAGATTAAAATTGTGGGTTTGATTGACAGCCCTAGGCTCTAAGTTGCATACCTAAATTGTGCAAGTTCGCATTTCATTCTTTCCACTGATTCCAAAAAACAAAAGCTATGGATACCACAGAACCCCCTAAAAATATCATCTGGATTTTCGGAGACCAACATCGGGCACAGGCCATGGGCCACCGAGGAGACCCTAATCTGCACACTCCGAACATGGACCGTTTATCAGTCGAGGGTGTGAATTTCACTCAGGCCGTTGGGGGCTGTCCGCTGTGCTGCCCTTTCCGGGGCTCCCTGCTCTCCGGACTCTATCCCAATAAAGCAGTACACGGACATGAGGTCCAACTGGACCCCTCTTTACCTACTGTCGCCACCGTATTCAACGAGGCCGGTTATGACACCGCCTACTTTGGAAAATGGCACGTCGACGGACACCATGAACGCGACCTCCGCGGTGCATACCATATCGTCCCGCCCGAGCGGCGCGGTGATTTTAAGACCTGGCTCGGATATGAAAACAATAACAGTCAGTGGGACTGCTGGGTGCATGGTGGCGAAGGCGATAATGCGGTGCATTACAAGTTACCCGGATACGAAACGGATGCACTTACCGATTTGTTTATCGACGATCTGAAGAAAAAAGCAGATGCGGACACACCCTTCTTTTCCGTACTTTCGGTGCAACCCCCCCACAATCCCTACGCCGCCCCCGAAGAGTTTATGGGCATGCATAATTCAGGCGAACTGGAACTGCGCCCCAATGTTCCGGATATCCCCCGGGTAACCCAAAAAGCAAGGAAAGATTTGGCCGGATACTATGCGATGATCGAAAACTTTGATTGGAATATTGGCAGAATTCGACAAGCCCTCGATGATGCCGGACTGACCGAAGACACCTGGATCTTCTTTTTCTCCGACCATGGAGACATGCACGGCTCCCACGGTCAATTTCTCAAAACCTCTCCCTGGGAAGAATCCATCCGGGTTCCCTGTATCCTGGCCGGCGGAACTCCTTATTACAAGCATGGGTGCGGCGATTATAATATCCCTATGAACCATGTGGATTACGCCCCCACCTCACTGGGTTTGTGCGGAATTGATGTGCCCGATTGGATGATGGGAACCGATTATTCAGGACTGCGACTCAAAAAGAAACCCGAGCAACCTTATCCTGAATCGGCCTACCTCCAACTGGTCACCCCCACCTGCCACGGATACAGCACCGACCGCCCCTGGCGCGGTGTGGTCACCCGTGACGGATGGAAATACATCGTACTCGAAGGCCAGCCCTTGATGATGTACAACCTCAATGAGGATCCCTACGAACAAGCCAATCTTGCCCATAATTCTATTTTCTGGAAAGACCGCAGGCGTCTCCATGGCCTTCTGGAAGAATGGATCGAAAAAACAGAGGATGATTTTCAACTGCCCACTGAAAATTGACCGGACCGACTGCGTCCCGCAGTCTTAAATCCTCCAGCCAGCTGAACCGCGGAACCCGGGCCCTCCGGACCGACTGCGTCCCGCAGTCTCAGCTGCTCATTTCAGCAGCGGCGCCGCTGGAGGTCCCCCGGGGAAGGCACCGCCTGAATGAGGCTCTGCGTGTAGGCATGCTGCGGCGAATCAATCACTTGAGTGGGACTACCCTGTTCCACCACTTTTCCCTGCTGCATCACCAACACATTGTCGCAGATGCGTTTGACCACCGAGAGGTCATGTGAAATAAACAGGTAAGCTAAATTGTGGCGTTCACGCAATTCGAGCAACAGATCCAGCACCTGTGCTTGTATGGTCACGTCCAACGCACTCACCGCTTCGTCGCAAATGATCAATTTGGGTTTTAGCGCAAGGATACGGGCGATGCAAATCCGCTGACGCTGCCCGCCACTAAATTCATGCGGATAGCGATGCATCATATCCGCATCCAACCCCACTTCTTCCAGACACGTGGCCGCAAAATCAGGATCCGGTTTGTTCAGGAGCCCATGCACAATCGGCGCTTCCGTCAACAAGGTGAGAATCTTCATCCGGCTGTTCAAACTGGAATACGGATCTTGGAAAATCATCCCCATGTCACGGCGAACCATCCGCCAATCCCGATGTTTCAAATTCTGCAGGGATTGTCCTTCATAAGTAAACGACCCACCGGTAGATTTCTCTAAACCAATCAAAGTCCGTCCCAAGGTCGACTTGCCACTGCCGGACTCACCCACCACCCCGAGCGTTTCCCCGGGATGCAGATCGAAACTCACCCCGTCCAAGGCTTTAATATGATCGACGGTGCGTGCAAAAATGCCTTTCTTCACCGGAAACCAGGTTTGCAAATTCCGGGCAGAAAGTATCGGCGCCTCAAAATCAGGCAGACTCCGCGCCGGCACATCATCCAGGCGTGGGACCGCATGCAGCAACTTTTGCGTGTAGGCATCCCGGGGAGCTGAAAACAGAGACTCCGTTTCCCCCTCCTCCACCAATTGGGCTTTCTTCATCACCAATACGCGGTTACAAAGTTCCCACACCACACCCATGTCATGGGTAATAAAAATGATCGATGTTTTATCCGACTTCATCTCCATCATCAACTCAAACACTTGCGCCTGCAGAGTCACATCCAGCGCAGTGGTCGGTTCATCTGCGATCACCAGCTCCGGTTCAAGCATCAGCGCCATGGCGATGGTCACCCGTTGACGCATTCCGCCACTGTACTGAAACGGAAAAGCATGCATTCGAGTTTCCGCATCCGGTATTCCCACTTTGGTCAGCCATTCGATGACCATGGCCACTTTCGCCTTTTCATTCATCTCCGGCCGATGCAAATCCAGGAGCTCTTTAAGCTGGTCTCCGATGGTTTTCAACGGAGACAAAGCGGTCATGGGTTCCTGGAAAATGGCCGAAATCCGGGATCCGCGGATGGTGCGTAACTCTTCAGGCCTGAGCTTCAGAATGTCCATGCCGTCAAACAGGATTTGCCCGCCATCGTAACGTCCCGGCGGAGAAGGCACCAAACGCAAAATCGACATGCCGGTAACCGTTTTCCCCGAACCCGATTCACCGACCAAGCCCAGCACTTCCCCCGGGTTCACCTCAAAGCTGACATTATCGACCGCCTGAACGCTTCGGTCTTCGGTATGAAAGCTGACGGATAAATTTTTGACCTGCAGTACAGGTTTCGTTGATTTTTCAGTAGACATCACGCTTCCCAATGGGTCTCCCGTTTCGGATCAAACGCACTTCGCAATCCTTCGCCAATAAATACCCCGAGTAAAATCACCACAAACAACGCGAGGGCCGGATACACAATCAGCCACCAGGCAAAACGATACTCTTGAGCCTGACTCAACAGGCCGCCCCAGCTGGGTGTCCCCACCGGTAATCCAAATCCCAAAAAGTCGAGTGCGCTCAGAGATCCGATGGCCCCCACCAAACTAAAAGGAAAAAAGGTGATCAGGGGCACCAAAGCATTGGGCAGGATATGCCGCCACATAATCCGACCCGTTGGCAAGCCCAGCGAATGTGCGGCTTCAGTGAAAGGCTGCTTGCGGAGTTTCAGGAATTCCGCCCGCATATAATATGAGATCCCGATCCAATTAAAAATGGCATACACAAACAACAACAGCCCGAAACTGGTCCCGAAAACCGAGCCCAAATAAATCATGGCATAGAGAAAAGGAATGGCGGAATAAATCTCGATGAGGCGTTGCGCGATCATATCGACCTTTCCCCCAAAGTACCCTTGAAGACCGCCGAGAATGGTGCCGACCAGCATGCTGCAGAACACCAGAATAAATCCGAAGAGTAAACTGATACGGGTGGCATACAGCAGCAATGTCAGCACATCCCGGCCACTCTTATCCAATCCCAAAGGATGATTTTTTACGGGCCGGAAAGGAAATTGAACCGTTTCGCGTGAGATCAAAATCTCCCAACTTCGGTCCTCCGCGTCGGTATACCCCACCGGATCCACGGGGATGGTCGCCGCATTGATCCGTCCCTGCTCGGCACGAATCCGCACATCATCCGGAAGGGTGTTCCACCACTCGGGATATGCCTCATCTCCCTCGGCCAACAGCAGCACCGGTTCCGGCAATATTTCACCCAGGTTCTCTCTCACAATCAGACGCAAAGTCCGGGGGGCGCGACTGCGTGCATCGTAGGCGGACAAATACCACGTAAACTTCCCACTGGGATCCTTCACCTCCATGGCTTCACTCGAACGGTTGGCAAATCGACGGGAGAGCGCGCCTCTCAAAGCCTCAGGAATCTCCGGATCTCCCTGCGGAAAAAACCACTCACTCCCCGGGTCCGCCCGGGTCGCAAATTTTGCGTTAACGCGAATGCTGGAAACCCGCTGATTGCGTCGGCGGGTGAGTTGCATACGGGGATCCACTTCAATTTCACCCGCCTCTAAAGTTTGTTTGGGACCAAAGGGGATGGGCGCCCAGAGCATCCAGTTCCCCTTCTCCTCCGTAAACAGCTCACTGGCATCCAAATCATGGAAATCCGGGACGGTTTTCACGCCGTCTCCCAAAAACAAATCCTGATTGACCACACGGAGTCTGGGGAAATACAGTTTCCCTTCAAAACGCAACAGCCATGGCGTAGGGTTGGCGACGAGCTCACTAAACAAGCTGATCACAAAGATCAGGATCAGCAGAAGAAACGACCACCAAGCCCGTTTCATTTTTCTGAAACGTTGAAATTTTTCCCGGGTCGCCGGTCCAAAAACTTCCATCACCTGCTCCCCCCAAAGTCCATGCGGGGATCAATCAGCAGGTAGCAGAAATCCGACAGCACCCGCCCCAACAATCCTAAAATAGACTGGATACACACGATGCCCAGAAACAAAGGAAAGTCACGGGTGATCACCGCATCCAAACTCAGCTGCCCCAGGCCCGGAATATTAAAGACATTTTCAATCAGCACAGATCCGGCAAACATCACGGTTAAAATACCGCCGATACCGGTGGCCAAAGGAATGAGCGCATTGCGCACCGCATGTTTCCAAACCGCATGTTGCACCGTCGCCCCTTTGGCTAAAACCGTCCGCACATAATCCTGAGAGATCTGCTCAAGCAGCGAATTCTTCATAAGCAGGGTCATCACCGCAAAATTGCCAATCACGTAACAGGTCACTGGCAAGGCCATATGCCAAACCTGATCTTTTACCTGTGCCCAAAAACTGAGATCCTCCCATCCCGGAGAACGGAAGCCGCCCAAAGGGAACCAGTTGAGCGAGTTTTCCGTAATCCCGCAAAACGCGAGTTTAAGCAACATGCCAAAGGCAAAGGCGGGCAATGCATAGAGAATAAACACCACCAAACTGCTCAACAGATCGAAGGTCCTGCCATTACGAAGCGCCTTGGCAATTCCCAACGGGATGCAAATCATGTAAGTTAAAATCAGACTCGGGATGCCAAAACTTAACGAAACCGGAAAGCGGTTTGTGATCATTTCCCAAGTCGTTTTGTTGGTGAATTTATAAGACTTGGTCTGCATGCCAAAGGTATCATCCACCAGCCAGATTTTAAACCGCACCAAAAGCGGTTTGTCTAAATTGTAGGTCTTGCGGATCGCCTCAATCTGTTCTTCGGTCATGCTATCACTGGCCATGCCCCCACTGCCTTCCCCGCCCCCACGCATCTCGGCAATCTTCTGTTCAACGGGTCCTCCGGGCACAATCTGGGTGAACAAAAACGTCACCAGAATGATGCCAAGGAAACTGACGCCTACGAGGAGAAGCCGCTGACTGAAATATTGAAGCCGGTTCATCTATCTTAGTTCATCGGTTCGACAGCCACGGGGCCATCAAATTGCTCCTCAAACCGGATCTCGGCCGGACGGGGGGGCAATTTCTTATCACTTTTCTTCGCCGCTTCCAGATCCGCGTCCATGTCGACGTCCAGCCACCAAAGTCCCTGCGCCGCACTTTCGCTGCCATATTTTGTCAGTACTTGATCCGGCATGCCGAAACGGTTCCAATACAAAAGACGCACAAAATCCGTATGCCACAGCAACACATAAGGCACCTGCTCCACCAGCAGGCTGTCAATTTCGCGGACGATTTCATGCCGTTTCTCAATATCAAATTCCCCCATGGTTTGATCGATCAACGCATCCACTCTCTCATCGGCAAATCCAGTGATGTTGTTTCCGTTTTGCTGCTCTTTGTATTTACTGTGCCACATACTCTCCGGATCTTTAAACAGCCCGGCGCCCCAGGCGGCCCAAGTCATATCGTAATTAAATTCGCCCATATCTTTGGTCCAGGCAGACCAGTCCTTGCGCACGATATTCAATTCGATACCCACCTGCTCCAGTGCTTCCCGGTAAATGATCAGGAACTGATCGCTGGTGGGGGACCGGGTCAAAAATTGAATCACAAAGGGTTTCCCCTCTTTGGTCAATTTCCCTTCATCGTTCACCGTCCATCCCGCCTCCTGGAACAAGGCGCGGGCTTTGGCGACATCAAACTCCAAGAGCGCATTCGGATTTCCTTCGGGATATATATCCGGAAAATAACTGCTGGTGAGCTGGTACTGATTAAACATCAAAGTGGCATTCATGCGCTTGCGGTCCAGCAAATGTGCCAGCGCTTTGCGCACCCGCACATCGTCAAAGGGTTTACGACGCATGTTCATGGCAAACCCTTGAAAACCCACAGGCTGCGAGTTGTGAATGGCCTGACGGATCATCCAGTTCTTTTGAAAGGCATCCCCCTGGGTCTCCATGGCCCAGCGGCGCGCCCGATAGACCGCAAAAATATCAAAACTTCCCGCTTTAAAGTTATCAAAAGCCAGATTGCGGTCGGGATAAAACCAGAATTCCAGAAAATCAAAATTCGAGGTTCCCTCGCCCCGCGGATCCTCCGCCGCCCAATAGTCGTCACGTTTTTCCAGTACCACCATATCCGGTTCATTCAGGCTTTTGATCTGATAAGATCCTGAAACCACTGGAAATTCAAAGTTCATTTCATTGAAAGGCTGATCTTTCCACCAATGGGCGGGCAGCACCTGAATTCCCCCAATGGCCAGCAAATTTTTCCAGTGCACCTGTTTCGCGGTAAAAATGACCGTACGCTCATCCACTTTCACCGGCGTTTCAAACCGGGCCAAACTCACTTTGTGGGGACCGGTCAAATTTTCCGGTTTCATAATGGCTTCGAATGTCCAGATCACATCCTCTGCCGAAATAGGTTTGCCATCACTCCAGGTGGCTTTGGGATCAAGATGAACTGTAAAAGTGGTTTTATCTTCGGACACCACCACCTTCTCGGCAATGGATGGCTCCGAAACCAAGGTCAATCCATTGGTTGTCAGCAGGCTGTCGTAGAGATATGAAAACAGCTGACTGGAAAAAACATTATTGTCCAAGTAGTAATTAAAACTCTTCGGATATTGAGAAGCGGCCACCCGCATGGTCCCCCCCGGCTCCGCCCATTCCGAAGCCAATGGCGAAGGTTCAGGCTCCCATCCCTCAGCGGGAATCTGCAAAGATTCGGCCAATAACAATCCGTGAAACACACATAAGAATCCAAGAAGATTTTTCATGACAAAAAGCTAAGCACCCATTCGATTTTTGCAAGGATGCATTCAGGAATTAGTTAAGGATCACCCACAAAACCACCCGAAATAAAACCCGCTAAAATTTATCGATATCGATATTGAAATCGTTATCCTCACCGAAATTCCAAGCCAATGCGGTGTACAACGATTTCGATGCCGAATTCGATTTCAAAATCTCCAATGAGCACTCCCCCCATAAAATCCAACCTGCTACTCATTCCCACCTATAACGAACGCACATCCGCTCCGATGTTAGCGGATGCGGTTTTGAAGCTGGAGCTGGATCTGGATCTGCTGTTTATCGATGACAACTCTCCCGACGGCACCGGAGAGATCCTCGACCATATTGCGGATCGGGACCCCCGGGTGCAGGTCATTCACCGGACAGAAAAAATGGGCCTGGGCAGCGCCTATTTAGCCGGCTTTTCGCACAGCCTGAAAACCGGGTACCAGAACAGTATTTGTATGGATGCCGATCTCTCCCATAACCCGGAAGATCTTCCCCGCTTCATCTCCGCTTTGGAAAAACAGGACCTGGTGAGTGGCAGTCGCTATATAAAAGACGGCGGCATCATCAACTGGCCCCTTCCCCGCCTGCTTCTCAGCAAAGCCGCCGCCGGATACGCCCGGCTGCTCACCCGCATGCCCTTTACCGATCCCACCGGAGGATTTAACGCCTACCGCAACGAGATGCTGGCCAGGCTCCCGCTCACCGACATCCGCTCTCAAGGCTACTCTTTTCAAATTGAAATGAAACATTTGGCCTGGAAACAAGGCTTCCGCGTCGGCGAGATCCCCATTCTGTTTACCGAACGGCGCGAAGGAAAATCCAAAATGAGCGCCGGCATTATTCACGAAGCGCTGTGGATCGTATGGAAGCTGGTGATGAAGCGGTAAAAATGAATAGAGGAAAGAGGCACGGCCCCCGCGTCCTGACGGAGTCCCCACACATGTGCCGACAGGACAGACATATCCGCGCTCCATGCTTAGACCTCCCCCATTCTTTTCCGCCAGTCCCGGGGGGTTGCGCCGGTAATACTGCGGAAAGCACGATTAAAACGCGACAGGGTAGAGAAACCGTTCCGCCCCGCAATCTCGGATATTGAATCCCGGGTGGTACGCAACTCCTGACACACCGCCTGCACCCGGGTTTCCGCCAAATATTCCCGGAAGCGCAGTCCGGTAATGGCATGAAATTGCCGGCTTAAATGCTCGGCACTTACACCGCAACCGGCTGCAACCTCCTGCAACGTAAGCGCATCCGCATAACACTCCTGAACAATATGACATGCATCCTGAATCAGCGGAGAGTGTTCAGAAATCCGGGGAAGCACTCCGGTTTCAGACTCCAGCGTTCGCAACACCTCCTTCCCCTGCAAACGCAACAAACGCTGCCAGGCCGAATACGCCCGGGGATGAATCTCCGGCAACTTCAGCCATTCACTTTGCCACATGGACCAGGGAACCGCCGCCCCCTCTTTTGCAAATTCAACCCATAAGGACCGGCTCAACTGTTCGGTGCAAGCTTCTGTCCGCCAGGCGGATAACACCACATACCCCACCATCTCCCCCCCCACCTGTACCCCATGCACCTGTTCCTCCCAGGGAAGCTGATAAGGGGCGTCCGAACCCGCCAACTGGGCCTGGCGAACCGCGGCATGACGATGGGACAACCCCGGGAACCACTCCATCAGACGTCGCAGGGGAAGTGATTCAGATCGGGGAAAACGCATGCACTCCACACCAAAATCATCCAAAAACAAACACTCGGTACCACTCAAATGCTGCAAATCCTCCAATTGCCCACGAAACCCGGGGGATCGCAGCATTCGATACAGTAACGCTTTGGCTATGGTTTTCGGCATTTCACATTAGTAGTCTATATTTGATATCAATTAATAGCCAATATATTCAATTCAAGCACTAGTTTTAAAAAATGGGATAGAGTAAAAAGTTTTCACTTTTACAACCCAAAGGAAAATATGAAAAATAAACATGCTCTCCAGTCCTTTCGACTCCCGCAGGCTGCCGCCGATATATTGGCCGAAGCCCCTTCTGTGATCGTAGCCTCCACCGTGGCGGATCTGATTTCACTCACCACCCGGGACATCGGGGAGGACGGGTATCACCGGGTGGGCTACGATATCCCCGGACAGGGTCAGGTGGACGAAGTGAAGGTCTGCAAAGTGAAAAACGGAATCAGCGCCAATTATCTTGATCCCTACATGCGCCGGCGCGACCCGGACTGCATGGTCATCGGTGACGAAGCCCCCACCGACAAACCGACCTTTCGAAGCCGGTACGGCAAAGAATTCTCCTCCCTCCGCACGGACACATTTAAATGGCTCAAAACCCAGGATCTCGCCTGTTTTGCCTTTACCGCGGGTATGCCCGGCAAAGGTACAGACGCTCTGGTTATCGCGCCGGCCAATGCAGGATTTTTTGCCCTGGGGCTGGCCATGCTGCAGGGCATCATCAACCCTAAAGATCTGCCGCCTGATTTTGAACCGAAAGCCGTGATTTATGTGGCACCGCCTTTCCGTCACACCCATTTAGAGGGCAAACAGGTAGTGGTGCACAACCGGCTTCCCGGCATGCATGAATTGTTTTCATACAATCTCTACCCCGGACCCAGCGCGAAAAAAGGTATTTACGGCGTACTGCTCACCCTGGGAGAAAAGGAAGACTGGATCACCATGCACTGTTCCGCCGCCCAGATTGTCACCCCATATGACAACCGGATCGGCATCTCCCACGAAGGTGCGAGCGGCGGAGGCAAAAGCGAAATGCTGGAGGCGCCCCACCGTCAGGAGGACGGCACCCTGCTTCTGGGAAAAAATATTCTCACCGAAGAAACCCGGACCATCAGCCTGCCACAGTGCTGCCACATCCGCCCGGTAACCGATGACATGGCCCTTTGCCATCCCAGTCTGGATAAAGGCAACGGAAAACTTTCACTGATGGATGCGGAGGATGCCTGGTTTGTGCGGGTCAATCATATGACCGAATACGGCATTGATCCCCACCTGGAAAAAGTGACCATTCACCCCAAACAGCCCCTGCTGTTCCTGAACATCGACGCCAAGCCGGACAGCACCGCCCTGATTTGGGAACATACCATGGACAGTCCGGGAGCCCCCTGTCCTAATCCCCGGGTGATCCTCCCCTGTGAATCCGTCCCGAACATACACCGCGGAACGCTGGATGTGGATATCCGTTCATTTGGGGTTCGCTGTCCGCCCTGCACCAAAGAGAAACCCACCTACGGTATCATGGGAATGTTCCATTTGCTCCCCCCCTCACTGGCATGGCTCTGGCGACTGGTCGCCCCCCGCGGTCACGCCAATCCAAGTATTGTGGATACCGGCGGCATGTCGAGTGAAGGTGTCGGCTCCTACTGGCCCTTTGCCACAGGACGCCGGGTGGATCAGGCCAATCTGATTCTGAAACAAATCCTGGATACCCCCAAAGTTAAATATATTCTGGTACCTAATCAGCACATTGGCGCCTGGGATGTCAGCTTTATGCCTCAATGGATCACCCGGGAATACATGGCAAGGCGTGGCGGGGCGAGTTTTGACACCACGCAAGTGCACCCCTCCCGCTGCTCTCTGCTGGGCTGGGCCCCTCATTCCATCGTCGTGGAGGGACGTCCCATCGGCTCCTGGTTCTTTGAAGTGGACAAACAACCCGAAGTCGGCCCCGAAGCCTATGATCAGGGTGCCGAGATTCTGCAGCAGTTTTTCGACCGGGAACTCAAGCAGTTTCTGGACGCGGATTTACTCCCCCTCGGAAAACAAATCATCGAATGCTGCCTGAACCGGGGAAGCATCGAAGAGTACGCCTCCCTGATCCCCCATCCCTGTCTGAGCGAGGTGGATGGGTAAAGAATAGATGAAAGCGGCCGGGGAGGATTGGCAGGGAAAACAAAGAGAAATCCCACCCTCTCCCTCTCCGCCGCCCCCCTCTCTCCGGCCTCTTTCATCCTCTCTTCTACTTGCCTTATGCGCTTGATTTCCTATAAAGTGCGTGCACTTTCGTAGGCAGAACCACTCAACCCCCTTTTTTCTCATGAAAATCTCCATTTTCCTTCCACTTTTTAACCGCAGAGACGAATTAAAACGCAGCTTACGTGCCTTAATCCCCGAAAAAGGAGAGCATGAAGTGTTTGTGGTGGATATGGGTTCCACCGATGGCAGCCAGGACGTCGCCAAAGAACACGACTGGGTTCAGATCATCTCATCCAAAGAAGGATTACGCTCAAAAGCCCTGAATGCTGCAGTGGAAGAATCCACCGGCGAGATTTTGTTTTTCATGGACCCCGGAAGCCTGCCCGCACGCGGTTGGGCCCAGGCTCTGCAAGCACATTTCGAAGCGGGGGCCGATGCCGGACATCTGAACTGCAGTGAAGTAGATGCCACCGCCAAATGGGCCGCCTCCCTCCGCTCTTTAAGCATGAAAGTGGGCCATCAGGTGTTGGGCGGACCCGCCAGCCTCAACGGCGTAGCCGTCAGTAAGGCCGCTTTCGAAAAAGTTTCCGGCTTCCGTCCGGTCCCTGATTTCGAATGGCTGGCTTTCGCGGCGCGGCTGAAAGAGTCCGGTGCCAAAGTCAAAGCCATCAAACACGAAATACTGGTGGCCCCGGCTGCAGGGAGCCGTCAGGCAAATGCCTGGCAGGAACTGAAAGAGGATCTGGTCTCCGCATGGAAGTTCCGTAAGTCGGACAGCTTCGATGCCACCCGCAACAAACGTAAAGCCTCCTGCGCGGTGATTTTCGGCTACGACGCCTTCGAAAAACCGGCAGGTCATGACTTTTTCAAGAAAGCGCAGGAAGAAATTCAAAACCTGACCATTGAACTGATGCAATCCTACCGCGGAGTCGAAAAAATCTATTTCATTGGTGGCAGCGCCAGTAACAAACTGGTGGGACAACCCTCCGGCGTGGAAGTGATCGGCAAACCGCGGACCGCGCTGGATAAACGCTTTTCGGAATTGCTGGAAAGAATCCGTTCTGAAAATCAAGAAGGTCTGCTGTTGGTGAAAAGTAATTCCATGGAGTTGGGACACGACAAATTACGTATGCTCAGCGAAGGGGAAAGCGAAGAACCCTGCGTCATCCTTCCCGAAGCAAACAGCGACAACTGGACCGCCCTCTGGCTGGAACAACCCGTACTCGAGGCCATCTCCGATTGGGAACTGGCTCCAGACACCCCCTCATTGAAAGCACATTTAAAATCAAAAATCTTCCGTTGCGAAGAAGAGGCTCCGGTGAAAAGCCTGCGCACAGATTCCGATGCCCGCAGCCTTTACTACGCCGGTGTGCTGGATCAGCATCCCGCCTAGGCACGGGGGAATTCGGTCGCAGATGCGCCCCCCCCCTCTTTTCCGCCTGTCGAACGGCCTGTCCCTTATGGGGCTTCAGTTAAAAAAGGATCCTTCTCCTGCGCCATCTGCATCAGCAGTTCCTGATGCAGACGCTCTCTGAGTATTTGACTTTCCGGTTCATCGATGAGGTTCGATAAATTAAGCGGATCGTTCTTAAAGTCATACAACCAGGCGGGATGCAGCTCTCCGTCCCGGGCATGTGCGCCATACATATACTGACCGTCATAGCGCGCCCGCCAATGCAGCATCGTCAGTAACAGAGGATTGCTGGACAGCCCTTCTCCGCGAAGCCCCCACGCGGCTAAATTTTTTCCCGGCAATGAGGGCGGACACGGGATCCCTGCCAGCCCGCAAATGCTCGGCAATAAATCCACGGTTCCAATGGGCGTATCGGTACATTTCCCCGCCTGAATATTCTCCGGACTCCACAAAATCATTGGCACCCGGGTATTGCAGGCATGAGGACTCCCCTTCCCACGAATGCCACTGCCAAATTTCCGCACCTTTTCTTCGTTCGCGTGACTCCCCAAAAAATCACCGTGATCCGAAGTGTACATTAAGATCGTATCCTTATCCCGACCGGTTTGCTTGAGCCAGTCCATCGTTCGGCCGGTTAAGGCATCCAAAGCACTGACTTGCGCATAATACCCCTTGAGCTGATACTGCACCAGACGATGATATTTTTCGGGCACATTGTCAGGCACGGTTAACTTCTCCGCATCGTACAAATCGAGAAAATACTGCGGCACCATTGGGCTCACCAAATATTGGGGAAACGTGGTCAACCAGGGGATATAAGACTCAAAATGCACATCCTCCAAACCCAATTCGAGTTGTTGGTTAATCTCTTTGGACAACGCGAGAGTCTCCGGATCCCTGTACCCTTTCACATTACTAATATTGTGGGGAGGCCCCCAATTGACCTGGGCAATCCACCCCCGGCTTGGCTCTAAAGATTCCACCCAGGTTTTTAACTGCTCCACCTGCACCCCCGGAGCAAAAAGATTTGCATACTCATGTTTAAAATCACCCCAGTTATCATGCGGGGGACGTTCTGCCAGGGGTTCTGCATTCAGCCAGGGGTTGTCGTCCTCATCAAAAGTGGGAAGATCGTAATCCTCATGCCCGTTGTTCCAGCCAACCCAATGCTCCCAGTTTAACCGTTCATCCGGATTGAGATACCCCGGCTGGATTTTCCGGTCCCAATGCCCCTTTCCGAAGAAACCCGTCGCATAGCCCTGCGATTTAAACTGACCCGCAAGATTGGGCAACGCATAATCAATCACATCATCATTAAACACCACTCCATGGGTAAAGGGGTACCGTCCGGTCTGCAGGGTGGCCCGAAAAGGGGCGCAAAGAGGATGACTGCTCAGACAGTTGCTAAACTGAAATCCCTCCCGGGCCATTCGGTCAAAATGAGGAGTTAGAACTTCCGGGTTTCCAGCGTGTCCCATAATATCAGCACGGTGCTGATCCGCCAACAGGATGAGAATATTTTTCATATTTCATCAGGCTAATCCATCTGAATAAGGATGACAAGCGGAGAACACTTGAGAAAAACCCTCCGTTGCGCCTCCCGGTTAGCGTTTCCAGAATCCCGGCGAAAACAACACCAAAATCGTAAACAGCTCCAAGCGCCCCAAAAGCATGCAAAAAGACAGTAGAAGTTTCCCCATATCATCAATCGACGCAAAATTTTGGGTGGGTCCGATCACGGAAAATCCGGGCCCCACATTGCTCAAACAGGTGATGGCAGCAGAATATGCGGAAGTCAGATCCGGCAAATAAAAGGTCATGACCAAGGTGAACAGCACGATCAGCATAAAATAGCAAAAAGCAAAAGCCATGATACCGGACACAATATTTCCGGAAACAGATTGGCGGTCCAGCCGCACTTTGAGCACAGCCTGCGGCTGCATGTACAATTTAATCTGACGAAACACTTCCTTAAACAGCACCAAACTGCGCATCACTTTCAGCCCACCAGCCGTCGAGCCCGCACAGCCACCACTAAACAGAAGAATAAAGATGATGATTTTGCCAAACAGGGGCCAAAGATCATAGTCGGCTGTGGCAAATCCGGTCGTGGTAATAATCGAAACCACCTGGAAGAGCGCATCTCTGAACTGAATGCCCGGGGAGCCGTCAGCCTGATGTGTCCACAGATTCCAAGCCACCAGCAAACTGGCTCCGAAGATAAGAAAAAGATAGGCTTTGGTTTCGGAAGAGCGCTGAAACACATTCCAGCGCCCGCGCAGAAACTGAAAGTGCAGGGAAAAGTTAATTCCGGCCAAAATCATAAACACAATCACAATGCTATGGATCCAGGTGGAGTCGAAGGCGGCAAGACTGTTATTATAAGGACTGAAGCCCCCGGTAGACACGGTGCAAAATGTGTGATTCACCGCATCGAATACATTCATCCCCGCAAGCATCAGCAACAGAATTTGCGTAACCGTGAGCAATAAATAGACCCCATACAGCAATTTCGCGGTGTTCCCGATTCTCGGGGTCAATCGATCTTTACTGGGCCCCGGCATTTCTGCGCGGTAGATCTGCATGCCCCCCACCCCAAGAAAAGGCAAAATGGCCACACATAATAAAAGCACCCCCATGCCCCCCAGCCACTGGGTAAGACTGCGCCAAAAGATGATTCCCCTCGGCAAAACTTCAATATCAGTCAGAATAGTGGACCCCGTGGTGGTAAATCCACTGATGGTTTCGAAGATGGCATCGACAGGGGAAGGAATCGCACCGGTTAAAATATAGGGCAAAGCTCCCACAGCCCCCACACACATCCACCCAAAACTCACAATCGCAAAACCATCTTTACGGGTCAGATTTACCGGCCCGAGCGTCACATACCACAGCCCTCCCCCCAGCAGCAGCCCTGCTCCACTGGCGGTTAGAATTTGCCGAATGACGTCCCATCCGTCTCCATAAATCCAGGCAACCAATGCACAAGTGCCCATGGCAAGCGAAACAAAACCAATGAGATAAGAAACAAGATGAAAGACACACCGGGAATTCATGCGTGGTTCCTCAGGAAAGCAAATCCTCGATTCGCCTGATCGCCTTGGGCAGTCCGTATAACAAAATCCGGTCACCCGTTTCCAGCTTCAAATCCCCTGTCGCCACAATCAAATTGGTGTCACGCAAGATCATACTCAGCAAACAACCTTTGGGCAGTTTGATATTCATCACCTTTTTCCCGTTCCATTTGTGCTCCTCCCCAATAAGAAAATCCACCACTTCTCCCGGAATTTTCTGAAGGATACGGTCTCCCATTACCGAGCTCCCGCGCACAAAATGATAAATCGAATTGATCAGGCTGCTATGCGGACTAATCACCCGGTCCACCAATGCCAGTGAATCAATAATCGGTTGGTAAGTCGCCTTGTCCACCCGCGAAATCGTAAAATGCGCCCCCAGTTTTTCAGCAACCAGACAGGACATGATATTATTTTCATCATCACCGGTCACCGCCACAAAAGAGGTTTGACCGTTAATGCCCAACTCCGCCATCATGTCCTGATCCAATGAACTGCCATGCAAAATCAGGGTCCGCTCCAATTCTTCGGAACAATAATCCGCCCGCTCGGCTTCGGATTCGAGCAGGGTCACATTAAATTGACTGTCCTTCTCCAAGCGGCGGGCCAGTTGCAATCCCAACTGACCACCCCCGGCAATCACCACCCGGGAATATCCCTCCTCTCCGGGAAGCAGAAATTTCAGAAAGGCTCTGACTTTTTCCGGGTCCCCCACCAAATACACGATATCGCCAATGGCAAACGCGGTTTCCCCGCGGGGGATCTTCAGCTTTCCACCACGCATGTACGCGACAAAACGAATGGTGGATAAAATTTCGTGATAGGGACTTTCCTTGAGCGCGCCGGCCAGTAAGGGGCAATCGGTCGGAATTTGCACGCCTACGCAAAGCACCCGGTCTTCCAGCAGCCCCACGGCCTCTTGTGCGCCGGGAATACGGAGGATATTAAACAACTCTTTGGCACATTCGTGCTGTTGATTAATAATCAGATCGATCCCCAACTCCCGCAGGTCAAAATTTCCGTTTGCCCCGGTGTACGCATTGCTGCTGACCCGGGCCACTTTCCGGGGGACCCCTGAAATATGAGCCAACGAGCAGGCGAGAATGTTGACCGACTCCTGATCGGTCAGGGCGACCACCAAATCAGTACGGCCAATGCCCGCGACTTCGAGAATACTGGGATCGGCGGCATCACCCTGAATGGTGAGAAGATCCATCTGCGCTTCCACCTGTTCCAGCGCCACCGGATCTCGGTCAACGAGTACCACATCATGCTGCTCGGCACAGAGGCGGGATGCCAGCATGCGCCCTGAGGTTCCTGCGCCAAGTAAAAGTATTCGCATTGCGTTTCCCGTCAGTTGGAAAAAGGGGAAAAAAGTGGCGGAGAGAGGGGGATTTGAACCCCCGGTACGAAAATTTCGTACGCCTGATTAGCAATCAGGTGCCTTAGACCACTCAGCCATCTCTCCGCATATAAAATATTTGTTTCCAAACCGAACTCTACTTAGCCCAAGAACCCTCAGTTTGGCAAGTTCTGTTTAAGAAAAATCAACTACCTTCCGGCAATTCGTGCGGCATCAATTCGCCGCCAATAATAGAAGCGCCACCATCCACGTAAATGGTTTGTCCGGTAATCTGTTTGGAATAGTTCCCCAGAAGGAATGCCACCACCCCGGCAACTTCCGGTTGAGCATTTTTCGGATCCCAATTCAAGGGGCTGGATTTCTTCCAGGTGTTACCCAGTTCTTCAAATCCGGGAATATGTTTTGCCGCGATGGTAAAAACCGGACCGGCAGATACCGCATTCACCCGGACGTTTTCTTTTCCATGTCGACGGGCCAAACCACGCACGACAGCTTCCAAAGCGGCTTTGTTAACGCCCATCCAATTGTAAAAGGCAAATGCACGCTCCGAAGCAAAAGTCAGCGTAACCACCGAACCGCCCTCCACCATTTTGGGCGCGGCATAACGGGTAACCGTCGCCAGTGAAACCGCCGAAATCTGAAATCCTTTCATCAGATCATCATAAGCGTCCGTATGGAATTCTTCACCCAGGCAGGTTTTGGGATTACTGAAACCAATGGAGTGCACCATGCCGGAAATCGGGCCTTCGATGCTGTCGAACAGGGCCTTGACCTCTTCATCATTGGTGACATCACAAAAACGGATATCCAGGTTCTCGCGGTCCGCATCGGTGAGCTTTTTGCTGCGATCGAAGAAAATTTTCTTCATGCGCTCGCTTTGCACCGTAAAAATGACTTTGCCACCAAAGGATTCGATGGTTTTCCCAATTGCGTAGGCAATAGAATCTGCATCAAGCAGTCCCATCACAACATATGTTTTACCAGCTTCAATCATTTTCAGAACTCCAGAACTTTAAAAGAGAATTAACCTTCGGCAGAAATCTTCGCCGGGCGTTTGAGCATATCGCGCACTTCACGGGGATTCAGCTTGGCAGCTTCTTCTTCAGAAACGCCCAACGCAATCAAGCGCTTCCGTTGCGTGTTCTGACGGTTTACTTTCGCAGCGCCACCTTTGCGGGGGCGGGTGATGTTGGTTTTGTTGAATTTACGTCCGGTTCCCATGGGGATTCTCCAAGATTAGATACATTAAATTTTTCCCCTTAGGGGATAAAGGAGGGGTTCTATGGCGTGGAAAACCGCAAAGGGCAAGGAAAAAAGTCACGGAAGAAACGGGGTTCTCATAAACCGCAGGGAACCCTCCGTGGCGTTTTCATGATTCAAATCAATCCTGAACATCGCCGCCGATGTCCTCCCCTCCTTATTACGCATCCATGAAGAACACAAAAAATCTCACTTCCTGCTTTAATTCCTGAGGAGGCTGGACTAGTTAACTTTTCCCGACGAAACAGAACCTCGTTGGGATTTTTTTTTATGGCAAAATACTTATTTATTACCGGAGGCGTAGTCTCCTCTCTTGGCAAAGGCATCACCGCAGCCTCCATCGGCTCCCTGCTCACCAGTCGGGGCCTCCGCATCCGCATCATGAAACTGGACCCCTATCTGAATGTGGATCCGGGCACCATGAGTCCCTATCAGCACGGGGAAGTTTATGTGACCGATGACGGTGCAGAAGCGGATTTGGACCTCGGCCACTATGAGCGCTTCACCGGAGCGCCCACATCCAAACTTTCCAATATCACCGCCGGCAGTATCTATTGGGATGTACTCAACAAAGAGCGCAAAGGAGACTACCTGGGCGCGACCGTGCAAATGATCCCTCACATTTCCAATGAAATCAAGGACCGGATCCGCGCACTGGAAAGTGATGATGTGGATATTATTCTCTGTGAGATCGGCGGTACCGTCGGGGATATCGAAGGGTCCATCTTTCTGGAAGCTATTCGTGAAATCGGTCTCGAGGAAGGCCGGGACAATGTGATGTATATCCACCTTACTTACGTCCCGTACATCGCGGCCGCCGGGGAAGTCAAAACCAAACCTTCCCAACAATCCGTGGCCAAACTCCGCGAAATCGGTATTATGCCGGATATTTTAATCTGTCGGGCGGAAGTGCCCCTCACTCTCGATGTGCGGAAGAAACTTTCGATGTTCTGTAACGTCCCATTGGGTTCGGTGATTGAAGAGTGTGACGTCAAACACTCCATTTATGAAGTGCCTCTGGTGCTAAGTGATCAAGGCATCGACGAACTGCTGCTCGTTCACTACCGCATCGCCAGGCCCCCTGCAGATCTCTCCCCCTGGCGGAGAGTGATTAATGCGATTCGCAATCCCGAAGGGGAGGTCACCATCGGCGTGGTGGGAAAATATCAGGAACTTCAAGACGCGTACAAATCCATCTTTGAAGCTTTGGATCATGGGTGCATTGCCCACAAAATGAAACTGAACCTGATTAAGATTGCCTCTGAAGAAATTGAAAACAACAAAACCGAGCTGCTGGACCAGGTCGACGGGATCTTGATTCCGGGCGCCTTTGGCAACCGCGGCATCGAAGGCAAAGTGGCGGCCATCCGATACGCCCGTGAAAATGATATTCCTTTCTTTGGGATCTGCATGGGCCTGCAATGCGCCGTGGTTGAATTTGCCCGGAACGTTTGCGGACTGGAAGGGGCAAACTCCACAGAAATTGAAGCGAAAACCCCGCATCCCGTTGTCTGCCTCATGAAAGAACAGAAAGAAGTGGTCGACATGGGCGCAACCATGCGCCTGGGCGCCTGGGACTGTAAGTTGACTGCAGGAACGAAAGTGCGTGAGCTTTATGGCGAAGAAATAATCAGTGAGCGTCACCGGCATCGCTTTGAATTTAACAATACCTACCGCGACAGCGTTCAGGAAAACGGCATGACCATTGCCGGAACCACTCCGGGGGGCGAATTGGTGGAAATTGTTGAAGTTGAAAATCATCCTTGGTTTGTCGCTGTGCAATTTCATCCCGAATTCAAATCACAACCCTTTAACCCGCATCCATTGTTTGCCGGTTTCGTTGAAGCCGCAAAAAAACGGAATCAACTGAAAAGCGGAGCTTAAAAGTGACTTCACCCACTTGGGCGGCCTTGTTTGACTGGGATGGGGTGATTATTGACTCCGCGAAAGCCCATGAAATTTCCTGGGAACGACTGTCCGGAGAAACCGGCCTTCCCCTCCCGTCCGATCATTTTTTGCGTGGTTTCGGAAAGCGTAACGAAGTGATTTTCCCTGAAATTTTGCAGTGGGGAACCGATCCGGCACAAATCAAAACCTGGTCTCTGCGCAAGGAAGCCCTTTACCGGGAAGTGGTGGAAGAGCAAGGCGTGCGGGTATTACCGGGAGTGAGAACCTATCTGCAAAGCCTGCGCGATGCAGGGATCCCCGCGGTCATTGGCACCTCCACCCAACGGGAGAATGTCGAAATGATTTTTGAGATGATGGATCTTCGGAACTTTTTCTGCGGCATCGTGAGTGCGGAGGATGTTTCCTGCGGCAAACCCGATCCGGAGGTTTTTCTCAAAGCCGCCGCAATCGCAGGACGGCCTCCGCAGAACTGCGTCGTCTTTGAAGACGCTCCTTACGGGATCGAGGCCGCCATCGCCGGGGGCATGCGCTCTGTGGGGGTTTTGACGACCCATAAAAAAGAAGGGCTGCCGGGTGCCGACCGCTGGGTCCCGCAATTGGATGCCTTACCCCTGGATGGCAGTCTTCCCCTCCCCCGGACCTGTTAAATCTCCGCCCCGCACACTGCAAATTTCTCCACGTGAACGCCCAACTGGCGGAGCCGTGAGATCACTCACACAAAAAAAAAGATTGTGCGTGCAAATCAAATCCACTATTTTCAGAGCACAGTTTCAAAATAAACTTTTTCGTTGATCCGCAATAATAAGGAAGCCTCCCCATGCAAATTCCCAACTTCTGCACCCGTCATTTCACCGCTTTTTTGTCTTTGTGCTGCCTGTTAGCAATGGCGTCCACATCCGCGGTGCTGGTTCCTGTCTCGGCGGTCACCCATACCGATGGCGAATTAAACACCGTAACCATCAACGGTGTAACCACCGGCACACTTTACAGCGCAACGGGCTTTATTCAGAATGCAAATAGCGGAGGTTATATCGGAGCGGGCTCCGCCCCGACCGACATCGATGGCGCACTCAATGGTCTCGACATGAGCACGGGTACTTTAAACACAGACTTTGAGGCCCAGTTTGGAGCCCAACTCTCGGACAGCATACAAGTGATCCTCATGGGAAATCAGGGCACCTCGGATCAAAATTACTGGGGAACCAGCATTACCATTTACGCATTGGATGCAACCGGCACCCGGCTGGACAGTGCCAATCTGGATCTGAAGCAGTTTAATGCCTCAACACATGGCGGCACCAACCCCAGCACTCCTTTATATAGTGAAACATACCAGCGAAGCACCAGCGGCACCCTCAACCGGACAGTCTACGGTGCAAGTTTCACCCTCACGGATTTAGAACTTGATGGACTCAATGCGACCGGAATTGAAATCCTCACCACCGGAGTAGGATCCACAGGTTACACCCTCGATACCCAGCTCATCGGTTTGGCCGTCATTCCGGAACCCGCATCTTTGGCATTGCTGTTGGGGGGAATGATCGCACTGCTGGCCACGGGGAAACGCAGAACATAAAGCCCGTACGGACCGCGTGGCAAGATTTCCGCCTTTTCCGTTCATCCCGCCCCTGAAAAATATTCTTTTCTGCGGCTCACCCCTTCAAACGGATCAGGTCTTGTTTAATCTGCGCATGGGACCGTTGCGCGAGTTCTTTTCGGTCCCCGGCAGTGATCGCCTGCTCCCCAAAACGAATAGCGACTGAAAAACCAGGCTGCTTCAGCAAGTGGCCGACGTGGGGAGCAAAATCCGCATCCCCATACCAGGCGATCAGTTCGGAGGGCGGCGCCATCCCCGGACGGGTTTCATACGCAATCGCGGCCGTGGTGACGGGTAAATTCATTTCAACCGCCGGCTGAAAAAGACTGGGTTTAAAAGGGAGCAATTCTTCACCGTGGGTGGTTGTTCCCTCGGGGAAAAACCCGACCGCGCCGCCATCCAAAACCAAATCAGCAATCAGATGATTCATGCGTTTCACATCGCGTCTAATTTCACGGTCAATAAATATGGTGGGTCCCATGCGGGTGAGCGGCCCAATCCCCGGCCAGCTTGCCACCTCAGACTTGCTGATAAACCAAGCCGGACAAACCGCACACACCAATAAAATATCCATATAGCTAATATGATTGCTCACCAGAAAGAACGGTGTTCGGGGGCGTGGTCCCTCAACTTTAATACGCATCCCCATGATCCATGCCATGCCATACCCCCAAAAGCTGGTGGCAGGATAAAGCAATTTATACCGTTTTTCCGGACGTGGCAGGGTTACAATTCTGATCACCACCCCCACTGCAAACATGATCAAACAAAATATTACAATCAACAGAATGCGCCCCACCCGGCGAACCGTCCCGATCCCCATCATGCGAGATCCTTTTTAAAAACCTTCATCAATTTCGGGGGGATGTCCCAGAGATCGAACAAAGCCAAATAATCAATAGTTTTAAATTCGCGGTCCAGCGCCGGCTCACTGCAAATTTTCGCACCGTAATCAAGATAGAGCTGCATCAGCCGCGGAGTCACCGCATCCGCAACCTCTTCTTCTTTCGGCTCCAAATGAGGGCACATATAGTCCGGACGTGCCGGCAAACAGTATACGGTATGCAGCGAGTCCGTTCGCTTTAAACGTTTATAAAGCGACCAACCTTCCGCTTCGTCCTGACTGGTCAACGAGCAACAGCCAAACATGTAGCGAAGTTTGTTGGACCGCAAATAATAGAGCAGCCCCCGCCACAGCAGGAACAACACTCTTCCATTCCGGTGTTTGCCCGCGATACAGGCCCTTCCCAGCTCCAGAGATTGAGACAAAAATTCCTCCGAAAACGCGTCAAAGACATATTCAGTGGCTGAATAAAATCCCAAACCTGCAGTCGCCATTTTCAAATTCTGCATGCGATAGGTGCCCACCAGTTCTCCGGTCTTCACGTCCCGGACAATCAGATGATGACACTGGTCATCGAATGGATCGATATCCATGCGCGTTTTAAAGCTTTCGTCAAGCCCCTCTCCCATCTCCAAATTAAACACCCCGAACCGGAGACGCTGCACTTCTTCAAGTTCATCGCGGTTACTCGCAAAACTTGCAAGATAATGCCCTGAAGTCAGAGAGGCGTCTTCGGGAAGGAATTCAGAAAACGCAGGATAGGTTGGGGGCATATCTTACTCCACAAAACCGCGCATCACATAGCCGGTCATAGAACCGCAAAAGCGATTTTCTGCAGCCGCGTCTTCCGCAATCCGCCACCATTCAGCGGCCTCATCCTTTCCACAACCGCCCGCGGCGGTAAACCGCTCAAGCAAGGCCTGCAAACCCCAGATATAGCTTCCGATTTGCCAATCCGGCACACAAACCGCATCCGCATACCCATCCACCCTGCTCAATCCCGCCTCCATAAATAACCGGCGTAACTGACGTCCCGAACGTCCATTGACATGGTGGTCCCTGGCAAAATCACAAATCTTTTCTGTGAGTTCGGTTTGGGGATGATCCAGAACCATGGTGCCCCAGTCTACATCGATCCCGATAATCCGTCCCCCGGGCTGGGTCACCCGAATCATTTCTCCCAGCACCTTCATGGGGTTTTCCAGATGTTGAAAAACTCTGTCGCTACGGACCACATTCATCGAATTGTCCTCATAGGCCAGAGCTTCCAGGCTCCCGACCTGAAAATCAATGGTGACGCCGGCGGCGTCCGCCCGTTCGACCGCGGTCTGAATAGTTGCCGCATCCATATCCACCCCGTGAAGTTCTACAACGCCTTTGAGCGCTTGAGACATGGCCAATAAATCATCACCGGCTCCACAACCCGCATCCAACAATATTTCACCCGGCTGAAGCTCCATAAATGCAAAGGCACGCTTTTTATAATCACCAAAAAGGCGGGTTATTCGGGTAAGATAGTCCACGGGAGTGGATTGGTAAGCATTCTGCGGAGATTGACTCATAAGCGTCTCGTCTTGGTTGGGGGGTTCGTGATTCAAAGAAACAAAATCTTAAGAAGAATAAGGAAGCTCAATCTGAAAACAAGCCCCCTTCTCGGAAGAATTCTGAAGCCGAAGAGTACCGCCATGCCTTTCAACAATTCGTTGGGAAATAAACAATCCCAACCCGGTGCCCTTTCCTTCTTCTTTGGTTGTAAAATAAGGCTCGAACACCTTTTGCGTCAATTCGGGGGGGATCCCGGGACCGTTGTCGGAGATCTCAATCCCAATGCCATTCGAAAGCATCTCTGTTTTTAAAGTGACTTCTCCGTCATCGGGAGAAACCGCATCGATGGCATTGCTCAATAAATTAATAATCGTCCGGTGCAATTGTAGCGTGTCCGCCTGAATCTCTACATCCTCCAGTCCATCAATAAAAAAGTTCAATTTGATTTTGCGTTCACCAATCATGGCCTCGGTTTCCCGGCCGATTTTAGAAAGGAACGAAAAGACATTACAGGGTGATAATTCCAGATCATTGTTTTTTTCCAAATTACGCCAAACCCCGAGCAATTCGGTACAACGCTCAAGCCCCTCCTCGATCACCGTAATATATTCCATCGCAGATTCACTGCGGTCCGAAGAGCGAAGCGAATCCTCCACGTTCTTTAATTCGCGGGCCAGCAAATCCACGGAGCTAATCACCACAGTGAGAGGGTTACTCAAATCATGTGCCAGTTCTCGTGACGCCTGTCCAAGCTTGGCCATATTGCGCTTTTCTTCCAGCTCGGTCATCAGGGCTTCAGTTAAATTATGAAGATTCCGCTCGGTTTCATCTTTTCGGCGAGTGAAATCGGTCCGCCGAATATTGTCCGCAATCACCCGCATCATTTCCACAGTATCAAATGGTTTTTTCAGATAATCATTCGCACCCAACCGTATGGCGGAACGGGCGGTTTCCAATGTCCCATATCCCGTCAACATGATGACGGAAACAACTTTGTCCATCTCCCGAATGCGGCGTAGGCCTTCGATGCCATCGATTTCAGGCATCCGGATATCCATCACTATGGCATCAGGCTGATATTCTTCGAGAGCCCGCAAGCCCTTTTCCACACGATCTTCACAACGCACTTGATACTCCTCTTTGAGCAGAATGCGCATACTTTCACGGGGACCCAGTTCATCATCAATGATGAGCACCTTTCGTTTTTCAGGCGGAGGGGGAGGAATGCTAGAAATGGTATCCATAATTGACTGTCAATAAGTGAGCTTCAAAATCGTAATCCCCATTCAAAACCGGATTGGGATTATCCGAAACTGTACGGCCCGAAAACAGCCCCACAGAATAGGCAAAATCAAAATGGTGGTTGCCGCCGGGTGAATATCCTGCCCCGATTGCAATCACCCCCTGGTCCTGTTCCGCCGCGGTGGGGAGCATGGTACTACTGGGGACCGGGCTTTCCAGATAAATATATCCGGCACGCAGCTCCCATTCGGGGTTCAGAGTGTAACAAGCCGAAATCCCCAGCGTGAAATTGTCGTCCCAGTTCATGGGAATGGTGTCCGAGGGCAACAGCGGAGTGTTTACCCCCGCATCAATTTCCAATTGGTCAAAAGCGGATTGCTGTGCCCAGTCCAAATTGGTTTCAATCAACCACCGCTCATTCACCTGCAGACTGTAAGCCAGAGCAATGACCAGCGGAAAGGTCATCTCCGTTTCAAAATCACTGACCGGGGCCGCCGGTGCACCGGGAGGAATATTCGTCACTTCTAATTCCCCCGAATAGTCCACTTGAATGGGACTGCGAACCGTAAGCGCAATCCGTTGACGTTCCGTGGCTTTGATCGTGACAGCCGCCGTGGCGCCGATGCCGGTCCCCTTTCCATCAAACAAGGTCGAGCCATCGGGCAGCCCGGGAACCCCCGCGGCCAGGGACCAAGGATATTTTTGGCGCAAATCCAATTCAGAATACAGGATGTTCAGGGAAAGGCCTAAGGAAATTTTTTCATTGACCCGGGTAGAGAATGCCGGGGTGATCTCCACGGAACTCAACTGCGTATAATAGGGAGCAAGATATGCGAGGGACGTATCGTCCGACAGACTCGTGGACCGTCCGTACGGAGAAGTGATACCCAATCCGAAAGCCAGATTCTCATCTTCCGCAGTCGGAATGACCATAAATAATCCGGGAAGAATGGCCCATGGCTCTTCCGAGGAAAGCTTCTGACCCGCGACATTGGTAAAATCCATTTTCGAATACCCAAAAGTCAGGGTGGCCATGGTTGCATTTTCATCAAAGTCGATCAAGTTAGCCGGATTACGGGTAACCGCCGAGGCATCCGGGGTGTTGGCAATGTTTCCGCCAAACCTTGCTTGCGCATTGGCACCGGCAGGAGGATTTCGAAAACCATCCCCATTGGCGAGCGTTAACACGAGTGAAAAGGCAATAAATAATTTCGTTTTTTGGGGGGCTTTAGATTTCATAAGCACTTAATAGGAATAAATAATAATTACGGATGTTCTTGAAGAGAATAATGCAGGGTTCGAGTAAAATTGCAATTCTTATAAAGGTTGTACTTTTTACTGTTTATTAGCCGGATTAAAGCATACATGTTCAAAATTGAACGCGAATTTCACCTCGTAAAATTAACCTATTTTTATAACCAACACCCATCATTACAGATTTTACATAAAATACCTATATGAAAAAACCAAACCAAAGGGTAGTGATCACAGGCATGGGCGTTTTATCCCCCAACGGAAACTCCCTTGATGCTTTTTGGCAAAACACGTTAGGTTGCGTAAGCGGTATAGGTGAGATCACCCGCTTTGACACCACTGATTTCCCTGCAAAAATTGCAGGAGAAATAAAAGAATTTGACTTAGCACGCTATATCCCCTCCAGTTATAAATTTAAAAAAAACCGACTGGGCATGCACACCCAATATGCGATCGCCACCACCCATATGGCACTGCGGCATGCAAAACTCTCGCTGGATGAACTCAAAACCTTTGAACCTGTTTCTCTGTTTATCGGAGTAAGCACCAGTGCCATTGACATGATTGAAAAGGGGAAAGAGGCTCTCATCAAAAAAGGTCCCCGGCGCGTCAGTCCATATACAGTGAGCGCCTGTCAGCCCCATGCCGTGGTGTCTGAAATTGTGGAAAGTCTCCAGGTGCAATCCCGGAGGACGACCATTTCCTCCGCCTGCCCTTCCGGACTTGAAGCCATTGGAAATGCGATGTTACACATCCGGTCAGGCCAGGGAAACCTCGCCATTTGCGGAGGGGTCGACTCGCCCATCACTCCGCTCACCATGGCATCATTCGACCTCACCGGGATGATTCTGAGCAAAGCGGAGGACCCCACAAAATGCAGCCGCCCCTTTGATGCCAAGCGCCAGGGCGGTGTACTCAGTGAAGGCGGCGGTATATTTATCCTGGAAAGCCTGGAATCCGCCCTTGCCCGCGGCGCGGAACCTCTGGCGGAAATTTGCGGCTTTGGAAATTATTCCGACAATGTGGGCAGTCCCTCCGGCAGCGGTCTCCTCGAATCGATGCAATCCGCACTCGATGATGCCGCCATGATGCCGCAAGACATCGAGTATATCAATGCCCATGGGCCCGGCCATCCGGTGATTGATGTCACAGAGACCCATAGCATTAAACAGGTTTTCGGTAAAAGAGCATACCAACTCCCCATCAGCTCTATTAAAGGGGTGATTGGTAATCCGCTGGCAGCAGCCGGAGGGCTCCAGGCCGCCGCGTGTGTGATGGCCATGCGGGAAGGCATCCTCCCTCCCACGGCCAATTATGAAACCCCCGACCCTGATTGTGACCTGAATTACATTCCCAATCTTCCCATGAAGGCACCCATCAGAAATGCCATGATCAATCTCCATGGTTTGGGGGGAGGGAATATCTCCCTCATTCTTAGGAAAGTCCGGAGATGAATTTATTTCAATTCATGTCCTTTTTCGCCGCTTCGGCGACCTTTATCATCGGAATTTTCGCGTTCCTCTCCCATCCAAGCAGAAAAATCAATCAGGCTTTTCTGAGCCTTGCGGTCGTCATCACCCTGTGGCAGTTCAGCTTTTTTATGGGCATGGGCAGCACGGAAAAAATCCCGTTGATATTCTGGATTAAACAGGCTTCCGCACTGTCGGCTTTCATCCCCGCCCTGATGAACCAAATTCGTCTGGCCATCGTCTTCCAGAAAGAATCCTGCGTCTTTCTCTTAAGCAAAAACCGGCTGTGGCTGGGGCTAAGCGTGCTGGTATTCGCGATGTGCCAAACCCCCTGGTTTCTAATAGATGCCCATCCCCCCACCGGTGAACAAGTCCTGCCCATTCAGGATTACGGACTGGGTTTCCTCGTGTTCGGCCTCTATTTTCTCCTCTCCTTCGGCACCCTGTTTTACCTCTTGTTTGACAGCAACCGGAAGTTGCGAGGCAGCGAAAAAGCTGAGATCGAATATCTGCTTTTAAGTTGTGGAACCGGATTGTTTGTCGGGGTCTTCTTTTTGATTGCGCCCCAATTGACCGGGTGGACGGACTTGGGAGCATTCCTCCCCCTCTCGGTCATATTATTTTCTGCAATTACCGGATACGGCATCGCCACCCGCGGGATTATGGATGTGCCGGTGCTCGCCAGACGTATCATTGCCTATACAATGGTTATCGTTTACCTGAGTATTCTGTATCTGGTGGTCTTTTGGTTTTTGGACCATCTGTTCCTCTGGACCGGACAAAACCCTGACCCCTTGGCGCATCTCCTTACCGCCTTGGTGCTGGTATTTTCCGTTTCACCCGCCCAAGGCATGGCGCAGAATTTGACCAACAGACTGTTTGTCCACATGCCCCTGCTGGATGTGGGAAGAATTCTCAGAGACGCCGGCAGAACCCTGAACACCATCCTCACAGTAGAGGAGCTTTGCAGTAAATTTCAAAGAATTCTTGAACAGAACTTAAACACCGCCGATCTAAAGATTTTCGCTTTGGAGAACGAACACTATGTTCAAATTTTTCCACAGACCACTTCACGATCCATGCCCGCTACCGCTCTTCTCCCCCTTTACCTTTCGGAGAACCACGAACTCTGTGTCCGTGAACTCATGCAAAGGAAAAAAATTACGGAGGAAACACGTCTGCTTACAAAAGAACTGGAAAACGAAAAAGTCGCCGGTGCCATTTGCTTTCACCGGAATAAAAAAATGACCGGGTTTATGCTGTTAGGAAACCGTTCATCCGGTCGCATATATTCGCATGAAGAAACAATGGTGATCGGAGGATTACGGGATCTTTTTGCCGTCTCCTATGAAAACGCTCAGCTCTATACCGAACTTCAGAATGGCCGCATTTACATGGATCTGCTGCTGAAGAATCTGGTGAATGGGGTGTTGGCGACCGATGCCAGCGGGATTATCTCAACCTGCAATCAGGAAGCATCGAGAATTCTCGGGTGCACCGAGGGTGAACTGAGAGGAAAAAATATTCAGAGGCTCCCCCAGGAGCTGTTCCTCTTCCAAAAAAATATTCTGGAAAAGGATTTAATCATCCGTGACAAAGAAATTATCCTGAATGCGGCTGAAGATCACCCGGTTTACCTCAATGCCGGCGCTTCCCTGTTTCGTGATCTTAAAGGGAATGTCATGGGCAGTCTTCTGGTTCTCCAAGACCGAACCGCCATCCGGAACCTGGAAGAACAGATTAAGCGCTCAGAGCGCCTCGCCAGCTTGGGTACCCTTTCCGCAGGTATGGCGCATGAAATTAAAAATCCTTTGGTCACCCTGAAAACATTTACCCAACTCCTGCCGGAACGCTACCAGGATGAGGACTACCGGGAAACTTTTGTAACCCTGGCCAGTAAAGAAATCGACAGAATTGACGGTCTCATGAATAAACTGCTCACTTTGGCCCGCCCCGTAAAATTGGAATTAAAAGAAATTGCCCTCAACCGTTTATTGCAAAAGTACGTAAAACTCTTTCGCGAACAAGCACGGGAAGTGCATATCGAAGTGACCGAAGATTTTAACGCGGATCCGGATATTCTCCTTGGAGAAGAAGACCCTCTTCATCAGGTCCTGCTCAACCTCTTACTGAATGCCCAGCAGGCCATGCCAAATGGTGGAGAAATCCAGCTCTGCACCCGGAATATTCCCGGCTATGTCGAACTCCAGATCAAAGACAGCGGTGAAGGCATCTCTCCTGAAGTTCAAAACCATATTTTCGACCCCTTCTTTACCACCAAGAGCGCAGGCACCGGTTTAGGTCTTGCGGTCGCACACCAAATCCTCGAGGAACATAACGCTATTGTAAAAATTGAAAGTGCTCCCGGGGAAGGCACCACATTTATGATCCGTTTTCCCATTCCCTCTCCGGAGAAGACCATATGAGTCCCTATCCACAAACCGTCACTCTCTTTTCAAGAGACAGCGATCTTTGCGACCGCATTCGTCCCCTGCTCTCCGAAAAATTTGATCTCCAACTGTGCGACAGCTTTTATGAATTCAGCCGCTTACTGGACCGCGGAGGCCCCGGGGTTATTTTGCTGGATATTCGTTTACCGGAGGATGCACCGGAACTGGATATTATTCTGGAACAATTCCCTCACCATCTCTTTCTGGTCCTCGGCACCCTTACATCCACCCCGATGCAACAGCCTGCTATTCAACGGGTGCACGGTATCCTGGACCTCAGGGAACCGACCACTCTCATCGCCAACCGCGTCAGCATCGCCCAGGAATTCCTCGATCTCAAAGAAGAAAACCGGAAACTGACCCGCGAAGCGGATGAAGCCCGGTCTCCCATACAAACTGAATCAAGTACCCATACACTCGATAATGTTTTTTCGGTACGGGAACTGATCCGCATTATGCGGAGCATGGACAATGTCGCGGCCCTGCAGGAACGGCTTCTGGAAGAAATTTCAGCTGTAATGCATCTCTCCAGAGCAGGAATCGCCCTGCGACGCTTCCGCGAAAATTCTTACACCGTTTGCGCGGGCTGGATGCTCTCACCCGAAGCAAAAGACTGTGTATTCGAAGCGGACGATTATTTTATTCGCTGGTTCGAAAATCATCCACGGCTGGTGACCCGCTCCGGGATCACCCATCTGGACTCCACCCGCGAGCAGATTATGTTAAACCGGGTGCTGGACCGTTTGGGAGCTGAAATTATTGTGCCCCTCCGGGGGAAAAACGGCCTCATCGGCTGGTTCTTCTCCAGTTACGCGCTCAATGGAAAACCTTTTAATGAAGAAAAGCTGGATCAGTTAATTCTGATTTCAGATCTGATGGCGGTCTCTTTAGAACGTGCGCTTCTTTATCAGGAAGTCAGTTTGCAAAAAACCTTGGCAGAAACCCTGATCAATGCTCTTCCGGTGGGGATTATTTATGCGGATGCCCATGAGACGATCCGGTGGTGCAGCCCGACCACCCAGGCCATCCTCGGAGGAGACAATCCCGATAAAACCGGAAAACCCATACAATCATTGGGTCCCCACCTTTATCAAACTGCAAATTTACTGTCTCAGTCAGAGGACGACGCACCGATCACCCGCGAGTGGACCGATCCCAGCAATGGACGCCCCTTACGGGCCACCGCAATCAGCATCCGCAGTCAAAACAGATACTCCGGGATTCTCATGACGGTTCAGGATCGCACGCACGAGAATGCCATCCAGGACAAACAGGACCGCTTGGAACGCGGATTGTTCTGGAATCAACTGGCATCCAGCATGTCCCATGAAGTCCGGAATCCTCTGGTAACAATTAAAACCTTCGCTCAACTGTTACCCGACCGATATCAGGACCCGGAATTCAGAGCCGAATTCAGTGAGTTGGTCGGACACGAAATAAACCGCCTTACCGCCATGATCGATCAATTAAATGAGTTCGCGCATCCCCGCGAGTTGTCCCTGATCAAAATGGATGTCCGCCAGGCCCTGCAGTTCGCCTGGGTCAACTTTCAAAAAGATCCCCCTTACACCCCTCTCCCGGATGTAACGGATGAAATTGAATCCTGCCTTCCGGATATTCTGGCAGATCTTAATGCCCTCACCCACACCATTGAACACATTCTGTTGAATGCCGCCGAGGCCTTGGAAAACCGGAAAGGGTCCATCCACGTCACCCTCAAAAACGGGTTTGATTTACAATGCGGTGAAACCGTTGAAATCGGTATTTCCGACAACGGACCGGGTATTCAGGAAGATTTACGGGACCACATATTCTCACCCTTTTGCAGTAAAAAAGCGCGGGGCCTCGGTTTAGGCCTTCCCATCGCGCAGCGAACCATGGCTGATCATAATGGTAAAATAGAAATCACAAGTAATCCTCGGGGAACTCAGGTCCGACTGATTCTTCCCGCATTTAAAATGGGAGCCTCTACATGAAAAAAATCTTAGTTGTTGACGATGACACGGGCGCAAGGGAATCCCTCCGTGCAATCTTTCAAGTTGAATATGACGTCCTCCTCTCCAGTAATGCCTTTGCGGCAATGGACACCCTCGCTTCCACAGAAGTGGACCTGGTGCTTTTGGATGTGGTGATGCCCCAAAAAGACGGAGTAACCCTGCTAAAGGAATTGGTGCAGCTCTACCCGGACTTACCGATTATTATGATCAGCGCCTCCAGTGAATCACGTCCGATTGTCGAATCCATTAAGTCAGGCGCCGTCGATTTTATCACCAAACCCTTTGATGTTCAGGAACTCAAACAATTGGTGTGGCGCACTTTGGAAAACCGGAAATTGATACGTAAAATCCGCGCCATGGAATCCGATATTTCCAGACAGTATCCCGAAGACAGTCTGCTGGGATATTCCGACCTCTTCGAGGAGGCCGTTGCCATGGCCAAAAAAGCGGCCGATCATGATTTGCCAGTGCTGATCCATGGAGAATCGGGAACCGGGAAAGAAATGTTGGCCCGGCAAATCCATGCCTGGAGCGAAAGAAAAGAAGAACCTTTTGTCGGCGTCTATTGCGCAACCATTCCTGAAACGCTGATCGAAAGCGAAATTTTCGGACACGACAAAAGCCCGCAGTCACCCGAAGGAAAAGTAAATCCCGGCCGCATCGATCTCGCAGCCTCGGGAACTTTATTTTTTGATGATATCGGGGATCTCCCCTCTTCCACCCAAACCAAAATATTACGTTTAATTCAATTAAAAGACTATTCCCGACTGGGCGGGTCAGGCTCTCGGCACAGCAGTGCCCGCATTATTGCCACCACCAATCAGTCGCTCAATGAAAAAATAAAATCGGGCGAATTTCAGAAAGAACTCTATTTTGAATTAAATGCCGTTCCCATTCATTTGCCTGCCCTTCGAAACCGCCGTGAAGATATCCCCATTTTCGCGGAGCATTTTTTGGATGAATTAAGAAACAGCATGCATGTCAAAACGTCCTCCATTCAAACCGAAGCACTCAAAGCGCTTTGTATTTACGACTGGCCCGGAAATATCCGGGAACTCAAGAATGTTATCGAACGCTGTCTGGTGCTCCATGGGGACCATGAAGAACTCAGCCTGGATCAGCTCCCGAATGAATTCCACCGCAATAAACATTTCCGCCCGAAACATACCATTGAGCTGGAAGAAAACCTGGCGAAATCTGTGGATCAAATCGAAAGAGAACTGGTGATCGAAGCCTTGCGGAGTTGTGGAGGGGTACAGACCAAGGCCGCGGAGAAACTGGGAACCACTCGACGTATTCTGAAATATAAAATGGATAAACTCAATATCACCCTTCCCCTGGACGATCCGAAATGAACTCCGGACTGCGGATGGGGGGACTGCTCCTCGTCCTCTTCTGGTGGGGTTGTGCCAGTACTCCCGAATATGCCCGGAATCTTCCCCCGGCTTCGGAAGTCCGACGATTAGAGGTGACCGGATACTGCGACTGTGGCATTTGCTGTAATTGGAAACGAAGCTGGTGGCGACTGGGCAAACCGGTCATTGCTTCAGGCCCCAACAAAGGCAAAGCGAAGGATGTGGGCATTACCGCTTCCGGTACCCGGGCCAAGCGGGGAACCATTGCAGCCGACACCTCGGTCTTCCCCATGGGCACGATTCTCTACGTGCCGGGCTATGGCTACGGACGAGTCGAAGACCGGGGCGGCGCCATCAAGGGACACAAACTGGACCTTTACTTCGACAGCCACCAGCAGGCCTTAAACTGGGGACGTCAGCAGGTGAACGTCAGGGTGTGGAGATAACATAACGCGGGCTTTCCCGCCTGTGGACAGAGACGTCGGCACTCAGCGAAGCGCGTAGACATCTTCAATCTCGGTGCGGAATGTCTGAGTGTTGCAGGTTCAATATTCGACGTTCCCACAGGCCGAAGCCTGCGTCAGGCCGCGCTGTAGCCGCGGGAAAGATCCTGTACCCGCTGCGCCTGATGACGGCGGACCTGTTCCAAAGTTAATTTGGGAATATAGAATTCAGGATCAGCATCCGTGGAACCTTTACAATGCTGAATAATAATTTCGTAGAGAAACTTAAAGGCATCACGGGGTTGTTTCATCTGATCCAAAGCATCCACCAAATCCTGCACCGAAACCTTATCTTCGAACAGGTCCTTGAGTGCGGTGGGCACATCCTCTTCCGAGCCTTCTTCCGCTTCAAAGGCCGCTTCCACCCGATGATTGCAAATGTCAAAAAGGTTTACACCGGTCCATTCCAAACGCTCAATCAAATTACCTTTATCCAACCGGGCTCCCATAAAGAAGTCCGCATTTTCCCGACGCAATTCGTATCCCAATTCAATGGGCAATAACATTTTAATTCCCAAGCCATCCTGCTGAAGAATTTTGTGCGTAAACAACGGCCAGATCAGATTGCGCATTTTTTTGGCATCGCCATTGACCAAACTGGGCTCGTCCACCCGATCGATCAATACCGTCATACTCACAAAACCCAAGCCCTTGATCAGACGCTGGAGGCGGCCCAGTAATTCATAGCGACAGTCCCGGTCCGCGGGCGTCGGCAATGGCAAGGAATCCAGTTCAGAACTCTTGATGGTGCAGAGTTGCTGAAATAAAAGAGAGGACGGATGATCCACGACCTTAATTTCTTCAATGATCCGCTTCCGTTTTTTCATGTTTCGGAAAAAGGCACCCATTTTCATCCAAATACTCAGGAAGGAGATAAATCCGCCCAAGGCAACTGCCGGCATCGCGTAGATCAATAATCCGGGGTTGGCCACCACCGCCAAAACCCCTAACAATGCAATCATGAGTCCCGCACCTAACGCATACATCGCATGGATCGGCGTGAAAAATTGATTCACCTTCAATATCGAGGAAAGTTTGCGCCAGCGTTCTGACCGGGTGCTGAGGGTGGGCTGATCATAGAGCAGGGTTAGATACGCGAGGTCCAAGCGGTGCTGGCGGGGAAGCTTGCGCAAGGTTTTGGAAAGTTCACGTGAAACTTTGGATGAGGAGGAGCGGCTCGCCGCGTCCACAATCTCACTCACCACCATGGAAATGATCTTATCAATATGATCATCCAAACGGATCTTTAAAAAATTTGCCGGATCATTTGCATCCGCTTCCGACCCTACCGTGCGGTCCACCATGTGATTCCACTCATCGTAACGCACAATCCAAGTTTTACTGTCGGGATTCGTTTCGTTGTGCTCACGTAACCGCTGCTCCATCAACAGTCGAAGCGCCGTCTTCCCGCTTCCCTTTTCTCCAAACACAACCGATGCACTGGGCCGGTCAGGGCGTCCGAAAATCTTTTCAAACTCGGGGTGCGCCACCCCGTCGGTCATAATTTTCTGATAAATATCATCATCCCGGGCTTCCTCAGCCACAAAAGGATTTTCCTGTAAACGCCAATGACGTAAAAATGTTTCGATTTTCATGAAGACTCCAAAAAATTGTAGGTGACTTATTACTAGCTCATGAAACTGCATCGTCAAAGATAATTCTACCTGAAGTCGGAGAAGAAGGTGATCCGGGAGAGAAAAGCAGGATCAACAGACAACACCATCCACCGCCCCTCAGCCTCCAGACGCCTTCTTCCCTTTACTTCTGCGTTGCAAAGCGCGGTGGCTTGATTATTCTGTGCCCATGTTAAGCGAACTGATGGTACGGGACCTGGCACTGGTAGAAAAAATATCTCTCCAGTTCACCCCGGGTTTAAATGTAATCACTGGAGAAACCGGTGCAGGTAAATCTGTGCTTATGGGAGCTCTTAATCTGATTTTAGGCGCCAGAGCTGATAAAAAAGTCCTGCGGTCCGGGGTCTCCGAAGGTTCGGTCCGGGGCGTTTTCCAATTGGCCGCCCCCGAAAAAGTTAATCAGCTTCTCGACGAAGCCGGCTTGGAGCCCTGTGAAGACGGCCTGCTCATCTTAAGAAGAGTGGTCAAGAGCACTGGCAGTGGACAGCAATCGATTAACGACAATCCGGTAACCTTGGCCTGCCTGAGGCAGCTGGGTGATCTGCTGGTCGACATGCACGGCCCTTACGATCACCAATCCCTCCTTCAACCTGAAACCCAAAGAAGGATTGTGGATGCCGCCGGCGTAAATCCTGACCTCAAATCATCATACAAAACCGACTGGAAAGTCCTGCAGGATCTCCTCTCCGAGCAGGAGGATTTACAGGGGGATGAAGGTAATTTTGCAGAACAGCTGGATCTCCTCAGTTATCGGGTGAAAGAACTGGAGGAGGCCGCCCTGGAAATCGGTGAGGAAGACGCCCTTCGCGAAGAACATACCCTGGCCGGCAATGCCCAGAATATTTTAGAATCCGTCTCCGGTGCCCTGCAGGCACTCGAAGATGCCGAAGGAAATGCCACCGATCCCCTGATGGCCGCCAAACGGATGATCAGCGGCATCCAAAAAATCTATCCCGACGCAGAAGTCTGGTCCGAAGAACTGGACCAAATTCTCTCTCAAGTCCGGGAATTGGGCATCAGCCTCCGCTTCGCAGGCGAGAAAATGGAGGCCGACCCCTCCAGACTCGACTGGTTAGACCAACGTCTCAGCACCTACAGCCGGATGCGGAAAAAATACGGACCTTCGGTTGAAGAAGTTTTGGAAACCCTCACCCTCTCCCAACAAAAACTCGAAAGTCTCGAAAATCGGGAACAGCGCTTGGCCGACCTGGAAAAAGCTCTCCAGCAAGCAAATAAAACCCTTTCGGTTTCCGGTAAACTTCTCCGTGATGCCCGGAAGAATGCGGGGGAAATTCTGGGTGAAAAAATCCGGAACCACCTGATCGATCTGGGCTTTCCACATGCGCGCTTTGAAATCGCCGTCACCGAAAGTTCCGCATCATCCGCAGGCTGCGATGAAATTGATTTTAAATTCGCGCCCAATCCCGGAGAAGAAATTCGCAGCTTAAAAGATATTGCCTCCAGTGGTGAGATTTCCCGGGTGATGCTGGCCATCAAAACCCTGCTCGCCGATCAAGATCAAATACCGGTGATGGTGTTCGATGAGATTGATGCCAACGTGGGCGGCGAAATGGGACATGCCATCGGCGAAAAAATGGCGCAGGCCGGCGAAACCCGTCAAGTCATCTCCATCACCCATTTACCCCAGGTGGCCGTGCATGGTAACAACCATTTGGCCGTGTCCAAAGAGGTTTCTGACGGCCGGACCTTCACCCGGGTCAAAGCACTGGCGGACGAAGACCGGGTACAGGAAATTGCCCGCATGCTGGGAGGCGTGAAAGGCGCCAGGCTCAGCGTCGACCACGCGCGCCAACTTCTGGAGAACGCCGGATGAGACGCAACCGAGGCTTCACCCTGCTGGAAGTCTTGTTGGCCATGTCCCTACTCAGTATTATGGCGGTGATGATTTTCGGCTCCTTCCGGGCGGTACTCGACGCCACCTCCACCGCGGAAAATGCCTTGGATGAGCTTCACCTCAGTGACGGCATTCTGTCTCAAATTGAAGAAACCCTGCTCTCATCGGTTTTTTTTGATTCGGACCCCACCCGCTACACGTTTCTTTATGAAAAAGGAACCGGCAGTCCACCCGACGACCTCCTGAGTTGGGTCACCCGCTCGAAAGCCTTTCTCCCCTCTGATTACCCCACCCGGGAAGGGTTAAACCGCATCGAATTGAGTATTCAGGCAATAGACGGAAAAGAAGGACTGGCCGTGCGCGCCTACTCCAGCCTGCTCGATCCGGAAAGTCCGGAGGCCGAAGCGGTGGAACCCTGGCTCGTCAGCAACAAAGTCAAAGGACTTGAATTGTATTTTTTTGACCTCACCGAACAGGACTGGGTCGATGAATGGGAACGGGACAATCAGTTGCCTGTCACCCTCGCACTGAAAATGTATATCGATTCAGGGAAGCCGGACAGCGACCTGAATGTGTACACCCTCAAAGTGGATATCCCCGTGGGCAAATTGAGCAGGGAAACCCGCAGAGGAAGACGCCGCACTCAGGAAATCCAATGATCCCCCCCCGTCACAAACAGGGTTCCGCCCTCATGTTGGCCTTGGTCACCATCGTGATGATTTCCACGCTGCTCATCAGCTTTATCTTTCGCATTCGCATGGAATCCGATTTGGCGGCCCGGCAACGTTTTGGCATGAAGGCCCGTCACTTATCTTTAGGGGGACAGGAATACGCCAAATGGATGCTTCTGCAAGCGACCCGGGTCGGGAACGAAGCCGACGAAGACACCCCGGAGGAATTGTTCGTGGCCATGAAAAATTTACAACGCGGCGTCGCAATCCACGGCTACCCCGTGAAGATGGACGAAGGAACCATCCAGCTCTCGATCACCCCGGAAAGCAGCCGGCGGAACGTCAATAGCCTGTCCGATCCGGACTGGGAACAAATGTTGGAAAACAGCGGGGTGCCGGATGATTATCATGCACAACTCATTGCGGCCTTCCGGGATTGGACCGACGAAGATGAGGCCACCCGGTTACTGGGTGCAGAGGAAGATGACAGTTACTACCAGGACTTGGAACTTCCGGTAAAAAATGATCCGGTTGAAAGCCTCGCCGAACTGGGAATGATTCGAGGCTTCACCAAAGCCATCCTTTACGGAGGCACCCTTGAGGAATATTATGACGAACCGGAAGTCGTGGTGAGCGGCATCGCCGGATTGCTCACCGTCTACGGGAACGCCACCGTTAATATAAATTCAGCCTCCAAAGAAGTTTTAATGTCCTTATCCGGTATTCGGGAGGATCAGGTAGACCAGATTATTGAAGGACGCTCAGGCGCCGATGGCGAGTTTGGCACCGATGATGACGGATACAACGACTTAAACCAGGGACTCGCCGCCGGCGGATTATCCTCAGAGACGAGTGAATTATTTTCGTTAAGCGATTTCAACTGGGTACGCGTCGTCAGCATCGGGGAAGTTGCCGGCATCAAAAAAGGAAGCCTTGCCATTTATGAGTTTACCGGGGGTGAAATCACCCTCGTCTCCTATGAAGAACGGGAATTGTAGACAAGGATCGAACCGCACTTCCTCTCCCTCTCCCACGCCGGAGTCCCGCTTGCGGGGCGATCGGAATATCTAAATCAAAACCGCACTTCCTCTCCCCCCTCCCACGCCGGAGTCCCGCTTGCGGGGCGATCG
>JARHXX010000139.1 GCA_029269125.1 Kiritimatiellaeota bacterium B1221 | reverse complement strand
CCCAAAAAGCCGTAATGGCGGATGCGGGTGAACTTATCAGGGAGCGTATGCAAAAAGAAGCGGCGGAGGAACTCCGGCCCTTTGAGAGTCATGGCCTTTTTCGCAGATGCATCTTTGCGGTCCCGATAAGCAAAGGTCACGGTTTGATCCCCTACATTTAAAATGCGCGCATTCGAGATGGCCACGCGGTGGGTGTAACGCCCGAGGTAGGCGAGAACCTGCGCGGGTCCGCCAAAGGGTCGTTTGGCGTACACCACCCATTCTTTTTGATAGAGGGGATTGAGCAGTTGTTTGAAGCGTTTCGGATCTCGCAAGTACT
>JARHXX010000138.1 GCA_029269125.1 Kiritimatiellaeota bacterium B1221 | reverse complement strand
GGAGAGGAAGTGCGGTTTTGATTTAGATATTCCGATCGCCCCGCAAGCGGGACTCCGGTGTGGGAGAGGGGGGAGGAAGTGCGGTTTTGATTTAGATATTCCGATCGCCCCGCAAGCGGGACTCCGGTGTGGGAGAGGGGGGAGGAAGTGCGGTTTTGATTTTGATATTCCGATCGCCCCGCAAGCGGGACTCCGGCGTGGGAGGGGGGAGAGGAAGCGCGGTTTTGATTTAGATATTCCGATCGCCCCGCAAGCGGGACTCCGGCGTGGGAGAGGGAGAGGAAGTGCGGTTTTGATTTAGATATTCCGATCGCCCCGCAAGCGGGACT
>JARHXX010000137.1 GCA_029269125.1 Kiritimatiellaeota bacterium B1221 | reverse complement strand
CTGGTTCCCGATGAGAGCTGCATGGTTTAGCCGAACAGAAGTTGTTCGTTAAAATCGCTTTGATCTCTAAGCATGATGTACGTGGCTTTACTCAATTTAGCCGCCAAGGATTTGAGGGCCACATTCCTGCATGTTCTCCTCTCCTTCCGTTGAAACCAGCTGAGAAAAAGGAAAAAGGGTCAGCCCAAACATTATAGCATTAGGAAATTGACTTATAAACATACCCTGTCATCAGATAAGAATGCCGAGAAGTATACGCATTGAATATCCTGGAGCCATCTACCACGCCATGTGCCGGGGGAACAATGGCCAGGAGACCTTTATCAATGATGACG
>JARHXX010000136.1 GCA_029269125.1 Kiritimatiellaeota bacterium B1221 | reverse complement strand
AAGCCTTCCCCGTTTCCAAATGCCCCGGAGGGGCCAAAACATCTCCACATTTCCGGCTGCCCCGGAGGGGCAAAGGCGCATAGCTTGGGGGCCATGCCCCCAAGATCCGCATCCCCACAACCTTTGCGCCCCGAAGGGGTGCGGGCATTCCATTCCCTTTAACACCCTGATCTCCCAATCTCCCCGCACCCCTCCGGGGCGCATTTTGTTTTTAATACCGCATTCCCGGGGGCATGGCCCCCGGGCTAAACGCGATACCCCCTCCGGGGGAACTCGGGTTCCGGAAATTTTGTATCCCCTATCCCACAAGCCTTCCCCGTTTCCAAATGCCCCGGAGGGGCCAAAA
>JARHXX010000135.1 GCA_029269125.1 Kiritimatiellaeota bacterium B1221 | reverse complement strand
GATTCAAGTACCGCATCTTCAAAGTCTCCAAAATCCTGGGCATCTATCGGGGGAAGAGGATTAACTTTTAACTTCCCAGTTCTTCGTTTACGAAGTTTCTGCCAAGGCCTTCAGGCCAGGGCTGCGCGGAACCCGGGTTCCGCGTTACCTTTCGCGTAAACGCTTCAGGGCAATCCTCGTAAACGAGGAACTCGGAAGTTAAAACCGGGAATTATCAGGGGAGATCATGGACAACTACACCGCCAAAAACTGCCTGGGACCTGCCGCCGATATCACCGACTTTTTGAAATCCTTCAGGTTTCGGGTCACAATCAAATCAATACCACAGACGGTTGCGGACGATTCAAGTACCGCA
>JARHXX010000134.1 GCA_029269125.1 Kiritimatiellaeota bacterium B1221 | reverse complement strand
GTGGGACTGTGCCCCATCCTTTCGGGATTGGAATAATGGACTTCCAATTTCCGAGGGCGCTGCCCTCGGCTAGGTTGTGACGACCCCGTTGGGGTACGACAGAAGGTCGCGGTTAGAAATTTTGAATGTGCATGCCTAAAAAATAGTCTGAAAGACTAAAGCACCATAGCCGGGGGGCAACGCCCCCGGATGCAAACGAAAACATCGTCCACCCTGAAGGGGTGGTGCACCCTGGCAGGTGGGACTGTGCCCCATCCTTTCAGGATTGGAATAATGGACTTCCAATTTCCGAGGGCGCTGCCCTCGGCTAGGTTGTGACGACCCCGTTGGGGTCCGGCAGAAGGTCGCGGTTAAAAA
>JARHXX010000133.1 GCA_029269125.1 Kiritimatiellaeota bacterium B1221 | reverse complement strand
GTAACTCTTTTCTGTGTTCGGTTTGCGAGGTTTCGATGCCTCAGATTTGATTTTCGCGCGGATGTTTTTTGTGGAAGTCGGTTTTGATGGGATTTTGGCCACCATTTTTTGCTTAAATCGACCTTGGGGTGAAGGGATGGACACAGGGATCCGTTGCGCTTCACAGGAAGCACGTTTAGAGAGTTCAGATAGATAGCCAGCAGATTCATACCTAGGGAGGGGCTCTGGGGATTCGGTGGCATTTTCGCATATCTCCTGTTTTGCATTTGGGGTATTGATGCAGATTCACATCGTATACGCGTTCGAGTCGTTCCTCTACTGTTTCGGGTTTTTTATCTGGTACGGCCTGTCCAATAAGTTCCCGGATC
>JARHXX010000132.1 GCA_029269125.1 Kiritimatiellaeota bacterium B1221 | reverse complement strand
GTAACTCTTTTCTGTGTTCGGTTTGCGAGGTTTCGATGCCTCAGATTTGATTTTCGCGCGGATGTTTTTTGTGGAAGTCGGTTTTGATGGGATTTCGGCCACCATTTTTTGCTTAAATGGGCCTTGGGGTGAAGGGATGGACACAGGGATCCGTTGCGCTTCACAGGAAGCACGTTTAGAGAGTTCAGATAGATAGCCAGCAGGTTCATACCTGGGGAGGGGCTCTGGGGATTCGGTGGCATTTTCGCATCTCTCCTGTTTTGCATTTGGGGCATTGATGCAGATTCACATCGTATACGCGTTCGAGTCGTTCCTCTACTGTTTCGGGTTTTTTATCTGGTACGGCCTGTCCAATAAGTTCCCGGATC
>JARHXX010000131.1 GCA_029269125.1 Kiritimatiellaeota bacterium B1221 | reverse complement strand
AATCCCTTCCCCCGGTTGCACCACCCTTTCAGGGTGGGTTCTGATTCTAATCCATTTCCGGGGGTTTCGTAAACTCAACCCCCGGCTACGATGCGCCCAGCCTTTCAGGCTGCAAATACACCCCGTCCCAAGGGACCCCAACGGGGTCGGCGCACCGTAGCCGAAGGTTAGGCCTGTAAATACACCCCACCCCCGGGACCCCAACGGGGTCGGCGCACCGTAGCCGAAGGTTAGGCCTGTAAATACACCCCACCCCCGGGACCCCAACGGGGTCGACGCAACATAGCCGGGGGTTGAGCCTGCGAAACCCCCGGTGAGAAACACAATTCATTAGCCAACCCTGTAAGGGTGGGGCAAAAAACCGAAACCCA
>JARHXX010000130.1 GCA_029269125.1 Kiritimatiellaeota bacterium B1221 | reverse complement strand
ACGCTCTAGATAATATGGTTTCATGAGGGTCGTTTTATATAATTCAGATTCTTATTATCATATTTGAATTCCTATTAAAAATATACGCCTCCTTCGTGTATACGTTCAAGCAAAACAGCTCTCGCTTTGTCACCCCAAATCCTCTTAAAGTCGATTTTGGAGTTTGTCGAAAATCTGGGGTGTCCTCAATTATGCTCAACAAGAGAGCTTGAGCATACTCAGTCGAAGAATCGCTCAGAAAAAAGAACCTTCTATCCCCGCATCTCTTTAAACTTCCGGATCAAACTGGAGGTGGAGCTGTCGTGCGCATCGGGTTTGGCTTCGCCTTCCAGCTCGGGCAGAATGGCTTTGGCTAAAATCTTGCCCAATTCG
>JARHXX010000012.1 GCA_029269125.1 Kiritimatiellaeota bacterium B1221 | reverse complement strand
TTTTTGGGCGAATGCAGGAGGGGACAGAGCAGGGGCAGAAGGAGGGGAGGTGCATTTTGCCCTGCCGGAGATACATTTTTTTCAGATAATAAACGGGGAAGTTAAAAGTTTGATTGATTCGTGTAAGAAAATACGGCAGGGAACGTCAAACCAGCATGATGAAAGACTCCATTGATGTTATCGCTAAATTATTATCCGCTGCGGATCATCCCCATTTGCGGGATGAGCCTGATTTTGTGGAGGCTGAAAAGATGTTGGCCGCATCTCCTGAGTTGCAGCGCCAATATGCGGAAAGCAAAACTTTTTTTGAAGCGCACCCGGTGTTAACGCAGATCGAAGGTATGCCGGAGGATTGCCGTCAAAGAATTCAGCAGGTATTACTGAAAGAGCAGGAAAGGCAACCTGAGGGTAAAATCGTGAAACTGACCCCCTGGGGCGTGCGCAAAAATTTTGCCTGGGCGGCTGTTTTGGCTCTTTTATTGGCAGGAATGTCGGTTCTTTCGACGAATATTATTGATCAGAAGAATCGCAAACAGGCGCATCTGGCCGCCTTGGAGAATAAATCACCGGCAGAGGCGTTTTACCAATATGCCGGAGAACTGGCCGATGGACGTTTACCGCTTCAGTATCGTGAAAACGGCAGCGCACAGCTGGTTTCATGGCTCGAAGATCAAGGGGCCCGGCCTTTTACCGCGCCTTCTGAATTACTCACCAAAGATACCATGGGCTGCGCGTATCTGGATGGGCCCAACGGCAAAGTATCCCTCATTTGCTTTCATTCGGATCAGGGCACGATGCATTTATTTGTCACCGCTGCCGAAAGTGTGGAGCTTGAAGGTGTTGATGCGCCCAAAAAAGCCATGGTGAATGATCGTCAGGCGGTCAAATGGCATGATGAAAAGAATGCCTACCTGTTGATTGCGCACGATAAAGAGCAGGCATTGCCGGAAGTGTTTCTCTAAGAAACGGCGGAGGGTGACTGAAGACGACGTTGTGGACGTATCCGCTGCCTGTCCTCCGTCCATTATATAGGCTTTTGCCCGGGAATCCCCACTGCCCGCGGATATTTATCCATGGTGGGCCGTCTTTTTTTAAACCACAGCAGTTGTCCGCCTCCGGGTTGATCCTGCTTGCGCATTAATTTAATGGAGAGACGTTCGATGGCCCGCCGGGATTCTTTGAGTTCTTTGGCAGCCTGTTCGCCTTTCATGGCGGCAAAATATCCGTTTACTCTTAAGAAAGGAATGGTGTATTCCAATAAGACCGGCAGACGGGCCACTGCCCGCGCGGTTACCAGGTTATAGCTTTCGCGGTGTTCGGGTTGATGGGCAAGTGTTTCAGCACGTTCCGACAGGGCTGTTATATTTTTAAGTCCCAAGTCGTCCGCCACTTCATTTAGAAAACGGACTTTTTTACTTACGGAGTCGACCAGGGTCCATTGCATATCCGGTCGGGCGATAGCCAGGGGGATGCCGGGAAAGCCCCCGCCGCTTCCCAGATCCAGGGCACGCTGGTTTGGATCCGCCTTCAGGTCGGGGAGGAGAAGGAGGCTGTCAAAGATATGGCGCATCCACATGCCCTCCCAGTCCCGCACCGCGGTGAGGTTCATATACTGGTTGACCTCCATCAATTTTTCCACGTAAAGCCGGAGTAATTCTAAAGAGGATTCCTGAAGGGTGAGTTGGTTTTCGCGACAGGAGTGGATAAAAAGTTCCGGAATTTGATTCATGATGCATTCATAGGGGTTTTATAAAATTTTCCAACTCCCCAAATCAGGTAATTTTTACCGAAAATAATGAATATTCTTGCACGGATTCAAAGAAAGTCGATTGACAGATTCTATGTGGATGGTGTAGCTTTCAATATAGGCCTGCATTCATTGAGGAATTCAGGGATTAACTGTAGTAGAACAACCGGAGACACTTTATGAAAACCAAACAAACCCAAAAAACAGGTTTTACCCTGATCGAAATGCTGGTGGTTATTGCCATCATCGCCCTGCTGGCATCCATCCTTATTCCGGCTGTTACAGGCGCTTTAAAGAAAGCGGAACGGCTCAAAGTGATGACGAGCGGCAAAGGGGTCTATACAAACATCTTTGCAACCGTTACAGACGTGAGCGGATACAATACTGAGAACTATTATGCCGAAGAGGGGCATGCCCGTTACACCAACAGTACGGATTATTTTAAATGGTTGATGCGTGACTATGACGACAACAATGGCGCAGGCCAGGTTTTACCCGAAGACCTTTCTGTGTTTGCTGTTTCCGGTGTGACACGTGCTGAAAGCCTGACTGATTTGACGGGTGAAGACAATCCCTGGTCTGTGGTGACCGGTATTACTGCCGAATCCGAAGCCGCGTTACCTTTCATCGTGACTCGTAACCTGAACGAAGATGCGCTGGTGGATTGGGGAACTGACACAAGCTTGCGTCCGCAAAACGTGGGGAACGGAACGGTTAACACGACTGCCGGTGCTTATAAAGACCCCTATGGCGAAGATGCAATCATTGTGATTCGCGCAGGTGGTGGTGGTGAAGTTATCGTACGTCGTAACATGACTTGGGAAGCCATTAATCCCGGATCTAAAAACAACTCCGGTGTTCGTCCCACAAATCCGATTCTCGAACCGCATGGTTGATCGTCAATCGGTTAAAATGAAAAACCCCGGTGATCGCCGGGGTTTTTTTATGGTCTCGTATTCGCGGGATTGCTTTCGGACCCCTGTCGTTGAAGGGGTGTTTATTTTGATGCCGATGTGAAGCGAAGGGTCTTGATTTCGAAGGGGGTGAAATCGAGCAGAACGCTTCCATCTTGAATCGGCAGTTCCTCCTGCGCGTGCTCCAGGAGGTCGGTCAGCCTGCAGGTGGAAACGGGCAGGGCGGTGTGAAGTCGGGCCCGGCCTCTGGCGCCGCGGCTTTCATACAGACGCACAACCATGTCGTTTCCGTCTTCGGCCAATTTAACTGTTTCGATGAGGATGCCGGGGGTGTCCAGCGTGAACCAGGAATGTTCGCTGGGAATGGAGCCGGGATGGCAGCTGATTTCGTTTGCCCGCAAGGGAATGTTGAGTTGCAAAGCTTCGGTGATGACACCGCTGTCCTGTGGTGTTCCGCGGTGCGGGAAGAGGGCGTAGGTGAAATGATGTTTGCCCCGGTCCGCGGTGGGGTCGGGCGCAGTGGGAGCTCTGAGTAAGCTGAGCCGCATGATGTTTCCCTGAATATCGTATCCGTATTTACAATCGTTCATCAGGGCGACGCCGTATCCGGATTCTGATAAATCGGCCCACTTGTGTGCGCAAACTTCGAAGCGGGCCTGATCCCAGCTGGTGTTGACATGGGTGGGGCGTTCCACATGTCCGTATTGAATTTCATAGGTGGCTTTGGGGGAGAGAATATCCACCGGGAAAGCAACTTTTAGAAATTGATGATCCTCCTGCCAATCGACCTGGGTTTCGAAGTCAATTCTCCGGCTGCCGGCTCTCATGACAATGTCCTGCGTCAGGGAAGAGGCACCGAAAGAACGGGTGAGGCGGATGCGGGCTTGCAGGGGATGTTGCTCCACCACTTCAATATTTTCACACGCCACCAGGTCTTCGCATCGTTCTTTGTAGAAGACATCCACATCCCAGGCGTCCCAGGCATTGGGATGGTCGGGGTGTAACTGGAGAAGATTCCCGTGTTGACCTTGGGGCAAAATTTCCCGTTGGGCTTCTTGATCCCACAATCCGGTGAGGAGTCCCTGCATTGAAAAAGCGGCCCGGAGCAGGCCGTTTGAAAGCACGAAGCCCTGGTCCGAAGTTTGAACCTGAACCGGAGTGAGTTCCGGTGGGAAGGTGGTGTGTTTTTCCACCACAATCTGTCCGCAGGGGGGCGCTTGCACCCATTGTAAATGTCCGTCAGGAAAGGACACCACTTCCGCGCGGTTGAAGCTGAGTGAATTGGCAATCCGCAGTGGCCGGGAAAAAGTGGAGGTATCCAGCAGCGCATCCAGTCCGCTTTGGCAGGGGGCGAGCACTGACTGGCAAAGTTCACGCACGCAGGCGTAATCTTTTTCCGCATCCTCGTAGACCCAGGTAATGGAAGAGCCGGGAATGATGTCGTGAAATTGGTTTAGCAGCACCAATTTCCATGCCCGGTCCAGTGCGGAGGCATGGGAGCTGGCGCCAACCGGACTCATATCGTACACCGCGTGTTCCGGATCGGCGGCCTTCTCTTCTCGCCCGGGGATTAACCAGTGGCTGATTGCGTCCAGATACTCGGTGTCCCGCAGCAGAATTTCGCATTTGCGGTTGTTGCGTTTGGTGCGGGCCTGTGTGGTGTAGGTGCCGCGATGAAGTTCCAGGTAGAGCTCGCCGACCCAAACGGGCAGGTTTTCTGCGTCGGCGGCTGCTTCCGCGAGGAATTCTTTTACCCGCCCCGGGCGGATGGGCGGGATGCCTTCAAAGTTTTCCAGGCGGCGCATGCGTTCCAGCATCTCGATGGTGGGACCGCCGCCACCGTCTCCAAATCCGTAGACATACAGCGAGCGGTCGAGGATGCCGTGTTCCTTAAAGTTATTGGCGGTGTAAACGAGAGATTCTACATCCATCTCAGAATTGTAAGTGTCCGCAGGAGGAAAGTGGGTGAAGATCCGGCTGCCGTCAATGCCTTCCCATTCAAAGGTGTGGTGGGGAAATGAATTGGTTTGGTTCCAGGAAATTTTTTGGGTGACGAAGGCGTCGATACCCGACTTTTTGAAAATTTGCGGGAGGGCTGCCGAATAACCAAACACGTCCGGAATCCAGGCATCCCGGGTTTCGTAGCCCAGTTCTTCTTTGAAATAGCGTTTTCCTTTCACGATCTGCCGAACCAGGGACTCCCCGCCAGCGAGGTTGCAGTCCATTTCCACCCACATGCTGCCGATGGGTTCCCACTGTCCGTCGCGGACTTTACTCTTGATGCGCTCAAACAGTTCGGGATAGCGCTGCTGCATCCAGTGATACTGTTGTGCTTGCGAACATCCAAAAATATATTCCGGGTAGTCTTCCATGTAGTTCAGGGCTGAGACAAAAGAACGGGCGCATTTACGGATGGATTCCCGGAGGGGCCACAACCAGGCGGTGTCGATATGACAGTGTCCGATGGCGGTAAGTTGATGGGTGGTGTCACTGTTGCGCTTACGCATGACCGGGGCCAGTTTTTCGCGGGCGGCCTGGAGGTGGCCCGCTTCCGCTTCATGCAGGCTTTCATTTAAGGCTTTTCTCAGCTCGGCCCGACGGGGTTCATTTTTCGGTAAGACATGCATGGCTTCCCTGCAAACTTGCAGGTCATACCACAGGGCACGGGCTTCCCGGTCGGGGCAGCACAATTCCGCTTGCGCCAAACGGAATCGGGGATGCCTGCCCGGTGAAGGCACTGCGCCATCTCCGGATGCGACGTTGGCTGCGGCTTCGATGCGGACACAAAAAGATTCTCCGGCCCGGCAGAAGCTGTGCAGGGGAATTTCGCAGCGGTTGACATTCAGGGAGCAAATTAAATTCTTTTGGTGGTAAACCAGCGCCTCGCTGCTGAAGCCTTCGCGGCCGCTGTCGTGGAGGCGTACGATCAAAACCACTTCCCGTCCTGTCCATTCCCGGGGAATGTGGCCTTCGATGCAAAACCAGGTGGTGTCCCACAAAGGGCCCCAGCTTTCTCCCACCGCAAACGGAACGTGTGGAGCTTCCATGGCCACTTCCAGTGAAACGGGTTCGCCGCCTACATGCCAGGCGGAGATGTTGACCGGAGCGCAATCTCCATATGGGATCGTGGCCAGCCGGGAGATGCTTTGGTCTATTCTGTTTTCGGTAAGTTCGGGATATTTCATGTGCGTTGAGAGCTGTGGTAAGAGCGGGCAGGGATCACGGATTCTCCCTGTTCTTCAAGGTGTTTGTAAAAAAGGGCGGACATGCCCTGATGGTAAACGGGATGTGAGCCGGTGGTTTCGAGAGGGCCGGTATCGAGAATTCTGAAATGGGACCAGGGTAAATGATCCAGCGCCCATTCATCGAGAAGGTCGTCCCAGCTGCGTCCGGGGTGGGGGCTGAGCAGTTCGCCGGAGAGGGTGACACTGCCGGCATAATCCACCAGCACGGCTCCGAATTCCTGTAAGGCGCGGGCGACTGTGCGGGCGGCGGGACTGAGATCAAATTGGCTGAGGTCTAAGGACGGATCTAATTGCAGAACACATCCTTCCGGCACGCCACCGGGCAGCCAGCCATCGGTCCAGGCGGCGGGTGGATACACCCGTTGCTGGAGAGCGGGGACCGGACAGGCGAACGCGAGGCGGTGGCGAATATGTCCGCTGCGTATTTCCTCTTGCATCATCAGGCCTGCCAAAATAGGGACGCCACTGGCGCGACAGGGACCGTAGAGATGTACGCTCTCATCATTTTCGATGCCGTCTAAGTCGGAAGGTGTAAAGATGCCGGGGCCATCCAAATTGTAGGCGATGGCGGAATTGCTGTGCCAGCTGCCGTCTTGCTCTTGCCGGCATTGCCAAAAGTCATAGGCGCGGTTTTCCTTTTGGTCGATGACCACCATGTGGGCGTCATGACAGGGATCCGGAACGGCCTCCGGAGGAATGGGCACGCCGTTTTTCACACTTACATGTAGACCGCAGGGGTGATCGGGACCTAATTTTTCTTCAGAGGCAATCATATGGCCCTGCGAAAGCGGACAGCGGGGAAGTTTAGGGTGAAGGGGGACTAGGGGGACCGTCGGGTCCGCTTCGAAAACCGGGATGGTCCATTCATGCAAATTGATGTGGAATCCACGGCCGGCCTGGGCGTCAGCCAATAACCCAACCCACTCCTGGCTTCGGCTGTCCGGACGCGCATCCGGTTGGATGGGGGTGTTCCAAAAGCTGTCTTTTGCAAAGAATGGCAAAGAGGGCGTGGGGTGCGGAAGTTGTGGTTGAGGCTGGGTGGTTTTCTGAGTTGATTCTGATGAGGTCATCTTGGTTTCTCCGGAGTTTCGTCTATACCCGAGAGGACGGAATTTACAATGTATTAAATAAATACATATTAAAGTTTTCGGTGGGGCGATTTTGGGCTGCCGAATGGGTGAGTCCTTTTACCTGTGGTTGACTTATTTGAAGGAATGGTTACATTCCGCCATCCATGGCAAAAATGAAAACCAAAGCTGAAGATCTCAATAAAGTGACACCGTATACCGCGATTAAAACGAAATTGCGGAATCGTATTTTGTCCGGTCAGTTTGGGCCCGGTGGACAGCTTACCCCTGAGATGGAGTTGTGTCGGCAGTTTAATATTTCCCGTTCGACGGTACGCCGGGCGATCTCTGAATTGGTGGAAGAGGGATTGCTGGTTCGACATCAGGGGAGGGGGACCTTTGTTTGTTTTGAGCGAACCGAGGCGCAGAAACATTTGTTATCTATTTTGGTGTGCCAGTTTGGACATGTGGCCGGCGCGTATGATCTGTGTGTGAAGGGGGCGATGGAGGCCTGTGCCTCCCGGGGGTATGAGTTGCTGGTGAGCAACTCACAGAATAATCCTCATACCGCCATGGACCAGGTAAAGCGGTTGAATGAGATCCGGGTGGCGGGAACGATTGTGATGCCACTGCAGACCGGTCCCGATGAGGCGGATGAATTGGCGAAAGTTGTGCAGGCGCTGCATGGTGCGGATCAGCAAGTTGTGCTGGCGGATACCTATGCGCCGGAATCTGAATTCCCAAGTGTGAGCAGTCAAAACCGTGAAGCGATGTATGAGCTTACTTCCCAGGTGATTAAAATGGGACACCGGAAAATTGCGTTTTTAACCAGTCATCCTATTGAATCGGTGGTGGAGCGTGAAGAGGGGTTTCGTCAGGCCATGGCGGAACATGGTTTGGATGTGCCTCCACATTATTTTTTGCAAACGGCGGGGTTGGATCCCGTGGTGCAGGGACGGCAGGCCGTGGATGTGTTCCTGGCGATGCGGGAGCCGCCGGAAGCGATTATTTGTCTGCATGATCTCATCGCTCTCAATGTTTTGGACGCCTGTGAAAAACGAGGGTGGAAAGTGCCTCAAGAGGTGAGTGTGGTGGGCTTTGATGACCTTCCTCAGGCAGCTCAAAGTTATCCGCCGCTTACCACCATGCATCAACCGTTGTTTGAAATAGGGGAGTCCGCAGCAAATATGTTAATGGATCGCTTAGAGAAGAATGATACTGAAGAGGATCTTCATCCCCGTCTTCCCTGCCGTCTGGTGAAACGGAAGTCTTGTGCTGCGCGGAAATAAACCCACCCGCGACCCTCAAGACGCCAAGTCGCAAATAATCTTTGATTCATTTGGACCGATAAAACCCCGGAAAGTTTTAGTCCCTGGGTTTTTATTTTTTAGTTAAACCATGTCACCATCTGCATGCCTCCACTGGGCGTCGCGAGCGACAGCTCGGGCAGGCTGGATTGGATGTTGTATCCCGGTTCCGGAATGAATGGCGCCGCTTTCAGGGCTCACTCGGTTTATATTCGATCGCCCAGCCCTGACGGACTGGGCTTTGGAAGGTCGCCGCCTTCGGGGCTTTCTTTGAGAGAAGGAGTATTTTAGAAATCATCGAAATCGAAAAGTGGCTGGCTGATTGTCTCAAGTACCCCATCATGTAAGTGTTTTAAAATCGGGCCAAAGGTCCGCAAAGATACCAGCCCCGCCCAAGGAGTTCGCGACGTAGGGCGGGGACTTCAATTAAATCTAATCCTCGGGCCAAAGGTCCGCGAAGATGACCTACCGCTAGCGTATCTTCGCGGCCCCATGGCCCGATTGTGGGCATGTATGGCTCTAACCCAGCGCTGCGCACCGGGCTGGTATCTTCGTGGGCCTTCGGCCCAGCTGTTGTAGTCCACCCAGCGAATGGGGGATTACCGGAATCCAAAGAATGTATTTGGCCTAAAGGGTCAATACAAATTGAATCATGGTTGTGGCGTTGTGCCGACCTTTCAGTCCGAAGAAAGCGGAAGCTTTAGTCGGCGTGTTTAATCTAGCATCATTCGTAGGTAAAATTCACGCCCGCGACCCTCAAGACGTCACGTCGCAAAAGAAGAGGGGCTTTGGGTCTTGGCGTGAAATAAAAAATGGACAGGTGATTCTTGAGATTTCGAAAACTTCACTGGGGTTTTAACTGTTGTGGAGTGCGGCCGCTGGCTGCCGCTTTTTCGGAGGAAGCTTGCTTCCGTTATCCGTCATCAACTTATTAGAAGGTTCAAGGTTGTATGCCCTCTCGGAGCAAGCTCCTCCCCGCAAGCGGGGCAGGTCGCCCCCATAAAGTAGATCCTTTAGAGGATCACTTCATGACACTGCAAAGCGGCAGCAAGCGACCGCACGCCACAACAGATGTGTTGATCAATCCCGACGCCAGATTCGGTAATCGCCACCCGTGGAAACCCAACCGGTTCGGGGATTGGGGTGACGACCATTTAAGATCAAAACCTTAAACTTACTTCCGGCGACGAAGGACAATAAGTCCCAAAAAAGACAAGCCAAGTAAAAGCAAAGAGGAGGGCTCGGGAATGGCACTAATCTGTAGTGCATTGACATAACCCCAGGTTACGGCTCCGGTGAAATCTGATGCCTGGTTGCCCTGCACGGTCAAATCAAATGTTGTCATACCGGTGATGCCCGAGAAGGTGATGAAGTCATCGTTGTTCCAAGTGGTGGTTCCTGTCCCTGCATAAGGGTTATCGCCGGCAACTTGTAAAATCTGGGTTCCATATCCGGCGATCGCATAACGGGTGTAACGTTCTTCGCCTTCTTTTCTGGCCGCAGTCAGGGTGATCTCGTATGTTTTGCTCATGTCCAATCCGCTGAACGTAATTGTACCCACATTGCCATTACTCACATATATGCCGTCGGTCATTACGGACCCGACTTCGAAGGCATCAAACATGGCACTGCTGGGGGCTTCTCCGTCGTTCCAGCTGCTTGTACCTCCAAACCCGCCGGTGGAGGTGCTCATGGCGATCCCGGTGGCATCACCGTTTATATCCAGCAAGTTGGCTTTGTCATCTGTACGTTGAGTAACATTATTCCAGGTTTCAGGTAGAGAAGAGGTTGCGGTCGGGCCAAAGTCGATGAGAATGGTCTGACTAAATGCAGGCATAAAGAAGCTGAGGGCCGTAAGGATTGCCGTACAATAAAGGGGGGGGATGGAGGGTGTTGTTTTCATATTTTATGTACTTTTTTTTGTTAAATTTGAAGCTAGGGAGCCGTCTTGCTTGCGTCAATAAAAAAAAAGAAAGGCCGGAGAGGGGATTCTCTCCGGCTTCGCTGCCTTTTGTGTTTGCGTGACCCTTGCGTCACGCTACCGGTTACCGGCGTTTGGCCAGCCAAAAGCGTCTGCTGCCCAGCAGGACACAGCCGGCAATTGCCACCAAAGACAAGGCGCCTGGTTCAGGGACTGGAGAAATATCGGCAAAGCTGGTGCCGATGCGCAGTTCATCGAAGCTCATGTCTTCGCCTAAGTAGGTCAGGTTTGCATTATAGATTCCGGTTAAACCTGTATTGCCTGAATCGGTGAGTGTTTGCCCTGTGCCTGCAGTTGGCGCAGAGCCACCGATGGTGGGATTCACCCAGACTTCACCGGCTGATCCATTTGCAAAGTGATAGACGATTAACATAGTTTCGGTGCTTGTTGCGCCAAATTCAGCGTCGTTCAGAGAGTTGGGTGAGAGTCTGGAGGATACTAAACTGGTATTATTTGCCCATCCTTTGCCTGCCTCATACTCGATTGTTCCACCCCAGCTGTTGCGAACCATCGTAATGCCAAACTCCGCGCTGGTGTTGAGTCCGACGGCAGTGGGTACGGCGATGAGCATGCTGAGCCAGATGTCGCTTTCTTCAGAAATGTCTATATCGGCAAAATCGTAATCGTAATCACGTGTACCCCAATTGTTGTTTGTCTGCACCATCCCGCCGGAAACCTGCAGACTTCCGTAACTGAGGCCTGTGGATACGTATTGTGCATTGTCGGTGCCGGAAGTTAAGGCCCAGTTTGAGGTGGCGGTGGTGAGTAAGGTATCTGTCGCACCATAATCAAATCCTTCATAAAAAAGAAGGGCTGCTTGGGTTTTCATGCAGAAGCCCAGCAATACTGTCATCAATAGATAGGGGAGGTATGTGTGTTTTTTCATCGTTTTACAAATGTATGATATATATACATATAGGTCAAGAGGAAATTTTCTGATCGATTTCATCTTTTTGAGGATCTTGTTTTTAAACAGTTTTGAGTGAAAATCCGAATTCCGGAGGGGGTATGCGTATTGATCCAATTGCAGACAACATTGCTAAAGAGTGGCGATGTAGAGGAAAGGTGATTGTGATATCGGGCATCCCCGGTTGACAGTTTCCGGTCGAACGCTTCCTCTCATGCGGCCGCGCCGACGGATACAGCCGACTGACGGTAAGGGCAAAAAAAACATTCCCGATGAAAACCGGTAACCGGTCCACAGGGAATGTGGCTGATGTCTGAAACAGATGCCCTTGATCTATGTAAATGCAAGAAGCAGATCAAAAAGGCGACTTCCGCTTAGGGAAGTATCACCTGAACTGATTCAATCCAGGGGCCGGGGAGCTCTTGTTTGTCGGCTTTTTTCAGTACGATGCCGCTCCATTCTCTTTCTGAATTCACTGGAAAGTCGATGTTTACAAAGGAATTGGCTTTGCTGTTTTCGGGAATCGTAATCTTACCCAGGCCTTCTTGACCGCCTTTGCTGGAGAAATATACCGCATAGGTGGCGGCAGGTTCACCGCTGTTCCAAATTTTCAAACGGATGATGGATTCACCTGAGGGGGTGGGGATGCCCATCCAGTACGTAACGAATCCCCATTGGGACATGCCGGGGGTAATCCGGGCCACTTTTTTATTTTCGACGGTTTTGACTTCAACTTGATCCACATCCAGCGCGGCTTTGCCGGAACCGGTGTAGGCTGCGTCTCCACTGGCGCTCTGGTGTACTTGTTCGGAGAATGCGGGGACGGCGAGAATTCCTGAGAGGAGAATAAGAGTAAAAAACTTCATGGGAACTTCCTGTGGTTTAGGGTTGAGTTTAGACCTGAAATGGTGCTAATCGACAATATGTATTAATAACATACATTATGTCAATCCCTGAGTGTCTGCTTGTATTTCTTTTTGTTTGATTGGAAAGTTGGAGGCGGGAAGGGGGAGGCCTCATTTTTCTCTATTTTTTCTTAACCTTTTTTTGAGATCTTTATGTTGAAATCGACACAGACTGAAAATGTCCTTACGCAAATTGGCGTAGTGTTTAAAACCCATCTGGATATTGGGTTCACCGACTTGGCTGAAAAAGTGTTGGCGACTTATATGGATCACTATATCCCGGCCGCATTGGAACTGGCCCGGGAAACCCGGAATTCCCCCAGTCGTTTTGTGTGGACCACCGGCAGCTGGATTGCCTGGCATTTTTTGGAAACGGCTACCCCCGCCATGCGGAAAAAAATGGAAGACGGTATTCTGGCCGGCGATTTTCATTGGCATGCCTTGCCGTTTACCTCTCATACGGAGTTGATGAATCCCGATGTTTTCCGGGCAGGGTTGGACATTTCCCATCGTTTGGATGAACGCTTCGGCCGTCAAACCACGGCCGCAAAGCTGACGGATGTACCGGGGCACACATGCGCTATGATTCCTTATTTGGCGGAGGCGGGGATTCGTATGTTGCATATCGGGATCAATCCTGCTTCCGCAGTGGTGCAGGTGCCGCCCGTTTTTCGTTGGGTGTACGGGGAAGATGAAGTTGTGGTGATTTATGACGAGGATTACGGAAGTTTGATGCCCCTGCCGGGGAACCGTGGTTTGTCTGTGAATTTTACCGGAGACAATCTGGGTCCGCAGTCTCCGGAAGCGGTGGCGGAGGTCTATGCCGAGCTTCAGCAACAGTATCCGGATGCGGAAATTGCGCCGGCCAACCTCTCCACCTTTGCCGACAGTCTGTGGGCCGAACGGGAGGGGTTGCCGGCGGTGGATAAGGAGATGGGCGACTCGTGGATTCACGGTGCAGGCACCGATCCGGGCAAAGTGGCCCGTTACCGGGAGTTGTCGGCCTTGCGGTCGAAGTGGTTGAAGCAGGAGCGTTTAAGCGAAGGCGGGAAAACGGATCAAAAGCTCAGTGAAGCGTTGCTGCTCACGGCCGAACACACCTGGGGAATGGATCTGAAAAGTCATCTGAAAGATTGGCAGCACTACAGTCTTGATCAATTTGAATCGGTGCGTCAAACGCCTCCTTTTCAGTTGCTGGAGCGCTCCTGGCAGGAGCAAAGGCAGTATGTGGCGGATGCGATCGTGCGTTTGCCGGAACCGCTGCGTACCGAGACGGAATCGGCCATGGAAAATTTGACCTGCCGTTTGCAGCCCGCATCCGGTTGGCAGGCGGTGGATTGGAGGCGCTGTCCGCTGCAGGGCTGGGAAATTGAATTTGATCCGCAAACCGCAGCCGTTCTTTATCTGAAATCCCCTGCCGGAAAGCTGTGGGCGGATGCGTCGCATGTCCTGGCATCCCTGAGTTATCAGCACTTCTCCGCGGATGACTATCACCGCTTATACGATCAATATATCCGGGGGGAGGAGGAGTGGTCGCGTCAGGATTTCACCAAACCCGGATTGGGGGAGGAGGCAGAATCTCTGCGGGTGCAGCCCCGGGCGGAGCAGCTCTATCGGCATGAATCCGAAGAAGCCCTGTTGGTGGAATTTTCGTTTCCCGAAGACCGGGTGCGTCATCCCGGAGTGCCCGCAAAGGGTTTTATGGAATGGCGGGTGGAAGGGGACCTTTTGCAGCTTCGTCTGGAGTGGAGGGGGAAAGTGGCGAACCGCATGCCGGAAGCGCTATGGTTGTCATTTGTGCCTCCGGTCGATGTCGGAAGCGTATGGGAAATTGAAAAGCTGGGCCGGGCGGTGCAGCCCCGGAAGATTGTGAACCGGGGTGCGGGAAATTTGCATGCGATGGACCGCAAGGTTTGGAATGGTGTCTTTGAACTGGCTTCGCAGGATGCTCCGCTGGTGGCGTTGGGTGCCGGGTCCATGTTGAATTATGACGGCAAGTTGCCGGAACCGGAAGCGGGCATCTCGGTGAATCTGTGCAATAACATTTGGGGAACCAATTTCCCGATGTGGATTGAAGGTGATGCGGTGTTCCGTTTTCAGTTGAGGGGTTGAGCAACGGGGCTGGTGCAACCGGGACCGAAGGGCGTAACGCCTGTTTGCGTGTGGGAGAAGGGGGCAGACGCAACTCCTTCAGAGTTGGATGCGGCGGGGGATGGGTACCCGGGGTAGCCCCTCGTTCCTCGGCGCAACCCCGGGCTGAATGACGTAACGCCTTTGGCGTAGCATTGGCATCACGATGGTGTCGAATACGCTGAGGTTTTCAGAAATGTATTAAAAACATACAATTAGGAATTGACGAAAATGGGGTTCAACGTTTAAGGCTGTCTTTATAGATAAATCACGTTATGTTTTGTTCCACCCTTCAAGGAAAATTTTTATGATCTCAGTTAGATGGATGCTCGCCGTTCTGTTTCCCGCTTGTCTGCAACTTGGTTATACAGAAGTAGCGGTTGAAGAAGCTGCCGCACAAACTCTTGTGGGTCCTGTTGCCGAAGCGGATATTGAACCCCTGACCATTCAAGGTGCGCACTTTGTGAATGCAGATGATGAAGTGGTCCGCTTTTGGGGCGTAAATCTTTGTTCGGTTTATCCCACCAAACAACAGGCGGAAGGATTGGCGGCGGAATTGAGTGACCGTCAGATCAATCTGGTACGCCCTCATCACATGCTGAGAAACAGTAAGGATTGGGTACATGGGATTCCGGGTGGAGCGATGGTGACCTACAAAGAGACGTCGCGGGAACTGGATGCGGAAGCGATGGACCGCTTTGATTATCTGAATGCGCGTCTGCGGGAAAAGGGGATATATTTGGCCATGTCCACCCATTTTACCCGCAACTTTATGCCCGGGGATGTGGGCATCATGAAAACCACTCCCGAAGATGAGGCGGCCTGGTCTGAGGGAATCAAGGAGCTGAGAAGCTGGCATTGGAAAAAATCTTTCAGTCCCATCAAAATGTTGCCGGTGATCGATGAGCGTTGCGCCTTGTTGAGCGAAGAATTTATCGTCAACGTGCTGAACCATGAGAATCCTTACACCGGACTGAGCTACGGGGAGGATCCCCAGGTGTTGACCATGGAAGTGATCAATGAATTTTCATCGGAGTATACGATCATCTGCCACAACAAATTCCCGGAATATTTTCAAAACAAGCTGACAGAAAAATGGGAGTCCTTTTGCCGGGACGCGGGAGTGGAAGAGGCGGGAGATATTTATAAGCCCGCTACCCAGGAGTTGATTGCCTTGCGGGCACAATTCCTTCGCAAATTGGATGAGGACTATTTCCTGCGCATGCAGGCGACCCTCAATAAAGTTGCGGAAAGAGAGATCCCGCTGACCTTCTCGAATTTGTTCCGGAGCGACAATGCGGCGGACATGCACTTTCAGCATTCCGACTGGATGGAGAACCATTCTTATACCGATCCGCTGATCACCCGTAAAAAAGATGACGGTCTCCGTTCGGTCAGCCGTCATGCCTTGGCGGGGAAACCTTTTTTCATTGGCGAGCTCAATCAGGCCGAAGGCGGCGGCAACATTGAAAAACAAAAGCCGTACCGGACAATGTTGCCGGTTGCCATGGCTTCCTACGGACTGCTGCATGACTGGGATGGTCTGGTGTGGTTTGCCTGGTCACATGGAGATACCCATATGGGACCGGACGGAAAGGCGGCGGCCCCGGATCGGGATTCGCATTTGGGCACCATGATGCAGGATATGCAGATGCAGGACCATTTGCGGAGTCTGGGCATTGTCTTTCGTGAAGGGTATTTCCAAAAAAGCGTGGCCCCCAAAACCATTTGGGTGGAAGGTCCCTTTGTGGCGCCGGAATACCATAGTCTGGTGCGGGCCCGTAATCAGATTGAACCGGGCTGGCAGAACATTCACGGATTCCGCCGGGCTTATGGTCCCGAACCTGAAGATCAATCGGCCGCACCCTGGATGAATGATCTCCCCAGGAATCCTCTGGTCTCGGATACGAAGGAACTCATCAAGGATGTGGCCAGGGATCAATTGACCGGCTCCTCCACTCATGCGGAATTCTTTTCCGGCACCCGGGATGGAAATCCTCCTGCCGGACTTAAACATTTGACCCTTTCGGAATCCAAAGGTTTTGAAACGGTGGTGCTGGTTTCTCTGGATAAAAAGCCGTTGTCTGAAAGCCGGCATGTATTGCTCAGCCGCACGACGCTGGACGGGGAGCGTATGGAGGTTCCCGGACTCGCACTTAAAGTGCAACAACTGCCTGTGCCTGCGGAAGGGGAGCAGTGGGTAATGAAAATCACCCGGGGGGATATTGATCCTGACCTGGTGCCTGAAGTGATGACCCTGGAAGAGGGGTTGCAATTACCGCAGGTTTCGTGGCATGAATGTGAGATCGAACTGAAGTCATTTTAATGTCTCTGTCCATGAAAACACGTCCAGCTTCCCACACGGTTTCCCCAAAGGTTTGTTCCGGTTTCACTTTGATTGAAATGCTGGTGGTGGTGGCGATTATTGCCTTGTTGGCTTCCATGATGATGCCGGCAATATCCAAAGCATTGCAAAAGGCAAAAGTAACGGCCTGTCAGAATAATCTGCATCAGATCTTTGTTGGATATTTGGCATACATGTCAGATCATCAGGGGAATACCTGGACAGAAAATGCGGCGTCGGGATATCAGGTTATTAAAAAAGGTGGTCAGTATGTGGCCACCGGGAAATTGATTGAAGGCGGATATATTGAGACGGACAAAGTGTTTGATTGTCCCGCTTCCCCCGGAATCAAGGGCAATCAGGAATATAGTCCGGGGGGATCTTTCAGTGACTATTATCACCGGGTTTCCAATCTTTTTTATGGCCCGCTGGATTTAAGCTACGGGCCGAATACCGCCATTGAATGTGATGATCCCAATATTGATGAGGTGCCCTGGAGTCACTCCCGACCCTGGCATGCCGACGGGTATAATATTTTATTTTTAGATGGAGCCGTGTACTTTGTGGATGTCATCCCCTGGAGTAGCGGCACGGTGACAGCCCATTCCTGGTGGCGTGAGGTTGCGGACAAAGTGAGGGCACCATGAATTTCATTCTCTTTCTGTTGCTGTTGTCATTGAGTATGGTGTGGATGAAAGGGCGAAATCATCCGCAAGGGAGATTGTGCTTAGGTATTCTGGCCGGGCTTTCGCTGGTAACTGGAGTGGTGAAAATTGTACGGCCGCCGGAGTCAGCAACCCGGCTGAATGAACTCCGGGTACAGGAGTCCTGCGGATATATGCTGGGCAAGGCTGCGATGCGGGCGTTTCCGGAAGGAGGGGTGTTCGCGGTGTTAAATATGCCGACTTTTTCCTCCAGGGTGACTCCCACAGATGCAAAGATGAAAGGGTTGAAATCGGCATTCAAAGGTCAACCCTATGAATTGGTGGAGTTGGATCTCGGATTACTTCCGATGGACCTCAAAAGCTTTTTCTCGCATTTGGAAAACCGGGTTCCGGTTCCTGAATTTTGGCAGCAGGTTCAGCAAGTGCCCGGTCATACCGCTCTGATTTCGCTGGTGGGGCTTCCGCCTCCTCCGGAGCGTTCTGAAATTCCGCTGTTTATTGCCGGTGCATCTGATGTGGAGACGATGAGGAATCAACCCCGCTGGCAGGGCATTCAGGCGGCCGTGAAGATGAAATCCGGTTTGGTTCTGCGGAATTTGGAAAACCAAAAGGGTGACATGGAAGACATCTTTAAAAGCCGGTATGAGTTGATCGAATTTGATTAACCTTGATGGCTTTTTCTGATAGAGGGAGTTCCTTATGAAATTTGAATCTACCCCTCACGACTTTGATTTTGATCCGACATACGGACATACCGTTACCGACCTGCAGGCCATCGATTATGTTGATGAAGCTCCTGCAGATTTTGCTGAATTTTGGCAGGGGCTGCATGCGAAAGCGATGGCGGTGCCTTTGGAGTTGGAGGTTGAAGAGGATCTTCCCTTAGAAGGTGGCTTCCGTTGTCAGTTGGTGCGCTACCGGGTTTGGCCGGACTATCGGGTCGGGGCCTGGGTGATTTTTCATGAAGAGCATCCCCGCCCGGATTTCGGTGTGGTTATGGGGCATGGGTATGGCGGAAGGGAAGCACCGGAAGTTTCATTTGCCCGCAAAGACCGGATCGTGATTTTCACAGTGGCACCGGGCTTTCATATTTCGCAGGATGACCGTCTGCCGCTGAATGATGCCGGGAAGCATGTGGTGTATGGTATTGAGTCACGGGAGCGTTATTTGTTGGCTGCCTGTGCGGCCACCATCTGGCGGGGAGTGGATGTGCTCACGGAACTTACGCAAGGTTCGGTGAAACGTTTTCATTACCATGGCTGGAGTTTCGGGGGAGGAATGGGGGCTTTGTCCGTGCCTTGGGAATCAAGATTTGAGAGTGCGGAGTTGGGGCATGTGACGTTTGCCAATCACCCATTCCGCCTGAGAAATGAATGTGTGGGCAGTGGTGCGGCGGTGCGGGAGCGCTGGTTGAAAGATCCGTCCATTGAAGAAACGCTGGTGTATTATGATGCGGCCTTCTCCGTTCGGCATCTGAAAATTCCGACCCTGTTTGGATGTTCCTGTTTTGATCCTGCGGTGCCCCCTCCGGGTCAATGGTCGGCCGCGAATTCCCATCCCGGCCCCAGTCGCGCCACCGCCTTTCCGGTGGGGCATTTTGCTTACGCCCATCCACAGAGCGCGGAAGCGGAACAGACCCATGCCCAAAACCTCAAGGCGCTCATGCCCTGGGTGTTGAGAGAATCTTAAGCCGGGGCGTAGCCGGAAGTGGATTAGGGCATCGACAAACTAAAACCATTGGCCGTGTAGGTAATGATCATGCCCGCAGGTAAATCCGTGCTGGTAAATACGCCGCTACGTGAACCGCTGCCGCTGACCACGGTCCATGAATCTCCCGAATCCGGCGTGAAGCCGTTCGTGGCGGATACCACCAGACTGCCGCCAAGGTGAAGGTTTTGGTGGACCTGAACTTCGGCAAAAGTCCCGGGAGCTGTTCCGGAAACTTCAAATGAAGTTACGGCATAATCACTATCCATATCCAGGATATCAAAAGAGGCGTTTCCTTTAATGAGGTGGAGGGTGCCCTGTTCAATTCTTAAACCTGCGTCATCTGTATGGTTGGTGACGGTCAGATCTCCGCCGTTGAGGATCACTTCCGATGTAATATTAATTGCATCACTGGCCGGAGCCATGTTTCCTGAAACGGTCATACTGCTTCCATTGTTCAAGGTCACCGTGGCAACCACGGAGGGTGCAGAGCCTGCCTGGGTTCCCAAAATGACATCTCCCGTCACCTCAACCGACCCGCTGCCTGAGACGTCAATGCGGCCATGAACGTTTCCGCTGCTGGCAAGATTTTCCGCCAGACTGATGGTGTCTGCCTTAAACAAACCTCCCTCGACCTGTAAAACTCCTTCGGCGATTGCGGGATGTGAGCTCCGATAGATGGACCGGGCCAGGGTGACGGCGCTGGCGTCTATGGTGCCGGCGCTCATCCGCAGCGTTCCCAAAGATCCGGCCGGATTTCCGTATTGAATGTAGGCTTGCTGTTGGGCGATCAACACATCCCCCAGCAGGGCATCCACGTTGCCTTCACTGAAATCGATGGCGGCTTCAACGTGACGGGTATTCATTTTATTGGAGTAGGCGCCATTGACCGCCATCGTGAGATTAGCCCGGGAGGTCCCGTCTTTGGCTCTGATTTTGATCGTGGGAGTGGATCCACTGGTGAATTCCTGGAACCGGATATAACCGTCTCTGGATGCATAATTTGTGTTGGCATCTGAGCGTGCCCCCACAAAGATCTCATCTGCGTTGAATTCGTTGTGTCGTCCCAGGTTGAGGTCGACATGGCCGTCCGCGGCCGAATCCCCATTGGAATCCCCGACCACCAGCAGGGATGAGGTAATGATATTGGTGGCTGACCCGGAAGAGGGGAGATCCATCACCACCCCGGCTCTGCGTCCAAAGCCCACGTAGAAATTTTCCACGGTGGCGTCTAAGTAATTGAGACCGGAGAGATCGAAATAAACCATGCCCAAATGGTTGGTGGAAGGGTTGGCCACCAGGAAGTCAGCCGCGGGGGCATTGACCACCCAATTACCGCCCCCGTTCATGTTGACATAGGTGCTGTATTGACCGGAGTATTCCTTTCCGCCGACCCGCACCACCTGATCAGGTGACGAACTGCCGTCAAGGGTGAGGGTAACCCCCACCGGGATTTCGGTGGTATGGGCATACGCATTGTTCGCATAAGATTCCCGGGTGGTATTGGTGTAGGAGAGAGAGGAGAGGGTAAAGTCGGTATCGATAATGTTATTCACCACCCCGGTGACCGCACGGTCATCGGTGTCAAAGATGACATCCAGATGCGCAGGACTGGTGGGGGTATCCCAGTTCCCGGGGGTCGAAAAGTTCATGTCGGCTCCGAGTCCCGTCCAGGAAATTTCTCCGGTCGGTGGGTTGGGTGGCATCGATAAAATGAAGCCGCTGGTGGTGTAAGTGATTTCCATTCCGTCAGGTAATACGGTGGAGGCAAATTCACCGTTGCGGGTGCCGGTCCCCTGCATGACTGTCCAGGAATCCCCGGCGACGGGGGTATAGCCATTGACTGCGGAAAACACCAGATTGCCACCAAGGCTCAGGCTCTGTAGCACGTTCACTTGGGCAAAATCTCCAGCCTGGGTGCCGGAGGCTTCGAAGGAGGTGACCGCAAAATCACTATCCATATCCAGGATATCCACGGTGGCGCTTCCGGTGATGAGGTGCAGCGTCCCATGTTCGATTTTTAAGCTGGCATCATCTGTGTTGTTCGAAACGGTCAGGCTGCCTCCATCCAGGATGACCTCGGAGGTAATATCGATCGAATCACTGGCCGGGGCCATGTCGCCGGTCACCGTCATACTGCCACTGCTTAGGGATACGGTAGCGATCGCGGAAGCCGCCGATCCGTTTATCGTTCCCAAAGTGACATTGCCGTTCACTTCAACCATACCGCTGCCGGAGACATTCAGGGACCCCTGAACATTCCCGCCACTGGCCGCATTTTCGGCCAACTTCATGGAAGCGGTTTTGAAGAGTCCGCCGGACACATTCAAAATGCCGGACGCATTGGCGGAACTGGCACTCCGGGTGATGGAGCGGCCCAGGGTGATGGAGGCTGCATCTATGATTCCCTCCGCCATACTCAAGGTTCCCAGAGAACCTGCGGGATTCCCGTACTGCATGAATCCCTGGTGTTGTGCCACCAGGACTTCTCCCAGCAAAGCATCCACACTGCCGGCACTAAAATCGACAGCGGCTTCAATATGCCGGGTATTCATTTTGTTGGAATAGGCGCCATTCACCGCCAGGGTGAGATTCGCGCGGGACATCCCGTCTTTGGCCCGAATCTTGACGGTGGGGGTGTTGCCGGTGGTGAATTCCTGGAATTGAATATAGCCGTCTCTGGATGCATAATTTGCGTTGGCATCCGAACGGGCGCCCACAAAGATCTCATCTGCATTGAATTCGTTGTGGCGTCCCAGGTTGAGGTCGACCTGTCCGTCGGCCGCTGAATCTCCCTGTGAATCTCCGACCACCAGCACTGAGGCGGTGATGATGTTGGTTCCATCGGAAAAAGAGGGCAGATCCATTCGCACTCCGGCTCTGCGGCCGTAGCCGATATAAAAATTATCCACTGTGGCCTGTATGGAATTTAAGCCGGAGAGATCGAAATAGACCATGCCCAAATGATTGGTGGAAGGATTGGCGATCCGCACATCCGCAGTGGGGGTATTGATGACCAAATCGCCCCCTCCGGTCATATTGACGTAGGTTTGGTATTGCCCGCTGTATTCATTTCCACCGACCATTAATGCGTGATCAGGTGAGGAGCTCCCGTCAATAGTGAGGGTGACCCCGGCGGGGATTTCGGTGGTATGGGCATGTTCACTGTTGGTGTAAGCATCACGGGTCGACTGGGTGTATGCAAGCGATGAAATGGTGGTGTCCGCATCCACCACATTGTTGACCACCCCTACTTGCGCGCGATGGTCGGTGCCGAAGGTCACTTCGCTCCCCGCGGGGGATCCTCCCGACCAGTTGGCGCCACTGGACCAGTTTAGGTCGGTTCCACTGCCATCCCAGGCGCTGAGGATGCCCACAGATTGGGTGGTGGCGCTGGCAGGGGCGGAATTTGCGGAAGTGTTGTCCCGGGCATCGAAAGCGGCGACGGTGTAACTATAGGTTGTGTCGGGCGTTAATCCGGAGTCGCTGTAACTGAGGGTGGTCGAGACATCATGGAAGACCGAATTCCGGAGAATGTCATACCCTTGTACGCCCAGATTGTCGGTGGCGGCGTCCCAGGTTAAATTGATCTGACTGGTTGATACGGCGGTGGCGGTGAGATTTTGAACGACGCTGGGGGCCTCTGTGTCTGGCAGGGTCATTTCGGCGGTCCATGCTTCAGGCTGATTCAACAGAGAAACCGCACGTACGTGACAGCGAAGAAATTTGCTTTCACTGTCTGCATCTTCGACAAAGGTTGCTCCGGTTTCACCCACGATGGGTTCACCGTTTTTGTACCAGCGGTATTCAATTTGCGAAGCCGATACATTCGGAGTGCAGGTGATGGTGTTCCCGGCGCCCCGGGTGCCCGAAAGAGTGGGAAGGGCGGTAAAGGCGGCCGGCACATTGTCCAGGTCACGCTCGCGTTGCTGCACTTCGATCCAGTCAATGGTCATGTCATAGATCTGTCCATCCACGGCGGTATTTTCCCATTCACGTAAAGCCCAATCAATCATGATATACCGCCGAACCCGCATCCAGGATTCCGAGGGGACCCGCGCCACTTCTTTATCATCGACGATGATGTAACTGTAGTCGTCTTCAATCCGGAATTCCCAAATGTGGTACTGTCCATCGTATATATCAACGCTGGGCACAAAGTTGTGACTTGAATTGAGGGTGGTGCCGATGATTTTGTCACTGAGGTCGGGTGACTGGCGGATTTCAGGAATGTTGTAGGCCAGGGTGCCGGCGTGAATGTGTTGGGAGGTATTGATCCATTCGCCGTTGAGTCCGTCGTATTCCATAAAATCCAATTCCAGACGGTTGCGGGTGCGCCAGAACAAATGCTCGGTGCCGTAAGACCAGAAGGCCGGAAAAAAGCCGGGACGGGGGGAGGCGATGGCGGGAAATTTTGCACGCATCCGAAAACGGCCTTTGCCCCAGGAGCGACCTTGACCTTCGCGATTCACGGAACTGAAGGCACCCGTCTTCCAGTTGCCGTTTACATCCAGCAACCGTAAAGTCATACTCCCGGTTCCGCTGCTGTCATGAATGTAGGTGGAGGGGCTGTTCCACTTATATTGTGCCTGCGCACTGGCGCCGACAACCGATCCGATATGGGTAGGGGCAAACCAAATATCACTGGGGGAGCCACTGCGGTCATCCACTACGGAGTCGACTTTGAAATCATCGAAAAATACCACGGTGTAATCGTTGCCGTTTCCATCGTCCAGGCTGGGAGGCGGGTTGCCGATATTGGCGGTTTTGGTTGCGGTGCTGATGACTTTCCAGGTGTTCCACGCATTCTCGTCAAAATCAAATCGGGCCGGGTTGTCATTTGTATCCAGTCCGCTGGGGGCGGCGTGCTTGTAAGGATGATTGGCGGGCAGCAGGTTCTCCCGTCCCACCCGCCAATGGGCCCAGCCCAGCAACTTATCTACTTGGGCATCATTCAGTTCGCTTTGTCCCACGATGGCACAGTCAATCGCCATGTCGGCCGCCAGGGTGCTTTCGCCGGATACGTTATTGGCGCCGAGAAAGCTGGGAGAATAATCCAGACAGACATTCATGCCGGTAAAGTCGACGGGAGGTTGTTCGACGCCGTTGACCCAGGTGTGGAGTTTTCCACCGCGTCTGAACCCAACCACGATGTTCCAGTTTGCAAAGGTGGTATCCGCGTCGTCTTCTTGAATGACGGACCCGTTATGATTTTTCAAAGTCGTGCGTAAGTTTCCGGCATTCCCTATATATTTCACCGCCGGTTGTTGGTGCCAATAACCGTTGCCTCCCCCGTTCACGGTGAGGACGGGCACATTGCCCGCGACCCCGTCCATGTCGGCCCGGGATATCACCACCCACCAACGATGCAGCCAGACCGCATCCCGGTCGGTGGCCCATGAAAGATTTTGGGAAGTGCCTCCGGCGAACAGCACCCCGCCATTATTGGCAAGCTTGGTTGCGGATCCGGTTGCGGTTTTAGGTTTCAGTCCTCCTGAGGTCCAGGTGGTGACTGCACCATCCGCCAAGTCCTCCTGACGAAAATCAAAAACCACGGTTTCGGGAACCAGGTCCGGATCCCAGGTGCCGAACGCCGAAAATGAACAGAACCAGAGGCTTATAATGGCCCATGAAAATAGATTTTTTCTCAAATACAGATGACTCAATTCAACTTTCATGGCGCTGTCTCCTTTATTGTTTTCAGTGTCTTTCAGACATTTTTTCAATTGATCAGGTTTCCCTTGTGCCAACCCGAATGGGGTTTCGTTTATAAGGATTGCTGAAGAGCTGAAAGGGAATGGGTGAATGGACTCCGGTGGGGATTTGCTTTCGCAATAGATTCCTGATCATTGTCCTGACGACTGGTATTTACTTGCTGCCTTGATTATCGGGGCATTCCCATGAACGGAACAAGGGTAGAGATATAGGTTATTCTGTCAGAGATATGTGAAATTCATAAGGGGGGAGCTATGGATGAAATGCGGCGTGGATTTCGGCCTCGTCCCGGAAAAACCTCATGACATATTCTGGGAAATTTAAACAAAGGGTCAGGTATTAATATGAAACGGAGGCGTTTCATTTTATGATGTTTAGGCGATCTGCTTTTCTGAAAAAAAAAGCATCCCTGTGCGAGGAGCCGCAACCGGGATGCCGTCCGGGTATTCGTAGAGGGCAGGGGACTTTAGGTCCAGGGAAGCCAAGGCAGGCCTTCCCGCAGTCCCTGGCGCATCCGCTCTTCGGATTGAGGTTGATAGCCATAAACCCGGGTGCCGAAAATGTGCAGCATGATGCTGGTTGCCCGTCGCTGGCTGATCTCCGGGGGGAATTCTTTTTCTAAAACATTTCGAAACAGCGCTTCCATCATCTCCAGTTTTTCGGAGGCGAGGGTGTGGAGATCGTCTCCTTCCGCAGCCAGTTCCAGCCGGGTTTTTACCAGAAAGCAACTGCAGTAATCCTCCCGGGAGGACTGTTGAATATTGTCTTCGAAAAGCTGACAGATTCCTTCCAATACACTGGGGGCACTTTTAAGAAGCTCCCGGGTGCGGGCGATTGATTTTTGGGCATAGCGTTCCAAGGCTTCCCGAAAGAGACCTTCTTTGTTTTCGAAAGCCAGATAGATGGATCCCGGTTTTAATCCGGTGGCTTTGACGACCTGCTGCATGGAGGAGGCGCTGTAACCGTGTTGCCAGAACAGGTCGATCGCCTTGTCTAATACTTCTTCCCGATTAAATTGTGCTTTGGCCATGGGGCATCCTGGGTCTGTGTTTCACTGTCGAAGTCACTATAACAGGAAATCTTGAATAGTCATTCAAAATATTACTTGAATAATCGTTCAAGTTGTTGTAGGGTTCAGGCATCATCACGAAAATATTTCGTAACGACTTGAAAACCTAAACATTGGAGACCCCATGAGCACATTTAAAATACACAACGTTGAAAACGCCCCGGAGGGCAGCAGACCCATTTTGGAGAAATCCCTGAAAGAGCAGGGGATGATTCCTAATCTTTTCGGGGTGATGGCGGAAGCGCCTGAACTGTTGAAGGGGTATCAGGCGCTGCATGCACTTGCGCTTGAAAGTTCATTCTCGGACGAAGAAGTGACGGTGGTCTGGCAGACCTTTAACGTGGAGCATGATTGCCATTACTGTGTGCCGGCCCATACCGCGATTGCGAACATGATGAAGGTGGATCCGGCCATCACCAAAGCGTTGCGTAACCGCGAAACCATGCCCACGGAAAAACTGCAGGTGCTGCATGAGACCGCGCTGATGATGAGTAAAAAGCGCGGAAACCTGAGCAAGTTGGATGTGGAGAAATTTATTGCCGCGGGCTACGAAAACCGTCAGCTGCTTGAATTGGTACTGATTCTCGCGCAAAAAATCATGAGCAATTATACCAATCATTTGGCTGAAACGCCTCTGGATGCTCCTTTTCAGCCTTTTGTATGGGAAAAATAAGATGAAGTGCACGCGTTCAAAATTATTCAAAGCCGTCGCTTTATTATCTGCGACCTTGTTCTATACCCCATCCTTTGCGGACGAAATTCCGCAATCCCTCCCGGAGATATCCATGCCTGCACCTAAAGCGATTATTTTTGATGTAAATGAAACCCTGCTCAGCCTCGCCCCTCTGAAAGTTTCGGTAGGGGAGGCTCTTGACGGACGGGAGGAGCTTTTACCGCTGTGGTTTTCGACCATGCTGCATTACTCCCTGGTGGAAACCCTGAGCGGGACCTATCATAGTTTCGGGGAGATTGGATCCGCGGCGCTGGTGATGGTGGCTGAAACACAGGGGATCGAAATGAGCATGGACGGGGCACGGGCGGCGATCATACCCCCGCTGCGTTCTTTGCCGGCGCATGCAGATGTGCTTCCCGGACTCACGGCATTGCGGAAAGACGGCCGGTTTCAGATGGTCACGTTGACCAACTCAAATGACGCGGGCGTCACCTCTCAACTGACCAAGGCCGGATTGATCGCGTTGTTTGATAAGGTGTATACCATTGAATCTCTCAAGAAATACAAACCGCATCCGGATGCCTATCAAAAGGTACTGACGGACCTTCAATTAAAACCGGAAGAAGTGTTGATGGTGGCTGCGCATGCCTGGGATTTGGCGGGTGCGAAAAATGTGGGGCTGCAAACCGCTTTTGTTGCCCGTCCGGGGAAAACCCTTTATCCGAATGCTGCCCGTCCGGATTATGTGGTCAAAGACCTGCAGGAACTTGCGGAAATTCTGAAGTAAGTGCCGGGAAAGGCTTTGATGGAAGACCGATCGAAATCAAGAATGTTATGGGTGTTGGGGTTTATGTTGTTCCTGGCCAACGGGGACAACTATGCCGCGGCATCTCTTCTCGGCGAAATCGCAGTTGATTTAGATCTTAGCTTGGGCCGCGCCGCATTGTCGGTCATGGCATATATGCTTTCGTTTGGTCTCTTCACCTTGGTATTCGGCCCCCTGTCTGACCGCTTTGGCAAAGTGAAAGTATTTATTGCGGCGTCCATGGGAACTGCCGTTTTCAGTATCCTGGGCGCCTTTGCTTTTAACCTGCATTCCCTGGTGGTTTTCCGGGCGATGAACGGCATGTTCGGAGCGGGAATCTTTCCGGTGGCCTTTGCGCTCATTGGAGATGCATTTGATGATGGAGACCGTCAGCATGCGATTTCGAAAACCATGGGCATGGCTTTTTTGGGGGCCGCCACGGCCACCGCTGTCGGGGGCACGTTTGCTTATCTGGGTTCCTGGCGATTTGTCTATTTGGTTTACGGCATTGCGGAACTGATTTTAGCGGTGTGGATGACACGGCTGCTGAAAAAGGATCAGCCTTCCGAAAATCGAATTTCCTCGTGGGCCGCCTATCAGCGGGTTTGGCGCAATCCCCGATTTATGCGGCTTACATTTCTGATTTTCGGGGTGGGCTTCAGTGTGTTTGGCACCTTCACTTATGCCGGTGTTTTGATTCAAAAGGCCACTTCGTTTAATGTCCTTACAGTGGGGGTTTTGCTTTCTGTCTTCGGAGTCGGGACAGTGGCGGGCGGACGTTTGGCTCCGGTATTCAGACGGAAAACCAAAAGTGCATTTCTGGTGTATACGGGTTTGCTGGGGTGTTCATCGATGCTGCTTTTGTCGGTGGAGCTGCCGATAAGTTTTCGTGCGGTGGGCCTGCTGGGGTTTGGGATGGCCTTTGTGCTGTTACAGTCCACGTTGGTGGCGACAATTCTTGCAAAACATCCGGAGATTAAAGGCACGGTCATGTCGATGTCCGGCTTTCATTTATTTTTGGGCGGGGCCTGCGGCACTGCGATCAATGCCCGTTTGATGAAAGCGCAGGGGGTGGAGATGCTGTTTACTTATGCCGCTTTTGTTTTTTTGATCACCAGTCTGGTGGCGGCGGTTTTTGTATCCCGATTTGAAAAAAGGGAACGGGCCGCGTTGGATGTGCTTGTTTCCTGAAGTGAACCCGCGCAGGGCTATTCAGGTGATTGAAGAATCCCGCAGGCTTTGAGGACTTCACCGGCCACAATCATGGCACCGAGATGGCTGAGGTGGGTGCCGTCACTGTATACCGAATGTCCTTCGTATTGTGCATAATGCTGTGCCGCTTTCTCTTTGAGGGGGGTGCCGATGTCGATGAGTTGAACATTATGAAGTTCTGCCGCCAAACGGGCTTCGATATCGTAGTAGGGTTTCCGCAGAGATTCTTTGGTTTGATTTTGTGCTGAAGCGCCGATGCAGGCCAGTAGGTTGTGTAGGAAGACCACTTGGCCTCCCCACTCATTTACTCGGGTGGCGTAGGTGCGGAGAATACCTTCGAAAGTGGCGGGATCAATTTGACGGCTCGCATCGTTTGAGGCCAGGGTCATAAAGATCCAATCAGGTTTTAAGACGGCGATGGTGCTTTCAAATCGTTCTTCAAGATCCAAACTGGTGGATCCACCGACGGCGGCTGTGCGGTATTTGAGTTGGAGGTCCGGCCGCCAGGCGAAGAGTAATTCTGAAAACACATCGGCCCAGGAACGATGGTTATTGGTGATGCGGAGCCAGGGCCACTGGTCAAGGGTGGGAGCGCTGCGGAGGGCCGTGAGACTGTCTCCATCAAATACGAGGGTTTGACCGGGCTGTAACTGAATCATGGGTTTGGGTGATAGGTGTTGAAAAGTCTGGGGCCCGCGATAGCTGCCGCAGATCATACTGAAGGTGCGGCCAAGGGGTTATGCCAGGAGGGGGCGCAGCACACTTTCGTATGCAGTGGTGAGCCGCATCATGCCCAGATCACTGGGGTGAGTGCCGTCAACGGTCGCTTCTCCATCCGTCCCTAAAAGTCCTTCACCGTTTAAATAATACAGATGGGGCATGCCGGCGCTTATCAAGGTGGCAAACTGCTTTTTCAGTTCATCATTTTTAGGACCCCAACCGCCTCTTTTGTCGCTCAGTCCGTGGGTCGCCTGATAGACAATATTTTCGACCAGCACGATGGGGCGTTCCGGATGGCTTTCTCTGATTGCGGTGATGAAGGGGATTGTTCGTTCTTTGACCAGGTCCGGAGACATGTTTGGCAGGCAGTCGACGGTGAGAACCGAAGCCTCAATCTGTTTCATAAAGGGGATGAGTTCAGGATCCATTCTCGCATTGCCGGCAATGCCGAGGTTTACCACGGGGGTATTCAGCCGACGTCCCAGTTGGGCGGGCATGGTCATTCCGGGGCGACTGGCCGAGAAGCCATGTACAATGGAAGTGCCATAACAAACCACCGGTAAGCGTGGATCTGCTTTTTGCTGATAAAAGCAAGCGCCCTCAATGATGCCGATTTCCAGTTGCTTAATTTTCCCTGCGTGTGGGAGGTAGAGCCGGAAGTTTTTCTCTTGTTCCGAGAGGCCGGCCACCAAGCGTCCTTCGGTAAGCGGACGTTTCATTTCTCGTAAGATGCCCGTCCACTGCCACCGTTCCCGGTCGTGGGTGTAAAGATCCACTGAATGGGGGAAACCCACATGTTCCTGATCCGGGTTCGGCAACAATTCCAAGCGGGCCCAGATCTCAGTGCTGTCGGTGCAGAAATCGATATACAGTCCTGCCGACATTTCCGAGAGATGCTGTACCTTCTCCGGTACGACCGCAGCGGCAGCCTCGGGAAGTCTTTGAAAGGGGGTGGCGGTGTTTTCGAAAGCCCGTCCGGAAATTTCAAGTGGGGCGGCATTGTGGTATTGGATGTTTTCGCTCATGTTATTCAGCATCAGGTTTTGCAGTGCGGGTTTCCGGGACCCGGTCATAGAGGCGGTAAGCGGTGGGAGCCAAAATTAAACGGGATCTTTTTCCTTCTCCGGTTGGGTCTTCATATTTGGGTAGTAGCGTATAGAGCACAAGGAGGCGATCCCGTTCATTGCGGAAGCGGAGGTTTTTTTGGGGAGAGGTCCAGGCGCCGTTTTCTTTAGGAATTCCATAGGTGAACGTGAATTTGCCGGGCGAGCTGAAATGCGGAACACCCAAATTCCGGTTTTGACCTGCGGAGATGGCCACCGGTTTTCCTCCGATGGATACGGCCATATGCTGGTTGCTGAGATTGATAACCCGCACATTCCGGGGCGGGTGGTCTTCGGCACTTTCATTTATAAACAACATCGCCCGCTCTTTTTCAGGGGTGATATACATCAGGAAGAGAAGCTGTCCGTCTTGCCGGGGGGGGGGGATTTTGACCGCCGGTTCCATTCGGATCTCTCCCTCCTGGCTGACCACTTTCCGGTACAGGTTGAGGGGGGGACGCAAAGGGATTTCCGCGGCGGCACCCCGAAGTCCCTCCTCAATTTGTAATGGCTGATATTCCCGGGTTTCGGTTCCGTAGGCATCGACCTGCAGGTCCAGCCAGTACAGTTCAGGCAGGTTTGTGAATCCCAGGGCACAGGCTCTGAGGGTGAAACGGGGTATCGGAGGAGGGGCCGGGCGGGTTTGAGCCTGTAGGGTGGTGGAGAGGCATACAAAAATAACGGTGAAAAAGCGGAAGCGCATGTTTTTAAATCTCGTCGGGGGTGAGCCAGCGCATGCTGACGATTTTATAGCGGCGTCCAAATTTACTCTCAGGCCGATACGGATCGGAGGAGGAGGCATGGACGGGTTCCGTGATCCGTTGCACCACCGCTTCGAGCCAGACGCGGGCGTTGGCGCTGTCGTTGCTGTCCGATTCGCCGTAGGCACGGATCAGGAAGGTGTCACCACGGGGAGTGAGGGCGGGCCCCAGCATGGTGAGCAAATCCGCCTGGGTGATGAATCCCGGCATCCCCTGAAACAGCATACCGGCTTCGCCCGCGGGTGCGCCCGCCAGATGTTCGGTATCCACATGACTCCGCTTGGTCGGTTCTATGGTGTGTTTTGACCGGGTATTTGAGCTTTTGCCAATGCCGGAACTTCTGAAATCCTGTGAACTGCTTTGTTCATCAACCGGACCGTTGAGGCTATTGCGAATACGGGGGGTGAACACCCGGTCATCATCGTTACCGGATCCTGCACCATCGTCCCCAAAGTCGGGGTGGTTGACCCCGCCGTTAATACCGGAGAGATCGATGGCCCGTTGGAGAGGGCCGCTGAGTCCGTGGAGGCCCACAAAGGGATCGTAGGTGGGGTCGATAAAGTCGGTATAAATGTTAGAGCCTTCGTGGGAGCTGAGGGAAGACCATCCGTCGGTTCGGGCATCCACCCAGTCTGAACCGGATTGACCGGAACCTTCGGGGGCATTCAGGCGGCGGTTGACAAAATCGGACATGGAATAAAAGGGGCCCCGGAGGCGGATCTCATCCACAATGCGTTCGGCCAAAACTTCAATCATTTCGTCGTCCAGATAACGAAAGCCATTGAACAATTGCGAGTAATCCCGTTCGTTGCTGCTCGCGCCAATGTCATCGTCATCGATGCCGGAGAGGGTGAATTCGATGGCATCCCCGATGGGATCGAGGGTACGGGTGACCGGTACGGTATCTGCGGGGTTGTCTCCCAAACTCAAATCGCGAAAGGCGGTAAGCAAAGCTTTCCAAGCCTCCACTGAAGTGGAGTTTACATTCAATGCGCCATGGTTTCTGAGATGGGCCGCGGCAGTGTCAAAACCGCTGAGTTCCGGAAGGTGACTGTAGGCGGATTCCGCATACCGGTGCCGACTGTTCGCGAGGGGATCCGTGAGGTTGGGGCTGGATGGCAGGGTGGAGAGAAAGAACCGGTCCCAAATATTTTCATTCAGCACGAAAGACATATCCAGCATACTGTTCGCGGGCACCTCCACGACGCCGTTGGGCTGGTTGGATTTATTTTTGCCCGTGAAGCTGAATGCCATCGAATTGGGAATTTTTTGTGGAACGCGGGGCACCGTCCCCAGGGCCCAGGAATTTTTGATTCCGGGGATGCGGGAATGAATGCCGGCGATGGCCTCCCGGTCATTGTACACGCCCGCCCAACTGTTTCCGATGGGTTTGGCGGGTTGCCAGGAATAGGGGGAGAGGTTGATTTGTTGGAGTTGTCCCAGCGAGAGGAGGTTGGAGAGCGGGCGGCGGGTGAGCAGGACCGGGAGCTCAACCAGGGCTTGATAGTCGTCTCCGGCTCGCTCCCGATAGGTGATCATGCTGAATCCGTTTTGACCGGTATATTGATTGTTATCCCACTGGGGGGTGGCACCTTTGGAAAAGGTTGCATACAGGTCAATCTGGGAAAGGCCTTCCACATTTCCGGACCCATTAATATTATTTGAGCCATAGCGGTCCCGGATTTGATCGAGAAGGGGATGCCGGTTCATTTCCTTGGCAAAGGCATTGAAGCGGGAGAACATGGGGGTGTGTTTATGGATATCGGATGCGGATCCGCCGCCATTGGCGGTGAAGGGAGTGAGGTAATGCTCTCCCCAGTCCCAGATCGCCGAACGTTTATCTCCGGTATCCTGCACGTAGGGTTGGATATGGTCGTGAAAGTCGTCTGTGTCATAAACAATCCGCCACTCTTCCAGAAAGGCGGGGACGTCCTCCAGTCCATTTTTCACCCCGTCCCCATCGGCATCACCGTTGTACCACGTGCCATAGGCAATGAGATTTTTGCTGACCAAAGCTTGTCCATTGATGGCGTTGTCTCCGGCAAAGGACTCACTTTGCATGATGAGGTCTCCATTCAATTTCAGTTTCACCATGGGGGCAATACGGGAAGAGCTCAGGTTTTCTGCATAGAATCGGAGCCCGCTCGCACTGGAGGGGCCGTTGACGACTTCGTAAACCGGGAAGTGGACAGAACCGGGGAAATCGCTTTCGAAGCCTGCCTGGAGTTGAACGGGTATACCAAGGTTGGGGTCCCAGTCCACTGGTGTGGATAAGGAAAAGATTCGACTTTCCCCGGGAGAGAATCCGCTGGTGATTTTAAAACGGAGCGGGGTATCAAAAGGGGGGAAGTTATCACTGTCCCCGGTGGGGTGCATGGGGGCGACCCGCATGCCCTCCAACCATCTTTTACCCGCGTCGGCATCGCTGCCGGATCCGTGCATACCTCCCTCATCTTTGAACTTTGACGGATCCGAGGCTGCGGTAGAGGGGGAATTGCCTCCCTTATCGGGGTTACGCACATGCCCGTCCATCTCGGTGGTGTGACGGAGATTATAATATAAACGCCCAAACCCGTCGGTGGTGCCGTCACCAAAATCCTGATCGTAGGTGAAAGGCCCTAATCGGCCGATGTTATAGGCATCCGGCAGGCTGCTTTGTCCGGTACCGCTGCCATAATTCCCTCCTTCGTAAAGGGGGTTGGTATGGGTGATTTGCGGCCAGTAATTTCCCCCGACTTCCGGGTTGGTTTGGGGAGAGCGGAATGAACGCACATTTTGTCGGACGCCGGGAGAAATTTCGGGGCCGACGAGTCGCATGTCCCACTCGGCATCCGCATCATTTTGGAGTTCACTTAAGGAGGGAGAGATGTTGGCCAGGTTAAATTTCCAGAAGTTGGGAGAGGTATGAATTTCCACTTCGTAGGAAGCGGAGGCCAGAGAGACTTCGTAAGGATTCCAGAGAACCAGTGCAGGGACCCAGTGCCATCGCAGGGTTTGGGTGCCCGGATCGTAACTAATGCCATTATGAAGTTTCACATAGGTGAGGATGGGAGCCGTATCCGCATTGGGGGTGACGGCACCTCCCGCATTTCCTGTATTTTGATACCAGGTCCGTACCTGTCCCCAAGTGGGGAGCCCCTCCACATCCGCATCACTGGGAAATCCATGGTTACTTCCATTCCAGGCTTTAAAGCGGGGATCTTGAGGATCATATAAAGAGGCATCGGGAATGGGATCATTGTCCGACAGGCCGTCCCCATCATCCAAATAACGGGTTAAATCTTTTTTCAGCCCTCCCAGCGCGGTGTTGGTGAACAGGCTTTGGGAGTAGGAGGTGAGGTGATGAAAGGCGTTTCGCAGGGCGGGCCGGGTATCCGGAATGGCGAGGGGGATTTGTTGGGTGGACGAGAGACGTTCGAGCAAAGGATTGTTGGGATCGATGGTGGAGCCGGCGAGCCCCTGAATGCGCTCCCATCCCAAGCGTTGGGGGACTTGCAGGCGGTTGCGGTATTCCACGGAACCGGGAGATGCGGAGGTGTAGGGATCCCGAAGGCTGAAGTTTGCTTTGAGGCTTTCATCGCCAACCCAGTAGGCATAACTGCCGACCGCCCCCTGATTTCCGGTTATATCCTGTTTCAGGGCCCGCACGGTGCCGTCTAAACCATCAACCGAGGTTGCTGCAGACGCGGCGGAGCCTGTGCCCACCAGCTCAACCGCTTCGGGGTTGTCCACCAGAGAGATTTCAGGGGTTAGATAACCGGAGGGATAGCTGGTATCGTTCCGGGGATCGATATTGTACTGATCATTTCCGCTTACCAGCCAGACCGGAAGCTGATCCCGTTTGGGTTCTCCATAGACGGGATCTCCTCCTTCTTCATAACTCAGGGCCGGGGTGATGTCGACCGGCGTTCCATTTGGGTTGCTGGCGCGGTCCACCCGCAAAGAGCTGTCAAAGGCTGCGACCCAATGGGGATTGCGGGAAGATCCACTGCCGTTCCACCAATTGCGCATGGCCTGTTCCCAATCCACCCGTTCACTGGGAACCAGATAGGTTGCAACCTTGTCCAAATAACTGCGTTGGGTACTGACCTGGGCAAATGAGCGGTATCCGGTGGTTGAGTCGTCGTAGAGCGGACCGTCTCCCCTGGTGACATCCTTTTGCGGGTAAACGGTAGTGGCCGGGGCGGTAATCCGTTGATCTGCACCGGTGTATTTTTGTAGTTGGGCAATGGCCAGATCCAACCCGATCTTTGCATTTTGTCTGGCAATGGTCCGTTGGTGCGAATTGGTCACTTCGCGCAGTTGGAGGCGTACAAATACGGTAAAACTGAGAACGATGACTAATAAAAGTGAAACGATTAACAGGGTGAGCAGAAGGGCGGAACCCTGTTTGGAATGTTTTAAATTCTTTTTCATAATCAGATCATACCCCATGCAAACTGAAAGCTTAAATATTTGATGGTGCATCTTGTTGCATTATGTGGGGGTCACTTCGACGTGACATGAATTTTGCCCGCTTACCTGTAGCACAGATCCGTTATGAAGAGAACCATTGACCCGTATTTGCCATTCACCTTTTCCGCCCCCTTCCCGGTTTTGAATGTGAATATGGTACAGGGTGCCCCGAAAGGTCCGGCTGACTTTTGCTTCACGAAGGCTGGCGGGCAAACAGGGATCGATTTCCAGTCCGTCATAATGCCGCCGTGCGCCCAGAATATGTTCAATGAGCAGCTGACAAAACCAGCCGCTGGTTCCGGTCCGCCAGCCATTTCCGCTTTTCCCATAGGTTTGGGGAACGGAAGAGTAACTGTTCACATACGTAAAAGGTTCCACGCCGGAATTCGAAAGAGGATTTTCGGGACTGTCGGGGGTCACTTTGGTGAAGGTCCGCCATGCCTGTTCTGCCCGGCCCAGCATACAATCGGCGACGCCCTTAAACCCGGCCGCATGGTTATAGCAGCCTCCGTTTTCATTCGAACCGGGCATGCTGTTGGACATACGTCCCACCCGCGGATCATATTCCGCGTAGGCGGGGTCACAAATCCGATAGCCAATATCCGTTTCTAAAAGGGTATCGATCTTTTGCATCACCGCATGTGCTTTTTCGCCCTCTGCGACGCCGCTGAGTACAGCCCATGACTGGGGATTTAGAAAGATTTTGCCGTACCGACAGTTTTTTGAGCCGATGATGTAGCCGTCTCCGCAGAGCGTTCTCGAATACCACTCCCCATCCCAGGCGACCGTATTCAAACGCCGTTTAAAGCGCTGGTAAATTTCTTCGGCCTCTGCGGCCTCTTTTGTTCTGCCGGTCCGCCGTGCGAGTTCCGCGATTTCCCGGGCGCCCAGGCAAAGCTGCATACTTACAAACACACTTTCGCGGTTTCCCGCTTCGGCCGTGGCCTCGAGACCGTCGTTCCAGTCGGCATGATGTTGATCACAGAGTCCATGGCTTCCGGTGTCGGAGGCCAGATAGCGCAAAGCGCGGAGGGCATGATCCCAGACGCTCCCGGTTTCGTCGCTATCCAAGTAGGGGACTTGGGTCTCCAAGAGACTGAAGTCACCGGTTTCTTTTATCAGTGCGGGAAGGGCCTGCAGAATCCATGCGGGTTTATCAGAATACTGTAACCGATTCAAAGGTCGAAAGCTGTGCGGAACGCTGCCATCCGCGTACTGACTGGCCAATGCGCGGGTGAAGTTGGAGACCGCCGCATCAGGGTCCACCATCACCAAGGCCATATCGGTTTGGAGATTGTCCCGGAACCCACTTTTATTGATCAGATAATTGTAGAGCTGTTTTTTGAGGAAAATATTAAACAGGCCGTTGTACAGCGGGTGACCGACGTCCACCTGAAAGCTTGCAGCCCGGGCGGCCTCCACTTGACGGGCCTCTTCGCACCAGCGGTCCAGCAGTTCTGGCGAGAGGGTCTTCCTGAGTTGTTTCACTTCTTCAAGGGATCCGGTTGCTCCGAGGACAAAGTCCGCCCGGACGGTGCTGTGGGCGGGGATCCTGAGTTTCACCTGCACAATACCTGCGCAGTCCGGACCGGAACCATGTTGGCCGTCACAATCCCAACCCCACAGAATTTTGGGTGCACTGACGGAGTAATCCGCACGTGTGAAGTGATCGCGATATCCATTCGCATTATAAAAGTCATTGAGGGTGATCAGAAAACCTTTAAACCGGTCGGTGGGTACGTTGGTGTCGCGGTTGACCACGTAGACCCCTCCAATGTCGGGGGAGACTTCAGAAAAGTTATCCTTCCCGATCGCATTTCCTTCTTTGTCTTTGCCGGTGAGTTGAAACAAGGCGTATTGAAACACGGAAATTTCCCGTGCTTCATCCCTGTGATTTTCGAGGGTGAGGGTGGTGCATTCGAGCGGATGTTCCTGAGGGACAAATACCCGCTGGGTGGCGGTGAGTCCGATACAGTCTGATTTCATGATGGTTTTTTCACGATGAAATTCGATGATCCGGTTTTGCACTTCGGTGGGGGCGGGCATGCCCGCCGGGCAGAAAACGGTATGGCTTTTGTCGTCGCGGATGTAGAGATACTTTTGATCGTACGAAACCAAAGTGACCGTGGTGCCGTCCGCATCTCTCACCCAGGTGGGACCGTCGTTAATATGTGCGACCTCCGCATACATTTCCGTGCCCTGCGCCTGGATAGCGGTGCAATGCAGGTTCCACCATTTGGTGGGAGGTTCATGGGTGAGAACAAAACATCCACGCGGCTCATCAAAGGTTCCATATCGGTCGAAAGTTGTGTCAATCATGCGTCTTGCATGAACATTCTTCTGTCCGCTGGCGAGGATGGGGAGTCGCATTTTGTTGCGGGTTGAGGGAGGGGGGAATCTATCCTTTAAAACCGCGGCCCTTTGGGGGCCGGCATATACGGCGCGCAAGATTCTGCTGGACCACTTCCGTACCCTTCATGTTCAGATGGGTACGAAACGGTGGGGGACGCTTCATCTGACTTTATTCGATATTGGTTCCTTCGAAAACGTACATATACACTTCAGACGGGGGAAGGCCGCGTTCGTCAGCACCCGTGGAGGCGTTGATGACAAATCGGCCTTCATTGAGGGTGTCAGGTGACAGTTCAAGGGATTCCGCCTTTACGTTTTCCTGATATATATTGTGGTCACTTGGCGCGCCGGACATGCGGTAAAGGGTGATTTTATCAGCCTGGGTGAAGGGGAGCCGGAATTCGAAGGGGGTGAAGCCATCCCGGGCGGGATCGGGGTAGCCGGCTACCTGACGGTTGATACAGATCACGGTGACTTTTTTATCCTGACGGGTGGCGTAAACCGCGGCCAGAGGGCCCGCTTCAATGGCTTGGCGGCGGCGGGATTTCGGGGTGTCCACGGTGGAGACACTCACGGTTTCTGTTTCCAGCATATCTCCGGTGGCGAGATGGTTAAACATCACCAGGGGTAGAAAGCTGGCATGCGGTTGTCCGCCCCGATGTTTTTTTGCATGGGATTTCCAAAGATTTCCCTCTTCAAAAGTAAAGAAGTTATCGATGTCGGAGCCATGGACGCTGCGTGCGAGGAAACTGTCGAGCGTTGCCACGCCGGAGAGTTTACTTTTCATCACGTTTTCCTGACTTGTGGCTTCTTCTTTACTCACTTTGGCGTTGTTCAATCCGTTCATGGCATAGCCGGGGCCGGCTTCATAGGTGCCGAACTTCACTTCGCGGCCCAATCGATCACTCGCGTTTTGGCTGACTGCTTTTAAACGTCGGATACGGGGAATCGCGGTTTGGTTTACCTGACTGAGCACATTAAAATAGCTGGCACGGTTTTCTTTGGGTGGGCCTTCACCTTCATCCCATCCGCCGTTGTAGGCCGCGATGGTGATGTATTCTCCCGATTGGGTTTCATTCGCAATCTCCTGGGTGTAGCCATGGGTAAGACTGTCTCTCCCCAAAGTGGCCGACCAGCCACCGAGTACATGGATGAAGGTCTCCTCGTAGGCGGGTTCCCAGTAAGGGCTGCTGCGGAGGATGTCCGCGACAACATCATGGAATTTGGCATAGACCGCCCCCCGGGGATAGGTGGTGCCGGTTTTGCTGTCGCGCATATTTTCAAAAGTCCAGGGACGGAAAAGACCGTTCCAGGTTTCATTACTGAGTTCGAAATAGATGTGGGGGAAGACCTTGATCCAAGGTTCTTGTTGACCCTGTTCATAGCGGAGGGCGGCCCAGGGTTTATTCTCCGCGGTATCGGTTGCCGGATCGTAAGGCGCCGCCATATATTCCATAAATCCGAGCCACTCTTCCTGACTCATATGGTATTCAATTTGCAGCCAGGGATTCAACGCCGCTTTTTCCATCATCCGCAATGCCTGGGGGAGGGTGTTCCCTTTGGCGACGCCTTGGGCTTCTCCGGCTTCACCGAGGTATTGGCGCATGGAGTAGGTGGAGGTCCCGGTTTTAATCGGACCATGGGTGCGGAAAGTGGTCATGCCCGATTTTTTCAGATTTTCATACTGGTAGGGGAGGTAGTCGAGGTAGTCGGTGCCGGTTTTGTAAATGTGGAAATTATCGAAAGCGAAGGTTCCGGGTCCCTCGGTTTTGAGGACAAAGTACGCGTGGAATCCTTCTGCCGCTGATTTCCCGATAAAGCGAACCTCATATTTTTTCCATTGATCGGTCAGTTGCAATGCGGTTTCTCCCACGAAACCGCCGACCCGTTTGTCGCCGTCCCAGGTGAAAACCACGGGTGCACGGTCGTTGCGATCGGCTTTCATCCACACTTCCATGATGTATTCTTCACCGTCTTCCGGGACAGGGTAATACTCCTGCTGGGTGGTTGAGATGTCGGGGATGCCCGATTTTCCCACCAACTCCACATCCCCCTCACGAAGAGTCATTTCAAAATAGACTTCACCGGGATTGGGCACCGGGGTGTCGGCTTCATGTTTGACCAGTCTCCAGGTTTTTCCGGAGTCAGGATCGGGAATAAAATCGTTGGGGACGCCATCAGGATAATTGCCCCGGATTTGCCGGTTCAAACCGCCCACCCGATGAGAAAGCCAAGCCGGTGTAAAGTCGATCAGGCTTTTGCTGACGATGACCATGTCGCCCTGCATGATGGGAGCCCCTTCACCTTCCATTTGTAAATAAACGCCGCGGTGACTGGCAGGATCGGTGTCTGTGCGTCCGAGGCGGTATCCGGCCAGGTCATCCGCGGCCACCGGGTCCCAGGAACATTCGATGATGCCCTGTTCATTGATACGTGCTTGAAAGTTTTGTGGGGCGGGGGGCGCTTCGGTATCTGCAGAATTCCGCGGGGCCCGAAAATTCACTTCATGGTTTTTTTCTTTCACCCCTTTTTCGGCCTGGCTGCGGTCCTGGCGTATGGGGGTGGCCGGCCGGGAAATATTTCCAGCATGATCGACCGCAAACACGGTAAACCACCGATGGGCTTCTTTGCGGCTCCAGTCCGCCCACTTCATTTGACCTTCGGTTGTTCCCGCAGGAATCACTTTTTGCGGGTTCGTATTCCAGTATTCAATCACGGTGCCGCCGGGAGCAACTCTGTCTTCACGAACCAGCATGAGCTCACCGTTTACAATCCGATAAACCCGCACTTCGGCACCGTCAAGGTAACCGGAGGCGTACACATCATAATATCCAATTCCCGACGAACGGTCATCGATGATTCGATTTGGGGAATCCGACTGCGCCTCCAATCGGGTACGGAAAGTTGCAGGTTCAAATCCACCCTTGCCCGTACGGTTCAGGGTGTTCCCAAAAGCGGGACCGGTTACGGTGAAAGCTTGGACATGCGGGTTTGCCACTTCGGTGGTGACGGTGAAGACCGCGGGCTTTTCGACAAAGTTTGTGGGGGCGGTTGCGCTTTGCGCAAGGGCAGAGGAGAGTGGATAGCAGGCGAGGGCACAGAGCAGATTTGAAAGGATATTTTTTTTCATGGGCTGTTTTTCGTTTTTTGTAAATGGATTTGGAGGCGTTCTAAGCCTGTGGGTTAACGTGCGGATGCCGGGACTTGAACCTCCACGCCTTCGGGGGCCTTAATCTCAAAATGAAAGCCGTTTTCTTTGCGGGTCCAGGAGACGTATATGTCCCCCTTTGCATGGGGAAGACATCCGCTGACGGAGCTGTAATTTTGTGTGCGGGGGTCCACGATCCATGCATCCGGGTTCCCGGGTTCGCGTTGGCGCAGGCCCAGGATGTTTTGACTGGCGTAGATGGCGGGTGCACCGCTCCAGCTGTGGCAACAGCTGCCTTGCCCTCTTACCGCCCGACAGAAGCATTCATTGAGGGTGGGATAGTTCAGGGACTTCAGGTACTCGAAATGTTCTATGATAAACTGTTCGGCCCAATCGTCCCGGCCCATTTCCGCAAGAGCGGGAAGCAGGTAGATATGGAAATAGAGCTCCAGATGTCCGGCCCCTTGTCCCTGGCTGATCCCTTTTTTGAAATTTTGCTTAAGTTCCGGTTCGATGGATTTTAGCAAACGTTCGGCATTGCCGAGCCCAAAAGCCAACGCGAGTACTTGTCCATGGAGGCAAGGGGAATTGTGATCATCGGAGGGGGCGAAACGGCCTTGATCCTCCTGCCAGAGCCGGGTTTGCAGGGCCTGATCCACGGAGGCGATTTTCGCTTTGGTTGAGTGGAAGTTCCGGCCAAGCACCCGTTCAATTTCCGCGGTGGCTTGGAGGGCGCCCAGACGGAAAAGGTTGAGCAGCAGGTTGGAGCGGCCGACGCGGTCCTCCTTTTGTACTCCCCAGTCGATAAAGGGAGACATCTCTTCGGTGACGTCCCATAATCCGGCTTCATTGGTTTTCCAGACGGGGCTGTCCCAAATGCGTTCAATGACCGGCCAGGTTTCTTCCAGCAGAGAGCGATCTCCGGTATAATTCCAGTAATCGCGAAGACACATGATCCAGATCAATGTAAAGTCTTCATGAGGCTTCCGGTGCCAGGCGGGAGTGACCGAAGCGAGTTGTCCCTGGTGTGGTCCTGACAGGTGTTGTCCTTCCCCCATCATCCGGAAAGTGCGGCGGGCAATGGAAAGATCGGAAGTGATCAGACGTTGAAGATGAAAATTCACCAGGGAATCGCCGATATAACTTCCCCGTTCGCGCCAGGGGCAGTCGGCATAGGCTTCGTCCGTAGAGGCGATCAAAGTGTGGGTGGAAATGTTCCAGGCCCAGTCCATGACAGAATCTCCACAGCTGAAAGAACTTTTGGGTGGCTGCTGTTTGAGAAGTTGCCGGGAGCGGATCGATACATTATGAAGTTTCAGCGGCGCGGTATCCCCTTCCGGAGTGTGGAGGGTGACTTGCATAAAGATGCCTCCGCGGGGATTGAGTCCCTCAATGATTTGACGTCCCCCGCGAAGGATATAGCGGTCGGCAGCGTCGGTAAAGGGATTGGAATGGTAGAGATTCACACAGCCGTCCTCACGTTTCCAATCATCATAAGCGACATCGAGAATGCTCCCCGCGGGGGCCTCGACTTCGATCACGGGATGGCCATAAAACTGATCGGCAAAATCGAGGGTCCACATGGCGGTGGGGGCATCAAAGTGATGGCCCTTTTTGAGCTCAATCCAAGGGAGATCCCGCAAGGCACGATTTTCATCCGGACGCATCCAGGCCACCAAACGGGCGGGGGTGATCCGGGAGATCTCGCCGGAGTCGCGAATCCAGCCCTCCGGGAGACCGAAGGTGTCGGGAGAGTCGGGAGGGGGAATCAGGCTGCGCGATTCCCGGGGAGGCGAAACGGCCCAGGGAGCGGTTTCGCTTCGGTCAGGTCGGGCGTGGAGGCTCAGCCCCGCGCCGGTTGGCCACCCGAGGAGGTGGGTCCAGTGTTCGGTGAGTTGCTCGACATTGACACTGTAGAAATTCCATCCCGCTTTTAAGTCAACCCTGGTGAATCCGTGATTGCCCTGGAGGCTGCTGTCATCAAGTTCGCAGGGCTGCCCATTGATCTCCATCATGCACCAAAAGGTTTCCAGCTTCAGACTCTGAGCCTGTTCACTGTAAATCCAGGCGGTGAGTTGGCGGGAACTTTTTGCATTGTGATTTCTTTTCAATTTGGAGAATTCCGCGTCCTCGAGTTGAATGCCGATACGCTGATAAAGGGTTTTCACCGGGCTGGCCACCAATAGGCGTTGGGGTGCCATGGATTGATAATCCGGATAGGGGGCCGAACGGGGACGCAGGGTGGTCCAGGGAGTTTGCGAGGGGGGGAGCGGATGGATTTCTTTTAATTCAGCGGTCGCGAGCTCTTGATCCAGGCGCCGGGTATCGAGAATTTCGGCGGGATTTTGTGCAAAACTGAAAAGCGGGGATTGGGGATCCCAGGCCGTATGCACCCGGGCGCGCCAGTTCCCCGGCGTCGCAAAAGAGAGGGAGCCCTCCTGATTCCCGCCGGCGGCGATAAAGCCGGGGAGGCCATCCGGCATGGATTGATAGGAAGAGCTGCCGTAATAGTTCACTTCCACCCGCAGGCGGTTGGTTCCTTCGCAAAGAAACGCGGAGAGATCGAAGCTGTCATACTCCGCAAATTGCGTGACAAATCTCCCGGGGCCATAGGCCACAAAGTTTTCATTCACATACAGCCGGAATCGGGTGTCGGCAAAAAGGTGAAAAGGGAGGCGCTCAAAGTTCTGATGCTCAAAATCGAGTTCGAAACTGACAAATTGATTGCGGGAAGGGGGGAGGGAGTGGAGCCAACAGAACGCACTGTTTTGAAAGGGAAGGGGCAAGGACATGTCTAAGGTTTAAAGATCAAAAGTGAAGTTACACTACATAAAAATGCTGATTTTCCGAATATTGTTGCGGACAGGATTTGGGTTGCAACGAATTGCAATAATGAAGCGGGGTTGGTGCTCGTGAAATCCCGCGGGTAAAGGTAAAAGTCGTTCACCATGAAGCACATACTTTTTATAACCGCCGATGAATTGAGAGGGGATTGTTTGAGTTGTATGGGGAATCCGGATGTGAAAACGCCGCATATCGATTCGTTGGCGGCGCGGGGAACCGTGTTTGAAAAACATTTCGCCTGTTTTCCCAAGTGTGTGCCCTCCCGCTGTTCGATGCACACCGGTCGTTATGCGCATACCGACGGTCTCCGCACGGTTATGGGGCCTAATCATTTACCCGGGGGGGATCCGACCTTAGGGGAGTTTATGCGTGAACAGGGCTATGAAACTGCGGTCCTGGGTTTGAATCATGTGTGGGAGGAGGATCGGTTTTACGGGCAAGGGGAAGGTAAAAACCGGAAGGGGGCCGGCACGGTGGATTACACTTCTTTTACCCGGGGGCTGATGAGTGATCTGGCTTTGCAGACCCGTCATTATCCGGCGGCCACTCAACGGACGGGCCCGCATTTGGACGCGATTGCGGATGTGTGTGCTGCCACGGTGGCCACGGGAGAGGTGACCACATTTTCGGATGAAAATCGAACCGATCAGGCCTGTGCCTATCTGCAGACGCTCCGGGATCCGGAGAAACCGTTTTTTCTGCAGCTGAATCTCAGCAAACCCCATCCAGCATACTGCATTCATGAACCTTATTATTCGATGGTGGACCCCCGGACTCTGCAGCCGTTTCCCTATGGGGAGCCGGAGAATGCCAGTTTACCGATTCGGGCTCAGCGGAAGTGGCGTTTAGGCGAGGAGGTGCCGGAGGCGGCCTTGCGGGAAATTCAGGCGGTGTATTACGGCATGATTCAGTTTATAGATGATCAGGTGGGCCGGGTGTTGGATGTGCTGAAGCAGGAAGGGTTGGCTGAAGATACGCTGGTGATCTTTTCTTCGGATCATGGAGATTATGCCGGCCAATACGGGATCAATGAAAAATGGGATGCGGATTTGCGGGACTGCCTTTTACAGGTGCCTTTTATCATGGCCGGCCCCGGGATTCCGCAGGGGAAACGCATACAGGGTTTAAGTGAACATGTGGATCTTCCTGCGACGATTTTTGATTATTTGGGCTGGGAGCGCCCCCCGCATTGGGTTTGGCATGGGCAATCGATGTTGCCCCTGTTGCAGGGGGCTGCGGGGAAGCAGGCGGTGTTTGCGGATGGCGGACATGAACAGGCCATGCGGGAACGCTTTGATACCCCGGTGTGGGAAGAAAAAAACGGCAAGAGGATTAAGGCCACCGAAGGAAAGCAACTGACCTATCAGCAGTGTCCGGATGCGATGGCGCGATGCAAAATGGTGCGGACACCGGAATGGAAACTGGTGGTGCGCGAAACGGGAGGGAATGAGTTGTTTGATCTGGAGGCGGATACTTATGAAATGCGCAACCTCTACGGTCAACCCGGAACGGAAGAGGTGCAGGCCACCTTGATGTTACAACTCCTGAACTGGTGTCTGCGCACGGATACAGACCGACCCTTTCTGGCAGAATTCGGGGCCTGATCTGCTGGGTGGATTTTACGGGTTTCCAGGAATGGGGGGAAAGCTGCCACTGGGAAAACAGTCATCGGTGTCGGCCATCCAATGATCGAGTTTGGCGGAGAGTTCCGCTTTCACTTCGTGCAAAGCCGGATCGTGGATGCGATTTTGCATTTCCATGGGATCCAGGTAGAGGTCGTAAAGTGCCTCAGTCCCTTCGGGCTGGTCATACCAGCCGAACTGATCCATCAGTGGGGTGGGCGGACCATCATGGCGCATTTGCCGTTGAACCGGTTCGTGGAACCGTAGATATTTAAAGCGTTCTGTACGCACCGCGCGGATGGCTTCGAGGGGGCCGTGATAATTCTGTTCGGTGAACACCGCTTCATGCAGATGCTCACATTCCCCTTTGACCAGCGGAACCAGACTTTTGCCTTCCAGCCAGTCGGGTGCGGGGATCTTCAGTACGTCGCAAAGCGTGGGAAATATATCCAAATGACTGACCATGGGTTCGATGACTTTTCCACCTTCAAATCCACTGCCCTGGGGGCCGCGGATGAGGAGCATGACTTCTGTTCCCTGATCGGTAAGGGTCTTTTTTCCACCGGGGAATTCGATGCCGTGGTCACTGGTCACCAGTACCAGGGTGTCTTCATCAAATCCGCTTTGTTCCAAAGCGTAGAAGACCCGCCCCATATATTCATCCATGATTTTCACGCCCTCGCGGTAGGCTTCCATATCCTGACGGATTTCGGGAAGATCCGGTAACCAGGGGAGGGGGGCGGTGTAGCGCGCATCAAGTTTTTCCGGATCGTAATAGCGGGTTTTACTGAAGCGGTCCGACTTGCCGTGTAGATTGAGTTCGGGGCGCGCGAGGTTGTCACGGTGAGGCTCGTCGATGCCAATGGAGAGAAAAAACGGCTGGCTATGATCGTGGGTTGCGAGAAACTTCTCCACTTTGTCTATGGTCTCCGGATAAAACTCACCGGCTTGCGGGCGGGCCGGATCTTCGTTTTCGAGAATGCGCTGATAGCCGATGGCACTGAAATCCTGATGGGGGGCTTCGTGTTGGACACCGGCAAGCACGGTGAGGTACTCCTGCCGGTTCAAATATTGGACGAGATGTTTATCATAATCCTGAAAAAGCCAGCCCTGTCTGCCGGGAAGTCCGAAGATCCCGATTTGATGCGGATACTGTCCGCTGGTCAGCGCTGCGCGGCTGGGTCCACAGGTGGGGGCGGCGCAAAAGGCTTTGCGGAAGAGGACACTTTGTTTGGCAAACTTCATCAAGTTGGGGTTTTCAAAGGGGAACCCGTAGGGCTGAATGTAGCGGCCGGCGTCGTGGGCGTGAAGGTAGACAATGTTCATGACGGGTGAGTGTAAATCGTTCTTGTTCTTCTGTCAGTTGTACCGATGAGTAAGTTTCCGGGGGAAGTTTCGAAGCTCTGTCACCTTACCGTTTGTAAAGGGTTTGATGATAAGTTAAAACCTGACATATGTAACGGAAGTGTTATTTTGCTATGGTTTCCAGAATTAACACGCTGTGTTGGGGGACGTGGAAACTGAAACGTTGTGTCATGCCTGTGCGTTCAAATGTTTGAACTTTAACGAGCTCTTCGTCGATATTATGCAGAGCGGGGGAATCTCCCATGAGCGCATGGATTTTGTAATCACTCTCAGGCGTATAGGGGAGCTCCAGGGTTACCGGAGTCGGGGCATCTAAACGCCGGGAGATGAGCATATAACTGTATTTCTTTCCGTCGCGGAAGGCATAACAATCGATCAAAGGCATGTCGGGAACCGGAGGGAAACTTTTTACCTTTTTGTTGGCGGAGTTGGTTTGCGAAACCACGTCTGCCTGGGTTTCTGGCAGGTCGAGGGTGACCATGGATTTGATCTTTGTGGTGATCAGGTCGCCGTTGAGATAGGTGTTCCGCATGCCCAGCGCTTTCCAGGCAATGTGTTCGCCCCAGTCACGGTTGTGGGAGGACCAGTAGTGTCCATTCTTGAACATAAAGAAGGACTGATCTCCATAGCCGTCGCGAATGTTAGACATGAAAATATCGAGCGAGTTGATGGCGTGGGCGAGAGATTTTCCCTCTTCCTGTTCTTTGCGGTTAAACTTGCCCGGTCCGGGAAGGGTGTAGCCGGGGCCCGCTTCGTACACCAGGGACTGCACGCCATTCGGGCGGCCTTGATCTATGGCAATTTTATCGGCGGTGGCTTTGAATTCCCGGGCGCGGGGAACGAGCATGCGGCGTGAGAAGGTGAGGATATTCATCCAGCTTTCGGTTTCATTGTCGGCTTTCATCAATCCCACAGAATCCCAGCCCCCGGTGTAGTAGGCGATGTCAATGGCCTGGGCACTGGGGGCATTACGCAGGGCTTGTGCCCCGTAGGACCATGCATCATCCTTGGTTTGGGCGACCCAGCCGTTGATGACCAGCTGAAATTTATCAGTCTGAAACCAGGGGCTGGCTTTCATTTGCTGGAACATATATTCGGAGTAGGCCCCATAAATGGCGCCGCGGAAAGCAAAGTTTTGCGGGGCGAAGGAAGGGTTCCAGGTTTCGTTACCCATCTCGATTTTTATGTGGTCAAAGACTTCGGTCCAGGGTTTTTCCTGACCCCAGTCCGCCCGTTTTTTCCCGTAGGGTGAGTCGGCGGGGCCGGCCAGATATTCAATCAGGTTCTTTTGCTCTTCCCCGGTAAACATGGTGGAGGTAATGATCCAAGGATCGGTGCCAACCTGTGCACAGAGTTGCAGTTGTTGGTGGAGTCCGACGGCGGTACTGGTTTTGGCACCGTAAGTTTCTTTAAAAGTGGTGTTGGAAAGGGCGGGATCCCCAAGCACATCATCGAGCGCTTTACCGAAGCCTTTGTTTTCCTGCAGTACCCAGAGCCGAAGGGAACTGGGGCGGAAACGTTTGAGGGTTTCGACCACTTCCGGATAAAATCCGTAGGGAGGGGGCGCATCCTGTTCGATAATGGTGATGTTATCAATGAGCAGGGTGCCGGGTTCGTTGAAACCGATGTCGAAACGTTGGGCGCCACTCTTTTCGGCTGGTGGGGCCCCGATGAAATCGGCACGGAATTCTTTCCACTGGTCGGTGACTTGGAAGGAAGGATTTGCAAGTTTCCCAATGTTCACATCGACCGTTCCACTGGCGATCCCTTTTTGTTTTAACCAGAGTTTCAGGGTGTAGGTTTTTCCTTCATTGAAGCGGGGCCAATCGGGTTCCTGCCCGGAGAGCAGCCAGGTGCCCACCGACACGCGATCACCATGATACCGTTCAGGAATACTGAGCGAAAAGGAGGCACCGCCTCCTCCGGGCGGGGCATCGGGAGAAAGGGCGGTGCGTACACCGGTTTCCCAGAGTTTTTTCTCTTGATGGTTGTTAAGGGACAGTCCGTTGTAGAGCCACCAGGGATTGTCGCCCCAGGTACGGGTGACCGATTCGGGGAATTCAGTACGGACGACGGTGAGCACATATTCATCGCCTGCCTGAACTGCGGGTCCGGGTTCCGCAAAAGTAATTTGATTGGGTCCGTTTTGCGAGGCTTGGTAACGGGCAATTTTCCCTTCGCGTACCAACGACATTTTCCCGTCGACGAGACGGTAGACCGCAGCGGTACCGCCGTCAAAAAAGCCGTCACGGAATACATCGTAGTATCCAATTTTTCTCCCTTTGCCGTCTTTGCCCTCATCGGAGAGGGTGGTGGTTGACCCCGCGGTGGCGGTCCCTTTGTGACGGGCGGTGACGGGGTTCGGATTGGGTGCGAGCCACCATTGATTATGCCAGGGTTCGGTACTCCAATGGGACATGGCCGGCGGCTCGATGTTGGCGCCGAATCGGGGAGGGTTCTCCACCAGAATGTCGTTGGTGATTTCGAATACGGCGGCTTCTCCCTTTGGTGCAGGAATTTCGGCTGCAGACAGTGGGGGGAGGCCCCAATTGAAAACCGTAAACAGAAGGGCAAGGGCTTTTTTCATAAGGTGAGTGTGGGAATATGGTGAAGGATTCAAATATCAAAATATATGGGGGATTGCCGGTTCGGCAGATGGGGCATGTGTGCCACAGGCATTTTGTAGGAGTTCTCTCAGGAGAGCGCAAACCTGTTTGATCGCACTTTGTTGCATTGGAACAAAACGTTATTTACCCGTTTCGGATGGGGTATCCAAATCCCGGATCACAGGGGGCCGTACAGCAGGAAATACCCGGTTGTCTGTTTGTTTGTTCGGTTGGAACGTTGGAGACTTAGGCCATCTTCCTTTTGAACCCACCCTGACGTCGGAAGAGTAGTACGGCGCCGAGTGACAGTCCCATAAGTGCAAAACTTGAGGGTTCGGGAATTGCCGTGACGGTCCAGTTATCAATGACGGCGCCTGCACCGCTACCCGATCCGCCAACCACATCATTTGCAAATTGTAGGTAGAGGTAATCCCCGGAATCAATGGAGGCCGAAAATGTACCAGCAAGGTCGTTTTCCGTGTATACACCGGCGTTGTTGCTGGTGGTGTAACTGTCAATGGCGGTAAAGGTTATATTGTCGGTGGAATACAGAATGGAAATGTTTGCATGGCTGCTGTCATCGTCGGCATACCAGGTGTCGAGCGCAAAACTCCAGTTGTCGATGGTTGCACCTGATGTGTTTTGCACTCTGAGAGTAAGGTCAAAGGAAGCGAAGGGCCGCCAGTTGCCGCCATTATCTCCAATGCCATAAGCGAGGTCAGAGCTGTCGCCTGTGATTCCGAAGCTGGTGATGTCCCCAAAGGTGACACCAGCTATTGTACCCTGCAAGTCATTAGAATCCATATCGTTATTGTAGTCACTAAATTGCGTGCGATTGCCGAGGCCCATCCCCAGATCAATATTGGTTTGGCTCCAGGACCAAGCGTCTGCAGACATGCCGTAGTCATTGGACCAACCTGCATTCCAAGAGCTGGATTGGTTTTCGAGGAGATGCCGGTAGTTTCCTGTCCCCCCTTTAAATTTAAACACATTATCTGTGGGAGTTGTGTCGGCAGGACTGGAGCCATTGTTATCAAAACCGATATCGGATTGAAAATCAATGGTGGTGGATTGTGTGCCTGAAGTGATAAGTAACGAAGCGGATAGGCAGGATGCACAGCCAAAAACCACCAAAACAAGGAGAGAGGAAAGAGGGGAGGAAATACTTTTCATATGACGCTGGGGTTTGGGAGGGGGAAATGGATTATGATGTTGTACTCTATAATTATTTCATAGATTGTAATTGAACGCAACGGTCTAAAAACCTACGCGTGTAGGTTAAAGGAAGAGTTCTATGAAACAATTTAATGAAAAGCCTAGCAAAGTAACCCGCGAAATAGTCGCCAAAGCAGCGGGGGTTTCCACCTTTACGGTTTCCCAGGCATTGCGGAATATGCCCGGGGTGGCACCGGCGACCCGGGCCCGGGTCAAAGCCGTGGCGGAGGCGTATGGATATCAAATCAATCCGGTCGCGTCTTTACTGGCCGGGAAAACGGCCCGTGGAAGAGGCGGGGTGTCGCCTGAGAAAAAATTGGTGGTGGTCGCGCTGTCTCAACGACGATATAACGAGGCGTTGTTTTTGGATGTCTGCAGTCATATGGGAATTGCGGGTGAGATGCTTGACCCCAGTACTTTTGACTCACCGGAGCTGTTGTTTAAAGTCTTGTGGAACCGTGGCGTGCACGGCGTATTGCTGGTTGATGCCACCTATCCCTGGAATGTCTCGAAATCCGTAAAGGAGGAGTTGAAAAAGTTTTCGATCATAAAGATGAGCCGGTCCCTGCCGGAGATCCCCTGTCATTTTGTGCGGCACAGTGCTTATGAATTTTTGATCCAAAGTTTGAAGCAGGTTTTGGCGAGGGGCTTTCGCCGCATGGCGGTTTTGATGATGGAGACCCCGGCGGGAGAAGATGATGAATCACGCCTCGGCGCATTCTTAGCTTTTCGCCATTTGTATGTGAAGAAGGGGGTGAGTTGCCAACGGCGGGTGATCAAAGGCAACAATCCGACTCAACTGGATAAAGGAACCTTGGCTTGGCTTGATAAGGTCCAGCCTGACGTGATTGTCGCTTACCATTGGACCATGGTGTATCCGCTTATGGCGGCAGGGTATCGTTTTCCGGGGCCCATCGGTTTTGCGGCGGTTTTGGTCAGTGGGACCTCCATTCCGAATACGCCCCTGATATCGGGAAACGACAGCCGCGCAGAGGAAATGATCCAACGTGCCCTAAAGATGTTGCAGGAAATGATTGTCCGGGGAGAGCGGGGGTTTGCGGAACATCCGCTGCAACATGTGGTCGATCCGGAATGGGTGGAAGGGGAGACCCTGGGATCTGCAGTAGATACTTGTAATTAGATTAGACGCAAGCCCCGGGTGTGTCGGGTGGTGATCTCTAATTCGTCCAAAGATTCAATAGGATGTCCATTGATGCAAAAATTTTCGATAGTGATATTTTGGATATCCGCTTCGGGACTCCAGCCGCCGATGAGGGAGATGGTATAGCCGATATTGTTAGGGGCTTGAAACCATTGGATATTGCGAAGGGTCACATTACGGATTCGTCCGGTGATTTCCCCTACGGAAAACCGTGACCGTGAAATTCTAAAATCGATCAATTTGTCGTAACAATGTTCGATACGGATATCTTCAAAGGTAATATTTTCCACCAGGGCCTGGGCGTAATTATGAATGGAGAAGACGGCGCCTTGCCCGTGAACACTTAAAACATCGATATTGCGGAAGGTGACATCCCGCACATATTCCACATTAAGTTCGTGCCCGATTTCCATGGCGTTGCCGGCGGGGGCATTGAGGAAGATACAGTTTTCAACCAAAACTTCGGCCACATTTCCCCGTCCGTCACAGGGGATGCGGTTTTTATTTTGGATGCCGATGACGAAGGCTTTGATCACCACGCAGTCATCATTGTTCCTGAGAAAACAATCGTGAATATGCACCTTGCGGCTCCCCACCACATCAATCCCGTCCGAACTCACCACTTCACCAATTTGTTTGAGATTAAAAATTTCGACCTCATCACAGTCGACCGGTACCAGCATCCAGCCGCTGGGTTGAATCATGGTAATGTCACGGACGATGACGTTTTGACAACGGTGAAAGCGGGCCAGATGGGTGGCTTCAGTTTTGGAAGGATAGTAGAAGCCCCCGTCTAAGATCCCATGCCCCCTGATCGTGATGTGGGCCGCGTTCTTCGCTCTGACCTTGCCACGGACCATGGCCCCGCCTTCAATGTATAGGGTTTGGCCGTCTTCGAGCTGGCATTCGCCCACTTCGTACACCTGTCCCGCTTTGAAGTAGAGGACATGGGGGTCTTCAGGATCGGGGCGGTCTTTTTCGGGAGGATTGGCCCAGAAGAAGAGGGGAGGCCGCCCCGGAACTTCCAAGCTTAATTTTTCGGGTTTGTCCAAAGTGAAGGAGAAAGAGGCGGCTTGTATATCAGCTTTATGGTTCCGCGTTCGGGGGCGGATGTCTACTTGATCCACTAAAACCCGATCGGTATAAGAGACTTCCACCAGCACCGGTCCGTCTGCAGGATCATAGATGAAATTTGCAAAATCCGCGGCTTCGGTGTGCAGGACTTCCACCACTTGCCCCTCGATCTTGAGTTGAATATGGTGGGCGAAATTACAGATGCGGGGATGAGCAAAAGTGGTGATCATGTCAGATTTTCAAGCGGGATTTTGATCAATTAATTCATTGCGCTGGGCGACACAGGCGAATGAACGAAGGGGATCGGTTGGCACGGATTGGCAATAGGCGATCAGGCGATCCAGGGTGGTGGAGGCCACGTGCATGCGGGTATCACAGGAGGCGTAGTAGATGAGGACCGTGCCATCATCGCGACAAACCCAGCCGTTACTGAATACAATGTGGGAGAGGTCTCCCAGCTGTTCATCTCCCTCGGGGACGATGAAGGCTCCGCCCGGACTGTAAATGACTTTATCGGGATTCTCCAAGTCGGTCACAAAAACATAAAGCACATAACGGAGACCGGTGGCGGTGTCGCGGACGCCGTGGGCGAGATGTATCCAGCCGATCGAAGATTTGATGGGGGCGGGCCCCTGACCATTTTTCACTTCTTTGATGGTGTGATAGGCCCGGGATTCCATGACTCTTTCTTCACCGACTATTGGATTTGTGATGTCATCACATAAGGCCCAACCGATGCCCCCGCCGGATCCTGCATCGATAAATCCATCTTGCGGACGGGTGTAGAAGGCGTATTTGCCATCGACAAATTCGGGATGCAATACCACATTGCGCTGTTGGGCGGAATGGCTTTTTAAGTCGGGGAGCCGTTCCCAGTTCACCAAATCTTTACTCCGGGCAATGCCGCATTGTGCGACAGCGCTGGAGAGATCGCCGTGGGGGGCGTTGGGGTCTTTGCGTTCGGTGCAAAATAAGCCGTATACCCAGCCGTCTGCATGTTCGACCATCCGCATATCATAGACATTGGTGTCCGGGTCTTCGGTTTCCGGCATCACGATCGCATGATCAGTAAATTCAAATCCATCGACACCGGAGTCACTCCAGGCCAGACCAAAAAAGGATTTCCGGTCATGGCCCTCTACCCGCACCATCATGGCGATGCGCCCATCCCGTTCGATGGCACCGGCGTTAAAGGTGGCTTGGATCGGGAGGATTTCCAGGAGGAGGGGATTGCGTTCGCGGTTTAAATCATAACGCCAGGTAACGGGGACATGGGCCGGGGTGATGATTGGATCACGGTGTTTGCAGTACCAGTTGCTGGTATGCCAAGTGCCCGGGTTGGAGGTTTTAACCACTTGCTGTTGATGCTGGTTGAGTTCCTGAAGGCGAAGATCGTAATTGAAAGGAGGGATTGTAGACATATTTTTGCTCTATATGTGCATTCCATTTATTTTGCACGCAAAACATAGTTTGAACTTGCGGCATTTTGTTGCTTCCGGGATACCACCGTCTCCGTTCGTATGAGAGGATCCCGCTGACATCGTGCGGCTCTGGCGCATTGTACGGCAGATTATCCCATTCCCAAATGGTCGGCCCCTTCTCGTAAAGTTACATTACGCATCAACAGAATTTCAGGTGAAAACTGTTCGAAAATACACTGATGTTTGGGACGGTCCCAGTATTAAAGGTTCGCCTAAACTTTTTGTTTAGCTCATAAGGGGTAAAATCATTCAACTTCCTCTTACGGCTTCAGGTTCTTATGAAAAAAATTCTTTGTATTCTATTGTTCGTTTGTATGACTTTTTGCCTTTTACAGGCAGAAGTTATCTTCTCGGAAGACTTTACCGGCACTGGAATCTGGGGGTTTGATCATATTTCAGATCCGGGCGGGAAGATCAGCGGGAATGGCCAATTGGTTTATACCTCGGGGGCCACAAATCAGACCGCCTATTTGTTTAAAGAGATTGATGGCAGTACTTTGTTCGCGAGCGGGACAGGACAATTGCAACTGAGTTACACCCTGGATACCAGTAATTTCAACATGAATGCAGGTGATTATAATGTAAACACCCTGGTTGGAATTCGCACCACGGATTCGGGAAACCGCGACCCCTTTACGGGGTCAGACGGCGGGATGTTTGATCAGGGGATTGCCGGGTATAACAGCGTAGGCAAAACCCGGGTCAGCCAAAGTCTCGAATCCCGATTTAATGGAGGGGGCGGAACTTCCTCTGATATATTTTTATTCCCCAGCGCATTGCAGATCGATAATATCATTACGGTCTCCGGCGGAGGCGGATCGGCTTGGACGATGTCTTATGTGACCACGATCACCGGACTGGGCGGGAGCACTCCTGACAGCCCCTTGATTGAAACGGGGAGTTATACTTTTACGGACAATTCGTATTATGGTCTGCAAAGCATCACCGGTCTGGCGGTGGGATATTTGCACAGCAGTCTAAATGAGGATATCCCTCTTTCTCCCACAAATTCCATCTCCATTGATCACCTCACTTTCGGGGTGATCCCCGAACCTTCCTCACTCCTTTTAATCGGGATGGCTTTGGGCGGAATGATGATCGTCCATCGCCGTCGCTAGACGGCTCGGAGACCACAACCATCGATAGGACGGCCTGCCATTTCGCGGGCTTATTCTCTCACCTGTCCGGCCGTGAGCCCCAGCAGTACCGGCGCACCAAAGTCTTTGCCTTTCTCTGCATAGGCCAAATCAACCGAAGTTACTTTCCTGGCAGGAAAGGGGTTGTTCCATTGATATTGATACACGGTGGGGAAGCGGTCCCGGATCGCGGGACCGGTCCAGGCAATATCCGCCCGGGCCAAGGGGCGGGCATTCGCAGGTTGCAACCAGTTGGCGACCCCATCGTTCAGGGTGATAACAGCCCTTGCTTCACTGCCGTCTTCGTAATGGATGATATACTGGAACAGTTCCGGCGCCGAATCTGTGGCCCGACGGGGTTTCCAGCTTCGGGTTTCCAGGAAGGTATGCAGGAAAAAGAGGGTGTCGACCGGGCCATTGACGGGAATGCCGGTGACGATTTCAGCGCCGGCATTGCTGCTGAGTTTGGGATGTTTGAGGGTGACCCCGCTTTCGAGCGGTGAGGTGGAGAAGTCTGTAATCAGGTACCGGACATCGGCAAAGGTATTGGGACCTTTGGGTAAGGCACTTAAGTCTCCGCCTTTGGCAGACCAGCCCTGTGCTTTACTGAGATAAAGATTGGCGGATCCGTCGAGGGGCAGCGGGGTGTACTGCAAATTAAAGCCTGCAACCGCTGTTTTGGCGCCCCCAAGATCGCCCCCCATATTTTTCAGCAAGGTGGAGAGCAGGGTTTTCTTTTTGTCCGCGTTCACCGGGTTTGCTTCGTTTGCGCGGAATACGTATTGGTTGAGAATCATACCGCCTTTTCCCCGGGGATACGCGATGAGGCCTCCAATATTCAGCATGGGACGAACCCTTTGATCGAAGTCGGCAGGCCGCTCCACGAAGAGTTCCAGATTGTCAATCCCCACCAGCGTTTTCTCACTCTCGCGGGTCCAGTCCAGGATCTCCAGGGTCACTTTGCGGGCGGATTGAGGGTTGAGGGTCGCGCGGGTGGTTTCTTCGGGCCCTATTTCAATTTCCTGAACAGTATCGGGGTTGTCATCGAAGACCAGGCGGATTTTGGTGATGGCGTTGTAGGTGCGGCTGGGGGTGAGGGTGAGGCCGGTAATGATTTCTTCACGGGGCAGGGTGATGGGTAGGGGGCGGGGGCCGGGATCTGCGGTCCAAATCGTGTAGACCATCCGCCAATGGGTAGAGGAGGTGTATCCGTTGACCATGTTTAATAACCAGCGGTCGGTGCCGGGACCTTTGGTGTCATGATCCCCGAGTTCTGCCGGAGTGGGGAAAGTCGAAAAGGGGGCAATATCTTTGAGGTCGACGATGTAGTCGAAAGCATCGTTGGTCGGCCATTCATCACGGTTCCAGGATTGAATACGGCGTCCACTGCTCATCACCACATCCGGGAGGGTGAGGCCGGCGGTGAGGGGATTGCGCACAGCGGGGAAGCGCACCCGCTCTTCCCGGAAGGGGCGCAGCACATGGTCGTAACCCACGAGTTGATTAAAGGCCTGCAACGAATCGGGGGTGATGTCGAGAAGGAGCAGGTAGCCACCGGATTGGGTAAAGGTCTCGACTTCCCGGGGAGCCTCGGCCAGGGCGGTCAGATTTTCCGCAGTGCCCTCCACGATGACAATCCCCCGGGGGTTGGCTTTGAGGCTGGCGACGGGATCACTATTCTCTGTGGCCGACACACCGATGTCGTGGAGCGCTTTCAGGTTGGTTGGGTTTGAAACCACGGTTTCAATTTGACGGGTGACCCGTTGGTAGGTCGCTGCATAGTGCACCAGATTGTCGAAGAGGCGGCGTGCCACCACTTCGGTTTCGAGTTTTTCACTGACGGCCATTTGGCTCATGAGGAGAAGGCCTTGTTCAATGGGGACTTCAAGCATGGCGCTGCAGCCGAGTTCATCGTCAACCTGCACCAAAGAGGTCGCGCCCCGACTGGGTTTGCGGAGGGCGTTTCGGTAGACCACGTGATCACCGGCCCAGAGGGAGAGATCTGCTTGGGCGAGTCCGGAGAAGATGGGATGGCTGAGGTTCTGGGAGAATGCCATGCGCCCGTCGTAGTCCGTTGGTTCCACATCGGCAGGAATCCCTTGGAAATGCAAAGGGTGCTCCTGTTCAAAAAACAGGATTTTATTTCCGGCAGCTGCGAGTGCGGTCCAACGCCGGCTGGTGGCGTCGGCCAGGGAAAGGGCGTTCCGGCCGACCACGAGCAGTCCGAATTGATCGGGGATTTCTGCGAAAGAGCGGGCTTCGTGAATGCGGGAATAGCCGGCGGCTTGCAGACGGGCAAGGGTTTCTCCTTCGGGATCCCACACCCACAATTCTCCGTTGATGGGGGCGGGGACAGGTTTCGGGTCTGGAAGCAGAGTGACGGGAAGATCATGGGTGAACACCACTTCGTCCGCCCGGGTGGCATTGAGGGTGAGGCGGCCTTCGGTTCGCCGGGGGGCAGATGCGGGCAGGGTAAACTGAATGTTCCAGGTTTTAAAACTTCCGGGCGCCACCTCAAAAGTTTTGGATCCCGTTTGGATGATTTTTCCGTCAAGTTCAAGAGACCAGGAGGCGGAAATGGGACGGGTGTCAGGCAGGTCATTGTAGACTCTCAATTCGCGGCTGACCTGTTGACCGGGGGCAAAGGTATCGTTCCATTCGCGTCGGAGGATGGCCACGGGTTGCCAGGCGTAGGTGTAGGCGCCATCGGTGAAATCTTTGGCGAACCAAACATGGTTTGCCGCGTAGCCTTTCCAGCGGTATCCTTCGGCAATCCAGGACGCGTAAAGCCCGATTGCGGGTTTGGCTTCACTTTTACCTAGGAAGGTTGTTTCTCCGCCGAATGATGCGAATTGTGCGGGGTTCCGGCCGGGTAAAAAGGCCGTTTCACTGAAGAAAATGGGCTTTTTATCGAAATCAACCGGCCAGACCCGGCTGCGGGTGGTCCCTTCACGGGGCAGAGAGATTTCTCCGGTGTAGGCTTCGTCGGGATAGTGACGGTCTGCATCTTCAAAATAGTGAATGCCATACGTGGGCAGGGACTGGTCGCGCAAGGCGCTGCCGCCGCCGGTTACGGTGGATCGGGTGGGATCGAAGGCGAGAATGTCGTGGGACATTTTGCTGAATTCCGGTTCCACTTCGTCTAACAAACCGAAATTGCGGGCGTTGATGTATACCAACTCGTTATCGAGTTCCCAGATAAACACGGAAGGATGGTTTTTGAAGGTGTCGACCCCGTTCATCATTTGTGCATGCCAGCGGTCGAACAGCATCCTGCGGGCGTGGCGGTTATTCCGGTCGCCTTCCACCAAACGGTAGGGCGCGACCTGCCCATCAAAGGTCCCGGCATTCATGCGCACCGGCATGCCGGCTTCATCCATCCAGTTGAGAGTGTCGCGCGGGCTGAGTCCGTTCCAGGGAAACTGAAAACGGCGGCGAAACATGTTGGTGCCGATAGCTTTCCAGTCTGCGAGTATTTTCTCTTTCGGGATTTCGGGTCGCGGGTTGATGTGGGTGAGATCACTCCGCAAATGTTGACGCACGCCGTTAAGATAAAACTGATTTCCCCGAATTTCCCATTCGCGGTTTCCGAAGCGGGTCTGCTGACGGTCTACGACCTGTCCGTCGATCAGAATTTCGCTAACCAGCGTGTAGAGGGTCGCATCGTAAGTCCACCAGAGGGTGAGGGGATCGGATGGCGTTTGGAGCGTGGCAGTAGCGGACGCGCCGGCAGGCACTTGGACCGTGGTTTCGCCCACTTCGAGGAGGGGCTGCGCATCCGGCCAAGACTGAATGGACATGCGAAGGGTCGCCAATTGATCGCGGGAGCCTGCGTTTTGCAGGGTGGCATCGAAATCAATGGATTTTTCGGTAATCGGAAAAGGTTTTACAAAGGTATCGGCAATATACACAGGGGTTTCGGTGGCGGTGAGAGTCACGGAATCCAGGATCCCCGTCTGTTGATGACCGAAAGCAACCGGAAAATCGAAGCGATTCGTGATCCCCTGATTCCGATTGAACATGCGGTTGGGAAAGTACTGAATTCTGCGCAGACCTAAGCCTTCATTATCGACGGAAAGGGCGTAATAGGTATCTTTCACCACCAGCAGAATTTCGTTGGGTTTGCCGGGTTCAATGGCGGAGCTGATATCGACTTGCCAGCGGCTTTTTACGACATCGAAATCGCCGATTCGTTTTCCGTTTACAAATAAGGTTTGAATGAGGTTGAGGGCTTCAAACTCGAGCACAAAGGCGGAATTTTTCATGCTTGCGGGAATGTCCACGGTGGTGCGTAATACAAACCGGTGCGACCAACGGGTATCAGGGGAAGCCTCATTGCGATTGGAGGGGACGGGCAATCCATACCAAGACAATTGATCGGGATCCGGGTAGTCTGCTGTACCTGAAACCCGGGATGCCTCGGTGATTTCGCCGATTTCATCGTAGGGGGCATACTGCCACAGTCCGTCAAGGGAAATATGGTCCCGGGCTTCAGGAGTATCTTTTAGAGTGAACCGGGTATTTGCCGCCTCGCGGTCCCGCCCGTTTTGAAAATCTGTTCCGGGTGCATATTGGAAATTCGGCTGCCAGTCCGGGTTTGTGGTGAAGTGAATCACATCGGAGACATAGCGCAGGTTTGCCAAGTCTCCCTGGGGTTTTTGTGGATCTTTGGGTTGGCGGGTCAGGCGGATTTCCAAGAGGTTTTCTCCGGCTTTGAGCTCAGCGGATCCCATGCGGGTCCAGCCTACGGGATTCCAGTTGGAGAGTTCCTGAACGTTGGTGACCGGCTGGTTCAGCTGGCTGTTGCGCTCCCAGGGGCCACCGTTGATCCGCCATTCAAAGGGGGCGCGAATGTTTTCGAAAACCACCCGGTTCCACAGGGTATAAGTACCTGACGTTTGGGCGGTGAGCGGATAGGCGAGTTCGATGCCTTCAGGAGGGATATGGCTTTCGACCTTTTTGGCATCCAGATTGACCGCGAGCAAATGACCTCCGGACAGCAGCTCGGGACGGGTCCACTCTGTTATCTCTGCGACATCAGGTTTTCGGGCAATGGACTCGGATTCAATCCAAAGCGAATCCGCAATAGCAGTGAAGAAAGGCAGGAGCGTGGACAGAGCGAACAGGGAGCAAATGTGAAATTTCATATTTGGATCCCATGCGATAAAGAAGGTTAAGGGAACAGTCTCGAGGGCTGCACATTGTTGCGTTCGTTTTAATCTGAATTCTGCAGAAGTCTATCGTGAGGAGGGCAACCTGACACCTTGAAACATATTAGATGTTGCAACAATATGCACGATAGAATGCTTTATTCATTCTCCTGCGCATTGGTATTCATATGTCAGCTAAAAAAAACACTTCACGCGAGAGACACGATCTTCGAACTTCACCCATAAAGGTTTCCCATGAACAAAATACTTTCCATAGCTCCTTCAGTGTATTCAAAACAAAATTTTCGAATCAAGGCGTTGCTTTGTACGCTCACGCTTGCGGGTCTGTCTTCGACGGCTCAGGCAACCCTGCTTTTTCAAGACTCAAACGATTATGCCGACGATGCCGCCCTGCGGGCGGTCTACAAATCGAATACGACCCTTTCTACGGACACAGAATTCAAATACACGGCAAGTGGTCTAAGCTTTGCGGGTCACTTTGCATCGTCCGGTGGGGCACAACAGTCCGTGACAAATCGCCGCAGTATCACCTCCATGGACAATACGATTCAGATGACGGGCGCCTATAATGAAAGTGAGTGGAAGGGCCAAAGTTTCACCTTTTATTCCAGTTATCTTCTGACCGCGAGTTCAATTCCCTCCTGGGGCTCGGGAAGCAATGGCGCGACCCTTCTGACTTCGAATTCTGACCAGACAGGGTTTGGGTTTGGTATTGGTCAAACGGACCCGGATTCCGATGATTTTAGCAGCAGTATTGCAGTAGGTGACCGAGTCGATGCGAATAATTGGAACAATGGGAGTGCCCGCACGTTTCAAGGCACAAGCACCATTCAAGCGGGTACCACCTACCTGATCCTTGCGCGTTTCGATTATACGAACATGAACGAAGCCACTTACAACCCTTACGTATCCAGTGGCAGTTTGCGGGCCCGCTATTCATTGTTCACGGAAGCAGATGGCTACCCTATATCTGAAGCGGGTATTTCTTGGGAAATTGATCAGACCCTGAGCAACCAGCCTGCAGGGGAGGATCTGATCCTGGCCTATGCGGGTTTTTCAGCCAACAACAATGGCGAGGGGAATTATATTTTTGATGAACTTCGTGTCGGCACCGAGTTTGACGAAGTGATCAATGTAATTCCCGAACCCAACACGGCGATATTGATTATGCTAAGTCTGGGCGGATTTGCAATGTTTCGGTCACGGCGTTTGCGATGAACCAGTGAGCACCGCCCACCTGCAAAATTTATCGGGTGGTGCCGCCTTCGATCCAACTGCCGTAGATCAGTACCGTCTGCATGGAGGCGGGAATGCCCTGTTGGTTTTTTTGCAATTGGCTGATCAGCAAATCGACTGCAGCCGCACCAATCTGTTGATGATTCTGGTCGACTCCGGAAGTGAGGCTTTCATTGGGGGTCAACCCCAGGTGGACAAAGCCGATATCTTCCGGACAGCGGAGGCCTCTTTCCCGCAGCCACTCATAAAAGAATAAATTATTGGAGATCACCAAATCAGGTTTTTCCTGATCCAGCCACTGGTAAAACTGATCCCGATAGGAGGCCCAGGTTTCGATGCTGCGTGTTTCATCATCCTCCCGCGAATAGGGGCTGTAATGTACCGGGACCTGATTTTCCGGGTTTTGGAGGTCCCGCCATCCGCAAAAGGCACCCAGCCAATGCATGCCAATTCGGTCGACTTCGGTGCGGTATGTACAAAAGCCCATCCGTTTATAGCCTTTTTGTGCACAAACCCGCAATGCGATTTCCATATTCTGAAAGTAAGATGGGGTTGCCCGATGCAGGTTGGGATCTTTCAGGCTGTAATCAATGGTGGCCATCGCCATGGGAAAATCGGCCAGTTCCGGCATTTCCGTTTTTGAATCGGGAGGCATCACCAATAAGGCCCTGATTCCCCGGGCGAAGAGGATGTCTTTGATGCGTTCTAAAGATCCTTTTACAGATTCTTTGTTCATTAATTCGATTTTGTAGCCCTGGGCATAGGCATGTTGCGTGGCGCCCTGAATATAAAGCTCATTATACGCCGAATTTGACGCGTCCCGGTTTTCCAGCACTGCGATTGGGGCATGTGACGGTAAGCGCCGATACCCCCGCACATGCGCGGTAAAAGCCTGAACGTAAGGGTTTGGCCGGTAGCCGATTTTTTCGGCCAATGCGATGATCTCTTCACGCCGTTTTTTGGACACGTTTGGATCATTCCGGAGGGCACGAGAAACCGTGGAGGCATTCACGCCTGCTGCTTTGGCCACATCCCGCATGGTGACAGGGCGTTTGGGTTCATCACTTTCTCTCATGACCGCAAGATCTGGCAAATCGATTGAAGAAGGTCAACGTCACTCGAACAACAATATGCATGCGTTGGGGTGGGGAGAAGGGTGGGGATGCGCTGTGACCCCGTCTGTGATCCGGAATCAGTCGTGTTGATCCCTTAGCCACCCCATCCATTGTGCTTGCAGAAACACCGGTACCTTTTGATGGAGGCATACCCGAATGGTGTGTCCGGTTCCTCCCTCCATCGGATCAGGCTGGGTGTAGAACAGGCCTGCGGATGCCGGGGCCAATCCCTTTTCCTGATCTCCGATAACCTTCAGGGTGTCACGCAACAGATAATTGGCTTTGGCTTTTAATCTTGGAATGTGATGACGGTTTTCGATAAGAGTTCGGTTTTTCGGGGAGGCCTCATTGGAATACTTTTCCAAATCCCGTTCATTTATGGCTGAGGATTCGCTTAAAGGGAAAATATAATTTTCCGGGTGTATATTCTTTTTACGATGTCCGGCATGTGGCGTGACGATTTGCATACGGGCAGGGTCCACCGCTTCTACGCCGCGGGCGAATAAAGTATCGGATCCATCGGCATTGCCTGAACGAAAGATCGCACGGGGGAATTCCCGGGCGAGGAAACGCCCCAGTTGCTTTAGTTTATCCGCATCCTCGGGGTGAACGCTGCGGGAGCCTTCCAAAAGCATGACGGGCTGCGCATGATGGGAAAGGTGTTGCTGCAAGTCTTCAAAGGTGTTGGGGCGTAAAGTGTATTTCATGGAGACACTATAGCCAAGAGGGTAGGACATCTACCGTCCCAGGCAAAATCCAGAGAGCTTATTTTTAACTAAAACTTGTAACCGACCTCTCAAAAAAAGAATCAAACGTAAACGTTTGATTCTTGAACAGGTGGAAATGGTCGGAGCGACTGGATGGCTGCGGGCCTTCCCCCGGCCCTTGGCCCTGCGGGCGACGCTTTGCGTCCTTTCCGTCGGCCGCCCCCTCCCTTGGGAATCGAACCGCTTCGCTGGATCGACTCCCGCCGCTACGGTGAGGGTAAAAAAATGGTCGGAGCGACTGGATTCGAACCAGCGACCCCTTGCCCCCCAGGTATAAAAGGGAACCCAATAAAGCCTATAAAATAAGGGGTTAATGTGGCTTTGTGGTTGTCTTGTACTACGATTTGTTCTACATTTGGGTAATAAATCTGGTAGATGTTTGGGTGTGGATGTCCAAGTTGTTGCCACCCGATAATGCCAGTTCAACCCGTTTGGAGAATCTCTTATGGCTAGTTTGAAGTTGATGAAGGATCGCTCGACTTGGCATGCAAATGTGACGAAGCTGGATGGCACGCGGACGGTGATTAATTTGAAGGTGCCGGTTCGGGGGATACGTCCGGAGTCGATAAAGAAACCAGGGAATAAGGCTTTCGAAAATTCCCGTATTCGGGCCGAGGAGGCGTTGAAGAAGCATTTGCAATCCATGGAAGACCCCTATGCGGCGATCACGGCTCAAAAGAATATCGTTCGTTTGAAGAGCGGGAATGTGGAGAAGAGTGTAAAGCTGTCGGAGCTTCCCGAGTTGGCCCGAGAATTGTCAGATGGGAGTGAGGCGCAAAAGAAGGCGGTCGAGGGCCGAGCCAAACAGTTTTCAGTGTTTATGCTGGAGCACAAGGGAAAGAATGTGCCGATTACCAATGTGGGCGTGAAGGATATTCAGGCGTTCTATGATTCTTTGCGGGAATCGAAATCGACGTTTAAACGCCGGGTGGGGGAGTTGCGCCGGTTGTTCCGGGAATATACCCCTCTGGGTGTGCGGACGCCTTTTGACGCGAAGAAGAAAAAGGATCGTCTGAAGATTCCGGATGTTATTAAGGCGGATAAGGAGCTGCATCGTACGCCGTTTACGCCGGATGAATTGACGCGGATTTTCGCGGCGGCCAAGGGGTCACGTATTTATCCGCTTATCGTTTTGGCTGCGGGTACGGGTTTACGTAAGGGGGATTTATGTACCTTGGAATGGAAATCCGTGGATCTTAAAGCGGGGATGTTGCGTATCACGCCCAGGAAGACGGAGAAGCATGGGAAAGAGGTGACGATCCCTATCGCCCCAAGCGTCGAACAGGTTTTGCGGAAGGCAAATTCAGTCGGCAAATATGTTTTCCCGGACATGGCAAAACTTTACTTGAGCGGAAACACCGGGGAGCAAACTTTGCGCAGGGAGCTGAAATCGATTCTTGTGCTTGCGTTGGATGGCGGTGAGAAGAAGGAAGTTCCTGCATTGGAGAAGATGGCCCCCGCATATGCGTATGTGAGGTGCGTAGAGTTTATTGATGGTCTGAGTACTACAGAGAAGCGCAAGGAGCGGTTTAAGGACGTGGCCCGGCTTTATTTGTTGGAGAGCTACACCTACAAGAGGATCCACGAAAAGATGGGGTATTCGAAGTCGCAGATCTCTGAGGCTTTGCAGGTTTTGGAGGAGGGAACCGGGGTTCAGTTACGGCGGAATCCGAAGGGAGGGACGAAAACGAAGATTCAGAATTTAACCACCCGTATTCCTGAAGGGAGGCGGTATAGGCAATCGGTGAGGGACTGGCATTCTTTCCGCACGACCTGGATCACGGAGGCCCTGAAATCGGGTTGGAGCGTTGCAGATGTGCAAAAGGTGACTGGTCATGCCGAAACTGCGATTGTTTTGGAAAATTATTTCAGGCCCGGGGAGGCTCACTTGAAAAGTTTGCCGATTCCTGCTTCTGCTTCTATTTAGCGCCTTCGGATGCGCCTTTGGTGCGGAGGCCAGAAGTCGGAGAACGGAGGTCGGAAGTCGGGGGGCGGAAGTCAGAACGTGGTTTTAACCGCTAATAGGCGCTAATTGTCGCTAATTTTTGAGGGTGGTTAGGTCGGGATACAAATCCTACCGCGCAAGCGCAGCGGATTTTGCGGAAGCGTCTTTACTAAAAGTTGCCCAGGAGCAATGGGCGGCTTTGAGATTGGGGCCTTGGGATCTGGAGTGGTTTGCCGGCTGTTGCTCGTGGGGAACTACGGGTAGAGGGGGTTGCGTCGTGGTGGGGGGATTTGTTAAGATTCGGGTGAACCTTAACCCAGGAGTATGTGATGGTAACGATTCAGATTGTTTGCGAGAAACCTTTCGTTGAATCCAATCAGCGTTGGATCCGGATTCCTGCCAAGGGATATTGTCCCTGGTCGGGTCTTAGTCGTTCACATATCTTTCATTTGATTTCTGAGGGGAAGGTACGGAGTTCGAATCTGAAAAAGCCGGGTAATATGCGCGGAATCCGATTGGTTTGGCTGCCGAGTCTATATGCGTATGTCGAGCGGGAGGGGCAGCTCAGCGGTCCTGATGACCGGGACTCGGATGAGAACACGGAGACCTATACGTTGACGCTGGACGGGGTTCAGGGTCTTTCTGAGATTTTGAAGCGAGAACCCCTTGGGAAACCAAGAAAATAAATTCACAAATTATGGGTGCAATTTGTGAAAATATATGCACTCTATTATTTATGCAATCTGTTGAAAATAAAGTTATTTCAAGGATTTATGGAAACCAAAGGGGTTGGTCGTTTTCCAAGAATGATTTCTTGGATCTTGGCGGGGATGATTTGGTTAGGAAAGCCTTGAGTCAATTGGAGAAAAAGGGAACCCTGCGCCGGGTGTTGCGGGGCTTGTATGACTATCCAAAAATCAGTTCGTTGACAGGAGATGTGATGGGGCCGGATCTGGATCAGGTGGCCCGGGCGCTGGCGAGGAAGCATGGCTGGCGGATTCAACCGTCTGAAAATACCGCGCTGAACCTGTTGGGTCTTTCGGCGCAGGTCCCGGCGCAGTCGGTCTATTTATCGGATGGACCTGGGAAGCGGTATGGAGTGGGGAACCGAAAATTGGAATTCAGGAGGCGGCCGTTAAAGGAATCTGGTTTTCAACTTCGGGAAAGTGAATTGGTGGTGCAGGCGCTCAAAGCATTGGGTCAGGAACGAATTGACGAAAGGGTCTGGGCGAAGTTGATCCATGCATTTCCGGCATCCGTCTGGAAAAAAATGACCCGGGATATTAGAACCGCGCCGGCCTGGGTGCATGAGATTGTACGTGAAATTGCGGAAGAGGTGACGGTGTGAAGCGGGTGGCGGATCTGTCTGCGGAGCAGCGGAGTGAGTTGTTTGCCCTGACGGCTGAGAGCATGGGGTTGGGATCTGCGGCGGTGGTGGAGAAGGATTTTTGGGTATGTTGGACGTTGAAACGGCTTTTTGAAGATAAACGGCTATCCCCGCTGTTTATCTTTAAAGGCGGCACCAGCCTCTCTAAAGTGTTTCATTTGGTCGAACGTTTTTCAGAGGACATTGATTTGATTTTGGACTGGCGAGTGGTGACTCGTGAGGACCCGGCAGGTTCACGCTCGAAGACGCAGCAGGATCGTTTGAATCGACAGATCAATGAAGAGGCGCAACGCTATATTTCCAAAGAGCTGCTTCCTGTGTTGGAAGAGGTGTTGGGGGATGTTTTGGAGCTGGAGGTGAGTCCTGACGAGAAAGATTTCGGACACATCGTGCGGGTGATGTATCCCGAAACCACTGGAACAGGGGCTTTACTACCGTATATTCAGCTTGAAATTGGTCCGCTGGCGGCGTGGGTGCCGCATGCAGTGCACAGCATTCAGCCGTATGCGGCGGAGGTTTTCCCCGAACAGTTCCGAGATCCCCAATGCCGGGTGCGGGCCATCGATGCCGAACGAACTTTCTGGGAAAAGGCTACGATTCTACACCACGAAGCCCACCGTCCTGAAACATCTGCGGTGCCTTCGAGATATTCCAGGCATTACTATGATTTATTCCGGATGTCGCAGGATTCCTCATTGCGCGAGCGGGCTCTGAAGGATCTGGCTTTGCTGGAGGATGTGCTGGATTTTAAGAAGCGGTTTTACCCGAGAGGCTGGGCCCAATACGATTTCGCCCGGCCCGGGACTTTTCGTTTGATTCCTCCGGAACGGGTTCTTGAGCAGATGCGGATCGATTATGCAGATATGCGAGAAATGATGTTCGGTGAACTGCCCGCATTTGAGGACATTCTGAATGGGTTAACAGCGCTTGAGAGCGAAATCAACGGGTAGCGGTCGGAGATGTTTTTTTAACTGCTCGTACACGCTAATGGTTGCTAATTTTTGAGGGTGATGGTTGATGGGGGAATACGTTCTGTGGCTTGGATTGAGGGGTAGTGCATCCGGGACTGCTGCACCTACGTTTTTTTGCCGTTGGGAGATGAACCCATTTTCGTTTTGCAAAAGGCCCCGCACCCTGGCGAAGCGCATGGGGGTCTTTTGTAAAATGAATATGGGTGGGTGGGACGGTGGTTGTCCTATGGGGTGTGGTAGAGTGTTGGCTGATTACGGATGATTTAACCTATATTGGAGTGAGAAAATGAGAGTGATTCTATTGGTATTGGCGGCGTTGGCATTTTTGGGCGGGATCGGGATTTTTTCAGCGGCGGAGAGTGCGATTCATGAGATTGAGGCGTTTATGCTGTTTTTGATTGCTGCGGTGTTGCTTTCCGGGGCGGTAGTGGCGGAGCAGGTGATGCTGATGCGTAAGAAGTTGGAGGTCTTTCTGTCCAAATTGGATGTGGGTTAATAGGTGAAGATGGTTGATGAATAATAGCTAATGGAAGACTGGTGATGGTGGTTGTCTTTTTTGCGGGTCGTGTCTAGTTTTGTCTTGAATCGCGTTTCGGAAATAACTGGAGAGCTCTATGTCTGAGAAAATTGGTGTAAACGCCCCCTGCCCATGCGGCAGCGGAAAGAAATATAAGAAGTGCTGTAGGGATTCCCCAATACCACCTACCCAATCGCCTGATATATTTGAGCGAGTTCGAAAGGATGCTTATCGCGGGCGTGTAGGCCGCGAGCGAAAAAGATGGTGCGGAAAATTCCTAACGTGGAAGACGCAACGTCTCAAGAAACTTACAGAGGACCAAAGAAAAGCCCAGAAGGAGTTAGAGTGTAAAATATCCTGTTTCAAGGGATGTAACCACTGTTGCTCGCAATTCGTCGGTGCTACCCTTCAGGAAGCTGAGGGTATCGTGCACTGGTTGTACGATAATAATGAAAAACGGAAAAAATTCATCCGCCAATATCCTAAATGGAGGGAGAAAGTACGAAAACACGAAAGCATATTCCAAGCAGTGACCGAGGCTGGAAGCCGCAGTTTTCAGAATCGGGGGGACAAAAAACTTCGTGATGAACTTTTATGTAAGTCGCAATCATACGGCATGTTGGATATTAAGTGCCCTTTTTTAGATGACGGGGCATGCATGATCTACCCTGTTAGACCTTTTGTGTGTGCCGCACATTCCGTAACGTCCCCCCCGGAGCATTGTAAGGCTACAAGCAATACACCGCCTTTAGCGTTAAATACTGAATTTAACCCCGGGACACCTCCTGCTTATTTTCGAGGGGATGAAAAACTGACAATATACGCTCCCGTGCCTCAGATGGTGTTTGAAATCCTGCATGGAGGGTACCTGTATCTAAAGCATATTCCGGGGTTGCGAGGACTGGAAGCGGAAGTACTGGCCGACCCGGAGTACTTTAAGGCTATGGAGTCTTAACCGATTGGTTTTGTTCGGTGGGATATGGGACTTGTCAGAAATGAAACACTGTGCAATTGTGTGCAGGTCTATGAAACATGAAATCCGAATTGAGAACGAATATGACGGCTGAGCCTTGGATCAGTCTAGAGGATATTGCTGCTCATTTATCGGTGAGTGCAGACTCGGTGCGTCGTTGGATTCGGGAACGGGAGATGCCTGCGCATAAAGCTGGCGGGGTGTGGCGGTTTAAAGTATCAGAGGTGGATCGATGGGTTCGAGCAGGGGATGAAGGGAAAGGGAGATCTTCTGCATGAATGAAGCGGATACTTGCCGAATATTGATTACACCGAAGCTTCAGGAAGCGGGTTGGGATACTGCACCTGCGATGATGAATGAACAGGTGACTTTTACAGACGGGCGCATTGTTGTGACCGGCCAGAAGGCCAGTCGGCGTAAGGGAAAGCGCGCTGATTATTTGTTGCGGTATCGTGCGGATATGGCGATTGCGGTGGTAGAGGCTAAACCTGATACTTCTCCGGTGGGTGAAGGGATGCAGCAGGCTAAAGAATATGCGGAGATTCTTGGGCTTGATTTTGCCTATTCTACGAATGGAAATGAAATTTTGGAGTTTGATTTCCTTACAGGGGAAGAAAAGAGGGTTGACGCTTACCCCAGTCCTGATGACCTATGGGCACGGCAATTTGGAGGCACACCTCTACCAGCAGAAGATCGTGAAAAATATCTGACCCCGGCATATCGACTCAGCGGAAAAACACCCCGCTATTACCAGGAAATAGCGATCAACAGGACGGTGGAATCGATTCTCCGCGGGGATAAACGGATACTGTTGACGATGGCGACGGGTACCGGCAAAACGGTAGTGGCGTTTCAGATTTGCTGGAAGCTTTGGAACAGCCGGTGGAACCCTGCCGGTGCCTACCGTCGGCCTAAAATACTCTACCTGGCTGACCGTAACATTCTGGTGGACGATCCGAAGGATAAAACATTTCCTCCATTTGGGGATGCCCGATATAAAATTGAACACGGGGTGGCGAACAAAAGCCGTGAAATGTACTTTGCGACCTATCAGGCCATTGCCGAGGATAAGAACCGGCCGGGACTCTATAGAGAATACGCCCCGGATTTCTTTGATCTGGTCATTATTGATGAGTGTCATCGGGGCAGCGCAAATGCCAAGAGCAGTTGGCGGGAAATTTTGGAGTACTTCGAGCCGGCTTTTCAGCTGGGGATGACGGCAACCCCGTTGCGTGAGGATAATCGGGATACCTATGAGTATTTCGGGAATCCCATCTATGCCTACAGTCTTCGGCAAGGGATCGAGGATGGGTTTCTGGCCCCGTACCGGGTTCACCGTATTATCACGGAATGGGACGCCGGGGGATGGCGACCCAGCCAGGGGGACATGGACCGTTATGGTCGTGAGATTCCTGACGAAGAGTACCAAACCAAAGATTTTGAGAAAGTCGTTGCCCTGTTAAAGCGGACGGAACTGGTTGCTCAGCATATAACAGAGTTTTTGAAAAACACAGGTGATCGGTATGCCAAGACGATTGTGTTCTGCGTCGATCAAGAGCATGCTGATGAAATGCGCCGCGCGTTGTCGAATCTGAACAGTGATATGGTGAAAAAATATCCGGACTATGTCTGCCGGGTCACCTCAGACGAGGGGGCCGTGGGTAAAGGACACTTAAGCCGATTCCAGGATGTGGAATCTGACTCCCCGGTTATTCTAACCACCTCGAAGTTGCTTACCACCGGAGTGGATGCGCCCACGGTGAAAAATGTGGTGCTTGTACGGGTGATCAACTCAATGAGTGAGTTCAAGCAGATCATCGGACGGGGTACGCGGGTGCGGGATGACTACGGGAAATTTTTCTTTAATATCCACGACTTCACAGGGTCCGCTACCAAGCTGTTTGCGGATAAAGATTTTGACGGAGACCCGCTTCCGTCACCACCGCTGCCCGGCCCTCCTGAACCTCCAGAGCCACCGGAACCCCCAGAGCCACCGGAACCCCCCGAGCCACCGGAACCCCCCGAGCCACCAGAACCACCTGATCCGCCGGAGCCCCCCGAACCTCCGGAGCCGCCCCCACCACCTCCTCCGCCACCCACACCGCCGGAACCCAAAAAGAAAATATACTTCGACGGCGGGCAGGTGGAGATTTCCTCGCATCTGGTGTACGAACTCGACCCGGACGGAAAACAGCTGCGGGTGATTCGATTTACTGACTACACTGCTGAAAAGGTAAGGACATTGTATCGGTCCGCATCTGAACTCAGAGAGCACTGGGCCGACCCCGTGCAGCGTCAGGAAATCGTGGAGAAACTCGCCGAACGCGGGATTGATTTTGAGCAACTCGAAGAAGAAATGGCGCAACCGGAAGCGGATGCGTTGGATTTACTCTGTCACCTTGCCTTCAACGCTCCTTTGCTGACCCGCAAAGAACGGGCACGGCGACTGAAGTCAGCATCCAAAGACTTTTTTGAACGATTTGGAGAAGATGCACGGCAGATTCTCAATGAACTTTTAGACAAATATACGGAACACGGGGCGACCCAGTTTACGATCCCCGACGTACTACAACTCCAGCCCCTAAGCGAACATGGCAATATAATGGAAATTGCCGAAATGTTTGGCGGGGTGGATGAATTGCGCGAAGCGGTGAATGAACTCCAGGCACGCCTCTACGCGGCATAGGAATATACCTTATATGGCAACCAAACGGAAACAAAAAAAGAAAGCGAAACCGCCCCAAACCACGGCACAGCAAATCGGAACCCTGATCGGCACAGCGCGAAAACTAATGCGTAAAGACAAGGGATTGTCCACAGACATTGACCGTCTGCCGCTGCTGACCTGGATCATGTTTTTGAAATTTCTGGATGATTTGGAGGAGATGGAAGAGTCCAGTGCCAAGATTTCCGGAAAAACTTATTATCCCGCGATCGAAGCCCCATACCGCTGGCGAGACTGGGCGGCAGCAGAAACCGGAATCACCGGCCCGGAACTACTCAGCTTTGTGAACCAAGACGAGACTATTCGGCCTGATGGCAGTAAAGGGACTGGTTTGTTGAAATACATGCGGGATCTCAGCGGCGGACGTGATGCAGAGCAACGGCGCCGGGTGATTGCCACGGTGTTTAAAGATATTACCTGCCGAATGCTCAGTGGGTATATCCTCCGGGACGTGATCAACAAAGTTAACGGCATTCATTTCACTTCTAAAGACGAAGTGTTTACCCTGGGACTTTTATACGAAACCATGTTGCGGGAGATGCGGGATGCCGCCGGGGATAACGGAGAATTTTATACACCCCGGCCGGTGGTGAAATTTATGGTGGATATGGTGGACCCCAAATTGGGAGAAGTGGTGCTGGATCCCGCTTGTGGAACGGGTGGATTTTTATCCGAAGCCTATCAGCATCTGGAAAAACAATGCCAGACGGTGAAAGATCGGCGCACCCTGCAGGAAAAGAGCATTAAAGGAGGGGAAGCTACCCCGTTGCCGTATTTGCTTTGCCAGATGAACTTGCTTCTGCATGGACTGGATGCACCGGATATTGATCCCGAAAACAGTCTGCGGCACAAACTGACAGACATAGGTGAGAAAGACCGGGTGGACGTGATTCTGACCAACCCACCTTTCGGTGGAGAAGAAGAAGCAGGGATTAAAAATAATTTTCCGGGAGATATGCAGACAGCGGAAACCGCCCTGCTGTTTCTGCAATTGATCATGCGTAAACTAAGACGGAGAAGTGGAAACGGGCGCGCCGCGGTGGTGGTGCCCAATGGCACGTTGTTCGGGGACGGTGTGTGCAACCGCATCAAGAAGCAATTGCTGACGGAATTTAACCTGCACACCGTGGTGCGCCTGCCGAACGGGGTATTTTCACCTTATACGCCGATTCCATCAAACCTGCTGTTCTTTGACCGCTCCGGACCCACCAAAGAAGTGTGGTTTTATGAACATCCATTGCCGGAAGGGAGAAAGAACTACACCAAGACCATGCCTTTGCAGGCTGCGGAGTTCGACCCCTGCAGGGAGTGGTGGGGGAACCGGGAAGAAACGGATCAGGCCTGGGTGTGGAATTTCGAGGAAGCACACAAAAGCGCAGATGAGGCGGCGAAACCCTACTGGGAAGCGGCACAAGCCGCGAGCGCCGAAGCTGGTATGCTGGGCAGAAAGGCACGGGGAGTCACTGAGACCCTAAAAAAACTTAAGAAAGAAAAAGCATCCAAGGAGGAGCTGACGAAAGTTGAGAAGGAACTAAAGAGCCTGCAGAAGCAGATTGCCGCTAAAGAGGCGGAAGCTAAAGCAAAACAAACCGAAGGGGATGCACTTTACTGGCCGGTGTTCAATCTCGACCAAAAGAATCCAAAAGGCGGGGAAGATGTGACCCATCTGCCGCCGGAAGAGATTGCCGCAGGGATTGCAGACAAAGTGGGCGAAATGGCGGAGATTGTTGCGCGGGTGCAAACGTTGCTTGAAGGTGGGGGGGAATGAAAAACCAATGGCCTATTGTAGCTTTAGGGAATGTTTTGCGGCACCGAAAAGAATTTATCTGCCTCGAAGATACAGACCTCTATCAAAGACCAAAAGTGAAGCTTCATGCGAAGGGAATTGTCAAGAGAGACGAAGTCCCTGGCAGCATGATAAAAACTAAAAAACAACAAGTTTGTCGGGCCGGTGAACTTCTCGTTGCTGAAATTGATGCGAAGATGGGCGGGTATGGGATTGTTCCTGATGATTTAGATGGCGCAATTGTAAGCTCTCACTACTTTTTGTATGAAATAAATGAGACTAAAATAGTCCGGAGCTATTTGGAAAATTTTACGAAAACGCCCGTTTTTGCACAACAAGTGAAAGCGAAAGGCTCTACAAACTACGCTGCTATCCGGGCTAATAACATCCTGGAATACGTAATCCCCCTCCCACCGATTGAAGAACAGCGTAGAATAGTGAAGAAAATTGAGGGGGTTGAGGGGAATGTAGCTCGTTCAGGAGTCCTGACCGAGTGCATCTCTGACGATTTTAAAGCTCTTTTGATTTCCGTGTCCCATCGAGCGGATTTAAGTTCTGATGCAAAGGCAAAAGCAGGTTGGGAATATGTCACGTTAGGAGAAGTGATTCACCAAGTGGATGATCTTCACGCCGTGGATCCAACAAAGAGTTATCCCAATATCGGTATTTACAGTTACGCGCGGGGGCTCTTTGGTAAGCAGCCTATCGATGGTATTTCTACCAGTGCAACAAAACTTCGAAGGATAAAATCACGACAGTTTATATACAGCCGACTGTTTGCATTTGAAGGGGCTTACGGTGTAGTCGACGAAGAGTATGATGGGGCATTTGTATCCAATGAATACCCCACATTTGAGTGCGATTCGAATTATGTCACTCCTGAATTTCTAAAGGCGTATTTTCAGGCACCAACTGTATGGATGGCCATTGCTGAAGGGAGTAAAGGCCTTGGTGATCGCCGCCAGAGGGTTAAACCTGATCAGTTGCTTAGTCATAAGGTTTGGATACCCCCTTTAAAGCAGCAAAAACTCATCGCCAATTTATGGGCGGAGCATGCAAAACTGATGAAATCGAATGCGTTTGCGGCTGAACGTATTAAATCACTAATGCCCGCAATACTCGACAAAGCCTTTAAAGGCGAACTGTAGGAGGAAACAAAATGTCAGTATGGTTAACCCGAGCCGGGAAATACGGTGAAGATGAAGAAAAAGCCCTGGATAAAGGTCTGGCGATCATTGGCTGGACAGAGGTGCCCGATCTATCCGGTGTCGATAGCTATGATGCGATGAAAAAGTTGGTTGCCACTCACTTTTCGGATGCAGGTGAAAAGACCGTTCAGCACATGGCCGCTCAATTGTGGGCCTTCTCGAATCGGGTGAAGATAGGTGATGTGATAGTGCTACCGTCAAAAATGAGGTCTGTTATCGCGGTGGGGAAAGTTACGGGAGATTACAAATTCAAAGATGGTCGACATGTTCGTAAAGTTGATTGGAAACGGCCAGATGTGCCTCGAACACATTTTGGTCAGGATCTACTTTATTCAATGGGCGCCTTTATGACTGTGTGCCGGATCAAACGGAACAATGCGGAGGAGAGGATCGCGGCTGTATTGGCTGGAGGGAAAGACCCAGGCCTCAAAGGAATGACGGGGGTTAAGGTCGAACCGGACGATACGGGCGAAGATTTGGATAGTTTGGTCGATTTGGAGGAACAGGCGCAGGACCAAATCCGGATGCTGATCGAATCCCGATACAAGGGTCATGATTTTGCGCGTTTAGTGGAGGCCATTCTAAATGCGGAGGGGTACCAGACCTACTGTTCTCCGGCGGGTCCCGATGGCGGGGTGGATATCCTGGCAGGATCGGGGCCGATGGGGTTCGAGTCGCCGAAGATTTGTGTGCAGGTGAAATCCGGTGGGGTACAGAACGACAATGCGGTTCGTGAGCTGGAAGGGGTGATGAGCCGCATCGGTGCGGACCAAGGGTTGTTTGTATCTTGGGACGGATTCAACACCACCGCGGAGAAGAGCAGGCGGGATCTATTTTTTAAAGTGCGGTTATGGGATGACCGTCAGGTGATCAGCCGTTTACTGGCGAACTATGAAAAACTGCCGGATGCAATGCAGGCGGAACTGCCGCTGAAGCGGATCTGGGCTGTGGTGGCTGAGGAATAACGTGAGTGAACTATGGAGGTAAGATATGAGAACGGATCTGATCTGGCAGCGGGTTTGCGAGCTTCTACACGGCCAGTTGGCTAGGTGCGATTGGGAAGCCGGGCTCGGGAGCTCGTTGGGCGGTGTGGGGCCGTATTTGAAGGAAAGCGATCAACTTGCGAATGTAGTTCGCGTCCAAGGTTGTGATTGGCCGCACGAGATCGTGGAGAAAAATGGGCGGTATTGGGGCGTCTGTAAAGGCGGGAAACCGGAAGATTGCCCGGATTTGGAATTCAAGGATCCCTCCGATATTCGGGTTTTGGAATTTAACTCGAGAAGATTGGCGGAAACTGTTGCCGCAAGCGTGCCGATTCAGCCTGATGTTCACGATATTGACGGTGGGCTTCTTTGGCATCTTGGCGTAGGTTCCTGGCGCAATCGGGATGGTGAAGTGTCTATTTATTTGTGTTTCAGTGCTGCGGGTGGGGTTGTACGGCAGGCCGCGCTTCGGGTGGCAAAGCGCGAGAGTCGGGATTGTCTTTTTATCTCGTGCATGCCTGTGGACGGGGGGATTGTTGAGTGTTTACCCGGAGACAGCGAACATATACGGCTGTGGGATTTCTACCGCATGGACGGTGGCGAAAGCGCGGTTGCTCGCAAGCTGTTGTATGGCTGGCCTAATGACAAAACTCGGAATCAAATCGGTGCGGGCAAAGTGACGGACAGTCAAAAATCGATAGCGGAAGCTGATGGGGAGCGGTGCGAGGAAGAAGCACCGGAGTTCAGCTACCGTAAATCAGGGGCAGTCTGGGAGGTTATTTACGAGGGGAGCACACCTTTCCACATCAAGGACAGCATGGGGTCGAAATATGTTGATTGGCTGCTTCACCACCCAGGAAAAACAATCCCTTGTCTGGAACTTGAGCAAATGATTCAGAAAGAAAAAGAGGGTTTGAGATCAGGCTATAATAGGGATACTAACATGGATGGTGCGGGCAAGTCTGGTGTGCGAAAGAGGCTTAGAGAACTTACCATGGAAAGGGCAAAGCTGGAATCGGAAGGGCGGGAAGCCGAATTGAAAGAATTGGATGCGGAAGTGCAAGAAATTGAGAATGCCCTGAAAGGGGCGAACCGGTCTAATGACGATGGGAATCGTGCGCGGGACTCTGTTCGGAAAGCAATTGATCGATTATATAAGAATCTTAATAAAACGGGCGCCATCGAGAAATCTTTTTCGTCCTATCTTAAGAGCAAAATCAATGCAGGATACGATATTATGTTTATCCGTGACAGTAAGGTCACCTGGAAATGATCTGAAAAAAGAAATTTGATTGGGACGGCTTTCGTCCCAAATGGGATGCCTTTCGTCCCGCTACTCGGTTAACAGCCGGTGGCGGGACTTTTTTTGTAAAGTGCGTCACCGGGAAACACAAAACCGGAGATTATCCCATGACTGTCTTAACCGACGAACGAACGAAAGAATCGAAACTTATCACCCCCTACTTTGACCAGCGAGTCGGGGAATTCCATAAAGAAAATCGCGAAGGGGAGATGGATTTTCATGATCCTCAATACTCCCTGCTTTTGCAGTTAGCCGCTGAGGGTAACGAAGAAGCTGTCGAAGAGTTATGGCTGGGCTTTGGCTATGAATACGAATCGGCAGCTCTGAACGAAAGCTTCTCCGATAGTTTGGACCGAGTGTTAGGGGCTTCCTTTGGGGTTGATATGGCGGAAATCACTGCCGGGCAGAATCTCGTCACAATGGCAGGTGGCCGATGAGTCCCCGGGAAGAACCTATTGAAGCCACTGCGGAAGAGCTTAACGGCGAATTTTTTTCTCTTTGGCCGACAGCAGACAAGGCACGTAAGTGGAACGCTGTCCGTGCTCTGAAAGGCGAGATTCCAGCAAAACCGGCGGAACGCACGATCACAGGGCCTCTCCTTATCGGCATGTCGAAGGCTGCTGAGTTACTTGGGACGAGTCGCCCAACGCTGTGGAGAATGTGTAAGCGTGGGATTTTCGAAAAAGTTGAGATTCTCCCAGGGAGTTATCGGTTGCGACGGAGTGATCTGGAGGAATTCGTAAAAGCTGGCACCCCCGTACGGACGGAAAAACCGGGTGGCGCATAAATTTCACCGGGGCATCGGCCCCAAAACATAACCAGAATGACTGTTAGTCTAGGAGAAAAATACCATGGCGATATTCGAACAGCCGATGAATAACTATGATCCGTTTGCGGATCGTGTTGGGCAAACTCTGGCTCCGGCCGGGACGTTTATGGCGTCGATTGAGGACATCGTGGATGAACTCAGAGTCCAAAGAAAGAAATACCAAAGTGAGGAATTGGAAACTGTCGATATGACCTGTTTTCTTTTCTGTTACAAAAACTCGGATGGGGAAATCCACCGCATCAGCTCGCCGCGGATGAAAATCAGCGGGTATGAAAAGAGCAATTTGTTCGGATTCCTGAAATCCCTTCTCGGACGGAACCCCACTTATGGGTGGGACTATTGCACGTTGAAGGGAAGCATGTGCTTGCTGACGGTGGAGCATGCCCCACGCCGTGATGGCAAAGGGGTGTTTGCAAAAATAAGCGAGTTGAGCCCGGTCCCGATAGGGATGGCCGAAATTACCCGGCAAGATGTCCCGGGTACGCCATCAGTGGATGGCGACGAGGACTTCGGGCTTTAAATTGACGGGAAAGCTTCTGCCACGTGGCCCGGGTTGGGGTCGGGCTACGTGGCAGGATGGGCACAGAAATAATGAGAACTAACAAATGGAGATAGGGGCGATGAAAAACGAAAAAATGACAGACGAACAAAAAATAGTAATTCCTGAAAATAGAAAATCGGCTTCTTATTGGGCTGATGCCCTAGGGGAACCACGGATTGTTTCTCCGGAGGAGTGGCTGGCTGAAGGGGTTGTGGGTAAAAAAGTTGGGGTGGATTTTGAGACTTTATATACTGCTGCGTATTCTGTGAAAAAGCTGGGGACACATGGGTATTGCAAGGACGAAAAGTTCGATGCATATTTGGTCGCGGTGGCAGACTCGGAGAAGGTTTGTGTGTGCCGACCTGAGGACTTCCCGTGGGAATCGATTGCGGGGTTGTTCTGGTGCAGTCACAACCGGGAATTTGATCAATCGATCTTTGAAAGGCTTGTGGAGTTGGGCATTTTGCCGCCGGGGACTGCGGGACCCAAGGCTTGGTGGTGCACGGCTGCGGTGTGTGCATTTTTACAATTCCCCCGGGATTTGGCGGGTGCAGTGGCGGCTGTTTTCGGGATAAAGCTGGATAAGGGGACCCGGAACCGAGCACAGGGACGTTCTGGTGATGATGTGCTGGATGATGAGATGCTTCTTTATGCCGCACGCGATGCGGTGGGGTGTTTGGCGCTATGGGATCGGCTGCAGGGTCATTGGCCGACATGGGAGCGGGAGCTGTTTGAGGCGACGTGTGCGATGGGGCGGGATGGAGTGGCGGTTGATTGGGGGCACGTGGCAGAATGCCGGAAACAGTTGGTTTTAATTGTCGCGGATTTGAAGTCGAGTCTGCCTTGGAAACCAGCACTTTCTACGAAGAAGTTCGGAACATGGTGTGAAGATAGCGGCGTACCAGAGCCTCCATGCACGAAAGCGAAAGACCCGGGTTTTCTGGCGTGGAAAGAGAAATATGCGGACACTGCACCCGGGGGTTGGGTGGAGACCATGCAGCGGATTCGTTCCACGAACCGGTTGGAGAAGGTGCTGGGGGCCATGGAGGCCAGGCGCAATTGCGCGGACAATAGATACGGGATAAGGAATAAAGGGAATAATGCGACCGTTGAATGTCGAAGTGGGGATAAGGACAGAATGATTTATGAGGTCAAATACTGCGGAGCGAATACGGGTCGGTGGGCTGGTGGAGGTGGCTTGAATCTTCAGAACTTGAATCGATCTAGTGTTCAGGGTGTTGACGTGCGAAAGTCCATCGTGGCACAAGCCGGTCACAAGCTGGGAGTTGTGGATTACGCTCAAATCGAATCCCGGGTGTTGCATTGGTTGGCGGGAGATCATGAGTCATTGAAGTTGTTGCTGGAGAATCCAGCTTTGGACCTTTACGAAGCGCACGCCCGTAAAACCATGGGCTACGCCGAGAATGAGTTGCTGAAATTATATTGTGCCCGGACGGGCTCGGGGTTGCGCCAGGTAGCGAAGGCGCGGGTGCTGGGCTTGGGCTTTGGCTGTGGCCCGGATAAATTTGTTTCGGTTGCGAAGTCGATGGCGGGGCTGGAATTACCATTGGAGGAGTCTCGACGGATTGTCCGGGAATACCGGAGTTCGAACCCAATCGTGATTTCGTTGTGGAACAGGTTGGAAGCCGCTTGCCGAGGAAAAGTAGGTGGAGATTACATACTCCCTTTGCCGGGTACCCAATGGGATCGCTCATTTGGACGATTTTTGATTTATCGAAATGTACATTTACGCGGGCGCGATATCCGGTGCGTGGTGCGTGGTAAGGAGTGCACGGTTTATGGGGGGGTGTTGGCCCAGAACTTCACTCAGGCCACTGCGCGGGATATATTGGCCTTAGCTTGGCTGCGTTGTGTTGAAGCGGGCTATACCCCTGTGCTGAGCGTTCATGACGAACTTGTGTTCGAGCTTCCTGAGGAATCAGCTGAGTCCGATTTGGCGCAAATTGTGGCTATCATGGAAGAGCCGCTACCATGGGCTCGGGGGCTTCCGTTACAGGCGGAAGGGTCGCTTATGGATTTTTATCAAAAATAAACAGGAGAAATAATATGGCTGAACTATATCCATTTAGTGAATATGCCCGTCAGTTGTTGGCGGAGGGCCCTATTCAGGGCGGGACGCATCGTTGGTTGGCTCAAGTGTCGGCCGCGTTGCGGAACACCTTGAGCGCCGAAGACATGGTTGCGTTTCTGCGGGAGGTCTGCGATGGCTATGTTACGCATCGGGTGGTGGACGACGTCGAAATTATGAACGCCGTGGATTTTGCCCGCGGTGAAGAACGGCGTTCGGGACCCGTGACGAATAAGTCGTTGTCTTGGCCGGTTGCAGATGCGGAAGTTATCCGGAGGGTGCTGGGAGATACCGGGGGGAAGAGGCAGGAATCTACTACGCTGATTGATGTGGACTGTCCTTTGAAGTTGAGCGCGGGCGAGGCCCTGCGGGGGCTTTTTTTGCCCGGTGAGCTGGTGTGTGGTGGGTTATCCTCCGATCTTCCGGAGATACGTCCGGTGGATGCCTGGATGGGTGATGCGGAGCAAATGCAGTTTGTGGCAGTGAATCCGATGCGGGGGCAATGGGGGGTAAACTTAAAAGGCAAGGTTTCTAAACGCTGCCAGTCGAATATGAAGCACCGCCGATATTTGGTGGCGGAGTTTGATGACCCTCGTATGACCAAAGAAATGCAGGCGAAACTCGTCACGGCTTTGGGGAGGGTGGCCCCGTTGGTAATGGTGGTGGATTCAGCCGGGAAAAGTTTACATGGTTGGTTCCGTGTAGAAGAACTTTCGGCCAAGGATCAGGCGCGGTTTTTTGCCATGGCCTGTGTGTTGGGTGCTGATCGGTCGCGGTGGGATATTTGTGGTTGGCTGCGGATGCCGGGTGGGCTCAGGCCAAAGAACGATCAGAAGGTGCGCCAGAGGATTCTTTTCGCTTCCTCGCAGCGGGGTGCCGGGGGGAGTGAGGTTGGAGACGGAGGTGATCGATGATTAGTCCGTTGGAGATGTTTGTTGAGGAATATCTGCCGAAGGTGACGGCAGATGCGGTCGAGGAACAGGTGGAGCGTATTCCGGTGTTACCTGTGGTGAAGCGGCTGGGTGATTTGGAGACGCCGAGATACGGCTCGGATCCGAATGAGCTGATTAAGAGTCGGTTCCTGTATCGTGGCGGGGTATGTTTGTTGCTGGGTCCGACGGGCATAGGAAAAAGTTCTTTTTTGGAGCAGTTGGCCGTTCACTTGAGTGTGGGGTCACCGTTGTTCGGCATTGTTCCAGGGGAGGTATATCAGGTTCGAGGCATGCGGATTCTGTTGATCCAGGCCGAAAACGATGAGGGTGATATGGCTGAAATGAGAGATGGGGTGTTGCGTGGGTGTGAAGACCTGACCCCGTCTCAGAAAACGAAGGCAAATGAAAATATATTGGTGGCCACGATCAACGACCAGAGTTCGGACAAGTTTGCGGAGACGTTGGAGTTACTTCTGCAGCAGGAAGCACCGGTGGATCTTGTGATGATTGACCCGGCCTTTGCTTACCTTGGCGGTGATTCAAACAGTCAGCGGGATGTAAGCTACTTTATGCGGGAATTGCTGAACCCTTTGTTGCAGCGTCATAAGGTCGGACTTATCCTGGCGCATCATACGAACAAGCCGATGCGTGGAAAGGAAAAGGATAACTGGGAGGCCGGGGATTATGCGTATCTGGGTGCGGGTTCGGCTGAGTGGGTGAATCCGGCACGGGCGGCGTTGGCGCTGCGCTCATTGGGGTCGGACTCGGTGTTCGAGCTTCGCGCGGCGAAACGAGGAAAACGATTGGATTGGAAGGATGCGGAGGGCGAGCTAACGACGCGTCAGTATATCGCACATCATGGTGAGCCGGGGGTGATCTGTTGGCGTCAGGCGACGGCAGAGGAAATAGAGGATGTCACCAAGAAACCTGAAAAGGGTCGCCCGCGCAAAGTAGATCCACTGGAGATTTTACATTGCGTATCTACACGTCCAGGTGAGAACCAAGGTTGGTATACCTCCCTGGGTGCCCGGGTGATGGGGTGTTCGCAGAACACGGTGCAGAATGCGATGATCGAGTTGCGAGGGAGCGGTCTATTAAAGGAGAGCCAACAAAGCGGCAGGTCGAAAAAATACGAGGTCTCCACGAAGGGTCGGGAAGCCCTCGAACGTCATGTAAGTACCCATGATTGGGCGGGCGAAGCGGGAGGTTTGGCATGAAAATAAGACCATTAACCAAAAAGGGGGGGCGGATTGGTTGGTTGATACGAAAACGCCCGTATTCATTGATCGAAACGTCAATATGGCTGTGGGTATGACCAAAACAATAGGTATGACCAACCAACAATCCCGCCCTTACAGGGCGCGGGGATTTGTTGGTCTTGGGAGTCGGCGAGAAAATTTAATCCATGGATGGTACGCTGATGGACTTCTGTTCGTGTGAATATAAACAAGCCGTGGATGTCATGGACGTTATCGACGCCTCCGACTTTCAGTCTAGCGGTATCCTGTCCCAGGAAGCTTATGCCAGCAAAGAGGAACGTGGGAACGAAGACGCCAGTGGAGCAACGAGTTCGCTTGATAGCCCTGATGATATTGAAGGTAGCGATATAGGCGGCATAGATTTTGTCTCCTTTGATTCCATACACCCACCATACTTATGCCATCCGGTATTCAAGGGTCTTTGGAAAGATTGGATAGTGGAAATCCAAAAGACCTTGAGCGAAGTCGACGACAGTTCGGTTTTCGAATGGGAGATGGGGTTTCGCTCCGATTGGAACGCCGAAGCGGAGATCATTGTTTGGGTGGGGATTGCCAGGACATTTGCCAGGTTTTCAGAAGATAAAGATCAAGCGTGGAAGATTGAGCTCTACCGATTCCTCCTCGCTGTGACCGTTCAAGATCTCTCTGAAGCGCCTGATTTACTGAAATCTGCTCTGATGCGATTTGGCCGCCGCCGAATAGGTCACATTCTTACCCGCTTTCAGCAAGAGAGAAGAATTGCCTGCCGGCAAGCCGAAGAGAAGCAGGAATTAAAAGCTCAGCCATCTCTATTCGACCTGCACTCAATTTCACGATCAACTCTGCCGATAATCTCAGACAGAACCCGGAGAACACCCAATGAACCTGCGAACCCATGAGCCCCTTCCACGTACCAGCCCAGGTACTTCGATGCCCCGTGCTTGCGAACAGAAGAAACCTTACGAAAGGCAAGCGCAGGAACCATACCCTACCGAATATGACATGCCCACTGGCACCGAGTGTATCCGGATTAAAGATGCGGAGACGAGATCCGGTATCCCTACTCCGATATTGGAGCAAATGGTACAGGACGGCTTTTTGCACATCCGGGAATGCGCTGTTTGTGGTCAGGTATGGTTAAATCATGCCGACCTTTTTGAGGCCCTGCAGAGTTTACACAGAGCCAGTTACAAAGACAACTACCCATACTTCGAGGCATATATTGATTTTCTCGATTCGCGGTTTAGTCCCCCGCCCAATTAATCCCCAACCGATCAGTATCAGACGCAACGTGAACATCGTGCCAATACCCAACGTGTTTGATGCATAGGCCTCATGTTTTTTATGGGATGCAGTGTCGTTGGATCGTATCAGGGGAGAAAGTCTGATGCCGTTTTGTGTAGCATAGGCCAGATACGTTTTTCGTTTTCGTAGAGCTTCGCAAGGTCATGACGTTCCCCTGACTTCAAAAACACCTGTCCGCCGGTGTGCAGGCAGATCACCGGATCACCGTCTTTAATGAGAAACCAGAAGTGATATGCAGGCTCACCGAAGACCGCCGTATTGCGTGACTGGGTTTCTTCTCTTTGGACCGTGGGAAATTGCTCGAAAAGTTCCCCCCTGACTCCGCCACCGTATCCGCTGCTATCTGCAAATCCGTTTCGGCATTCCCATTTCTCCTGTCTTCCAATCAAATGCGTAAGAAACTCGGATATGTAACGGTAAATGAGTGTTGTCGGGGTGGAAGGTGGAAGCTTGGCCGGTGGCGTGATTCGGGCCTGCTCTGCCACTTCATCGAGCACCGCTTGGGTGGACCCACCGAGCATCCTTTCCAACCAATCGGAGCGAACAGAGCCCTCTCCCGCGACACTCGAATCGAATGGTGCAATAATCTGAATAATTCCAAGGGTTTGTGATTTTTCTTCCGTTGAAGATGTCATGACCACATTTTTTCAACGAATCCTGGGTGTGTTTGTGCTTTGCGCATCCTTTTGGGGATCTGATTTATTTGCCTCAGAACCTTTTACGGGTGATTCATTACCTGAGTACCTAGCGCGTGCCTTGGATGTTCATCCCGGGGTCGGGGCCGCTGAAAAGCGATATCAGGCGGCTAAATTGCGTGCTCCTCAGGTTTCGGCCCTTCCGGACCCCATGCTGCAGATCACGCATTATGTCGAGAGCGTTCAGACACGGACGGGACCTCAGGAGAACATCCTGGTGCTGAACCAGCGTTTCCCCTGGTTTGGGACTTTGGACCATAAAGAAAAAGCTGCCACTGCGGAGGCGGAAGCGCTCTGGTACGATGTCCAGCAACAACAGCTGAACCTAATTCGTGACCTTTCGGAAGCGTTTTATGAATATGTCTACACCCGTGAGGCACTGGAGCTTACGGGTAGGCACCTAGGTTATTTGAGCGAGTGGGAGCCGGTAGTGGAAACCCGGGTAAAAACCGGGGGGAATCTGAATGAACTCTTAAGGCTAAAAGTCGAAATCGGGAAGCTGAATGATGCATTGCAATCGTTGAAACAGAAACGAATCCGTCAGTCGGCCCGCCTGGCGGAAATGTTGGCGCTTCAGACAGATGACCTACTTCCCTGGCCGGAAATAAGCACGCCTGCCCCGGTCGAAGTTCCATCGGGTGAGCCGTTGGATGCATGGCTGGAACAACAGAATCCGGATCTGCTGAAACTGCAGTCGCGGATCCTCCGGGCTGAGGCTTTACAGGAAGTCGCCAAGTTAAAAAGCTATCCTGATTTTGTGGTGGGAGCGAATTATATTCAGGTCGGAGATCCGGTGACGGAGACGGCACCCCCGGACGGAGGAGAAGATGCCTGGGGAGTAACCGCAGCGGTGAGTATTCCCTTGCAGTTCGGTCGAAATAAAGCGGCCCGCGAAGAAGCATTTTCTGCCAGGGAGGAGGCCACAAAGGCATATGAACAGAAGCTGAATGTCCTCAGGGCCGACGTGCAGGCCGCAACCGCCGATTTGGCAGACGCCCGGAGGCGCATAAAACTGTATGGGGAGGAATTACTTCCCCTTGCGGACCAGGCGGTGAAAAATACCCGTACCGGCTATGAAGGTTCACGGGCAACCCTTCTGGAACTCATCGACTCTGAGCGCAGCCAGCTTGATTTACAACTACTGCATGAACGTGCGGTCAGAGATGCCGCTCAACACCTAATTAAACTCAAAACCCTGCTGAATCTTCCCCCGGTGACTTATGAAACTGAAAAGTAAAAACACCCTGTTTGCTGTCCTCATATTTATTGTCGGACTTCTGTTGGGTCGATGTCTCGCTCCGGATTCTTCGTCCCAAGCTGAGGCCGATCCTCATGCTGATCCTTCAGAGGCATCCACCGTTTGGACCTGCTCCATGCATCCTCAGATTCAACAACCTGAACCGGGGGATTGTCCGATTTGCGGTATGGATCTGATCCCGTTGGAGGAAGACGATGGTGCGGAATTGGGACCCCGTTCTTTGCAGATGAGTGAGCAGGCAAAAGCGTTGGCGGAAATTCAAACCACAGAGGTGGTTCGGGCCTTCCCCGAAGCAGACCTTCGTCTAGTGGGAAAACTGGCAGCTGATCAAACCAAAGAAAAATCACTCACCGCCCGTTTTCCGGCGAGGATAGATACGCTTTACGTGAATTACAGCGGTATCTCTGTAAAAAAAGAGGAACACCTTGCAGAAGTCTACAGCCCTGAACTGCTCAGTGCGCAACAGGAATTGTTGACTGCACACCGAGCGGACCCGAAGAGTTCCATTACCTTGGCGGCCAGGGAGAAATTGCGTCTTTGGGCTTTATTACCTGAGCAGATTGATGAAATTCTTGAGCGGGGTGAAGCCCGGGATCAGTTTGTCCTGCGCGCACCCGTTGGTGGAATTGTCACCGAAAAACAGGTTGAAGAGGGCAGTTATGTGACGACCGGACAGCCTTTATTCCGAATCGTGGATTTAAGTCAGCTGTGGCTGAACATGGATGCCTATGAATCTGATTTAACCTGGTTACGCTATGGTCAGGATGTGGCATTTTCTGTGGAGGCTTTTCCGGGCGAAAGTTTTCATGGCCGGATTTCTTTTATTCATCCGGAGGTCGATCAGAAAACCAGAACAGTAGCGGTACGGGTAAATGTACCCAACCCGGAAGGGAAGCTCAAACCGGGTATGTTTGCAAAAGGAAAAGTGACCGTACAACTGGCGGAAGAAGGAAAGGTATTCGAACCGGCTCTTGCCGGCAAATGGATCAGTCCCATGCATCCAGAAGTGGTAAAAGATGGACCCGGAAGCTGCGATGTCTGTGGCATGGATTTGGTGCCTGCGGAGGAGTTGGGGTACGTCAATCCGGTGTTGGATTCCGCACCTATACTAATCCCTGCCTCTGCGGTGTTGAGAACAGGAAAACGCGCGGTTGTCTATGTCGAAAAATTGAATGCGGATCAACCCACCTACGAGGGCCGTGAAATTACTTTGGGACCCAAGGCCGGTGATCTCTATGTTGTAGCCTCCGGGTTACAGGCGGGTGAACGGGTGGTCACCCACGGGGCCTTCAAAATTGATTCCGCCCTCCAGATTCAGGCAAAACCCAGCATGATGAACCCTGAAGGCGGTGGACCTGCTCCCGGTCAACATCACGGAGGGATGACCATGCCGGATTCGGCTCAATCCATGCTGATGATCGATCAAGAAGCTGCGAAAGAAATCTTACCCGCCTACCTCGAATTACAGAAGGCGCTGGCCAATGATGATTTTGAAAATGCGCAGGCCCAGGTCAAAGCCATGATGGCCGTCACCGGGCACGAAGGGGAGCTTGCGGAATTTGTTCACAGGATGCTGAATGCATCAAACCTGGATGCGTTACGGCTTCCATATTTTGACCAGCTCTCCATGGCGATGATTGATTCCTTGAAGGAGCCGTCGGCCCCTCTTTACCGCATGCACTGTCCCATGGCCAATGAAGACAAAGGAGCGGATTGGCTGCAGGCTTCGGAAGATCTGCGGAATCCCTACTTTGGCGACATGATGCTTCGTTGTGGTGAAGTAAAAGAAACCCTCGGGAAGTGATCGCATGATAAATCGACTCATACGCTTCTGTCTGGAAAATAAACTCGTCGTATTCCTCTTCACGGTCGGGCTGGTGGTTTGGGGCCTGATGGTGGCACCCTTTGATTGGGAGTTTGACAATCTACCCCGGGATCCGGTTCCCGTAGATGCCATTCCGGATATCGGAGAAAACCAACAGATCGTATTCACGGAATGGATGGGTCGGTCGCCTCAGGATATTGAAGACCAGATTACCTATCCACTCACCACCGCTCTTTTGGGAATCCCGGAGGTAAAAACCATCCGTAGTTATTCGATGTTTGGGTTCTCCTCAATCTATATCATCTTTAACGAAGATGCAGAGTTTTACTGGACCCGAAGCCGTATTCTGGAGAAACTGAACAGTCTTCCCTCCGGCACGCTTCCCCAAGGCGTCGCTCCGACCTTGGGACCGGATGCCACCGCGCTGGGCCAGGTCTTTTGGTATACCTTGGAGGGGATGGATACTGAAGGCAATCCAACCGGTGGCTGGGATCTTCAGGAGTTGCGCACGGTGCAGGACTGGTATGTGCGTTATGCCCTGCAAGGAGTAGACGGCGTGGCTGAAGTTGCCTCAATCGGGGGCTATGTAAAGGAATACCAGATCGACGTGGATCCGGATGCCCTCCGGAGTTATGATGTATCCTTGCACGACGTATATGATGCCGTTCGCAACAGCAACCTGGACGTGGGGGCACGCAGCATCGAAATAAATTCGGTCGAATATGTTATTCGGGGCATTGGGTTTCTAAAAAACCTGGAGGATCTGCGTCAAACGGTGGTGACGCAACATGACAATATCCCGATCACCCTGGATCAAGTGGCGCAAATCCAATTCGGACCGGCTCTTCGACGCGGTGCATTGGACAAAGCCGGAGCGGAAGCCGTTGGCGGGGTTGTGGTCACCCGATACGGAGAAAATCCACTGGCCACCATTCAGCGGGTAAAAGAGAAGGTCGCGGAAATCTCTGCCGGGTTGCCAAAGAAGACCTTGAAAGATGGAACCGTGAGTCAGGTACAGGTGGTTCCTTTTTACGACCGTACCGGTTTGATTCATGAAACCTTGGGTACGCTGGAGAGTGCGGTGCGTCAGCAAATTCTGGTAACCGTTATTGTAGTGGTGCTCATGATCCTTAACTTACGATCTGCCGCCCTGATTTCCGGAATTCTGCCTCTTGCGGTTCTCTTCTCTTTCATTGGGATGAAGCTTTTCGGAGTGGATGCGAATGTGGTGGCGCTTTCAGGGATTGCGATTGCCATCGGTACCATTGTGGACATGGGGGTGGTGATTATTGAGAATATTTTGAAACATATCGATGAAGCCTCCCCAGAGGAATCCCGTTTGGAAGTGGTGTACCGTGCCAGTTCCGAAGTGGGAGGGGCGATCACCACTGCGGTGGCAACCACCATTATCAGTTTCCTGCCGGTGTTCACTATGGTGGCTGCGGAAGGTAAACTCTTTAAACCGCTGGCCTACACCAAGACTTTTGCCCTGGTGGGGTCTATCATTTTGGCGCTCACGGTGATTCCACCACTGGCGCATCTTGTGTTAGCCCGTAAGCAACGCTCCAATAGTAAACCTGTCTCTCAAAAGAAAAGGCTTTGGATTCTTCGTCACTTGAAACTCGTGATTTGTTTGTTGGTGGCTCTGGCAACTGCCGTCTGGCTGGCGGCAGATTGGAAACCCCTTGGCCCCGAATTTATTCTGCACAATCTACTCTTTGTCATACTGAGTGTGGGTGGGTTTCTGGCCTTGATCCAGGGCTTTGTGTATGTGTATCCCTGGCTTTTGGCACGGGTGTTGAAAGTGAAAACAATCTTCCTCAGCCTTTGCCTTTTGATCGTTACCTTTGGGTTCAGCATCTGGCTGGGATGGTCCACCGTCTTTTCCTGGATGCCGGGGTTTGTGCAGCGTTCAGACTGGTTTGTATCCATATCCCATGCGGTTCCCGGACTGGGCAAAGAGTTCATGCCGGATCTGGATGAAGGGTCCTTTTTGCTGATGCCGACGACCATGCCGCATGCCTCAATAGGTGAGGTGATGGATGTGATGCGTAAACAGGATATGGCCATTCAAGCGATTCCGGAAGTGGAAAGTGCAGTGGGAAAACTGGGACGGGTAGAGAGTCCATTGGACCCGGCACCCATCTCTATGATCGAAACGATCATTTCCTATAAAACGGAATACATCAGTGATGAGAATGGAAAGATCCTACCCTTTGCATTTGATGAATCTGCAGATGATTTTCATCGTGATAAAAACGGAGAACTGATTCCGGACAGCAAGGGTCGGCCCTACCGTCAGTGGCGGGAGAAGATCCAAAGTCCGGATGACATCTGGGAGGAAATTGTCAAAGCCGCCAAAGTGCCAGGCTCCACCTCAGCACCCAAACTGCAACCCATTGCAGCAAGGATCGTAATGCTGCAGAGTGGGATGCGTGCCCCCATGGGCATGAAGGTCTATGGGCCGGATCTTGAAACCCTTGAAAGCGTGGCCCTCGACATGGAGCGCATGCTCAAACAGGTACCCTCCATCAAAGCAGAAGCCGTATTCGCCGACCGGGTAGTGGGAAAACCGTATCTGGAAATCGAAATCGATCGTGAAGCGATTGCACGCTACGGCATAAAAATAAAGACGGTACAGGACGTGATCGAGGTGGCTATTGGCGGCAAACCACTGACCCAGACGGTGGAAGGACGGGAACGGTACCCGGTGCGCGTGCGGTATATGCGGGAGCTGCGGGACACCTTTGAAGATATTGAAAACATCCTCATTGCCGCACCAGACGGCACCCAGGTCCCCCTCAAGGAACTGGCCCGTATTGAGTATGTACGGGGACCTCAAGTCATCAAAAGCGAAGACACCTTTTTGGTGGGCTATGTGATTTTCGACAAAGTGGACGGCTTTGCCGAAGTGGAAGTGGTGGAACAGGCGCAGGAGTTCTTACAATCCAGGATCGCATCCGGAGAGTTGGTGATCCCATCTGGGGTGAGTTATCAGTTCACCGGGAGTTACGAAAATCAGGTCCGTGCGGAAAAACGGCTATCTATCGTGTTGCCCTTGGCGCTGTTTGCGATCTGGCTGATCCTGTACTTCCAATTCAAACGCATCCCGGAAACCCTCATGGTCTTCACCGGCATCCTCTTTGCCTGGTCCGGTGGTTTTATCATGCTCTGGTTTTATGGGCAGGATTGGTTCTTAAACTTCAGTATCTTTGATCACAATCTACGTGACCTCTTTCAGATCGGTACCATCAACCTCAGTGTGGCGGTGTGGGTGGGTTTCCTCGCCCTGTTCGGAATTGCCACGGATGACGGGGTGATCTTTTGCACCTACTTGCAGCAGACTTTTAAAGCGGAAACACCGAAAACGATTGAGGATATCCGGCGCGCAACTGTGCATGCAGGTTCCCGTCGTATTCGTCCAGCCATGATGACCAGTGCCACCACCATCCTTGCTTTGCTGCCGGTGCTTACCTCTACTGGGCGCGGCTCGGATATCATGGTGCCTATGGCCATCCCATCCTTTGGCGGCATGGTCCTCGCAGTCACCACTGCCTTTGTCGTGCCCTCTCTCTATTGCGGAGCGGCAGAACTGTCGGCACGATTTAAATCAAAACCTAAACCTTAACAGGAGAACTCATGAACAAAATACTTAAAACCTTCAGTCTAATCGCTGTACTGGCATCCGGTACCAACCTTTTCGCCCATAGTGATGCCTTTACCCCCGCCTTTGTAGATACCCTGGTTACGCCGTATCTGACGATACAGACAGCTCTGGCATCCGATGACCTGCAAGCGGCACAAGCCGGAGCAAAGACCTTTGTGGAAGCCACAAAGAAAGCTCCTGAAGCCGAGGATGCCCAGGCCCAAGCCGCAGCGTTGCGTGAACTGGCTGAGAAGATTGCTACTGCCGAAGACCTGAAATCCGCGAGGGAAGCTTTCTTTCCTCTTTCCACAGATTTAACCTCCATGGTGAAACATGTGGGAGTGAGTGACAAGCAACCCTTGTACACAGCCCATTGCCCCATGGCATTTTCAGGAAAAGGTGGAGACTGGATCCAGTCCGACAAAACCATCTCCAATCCTTACTACGGTTCCAAAATGCTGCGCTGCGGATCTGTGAAAAGTCAGTTGATGGGAGAAAATGAAGTTAAAGATGACAGTCACTCTGGTCATCATCATTGATTCGATAGATTGAAAATCTAGGGGTCTCTTGACAGAAAATGAAATCGGGTCTATAGAGTAACTGCTGTGAATCAGAAAAGAATCAACATTCTATTTTTAACCCTCTTCTCATGGAACGCCCTGTTTGGCGCCGTGGGTGGATTGTTGATTTGTATTCATCAGTCTCTGCAGGTGCATGCGGAAGTGGGGCAGATAAATAAAGAGGAATGTAAAACAGCCCGTGTCGCATCAGAGCCATCCCTACAGAATCTAGCGACAACGGAAAATTGCCTGGATGTTGAGCTTGATGCCGCTCACACCGTTTTGGTCAAAACTGAGCATGCCGACTTTGACTATCTCATTTCACCCTTGCTAATACATGAGACAAATTTCGATTTTGGTCTCACCCTCCGGGAACTTGCCCCTGACTTACAGGCTCAGGCTCCCCCTGCATTGACTGCGGTCAGTGTGCATACTGTGCAGTTGACGCAACTGCGTATTTGAAATCCTGATAAAAGACCTGCGGTATCCTTCCTTTATGGCGGACCCGCAACCTCCATCTGAATTCAGATGGATTTCATTCACTTTTATCAGGATTTTTTATGCACTATTTTTCTACTTACAGACGACAATTCTTCATTTTAACCATTGCCTCTTTAGCCTTACTCTTCGGTCAGGAGGCTGAAGAGCTAGGGGATTCCTCCCTAACCTTTGATGCAGCCCTGACCCGGGTACTGAAGGTTGATCCCCGACTTGCTCTCATGGAGGCACAGCTGGAGGAGGCCGCTGGGTTGGCCGACCAGGCTGCGGTTTCCCCGAATCCCACCCTGGAAGCCGAGGTCGAGAATATTCTCGGTACCGGACCTTTCGAGGGAATGGACGCAGCAGAAACCACAATCACCTACGCACAGGAACTGGAAACTGCCGGGAAACGCCGTTTACGCACTGCCGTGGCCGAGAGTGGTCGAGAAACGCTCAGGATCGGCCTTGAAGCTCTTCAGTTGCAGATTGCGTCCGAAACCCGTGTCGCTTTCGATAGAGTGGTCGTGGCCCAACGCCGACTGGACCTGCGAAAGCAGGAGTTGGAACTGGCAACCCAAAATTTGGACGAAACCCGACGCTTGCTGGAAGCCGCACGGGTATCAGCCGTCGAGACTGCACGGGCTGAACTGGCGGTTAGGGAACGGAACTTCGCACTTCGCCAGGCTGATCGGGAGGAGCTTGCGGCCAGAGAAGCTCTGGCTAACCTTTGGGGCGCTTCGGAAGCACCCTTTATCCAAATCACAGAGCAGGTGGCCCTGACGGAACCCCCATCTCTGGAAAAACTGGAGACCCACATCGGGAACCATCCCGACCTGCGTCAACTTGAAGCGGGGCGCAATACCAGCGAAGCGGAGCTTGAGCTGGAAGAAGCAAATGCCACCTCCAATGTGGAGGTTTTTGGTGGGATCAAATACACCCGCGAAGACGATGGTGATATGGCTTTTCTGGTGGGAGTCGGTCTTCCGCTGCCGTTGTTTGATCGCAATCAGGGAAACATCCGTGCGGCCCGGGCCCGGATCACCGCTCTGGAAGCTGAACGCGATACGTTAAGCCGGGAACTCCTGTTGGAAGCCCGATCTTCCTGGCGGGATTTGTCGTCGGCATTCAGCGACGCCGTGGAACTCCGTGAAACGCTTTTACCGGCTGCGGAAAATGCACTTACCCAAACCCTCGAGGGCTATCGCGAGGGCCGTTACCCTCTGTTGAATGTTTTGGAAGGCCGACAGGCGCTTTACGACATTCAGGAAGCTGAATTGGAAGCGCTGGAACGGGTCATCCAGACCCGCGCTGCCCTCGAACGCCTTACCGCAACCCCCTTATCTAACCTTTGAAAAACATCCTTTGGGAGAAATATCCTATGAACTTAAAATACAATATCTTGAAAAAATTACCCCTTCGCGCGCTGTTCGGCTTCAGTCTGGCTGTTGCCTATCCCCTTTATGCCGGGGAGGAAGATCACGACCACGGCACCCATTCAGAAGAGGCGCAGGCCACAGAATCCCATAATGACCACAACGAGTCGGAAGCACCGGGGCATGACGAACATGAAGCTCACACTGACCAAGAAGAAAGGGAGGACCATGATGAGCATGGCGAGGAAGAAGAAGGTCACGGCGGGGAAATAGAATTGTCTGCTGCGGATATGAAAGACTTTAATATCATCGTGCAGACGGCTGAGGCCGGAACAATTCACGAAGAGCTCCGTCTGCAGGGGGAAGTGAAAATGGATGAAAACCGGATGGGGCATGTCAGTCCCCGCTTTTCCGGCGTCGTGACCTCTATTAAAAAACGTCTGGGGGAAACGGTGAAAAAGGGAGAGATTCTTGCCGATCTGGAGAGCAATGAAACTTTGCGCCCTTTCCAACTTGTCGCACCTCTGGACGGGACCATTGTTTCCTTTCATATTACACCTGGTGAAAGTCTCGAAACGGGTGAGGTCGCTTATACTATTTCGGATACGTCTGTGATTTGGGTGGATTTACGTGTGTATCAGAGAGATCTGCCGAAAATACATAAAGGTCAAAATGTCCGTATATCCGCAGGGCACACCTATCCTGTCACGGAAGGTAACGTTTCCTATGTGGGGCCCATGATCGACGAAACAACACAGACAGGGTTGGTCCGGGTTGAAGTTCCCAATCCAAAAGGGACGTACCGTCCCGGTTTATTCGTGACCGGAAATGTGCTTTTGGATGCACATCAGGTTCCCGTTGTGGTGCCGCGGAGTGCGGTTATCTCCTTCGGAGATGAAAAAGTCATATTTGTCGCATCTGAGGATGGCGACGGATTTGAAAAGAAGGCGGTAACTCTCGGTAAGGGAGACAGCAAACATCTTTCGATCCGCAAAGGGCTATCCGCTGGCGAGCGGTATGTGGCTCAGGGTGGATTTTACCTCAAAGCTGATTCCCAGAAAGAGGAATTTGGCGACGGTCACGGTCACTGAATCTAAAAGGAAATATATTTTATGAAACGTTTAATTGAATTTGCGCTGCATTCGCGGCTGTTGGTGCTGGTCCTTGCTGTGATGGTGATGGCAGCAGGTATTTGGGGATACAAACAACTTCCGGTGGATGCTTTCCCGGATGTATCCCCTAATCTGGTACAGGTGTTCACGGTTACAGATGGTTTGGCCCCGGAAGAAATTGAGAAATATGTGACCTTCCCGGTGGAATCCTCCATGAATGGCCTTCCCGGTGTGGAAAATGTCCGCTCGGTATCGAACTTCGGACTGTCAGTTGTTAATGTCTATTTCGAAGATGGGATGGATATCTACTTCTGTCGCCAACTTGTCGGTGAACGGTTGACAGAGGCACGTGAGTCGATACCCGACGGCTTTGGAGAACCGGAAATGGGACCCATTTCCACAGGCATGGGGCTGGTACTATTCTACTATCTTGAGGATACTACCGGCCAATACAGCCTGACCGAATTAAGGTCTATTCAGGACTGGATTATCAAGTTTAACCTTCAGAATGTCCCGGGAGTAACAGAAGTTCTCGGGATTGGAGGATTTGAAAAGCAGTTCCATGTGGAAGTGGACCCATTGGCAATGGAAGGCTATGGGTTTACGGTTCAGGATGTGGTTGAACGGATTGAAGATAATAACCTGAATGTCGGTGCCCAATTTATTGAAAACAATAATGAGGAGTATGTAGTACGTTCCGTGGGACTGGCTACTTCGCTTTCTGATTTACGCTCTATTTTGATGGGTAGTGATGACGGAATTCCCATCACAGTTGGTGACATCGCAGAAGTGAAAGAAGGCAAAGCCATCCGCCGGGGACTTCAAACTAAAAATGGTGTCACGGAAGTTGTATCCGGGCAGGTGATTAAACTCTTCGGTTCGAATGCCTCCACAGTGATTCAGTCAGTGGAGGAGAAAATTGAACAGATCAACCAGAGCCTCCCCGAAGGTGTAAATATTGTTCCATATTACGAACAAAAAACCCTGGTCAGCTCTGCGGTGAAAACCGTGACTTCTGCATTAACTCAGGGAATTATTTTAGTGGCGGTTGTGCTGATGGTGTTTATGGGAGGATGGCGTCCCACTTTGGTTGTCGCGATGGCGCTTCCTTTTTCTGTTCTGTTTGCCACCTTGGGCATGCAGCAGTTTGGCATTTCGGCGAACCTGATGTCCCTTGGAGGTCTTGCGATTGCCATCGGTATGCTTGTAGACGGCGCGATTGTGGTGGTGGAAAACGTGGACCAGCATTTCCGGTCTGCGTCACCTGGTGAATCCAAAATGTCAATTGTGGCCAAAGCCAGTGGAGAAGTAGCCCGCCCGGTTGGCTTTGCGGTTGCAATTATCATTCTGGTATTTTTACCGTTATTCACTCTCACAGGTGTGGAGGGGAAAACATTCCGCCCACTTGCCTATGCAATCGCATTGGCGATGAGTGGTGCGTTTATTTACGCATTAGTTGTTGGCCCGATTCTGGCCTACTTTTTTATGCGTGCACCCAAACCCTCTAAGACTGAGGGCGACAAAGGGACACCCAAGGAAAGTCTGATTGTCCGTGCCCTGCAGATTCCTTACCGGCCTCTGGTGACTGTTTTAGTGAAACAGCGGTGGATCGCGGTGGTTGGTGCCCTCGGGATGCTGGGTTTGGGGGTATGGTTATTCCCAAAACTTGGCACCGAGTTCACACCTTCTCTCAATGAAGGAACCGTGGTGGTGAAGCTTAAAATGGCACCCTCCATCTCCATTGATACCTCCAAAGAAATGACGCAGGTTATTGAACGCCGGATACTGGAAGTACCGGAAGTTACAAAAATTGTTACCCGTATTGGACGGGGAGAAGTCGGAGCGCATGCGGACCCGATTAATGCTGCAGAGTTGTATCTTATTATGACTCCGCCTGAGGAATGGAGATTCCCTTTTGACCAGGAAGCGATGGTAGAGGAAATCCGTGATGCGATTGGTGAACCCCCGGGTGTGGTCGTCAACTATACTCAGCCCATTGAGATGTCCGTGGATGAGCTTCTGGAAGGTGTACAGGCGGAGTTAGCCGTCAAACTATTCGGAGAAGATCTGGATGTATTGTTGACCAAAGCGAATGAAATTGCAGCGGCATTGGGTGAAGTAGAGGGCGCACGTGATGTGCAGGTGGACCAGGTGACTGGATCTCCACAGTTGATTATCCGTATCGACCGTGCCGCCGCAGCCAGATACAATCTGAATGTGGGGGACATCCAACGGGTAATCCAATCCGGGATTGGCGGAGCAGATGCCGGTCAGGTGTTTGAGGGAATTCGTCGATATGAGATCGTTGTACGATACCCAGAGGAATACCGCTCTAATCTGGAGCAAATTCGGGAAACGATTATCCGAAGTCCGGATGGCGCATTGGTACCCCTGGATGAAGTGGCCACTGTGGAAGAATTGGTGGGACCCCGGCAAATCACCCGTGAACGCGGGCAACGGTTTATTGCGATTCAGTGTAATGTATCAGGCCGTGACATTGGCAGCTTTGTTGCGGATGCAGAAACCGTCATTCAGGATGAAGTGGATTTGCCTGCAGGATATCTCACGACCTGGGGTGGATCCTATAAACTACAGCAAGAGGCAAATAAGCGTTTTGCAGTGGTGATTCCCATAACCTTGTTGCTTATTCTGCTCATGATCTATGCCGCATTGGACTCCCTGAAAAACAGTCTGCTCATTTTGCTGAATATTCCTTTGGCGTTGGTGGGCGGTATTGCAGCACTACTTCTCGCCGGGGAAAATCTTTCCGTGCCTGCCACCGTGGGCTTCATTGCCTTGTTTGGTATCGCTTTGGGGAATGGATTGGTGCTGATTACCTATACGAACCAATTATTACGTGAAGGAATGGAAGTGGGAGCGGCTTCAATTGAAGCGGCCTGCCGTCGTTTGCGCCCTGTGTTAATGACTGCCATTACTACAGGACTCGGACTGTTGCCTCTCTTGCTTGCAAACGGAACCGGGAGTGAAGTCCAGCGTCCCTTGGCCTTGGTGGTGACAGGTGGTTTGGTCAGTTCCACGCTGCTAACCCTATTGGTAGTGCCCGCGCTGTATAAATGGTTTGCCATCAACCCCAACACTGAAAGTTAAAGGAGATAAACATGAAAGAAATAAAAGCCTATATCAAAACTATTAAACTCGATTCTGTGATGACCGCGCTACACCAAATTGACGGTCTGGAGGGTGCTAGTTTCTCTCAAGTCCTCGGATTCGGGCGAGGGAAAGAGAACAGTTCAGGTTTTTCGCCTGACTATGATATCAAAGGAAACTCGAAGCATTACAAAGTTGAGGTCGTATGTGAAGACCTACTTGTTGATTCGGTTATTCAAGCCATTCTCCAAGCAGCCCACACTGGCTTGCGTGGAGATGGGCGGATCTTTGTCAGTGATGTCACCCGCAGTATGCGTATACAGGAAAAATCCGGTGATTGAAGTGACCAACCATGTTTCCGTCGATTGTACACGGGAGGCGGCTTGGGAATTGATATCAGATTTCGAAGGTGTCTGGGAACCTTCGAACCCCGACCACAGGGGAACGAAGGTGCTGGACGAACCCAAGCAACCCATTCGCAACGGACTTCGCTTTTGGCAACGGGAAAAGGTCGGACTACTGACAGGGGAATTCGTCGCCACTGTGAAGGACACCAATCCTGGAAGTTCTTTTTCCTGGTACACGACCGCTACCTACCGCCTGCTTGGCCTCCCCATCAAGGTGGTCGAAGGGGGGACGTTCGAAATCATCGAAGACGATTCCGGCGTGACCCTACAACACTCTGTGTGGGGCATATTGCCCAATCGCCCCTTGGAGTGGTTCGCCCGGGTCTTTTTGCGCGAAGAAAAAGCGATAGCCGACCACAACTTGACAGAGCTTCACTATTTCAAAGCCAGACTGGAGGATACAAACAATGGCACATGATCACGACCACTCTCACGGCACTGGGAACGTCAACCACGGGGTTTGCCAACAGGAATCATGAGGGGAAAGTGTTCAAATTAAAAAATGATATGAACGAAATAAACGAGGGGCTGAGATGAAGAACGACAGCAATGAAACTTACCGTATTATCGGGCTGGACTGCGCCGAGGAAGTGGGTGCTCTAAAAGCAACCGTGGGCAAGCTGGACGGGGTCGATCAACTCGACTTTAATCTGCTCAACGGAACCATGACCGTTTCCTTTTCCAAGGAGACCGTGGGCGAAGCGCAGATTCGTGCAGCCGTCGCAAAGGCCGGCTTAAAGGTTCAGCCAATGAATGTCGGCACCGAAGAAAAAGCAAGCTTCTGGCAGAGGCAGGGTCGCAAAATCATGTGTATCCTAAGTGGAGTGCTTGTTGCCGCCGGGTTTGTTTCCCATGTAGTGCTTCACGGGAGTCTGTTGGATGCCTTGGCCGGAGGGGAAGGGGGTGATGCCCATGGCTTCCCGTTGATCAGCATCGTTGCTTACCTAGGTGCGGTCGTTACCGGGAGTTGGTATGTCGCGCCCAAGGCAATCAGTTCCGCACGCCGCCTGCGCGCGGATATGAATCTCCTGATGATCATTGCCGTACTCGGCGCATTGTTGATCGAGGAGTGGTTCGAGGCCGCCGCAGTGGCCTTCCTGTTTTCCTTCTCCCTGCTGCTCGAATCATGGAGCGTCGGTCGTGCTCGATGTGCCATTCAATCCTTGATGGACCTTTCGCCTGTGACGGCGCGTTACATCTGTCCATCCGACGGGGACATCATGGAAAAGCCGGTGAGCGAGGTGCCCGTCGGCGCAACCGTGCTCGTGCGACCAGGCGAAAAGTTTCCCCTGGATGGAGTAGTTAGTAAAGGCAGCACTTCGGTCAACCAGGCTCCCATTACCGGCGAATCCATGCCTGTTTCCAAAGAGCCGGGCGATGAGGTCTTCGCCGGTACGATCAACGAAGACGGTGCCGTTGAATTCCGCTCCTCGAAACTTGCCGCTGATACAACCCTTTCGCGCATCATCCACATGGTGGAGGATGCCCAGTCCCGGCGCGCACCCTCTGAGCAGTGGGTGGAAAAATTTGCCCGCTACTACACACCGACCATGATTCTTCTCGCGGTACTGATCGCCGTCATCCCTCCTGTATTGTTTGGGGGGGCATGGGGCGATTGGTTCTACCAGGCGCTGGTCATCCTGGTAATTGCCTGTCCGTGCGCTCTGGTGATTTCCACTCCTGTCAGCATCGTGGCTGCGTTGGCTTCGTCAGCCCGTGCGGGCGTTTTGATCAAAGGCGGAGCCTATCTGGAAGCCGCCGCCCACCTCAATGCCATTGCGATGGACAAGACCGGAACCATCACCCACGGCAAGCCCGAAGTGCAGGAAGTTATTCCCCTTAATAACCATACGAGAACTGAGTTGCTGGAACGCGCCGCCGCCATGGAGGCGCACAGCGACCACCCGTTGGCGCGGGCCATATTGCGGTTGGCGGAAAAGGAGCGAATCGATGTTCCCCAGGCCGAAGAATTCCAGGCGATTAAGGGCAAAGGGGCTTCAGCCACGATCCATGGACGCCCGTTCTGGCTGGGCAGCCATCGCCTCCTGCACGAAAAGAAAATGGAGACTTCAGAGCTGCATCGGCAGATAGAAGCCATGGAGGATGCCGGGCACTCCATGGTCATCATTGGAAACGAAGAACATGTATGCGGCCTCATCAGTATTGCCGATACGATCCGTGGACATGCGGCAGCGGTAATAGATGAACTCAAGAAAACTGGTATTCAGCATGTAGTAATGCTGACCGGCGACAACCAGGGCACGGCCGATGCCATTGCCAAAACGGTGGGCCTTGATGAAGTCCATGCCGAGCTCCTGCCAGAAGATAAGTTGAAAATCGTTGAGGAACTTGTTCGCCGATACAAGCACGTCGCCATGGTGGGCGACGGCATCAACGATGCCCCCGCGCTGGCTGCCGCCAGCCTAGGGATTGCCATGGGTGCCGCCGGAACCGATGCCGCCATCGAGACGGCGGACATTGCCCTCATGTCCGATGACCTCACCCGCATTCCCTGGCTCGTGCGGCACGCCCAGCGAACCCTGCGCATCATCCGCCAGAATATCACCTTTGCTTTGGGGCTGAAGCTGGTGTTCATGGGATTGGCATTGGCCAATATTGCCACCCTCTGGATGGCCATTGCCGCCGACATGGGCGCTTCGCTCATTGTGATTGCCAATGCGCTGCGTCTGTTGCAATCCACCCCTAAAAAACTTTCTGCGTAACGTTTTGACTCTCTTGTCCGTCTTTACTTTGTGAAGGCGGGATTGAACTCCCAAAAACTGAAAACCGAAAACAAAATGAACAGGAGTCAAAAAATGAAAACGAAAAAAACCATCGGAATAATCGCTGTAGTCGTATTGGGGCTTATGGCAACTTCTTGGGCCGCTGATAGTGCAACCCCCACAGAACAGGCCCAGGTGGATAAAGGAACCATCTGCTCATACGATACTCATGATCATGGAAGCTGCGGGCATTGGTACCGATGGGTTCCGGGTCATCACGGACGTTGCAACCGGGATAGCTGCGGCAGTAGGAGCCGAAATCGAAGCCAAGGGAGCACATGCTGCTGGTAAGGCCGTATATCCGGGGCAAGCTGGATGAGCATTTGTGCTTGTCCAGCTTGTTTGGACGGATAGATTAAATCTATGGAAATGTCAGACGCGAATCAAGAAACTTTGGACAAATGGTTGAAAAGTGCACGCAGAATGGATTCACAGGCACTCTCGAAACTTTGTGCACATTATTATCCCAAAATTCTTCGATTTATGCGCTACCGCGTAGGATCGAATCTGGCGGAGGACCTGACGGGTGAAGTCATTGTGAAAATCATGCGTTCAATAGAGAATCAGTCTGGGCGTTTCGAACCGTGGCTGTATCGGATGGCGCGTAACGTGATCATTGACCACGTGCGATATCGTAGCGTGAGACCGGAAACGGAATTGAGCGAGGAAATGTCGAATAACCTGATAAATGAAAAATCTCCGGATACTGCTGTTAGTCATCACATGGACATACAAACAGCACTGGAACAAGTCAGTGATGAGCACCGTGAATTCCTGAGCTTGAAATTTATCCAAGGCCTGGATAATCATGAGATCAGCGAGATCACCGGCCAGAATTTGAATGCCATCCGCGCTATGCAATTCCGGGCACTCAAGGCTATGCGGGACGTGCTGGCACCGGAAGGAGTCGAAACATGAAGAATATGGAAACCATCCTGGATGAATGTATTGATCAACTTAGGGCCGGGAGCCGCATGGATGAAGTGCTGAAAAAGCACCCCGAAGCCGAAGATGAACTACGAAGTCTCCTTGGTATCTCACAGGGTTTGCAGGCATTGCCTGATCCAACACCATCCGTCGAAGGCTTGATGCGGGCCATGTCACAGCAGATAACTCAGCCCGCCCGCGTGCAAGAACGCAGACAGGCCAAAAATCCTTTTTTCTCTCGCCCCGCACTCCTCCGCTTCGCTGCCGGCATCACGGTTTTCTTTTTTCTCGGGTGGAGCACGGTCGCCGCATCGTCGGATGCCGTGCCAGGGAACTTCATGTACCCCGTGAAACGTTTTGCGGAAAAAATGCACCTGATCTTCTCGGTAAACGACAAGGATGAAGCGGAGTTGAGAATCACGTTTTCTGAAAGGCGTTTGGCGGAAGCGCTCAAAACGTATCAGCAGGGGGGAGGCATCAATGACGGGTTGCTGCGTCAGATGCTGGAGGAGTCGAAGCAGGCCTTGAATCAGGCACTGGCACTTTCTCCGGAGGAGCGGTCCTATTTGCTCAGCCGCGTGGGCTACCTGACTGCCCACCAACAAAATGTTCTCGACGCTGTTAAACGTACCGCCGACCCAAAAGAGCAGGCGGATCTTGAACCTATCAGCGAGTTGTCTGGGAGGCGCATGCATTGGATGGAGGAGATGTTCACAAAAGAGAACATGACGTCGCCACCCTGCCCCTATTGCTGGAGCACATCCACGAAATCACAAAAGAACGATTTAGAAAAAGATACAGAGCGGACCCAATCCATGGAGAGCTGGATGAACAACTGCCCCATGTAGGCTGGCGCATGAGAAGGCTGAAATTTCAGAAAGTTCCTTGAGGAACAACCAACCTGGGTATATGTTTCATGCGTGCTTTCGCTTCATTTCATAATATGCGCCCTATTGCTCCCCAATGTCGGGACTCCGGACTTCTTTCCACAAGATGGCCGGATCTTTGTGAGCGACGTGGACCGCGCGGTCCGAATCCAGGAGGAAGTGGACCATGGCGCATGATCACAATCACTCTCACGGCACCGGGAACGTCAGCGACGGCGTGCTGCTATGGACCGTAATTGTCAATCTCGGTCTTTCCGTGTTCGAATTCGGGGCCGGAGTGGTTTCGGGAAGCGTAGCCCTCATGGCAGACGCTCTGCATAACACCAATGATGCCGCAGCCCTGGGCATTGCCTACATTGCCCGGAAAATTTCACGAAAAGGCGCGGATGAGACTTATACTTTCGGTTATCGGCGGGCAGAACTCATCGGGGCGATGATCCAACTCACCGCCCTGATCGTAGTAGGGTTATATCTGGTATACGAAGCCGTAAAACGAATGATCAATCCCGAGCCCCTGCTGGGGGAGTGGATGATGATTGCTGCCGGGGTAGCCCTAGTGGTGGATATCGCCACCGCCTGGCTGCTTTGGTCCATGTCCAAGGGCAGTCTGAATGTGAAAGCCGCGTTTCTGCATAACCTCACCGATGCCGCCGCTTCTTTGGCCGTCCTTGCGGGCGGTGCCGCCATCACCTGGCTGGACTGGAGCTGGGTGGACCCGGTACTCACCCTCGGAATTGCCGGATATATTTTATGGATGTCAGTCGGGCTCCTTAAAAAGACTTCCCGCATTCTTATGGAAGGCGCACCGGATTTTTTAGACCCATCTGAGCTGAAAGAAGCGGTGACTGCTATAGAATCCGTAATCGAAATCCATCACCTGCATATCTGGCAACTTGACGAGGAGCATTGTTCGCTGGAAGCGCATATTGTGGTTGATGCGAACACCTCCATGTCCGGCCTAGAGGAATTGAAAGTGACTCTGAAGGAACTTTTACACGATCAGTTCAGGATTGAACACAGCACCCTGGAATTCGAAATGCAAGGCATGGACTGTGAGGACCACATGAACCATCGGAAGCATACAACTCTCGATGATTAACCACAGAAATCACAAAAGACACAAAATCCAACTACACTATAGCGCTTCGTTTTGTGATTTTTGTGCCTTCTGTGGTTAAAAAATCAAAAAATCCTGAGGGTTTCAGATCATCTTTTCGTTACAGGTTCATATGAGTGAATCTACTGATAAAAAAGAAAGCCTGAAGCTATGGGGGGCGGTGTCGATGGGCACCGGAGTGATGATCGGGGCGGGGATCTTTGCCTTGACCGGTCAAATCGCCGAACTTGCGGGCACCTGGTTTCCACTGGCTTTTCTCTGTTCCGCAATCGTTGCTGGGTTCAGCGCTTACTCATATGTAAAAATGGCGAGTAAATATCCCTCTGCCGGGGGAATCGCCATGTTTCTCAAAAAGGCCTATGGCCGCTCGGTGATGACCGGGGCCTGTGCGGTGCTCATGTATATTTCCATGATCATCAATGAAAGCCTAGTGGCCCGGACTTTTGGCACCTACACAATGCAGTTGTTTGGAGGCGGCGGGCCGGATTGGATTATCCCGGTGTTGGGAGTCGGGTTGCTGTTTTTTGCTTTTTTCATCAATCTGATCGGAAATGAAAAGATTCAGACCTTCTCCTTCTTCATGTCGTTTCTGAAAATTGCCGGTCTGGTTGTGCTGGCGGGAGGGGGACTGATCGCTTCCGGGTGGAATTTTGAAGCGGTATCCGCTGCACCGCAACAAACCGGAGCTATGTCGTTCCTCGGGGCCATCGCCCTGGGTATTTTGGCTTATAAAGGATTTACCACTATTACCAATTCCGGTGGGGAACTGGAACAACCCGAAAAAAATGTGGGACGTGCGATCTGGATTTCTCTGGGCCTGTGTACCGTGCTCTATGTATTCGTGGCACTGGCTACGGGAGCCAATCTGTCCATCACCGAGATTGTACAAGCTAAAGACTACTCCCTGGCCGAAGCAGCCCGTCCGGCATATGGGGACTGGGGGATGTGGATCACGGTCGGCTTCGCCATTGTTGCCACCGTATCGGGGATCATCGCCAGTGTGTTTGCGGTGTCGCGCATGTTGGCCATGCTTACTAAAATGGAAATGGTGCCGCATCGGCATTTCGGTCTGCCCGGAAACGTTCAGAAACATACCCTGATCTACACCATCGTTTTTGCCATGGTGCTGACGCTGCTGTTTGATCTCAGCCGTATCGCCTCCATGGGGGCCATCTTTTATATCGTCATGGATATGTGCATTCACTGGGGCGTGTTCAGACATCTGCGCAAAGACGTGGGAGCGCATGCCGGAATTCTGATAACGGCTCTGCTCTTGGATCTGGTGGTGCTGGCAGCCTTCATTTGGGTGAAAATACAGTCCGATCCACTGGTGCTCTGGATATCCCTCGGCGGACTGTTGTTGGTGTTTGCCGGTGAGAAGTTCTTTTTGCATTTACATGGCGAGGCCCATGAGGACCCCAACTATCACATCGGAGGAGAGAATCATGACGGATGATACACAAAAAGAAGAACCGCGAACCTGGCGGAATTATATTCCCTTGATGGTACTGGTCAGCCTTAGTGCGCTTTCGGCGCTGGCGTTGACAGGTGTTTCACCATTCCATCCCGCAAACTGGATGCACAGATTTATGGGACTGTTTCTGGTCATGTTTTCCATGTTCAAGTTCTTTAACCTTTCCGGGTTTGCGGACGGGTTTCAGATGTACGACCTACTGGCCAAACGCTTTCGCCCCTACGCATTCGTTTACCCCTTTCTGGAACTGAGTCTGGGCCTCGCCTACCTTGCCCGCTTTTCACTTCGGGAAGTCTATGCGGCTACGATCATGCTGATGCTGTTCGGAGCCTGTGGTGTGTTCAATGCGCTGCGTAACAAGTTGAAAATAAACTGCGCGTGTATGGGAACCGTACTGGATGTACCGCTTTCGACGGTGGCCCTGGTCGAAGATCTCGGCATGGCCGTGATGGCTGCGCTCATGTTGTGGGTGCAACTCTAACTCTTTAAATCTCTATTTTCTAATTCCTGTTGCAGGATTTTCCTTGCCCGGTAGATACGGGTTTCCACGGTTTTCCGGGTACTGCGGATGATCTCTGCACACTCATCGTAACTATGCCCTTCCAGGATGCAGTATACAAAAGGGAGTTTAAGTTTGTGGGGAAGCTGATCAATCACTGCTTCGATCTGTTGTAGGCTTTCCCGGGAATGTGCATCCTCATCCGGTACCGCAGTATGATCAGCAATCTGATCCTGCAATGAAAATGAGGATTCCGGATTCAAAGGCATCTGCAGCGAAAGATCCCCGCGTCGTTTACGCTGTTTGCGTAAAAAATCCCGACAGAGATTCCCTGCGATGGTATAAATCCAGGTGCGTACTTTTGCCCGGGGGCGAAAGCGGGCGGCATTTTGATACACTTTCAAGAAAGTGGCTTCCGTGAGTTCTGCCGCATCCGCTTCGTTATACACAAAACGATAGGTGAAACGAAAGATGGCATCACGGTGGCGGTTCATGAGGTCCACCAATCCCTGTTCATCTCCCTGTTGAATCAATTGCAGGGATTGTAGATCCGGATCTTCCACGGATTACTTACTCCGGTTCACTGAGTGCCTCAACCGCTAGTGAGCGGAGCCGGTCCTGTTTTTCCGGCGGGAGGACTTCCAGCATTTGGAAGTAATGGGCAATCGCGAGCTGTTGGAGATCTCCATGCACTTCATGTAAGCGGTGAATCGCATGATCCACTTCTGGCGTGACACCGTCATTGGCGCGAAGGATCTCACTCAGTTCCTGGATCCGTTCATCAAACACATCCAGAAGGGCTGATCTTTCTTGCTGATACGGGCCTTCAAGTTCTTCGATCTTTTGGGCTTCTTCTTCAGTTAGTGACAGCTCTTCATGCAACCATTCATGACTGGATGCATTCTCGACGGGGCGCCATTCAGAAGGTTGAATCAACCGAACGGTCAGCCATGATGTGGCAGCACAGAGGACAATCAGAATTGCTCCTAACCCGAACCAGTTTGCCGCTTTTGGATTTCTGGTGGCATTCATCGGGAACTCCTGTGGCCCGCTTTGAAAGCATCATTGTGAAACACATCAAAATTAAGCGCGGTTCTGGCCTGCTGGCGATCGTGAATACTCTTACGGGACTGGGTTGCAAAACGAAGCGAAGTGCCGGCACTAACCACCACTGCGATGACTGCTGCAAAGCATATCGGGGCCAACCGGGGAAACAAAGCAACATCAGAAGACTGTTCCTTTGTCGATAGACGGATTCGTCTCAACACCCGGGATTCCAAGTCCGATGGACAGGAAGGGATGGTACGCGCCCTTACGGCGTCAATTTTTACATCGATTGATTCATTTTTCATAAAGGTGTTAACGAAGACTATATCACAAACCCTCAAATATTTTTATAATAACTTCATTTAGGTGATTGTAGAAAATCATATACTTTAAGAAGATTACCAGAAACACGGAAGTTGGGATGTAAAAAAACCGCCTTCCTGTAACAGGAAGACGGCTTTCCCCTGATTCCGGGAATAGGAGGAAGTGTCCCAATAATTGTTAAAAAAAGTGGTGGTTTCGACGCCAACCCGACAGGGATGGCGGTTCATCACAACAAAACGAAACCACCATGGA
>JARHXX010000129.1 GCA_029269125.1 Kiritimatiellaeota bacterium B1221 | reverse complement strand
GATCGTGGACTACGGCTGTGAAATGAAATAGGAGCTCAATTTAAGATTTCCACGCTCGGAGATCGTGGATTACGGCTGTGAAATGAAACAGGAGCTCAAGTTAAGATTTCCACGCTCGGAGATCGTGGACTACGGCTGTGAAATGAAACGGGAGCCTAAGTTAAGATTTCCACGCTCGGAGATCGTGGATTACGGCTGTGAAATGAAACGGGAGCCTAAGTTAAGATTTCCACGCTCGGAGATCGTGGACTACGGCTGTGAAATGAAACAGGAGCTCAAGTTAAGATTTCCACGCTCGGAGATCGTGGACTACGGCTGTGAAATGAAACAGGAGCCTAGGTTAAGATTTCCACGCTCGGAGATCGTGGACTACG
>JARHXX010000128.1 GCA_029269125.1 Kiritimatiellaeota bacterium B1221 | reverse complement strand
TCTCTTTAGGTCTAGCTTCTCAACGAAACCAGCGACGAATAATACCCAAATCAGTATCGGTATCGGTATCGCAATCGGTATCGAAAGAAATCCCCTCCCTCCATCAAGCAGCCAAGGGCAAAAAGAAACATACGCCAAAGGCGTTACGTCATTCAGCCTGGGGTTGCGGAGGAACGACGCTACCCCAGGCCCTCCCCCAAAAACAGGACTACGCCAACGGCGTTACGCCCGCCCGCAACCCAAACCCTTTTCCGCAACCTTCAGCAGAAACCAAAATACCCGAGGGCACATTTCCCCCATCCCCACTGCGATGTGCACCACCCTTGCAGGGTAGGATGTATCTAGGTCGCGCTTCCCGGGGGCGATGCCCCCGGCT
>JARHXX010000127.1 GCA_029269125.1 Kiritimatiellaeota bacterium B1221 | reverse complement strand
TCTCTTTAGGTCTAGCTTCTCAACGAAACCAGCGACGAATAATACCCAAATCAGTATCGGTATCGGTATCGCAATCGGTATCGAAAGAAATCCCCCCCCTCCATCAAGCAGCCAAGGGCAAAAAAGAAAAATACGCCAACGGCGTTACGTCATTCAGCCTGGGGTTGCGGAGGAACGACGCTACCCCAGGTCCTCCCCCAAAAACAGGACTACGCCAACGGCGTTGCGCCCGCCCACAACCCAAACCCATCATCCCAAACCTTCGGTAAAATATAAAAAGCCTGAGGGCACATTTCCCCCATCCCCACTGCGATGTGCACCACCCTTGCAGGGTAGGATGTATCTAGGTCGCGCTTCCCGGGGGCGATGCCCCCGGCT
>JARHXX010000126.1 GCA_029269125.1 Kiritimatiellaeota bacterium B1221 | reverse complement strand
CACCACCCCTTCAGGGTGGACGATATTTTCGTTTGCATCCGGGGGCGTTGCCCCCCGGCTATGGTGCTTTAGTCTTTCAGACTATAAATTAGGCATGCACATTCAAAATTTTAACCGCGACCTTCTGCCGGACCCCAACGGGGTCGTCACAACCTAGCCGAGGGCAGCGCCCTCGGAAATCGAGCATCCTTTATTCCAATCCTGAAAGGATGGGGCACAGTCCCACCTGCCAGAGTGCACCACCCCATCAGGGTGGACGATATTTTCGTTTGCATCCGGGGGCGTTGCCCCCCGGCTATGGTGCTTTAGTCTTTCAGACTATTTTTTTAGGCATGCACATTCTAATTTTTAACCGCGACCTTCTGCCGGACCCCAACGGGGTCGTC
>JARHXX010000125.1 GCA_029269125.1 Kiritimatiellaeota bacterium B1221 | reverse complement strand
GTAGAGGGTTTGTTATGCTGCCTCGAGTTTCATTTGAGGCGTGATTCCTCCCAATGCGGTATGGGGTCTTTCATGGTTGTAGCTCCACATCCACTCCGTGGCAAGTTCTTGTGCGCGCTCAATGCTCTCGAAGAGATGCAGGTCCAGCCACTCGTGGCGGACCGTGCGGTTGAAGCGCTCGATGTAGGCGTTCTGGGTCGGCTTACCCGGCTGGATAAACAGGAGTCTGATGTCCTGGGCAGCTGCCCAGGACATCAGCTCGGAGCTGGCATACTCTGGGCCGTTGTCGCAACGGATAAAGGATGGCTTACCTCGCCATTCAATGACCTGCTTCAGGCTCCGGATGACCCGTGCAGAAGGCAGGGAGAAGTCCACTTCAATGCCCAGAGCCTCC
>JARHXX010000124.1 GCA_029269125.1 Kiritimatiellaeota bacterium B1221 | reverse complement strand
TAGGCATTTATGCCAATGGGTTCCGCGGAACCCGGGTTCTGCGGTACCCTTCGCGTGAACGCTTCGGGAGAACCCATCTGAAGATGGAACTGGGAAGTTTTATTTGAGGCTGAGAATGAACTTCCGAGTCCTTCGTTCACGAAGTTTCCCCCGTAGGCATTTATGCCGATGGGGTGCGCGGAACCCGGGTTCTGCGGTACCTTTCGCGTGAACGCTTCGGGAGAAGCCATCTGAAGATGGAACTGGGAAATTATACTTGAGGCTGAGGGAATAACTTCCCAGTCCTTCGTTTACGAAGTTTCCCCCGTGGGCATTTATGCCGATGGGTTCCGCAGAACCCGGGTTCTGCGGTACCCTTCGCGTGAACGCTTCGGGAGAACCCATCTGAAGATGGAACTGGGAAGTTTTACTTGAG
>JARHXX010000123.1 GCA_029269125.1 Kiritimatiellaeota bacterium B1221 | reverse complement strand
TTCCATCTGGACACACGTAACGGCTCTGACAGGTACGGGACCTGTCGCCTCCTTTACGGCTCCCCGAGCACGGGGACTTCTGTCTTTGGATGAATGTCGTACGATGGCGGGCTCTCTCCTCAACTTAAGTTCTGGCCTTCAACACAACTGAGTCCTCCGGGTTTCACAGTTTAATCGGACAGTTTTCCATCCCCCGTATCGTTTGATGTGTTTACTATGCCTTCTGCTGACTCCTCATTCTCCATCCTTCCGCCTTACGACTTCCGTTGCCCTTCCGGGCGGAGCATGAGACCTCCCCGGGTAAGGGGTCATGACTTTCACAGCTCATCCGCCGCATTTACCTCAGTGCCTTTAAACAGAAGTTGGGCTTCGATGTGACGTGTCACCTTACCCGGCACTGCGGCCTCATATGCGGTTTATGTTCTTCGGATAAC
>JARHXX010000122.1 GCA_029269125.1 Kiritimatiellaeota bacterium B1221 | reverse complement strand
GGGTTTGTGCACCATCCTTTCAGGATGGGGGATATGGGGTGATGTTCTTTCCGGGGGCGATGCCCCCGGCTACGGTGAAACGACCCCGTTGGGGTTACGGATGGGTTGTGGGCGAGGTGGTTTGATTTAAGGGGCCTAAATGGCTCAGCAATTTTGCAGCCTGAAAGGCTGGGTGCAGCGTAGCCGGGGGCATCGCCCCCGGGACGTATACCCAAAATGTATCCTACCCTGTAAGGGTGGTGCACATCGCAGTGGGTGTGGGGCAAATGTGCCCTCGGGTCTTTTGGTTTCTGCTGAAGGTTGCGGAAAAGGGTTTGGGTTGTGGGCGGTCGCAACGCCGTTGGCGTAGTCCTGTTTTTGGGGGAGGGCCTGGGGTAGCGTCGTTCCTCCGCAACCCCAGGCTGAATGACGTAACGCCGTTGGCGTATGTTTCTTTTT
>JARHXX010000121.1 GCA_029269125.1 Kiritimatiellaeota bacterium B1221 | reverse complement strand
ATTCTGTTGACCTCCGTGACCACGCAGGATGGCGACATCATCATCGACACCGCCACCGGCGACACGCTGGTGAATTTGATTCGTGCGGGTGCGGGCCGCGGAAATGATTTGTTCATCAATGCCTTCGGCGGGTCCATGCTCGAATCCGGCGCGGATGCGACAGCCGATCTGCAGGCGCGCAATGTTACGCTGAATATTCACGGCGCGATTCAGCAACAGGGTGGCGGCTACCTTGAAACCTGGATCGAAGATCTGATTGCGCACACCACGGCTGCCGGTGAAATCGAACTCGACGAAGTGGACGCGTTGATTTTACAGGACGTGGATACCTTTGATGGGTCTATGGACATACGCACGGGTGCACAGCTCACTGCCAGCGATGTGCAGAGTCTAACCGACAGCGATGCCAACGACATCACCTTCCGCACGACCACCGGAGATATTCT
>JARHXX010000120.1 GCA_029269125.1 Kiritimatiellaeota bacterium B1221 | reverse complement strand
AACTCTCAAGTCAAGCGGACCGCGTACTCGCGGTTCGCTTGGACGTATTGTTGGCATGCTATTTTTTCAAGTTAACGTTTAGATACCACATCGCCCACACTGCGACAATAACAGTAATTCCTGAATCTGTAGGCTCATAGTCATTCAGTATCCATGCCGGTAAAATTATGAGAACTAATCCCAAAACACAGGACAGAAAAAACCTTAAAGTTTTCAGCCCTTCTGAGCCTGAGCAGATTATCCGTTTCACAAAAGCGACAGGACAATAAATTAAAATTGTAGCCAAGAACGGATAAATCAGCACCGCAGCTATTCTGGAGTAAACCGGTAGATCGTACCTCCATGGCTGAGTGTACCAAAGAACTGGTATAGATATTGCAATCCAAGCCAGTGCAAATGCTTTACCCGGTACAAAGGGTTCATTTAGTCCGTCTGATTTCATTCATCTGCCAAC
>JARHXX010000011.1 GCA_029269125.1 Kiritimatiellaeota bacterium B1221 | reverse complement strand
CCTGGCGGACCGGGCTTTGGAATGCCGCCCGTACCGGGCTGGGGAAGGGGTAGAGGTGAATGCCGCCCCGATGGGGCTCGGGGATGTTGGTTGTTCATTACCCGGCCCTGGCGGACCGGGCTTTGGAATGCCGCCCGTACCGGGCTGGGGAGATGGAAGGGGGTGGAGGGGGGAATAAGGTTGGGTGCTAATTGATTTCGATTCCGATGTGGCTGGTGAATTCAGCCCCCGAAGGGTGGCGACACTCCAAAGGCCCGTCCGTGAGGGCGGGTAAAAGGGGGTGGATAAAAACGAGAGAGCCCCATCGGGGCGGCATTCGCCTCTACACATCAAGCAGGATCTGATTGGACAAAACGGAATACCGCGAGGCCGAGCAATCCAAAAACCAACCCGCAAATCGCCCAAAACCATGCCCCGAGGCCGAGGTAACTTTTTTGAGTTTGGTTTTCACGTACGCACATCTCGATCCATAAAGCAAAGGCGATGCGAATATGTAACCCGAGCATTAAAATCGGTAGAATTATACATAGTCCCCAATACATTGAATTTTGCGGGTTCATGATAAATGAACATATGAGGGCGATGCAAATAATGGTCCAGAATAATAATTGGCTTCTGATGGCGTGCTGCATGATACCCTTACTTTTGTGCGGCCAGTTCTTTGGCCAGATCTCCGGCGAGTTGGCCGCAGGCGGCGTCAATATCCTGTCCGCGTTGAATGCGGACGGTGGCGGGGATGCCCCGGTTTTCGAGGTAGTTGCGGAAGCCGGTTACCTGGTCGCGGTTGCTTCGGGTCATACCGGAGTCTGCGACCGGATTGAGGGGAATCAAATTGACGTGCATGGGAAATTTCCCTTTTTCCATGAGCACGTCGGCCAATTTTTCCGCCTCGGCTTTGGTGTCGTTTTTTCCTTCGATCAGCACGTATTCAAACGAGACGCGCCGATGGGTTTTAGCGGTGTATTCGCGCACGGCATCCATGAGGTCGGCGATGGGATAGCGCCGGTTCACCGGCATCATTTCGGAGCGGATTTCATCGTCGGCTGCGTGCAGGCTGATCGCGAGATTAATCTGCATGGGATCATCCATTAATTTTATGATTCCCGGGACCAGTCCCACGGTGGAGACGGTAAAATTCCGGGCGCCGAAGTTAAAGCCGTCAGGGTCGTGGAGGCGGTTGACTGATTCGCGCCAGTTATCGTAATTGTTGAAGGGTTCGCCCATGCCCATAAACACCACATTGGTGAGGCGGGCGGGCACGTCTTCGGGGCCGAAAACTTTGTGACGGTGGGCTTTGCTGTCCAGGTCGGTGGGGATCTTCTGTAATTCGCGCTGGGCCCAGAGCACTTGATGGGCGATGTCGCCGGGAGACAGATCCTGACGGAATCCGAGTTTGGCGGTGGCGCAAAAGGTGCAGCCCATGGGGCATCCGGCCTGGGAGCTGACACAGACGGTGGCACGGCCGGGGTAGACCATAAGCACGGCTTCCACGGTTTCGTTGCCGGGGAGGGCAAAGACGGATTTGCGGGTGAGGCCACCGTCTCCGCGTCGCACCAGCAATTCGCGCAGGGTGGAGATACAGGCTTTTTCCTTGAGCAATTCGCGGAAGGCGGCGGGCAGGTCCGACATGTCGTCGAAGCTTTCGGTCTGTTTCAGCCAGAGTTGGCGGTACAATTGTTTGGCCCGAAAGGCAGGTTGGCCCCAGGCTTTCACTTGGTCGGTGAGGGCGGGGAGATTGAGATCGAGAAGATTGACGGGAGTGTCGGACATGGATTTCACTTATAGGAAGGAAGGGAAAGGGTCAAATAAGAAGGAATGCGTACCCTCGTCCTCTGGTCCTGGCGAAGGGGGATGTTTTAGCGGAAGCGCTGGGCGTGTTTATGCATGAGGAGTTTTGGATCCGGAAGGGGGAGAGGTGAATGCCGCCCCGATGGGGCTCGGGGATGTTGGTTGTTCATTACCCGGCCCTGGCGGACCGGGCTGTGAAATGCCGCCCGCACCGGGCTGAAGAGAGAGGAGGGGGCTATAGGTTGAGGGCGTGAGTAATGGAATGATTAGGAATATAATTAGAAGCAGGAGGTTGGGAGTTTAGCCCCCGAAGGGTGGCGGCATTCCATAGGCCCGTCCGTGAGGGCGGGTAAAAGGGGGGAGGGATAAAAACGAGAGAACCCCCGAAGGGTGGCGGCATTCGCCTCATGTAATAAAATTGAAAATACAAATTTCATTTATTTATAACTATACATATGAATCACCTTGAGGTACTTTGGAGATATGAAAACGACGAATATAGAGGAAACCTTAAAAGAGGTTTTTGGATTTGATGCCTTTCGGCCGGGGCAGGCGCAGGTGGTGGAGCGCATATTGGCGGGGGATTCGGCATTGGCGGTTTTCCCGACGGGGGGAGGCAAGAGTTTGTGTTATCAGTTGCCGGCTCTGATGTTGGAGGGGATGACTCTGGTGGTGTCGCCATTGATTGCGCTGATGAAAGATCAGATCGATTTTTTAGTGGGAAAGGGGGTGAAGGCGGCGCGGATGGATTCCAGTTTGTCGGCGGAGGAATCGCGTCAGGTTTGGGATGATTTGTGGAAAGGGGATTTGAAAATGCTGTATGTGGCTCCGGAACGTTTCGCTTCGGAGCGGTTTTTGAATCGTTTGCGGCGGACACGGATCAGCATGATGGTGATTGATGAGGCGCATTGTATTTCGGAGTGGGGGCATAATTTTCGTCCGGATTATATGAAACTTTCACGACTGTCGGCGGAACTGCAGGTGGAGCGGGTGCTGGCGCTGACTGCGACGGCGACGCCATCGGTTTCGGCGGATATTTGTGAGAGTTTTGATATTGGTCCGCAGGCCTATGTGAATACCGGCTTTCATCGGCCCAACTTGGTGATGCACATGACGCCTTGCTCGGCGGGGGAGCGGGACCGTTTGTTGTTGGCCCGTTTGGCGGAGAGGCCGAAGGGCGGGACCATTGTGTATGTGACATTGCAAAAAACGGCGGAGGACGTGGCGGCGAGGTTGGTGGAGGCGGGGTATCCGGCGAGGGCCTACCATGCGGGCCTGGATGCGATGGAGCGGCATGAAATACAAGACCAGTTTATGGCGGCTGCGGACGGATTGGTGGTGGCGACCATCGCCTTCGGCATGGGGATTGATAAGTCGGATATTCGGAATGTGATTCATTATAATCCGCCAAAGTCTTTGGAAAACTACATGCAGGAAACCGGTCGGGCCGGGCGAGACGGGGAAACTTCCCATTGTGATTTGCTGATGTGTCCGGATGACATTGCGACCTTGGAAAACTTTTCGTATGGGGATACGCCCACGGAAGAGGCGGTGCGCGGGGTGGTGGAGGAGTTGTTGGCGCAATCGGATACCTTTGACGTATCGGTTTATGATTTGTCGGCGCGGTATGATATTCGGAATTTGGTGCTGTCGACCTTGCTGACTTATTTTGAAATCGACGGGATTCTGGAATCGCTGGGGCCGCATTATAATGAATATAAATTTCAGCCCCAGCGGTCATCGACAGAAATATTGGCGGGTTATGATGAGGAGCGGCGTTCGTTTTTGAAAAAGCTTTTTGCCCAGGCGAAAAAGGGGGTGACATGGTTTAGCATCGATTTGGAGAAGGCGGCGCAGGCGATGGGGGAAGATCGAAAACGGTTGGTAAGCGCCTTGAATTATTTGGAGGAAAAGGGAGAGTTGATCCTGAAAGTGGCAGGGCTTCGGCACGGATACCGCTTTGTGAAGCGGCCGGAGGATTCGGCAGAGGTGGTGAAGAGGATTCATCAGCGATTCAGGCAGTCTGAAAAACGGGATTTGGAGCGTATGGAGCAGGTGGTGGGGTTGTGCAGTTCCCGGGGCTGTACGGTGCGGCAGGTGTTGGCCTATTTCGGTGAGGAGTTGGATGGGGACTGCGGACATTGTGATCGATGTTTGGGAGAAAAAATTCCCCCGATGCCGGATCCGGAAGAGGATGGGTTATCCCAGGCGGAAATGAAAATGATCTGTGAGCTGATGCAGGAGGGGCATGAGGCCTTGCGTGCTCCCCGGCAGATTGCGCGGTTTTTCTGTGGCTTAAGCTCTCCGGCCGCCAGCCGGGCGCGTTTGACCCGGGATCCCCGTTTTGGATCGATGTCCCATCATCGCTTTGCCACCATTGCAAAGGCTGTATTGGCTTAACCGCTTATTTACGCGCATCTACCGCTGATACAGTCGAATGATTTTTTCGCCATAAAATAAATATCCCAAGCTGAAATTAGCGCTTTATTAGCAAAAATTAGCGGTCAAAACTTCAACCAGGGAGAGATCTTCTCGAGTGTCTTCGGGCCGATGCCGCTGACCTGGAGGAGATCTTGAGATTTTTGATAGGGGCGGCCTTCGACAATGGCGAGGGCGGTGACTTCACCGATGCCGGGGATGCGCATGAGTTCGTCGCGGGAGGCGGTATTGGGATCGACGGGGGTGGTGGCGATTTGGGTTCCGAGGGCAATTTTTTCTTCGAGGTCATCCTGACGTTGTGCACGGCGTTCGGTGGGTAAACTTTCCCAATCGGTGTAGGCCCAGGCGCCTTTGGACTTACGGGCGGCGATGAGTTCGGCGTCTTTGAGTTGTTCACGGTAATCTTCGTGGTTTTGACCTTCGGGGGTGGATCGGACCACGCCGTGGGCGCGGGCGAGGCCGTTGGCGACGAGGAGGGTGGAGAGATCTTGTCCGTCCGGGGTACTCACAAAAGCGTAGATGCGCTGGTATTGGTCGCTACCGCGTCCGTCGGCAAAAGCGGTGTGCACGATAAAGGGTTCAGAGAGCCATTCGAAGGTTTGCATGGCGGCGGCTTCGCCGATAGATTTTGCCAGTTTGATGGAGTCCGCGCTGGAATGGCCGAAAGTTGAAATGCCAAAATACCGTCTTTGGGCCCGCAGGCGCCGGGCGTCGGATTCATCTGTGAGATGCCACTCAAAACAGTCTGCCCCGTAGAGGCGGAGGGTGTGCTCGCTCCCGTCGGGAAATAGAGCCCGGAAGGAGTCTCCGTCGGCCCAGGGGGTGGGAAGAAGCTTTACCCCTTTAATGGTGGTGAGTTCTCCGGCCTGCAGGAGGGAAACGCAGGCGAGAAGTAAGATATATTTAAGAAGGGTCATGGGTGGATTCTTGTTGATGAAGGTGTAGATTTATCAATCTTTTCGATCGAAATCACGAGGAAAATCGTTATGGTGTTTTAATGAAGTGGAGAGGGGGGACATTTGAGCATGCCGAACCCGAACCTGATTACGATATCGATTTCGATTATCACTTGACATAGGGGGAGGATGCAGGTATCTGCGACAACCTTTCTAAATGCACACTGCCTGATGGTGTAATGGTAACACAGCGGCCTTTGACGCCGTTATTCAAGGTTCGAGTCCTTGTCGGGCAACCAATTTCTCATTTTAAAACCCTTATGAAGTTAATTTCCGGTACTGCTCACCCTGAGTTGAGCAAAAAAATCTCCGAAGTCATCGGGCAAAGTTTGACCAAGATTGAAGTCAAGCGTTTTCCTGACGGGGAGATTTTTGTCAAAATTCTGGAAAATATTCGTGGTCACGATGTTTTCATTGTGCAGCCGACTTCAACGCCGGGGAACGACAATTTAATGGAATTGTTGATTTTGATGGATGCCTGTCGTCGCGCAAGTGCGAAGCGTATCATTTGCGTACTTCCGTATTATGGCTATGCGCGTCAGGACCGGAAAGATCAGCCCCGGGTGCCGATTACCGCCAAATTGGTGGCCAACCTATTGACCACAGCCGGTGCGAGTCGGGTATTGACGGTGGATTTGCATTCTCAGCAGATTCAAGGCTTTTTTGATATACCGGTGGATCATCTATATGGCAGTCCGGTGATTGTCAGCTACTTAAAGAGTCTCAAATTGGACAATCTGGTTGTGGTTTCCCCGGATACGGGTGGAACCAAAATGGCATATGCCTACGCTCAGTTGTTGAATGCGGATATTGCCATTGTCGCAAAAAACCGCACTTCCGCCACGGAAGTGGATGTCATCTCTGTTGTTGGAGATGTGGAGGGTTGCAATGCGGTGTTGGTGGATGACATGACCACGACTGCCGGTACGCTCTGTGCTGCGAGCAAAGTTTTAAAAGAGAAAGGCGCCAAGTCTGTGCGGGCTGCGGTTTCGCACTGTTTATTAAACGAAGATGGGATGACCCGCATCCGCGAATCTGCCATTTCACATGTGGTGACCACAGATTCGGTGCCGCCGTTGGTGGACGAAGGAGACATGGTCACCCGTTTAAGCCTGAGCAACCTGCTGGGCGACGCCATTTTACGAATTCATAATTACCAATCCGTAACCTCCCTGTTCCGGATCCACTAAATCTAAACAAGCCCACTTATAGAGGAAACTTCCATGGTAAACCAAAACGTAGCTTTTAAAGCTGAAGCCCGCAGTGCCGGCCACAAATCGGACCTGACCAATCTCCGCACAGCCGGATTCATTCCTGCTGTTATTTATTCGAAAGGAAATGCGGGAGAGCCCGTACAGCTGAACGAGCATGACTTCCAGATGATGTTGAAGCATCATTCCGGTGAAAACCTGATGATCGAATTGCAGGTGGGTGAAAATGATTCCCGCAATGTATTGATCAAAGAAATTCAGCATCATCCGATGACAGCCCGTATTGTGCACGTTGATTTCCACGAAATCAGCCTGAGCCGACTGATCAAAGTGATGGTAACGCTTGATTTTGACGGCACACCTGCTGGCGTAACCAATGGTGGCGGCACCTTGGATATTCAAACCCGTGAAATCGAAGTGGAATGCAAAGCTTCCGATTTGGTTGAGTCTTTCATTGTGGATGTAAGTTCACTTGGAATCGGCGATCATTTGACGGTGGCGGATGTGAAGCTTCCTGAAGGATTTGAGCTGTTGACGGAAGGCAACATCAGTATTGCGACCGTTCTGAAACCGCGGGTTGCGGCTGCGGAAGGGGATAGCGAGGGTGAAGAAGCCTCTGGTGAACCTGAAGTCATCAGTGCGGCCAAAGACGACGAAGCCAGCGAAGGCTAAGCGGATCTTCTCTGATGACGGAAAAAGGGATCCGGTTAATCGTAGGGCTCGGCAATCCGGGCGAACGTTACCGGAATACCCCTCACAACATCGGTTTCGAGGTACTGGATACCTTGGCCGGGCGTCATCAGTTTCGTTTTCGTCGCGCTTTCGGCTTGCAGGCATGGGGGGCGACTTGGCAGGTAGGCGGTTCGACTGTGCGGGTGCTTAAGCCCCGTACGTTTATGAACCACTCCGGAGTGGCAGTGCGTAAAGCAATGCGGCGATGGAAGATTTCCCCTGAGGAGATGCTTTTGGTCTTTGATGACGTGGCATTTCCCGTGGGACGCCTCCGCATCCGGAAACGGGGTGGGGCAGGTGGACATAACGGAGTGACTTCGGTCATTCAGGAACTGGATAATTTAGAGGATTTTCCCCGGCTGCGGCTGGGGGTAGGTCCAAGACCGTCAGGCGACAAGTTGATAGATTATCTGCTCGGAGCCTGGCACCCGGAAAAGGAAACGGAAGTTTCACGTTTACGGGAGCAGGGCGCAGATGCACTGGAGCGGATTCTCCGCGAAGGGCTGACACCGTCCATGAACCATTTTAATTCGGGTACCCCCGACAATTGACGATAACGATTAGACCAAAGAGAACGATTATGAACCGATACGAAGCGATGGTGATTCTTCCGGAATCGCTGACTGAAGACGAAATTGAACAGGGCCTGGACCGTTTGAACGCCGCAATCAAAGCATTGGGTGGACAAGCTTCCAAAGCATCCCGCATGGGCCGCAAAGCATTTGCACGTCCGATGCACAAACAAACCGTAGGAGAATACGCCTTGTTGCGCCTGGAGCTCGACGGTGACAAAATTGCTGAATTGCAATCTGTGTTGAAACTGGATGATGCGATCTTCCGTATTCAGTTCACACGTTTGGCTGACGCCGCGACGGCTTAAAGAACTGCATCATGTCCGCCTCATTGAACCGAATTGTACTCTGCGGGAATTTAACCCGTGATCCGGAGCTTTCGTACACGCCTTCCGGCATGGCGATTGTACGGTTGGGCATGGCGGTGAATGAGCGGGTGAAAGACCAGCAGGGAGAGTGGAAAGACCGTCCTTGTTTCGTGGATGTTACGGCATTCGGCGGACAGGCGGAAGCCTGCAACAAGTATCTTGAAAAAGGGTCACCGATTTTGCTGGAAGGCAAGCTCCGCTATGAGTCCTGGGAAGCCAAGGACGGTGGCGGCAAGCGCAGCAAGCATTCGGTGGTCGCGGACCGGGTACAATTCCTGAGCAGTCGGGAGGGCGGATCTGATTCGGCTGCTTCTGCAGGCGCCCCCATACAAGCCCCCAAAGCACCCCTATCGGATGCAAAGGACGATGAGGAAGCCCCTCCTTTCTGAATGACATAAAAAATTTAAGGGGCCGGCATGTTGCCGACTCCACCTGCGGATGAAAAAAGCCGCGTGAAACCCAAAGGAAAAACCAATAATGGCAAAAGAACAATGTGCGTACCTCGAAGGGGTACAGGAAATCGATTACAAAGACCATGAACTGCTTAAAAAGTTCATGACCGAACAGGGAAAAATTCTTCCCCGCCGGGTGACAGGTGCAAATGCGAAACAGCAGCGCCAAGTCACACGTGCTATCCGCAAAGCCCGGGTCATGGGTCTGTTACCCTGATTCATCAACGATAAACGGAGAAAATTCCAATGTCTAAAAAATTGATTTTATTAAATGACGTAGAAGGTCTCGGCATCATTGGTGACGTGGTCACTGTTGCCAACGGCCATGCCCGCAACTTTTTGTTGCCCAAAGGACACGCTCAGCCGGTCAGCGACCGTTTGATCGAAAAACTGGCGGATGCCCGTGCAGAACGCGAAGCGGAACTGCTCGAAGCCAAAGCCGGTGCAGAAGCTTTTGCTGAAAAAGTGAAAACCTCTTCGGTTAAAATTGCGGTGAAAACTTCAGCAGAAGGCCGTCTGTACGGATCTGTTGCAGCCAGTGAAATTACCGATGAAGCCAACAAACAGGGCCTCAAAATCGAAGCGAAACAGGTACACCTTGGATCACCGATCCGTCAATTGGGTACCTATGAAGTACGGATTCGTCTGCACCCGGAAGTTGCTGCAAACCTGAAGGTTGAGGTTGTAGCAGACGAGGAGGAGTAGGCCGTGTCCCGAGCCTCTGTTTCCAATCATTTGGATACGCCGCCGCATGATGCGGCGGCGGAACAGGGGCTGATCGGATGCGCAATTAATAACCCGGATGTGGTGATCGACCTTGCGGTCGAACGCGGCATTCGGGTTGATTCGTTTTATCTTCCGGCGCATCAGCATCTCTGGGAAACCCTGAGTGAGATGCAGACGGGGAATAAGCTGATTGACGGGGTAATGCTCAGCAACCGTTTACGGGAAAAGAAGATTTTTGACGAGGTGGGGGGGATCGCCTATTTGCAGGCGGTGATGGATGCGGCGCCGATTGCGGTGCATGCGGAAAGTTATGTGCAGGTGGTGCACGAAAAAGCATTGATCCGGGAAGTGATCAAATGTGCGCGTGAGGCGGTGGATAAATGCTACGATCCGGATAAGGACGTGGAATTGTTGGTCACCGAAACGCAAAGTTCCTTTTTTGGTTTGTTGGGGGGCAGTTCTCAGGTTTGGCATCCCTGGAGTGATTTGGTTGGCAATGCGATTAAGGATTTGAATGAGATCGCGGACAACAAAAATAAAATGCTGGGACTTTCCAGTGGGTATCGGGACATCGACAAGATGTTACATGGACTTAAGCCTGCCGAAATGATTGTACTGGCGGCCCGCCCTTCCATGGGTAAAACCTCACTGGCATTAAATATTGCCGAAAACATTGCCACCGGTGTGGGGGATCCGAACAAAGAGCCGCATGGGGTCGCGGTCTTCAGTTTGGAAATGTCCGCAGCGTCTCTGGTGCAGCGGATGATTTGTTGTCGCGCCCGGGTTTCGATGGGGAAAATTATGGGGGGCTTTTTGCCGAGTGAGCAACATTCCCGTTTAATGAATGCGGGGGAAGAACTGAAGCACGCCCCGATTTATATTGATGATTCCGGTGGGCTGGATGTACTGGAAATGCGCGCCCGCGCCCGCCGCTTAAAAAACAAGCACAATATTGGTTTTATCGTGGTGGATTATTTACAGATTTCCCACTGTGCGAAACAAAGTAAAGACGGGTGGCAGCGTGAAGTTGCCGGCATTTCGATGGAATTAAAATCCATGGCCAAGGAATTAAAAGTTCCGGTGATGGTGCTCAGTCAGTTGAGTCGGGATGCGGAAAAACGTGACCGGACCAGCGGAGTGCCGAAACTTTCCGACTTGCGTGACTCCGGTGCGATTGAGCAGGATGCCGACGTGGTGTTTCTGTTGAGACGCCCCGCGCGTTATCCGGGGGATCCGCGTGCGCAAGAACCTAATTTAGCCATTGTAGATATTGCCAAAAACCGTAATGGTGCGGTGGGTGAAGTGGAATTGAGCTTTTTCGAAGAAACCACCCGATTTGAAACCCGTGAAGCACAGGAAATGGACTCGCCTCTATAATCTCTTAACACATCTTATGAAATTTCGACCCTTGCATTTCCTCCTGTTATTGATCTTGCTAAGCCCAGTACTCAGGGCTGTGGAAATTGTGGACATTCAGGTCCGCAGCCAAATTCCGGGTCGGGATGTGGAGCTTTCCGCGGTGAAAGCTTTCGTGCAGCCTAAAATCAATGATGAATACAATCCTGCCCAGGTGAATCAGGACATCCGGAGTTTGCAGGAAACCGGTCGTTATGCCTATGTGGGTGCGGAAATTCAGCAGGCTGCGGGAGGGATAATCCTGATTTATGTGGTCGAAGAGCGTCCGCGTTTACGGAGTATCACGGTGGAAGGTGCTGAACATTTTTCCAACGAGAAAGTGCGTGATTGGATGGAGCTGAATCTGAGTGACCGGGTGGATATTCCGCTGGTGATGGGTAAACTTGAAAAAGTGCGCGAAAAATATCAGAAAGATTTTTATACCGGTGTTGATTTTGAAGTAGATCTGACGCCTCCGGATGATGAAGGTTTTACCCGGCTGACCCTTACCATTGATGAGGGACCGCAGCGTAAAGTGAAGGAGATTCGTTTTCCGGGAAGAATTCATTACACCCGCACCCAGCTTAAACGGGTAATGGGGCAAAAAGAAACTTGGATTCTCAGCGCATTTACCGGTCGGGGAAAACTGGATGAGTCCCAATTGCGGCAGGATCTTTCGACCCTTGAAGAAATGTATCGCCGCCAAGGGTATTTGGATGCCAAAGCGGGTCCTTATAAAATTGAAGACATTGGGGGCGGTTTGAAGGTTTCAGTTCCGATCACTCCTTATGACCAATATCTCGTCAACAGCATTCAAATCGAGGGCAACACCCTATACCCCTCTTCCCTGTTGGGGGCACAGGTTCCTTTACAGGTCGGTGGTGTCGCGGCTTCGGACAAGATTCAGGGCGGCCGATCCAAAATTCGGGATTTTTATAACAATCGTGGATTTTCTGAAACCCGGGTGACCGAGAAAATTTTGCTGACCGCGGAAGAGCGCCGAGTTGATATTATTTATACGGTGAATGAAGGCCGGGTTGCCAAAATTAGGGATGTGTTGATTCGGGGAAATACCCGCACCAAAGATGAAGTGATTCGCAGGGAGCTTTTGGTATATCCCGGAGATGTATTAAATGAAGTTTTGGCCCGGAAGAGTTCTTCGCGTTTGCGGAACCTCGGTTTTCTGGATTCGGCGAATTACACGCTTTTGCCGACGGATGATCCGGGGGTATACGATGTGGAATTTGAAATTCAGGAAGGGCGAAGCGGTCAATTTTTGGCTGGGGTTGGTTTTTCCAGTGAAGACAAATTGGTGGGCTTCGTTGAGTTGTCCCAGGGAAATTTTGATATTGGAGACCCTCCTTCCTTTACCGGGGGCGGACAAAAGCTAAAGACCCGTTTGCAACTGGGTACGGAGCGCAGGGATATTGACATCAACTATGTCCGGCCTTGGTTTTTTAATCGCCGTTTAACTCTGAGTGTAACCGGCTTTCAAAATGACAGCCGTTTTTACAGCGATGATTACGATCAGCGGAACACCGGATTTAGCATTGGAATTCGCAAGGCGCTCAGCACCCGCTGGCGGGGAGGGGTCACGTATACGCTTGAAGAAATTGATGTATATGACGTGGATGAAGATGCCTCCGAAGTGATCGCCATGGAAGAGGGGAAATCTATGCGAAGCGGATTGGACTTCAGTGTAAGTCGGGACAGCCGTAATGAAGTTTGGATTCCCACCCGTGGTGGGCGGATTATCCTGAATACCGGATTTACCGGAGGGCCTCTGGGTTTTGATGAGTCTATTTATGAAGTGGGGGCGCGTAGCTCGTATTATTATCCAGTCTTCTTTGACCATGTGTTGAATCTGCAGGGATGGGCGCGCTCTGTAGATTATTACGGCGATTCGGATAATGTGCCGATTTTCGACCGCTTATTCCTGGGGGGCTCCCGTACCATCCGTGGTTTTGAATTCCGTGAAGTGAGTCCGGTGGATGACAGTGGTGATTTTATTGGGGGGCAAACCTCATTGTTTGCTTCGGCGGAGTATACGATTCCTTTGAGCGAGATGTTCCGTTATGCGATGTTTTATGACTGGGGGGTGGTCAATTTGGATTCATTTGATGCGTCGATTGAGGATGCCAATTCCAGCTATGGTATCGGATTAAGAATTGATATGCCCGGCTTCCCTTTACGTTTTGATTATTCCTGGCAGGCCCAGAGCAGTGAGGCCAATAAAGATTCAGGAGGTCTCTTTAGTTTTCTCATTGGATATTCTTTCTAATCCATTTACAGTCCACTTATGAAAAACTATTCCCGAATTCTTTCGTTTTCTGTACTTGCCTGCTTGTTGGGTCAATTGTCTCTCCGGGCAGACACTGTGGTGATTAATTATCAAAAAGTTTTCGAAGAATATATTGAGCTGAAACTTGAGGATCAGAAGCTTCGGGATCAGGTGGCGGCTTTTCAGACGGAGCAGCAGCAGAAGGTGCAAAGTCTCCAACAAAAGCAGCAGGAATTTAACGGAATTCGAAATCGGGCTGCCCAGCCGGAAGTTCCGGAAGCAGAGCGTAAATCCATTGTCGAAAAAGCGACCCAACAGTTGGAAGAGTTGAATAAATTGGAACAGGAATTGCGACAAGAGCGGGCACAGTTTCAGAAAGATCTGGAGGCGAAAGGATTGCGTTTGCGCCGGGGGATCGTGGAAAAAGTGAATGCGAAAATTGAAGAATTAGCTGAAGAAAATGACTGGGAATTGGTGTTGGACAGTTCTGCGAAAAGCCCCAATGGATTGCCGATGGTCAGCTACGCTTCCAAAACCCTGGACAGAACAGATTTACTGATTCAAGAGTTGAATGCCATGTTCACCAAACAAACCGAAGCGGCGGAGTAAGTTTTATGCGGATTCAGGAAATTGCGGAGAAATTAGGCGGGGAGGTTTTGGGGGCTGTTGAACAGGAAATTCATTCGGTGGGGGGGCTGCATGAAGCTGTAAAAGGGCAAATTTCTTTTTTAAGTAACCCGAAGTATCGGAAATTACTGCATACGACTTCCGCATCCGCGGTGTTGGTGGCCCGGGACTGGGAAGAGAGCGCTGAGTGTGCTGTCATCAAAGTGGACAATCCCGATGCGGCATTTGCGGAAGTATGTAAGTGGTTTTGTCCGCCTCCGGTGAGCTATTTACCCGGAGTGGATCCTTCGGCAGTGATTTCCGAAATGGCAAAAATTGGAGCGGGTGTACATATTGGACCGAATGTGGTGATTGAAAAAGGGGCGGAAATTGGGGACGACTGTGTATTGTTGTCAGGTGTTTTGGTTTCGGAAAATGCAAAACTGGGGAAGGGTGGCTTGTTACATGCCGGTGCCGTGCTTCGTGAAAATGTGGTTGTGGGTGAGCGGGTGATTTTACATAATCATGTCGTTATCGGCAGTGATGGTTTTGGCTACACGGTTGAAAATGATGGTTCCCGCACGAAAGTTCCGCAAGTGGGGATTGTGCGTTTGGGTGATGATGTCGAAATCGGAGCCCATACGTGTGTGGACCGGGCCCGTTTCGGGGAAACCCGCATTGGAGACCGGGTTAAAATTGATAATTTGGTGCAAATTGCACACAATGTGGTGATTGAAGACGATGTGGTGCTGGTGTCCCAGGTGGGCATTAGCGGAAGTACCGTCGTAAAGAAAAACGCCATTCTTGCCGGACAGGTGGGGGTCGCGGGGCATTTGACCATCGGTGAAAAATCTGTGGTGGGTGCTCAAGGTGGGGTTACCAAAGATGTGCCACCCGGGACCTATGTGTGGGGAACCCCTGCCACTGAATTTAAGAAATACAGTAAAACGCTGTCCCAGGTAAATCGACTGGGAAAATTGCAGGAGCGTATCGCGGCGCTGGAAGCGAAATTAGCGGAGATGTAACCGGAATGCCTCTGATTCAGGGGCTGCGTCCGCTGTTTGATTGTCTCTCCGGCATTCGGCAATAAAAAAGCTCCCCGTGAGAGGAGCTGAAGATGGTTGCCCGACTAGGATTCGAACCTAGACAGAGGGAGTCAGAGTCCCTAGTGCTACCGTTACACCATCGGGCAGGAAAGGGGATTAGATAAGAGAAATTTGGGCCGGGGTCAAGACGGGAGTTCAGATTTGATACTGGCAAGGGCATCAAGGGCGCGGTCGCGGGCGTCGGTATGATCCACCATGGGGGCGGGGTAGCCGGGTGGCGGGGTGGCGGCGTTCCAGGGTTCGTGGATCTCTTTGTCTGAAAGATCGCGCAGTTCGGGTACCCAGCGGCGGATGTATGCGCCGGAGCTGTCAAATTTTTTACTTTGGAGTATGGGGTTGAAGACGCGGAAGTAAGGCGCGGCGTCGGCCCCGCATCCTCCTGCCCATTGCCATCCCATACTGTTGTTGGCGAGGTCGGCATCGACCAAGGTGTCCCAAAACCAGGCGGCCCCTTCCTGCCAGGAAATCAGGAGGTCTTTGACCAGGAAGGAGGCGACGATCATACGCACCCGGTTGTGCATCCAGCCGGTGGCCCAGAGTTCTCTCATGCCGGCGTCGATGAGGGGGTATCCGGTTTGCCCCTGCTGCCATTTTTTGAGGGCATCCGCATCTTTGAGCCACGGGAAGTCCGCATATTTTTCCTGCAGGGGGCTGTCGGAAGTGTGGGGGAAATGGAACAGCAGTTGTTTGGCGAAATCCCGCCACACGAGCTGACGGGTATAGGCTTCAGTTCCTTTGCTGTCCGCACCGGCTTCATACCAAACTGTGCGTGAGGTGATTTGGCCGAAATGCAGGTACGGGCTTAGTTTTGATGTGCCGGCTTTCTCCGGGAAATCTCTTTCGGCTTTGTAGTCTTCGACCTGCTCATCCAGGAAAAGCTCCATTTGTTTTTTCGCGCCTTTGCAGGTGGGATCCCAGTGGGAAAGAAAATCGCTATCCCAGGGTATATCGGGTAAAAGTTTCCATTCATCGATGTTTTCGGATGGAGGAAAAGCAGATGGGGCGGCCCATTCCCGGGGTTCGGGTAAGGGTTCTGCCGGCGCGCCCAGTTTTTGTAGTGCCCGATAGAAGGGGCTGAATACCTTGTAGGGACCTCCGTTTTTGGTTTGGACTTTATGGGGTTCCCAAAGCATATCTCCCGGGAAACTTGTGACCGGAAGGTTTTTTTTTATGCGGCGATCCACTTGGATGCCGGCGGGTTCAAAGCGCCGGTTCCAGAAAATTTGGGTGGCCCCGGTTTCTTTTATAAGGTTTTTTAGAAGTTCTTCAGGATTTTTTCCTGAACGGAGGATGAGCCGGCTGCCTTTCTTTGATAACTGTTTTGAAAGATCCTGGAGAGCGTGGTGTAGCCACCAATTTGATGCCGCGCCCCGTTTCCATGTTCCTTCACTTTCTCTGCAGTGAAGGTAAACAGGGATCACCGGGGCCCCATCGTCAGCGGCGGCGCGAAAGGCAGGGTGGTCGTGTAGGCGGAGGTCGTTACGAAACCATACTAGAATAGGGGGTGTGTCCATCATGTAGATAGTACGAAACTCCTGTGCCGCCCTTACAAATCATTCTGCAGGATCTTCGTTTTCAAAGGTTGTGGATGAGGCGTGCAGGGAAGATGGCAAAAACCATTCCCGGGTAAACGAGGTGCCATCTGCGCTGCGAAGTTCCATTTTGATGATGTGTGGAAGGGCGGTTTTTTGTTCAAGGGGGTAATGGAGGATTTCCTCTTCCCCTCTCCGTGCCCAAACGCGGAGAGACGCAACATCGGCAGTGATCAAATTGGTTTGAGCCGTGGGGGGGTATGAAATGTGGATGCTTTTTTTTAGACCTTCTTCATCCACCCAATAGTGCAGTTCAGTTTGTAAGGGGACATTTTCCGGTCCGGGGAGGAGGCTGATCATTTCCAGTCCGGTTTTTTCAGAAAAGCGGAGAGAGGGAAATTTGGTGTTTGTGGGTTGGGGCAGGTGATGGTCGAATTCAAATTCCAGTTGATTCCACAGCGGTTGCAAAGGAGGCTCAATGGGAGTCTGTATCTCATCCGCCACTTGCCGGGTGCTGTCGAGAATGATCCAGGCCAGTGCCATCACCACGGATACGAGGGAGAGGGCGATCAGCAGTTCGATGAGGGAGAAACCGCGGGAGCGGGTGTTTAAATATGTGGGGGGGTGTTCCATAAATGGAGCAGAAGGAGAATCCCGCTGATGACAATTAGGAATAAAGCCAGTGCAAAAGCCAGGCGTACGGGCTGGTGGTGGTCCACATCCATGCTTTCGGGAATATGATTTTTGGATGTCTCTACTTGATTCGCTTCCGAAAGTTCTTCCTCGGAAAGCTCCAAGGAAGAGATCATGGTATCTTCCAATTTCTGAGAGGCCTCAATCGGCTCCAGTGAGGTCATGGTCTGCGCGGAAGGGTTGGGTTCTTCGGGTGCGGTCAGTGAGGGTCCGTCCACCACAAAGGTGACATTTCCGAATTCGATGGTGTCGCCATCCTGTAAGTATACGGGATGGGTGACGAGCTGGTAATTCAGGCGGGTGCCGTTGGTACTGTCCATATCGACCACCCGCAGATGTCCGTCTTTGAGCTTGAGGCGGGCATGTTGGGAAGAGATGGAGACATCTTCCAAGGCAATATCACATTTCAGCAGGCGTCCCAGTAAAAGGTTCTGCCCCTCCTGAATCTGAATTTGGATTTGATCGTTGAGTGTTTTGAGGATAACCATGGAAAATGATTATGAACAACTTTTCAGGAATTTGCAACGCATGAAAATCATTTGCGCAAACAGCGTTAGTTTAGGGCGGGAAGCTTTCACCTCTTTGGGGGAATTAAAATGGCTGGGCGAATCCGATATCGATGGGGCGGCCGTCCACGATGCCGATGCGGTGATTACCCGATCCAAAACCCGTTTAAATGCGGAATTGCTGGCGGGTTCAAGCGTGAAATTTGCGGGAACCTGTACTGCGGGGACAGACCATGCAAATTTAGACGAGCTGGACAAGTTAGGCGTTCAGTTTGCTTCGGCACCGGGCTGCAATGCCAATGGAGTTTCTGAATATGTGGTGGCGGCGCTGCTGGAGGCGCCGGGGTGGACTTTTACCGGCAAGACGGTGGGTATTATTGGGCATGGCCAGGTGGGAACGCGGGTAGAAAAAAAACTGCGTGCTTTGGGATGTGACGTACTCCTGAATGATCCGCCCAAAGAGGCCGCAGGGGCGTCTGGACCTTATGTGGATTTGGAAACGCTGTTGGAAAAAGCGGATGTGGTAACGATTCATGTGCCCTTGGTTGAAGAAGGTCTCTGGCCTACCCGCGGGTTGATGGGAGAATTGGAAATTGGGAAATTGAGGGAAGGGGCGGTGTTGATCAATGCCTGTCGGGGGGAAGTGATGGATGGAGACGCGGTGCGGGAAGCGCGGATACAAGCACATTTGTCTTGGTTGGTCCTGGATGTGTGGGATCCGGAGCCTTGCATACCCGAAGAATTGTTGGCGGTGGCGGATTTGGGGACACCGCATATTGCTGGGCATTCGGTGGAAGGAAAAGTCAATGGAACCCGTCAAATTCGTGAACAGCTTGTTTCCTGTTTTGGTTTGGAGGTTCCGGTTTGGGATCCCGGGGAACTGATGCCGGCACCGGTACATTCAGAAGTGGATGTTTCAGAATTTGAGAGTTTTGAATCCCGGTTGGGGGCTGCGGTAAAAGCCTGTTATGATATCCGATTTGATGATGAACGTCTCCGGAGGACAGAAATGCCGATGAAGGAGCGTTTTGTGAGTCAGCGACGGAACTATCGGGATCGCAGAGAGTTTTCCGCTACGCGGTTGATGGGGGTACCGGAGGGAGAGCGGGAGGTTTTCCGGGCCTTAGGGTTTATGACGGAGCGTTAAGGGCATGGGTTGTTCGCCGCCGCCACAGGGATTTGTTTACAAACCCAGCTCTTCGAAATCCTGCTCACGTTTCTGATTCACCCCGGAGATTTTCTCCTTCGCTTGTTTTCCGCTATCGATGGCGGCGCCTCCTAAAATATCTCTAATAAGTTTTTGGGAGTTGGGAGCGGTTTTTTTTTCTGGAACCGCTGAGGCCTCAGGGGTGGAGGCGGTTTGAGGTTCTTCTGTTTTTTTAGGGGGCAGCAGGGCAATGACCACGATGGCGATCGAAATCAGGATCACTAAAATGCGGAGGACCGGTTTCATTCACCAGCTACTTCAATGGGGCAAAAGACCGGGATGTCGCCCAGTTTATTTCTGCCGTTAAGAAATGCCAGCTCTACCAGGAAGGCGCAGCCAATGATTTCGGCTTTTTGCTGGCGGCAGAGGTCGATGGTGGCTTCCACCGTTCCGCCGGTGGCGAGCAGATCATCGATGATGACCACCCGTTGACCGGGTTTGATGGCATTCAGATGCATCTCCAGAGTGGCAGAGCCATATTCGAGGTCATATTCAGCTTGAATAGTATTGGCAGGTAATTTGCCTTTTTTGCGGACCAGCACGACTCCGGTATCGAGTTGATAGGCCAGGGGGCCGCCGAATACAAAGCCCCGCGCATCCACGGCCACAATAAGATCGGGTTTTTGAGGCCGATAATGCGCTGCCAGCACATCAATGAAATGCTTGAAGGCTTTGGCATCCGCGCAAAGCGGGGTAATATCCTTAAAGACGATGCCGGGCTTGGGAAAGTCCGGCACGTCATGGATATGACTTGTTAAAAGGTCGAGGTCGAGTTCAGGAGGCAAGTGCGTGGTTTGATTCATCATGGTCCAAGTTGGGCTCATTGATATCATCCAATAAGCCTTTCAACTTTTCAAGCGCACTTTTCTGGATCTGTCGAACCCTTTCGCGGGTAATCTGGAAATGCTCACCGACCGCTTCGAGGGTTTGCGGATCGTTTCCATCCAAACCATAACGGTAATTTAAGATTTTCAGTTCGCGTTCGTCCAGGTGTCCAAGCAGATCGGTCACATTTTCCCGTACCTGTAAATCATCCAGTATATCAAAGCCGTTTCGTGATTTGCTATCAGACAGCAGATCGGAAAAGCTCCCGCCGCCATCATCGTCCCCAATGGGGGCATCAAGCGAGGAGGGATTAAAGGACATTGCTTTCCAATGGGCAATTTGACCGGGTTTCACGCCCATATGTTCGGCGATTTCCTTGTTGCCGGGTTCGTGCCCATGCTGTTCGTGGTATTCATAGCTGAATTTGCGAATACGATTCAACTTTTCCAGCATGTGAGAGGGCAGCCGAATGGTTTTGCTCTGGTTGGTGAGGGCACGTTTAATGGCCTGCTTGATCCACCAAGCTCCGTAGGTGCTCATTTTTCCACCTTTTTCGGGGTCGAAACGCTCTACAGCCTTCATGAGGCCAATATTTCCTTCGGCAATCAAATCCATGAGGGAAACGCCCAATCCAGAATAATTCCGTGCGATTTTCACTACCAGACGTAAATTGGCTTTCACCATTTTCTCAATGGCTTCGGGGTCTCCCTGCTTAATATAAACGGCTAATTCGTTTTCTTCTTCGCGGGTGAGCAGCGGTTCCTGAGAAATGCTCCGCAAATAGGCTCTGAATGTACTGTCGTTTTCGCTCATGATCTTGTCCAAGGTTAACTGGTTTACTTCTACGATTTTCTATTAGTTCGATCTATGGATGGTTTGCTTACAGAAAGGTTTTACTTATTTTGAAAAATAAATTCTCAGGTGTCATTTCCAATGATTGTGAACTATGTACTGAGACTTTGCCTATCAAATTCTGTTCAAATCCATTGAAAAATTATTTTATGATACAATAATGTTTGTCTGTTTTGTAAATGTTACGAATATGTTTGTAGTTTGTGTGGGTAAGAAGCGAAACGTTGAGGAGGAATGCAGGCTTATAGCAAAAGTGCAACAGGTGAAATATTTACGGGTTCCCGGTTTTGCATATGAGAATGATGGCAGAGCAAGAGCTAGAATTCAAACCGCAGGGATATACGCTGATGAATGCAGATAACCCCCATCCAGATTTACTTTGAAGACAACCCGGGCATCTGCGTTCATCTGCGGTTAAAAAAATACCGAGCCGCAAATATATAGAGCGAACGTCGTGTCTCCGTCCGTTCATCTAAATGATGTCAAGCGCTGGCGCATGCCGGTGGGAACTCCGTTTGCGATGGGACTTGCGGAGGCTGAGGGAAAGGGGTATGTGGAGCGTGAGTGGCGGTCAGTCGCTCTCCGTTTCGGCGGAGGGAGGAAAGTCCGGACTCCATAGAGCAGGATGTCCTGTTGTTAAAGCAGGAAACTCCGTGTGAATCGCGGGGGATGGAAAGTGTCGCAGAAAGCAAACCGCCCCGGGCTTGTTCCGGGGTAAGGGTGAAAGGGTGGGGTAAGAGCCCACCGGGTCCGCGCGAGAGCAGGGCCGCATGATAAACCCCATCCGGAGCAAGATCACATAGGGAACGGCACAGGTGGCTCGCTTGGCTCCTGTTTTCGGACAGGAACCGTTCCGGGTAGATCGCATAGATACATGACTGACCAGGGACTTCGGTCCCGGACAGAATCCGGCTTACAGCCACTCACTTTTTGGGATGAGGAATTACGAATAGATGATGGCGGAGGCCGGCCCTCCGTCTCACGAGATTTTCGCCTGTGTAAGCCATCATGCTTCCCGCATGAATTTTTTTCATAGGAATCACCATATTTCTGCTTGTCTCCCTATAGGATAGAAGTTTAAATTTCGGTAACCCTTCAGGTTTTGAAGGTTGGAAGAACTCTTAAATTAATTAAAGGAACATTATGAAGAATAAACTTACATTGGTACTGGTTGCAGGTCTTGGTTTTGCAGGAACTCAGGTTTTTGCTGCAGGCACAGTTCGTGAAAACTGCGGATGCGGATTGGGAAGTATGGCCCTCGGTGATGAGACCGGTATGGTTTCCCACGTGGTTGGCGCCACTTTGAATGGCATTTCCGGTAACCAAACTTTTGCGGTTTCTTCCGGAACCTTAAACTGTGATCAATCCGAAGGTTTTGTTTCAACCAAAGAAGTCGAAATGTTTGTTGCGGATAACATGGATCATATCGCATCAAATGCGGCTGTGGGTGAAGGCGCTTACCTGAGTGCTCTCGCGGACTTGCTTGAAATCAACGAAGCGGACCGCGCGGACTTCTACGCATCCATGCAAATGAACTTCGACAAGATCTTTGTTGATTCGGATGTACACGCCGACGAAGTGACCCGCTCCATTGTAGCGTTGATCTAATTAAAACAGGATGCAATTCCCTGTATCCTTCTGCGCACAGCTTCGGCTGTGCGTACTTTTTTTCTTCTGTTTGATTCCGCTTCAGGCAGATGAATTGTTTGATGAATTGTGGGCGCGGGTTGAGGCGCAGACATTGTGGGAGGATCCGGAGTGGTGGACCCTTGGGCACTATCACCGGACCATGTGGGGACGGATTTCCAGTCGGATGGATGATGCGCGTTTCTTTCTGCATCCTAAAGGAAAGCACAACCGCAAATTGGAGCTGCAGGCGACTCTGAAAGCTTTTGTAACTCCGGAACGGGAACAGGTGGAGCGAAGTGTCCCTTGCCGGTTTCCCGCCCGTCGAAAATGGTTGCTGGAAAAACTGGAACTTCCGGATGAGGTCTTTCCGGCAGGGGATTGTCCGGAATATGGGGAGAGTGTGGCAGAACTCCAGATTGATTCCGCCACCTTGATTTATCCCTCTGCATATTTAAATTCTCCGGCGAGTATGTTTGGACATTTATTGCTGGTGTTGGAGCGGAAAGGGAAAGACCGTTTGTTGTCGCGGGCGGTAAATTACGCGGCGAACGTGGAAGATTCTTTCGGACCTTTATTTGCGGTAAAAGGAATTTTGGGATTTTACGACGGTGTCTACACCATGCTGCCTTATTATGACAAGGTCGAAGAATATGCCGCGGTGAACCGTCGGGATATTTGGGAGTATCCACTTCAGCTCAATGAACAAGAGCTGGATATGTTGTTACGACATGTTTGGGAGCTGCAGTCTTTGGAAAGCCGCTATTTCTTTTTTAAAGAAAACTGTGCGTTTAATCTGCTCTATCCGCTGCAGGTCGCACGTCCTTCTTTGGAAATCGTTCGGCGTTTCCGCATGAGTGCGGTGCCGGTTAGTTTGCTTCAGCAAATCACCCGGAGCGGAATTACGGACGATCCGGTATATCGGGCCTCCAAAGCGACCGAGATGACTTTTCTGGCGGAAAAACTATCTGTGGATGAACTGAAGGAAGTGGAGGTTTTGGTGGATGGCAAGGAACTCAGCGGGGAAGAATCACCGGAAATGCTAAGCTTGGTGATTGCCTGGGTACAGTATCTTTACACGGAACAGATCATGGGCAACGAAGAATACCGGTCCAGGATTTTGCCACTGTTGCGGGCCCGCAGTAAGTTGGGGAAACTGGCGCTGTCGGAACCTCCGGCTCCTGCGCCGCCAGAAAGTGGCCATGCCCCCCGACGAATTTCGGTTTATGGTGGAGGGGATACGGTGACGGGTGATCTGGTGAGTGGGGTAAAACTTCGAGCGGCTTACCATGATTGGCTGGACGACCCGCAGGGCTATCCACCCGGGAGTTCCATTCGAATGTTCGAGCTGGATGTGCAGGGGCGTCCGGAGGATGGAGAGATCTATTTAAATGAATTTACCGTGATGGATATCCGTTCTCAAACTCCACCCGAACCGTGGGTGCGTCCCCTCAGTTGGGCGGTGTCATTTGGTGCCGAGGCCGATCCATTCCATCCTCAACATCTTCGGAGTTACGGACGTTTTGCGAGTGGATTCACCCGACGGACAGGGGAAAGGGCGAAGGCGTACTTGATGTTAAGTCAGTTGGTGGTGTGGGATACAAATCTGAAAAGCAATCTCAGTTGGGAACCGGGGGTTGAATGGGGGGTGTCCTCTGCAGGTGAAAAATTTTCCGCAGGCCTGCGCGGATGGCATACCTGGGGGGTATTGGGATATGCCGGAGATCGTCAAAAGGTGGAATTCGAAGTGCGGCGTTTTATCAGTCAGAACAGCTCACTCGGTTTGTCCACGGTTTATAAATCGGAAAAGGATGAAGATCAAAACCTGTTGACGTTCAATATCTACCGGACCTTTTGAGGGCGGTCACCGGCTTTTGCAAAATGCTCATGCATGACTTATTTTTCTTAAATAAATAAGAGGTTCACCACTTTTATCATATTCACGTTTTGCACCCTCGTTATATCCTTCGCAATCCCACGGAGAGAGAGCTCGAACGAGCCCAACTCGCCGGGGATTGGATTTTTCACGACGACTGGCATGCGCCGGGCTGTAGGCCCGCCAGAATTTTAGCCCGGTCCCCGCTTGCGGGGACTGGGAATAGGTGTGAAATGATTTAAGCAGGCTGTAAGTCTGCACGAAGAGCCTTTCATACCCAGGAGATTTCGAGCGGACCTTCAGTCCGCGTTTTGTGAAAGCCTGACGACCCAGCCCCCGCAAGCGGAGGCTGGGCTGAAATTTGATAGGACCTACGGCCCTGGTAGAAAGGTTTTGTTATGAGAGGTCGTGTGTTACAATAGATAAAATGATAGAATTCATCCATTACGGAATGCGCGCCCTTCGGGCATTGCAAATTTATTTCTCATTTCATGATGCAATGAATCATGAAATGAGAAATAGAACCTGTGGTAAGAATATATTGCCGCACTGGTTCAATGTGCCACTCCCTTCGGGAGGGTTACGGCACTACATGCTCGTTGTCTTTCATGAACGACTCGATGGGTTTAAAGATCTGATTTTTAAATAAATTTTTAGTGAAAGATGAAAGATGAAAGATGAAAGATTGAAGATACTATCTTACACGCTTGAGTGCGTTGCGACTTGCGCAGGTACATTCCTACTGTTGAACGCATGGGCATTGGCGTTTGGATTTCACCAGTTGCTGTTCGCGGGAGTCTTAGCGGTCATCGGAGTTGCTTTGGTAATACCTTCATGTCTGTATCTCAAATGCAGGCCTTTGGGGGCTGCAGCCTCCTTATTACTGCTCATGTACTTTATGTTCATTTTGATGAAGGACGAGTGGATGCGGGAATATCCTTTCAGTATAATTTGGGGAGCTATCTTTCTGTCCAGACCGTTGGCATTTGTTGTGGCGTCTGCCCGGTTCAAGCATCACTCATCTTTCATCAACCGGCCAGCTTGCTGAAATCGATTTGCGATTTGAGGTTGGATTTGGTTTCGGCGCAGGCGGGGTTGCCGGCGAGGTTCCGGGTTTCGTGGGGGTCCTGGGCCAGGTGAAAGAGTTCTTCGGCTCCGTCTTCGTACCACACATATTTCCAATCTTGGCTGCGGGCCATGCGGATTTCCGGTTGGGTCCACTCGGCAAAAACGGTTTCGTGGGGGGCGGGAGCGGAGGCATCTTTGACTAGAGGCAATAAACTTTTTCCCGGCCAATGCTCCGGTTTTTCCAGTCCGGCAATATCCAGAATAGTGGGGGGGATATCGATGAGGCTGCAAAGCTGATCCCGTTTTCCGGGTTTGAGGTTGTGTGTAAATGAGTTGGCCCGGTCTTCCCCGAGAAATCTTGTTTGGGGAGGGATGATGATCAGGGGCACGTTGACCACGCCTTCGTACATAAAGGAGCCTTTGAAGGGGATATTTTGTTCCCCGCACATGTCTCCGTGGTCGGCGGCAAAGATAATCCAGGAATCGTTGTAGAATCCGCTGCACAAAAAGTCATTGAGCAGTTCTCCGATTTCTCCGTCCACCCGCTCGATGAGTTGTTCGTAGAATTCGGTCATGGCGCCCCAGCGCTGTTCGGGCCAGTCGACGCGTTTGGATTTGCTGGCCGGAGGATAGTCCTCAGGGGGACGTGCCAAATTTTTCCAGGGGCGTTTGCGGTAGCTGGCTTTATCCGGATCGTAGAAATAGAGATCGTGGGGATTGAGGAAAGAGACCATATGGAAGAAGGGGCGGTCGTGCTCCATCCAGTCCCGGTCCCGCCAAAAGCGGGAGGCCAACAGACGGGTGCTTTCGTCGTGGGAAGATTCTTCGGCGATCTCAAATCCGTGGCTATGAATATCGCCTCCGAGATGCCACTTGCCGTGGTAGACAGTTTGATATCCGCCCGCCCGCAATTGATGTCCGGTACCACGAATGGCCGGCGAAAGGGGGGCGCTGGGGGCATATAAGTTGCCCGGCATTCCGGCTTCGGAGGGCATAAGACCGGTGACCAGGGTGGAGCGGGAAGGTGAGCAAATGGGGGCGGTGCAGAAGCAGTTTTCAAATACGATGCCTGCTTTGATCAGTTCATCCATGTGAGGGGTGGAGGCGTGAAAGGAGCTTCCGAGTGCCTGTATGGTGTCAAAACGCTGTTGGTCGGTAAATAGAAAGAGAATATTGGGACGTTTCATTTTATCAAACGTTAGCTTAAAGCGTATTTGGCGTCAACTCCCGAACTGAAAACGAATCGGTGCTTGATTCATGGCGAAATATAAAGAAGATGCTCCTTATGCGAATTCGTGATGCACAAGGCCTGATTTTCGGAAGTTTATCCCTATTAATGCTGATAGTGATCGGCTCGTTTTTGTTTTTGACTCTGTCTATTAAGCGTCAAAATACGCTGCAAATACCTCCTGCAAGTGAAAGGGCCCGGGTGGCTTCCGCATGGGCGCTGGAGATACCGGGTGAAGAAATCTGGGGGGATGCCGAAAGTTTAGAGTTCACGAGAGAGATTGACAATTATACCCTGTCCGGCACTTTTCAGACATATGAGGCGGAGGGCGATTCGGTGCATGAGTTGCCGGCGGCGAGTTCGTTGGCGCTGGTGGATGATCTCCGCAGCAACAAGCAGCATTTGCTTCGGCAGGGTGACACCCTGGGCCCTTTTTCTGTGGAGCATGTGGCGATGAACCAAATTACTTTAAAGCGGGGGGATCAAAATTTTGTATTGGCGCTCAGTGGTGAAATGGCAACGGCTCCGGTTCAGAAAGAGGAACCCAGGGTTGATGCTCCGGTTCGCTTTGAAGATTTGCCTGCGTTGGAAACCACGCGTTTCGGAAAAAAAGTGGGGGAAAATAAGTGGGTGATCGACCGGGAAGAAGTTTTTGGATATGCGGAGGAAATTATGGGCGATCCCGTGCGTGCGATACAGCTTTACCGTTCCTTTGACCAGCAGGCAAAAAAGGACGGGGACGTACCCGGTTTTAAAATCAAGATGAAAGGGGAACAGGATTTCTTTTCGGATATGGGCCTGGGGGACGGGGATATAATTCGGAAGGTGAATTCCATGGAAATGAAAACCCAGGTACGGGCGGAGTATTTGGTGCGTGAATTTATGAAATCCCGCATGAGTGCGGTGGTGTTGGATGTGGAAAATGATGGCGAGACCCGTCAACAGATCTTTATCGTCCGCTGAACGTATATTTGAGCAATCGCTTTTGAACCTCTGAATGGAAATCTGAATATGAAGAACTTTTGTTATCTCCTGGTGTGTGGTCTCCCGCTGTTTTTGCAGGCACAAATTCAAATTGAGCTTGTGGAGCCTGATGTGGTGGAGGAAGCCGCAGACGTCGCAGCTCCGGATGCGGTGGATCATAGTGTTCCGGAGGTCAATGGTCCGGAAGTAGACCTGCTTCACTTTTTGAATGGAGATCGTTTGAGTGGCGCATTGCAGGAGATCGGTGCCGAGTCCGGATTGGTTTGGAAGCATCCGGATGCAAAAGCGGAAACCGTGTATGCATTGGAAAATGTAAAGCTGATTCAGTTTAAAGCCGACTCGGCGAATGTGGATGATTTAATGAGCTTGGCACGGATTGAATTGACCAATGGAGATCAATACCGTGGCCGGATTATTCGAATGGATACTGAAACGCTGGTGATTGAATCCCCTTTGACCGGAAAAGTCAATTTGCGCGCTGAGATGATCCATGCCATTCGTCCGATTGCAGGAAGCAATGCAATTTACAGTGGGCCCAATTCGATGGAGGAGTGGGAGCAAAATAATAATGGGAACGGTCAATGGGAATTGAAAAATAACGCCATGTACAGCAACAATCATAATCAGATTGCCGGAATGATGTTGGATGACCTGCCGGATAAAATTTCTTTTGATTTTAGTGTGGAGTGGCGGGGAAACATCAATTTACAGGTAGGATTTTGGGGAAGGGATCCGAAGAATGTGAATCAGAATTGTTATACCCTGGCTATTCAAAACAGTTATCTCCGTTGCTACCGGAATTATAATAAGATCGGCCGGAATGATTTGGGAAACGCGCAAGTACGAGAAGAGATGAAGGACGGGAAATTGGATGTCCGCTTGCTCTTGAACCGGGAAGCGAAAGAAATATTGGTGCTGTTTAATGGTAAAATCGTTGCCCGATGGAATGATACTTTTGATGGGGTCATCAAAGGGGATGCCATCATCTTTGGCGGAATGGCGAACACCCCGGTGAAGGTTTCACGAATCAGTGTACGTGAATGGGATGGCGAGTTTGATTTGGATCAAACTGAAAAACCTAATGTAATGGACCAGTTGATTACATTGAATGGGGATATATTTGCTGGAAAGTTGGAAAAAATTGAAGCGGATATTCTATATTTCAAAAATGATTTTGCAGTTTTCCAGGTGCCTTTAGACCGGGTGTCTGAGGTTTCCTTTTCCAGGGAAACCCGGGCTGAACCCCGTTTACAGGCTGGGGATGTGGAAATCTTTCTTCCCAATAAAGAACGGATGACCCTTCAATTGACCGGCCTGGATCATCGTGCATTTACCGGTTCATCTGAAGCAACCGGAGAAATTTCGCTGTTGAAAAAGTACTTTATGGAAATGAAGCTGAATCCTTATGATGACCGCCATCATGTGGAAGAAGAAGGTTGGTAACCTGAGGAGAATGAGGTGAAGGTATGATGAGCTTTTTGAGTCCGTTAATTTTATTAGCTCTTTTTTTTGGTGGAGAGAATTCGTTGTCTGGATATGTGAATCCGGAGAATTACTGGGAGAGCAGGGGCGTGGCCTATGAGGTGGAGGCTTTGTCTGATTTTTTGGGGGAGGAGCCGGCAGAAATCGACCAAGTGTTCATTCAGCAAACGATAGAAAAGTTGGGGGCCGACACGTATGCTGAACGCGAGGCGGCATCTCTAGCGCTGGCCGGGATGGGGGAGGCGGCGCAGCGTTCATTGCAAGCTGCAAGTCTGTCACGGGATCCTGAAGTGGCACGTCGGGCGAAGGATTTGTTACAAAAAATTGAAAGTAAGATACAGGAGCGAAACCCCGAGGAAGAGTGGATTGCACTCTACAGCCTGGCCCGGATGGAAGATCCCGAAGCCAAAAGGGTCGTTCAGAAAATTGCGGAAAGTCCGGGAAGTGATTTGAAAGCCAGCGCCCAAAAATTTTTGGTAAAGTCGTCAGACGAAAGGATCTTATCCCCGACGGAGGAGGCGATTGCCGGTTTTCCTGCGGATACCCGGGTGATTGTGCAGGCGCAACCCTGGAAGGGAGAGTCGGAAGTGCTCAAGCGTATTTATGCTTCGCGGGGAATTCAAACCCAACTTATGGAGCTGTTGGCTAAAACCGGGGATATAAAAGTTCACCGCATCAGTTTCGGATTTAATGAAGGGGTGTTTACGCAGGATCAGGGGAAAGTGCTGGTGCGGGTAGACGCGGACTATGATGTTGAAAGATTTGAAGCCTTGCTGAAAAATAGCCGGTATAAGCTCATAGAAGAAAAAGGTTCCTTATCGCTGTATGCCCGTAGAGAACTGACGATTGTGCTTTCCGACAACGGCATCCTCTTATTTCAATTAGGGTTTGGCAGGAATGATTCTGTCGCTCTGGATGAGTTTGAAGCGGTGATGAATGGAGGGGGCTCCCCCCGATTTTCGAAAGAACTCTTGGCCGATTATATGCAGCTTGCCGAATCTTCCCTTATCCGGGGGGCTGGAGAATTTACTGAGGAGATGATGCGCAACCTTGAAGATTTTTCGGTGGTGCGGAAGGGACAGTTCCAAATTGAAACCGCCGGTGCTTCGCTAAAGATGTCTTTGGGTCTCACTGCCGAGGATACTGAAACCGCAGTTGCTTTCGAAAAATATGCTCAAGATGAAAAGGCCAGGATCATTACATTGTTTGAAAAGGAAAACGAAGAGTGGATCAGGCCGATGTTGTCGCTGGTGGAGACCGTTGAGATTTCGGAAAAAGATCAGGGGGTAAATGTGAGCGCGGTCTTAACCGGCGAAGTTCTTATGGGGACTGTGGATTTGGTTGAGAAAACGATGCTGCAAATACAGGAAATGCGTCAACGGCATGATCGAAACATTCGGAGGCAGCAGATACACCCTAATATCGGGAATGGCTTTTGAGCTTTGAGCAGGAGCTCAAGCAGGCCGCTTGTGAATTAGGATTCGACCTTGCGGGAATTGCGGATGTGCAGCCTGCCCGGCATGCGGCAGCGTATCGTGCTTGGTTAAAGGAGGGGCATAATGCGGACATGGACTGGATCGCCCGAAATGTGGAGACCCGAATTGATCCGGCCATCTGGCAACCTGAAGCGGAGAGTATGCTGGTGCTCGCGGTTTCGTACGCTACGCAAAAACCGGATTCCAAAGTTTGGAATGATCCGATGCGTGGACGGATTGCCCGTTATGCCTGGGGGCGTGATTACCATAAAGTGATTCGGAAGCGACTGGACCGGCTGGCAGCCTGGATCGCTGAACATGGGCCCAGAGGAGTGAAATCTGTGTATTTTAATGATGCGCGCCCGATGCTGGAACACGATGCGGCTTTGGCTGCGGGTTTGGGGTTTATTGGCAGGAACACATTGTTGATTCATCCTGAATGGGGATCGATGATGTTTTTGGGAGGCCTTTTACTCTCCTGCAAATTGAAAGCGGACGCTCCCACCCCCGGAAGTGGTGAGAAAATACTTTCTCCGGCCGGAAAAGCTTCGGACTGCGGGAATTGTCGACGTTGTTTGAATGCCTGTCCCACCCATGCTTTTCCCGCAGAGTATATTTTAAACAGCCGCCTGTGCATATCTTATCAGACCATTGAAAACCGGAACGCAATCCCGGACGCACTTCGTCCTAAATTCGGGAATTGGATTTTTGGCTGCGATGTTTGTCAGGAAGTTTGCCCTTGGGTGAAGCGGTTTAGCCATTCGGGGAAAGCGCCATGGTTGGTTGCGGAACCGGATCGTATGGCGCCCCGATTAGATGAATTGGCGGAATTGGATGATGAGGGTTTTTTGGCTCGCTTTGCAGGGACGCCGGTTATGCGGACGAAGCGGAGAGGGATGTTGCGAAATGTCGCCGTTGCGCTGGGAAACAGCCGGCATCCGGATGCGCAGGCACCCTTGGAAAAATTAGCGCAAGATCCTGAATCACTGATTGCGGAGCATGCGCGGTGGGGACTGTCCAGGTTGAATGATAATTAAAGTCCCTCTAGCAGGGCGACTAAAAAAACGCTCTGAAGATTGGCTTCAGAGCGTTTTGAATTTTTAAGTTGGCGCGGGAGTTAAGGTCGTCCGGATACACCGACTTCCGCGGTGGGACGAACGTGAAAGCTTCCACCGTAGTAATCCATGTTTAAACCCACATTTGCATGCGGGGTGAGAGTACAGGCGCTACCCAAGGTTAAGAAGGCGGCGAGTATCAGCCATTTGATGAGTCTTGATTTTTTCATTGTGCCGCTCCTTTATTCTGAATCACGATGGGGGCTTCACTGGGATCAAGGATCAGTGCCAGCTTGCCTTGCTGGAGTTTCTCTGATGGAGGTAACAGGAGTTTCCCTCCCCGGCTTTCTACTTTTGCCAAGGCTTCGGCAAAATTTTCGACTGCAAGCACGGGAATCCATTGATTGCGGGTTTCCTCAAATGGATTTTCTGAAACAGAGGCAATGGTTTTGCTCTCGTGTGTGAGGATGAAGCGTTTACCATCCTCAGATTTTTCCGCCGTCATCTCAAACACATCCGCATACCATGCGGATGCGGATTTTGCATCTTCAGTGACAAGCTCATGCCAGATCCAGTTGGTTGGATCTCCCGCCTGTTGTTGAAGAGGATTTTCCAGCAATGCCAGAATTGCCCCGTTGGGATCGGCAAAGAGCGCGAGGGTGCCCCGGTCGGGGATGAGCTCGGGTTCTCGAAGGATTTCTCCGCCATGTGCTTTGATTTTCTCAACAGTTTGATGAATATCCGTGACTTCCACCGTGCAGAGCCAGACGGAGCTTTGTTGACCGGGATTTGTTTCATCCGAATGGATGAGGCCGCCCACACGGATTTTACCATCGAGAATTAAGCTGTAACTGGCATCGATTTTTTTAAAGTCCCAACCGAAAAGATCGCTGTAAAACTGTTTGCTGCTTTCAGGTGTGTGACTTGCGAGGTCATGCCAAACGAAAGCTTCGTCGGCCGGTGTGGGTGATACCGGAGGAATTTTTTGCGGGCTAACGCAGGCGCTGAGCGTCGCGGTTATGCCGAGGAGCAAGAGTAATCTTTTCATTTAAAGCGTATTCCTATGCTAAGAGTTGTAATAAACGAATCGTCGTCACCATCCAGTTGGGCGTAGGCTCCAAAACTGGCAATAAAGCCGGTGTTTCCTGCCTGAAATTCCATCCCAAGGTATTGTTGGTCGGCATCCACGTTAACGGGCTCAAACCAGGTGGTGAGATAAGAGGCTTTAACGCCGAAGCCGAAGCCCTCGTCCATCCCATCGAAGCCCAAGAGGAGTTTGGCGCCGCCGATTCCGGCTTCGGCCTCCATCATTGGACCCATGCCGGGTTTTTCTTCATTGCTGAAGCGGTACCCTACAGTTCCGCTGAACAGCAGAGGGCTGGAGAGGTTTAAGCCGTTAATAAATTCACCGGCTTGAGATAGACAAGGGATAAAAAAGAGGAGGACTAAATATTTTTTCATAATGGTTTTGTTCATTTATCAGGGGCTACCCTCTATGGATCTGGAGTGGAGTGCAAGTTGAATCTTAAAACAGGCATCATTTTATAACCTTTCAAAAATCCAGTGGGAAATAAAAAGGTGGAGCTGGAGGAAGTTCCTTTTGGTGTAATAATTATATGAAGTGTGGGTGCATGATCCTCGGCCTGCATGATTGACTTCCCAAAAGAATTTTTTCATATACAGGTAAATATACAAATCTTTTTTATGAAAAACTCCCCATTTGCACTTCTTTTGCTTACGCTTTTCAGCGCTTCCCTTTTTGCACAGAATACGCCTGATGTCATAAATCATGAAGTACTTCAAAATCCGGAGGAAATTGTTGAATCCGCAACATCTTTTACCGAAGAAGAGGCGCTTTCTCCTGAAGAAAACCTTTTACCGGAGAATGTGGTGGATACGGCCCTTGAAGAACAAATGCCCCCTGCGGAAAATTCAGGGGTTTTGAAGGTTTCCGATGAAAATAAAAACTGGATCGACGGCACTCGGGACTGGTTGTATGGGAAATCTCAAGGAACGGTGATCTGGTTGGATACCGGAATTGTGAAGCCCGGACCTGATGAGACGCCTGTTCCGACTCCTCCGTCCAGGTTTCGTATAGGTTTGTACACACAAATTGATTTGGAAGCGGATGGTGCAATTAAATTTGCGCCAGTGGCTGATTTTGATGTGGATGTGGATTTACCCAATTTGGAAAGCCGGTTGAAGCTCTTTGTTTCGACCAAAGATCCGACAGCTTTGCCCGGACAGGATGCGTTTGATTCCGATAACGGGTTACGGGTGGGGGCTTCCAGAGCGCTGTTTGAAAATTGGAAAAGTTCAGCGGGAATTAAAACCAAGTGGCCGCCTGAGCCTTTTGCCTATGTCCAATGGTCTCCGGAATATACACTTTCTGAAACATGGACAATGGTTCCGCAATTACGACCTTTCTGGGAAAGTCAAGATGGTTTTGGTGGACTGACATCGGTGGTGTTTAATCGATGGAACCGCCGGTTGATTTTCCGGCAGGCTTTTTCTTTAAAATGGACGCAGGAACTAGCGGATGATGACGATAAAAGTGAGGTGAATGAAGAAAGTAGCCAGTTCGGCTATAATGGGGGAGGGTACAGATGGGATGCAACGACAATTTGGGGGTATGTACCTGCACTGTTGGATGAGCGGGACTATGGGCGTCGGGTGGGGGGAGATGATGTGGCCAGGGGTTATGGGCTAAAGGCGAGGGTAACGGGAAATGAAGTCAATACCACCAAAGCAACCTTTTCACTGTTTGTAAAACGTCCGGCTTATAAGGACTTTCTTTACTTTGTAATTGCACCCGAGGTGGTTTGGGCGGAGGACAATAAATGGGATGAGGAGTACGTCTTAAAAGCTGGATTTGAAATGTTAGTATGGGGTGATCCGGTACTGAAGTGATCTCATGTTCCGGCAGCGTTCATTTTTTAAAAGGATTCGATCGCATAGAGGTACGTCCTCACAGAGACCTAAAACCAAAAAACGTATGTTTATTTTTCTGTTTTTTACCGCGGCCCAAATCGCTGGGGTTATTTCATCTTTCCACGCTTTGATGGGCACGAGAACCTCACAAGGCGCGATTGCATGGATTGTGTCGTTGAATACATTTCCGGTGGTCGCGGTTCCCGCCTATTGGATTTTTGGGCGGAACAATTTCAATGGTTATGTTTCGGACCGACAAAAGAATGATGAAGATTTGAAAGAAATCATAAGTGAGTTGGTGCGGAAGCATCCGCATGCCTTCCCGGACACAGACAAAGTGCATCCGGGCGCACATGCAGCCGAACAGTTAGCCCGATTACCCATTTTAAAAGGAAATCAGGTGGAGCTTTTGGTGGATGGGGAAAAGACATTTGCTTCAATATTTGAAGGAATAGCAGCTGCCCAGTCTTATGTGTTGGTTCAGTTTTTCATTGTGAAGGATGATGATTTAGGCCGGAAGTTAAAAGAGCTTCTCATTAAAAAGGCTGAAGAGGGGGTTCAGGTATATTTTCTTTATGATGAAGTGGGGAGCCAGAGTTTGCCGGCCTCTTATCTTGAAGACCTACGGGCCGCAGGGGCATTTGCCCACAATTTCCACACACGCAAAGGTCCCCAGAACCGTTTTCAAATCAATTTCAGAAATCACCGTAAAATTGTGGTAACAGATGGGGATACGGGTTGGGTGGGAGGTCACAATGTGGGGGATGAATATTTAGATGGGGGAAAAGAATTTTCTTCCTGGCGTGACACACATATCAAAATTTCAGGTCCCGCGAGTCTGGCTTTACAACAGACTTTTGTAGAGGACTGGAATTGGGCAACCGACAATATTTTGCAATTGGATTGGGAGAGTGGATTCCAGGCTGTAGGGAATCAGGATATTTTGATTATCCCCTCCGGACCTGCGGATACACGGGAAACCGCGACCCTGATGTTTACCCACGCCATAAATTCGGCAAAAAAGCGTATTTGGATAGCCAGTCCGTATTTTGTGCCGGATGAGGGAGTGTTAAATGCTTTGGAACTCGCGACCTTGCGTGGAGTGGATGTCAGAATACTGATTCCGGATGAACCGGATCATTTATTGGTCTATCTCGCTGCATTTTCTTACCTGAAAAAAGCAGGTTCAGGGGTTCGGGTTTGGAGGTATACTGCAGGATTTATGCATCAGAAAGTACTGCTGGTGGATGATACGGTTTCTTCCGTGGGAACGGCCAATTTTGACAATCGTTCTTTCCGTCTGAATTTTGAAATAACGGCATTGATCATTGATCCTGCTTTCAATCAACAGGTGGAAAAAATGTTACTTGTGGATTTCGAAAATTCCGAAGAAATGGATCCTGAAGCCATTGATGACAAATCCATTTGGTTTCAGATGAAATCACGTGCCGCCAGTCTCGCAGCCCCAATATTATAATGGATTGATATCCCATGAACGGTGAAACATTATGAATATAGCAACAGGTGAAATATTATTGACATTTTGTCAGAAATAGGGTTTTTTGAGGCTTATGAAAACGAATGTGCAGAAGCCTTATTGGGAAAATATGAGTACGGTGTGGGCTGGTGTGGGGGAGAAGCGTAAACGGGGGTTGCGGATTTTACCAAAAAAAGGGGGGTATTTTGTGCATGTGACGAGTCGAACGGTGGGGCAGGCATTTTTGTTTGGGGAAACTGAGAAACGTGTTTTTATTCGGATTATGCGGAATTGGGCAGGTTTTTCCGGAATAACGGTTTTGACCCATTGTTTAATGGATAACCATTTTCATGCCTTGGTTTGGGTGCCCGGAAAAGTTTGTTTGGAACATTCTGAGGTGATTTCCTGCTTAAAAAGAGTTTGGTCTGAAGAGAAGGTGCGGGCATGGGAAGATGTTTACCGGAATCAAGATGCGAAGGGTAAAGTCGGAATGGATGAGGCCGTGATGCAGCGTATGGCCAACCTTCCTGAATTTATGCGGGTAGTGAAGCAGTCTTTTACACGCTGGTATAACGGAACACACGATAGGAAAGGGGTGTTGTGGGACTCTCGTTATCGCTCGGTCGTGGTGGAAGGCTCGCCTTTGGCTTTGATGTCTGTAGCCGCTTATATCGATTTAAATCCTGTGCGGGCTGGTATGGTTCAAGAGCCGATGCATTATCCCTGGAGTGGGATCGGTGCGGCAATGAGCGGGGATATAATAGCACAGGAGGGACTAAAGGGCTTGGTTTGTCTGGCGCGAGGACTGCAACCAAACGCTGCAATCCGAGTGCGTAAGAAACAAATTGCGAATGATGTTGCACATTGGCGTGAGGTGGGACCCCGTTTGGCTGCTGAACATGCCAAACGGGCAAAACCCCGGAATTGGCAGGAAGTTGTGGCGACATACCGAATTTGGCTCGTTTCGAAAGGGGAGCGCACTGTGAAACACCCTAAAGGTTTAGACCCTGTTCAAATTCTTGAGGTGTATGAAAAGCAAGGTGCTGTACCTTTTTCTCAGTTATTGCGGTGTAGAATGCGCTCGTTTACCCGGGGCGTGGCTTTGGGGGCGCCTGAATTTCTTGAAGAGGTGATGGGACAGTATCGAAGTTGCTTTGGGGCGAAGCGTAAAGTGGCTTCCCGTCGGGTGAAAGGCTGTGAGGACGCCTGGATGAGCTTACGGCAGGTCGATTAATGAACGTTTTACCGTGTCATTAATAAATACCGGTTGGGGATCGGCCATTCATCTTCCCCCCATTCCGGTTGCTTTCGGAAAAAGTAATATTGCAGAAATTTTTTGCGGACCGCAGGGAGGCGGATCACTCCATCAATGTGTTCCAATGTTATTCGGTGATACTGCGGGCGAGGCCACGTGGTCATATCTACCCGCAATCGTGCAATCCATCCTTCTGCTAAAAACGCACCTTCCAGGCGGGGGGGAACCAAGATCACTGAAACATCGTCCGGAATCTTGCCTGCTTGAATGTTCGTGAATTCCGCTCCACCTTCTTTGAAATACCACACCAGAGGCCAGGTATAACTGTTGGCTTCATTTTCTTTATCATTTATCAGAAGTCGGGTGCCCGGATTTTTCGCCAGGTGCTCCTGGATCATGTACAGCGACAGCTTGATGTCTTTTCCGGAATGCGCATACACGAGTGGTTCCGAGGGGCCTTCAGAAAGGGGGGCATTCACTCGAAGACTGTTACACACCATCTGAAAACATCCCAAAGCCATGATGATTTTAAGACCTTTTCTGCCGGGGGCTGCAAACAAAGGCGGCAACATGGTGCCGGTGAGTATGCAGAGAGGAAGGCTGATGTGAAGCAGTAACCAGGGCATGCGTTCCCCCGCCCAGGAATAGATGAGTAAATTTCCTAAAAAGAGCCACCCGACCATAGGGAGAGGCCATCGAATGATCTTCCGGAGACTGAGTAGCGCTCCCGCAATGAGAACGGGGGAATAAAGCAGGAGGAGGGTGACGTAAAAAAACGGATCCGAATTTCCCCGTTTAACATCATGTTGCTGTAACCAATAGCCCAGACTTCCCGCAAGTCCACTTGCCATGCCATGAGCTGCATTGGTGAATAAGGTGGTGAAAAGAAGGATTTGGATGATCCAAAATATCCCCAAGCTTTCCATAAAACCCTGAAGCCGTTTCTGTCTGCCGAAATATAGGCTTCCCAAAAATACGCTGCAGAGAAAAAGCGATCCCGCTATGTAATAGATTCGTTTCTGACCCACCGGACCACGGTTATCCAGGGGATCCCACCCGAGGAGAGGATGCAGAAGTGTGCCTGCAAAGGGGAGTGCGAGCAGGAGCATGAGTGCCGCACAGTGCATTAAAGGATGTGAAAACCAGGCCCGGATCCAGATCCCGCCCGGTCGGCGCGGGGTTTCCAGCGCGGCAAAAAATACGCAAGCTGATCCGAATACGGCCCCGACAATATAACAGGTTTCCTTGGTCACGAACTGCAAGGCCAATCCTAAACTCAACCAAAGCAGAGAACTTGGCTTTCGGGAATCACGATATTCCAAAATGGCCCACAGCATCAACAGGGTGAAAAACGAGACCATGATATCATTGCGCAAATATCGACTGTAAAATAAATGTCCGGGATCCAGACTGATAAAGGCCGCTGAACATAATGCGCCGGCGGTTCCCAGCCATTTGCGAAATAACATCATGATGGCGACACACCCGGTCCCCCAAAAAGCTGGAAAGAGGAGGGAGGCGAAATCCGAATCGGAAAATAGGGCATACACCAAACCGTTTAAATGAAAGAGCAACGGCCCGTGGGTCATGGGGTTGTGTTCGTAGTTCAAGCCCTGGCTGAGGGTCCAGGAGTAGTAGGCATGTAAACTTTCATCATGGCTCATGGCCCGTTCGCCCAACCCGATGAACCGAAAGCCTAAAGACAGGATGATGAGCAGTATCCACTGCTTTTTCTCAGCAGCTATGAACTGGCTTCTTTGATTCATGGGAGTTGAATACCCTGATGGCGGTAGGGGCCCGCCTGCCGGAGATCTTCGGAGTCAAAAACTTCTGCCCCGATTAACTTTTTATAAATTTTCGGGGTGGCAAATATCCACTGATCTTGCCGGTAAAGAATGCCTTGAGGATCCCGATAGGTCCAGCTGTCTCCCCGACGGTCTTCCAAAAGGACTCGCTGGAGGCCGAGATCTTCCCAAATCCGAATCATGGGACTGTCCATTTCTTCACGACTGTGGAGGGTCAGCAGAACTTCCGCACCGGATTGAATGAGGGGACGCAGGGTTTGCGCCATGATTCTGGCATCATTTCTCCGCCGCTCGTAGGGTTCCTCAGGCGGGGGAGCTTGCTGATTCCAAACCCAAAGAGCGGGAAAAGTTCGGGTGGAAAGTAAAATGCCGCCTGCGAGGGGGTGATAGTTCTTTTCCTTTATTCGGAATGTCTCCGCATTCAGTTTCCTGGTTTCGGAAAAAGGCCGGTTGGAGAGAAAACCGATACCCTGGTAATCATCCTTCCCGGGAATATAGTGGAGGTGAGGGAGCTCGCGTCCTGATTCTTTCAGGCTGCTTTGCAAATGCCGTAACGATGCTGCACTTCCCAAGCCCCGTAAAACCAGTAGGTCGTCGGAGGGGTGGTTGAGCTCACGAAGCAGCGCCTGTCGCTCTGACGCGGGTTTCATATCAACGGGTTGCCCGCTTTGGTTCCGGTCCTGCCAGGCGTAATCATGCAGGTGGGCCACCCGCAGGGTTAAATCCGCGGGCGCTCCTGTCTCCTGTTCCTGGCGACAGGAAAGGAGCGGGAGCAACGTAAGGAGCAGAAGGCCGGGCTTAAGCGTCAGACGGTTTCTTTTTGCGTGCGTATCCGGCCTCAATTTTCTCGCCAACCTTTTTATATCCGATGTCAACAGCATAGATGCTTTTGAAGTGTTCCAGTGCTGCATCCAGATCCCCTTGGGCTTCGAGTACTTCACCGAGTTCATAGAGAATGGCCATTTTGGTATCATCCATAGTGGGCAATTCTTCGGCGGCTTTTTGCAACTGGGTGGCCGCAATATCGTATTGTCCTTTGGCTTTAAAACAGCTTCCCATGAGATAGAGGGCATCAATTCGACGTTGTGGATTGCGTTGGGCCTGCTGGAATTGGCTAATGGCCGCATCCAAATCACCTTTGGCGTAAAGCAGTTCGCCATAGTCAAATTTGAAGCTCAAATCATTGGGGTAGCGTTTCACTTTGGCCGCGGTATCTTCCAGCTGATAGGCCTGTTTTTCCTGCCGTTGAGCTTCCGCGCCTTCGGTGTCGCCCTCATCGGTGAGCACTTTGATATTGTAGTCGTAAATTCGCAGGGTGGTGTCGGTAATCGCCCGTTGAATCATGGGGTCGGCGTGGTTGGCTTTGTCGTCGGCCCGTTCCAAAATATCCAGGGCCTCCTCAAACTGACCGGCTTTCACCAAACTATCGGCCAGCGGTCGGTACAGGTTGAGGTTGTCCGGCTCTGCCTCCAGGCGCTCACGCTGTTTGGCGATGAGTTTGTCCATGTCATTCATATTTTGCTGAGAGCGGCCGGCTTTTTCCAATTCGGCAGCTTCGTCAGCATTTTTAAGTTTGTCCTGGAAGCTCCCTTCTTTTTCCCATCCGCCTTTTTCCATGGAATCCATGGCGGAAGTATCTTTGATCCATTTAATCACTTTCTGATCACTGGGGCGGAGTTCCCCTAACATTTCGAAGACCCGGCGGGCTTCATGCGGTTGCTTCATGTCGAGATAGACCAGTCCCAGTTTTTCCAGCAGCGCTTCATTTTTCCGGTTGACCTTTAAAACCGCTTCAAAGGTGATTGCCGCGGCACTGGGTTGTCCGGCGGCTTTTGCCGCTTCGAGGTACAAATCCAAAAAGGCCTGGTTCAGCGGATCAATTTTCATCAGCTCTTCGGCTTCGATTAATGCTTTGGCCGGATCTTTTTTAAGTGCGCTTTTTACGGCCATCGTTTTGCCTAAACCTTTCATGCTGGAGAGAGGATTGGGCTTTTTACTTTTCAGGCCGTCGATTTGAGCTGTCCGCAGTTCCTTGCGCAAGTCATCCAGCTCGGGCTCCATCGCCAAAATTGATAAAAATAATTCGACAGCATATTCCGGATTGTTCTTTCTCAGGGCTTCCTGGCCACGTTGATAGGTTTCTTTGATGCGGGCGGATGTCTGGGCAATGGTTTTGGGCATAATCAATAATCTCCTAGTATTCTACATTCATAGGAGCGGTCAGGGCATAGGTCAAGCACTGGGCACTGCGGAGTGTGTTTTTTTCCTTGTAACCTGCCCGGGTTTACGCAACATCCGCGCGATGCATCTTTCTTTCCGATTTTTTCCCGCCGGCCTTTTATTGGTACTGGCTTTTTTCCTGGTGGGATCCGCCCGTCCCCCGCATGGGGAAACCACGCCTCCCTCTATACAATCACCCAAAAGGGTGACGATCAAGGCGTTTGCCCGCACATATGGATTTACAGACATCAAGGTGAGTGATGAACAGGTGAGGCTAAAGGGAAGAGTTCATGAGATTGTTTTCAGCAAACACAGTCGCCGGGCGGAATTGAATGGCACCGTGGTATGGCTCAACGATGCAATGGTGGTTGAGGATCGTCAATGGGTTTTGTCGCAGACAGACGTGCAGCTCACTTTAAAACCATTGTTGGTCCCGACAGAGCTTCTGAAGGAGCAGGGATATCAAGTGGTGGTATTGGATGCCGGACATGGTGGAGAGGACGGGGGGGCGGTTTCGCCCACCGGCTTATTGGAAAAACAGGTGGTCCTGGATATTACCCATCGGGTTCGCGCGCTTTTAATGGCGGAGGGGTATACGGTCTATGTGACCCGGCATGATGACCGGTTTTTGGAACTGGCGGAACGTCCCCGTCGGGCGGAGAAATGGAATGCGAATGTCTTTGTAAGCATTCATGCAAATTCAGGTGGCGCCTCGGCCATGGGTACGGAGTCTTTTGCACTTGCACTTCCCGGTTATCGGTCCACCAACCAAGCCGCTGGCAGTTTGATTCCCAAAGACAGCTATCCCGGAAACGCCTTTAATCAGGCGAACATGAGTTTGACGTATGCCATACACCATGCCCTGGTACATCAAAACCAATTGACAGACCGCGGATTGCGCCGGGCGCGTTTTGCGGTGCTGAAAAATGCCCCCTGTCCGGCGGCTTTGGTGGAGGTCGGATTTTTATCCCATGCGCAGGAGGGCGCGAAGTTGGCGAAGGCGGAAACCCGGGCTGCGTTGGCCCTGTCCATTGCCACCGGAATCGACAACTACTTGCGAACCGTGAAAAAAGCGGTTATAAGTCCGGATACAGTGGAGTGAAATTATGAAAATTAAAGCGAAAATTGTAGGCGCCGGCGGATATGGTGGCGTGGGCCTCATGGAAATTCTTTCGAGGCATCCGGAAGTGGAGATTGGCTGTTTGGTGGCCAAAGATGATGTAAACAAGCCGGTCACGGATGTGTATCCGCATTTGCATGGATTTTTGGACATGCCCATTTTGCCGGCCGATGCGCCGGAAGCCCAGGAGAACTTTGATGTGGTTTTCTTCTCCACGCCTGACAAGGTGGGGATGCAATTGGCGGCCGCGGAGCGCGCCAAGGGTGCAAAAGTTATTGATTTTAGTGGGGATTTCCGGTTTCGGGATTTGCCTGAATATGAAGAGTATGCGCGGAGAATCTCTCTGGATCCTGCCCATGCTGCACCGGAACTATTACCGGAATCCGTTTATGGATTGCCGGAGCTGGGTTTGGACAAAGTGCAGGGCGCGGATGTGGTGGGGAACCCCGGCTGTTTCGCCGTGAGTGTGCTTTTGGGTTTTGCGCCAGCGCTTCAGGCGGGTCTGGTGGATCCGATGCACTTGATCGCAGACTGTAAAACCGGCGTCTCGGGTGCAGGTAAAAAACCGAATCCGCTGTTCCATTTTCCTGCACGCCACGATCATATGAATGCCTACAGGCTTACCGGACATCAGCATGTTTGTGAAGTAGAGCAGAATCTGGGAAAATTGGGAGGAACGCCGGCGATGTTGACCTTTACGGCGCAGGTGGTCCCCGCCACCCGGGGGATTCTATCGACTTTGTATGGCCGGCTTGAGGAAGGGGTTGATTTGGATCGGGTGTTGAAGGTGTACCGAGATTTCTATGCGGATGCCGTATTTGTGAAAGTATTTGACCGCTCGGCGGCTACGGGACTGGGAACGGCTCATGTGCGGGGAAGCAATCAGAGTTTTCTGATCGTGGATGCGGATGAGCGGACGGGGACTTTGCGGGTGGTCAGTCACATTGATAACCTGATGAAAGGTCAGGCGGGATCCGCGGTTCAGAATATGAACCTAATGTTTGGACTCCAGGAAAATCTCGGGCTGGATCAGCCCGGCTCATATCCTTGATCTTATACGTCATTCCGATGAAGGCTCTATTTTCGAAATTAAAATATCGTCTACTGGCTACCGTCATCTTTTTGGGTGCGGCGGGGTATGCTGTAAGGTCTTTTATCGATTATAAAGAAGACCCTGTGCGCATTTGGAGAAACGAACGTTTGGCGTTGGTACGGGAGCGGGTGGAAGGGTTTGTGGTTTTTGAACGTTTGAGTGAGAAAAATAAAGGAATTTGGATTCAAAAGCTTGGTCATGACCGGATGCGTCGTCTCACGACAGGAGGGCGGTTTCCCCGATTTTCCCCTGATGGTGAAACCATTTTCTTCTTGCGGGGAGATAACGAAGTTTACCGGATCTCCAAGAAAGGAGGGGATGAAACCAAACTGCTTGAATGGGAGGAGCGAATACCGGGTATCGCGGTTCATCCGAAAAACAGTGAGATATTGTTTATCAGCGCCTCCGGGATTTGGCGGCTCAATCTTGAGACTTTAGACGTAACGAAACTGGAAGCCGCACCTGAATCTCCGGCAGCCATCGATTTAGATGAAAAGATGAATATCATCATTTCCACGTATGAAGGACGGCACCATAGAATTTGGAAGCAGCAAACAGAAGACATTCGACACTCTGCATGGGAGCGCGTGGAGCCGGGTTGCTCCGCGGCACTTTCTCCGGACGGTAAATTGTTTTCGGATAACAATAACCGCCACACCTACATGGAAATCAAATCTTTCAAGACGAATGAAGTCTTGCATCAAGTCCAGACCTATCCGGAAAATTATTTGGTCGATAATGAAGCGTGGACCAATCTAAATGATTGGATGGTGTTTAATTCTGATACCACAAAACATCGTTTTGCTTATTTGTACCGTATGGGGGATGAACATTCCTTAATGGTCACCTTTACATGGGACTCGGACCGGCCCGATGCGTTTATTACCCGGGTTTTAGATCCTTCGTCCGAATAGATCAGCTCGCGCCTGAGAATAAGCACCCTTGTAAATGGTTTTGAGGCATGGTTGCAGGCGTAAGGCTGATTTTAAGGCGGGCCAGGTTTTCGCGGGGGTTTTGATTTTTATAATCATGCGATTACCCGCCATTCTGATGGGTGCGGAGGTTTTTTATACCCCACTAACTTTGTAGGGAATAGGACAAAAGCGTCTTTCGTTGTCTTATTTGGTACAATAATGTATTTATCTATGATTATGCATTACGCATATGTTTTCTGACTATGGATAAATACATTTATGTTTGATGCGGGGAGGGGGATATAAAAAGGGCGTATAAAGCCCTGAAATGGGACCGTACTGTTAGATTTACGTTAGGGTCACATATTAAATAATATGGGGTTTATGGGAGGGTTGGCGAAAAGTTGGCATGTTCGTTGCTAGGTGAAAAGCGTGACTAAAATTCACATCATCGGTCTTTGTACCTTTGCTGAAACCTAAACCAACATGAGAAACATATCTATGAAACGTAAACGTAAATCAACTTTGCTGGCCGCAGCGGCATTCAGTCTGTTAGGACTCACCGCTTCCGCCCAAGAAACGGTGAAAATTGGCGTCCTTCATTCTTTGAGCGGGACGATGGCTATTTCTGAAACCTCACTCCGCGATGTGGTTTTGATGGCGGTGGAAGAACTTAATGCAGAAGGCGGTGTATTGGGTAAACAAATTGAACCGGTGGTCGTTGACCCTGCATCTAACTGGCCCTTGTTTGCGGAAAAGGCGAAAGAGCTGATTACCAAAGATGAAGTGGCGGTAACGTTTGGTTGCTGGACGTCCGTGAGTCGTAAATCCGCTTTGCCGGTTTTTGAAGAATACAATGCCTTGTTGTTTTACCCTGTTCAATACGAAGGTGAAGAGCAGTCCCTGAACGTGTTTTACACGGGAGCTTCGCCCAACCAACAATTGGTACCGGCGGCTGAGTATATGATTGAAGAGTTGGAAATGAAAAAGTTCTACCTTTTGGGTACGGATTATGTTTTTCCGCGCACCGCCAACAAAGTGCTGAAAGCGTACTTGCTGTCCGTAGGCGTTCCCGAAGAGAATATCATGGAAGAGTACACCCCTTTCCATCATCAGGATTATCAAAGTATTGTTGGTAAAATCAAAACCTTCGCTGCGGGTGGAGATGCCTGTGTGCTGTCGACCATCAATGGTGACAGCAATGTGCCTTTCTACAAAGAATTTGCCAACCAGGGGCTCACTTCAGAGGATTGTCCTATTGTTGCTTTTTCCGTATCGGAAGATGAATTGCGTGCCATGGAGGTGCCGCCGTTGGTGGGTCACTTGGCCGCTTGGAATTACTTTCAATCCATACGGAGTCCGGAGAACATTGCTTTCGTAAAAGCGTTCAAAGCCTACTGTGAAGCCAATAACCTTCCGGGTGGAAAAGATCGTGTGACCTGTGACCCGATTGAGGCTGCATATTTCGGGGTGAAAGTCTGGGCGGCGGCGGCTGAGAAAGCGGGCACGTTCGATGTGGATGCTGTTCGTGATGCCATTTACGGCATGGAATTTGACGCTCCGGGCGGAAAAAAGAAAATGCACGAAACCAATCAGCACACCTACAAACCGGTTTATATCGGTGAGATTATGCGTGACGGACAATTCAAAATTATTTCCGAGTCTGACGGATTGGTAGAGCCTGACTCCTACTCAGCGCTGTTGCACACCGATGGAAATTTCCCGGCTCCGACTGGAGGTCCGAAAAAATAATAAATACCTGAGAATGAAATCCTCTCTCTCTAGGTCCGGGCTCTGGAAATCAGGTGGGGCCCGGGCCACCTCCCACCCAATAACGTATAAGTTTATGTATCTTCGAACACTCCTGCTTAGCTTCATGCTGTTCTTGAGCCTCCGGGTTCCTGCGGATGATGCGGCAATTCAATCTCATATTCAGACTCTTGCGAGCCGGAAATCGAGCGAGCGTGCGGTCGCCTTTGACGCCTTGGTTGCGACAGGTGATGCCCGGCTGGTTCCTTTTTTTGATGCATACCGCATTGGCAGTATATATTTACGTGACGGGGTGCCGTTTATTGGGGGGGATGTCATAACCGACAATAATTTGGATCAGTTTGTTTCTTTAACCCATGTTTTAACCGGCGAAACGATGCTGAATGAACAAGGAGAACCGGAATTGGTTTCCTTGCTTGAACTGGAAAATTTATCTCCGAACCGGAAGGAGCGGATCAAAGTGCGATCTGTCAGTATGTTACTGAATCTTTCATCTCCGGATAACGAAACCAGATTGAATGCAGCCAAGAAAGCGGGGATGGCTCCGTTGAAAACAGAGGCCATTCCCATCTTAAGCGAACTGGCTGAAGGAGATGCCTCGAAGAAAATCCGGCATACGGCTGCGGAAAGTTTGGCGCTGCTGGAATTGGGAACCAGTGATGATGCGGATTTGCGCATGGACGCCATTCGTCGTTTGGGGGAATTAGACAGTCTCCGTGCCCTGTCACTTTTGGAAAACATGCTGGAAAAAGATGAGACCTTGACGCCGAAGCAGACCGCGATCGTCCTGACAGCCCGCAAACATATTATGACGCACCAGCAGAAGGTGAAGTTTTTCGACAATTTCAAATTTGGACTATCCACGGGTTCTATTTATATTCTGATGGCACTGGGCCTGGCCATTATTTATGGACTGATGGGGGTGATCAACATGGCCCACGGGGAAATGATGATGATTGGGGCCTATACCACTTTTGTTTTACAGAAAGTATTTGGGCACGGACCGGAAACGCCGCAGAATCATTTTTTTCTGGTCGCTTTGCCGGCGTCTTTTTTGGTGGCGGCGCTGGTGGGTTGGGTCATTGAACGGTTGGTGGTCCGCAAACTGTATCACCGCCCATTCGAGTCTTTACTTGCGACGGTAGGTGTCAGTTTTATTTTAATTCAGGTGGTGCGCCTCATCTTTGGTGACAACCAGTCCAGTAACAGCCCGACTTGGTTGGTGGGGGGCTTTGAGGTGGCGAATGATATGACGCTTTCTTTTAACCGGGTATTTATCTTTTTTCTTACCATGGCCGCGGTGACAGGGGTGATGGTGCTGATGCGGTACACCACGTTCGGTTTAAAGGTTCGTGCCACCATGCAGCACCGGGAAATGGCCGCTTCGGTGGGGATCCACACCCGGAGGATGTACAGCATGACATTTATGTTGGGATCGGGTTTGGCCGGTCTTGCAGGATGTGCGCTCACCACTGTAAGTGGGATTACGCCCGATATGGGGCAAAATTATATTGTGGATTCTTTTCTGATTGTGGTGATTGGCGGAGTGGGCGAACTCGTTGGGGTGGTTTGCAGTGGACTGGGCATGGGGATCATCCTTCAGTCGCTGGAGAACAGTTTCTTTAGTCCGGTTTGGGCGAAGATCATAATTTTAACCATGGTGGTGGCCTTCATTCAGTTCCGGCCTGCCGGACTCTTTCCACCGAAAGGGAGGTTGGCTGATGTCTGAGTTTAATCAAAGTTCTGTTAATCGCGCTAAACGTCACCTGGTAATCATGGCGGTGCTGGGTTTAGGGGTGGTGCCGCTCATGTATTTCATCGGGCTGATGCCGATTGAAACGGTGAACATGCTGGGTCGGTATCTCTGTTTCGCGATCGTGGCCGTCGGGTTGGATTTGATTTGGGGTTACACCGGCATTCTGAGTATGTGCCAGGCCTTGTTTTTTACAGTGGGTGCTTACGGGATGGGAATGTATATGGCCCATCAGTATCCGAGTGCGGACAATCCCTTAATTCCCCAGTCGCTGTATGTGGTGTATCCCTATGATATTGGCCAGGGTAAAGGGGAGGAAATCCTGCCGTGGTTCTGGTGGCCCTTTAAGTATTTTCCGTTGGCGGTGTTCTTTTCGATTCTGGTGCCATGTCTCATGGCCGCTCTGGTGGGGCTGGGCGGATTTTTTAGTCGGGTGCGCGGAGTATATTTTGCGATCCTGACCCAGGCGATTACGGTGGCGGCCTTCCTGTTCTTCAGCAACAATGATATGTTTTTATGCGGGACCAACGGGCTTTCCCAGTTCAGAACCTTCCTCGGATTTGATCTTGGGGATGATAAATTAAAACTGATCATGTATCTGATGACCGCACTCTCGTTACTCGGAGTGGTGGGCTTGTGTCAGTTTGTGGTGCATTCACGGTTCGGACGTATTTTGGTTGCGGTGCGGGATGCGGAACCCGCGTTGCGTTTCCAGGGCTATAAACCTCATCATTTCAAAATGATCGCGTTTGCGTTTGCCGGTGCGATTGCCGGACTGGGGGGAATGCTTTACACGCCGCAAATGCAAATTATCACCCCTTCAAATATGGCACCGATTGAATCCATTCTGATTGTGGTATGGGTGGCCGTCGGAGGGCGGGGCACCTTAACCGGTGCGGTGATCGGTGCTTTGTTTGTAAACCTGATTTACAGTTGGCTCACCTCACCGATCAGCATTGGATCGGTCCGGATATGGAGTCCGGATTTTTGGCCGATTCTGCTTGGTTTGCTCTTTATTGCAGTGGTGTTGGTGATTCCCACCGGGGTGGTAAATATGAAAATGCCGGCGATCGGACGGAAGAAGGAGGTGGAGGCATGAGTGTCGCACCGCCTGCGTTTGATGCCATCAATTACCCGATGGAATGTCCGGATGTGAACAGCCTGTGGGCCAAAAAATATATTTTGGCTTTACAGAATATCACTGCAGTTTTTGACGGTTTTAAAGCCTTGGACCTACACGCGTTTGCAATTGAGCATAATGAGCTCCGGGTGATCATCGGTCCCAATGGTGCCGGCAAAACGACCTTTTGTGATATTGTCAGCGGGAAGACACGACCGACAACAGGACAGGTGTATTTTGATGGGCAGGATATCACATCGCTCAGTGAAATGGCGATTGCCCTCAAGGGAGTGGGGCGGAAGTTTCAGACGCCCACAGTGTACGACAGTTTGACGACCTTTGAAAATATGGAATTGGCCTTGCCGGGAAATCAGAATCCCTGGAGGAACCTGATCCATAAACATTCCGTTGATGACCGAGAAAAGATCTTTCATCAACTGGAGCGGGTCCGCCTGGCGGATGATGCGCATACCCCGGCAAAATATTTAAGTCATGGACAGCGCCAATGGCTGGCGATTAGCAGCCTGATTCTCGCAGGACCGAAATTGCTGTTGGTGGATGAGCCGGCGGCGGGATTAACCGATGCTGAAACGGTGTTAACCGCCGAATTGCTTTTGGAGTTGCGGGGGGATCACACAGTGGTGGTGATTGAACACGACATGGATTTTGTGCGCCAGCTCGAAGCGAGGGTAACCGTATTTAACGAAGGGCAAATTTTGGCTGAAGGGAGCCTGGATACGGTTCGTGAAAATGAAGAAGTAAAGGAGGCTTACCTTGGACGCTGAAAATTTATTGAAAGTAGAGGGATTAACTTTTGCATATGGGGAAGTCGCCACATTAAGAGGGGTCGATTTTACGGTACCGAAAGGAAAGGTTGTAAGTCTCATGGGACGAAACGGGGTGGGGAAAACCACTCTGTTGAAAACGCTGATGGGGCTAAATATATCGAATGGCGGCACTATTACTTTTGACGGTAATGACATGACGAAAATGCAGACCCATGACCGGGTGAAAGGAGGGTTGGGTTATGTGCCGCAGGGCCGTCAGATCTTTCCGCGCTTAACCGTCGAAGATAATCTTAAAATTGGCCTGGGAGCCCGGGCTGTGACCCTGCGAAAAGTGCCGCAGGGAATTTATGAATATTTCCCTGTGCTCTACGATATGCGGGCACGGGCGGGAGGGAATCTTTCCGGAGGGCAGCAGCAGCAATTGGCGATTGGGCGTGCATTGGCAACGGATCCGCAACTGCTGTTGCTGGATGAGCCCACTGAGGGGATTCAGCCCAATATTATTCAGCTAATCGGCGATATTCTGCAGCAGCTCGCAAAAGAAAAAGGGATGACCATTCTTATCGTGGAACAGTATCTCGATTTCGTCCGCGAGATCTCCTCTCGTTTTTACATTATGAACCGCGGGGCCATTTCGGCAGGCGGCTCTATCCAAGAGCTTACACAAGATCTGGTCCACCAGTATCTAAGTGTTTAGAAAAGAAACATAACCATAACGAATACTAAAAAAGAGAAAAAATATGAACATGAAAAAAATGATGACTCCTGTACTTACGGCTGCTGGCATGCTGGCTGCTGTAAATGCATATGCGGATATTGAACTGGCTGAAGGTCTTACCGCCACCGGCTTTGTGGATATGTCGATTTATGCGGTTGAGGATGATACGGATACGGATCCTTCCATGGGCTTGGACCAGTGGGAAATTGATCTGATGTATGATTTCGGTACCGGAACCACGGCCCGAATTGACCTGAACGATTTAGGGGATGGCATGGAAGTGGAACAGGCCTATATTGAAGTGGATCTGGGAAGCGGATTCGCCACCAAAGCCGGTCTTTTCCTGTCTGCTCTCGGATATGAAGGTCCGGAACCTGTGGATCTGTGGCAGTATTCATATTCCGCAACCATCATTGGTTATCCCGGATATTCAAACGGTGCCGCGCTTATGTATGGAGCGGATGCATTTAGCTTGTACCTGAGTGTGCTCGACGGATCTTATGATGCGGATGGGGATGCCGAAAGTCTGAGTGTTGAAGCGCAGGTAAAACTGTTTCCGGTGGAAGGGCTGACCTTACAGGCCGGTTATGCGAGTCAGGAATTTGACGGAGTTGAAGCCCTGGATGATGTACCCGCAACGGAGTCCTATGATCAGGGCATTATCAACTTCTGGGCGGAGTACACCACGGGTGCGTTGACGGTTGCTGCCGAATACAATGTGCTCATGGAAATTGGCGGTGCGGATGGTGACGGGGACGGATACCTCGTGATGGCCAACTATGCATTCACTGATAAATTTGCCCTGACCATCCGCACCTCCGGTGTTTCACTGGATAGCGGATACGAAGATACGGCCTTCACGATCAGTCCGAGCTATGCGATTAACGACAACTTGTTTGTACTGGTTGAAGCGCGTACGGATGACTATGATGATGACACGCTCGACGGCGAAAGCTATGCTGCAGAGATGATCTTTTCTTTCTAAGTGAAGACCGTTTAAATGAAATCAAAGGGATCACGCTTCGGGCTTGTCAGTCCGGGTGTGATCCTTATGTTAGAGCCTTCAAACCAAAACTTACGGAGCGACTATGCGGCTATCCCCACGAGATACAGATAAACTGATGTTGCATCAGGCGGGCTTTCTGGCCCAGAAACGATATGCCCGCGGGGTGCGCTTAAATCATCCGGAAACGGTGGCCCTGATCGCCACCCAGCTTTTAGAATTTATTCGGGACGGTGAACCGGTTTCTGCGTTAATGAATAAGGGCAAACAGCTTCTAGGGTTTGATGATGTGATGCCGGGAGTTGCGGAAACCGTGCATGAAGTACAGGTTGAGGGCACATTTCCCGATGGCACCAAACTGGTAACTGTTCACGATCCTGTCTGTCGCGAACAGGGGGATCCGGCCTTGGTACTGTATGGCTCGGGTCTCAGCCGCAGGGTCGAACCGGGAGCAGCAGCTGTGAGTTGTCTGCCAGGGGAAAGAAAATTTTCGCGAGATAAAATCGAACTCAATGCGGGTCGGGAAACCGTGCAGATTGAAGTGACCAATCATGGGGATCGACCGGTGCAGGTCGGATCCCATTATCCCTTTTTTGAAACCAATGCCGGTCTGGTTTTTGATCGGAAAAAGGCCTTTGGCATGCGATTGGATATTGCCGCGGGTACTGCGGTTCGTTTTGAACCTGGGGAAAGTAAAAAAGTCCAATTGGTGCGGATTGCCGGAGAGGAAATCATTTTTGGAGGCAATGCCATTACCTCCGGCTCAGCCAAACCCGAAGAGGCGGATGCCGCATTGGCCCGCGCATTGGAACGAAATTTCAGCCACCAGGAGGATCTGTCATGAGTCAGTTTATTACCCGACGTGGATATGCGGATATGTATGGCATCACTGTTGGTGATGCATTGCGGTTGGGGGATACCAACCTGTGGATTTCGCCTGAAAAAGATTACACCGTCTTTGGTGAAGAATGTAAATTCGGTGGTGGAAAAGTCTTACGAGACGGTATGGGGCAGGCCACGGGTATTCCCGCAGAGGATGTTTTGGATCTGGTGATAACCAACGCCCTCATTTTGGATTACACCGGGGTGATCAAAGCCGACATTGGAATTAAAGGGGGGCGAATCGTCGGTATTGGGAAAGCCGGGAACCCGCACATTATGCCGGAGGTAGATGCCGGCATGATTGTGGGTGTGGGGACTGAGGTGATCGCAGGTGAAAAAATGGTGCTGACTGCCGGGGCGATTGATTGTCATATCCACTTCATATGTCCGCAGCAAATTAACGAAGCTTTGGCTTCGGGGATTACCACCATGTTAGGCGGAGGCACTGGACCGAGTACCGGAACCAATGCCACGACCTGCACCCCGGGGGCCTTTCATGTGGAAATGATGATTCGTTCCACCGATACCTATCCGATGAATTTTGGGTTTTTAGGCAAGGGAAACGCTTCGCGTCCTGAAGGGGTGAAAGAACAAATCGATGCGGGCGCTTGCGGACTCAAGCTGCATGAAGACTGGGGCACCACACCCGCGAGTATTGATCAGTGCCTGGAGATTGCCGAGCAGGAGGATATCCAGGTTTGTATTCATACCGATACTTTAAATGAGTCGGGATTTGTTGAGGCCAGCCGGGATGCTTTTAAAGGCCGGACCATCCATACCTATCACACTGAAGGGGCGGGAGGGGGGCATGCACCGGATATTCTGAGTCTTTGCGGCGAAGAGAATGTGTTGCCTTCATCCACCAATCCGACCCGTCCTTATACCGTGAATACGTTGGATGAGCATTTGGACATGTTGATGGTGTGTCATCATTTGGACCGCAGTATTCCTGAGGATGTTTCTTTTGCGGAAAGCCGGATTCGCGGGGAAACCATTGCGGCTGAAGATATTTTGCATGATATGGGCGCCTTGTCGATTATGGCATCCGACTCGCAAGCCATGGGCCGCATTGGCGAAGTGGTTTGTCGAACCTGGCAGACGGCGCATAAGATGAAAGATCAGCGGGGAGAGCTTCCCGAGGATGAAGGGAAGGGACATGATAATTTCCGTGCCCGCCGCTACGTGGCCAAGTACACAATCAATCCTGCAATTGCGCATGGATTTTCACATGAAATTGGTTCAGTGGAAGTTGGAAAACTGGCGGATCTCACTTTATGGAAGCCCGAGTTTTTCGGGATACGTCCGGAGCTGGTGATTAAAGGGGGCGTAATTGCCCAGGCGCAAATGGGAGATGCCAATGCATCAATCCCTACGCCCCAACCGTATATTTCGCGTCCGATGTTTGGGGCGAGTGGATCTTCGGCGGCTTTACACTCAAAAGTATTTGTATCCGAAGCCTCGTTAGAGAATGTGCGGAAGTACGGAATTAATAAAAAAGCGGTGGCGGTGAAAAAATGCAGAGGATTGAAAAAGTCAGATCTTAAATTAAATAATGTATTGCCGAATATTGAAATTGATCCGGAAACATACCGGGTGACTGTGGATGGTGAACATCTGACCTGTGCACCTGCGGATGTGTTGCCTCTGGCGCAATTGTATCACCTGTTTTAAATGACGGCGGCGGCACTTAACTGGTTTCATATAGCGGACTCGGCATTTCCTACCGGAGGCTTTGCTTTTTCATCCGGGATTGAGGCGTCTGCGAAGTTTGGGCTGTTTACCAGCCGGCAGCAATTTGTGGAGACCCTGCAGACTGCGGTTGAGCAATGGATCTCTTATGAGATTCCATTTTTAAACAGTTGTTTTGATGACGCGGAAGATCCGGTGGCCTTGCGGGATGTCTATCATGCGGGTATGAGTTCGCCACCGATGTTGAGGAGCAGTTTGGTGCAGGGGCGCAGTATGTTAAGGTCGCTCGAAAGTTTAGTGGGTGCGGATGCGTTAACCCGCACCCGGGAACGGGTGCCCCGCAGCCCGGAGCGCCGCCACTTGCTGTTGGTATATGGTTGGGGACTGGCTGAACTGGGTATGCCTTTGGCGGAGGCGCAAAGTTGTTTTATGTATATCAATTTGAGGGATGCCATATCCTCGGCCATTCGGCTGGGGTGCATGGGTCCGATGGAGGGTCATCAGATTCAACATCAGCTTTTGCAGGAGGGGGACCGGAAACTTTCGCGGGCATTAAACCGGAATTTCCGCACTGCCCGCCGGACGGCCCCCGCGCTGGAAATTGCCCAGGCCGGGCATGATCGTATTTATTCAAAATTATTTCAAAGTTAACCCATTCACGGAGAACTCTCTATGTGTAACCCACACTCGCATTCACACGACCACGGCCCCCACGGTCACACGCACGAACATCTGGATCATCCCGGACACTATGGCGACCGGGACGCGCCTCATCAGCGCGACTACAGCAAGCGCGCGTTCACGGTGGGCATTGGGGGGCCGGTGGGCACCGGTAAAACCGCGCTGCTGCGCTTGCTTTGTCAGCAGCTGAAAGATCGTTATCAGTTGGGAGTGGTTACCAACGATATCTTTACCCGGGAGGATGCCGAATTTTTGGTGCGGAATGAAGCGTTAGATGCGGACCGGATCATTGGAGTCGAAACCGGAGGTTGTCCGCATGCGGCAATTCGCGAAGATGTGTCTTTAAACTTGGATGCGCTGGAAACGTTGATGGAGCGTTTTGACGGCAAACTCGATTTATTGCTGATAGAATCCGGGGGAGATAACCTGGCGGCCCACTACAGTCGGGAGCTCGCGGACTTTACAATTTATGTGATCGATGTTTCCGGTGGAGATAAAATTCCGCGTAAAGGGGGGCCGGGTATTACCCAGGCGGATTTATTGGTGATCAATAAAACAGATTTGGCTGAACTGGTGGGGGCAGATTTGGGCGTAATGGATCGGGATGCAAAAAAAATGCGTAACGAAGGACCTTTTCTGTTTAGTAATTGTAAAAAAGAAGAAGGCTTGCAGGAAATTATTGCGCATATTGATCATGCGCTGGCGCATGCGATGGGGACAGAGCATACCCATACCTGAGGTGGCATGGAGCTTTCTGTCTGTGGAGGCGCCATGAGTGAGAGGGGGATCCCTTCGGGGCTTTTTGGTTTGCGGTGGCGGGGCACGGTCCCGCGGACGGGGTTGTGCTGGGTCAGGCTTTGAGTAATCCCTTGTGAAAAAGGCGTTAGATAAACCCGCAGATTTTCCGCATGTCATCGATAAGTTTTTGTCCTTCGCTTGCGGGCTGACCATCTTCGGTGGGTTCGTTTCGAAGGGTGAGTCCGTCGATGCTCCCGTGTTGATTCAAATCGTTTAAGATGTCGAAAGGCTGGATGTTTTTCAAACAGTCTTGTTCACGCAACAGGGACAGCAGGGCGATGATACCGTAAGTGCCCCAATTGGATACGTCGGCAAGAATGAGTTCATCACAGGGCGTCACGCTGGGCGTGATATCCAGCTTGTGCATCTCCTTGCAGAGGGCGCCCATACCAATTTCATTGCCGCCGTCTCCAATGCCGATTGTGGGACAATCTGCGGTGCGAATAAACGTATCAAAATCCGCAGAGACCGAAGTAATGCTTTGGTTCCGCATATTATAAAACTCTCCATCCCGGGATTTTCCGGGACATTCAATAGAAATGAGGCAGTGGGGCTGAAGCTCGCTTAACTTTTCCCGGCAAAAATGTACGTGACGGGGTGACGGGCCCCGTGGGAGTGCGAGGCAGGAAGTTGTTTTCTGTAAAACGGAGTAGAGCGGTTCGCTGCAGGCAATGAGAGCCCTGCATCCCATTTGGTTGAGGCAGTGGTATAAAGCTATCGCACCTGTGGGACCATCGGTTTCAAATGTATCGGCGACAGGGAAGCCGGTGCCGATGATCACTGTGCCGGCGGCTGCATGCAGAATTTGCGCGGCACGAAGGCAGCTTCCCGGGGAATGGGCTGAGGACAAGTCCCGCATTCCCCGAAGGTTTTTTCGTACCAAGCATTTTTCGATGGCAATGCTGTGCTGTAAAAGTGTATCGGTGTTCATTTTAAGGTAGCAGGGGTGGAGTAAATGAATCCTGTTCTGTATTTTCGAGATCCGTAATTAACATGTGTCCGGGGCTGTGGGTGATGCAAATTTCCGGCGCGGCGTTCATCACGGCCAGTTGCGGGGTGACGCCGCAGGCCCAAAATACGGGTACTTCTCCAGGATGGAGGCTCACCGCCTCCCCGAAGTCGGGGGTATTCAGATCGCGAATTCCGAGTTCACGCGGATTGCCGATATGAAGCGGTTCGCCGTGGACGTGAGGGTAACGTTTACAGATGGCTGCCGCTTTTTCCGCATCGCCGACGTTCATCGGGCGCATACTCACCACCAGCGGCGCTGAAAAAATACCGGCGGGGGTGCAGGGCTGTCCGGTCACGTACATGGGGACGTTTTTATGTTCGGTGATGTTTCTAATTTCCAGGCCCGCGCGCAATAGGGCTTCTTCAAAAGAAAATGAGCATCCGATAAGAAAGGTACGAAAGTCGTCACGCCAATAATCAGAGATTTCGGCAGGTTCGGATTGCAGTTTCCCTTTTTGAAAGATCCGGTATTTGGGGAGGTCTTTTCGGATATCGAGGTCATGAGCGACGTTTTCCTGATTGGTTTGGCCCGGTCTGGCGCTGATGGAAATTAGGGGGCATGGCCGGGGATTGGCTTTGCAGAATTCGGTAAAGTCTGTTGCATAAGCTTGGGGAAGGATAACCAGATTGGCCTGTACATAGCCCGGGGCCAAGCCTGAGGTGTGGCCCGTGAATTCCCCCCTGCGGATGCGCATCCGATGGGCGTGAGGGCTGAGAGGCTGGCAAGACAGGGACATCTGGAGGGGGGGACGTTTTGCGGGTTAGGCCGGGCGGTGCATTTGCCGGCACATGGGAAGTTGCGCGTCCCGGCCTAACCAATCCGAAGTGGCGAGGGCGGATTCGAGCGCTTTCCAGATCGGGTCAAAGTCGGAGCGGGTTTTGCCCAGTGCCCGAAAAATAGACACAGGGCGGTCTTCGAGATGAACCAATGCGCGGAGGTTGACAGTGGAGGGGCGGTATGCTTGCCCGCTGAGCACGGGCACCTGGGTGAATTCCCGTTGCCCCTGGGTGAGGGGTTCCAGCGCTTCGGTTAATATGGAGCGTGCCTCTTCGGCGGCAAAAAGCGTTAACATGAGATTGGCATCGCCAAAGCGTCCCACCTGCCGCGGATCTTCTGTTTCGGGCATGGAAGAAAAGGGTTCGCGTATCCAAAGTTCTTTTTCGCCGGAGATCTCGATGAGGGATTCGTATTCCTGATATGCAAAACACTCGCCGCTGTCACTGCGCCCGCATTGAAACCATTCCCCTATTAGCAATCCTGCCGTTGCGGCGACCTGCCAGTGTTGTTGTTGATGAAAGCGACTGCCTGCATGCAACACCAATGGATCGGGTAAAAAGACCACTTTGGCGCCGGGTTCTACTTTGCCGGTTAAAATTTGGGAGGTGGGGAGGTCCCGGTCATTTTTGTATACCCGGCTGTTGGCCTGGGTGCCCAAAAATAAACGGGCATTTTTTTCGATATGCAGGTCGATCAGGATTTGATCGCCCTGCACCATGCCCCCGCCATAACTTGAAAGGATCAAAGAAACGGCTTCATCAGAAAAGTAGGGGCTGAGAAATCTCATGGGGGCAACGCTTCTACATTCCACGAGCCGGGACTGTCCTTGCCGGGAAGTAATGGTGGCTTTGCTGGGGTGAGAAGTCGGTTGAATCTGCATAGGGGTATCTTTGAGGAAGTTCCGCGAAGATGCCAGCCCCTTGCTGTACTATTTCGCATGCCATTCGGAAATATCCGTAAACGTATACCTCAAGACAGGAATGTCGAGTTTTCGGTGGGAATGAGACCCCAAATATCTGCTTGCCTCCCGGAGGTCCTCACGATACTTTCTCCCATTATGAACCCTCTCTCCAGTTATTTTGATGTTGCGATTTTAAAGCCGGACATGAGCGAAAAGGAAGTCTTGGCGGCTGTAGAGTCTTGTTTGCCCTATCAGCCCTGCGCGTTCTGTGTGCGCCCTTCAGATATTCCGCTACTCAAACCTATTTGTAATGAGAATCGAATTGGACTCTGCGTGGTGCTGGGGTTTCCTCACGGGAACCAGTTAACGATTTCAAAAGTCGATGAGGCCAAACGTTACATTTCAGAAGGGGTGGATGAGATTGATATGGTCTGCAATATCGGCTGGGTCAAATCCGGAGAATGGCAGAAAATCAGAGAAGATATTTCCGCGGTCAGCTCTTTTACCCGTCCGGCCGGCGTGCTGTTGAAAGTTATTTTTGAAACCTGTTTTTTAACTGAATTTGAAATCGAGCAACTGGTAAATGTGTGTGTGAATGCCAAAGCGGATTTTGTGAAAACCTCCACAGGATTTAACGGAGAGGGCGCACAAGACGAACAGGTGAAATTGATGCTCAAGACCGCGGATCACCGGATTCAGGTGAAGCCGTCCGGAGGAATTAGTTCGAAGGAACGTGCGCAGGCGCTCATTGAAATGGGCGCGACCCGTCTGGGAGTGGGATACAAATCAATTCCGGTGATTTGCGGAGATGCAAACCCGGACAAAAAAGACGCAGGGTATTAAGGAATAAAAGTGCAGGCACATTTTGCGATGATCGGGCGGTCAGATCCGTTTGGAGGCACTTCCCCGGTAAGCCCTGATACTGTATTCAATCTTTGTTGAAAATTTCGGAATCCTTGGTCCGCAACGTGCCTATTAAAGCCCGCCCGCGAATGCCCGCGCGGCAAAGGGATGGTTTCCGGTTGTCTTCTTTGCCGCCGGTGTTTGGGTGAGGTGGAAAAGTTCTTCAGGAACTTTCATGGATTTTATGCCTCTGAAAATCAGGCCGGCGCAAGAAGTTTCAGTCTTGCGACCCTTTGGTGCAGGCCCCTTTTTTCTCATTGGGGCATTTTTTGTTGGAGCAAAGGGGGCAGTCAATTTCCTGTCCTTTGTATTGCCGGGAGGAGCTGCCGCAGTGCTGGATGGGTTTGCGTCCATTGAGGACCCCAACAGACATTCCCAATACACAAATCAGGAGAACGGCCAGAACGATAGGAATAAGGATGAGGAAAGTCATGAGGATTAGATACGGGGTTTCCGGGAAAAGTCAATATTACGAAACAGGATTGGATATGCGGGCAGGCATAAAAAAACCGTTCCGACAAAGCGGAACGGTTTTCTATTTAGGTCATGCTGAGTTTTTTCAGACCGTTTCTGTCTCAATCGGTTGGGGTTGGTAGACCGCATCCCCGTATCCCAGGATACACCAGAAGATCGGAGTCAGAAAAATCAACCCGAGTGCAAACCCGGTTCCTTTGCCGAACCGCTTGGCGATTTCCATCATCAGGACAATTGTAATGTATATGTTTACAAAGGGGATAAACATAAGGAAGAACCACTAGATAGGTTTTCCTGCAATTTCGGTTAAGACGATCAGATTGTAAAAAGGGACAATGCAGGCCCAACCGGGTTTTCCAGCTTTCATGAATGTTTTGCCGATACCGACGAATACACCAATGAGGATGGCCAAGTAGATGATACCACCGATGAGGCCGACTCCTTCTCCGATACCAGATTCCTGTGCTAAATAAAATGTATTCATATTTTCTCTTCTCCTAAGTTGAGGTTCAATAATGATCGAAAGCTGTGATCAATCAAATGTAAATATTTTAATGATTAGCTTTCGACTGTGGACATGAGAATGGTGTCTACCAGGCGGTCATTAATTTTCACTTCCGTAACGGCCACCACAGTATTTCCGGCTTTGAGCAAGCCCCGGTCAACCAATTTGGCCACGGCCCGGCTCACATTATCTTCCGGATCATCACTGGTTTCCAGAAAGGAGGGTTGAATGCCCCAAAACATCGGCAATTGGTTCAGCAGATTGTTGTCGCTTGAAAAAGCATAGATCGGGGTTGAAACCAAGCGCAGGCGTGCGGCATTTCGGGCGATGATTCCGCTGGAGGTAAAGACGATGAGCGCATCAGCAGAGCACTCTTCGGCCAAAACGGCCGCAGATTTGACCAATTTGGCGAATTTACTTTGCATTTTCACATTGTCGTAAAAACCGGCGCCGCCACTGCGTTCAATCCGGCTGGCAATCCGGTCCATCATTTCAATGCATTTGAGCGGGTATTTGCCGATACTGGTTTCCCCGCTGAGCATAATCGCGTCCGCTTGCTCATACACCGCGTTGGCGGTGTCGGTAATTTCGGCACGGGTGGGGGAAGGGCTGGAAATCATGGATTCCAGCATGTGGGTGGCCACAATTACCGGTTTCCCTTGTTGGGCACATTTTTTGATCATGCGCCGCTGAATGATGGGTAATTCTTCGTAGGGGCATTCGATACCGAGATCTCCGCGGGCAACCATGATGGCGTCGGAAGCTTCAATAATATCATCCAAATTGCGGATTCCCTCCTGGTCTTCCAATTTGGCTACGACTTTTTGGGGGGCATTGTGATAATCCAGAATGGCTTTGAGCTGTCGGACATCTTCCGGTTCCCGGACAAAAGACATGGCGAACCAGTCGACTCCCACTTCGATGCCCAGTTTGATATCTTCTTTGTCCTGTTGGGTGAGGGCGGGGAGGTTTACCCGGACGCCGGGGAGATTCACATGACGGCGACTTTTCAGGGTGCCGGGGGTGAGGACTTTACAAAGCAACTGGTTTTGTTTCTTTTCGTCCACTTTTAATTCGATGTTTCCGTTGTCGATGAGAACCACATCTCCTACCCGGATATCTTCGACCAATTGATCGTAGTTGACGTCCACACTGTACTCTTCCGCTGATTTTTCACCGCGGACGGTGAGTCCGATGACTTGTCCGGCTTCGAGGTTCAGGTCTTTGGGCACATCTCCGGTGCGAATTTCCGGTCCGCGTGAATCCATCATGATTCCGACCCGGGTCACTTGTTTATGACTGATTTCACGAATGATTTTAACACTTTCCCGTACTTGTTTGTGGCTGGCGTGGGACATGTTGATCCGGAAGATGTTTACTCCGGCTTCAATCATCTTCTGAATCATCTCAGGAGATTCGGTTGCGGGGCCCAGGGTGGCGATAATACGGGTGCGGCGACTGTTTTTAGTAATCATGACTTCAATTTTTATTTAGGTTTACACTTGTAACTGCGGAACATGGCAACAGATTCCTGCACATGATTATTTCTCAAGCACATCCGGAATTTGATGCCATACAATGGGACCGCTGGGTCCCAACTGACCAAGCGACACTTTGTTTTGTTCTACAGAATCAGCAGGTGCTGCTGATTGAAAAGCAACGTGGACTAGGTGCGGGAAAAGTCAATGGTCCAGGAGGAAAGTTTGACCCGGGTGAAACTGCGGCTGAATGTGCGGTTCGCGAAACCCAGGAGGAGTTGGGGGTCACGCCAAAGGATTTGGAGCATCGGGGGCTTCTTCGCTTTGAATTTACCAATGGTTATAAGTTGGAAGCGCATATTTTCCTTGCGCATGACCATGAGGGAGAGGCGGTCGAAACCGAAGAGGCCATTCCGCTGTGGACGGATTTGGATTCCATTCCCTATCGTCGCATGTGGGCGGACGATGTGCTGTGGTTGCCCCATGTGCTGGCTGGACAGTCGGTGAAAGGGGATTTTTTGTTTGATGACGAAGAGATGCTTGGCGTCAGCATGGAATTGATGGAGAGGTTATGAAAATCTTATTGTGTATGGATTCCTGGAAGGGCTCTTTGTCGGCCATTGAAGCCTGTGAGGCGGTGGCAAAAGGGATTCGGTCTGTCCAATCCGATGCAAAATGTGATTTTGCCCCTATGGCGGATGGGGGAGAGGGGACCCAGGAACTATTTGAAGTATTGCGGCCGGGGTCCAAAGTGCTCAAAACAGTACAGGGTCCGCTGGCGGGCATGCGGGTGGATGATGGCTACCTGTTCTGGCCGGAGGCAGGGGAAGCGCTGATCGAAATGGCCCGCTGTTCGGGACTCCCTTTGCTGACTGAAAAAGAAAAAAATCCGATGTGGACGACGACTTTTGGGGTTGGAGAGTGGATTGCGGATACGGTCGAACGGGGCTGTCGTCAGATCACGTTGGCGGTAGGGGGTTCCGCCACCGTGGACGGAGGGATGGGAATGGCGCAGGCACTGGGATGGCGCTTTCTGGATGCGGAGGGCAAAGAATTGGGTTTTGGCGGGGGGGCATTGCGCCGTTTGCACAGGATTATGCCACCGGCGAATCAGCCTGATTTGAAAATGCGGGTGATGTGCGATGTCACCAATCCTTTGCTGGGGGAGAAAGGTTCCGCCGCAGTGTTTGGTCCGCAAAAAGGAGCTGATGCGCAAATGGTCGAAGATCTGGAAGCTGGATTGACCCGGTTGGCCGAATGTATCGAACGTGATCTGGGGATGGATGTGCGGACTTTGCCGGGTGGAGGGGCTGCGGGGGGAATCGCCGCCGGTGCGGTGGCCTTTTTCGGGGCGGAATTGGTGAGCGGAGTGGATGAGATGATGCGGATTGCGGATTTGCCGGCGAAAATCGCCCAAGCCGACTGGGTGATTACGGGTGAAGGACGGGTGGACAGCCAGAGTTTGGATGGAAAAGTGTTGTCGGGCATTTTGAAGTCAGCAGCTGATACCCCGGTGGCGGTAATCGCGGGAAGTTGTCTGTTGAGGGATGAGGATTTGCAGTCCGCCGGTCTCGCGGCTGCCTTATCGGCGAATGATCAAAGGCTTCCCCTGGAAGAGGCATTGGCCCGGGCGGGGGAATTGGCGGAAAATGCCGGCAAACGCTTTGCGGAGACTTGCTTGTAAGGGGAGGGTTTGTGACTGCGGGACGCAGTCGGTCCGGAATGGGAGGACGCCGGTCTGCAAATCAGGAGTTCGGGATAGAAGGTATGTGTCGTTTCTGCCGGGGTTATGCCGTGGGCAGGCGCCAGCGGGCGAGGAATTCCACGTTGCCCTTGGGACCTTTGAGGGGGGAGCGGGTGACCCCTAGCCATTCCCATTTCAACTGTTCGGTGCCGTAAATCCGGATATCTTCGACCACGCGCTGGCGGATAGCCTCATCGACCACCACCCCTTTACGGAGATTCTTTTGCCCGGCTTCGAATTGGGGTTTGATGAGGGAAATCACTTCGGATCCCGGGAGGAGCACCCGGTCGGCGGCCGGAAGAATCAGTTTGAGGGAAATAAAGGAAGTGTCGATACTGCAGAAGCCGGGGCGGGGATCAAAATCTTTGGCTTCCAGATGCCGGGCGTTGGTTTCTTCGCGCACATCGACGCGTTCGTCATTCCGTAAATCCCAATGGAGTTGTCCGCGGCCGACATCTACAGCGTATACTTTGACCGCACCATGTTGGAGCATGCAGTCGGTGAAGCCTCCGGTGCTGGATCCTATATCAATGGCCACTCCCCCTTTGATGGGAAGATCGTCCCACTCTTCGAGGGCACCCATGAGTTTCTCTCCGCCACGGCTTACAAAGCGCGGGGGTTGTTCGAGGGTAAGTTCGACATCTTCCTGAACGGTGAAGCCGGGTTTGCTGGCGACCTGTCCATTCACCCTGATTTTTCCGGCACGAATCAGCCGTTGCGCGATTTCGCGGCTGTCGGTTAATTCCCGTTTGTGCACCAGCACATCCAATCTAACTTTCCCCATAATTCAGGGGGTCTCTTCAAAAGGGTTGGCTTGCAGCGCTTTGGGAGGCTGTAAAATCACGGAAGCGACGAGGGCCTGTTTGAAGGCTGCGCGGTTTTTTAAATTAGGCCGGGGCGATTGGGTGCGGATGGCCCGGATGGTTTGCAGGGGAACCCGCGGAACGGAGATGCTGCTGGAGGACAGGTCGATCATCATCGAACGCACATTCTTTAAGGCGTCCTGTTGCAATTTCTGATCGATGCCGCCGTTGATCAGTTCCACGGCTTCTTTGATGTCGGAGATTTGTTTGAAGGAGGCTTCCAAATCCAAATCGCCAATGTTGGATGTTTTGACGGGTTTGGGTTTTGCCGGAATGGGCGGGGGAGGTGGCGGGGCGCTGTCAAACTGGATATCATCCATCACCGGTTTTTGTTTTTGTATGGGAGGGGGCTGCTTCGGTTGGGTGACGGTTTCACCGCTGAGGCGTCCCAGAAAAGCTTCCAGTTCGGATTCAATTTTGCTTGCGGGCGCTTGAACTTTTTTCCCGGTTCTCCGTTCTTCCGCTTCGCGTTCTTCCCGCTTCTTTTTCATCTCCAAGGCTTTTTGTTTCGCCTGTTTCTGTTGGAGCAAATTTCCCACAAGCCAGAACGCTCCCACGATAAGGTATACGAGGAAGGAAAGTCCGGAGGCTTCTGCGAGAGGGAAGAGGGAGGTCATGGAGTCATTTGTCAATAGTCATTAGGAATGGGGAACGGGTCAAGGGTCACTCGTATATTCGAATGACCCATGACCATTGACTTCTTTAGTCTTCCTGCTCCCCTTCGGCGATGCTTTCGCGCATGGTGGTGTCAGCAAGTACGTTTTGCATGCGGTAGAAATCCATGATGCCCAGGTTTCCGGAGCGGAAAGCTTCGGAGATGGCCTGGGGAATTTCAGCCTGGGCTTCGATGACTTTGGATTGCATTTCCTGTACCCGGGCGCGCATTTCCTGTTCGGCGGCGATGGCCATGGCGCGGCGTCCCTCGGCTTCGGCCTGACGTAATTTTTTGTCGGCTTCCGCACGTTCGGTTTCAAGTAAAGCGCCCACGTTGGCGACTTCGCGGGTGCCGCTGACTCCGGCCACGGAGACGTCGGCGATATCGATCGAAACGATTTCAAAGGCGGTGTTGGCGTCCAGGCCGGATTGGAGGACCCGGCGGCTGATGTCATCGGGATTTTCCAGAACGTGCTTGTAGGTTTCGGAAGAACCAATGGCGGAAACGATCCCCTGGCCGACGCGGGCGATAATGGTTTCTTCGGTGGCGCCTCCGACCAGACGCTGGAGGTTGGCCCGCACGGTCACCCGGGCTTTGACCAGCAGGCGGATCCCGTCTTTGGATACCGCATCGAGGTATCCGTTGCTCAAATTCTGATCCGGGCAGTTGATAACCTTCGGATACACTGAGGTGCTGACCGCTTCGTGCACATCCCGTCCGGCCAGGTCAATGGCGGCGGCCTGTTGGAAGGAAAGATCGATGTTGGCTTTGTCTGCGGCCACCAGGGCCCGCACCACATTCATCACATTTCCACCCGCCAGATAGTGGGCTTCCAGATCGTTGGTGGAGAGTTCCAGGCCGGCTTTGACCGCCTGAATACGGGAATCCACCACCAGTTTGGTGTTTACCCGACGCAGCCGCATGGCGACCAAGCTCAGGAAGTTCACCCGGGCACCGGAAACGGCGGCGCGGATGTAGATGCTGATAAAGTTGGCCATAAGGACCAACAGCACGATGATAAAAAATGCGAGAACGCCTAATACGTATTTCATGGGATTATTCGGATGGGGGTTGGGAAAGTGAGGGAATTTCTATTTTTAAAACGCGTTGTGAATGACGGATGCTGGTGATGAGGGTTCCCATGCCCCAGCAAGAAGTCATAAAATAAAGCACATCTCCAATGTAAACCAAGCTGTATGCGCTGTAAAGGACTACGAGTCCCAGAAACAGGCCTTGTACGAGCTTTCCAAAAGTCAGATCGGTTTTTTTCCGGAGGATGATGAGGCCAATCGCATAGGCCACCATAATTTTGCCCAGATAAAAAAGCAGACCGGTGACCACCAGCAGAAAAATGCCTAAGCCGGTACCGATGAGGGTGGGAAGCAAAAAGTAGGCGGTGAGGGTGAGCGGGAGAAAGGTCAGCAATCCGAGGGTAAGGGAGGGGGTTCGATGATGGAGCAACAAATCCACATTGTGTCCGGTGAAGCGCGGCAGCAATCTGAGTAGGAGGATGCCCACCACAAAGGATGTGAAAAATTGAATAGCCAACAGCATCCATTTCCAAGTTTGAATGTCTTTTTCTAATTGTCCGGCTTCGTCGGAAATTTGTTTGCGTTCGCCTTTCACCTCCACTCCGGAGGGGAGGGCAAGGGTCTGTTGATTTCGGTTAAACAGATCGCCGTGAATCACGGTGCCGTCCAGCAGCTGAATTTCATTGCCCCGCAGGGTGAGGTTCCCTTGAATGTCGGCTTCGATAACGACATTGGGGGCATCGACCCAGAGATCGCCTTTGATGGTTCCTTTGACCGTAATCCGTTTACCGGCTTGCAGAATGGCGTGTCCGTCGATCACGGTGTTGGTATTGAGCAGGATATTGCCCACTGAGGCGTAGCCCCGCAGATTGCCGTCGATCTCACCATTGACGGTGAGCACTTCCAATGCAAGCAGGCGCACATCGTCGGCGCTGCGGCCACTAAACTCAATTTTCCGGCCGGCGGCCCAAATGTCGTCCTGAAATTCACCTTGCAGTTTGATCTCATTGGCAACGGCAAAAAAATCATCCGTTGCCGCTCCGTCGAAATCAATGGTTTCTTCGAAGAGACTCCAGGTTTCTGTGCCGGGGGGGTGGGCAGGGAGAATTCCGGTGAGACAAATAAGCAATAAGATGAATTTTTTCATATAAGTTCCTTCCCCAAGGGACGTACCACGACGCGGGACCCGTGTACTTCCACCACTTCGATTTCATTGTTTTTTTCAATATAGCCGCTGACGGCAACGACGTCGGTTTTTTTGCCATTGATTCGGGCAAAGCCTCCGGGACGCAGATCGGTTTCCGCGCGGCCCCGGTCGCCGGTTTTCAGTGCGTTGGGATCGATGGTATCGTTTTTTTTGATGGCGGTTTGTAATGCAAAGCGTTTGCCTATGCGGCTGTCCGGCATTTTCATGAGCCAAAACATAAATCCGCATAGGGTGCCGAGGATGAGCAACAGGGCGGTGAATGAGCCGTAGGTGGGGCCAAAAGCGGCGATGGCAAATCCGCAGGCGGTAAGCAGGCAGACGCCGCCACTGATTCCGAGGATGCCTCCGGGGACAAAAACTTCCAGGACAAAGAGTACAAACGCCATGGCGGTAAAGAGGGCAAATAGCAAGGTGGGGCTCATACGCGTGACTCCGTGGGCGGGGCAACAATCAGACGGTGATTTCGAACATCCACAATCATCAGGGAACTTTCAATATCGAGATAATCTCCTTCGGAGATGGCATCGTAGGGTTTGTCTCCCACTTGCACCGTTCCGGAAGGGCGGAGCGGAGTGAGGGCGATGGCTTGCTTTCCAATCAGGGATTCGAGGCCGGTCGCCACTTCATCCCGGTTGGCGGGTTGAATATTAGAACTCAAGACCAGCTTTCTGCCCAAGATTGAGTTTTCTCCCAAATTTCGCAAGAGGATTACCGCGAGTACGCCTGCGACAATGATGGCGAGACTGAGGTTGATAACTGCTGGCCCGAGGTTTCCAAAATTTTCGAATCCGGGCAGATCCCCCGGGTTTCCCGGAAAGCGGATGCTCATGGCTTTGATAAGTCCAATGCAGAGCAGGGCAATACCACTGAGGCCGGCGATGCCAAATCCCGGGATGACAAAGATTTCCACCAGGATGAGCAACAGCCCCAGGAAAATGATCACCAGATCTTCCATGCCGGCCAGGCCGGCGATGTTATGTCCGAAGACCACGACCGCAAAGAGCAGGGCGGCACCGGCGCCGGCCCAGCCAATCCCGGGAGACTGAAATTCCAGATAAGCGAGTAGTCCGGCGAGGCTGAGGAGCATGGGGGCAAAGCGGGTGATCCACAGCGCGAGGGTGTCGGCCATTTCGGGAATCAATTCAATGCGTTGGGCATGTTCCAGTCCGATGAGGCTGAGCATTTCATCCAGATCTTCTACCGTCGCCTCCGAAAGTAAACGGCTCCCGTCCGGGAGGACACGTTCAGCTTCCTGATTGGTAAGGGTGAGTATATTCCCTTTAGGCGAAATGATGGTGCCGTCTTCGAGCGCAAATTCCAGTTCTCTGCGCACCATCGCCCGGATGAGCATTTCATTCCTGCCCTTTGCCTGGGCGATGCTGCGGACCACGGCGTCCATGTAGGTTTCAATTTTCTCCCGTTCTGCATCCCCAAGGGTTTCGTAGCCCTTCGGACCGGCGATCACCGGCATGGCATCGCCGATAATGCTGCCGGGGCGCATGTAGATTTTATCGGTGGCCATGGCCAGAATCGCTCCTGCCGAAATGGCACCGTGCTCGGGTCCTTCCACCAGAGTGTATGTGGGAATATCCAGATCAATCACCATGCCGGTCATTTCTTTCATGATATCCACTCTTCCCCCGGGGGTGTCCATGAGCAAGACAATGGCGTCGGCTTCCGCTTCCATGGCGTTTTGTACGCCACGGCGCAACAGGAACAATTGCGGCTGCATGATTTCCTGACGGACCGGGATCAGATAGACCAGCGGTTTTTCTTGTACCGAAAGTTCAGATGGCTCAGGTGCCGCCCCATCGCAGAAAGCAAATCCCGTGACTGCCAAGAGAATGAGGTGAAGAATATGAAGGGGGTTTTTCATGATTTGAACTTTCCTTTCTACGCCTGCCCGCCTGTAATGTCAAAAGCTCTTCACCGGGAACTCAGGGTTTCGCTGCGGAGACGAAACCGGAAGGTGATCAAACGGAATATCATGCGATTGTGCTTTCTTATTTCCGGTACAGATGAGTAGTGCATATCTGCACGACAACTACTTCTGCTTCCTTTAATGGACCTGGCATGAACTTGGGAAATCTTTCAGGGTTATCTCATGCTGAAAGCCGCTCGATCCCGTCTGAAAACCCTACTGGCGCCCGCAGTGGCGGGGCGCGGCTACCAATTTGCGCAACTGACTTCGCAGGCGGTGTGGGTGAATCCGGGGAATGCCTTCAATTGTTTTTGGGAGATGCCTTTCCGAAAGAAGGGTCGGATCACGGTGGAGAATATCAGCGAGCAGGAGATGGTGTTGTTTTACCAAATCAATTACACCTTGACTGACGTGCCGGCGGATGCGGCCTATTTCCATGCGCAATTCCGTCAAAGTCTGCCGGTGAAAAAGGAGAAGTGCATACCTTGTTGGACGGGGTGAAGGGGTAGGGCCATTACGTTGGCACGGTCATGGGCTGGCAAACCAACCACAATGGCTGGTGGGGAGAGGGGGAAATCAAATGCTATATGGATGGGGATACGAATCCCGATCTGAGCGATGGCAAGGCCATTGGCGGGTCCACCGGATTTCCCACATAACCTTATTGGTGAAACGGAGGGAATGGGGTATGAGTTATACCTCAGGACGAGGTCCTAAAGACTTTGGTTGAACCAGGAACAGACTTTTGAAATTATCCACATCTCGAATTTTAGTGACCGGCGGGGGCGTCCGCATTGGCAAGGCCATTTCCTTGGCTTTGGCGAAAGCCGGGGCGGAGGTGCTGATTCATTATCGAAAGAGTAGCGATGCGGCCGAAGAGACTGCGGAGATGATTCGCACCCGTGGGGGCAAGGCGGATACTGTATCCGGAGATGTTGCCACGGAAGCGGGGGTGCAGTTGATTATGGATCAGGCGATGGCGAAGGGGCCACTTGATGGATTGGTGAACAATGCGGCGGTGTTTAACCGCACGCCTTTGGCCGCCAGTCATCGACAAACCTTTATGGAAGAATTGGGTCCCAATTTGTTGGGACCCCTGGAATTACTGCGCTTGTTTGCCGCGCAGGGGCGGAAAGGAGCGGTGGTTAATATTTTGGACAGGCGGATTGCGGCGCATGATGCCGGCGCGGTGCCTTATCAGCTTTCAAAAGTGGCGCTGGCGGAGGCGACCCGGTTGGCGGCGTTGGAATTCGGACCCCGCCTGCGGGTAAACGGGGTGGCGCCGGGCGCGATTTTACCGCCGCCGGGGAGGGAGGATGAGCTGGATTACATGGAGAAAAATGCGGGGAATGCACCTTTGGATCATGGATGTAGCCCCGAAGATGTGGCAGGGGCGGTGGTCTATTTGATACAGGCGCCGGCGATTACAGGTCAGATTTTGTTTGTCGATGCGGGGCAACATCTATTAGGGAACGGCGTATGAGCGATTGTATATATATCAGAGACCTGGCATTACGGACCATTATCGGCATTTTTCCCGAGGAGCGGGTGAAACGGCAGGACGTCATTGTCAATGTGGTCATGGAAGTGACCAGCCACGCCCCGGCTGCGGCCTCGGATGATATTGCGGATGCCACGGACTACAAAGAGATCACCAAGCAGTTGATCGATCATGTGGAGGGGAGTTCCTACAATTTAATTGAAACCCTGGCCGAGCGCTGTGCGGATATTTGTTTGGCGGCTTCGGCGGTGAATCAAGTCACGGTGACCATTGATAAACCAGGGGCTTTGCGTTTTGCCCGTTCGGTGGCGGTGGAGATTACCCGCAAAAAATGATGGAATCCTTTCAAAATTTTCATCCGGTTTTACAGGCATTTTTAGCCACCTTGTTTACTTGGGGGGTCACGGCGGCGGGGGCGGCACTGGTGTTTGTGACCAAGCAGGTGAACCGAAATTTTATGGATGCCATGATGGGCTTTGCGGCGGGGGTGATGATCGCCGCGAGTTATTGGTCGCTGTTGGCGCCCGGGATACAAATGGCCGAACGTTTAGGGCAGATTGCGTGGATGACGGCCGCCATTGGGTTTATGTGCGGCGGCTTGTTTATGCGGCTCACCGATCGACTTTTACCTCATCTGCATCCCGGATTGGCATTTGATAAGCGGGAAGGGGTAAAAACCTCCTGGCAGCGCAGCACCTTGCTGGTGTTGGCGATTACCCTGCACAATATTCCCGAAGGGTTGGCGGTAGGGGTGGCCTTTGGCGCGGCGGCAGCCGGCCTGCCTTCGGCCACGATTGGGGCGGCCATTGCGTTGGCGATTGGTATTGGGATTCAAAATTTCCCGGAGGGGACGGCGGTTTCCATGCCCCTGGCGCGGGAGGGGATGTCGCGTCGGAAAAGTTTTATGCTGGGTCAGGCTTCCGGTATGGTGGAGCCGATTGCCGGGGTGCTGGGTGCCTTTTTTGTGCTGCAGATGCAGGGGGTCCTGCCCTTTGCACTCTGTTTTGCGGCGGGTGCGATGATCTTTGTGGTGGTGGAAGAGCTGATCCCCGAGTCGCAACGCAAAGGCGCCAATATTGATGTGGTGACCCTTGCCACCATGCTGGGGTTTACCGTGATGATGATTTTGGATGTGGCCCTGGGGTGAGGGCGCAAGAAAGAAAGCCGTTCCACGCTCCCCGTGGTAAACCGCAGAAAATCCTGAAAACATCGATATTGTATTCGGATTTTCCCATGTGAGGGGGGGAATGCCGCCGCTTTCATGGCTCAATTTCAGTTGTATGGATGGAACCCAGCCCTGACGGATCGGGCTTTGGAGTGTCGCCACCTACGGGGCTTTCTTGGCAAGAATCGACCTGGATAGCTTGCTGGCTGATTGACCCAAGTATTCTGAGAGGTTGGATCTCTCAAGTCGGGCCGTAGGTCCGCGAAGATCAGGACCTGAAGAAACATCTTCCTGGAGGTGTGGCTCGACGAGAAAACGATAAAAAACCGGGGTGCCTGAAATCACCCGCCCGCCGCATCCAGAAAAAATTCAACTTTTTTATGACGCGAGAGGAAGGCCAACAGTCCGAAAGCGCCCGCGATCAACATGAGAGAGGAAGGTTCGGGGATAAGGGTGACTTGGATGGAGCCTGGATCATAGCTAATGGTATAATCGGTATCTTCTACGAGAGCGCCTCCATTTAGGGTAACGGATCCGAAGGTGCCCGTATAGTTGCCGGGACCGGTGAAACTTGCCACGGTATAAGCGGTATTGTAGGCTGCGGCACCACTGAGTGCGAGGATGGCGGATGTGTTGATATTAAAATTCATGTCGGTACCGTCGGAAGCACCACCGAATGCAACGGTATCGGAACTGCCGTCTCCGAAAATATCGACAGCCAAGGTCGAGCCTGCTTCGAGATTGATATTAAAATTCCGGGTAGCGCCGACCCGGGTGTTTTCAAAGGTCAGGGTGCCGGCGGAGCTGTCGCCGATGCCCAACGCTCCAGGTGCCAGGGTGGCGCCGGAGTTAAAGGTGTAGGTGTCACTATTGTTTTCCTGAAAGATACCCGTTCCTCCCAGTACGGCCCCGCTGGCGATGGTATGACCGGTGCTTCCGTGATTATACATGGTGCCGTTGAAAATAAAGGTGCCGGCGTTTACATCCAGGAAGCGGCCCATGTCAGTGTTGATGATCAGGGTGCCGTCGCCGGATTTACTGGCGACATCAAATTCCCCCACATAATCATCATCAATGAGCAACGTGTTGCCGGTGCCGGTGGTGATGGTGGTTGTTTCACTGATAATCCGTATGCCCCCGATGCGGTTTGTCCCTGCGCCATTGGAGATAATATAGGGGGTGACGCCACTATTCCACAAAGCAATATGGGTACTGGTGGCGGCATCGGTGGTGATATTCCAACCGGCCTGGTTAAATACAATTGCATTGACTTCCGCCCGGTTATTGGGCGCCCCAGCAGGCACATCCGGCTGATAAGTCACCGCGCCGGGGTCATCAAAAATTACAGCCACATCCCGGCCGACCCCTCCCGCATTGTCCCAGTTATTGTTGTTGTTCATGTTGGTGTCCGTATCCCCCTCCCAGGTGGTGCTGTAAGCGAGTTGCGCTTGTAAACCGTTGCTGAGACTCATGACTGCTAAAAGAGCTGTCGCTTTCAAAAGAAAATGGGGATGTTTCATAAGAGCGGTACCGTGTCGAAGGTTCATCTTTACTGGGATCAATCGTTTAATATAGCTTAAACAGGGATGAATGTCTGATTCAAATGAAAAATTCCGAAGAATTGTGATTTATTACCTATGATTATGATAGGGGGAGCTGCGGTGAATGGCACTAAGTTAAGGGTATGGGTCATAGGACTTCCTTTATAATCGGGCTGAAATTCGGTCGGACTACGGCCCGAAAACCATTGCAAGTACCCCTTATCTTAGTGCCATTCGGGGCTGCGGTTTTGGCTGTCTGCGCATCTCTGCGAAAAGAACTTTCTACTTCAGGCGGGAATATGTCCATTCAGTCGTCTTTTTCTATGGATCGTTCTAAACAGCGGGCGGAATTTCAGCGTGCTTAATTTTTCAGATTATTTGTTGGAAGACGATCATTTTACTATTTAGAAGGAATGCAGCTATGAAAAGATTTCTACGTGTTACGCTTCAGGTCCTTTTGTTTTGTTTTCTTCCGTTTGGCGGTGTTCATGCCGCATTGCTGACGGGTTCTTTCACCCCGGGCAGTGGCGCAAGTTATGATCTAACTGCCGCCGGGGGATTGGATTGGGCGTACTGGTCATCGACGAGCACCAACAGTTTCAGCGGGACTCCCAGTAATGCCAAGAGTGGAGGCACCCTGATTGGAAATTTGACTGCTGCCGGCGGGAGCTATCTGCGTGGCTCCAACAGCAGCACCAAACCTGTTACCGATTTCAGTTACAGTGATGGCAGCTCTCCGGCGAGCGGCTCGGTCACGAATATAAGTGGTGTGTTTAATAATAACCTCGGAAGCTTGGGAACCGGTGCGGAAGTTGTTATCACCCTGCCGGATGCGGGTACTTTGTATGAAGTGAAGGTCTGGGTCTCCGGATACGCCATCGGGGGCGGGTTTAACCGCACCGGTCTGATGACGGCAGCTTTAACCTCGGGAGGTGCCGCGGCATTTACCGACAGCAGTCTGAATTCCGATGAGGCAACGCCTAAAGAAGATGGTTTTTATACGTTTAGCGCCTCATCGGATGTCAATGGAGATACCTTGACGCTGAATTATGTTCTCGCAAACGGTGCGGGGGCCAACAGTTCGGGCAATGCCCATACCATTCTCTCCGCGGCCACCGTTGCGGTGATTCCCGAGGCTGCCAGTGCCTATTATCTGTTGATGGCAATGGGGCTGGTGCTGGTGGTCCTGAGAAAAAGAAAATAAGATCTACCTGAGACTACACTCTAGGTGCTGATGAACGAGGTATTGGATTGGGCGTCGCCCTGAATACGTCATGTATTTGATGCCCGCGCCTGCCAGTGCGATATTGATTTTTATATCTTTCTGTCTGCTTCTGCCTTTCAAAACAACTTTTTTCCCCGGAGCAATATCCTGTGGACTTCATCCGGTTTCGGCACACGTGCGGGCCCTCATCTTTGGGTGAACCCTGCTTGTAATTTGTTTGAAAACTCCCAGAACAAACGATGTATCATGTCTTTATATTTAAAAATTTGGGTTGCATCTCTTTATAAAATCTTGTTGGGAGTGATGAGTCAGAAACCTTTTCAAACCCCAAAATGAATATGCAACCAGTTAAACGCCCTGTTCTGAAGTCTCTTCTTTCCTGTCTATTATTTGTCGCCAGCATACAGGCCTCACTCTTTGCGGAGATGGCATCTTCGGTGAAGCGTTTCGGTGTCACCTGGACCTTCGATAAAGCCTATGAGGTGGGGACATTTGCCAATGGCGACTGGTGGGTATTGGGGCCAGTGACGATTACCGAAATTTCTCCGGCCAGTGTGGATGACAAAAACGGCAATATGATCAATCCGCCGCTGAACAAAAACCTGTCTTTTGACCGGCGCATGCAGCGGAACAGTTTTGATGCGGAAGCCAATGTGGCCACTCAGTTGCCCCTGACGGTGGATAAACCGGCTTCCATCCTGTCCGCGATCAGTTTGGAGGCGGATACCACCAAAGACAATCCCCAGCTGGATACCATCGCTATTCTGACGGTGTTAATGGAGAAGCCGGCGGAGGGAAGTTTCCGTCCTCCGTATCAGGGCGATGACAAAACCATTTTGGGAAACAAGGCCGATTTGAATTATGAAATTTTGCGGAAGCTGGAACCGGTGGAGGGCGCGCCGGAAGATTTGGTGGCTTTGGCGGAAAAATTTGACCGTCCTTACATCGAATTAAAACTGGGGTGGACTGGTCGGTATACTCATCCCAAATCCAATCAGCCGGCCTACGGACGGGAATTGGCGCATCGATTGGGTTACGGATTGCTGGCCCTGCAACTGGATGTGCCGGATGAACAAAAAGAAGCCCTGTTTATCAACCTGGTGCAGATCGGCATCGATATTTACGGCGCGGCCCGCCTGGGCGGAAAATGGAATGCGGACGGCGGACACAATCAGGGACGGAAAATGCCCATGCTGCTGGCCGGGCTGGCGCTGAACAATCAGGAAATTCTGAAATATGCCAACGCCGAAGAATTTATGATCTTCCAGGAGGATCAGCAGACCTTTTACGTCGAACAAAAACATATCGATACCCCCCGCCGGGAAATCCGCGGACGTCCCCTGCATGCCTACACGCCCGACATGCTGGGCAAACCCGAATGGGGCATCCGCAACTATCATGAACCTGACCGCTCCGGCAGCAACTGGGGGGCGTACTACCGCACGGTCTCCGGTGCACCCACCATCACCCACGTGCTGGTCGCGCATCTGATGGGGGTGGAGGAAATCTGGAACCACCCGCCACTGTTTGATTACTATGACCGTTATTTTGAAGTGGAGAGTGAGCCCGAAGTGCGCAAAGGGAAAGGCACCAACGGAATTCAGACCTTCACCCTGAATATGTGGAACGCCTACCGCTGAAGGATGTATTCCGGGATAAACATTCTCTCTTGACTGAAGGCCGTACTTCTCTAGTTTCCGAGTACGATGACAAAATGTTTATATCCTTTTTACGGACTTATCGTGTGCGGCCTCACATGGATGAACTTTGCCCAGGCCGCACTGTTAAGTGGCAGTTTTAGTAACGGAGATGGGAGCACCGTCTATGATCTCACTGCACTGGGTGAACTGGACTGGGCGTATTGGAGTTCCACTGCGGATCCCTTTTCGGGGGTGGCCACCAATTCCAAATCCGGCGGTACACTGATCGGCAATTTAACCCTCCATAACGGAACGACCATGCGGGGGACCACCGCTGACAGGACGGTGACGGATGTTTCTTTTAGTGATGGTGCCTCTTCCCTGAGTGGCAGCGTTTCAAACATTCAAGGCGTATTTAATAACAGTGTCAACACGACCGGGGCCGGGATTTCGGTTGCGGTGGACCTTCCGGATGCGGCCACGGTTTACCATATCACGGTTTGGGTCTCAGGGCAGGGCATCGGGTCGGCCTCTTCAGAGTTTGAAGGCTTAATGACCGCGTCACTGAACTCCGGAGGCGCGGCGGCATATACCGATACCAGTCTGGTTGCCGGTTCGAAGCCAAAGGCGGACGGATATTACAATTTTACGGTATCGTCCGATGTGGATGATGACATTTTTAATATGACCTATGCGCTTTCAGATGGTTCCGGGAGCGATAATTACTTTTCGCACACGATCATCAGTTCTGTGGCGGTATCGACCATTCCCGAACCGGCCTCGATCTTGTATTTCCTCATGGGCACAGGTTTGGTGGGCTTTGGGTTTTTCAGGAAGCCTTTTCGAAAGAATTGATTCATTCGTGGCGGAGGGAATTTGACTCAGGGAGTCATCTCCTGCGCTGCATTCCGGTATTCCCGGGGGCTGCGATTGGTGATCTTTTTAAACCAGGTGGAAAAATGGGAGGGAGAGCCGAAGCCGAGATCGAAGGCAAGTTCCTTGATGGGTCTGGCACTTTCCATGAGCTCGTTTCTTGCCACCAATATGCGTCGTTGATTGAAGTATTCAAACGGGGTGATTCCGATCTCTTTTCTGAAGAGCAGCAGTAACTGGTTCACACTGAGCCCCACATGTTGCGCAATTTCACCTTCTTTAAATTTTAGATTCAGCGGCTGATGATCCATGAAAATCACGGCTTTTTCTACGCGGGGGTCCAAATGGGGGAATGCGGTTAAGCTTTCACCGAGGCTGTGCATCACTTCCATATACGAAACCATCCAGCGATAAAATGCGGCCTGCAGTTGAAAGTGGTGAAGGGGCGGCATTCCCATGAGGGAAGAAAAGTAGGAGCTGTCGGGTTGAATCGAAAGTAAAACTTCTGCCAATTGCCTCGCATGATCTTCCAGTTGCGGAAAGCGCTGTGAAGGGAAGGTGCGATGTTGCGTCCGCTCAAAAAAAGGTCTGCCTCCCGGGTATTCCAGGAGAAAGCGGATAGAAAGGAGTCGGGTGTTTTTTTGGAAGAGATGTTTTGCAGGTTGAGAGGATATAAACACCCAGTCTCCCTTTTCCGCTTCGGTGTTTCCCCGGGGATCTGTTAATTGGACGCCGCCTTCCAGAATCAGCCAACACCCGACGATGTTCCCCGCCCAAGTCATTTTCTGTAATTCGGAATTTTCTATTTTATGGTGTCTTGCCAGTACCAGACGACTGAAATTTGAACGGAATCCCGTTGGAATCTGAGTGTGTTGGCCGGCGGGTATGAAAGAATCCATAGTGAAAAAATAAAAGTATTTATTCAATCGATGCAAGTGGTTTATCTTCCTTATTTCATGACCGTCTTTATTATTTTGAAAGTTAAAACCCTCCCCATGGAATAAATGATGAAATACTTTTATAAACTTTCAGCCTTCATGTCTCTCAGCGCACTGGCCTTGCTTCCCCTTCAGGCGGAAGTGATTTTTCAGGATAGCTTTGACACGGCAAGTACGGATATAAATGCAGATCTTGGAACTCGTCAAAGTGGTCCCTCGGCCACCCAGACTTATCATGAGTTCGGCACGTCCGGGAATGCTTCCATTTCAGGAAACACCTTGGTGGTCGCCCGAACTTCCGGTGCCACGACTGATTATAATACCGAGCTGAATCTGGATTTCGGGTCGGTGGCGGCCTTGACCGTCGGGGGCAGTTTTCAGGTTGAATTTGATGTGTTAACCGTTGGAAATCTCTTTACCGGATTTGCTTTCAACGGGGTTCAAAACCAAACCCGCCCGGTTGTGGATGATACCACGGACTTTGGTTTTCTGCTTTTAGGTTCCGGGCACGGTTCTGCTGGAGAAATCAGTGTCCGTGAAGGGACCGGGGAAGTTTCCCGGGCAACCCCGGCCTTTGGTATCAGTGGTACCATTCAGTTGATGGTTCATACCACAGGGATTACTACCGGTAACGGATTTACCGTGGAGATGACCGTAGACGGAAACACCGTGGATCTGGACAGTTCTTCTGCGGGGACGGCCTTTAGTGGTTATTGGTCGAGCGATAGTCTTTACATGGATTTTAACCATTATGGCACCGGTACAAGTACCTTCGATAACTTCTCGGTGACCGCCATCCCCGAACCCAGCAGCATTTTGTACATGTTGACAGGATTGTCATTGTTCGGCGTGGGATTCTATCGCAGACGTTCCCGATAATCCTGCAGGGAATCTGAAATGCGGGCACCGGCTACAGAAACACCTACGGGTGGCGGAAATCGTCTCCGGGCGGGATTCACTCTGATTGAAATGTTGGTGGTGATCGCGATTCTGGTACTGTTGATTTCCCTGATTGCGCCCGCAGGCTTTCGTGCCATGGAAAAAGGTGCCCGCACCCGCTGTCTGAATAATCTGCGTCAGATTCAGACCGCAACTCTGGGCTGGGCGACTGAACATCAGGGCCGTTTACCTCCGGCGCAGCGGATTGGAAATTATCCCCATGCTCTTTCAAATTATGACCCGTTGTTTGGTGAGCGGCTGGGGGATCGGGCTCACAGTATGTTCTGTCCGGGGAAATTGCATCGCGAGCGGAATGCGGGACATACCGATCAGTTATATGATACGGATTTTATCACCTATCAGTATTTTAATTTCGGAGAGCCGTTTCAGGGTAGCTACCAAACGGACAAACCGGACTTGAGCCGCAGCGAAAGTTATCCCGCCGGGACGGCTGTTTGGGGGTGCCTGACACTGAGAACCTCTGGCGGGATTTCCCTTGCCCACAATGAACCGGCAGTGAGTGACGCTTTGAGTGGAATGAATGCGGCGTATATGGACGGACATGCCGGGTGGGTGTCCGTGGATAATCTGGAAGTCTTTTATACGGCCAAAGGTGCCCACTATTTCTGGCCCATTCCCTGAAAGGTGCCGAAGGGGGTTTTTGATTGATCTTACCCGGTGACTTGGACAAATATTACGTTTTCTGCATTTCGAATCCCTTTCCCATTCAAGTATCATGTCCTTCGATTCCGTCCGCTTTCAAAATCCCCCCGCTGAATTGCGGGGGGCGCCTTTTTGGTCTCTTAATCACGATTTGACTGATCACGACCGGCTTCGGGATTATATTGATGCGTTCGAAGAGATGGGGATTGGCGGATATCATTTGCATGTCCGTTGCGGATTAAAAAATCCGTACTTGGAAAAAGATTTTCTCGAGGCGGTTTCGGCTGCCCGCGACTATGGTGCCTCTAAAGGCATGCTGAGTTACCTTTACGACGAAGACACCTGGCCTTCCGGATTTGCCGGGGGCGCGGTGACCCGTGAACTCACCCATCGGCGCCGCTGGGTGGAGTTGCGCAAGGGAAGGCCGGATGAGGTGAAAAATGAATGCAGGCAACCACTCTGTGCCTACCGTATCGAGTTGAACAGGCAGGGACTCAGAGAAGGTCATCAGCGTATTTCCTTTGACGAAGCGGAGGACATGGATTGGTTTTTGACCCGGGTGATTGAAGGTGACAGCGATCGTTTCAACGGGGCGGCGTATTTAAACAATCTGGATCCGGCCGCTGTACAGGCCTTCATCGACAGCACCCATGAGGTCTATTTAAAACAATTCGGCGGCAGTTTTCCCAAAGATGTGCCGGCGATCTTTACCGATGAGCCCCAATTGGCGGGAAACAGTACTTTGCATACTTCCTTTGAAGGACAAATGCAGCTGGCCTGGACAGATGATCTCAGAGAAAGTTTTGAGAACGCCTATCAGGTTGAACTTTTAGATATTCTTCCCGAAGTGGTTTGGCCGGGTATTGAGGGACCCAGTCCATGGCGTTGGCGTTACTGTGATCATATTTCAGAGCGCTTTGCCTCCGCATTTGCGGATGGGTTGGGGGGCTGGTGTGAAAAACATGGCATCGCCTTAACGGGGCACATGATGGCGGAAGACAGTCTCTCGGGACAGGTTGCCTGTATTGGAGAGTGCATGCGACATTACCGCAGTTTTCAAATTCCAGGCATTGATATCCTTTGTGATGTCTACAAACCTGTAACCGCTAAACAGGCGGTGAGCGTGGCCCGGCAGGATGGACGTGCGGCCGTGATGAGTGAATTGTATGGGGTCACCAATTGGGATTTTCCGTTTTCCGGACATAAACGTCAGGGAGATTGGCAGGCGGCATTGGGAATTACTTTGCGGGTGCATCATCTTTCCTGGCTGAGCATGGAAGGTCAGAGTAAGCGGGATTTTCCTGCGAGCATTGGGCCGCAGTCGCCTTGGTATAAAGAATACCCGGTGATTGAAGATCATTTTGCAAGGGTGGCGGCCGCGATGACGGAAGGGAAGGCACTGGTACGGATCGGGGTGATACATTCGGTGGAATCCGCGTGGATGCGCAGGGGCATCAATATGCTGGATGACCCTTACATGTCCAAGCTGAGCCATCAATTTTCTCAAGGGGTGGCGGGCCTGCTGGATGCTGGTTTGGATTTTGATTTCATTGCGGAATCTTTGTTACCCCGGCAGGAGCGATCTACCGAACAACCTGAATTGCAGGTGGGCGAGATGGCGTATCAGGTGGTGGTGATTCCTGAACTGGAGACGCTTCGTGAAAGCACTTTACTGAGCTTGCAGCGCTTTATTGATCGAGGGGGAGAGGTGGTGGTGATGGGGGGGATTCCTGAACGGTGCAATGGTGAAAAAAGTGACCTGCCTGCCCGCATGTTGGCCGGTGCAACCCTCATTCATTCGGATACGGTTTCCTTGGTGCAGGCGTTGGAACCTTGGCGGGAAATCTCGATTCTGACTTGTCACCGTTCACTTTTTAAGCAGGTGAATACACAGCTCCGGCAATGCGGGGAGGAACGTATTCTTTTTTGTGCGAATCGTGCGGAAGAAAAAAGTAATACCCATCCCTGGCGAAATCCGGAATTGATGAATGGTTGTATCCGCATTCGGGGCTGCTGGATCGTGAAAGAGCTGAATACTGCGGATGGATCTGAAGAGGCCTGTTCTTACCATCAGGCAAATGGCTGGACGGAGGTGCCCTGGGATCTTTATCCGCAGAGTCACCGGTTGTTGCGTCTCACCCCGGGTGAAGGATCCGCGGTCTTGCCGAAATTTTCCTGGGAAATACAGGGCGTTTGTCCGGAACCGGATACGGTATCGCCCGCAGAACCGAATGTGTATCTGCTCGACCGCGCCGCGTGGAAATTAAACGACGAGGCGTGGCAAGCACCTGAGGACAGTTTGGTTACCCAACGGAAATTGGCGGAAAAGTTTAGCTGGCCGGATTGGGGGCAACCGTACTCTGTGAAGGATCCCGGAGATCCCCAGCAGGTGACCCGTCGATTTGAAATCAATTGCGTTGGAGATTTTCGTGAGATCAAACTGGTCTGCGAAAGATTAAAATCCGCTTCACTGCGATTGGATGGCAAAGCCCTCGAAGTGAATCCGGATGGTTGGTGGGTGGACCGGGATTTGCCTACGATGAAACTTCCGGAATTAAAGGAGGGGAGCCATCATTTGGAGATTACGCTCTCGCTCAATGCAGTCGACCGCCACTTGGAATGGTGCTATTTGATCGGAAATTTTGCCGTGGAAACCCGGGGGGCGCATGCAAAACTGATTCCATCCGGAGCGGGCATTTTCTGGGGGGATGTCGTGCCGCAGGGATTGCCGTTTTATGGAGGAAATCTGGAGTATGAATTTCGAATAGAGGTGTCTGAAAGCGGATATTACGCTCTGCAATGTGCCCGTTTTGGAGGAGCCCTTCTTCGCGTATTCTGTGAAGGCCGGGATTGCGGACCGGTTATCAGTGCTCCTTGGCGGGTGGAGTTGGGAGCGTTGGATGCAGGTGTCCATACTGTGTGTATTTGCGCTTACGGGAATCGATACAACAGCTTCGGGCCCCTGCACAATCATCGCCCTGACTGGGTGTGGTGGGGGCCGGACTCCTGGTACGGAACCCCTGCGGAACGGAATGAAATCTGGCAGTTTCAACCCTCCGGAATTCTCCGTGCACCCCTGCTTGAGCGGCGGGAGGAATTGGGAAGTTCTCTCCTGAAATCTTAAAGTATGAAGTGCTTGTTTAAATTCTTTGTGGATTGATCCCGCTCCAACTCTGTGCATACATTCCCCAATGAAAGTGGTTCCGGTTATTGTCTGCCTGTTTTGCATTTTTTTCGTTCTCCGGGCTGAGGATGTTATCACCATGGTGAATGGAAATCAAATCACCGGGATTGTCATTTCTGAAAACCCGTCTTTTGTGGTGGTGGAGAAAAGCGGAATACAACTAACCCTGAAACGAACAAAAATTTCCAGTATTGAACGTATGGGGATCGAGGCCCGTAAAGTGGCGCTTCAGGAGAGAAAAGCTCCGCGCCCTCACCAGGAAGAGTATTATTCTGTAAGTGTCCGTCCGATGTTTAACGCTTTGGGGGAATTGGACGAATTAAAAAAACAGTGGGAACTGGCTGTCGAAAAAGCTGATAATCTTGAGCGCAGATTAGAGAATACAAAAGCTGAAATTGTACAACTCGATCGTAAAATAAAAGTGGGTAGAAAACAAATTGAAGGCTTCGCTGTGGATGAGCAGTTATCTGCACTGGCAAAAAATAAACAGATTGAAGATCACAATCGACTGGTCAAACAAACCAATCATTTCTTGAAGCAAATTCGGAGCGCCATTTCCCATACCACCTCCCTGAAAAATCAGATAGACGATGCATATCTCTCTGCCGGTGAGAAACGGAATCTTTATGTGAAGAGGGCGCAGCGGGCAGGAAATCATTGGTTGTTATTGGAGGAAAGGATGAAGCGGGATGCATCGATAGATTCGAAAGGCTTCGTGGAATTGCGCAGTCGAATGAACGCGCATCCCGCTGCTTTTGAAGCGGTCCATCAAAAGAATGAACCTCCCTATATTCTGACCGCCGGGGGAAATAAAAAATATACTTTGCCGAGAGCTGAAGACGGTCATTTTTATGTTACCGCATCACTGAATCAGATTCAGCATGTGGATTTCCTCATTGATACCGGAGCTACGATTTCACTGCTTCCTGAATCGACCGGGATTTCGGTCGGGGCCAGGCGGTTAGGCCCGGCCGTTAAAACAAAAATTGCGGATGGACGAACGGTCGATATGTTTCCTGCCCTCATTGAAGAAATGGAAATCTATGGGCAACGGTTCACGAATGTGGTGGTGGGATTGATGGTCGAACAGGGGAGGAACAAAATTCCGAATTTACTGGGGATGAATGTGATTTCCAAAATTCCTATAGAACTGAGATCCGAAGGACTGGTCATGACCATCGATCCGGATACAAAATAGTTTTGGGGGCAACCCCCGGAGCAGTGACACTGATTTCCCAGCGGATCCATGGACTCGATTAGACTGTTTGGCTGAAATTATAATAGAGTCCAATGACTGTTTTCCGTATAATCACATTTCATGAAATGTCCCACCTGTTCCTCTAAACGTACCGCTTCTGTTTCTTTAACCGATGGCCTGACTGCCCAGAAATGTGAAAACTGTGATGGCCAATGGATCCCCCACAAAAATTACGAAGCCTGGCAAAAATCACTGACAGAAATTCAAGCGGAGAAACCTTTCACCGAAGTCCAATTCGAAGTGGAGGATCAAACCGGCGCGAGGCTCTGTCCTGATTGTGGTAAAATTTTATTGAAATACAAAGTGGGTCACGGACTCAATTTCTTTGTAGATTACTGTTCCGCCTGTGGGGGCATCTGGCTGGATAAAAATGAATGGCAGGCACTGGAAGCTCAAAATCTTCACGATGAACTCCATCGTATTTTTTCCACCGCTTGGCAAAAACAAATTCGTGAAGAGAATCTGGCACAAACCATGGAATCCGTATTTAAAAAACGATTCGGTGAAGAAAGCTATTCGAAAATCAAAGACATCCGCGAGTGGATAAACGAACATCCGCAGAAAGATCAGTTGTTGGCTTTTTTAACAGAATAATTTTTGGGCAGGATAATTTGGGCAGGATGGTTTAGGGCAGGATAATTTTGGGCAGGATGATTTAGGGCAGGATAATTTAGGGCAGGATAATTTAGGGCAGGATAATTTAGGGCAGGATAATTTAGGGCAGGATAATTTTGGGAGGCGAGTCAAAGAAAAATTTTTCAGAGAAATCATCTTGCCGAAAATCATCTTGCCCTGTTTCAGAGCCATTGTCTTGCCGTTATATTTCAGGTTGCCCGAAAAAATTGAATAAGAAATATGGCTCAAGCATCCCGCTCTGCCAAAACCCGTCCCACCTCTTCGATCATCTGTTCGAGATCCTTGAGGTATATTTCCTGGTCGAGTTTTTCTCCGTCGCTCTGGGCTTTGAGCGGAATGAAAAATTCGCGTTGCCATTCGGCGCAGTGATCGAGCAGGTCTTCGTGCTTTTTGGCTTTGTCGGCGGCCAGTTCGATGAGGCGGGTGAGTTCGCGAATCACGGTTTGGGTGAGCGCGCCTTTTTGTACCAGCAACGCGCGGACGTCTTCAGGTAAATCCATAAAGCGGGCATCCAGTTCACGGTTCACTTCCGCCAACAGTTGATTGCTGAGGGTCAGGAGGTCGGAGGATTCTGTTTTCTTAGGTTTCATTTGAGTTCCCTCTGCGCCCGAGTCCCGCATTTATGCGGAAGTCTGCGACATCGTTTACGATGTTGCTCACGCAGATACTTCCGGTATCGTGTGAAGTTGAGGCCTTGCTCTTTTCGAGACTTCCCCGTAAACGGGGTCGGAAAACTTCCGCATAAATGCGGGACTCGGGCGTCGCGCTATTCATGCCCGCCTCCGTAACCGACTTGATTCATGAGTTCACTGTAAACCCTTTTTGCCCTCTCGAGTCTTTCCAGAATTTTCTCGGGCTGATGGGGTCCGCCTTGGATGCACTCCTGCAATCTTTCAAATTGTTGTTCCAGCATTTTTGCCAGGGCAGGGGTGAGTCCGCTGTTTGGTTCCGGCGCAGGGGAGGGGGCGACCACCTGTGAGGGTTGAATCTTGGCGATCAATTCCGCGATTTGATCCAGCGTCTCTTTGCTCAGTCCGGCTTGGATAGGGCCTTTCCGCGTCTTGGGTTTTTCCATCCACTTGCCGATCTGATCCAAAGTCTCGGGAGTGAACCCGGTCATCACGGGGCCGGCGGATTTGGATCCCACCCCGTCTTTGAGCACCTGACGAATATCTTTGAGTCCTTCGCCCATCACCGAAAGCTGAGCCACGGCCTGACCGACCCGGTCGTCGCCGCCCACGCCTTTCATTACCTGATTGCGTGAGAACCCTTTTTTGATTTCTGCCCAGCGTTCTTTTTCCGTTTGCGTTTGGATACCGATGAGTTCTTTAAATTTTAAAAGGTTGGCTTCCGCTCCGGTAGTGAGGGTCTGCGCTTCGTTTTCGTAATCTGAAACAATCAAAGTCTGCAGCTCGCGATCATTCATCACCGCTTCCACTTTTTCGGACAGACGGGCCATGTTCCGGTAGGAACCCTGAAGTTTAAATGCGGGCTCCGTACGATATTCATCGGCCTGACCGGCGGAGCGAATATATTCTTCATTCACTTTGAGTAACACATCGCGGACGGTGATCATCTTGCGCATCACTGAAAGCATTTCCGTGACTTCTTCGGCAGTGTAGCGTCCGGCCAGTTCCACCCCTTCGGTCTGCCCGTTTTCCGCAGCCCGGATGATCGTGTGCACGTCTTTCCGAACCCCGGAAGCGAGGCGGTTGAGAGAGGGATTGGAGGTGAGCGCATTTTCAAGAAAACTGAGTTCGAAGTCGGCGCCGTTGTCTCCCAGAATATCGCCAAGATTGTAGGTGTCCGCCCGGTTGGCAAGCATGTCGGGAATGCGGAATTTTTCGCCGCTTTCGGTATAAGGATTTCCGGCCATCACCACCGAAACTTTTTTCCCGCGAAGGTCGTAGGTTTTACTCACACCTTTGTAGACACCTTCAATTTTCCGCTGGGCGTCACACAAAGAAATAAATTTCTGCAGGAACTCTGGATTACAGTGCTGGATATCATCCAAGTACAACATCACGTTGTCACCCATCTCCAACGCCAAGCCCAGTTTGTTCAGTTCTTCCCTTGCCGCGGCATTGGGCGCTTCTTCCGGATCCAATGAGGTAACCAAATGTCCGATGGCTGGACCATTGATTTTCATAAACACCACGCCGAGACGGTTGGCAATGTACTCCATTAATGTGGTCTTCCCGTAACCGGGAGGGGAGATCAGCATGAGCATGCCACTGCGATCGGTGCGGGTATTTTTCCCCACCACTCCGATTTGTTTGGCAAGGTTGTCACCCACGATGGGCAGGTACACCCGGTCGATCAATTTATTCCGCACAAAGGAAGTGAGCACCCGCGGTTTGAATTCGTCAAGACGCATGCCTTTGCGGCTTTGTTCCACGAATTCTTTTTTCATTCGCTCAAAGGCTTCAAAGCGGGGAACGGTTTCGGTGGCAAATCGTTCCAGACGCCACATGAATTCGCTGTACTGCAAATTCATGACGCCGTTTTCAATGCGGGCATGAGAGGAGCGCAGTCCTTCCAACTGTACATATTCGCTCAAGTCGGAGACATTGCCTGCATCAAAAAGACCGGAGGATAACCAGGCCGCGGCTTCGTCGAGCACGGTGGATGCACTTTCAGATTTGGTATTTTCCAGATAGCCTTGCAGCCATTCACGAACCAGGCCGAATCGAGCTTCCGCATTTTCACGTAAAGATTCACAGGCGGCATCAAAATTTTTCCTGGACCCCAGTTTTTGTAGTTGTTCTAAAAAGCGGGTGATCAGTTTTCCGCCCTCGGCACTGATAGGTGCTTGAATGCCGTTGGCGACCACATCGAAGAGGTAGGTCGCGGCACTTTCGGCGGCGCGTGGATCAAAAGACGCGCTCTGTTCCGCAAATTTTTTTAAGTCCTTTGCCATATCCGAAATCGCATCCGCTTGTCGACGGGACTGGCGGAAAACCTGGTTGGACGCGCCCACGCCTTTGAGGCGGGCGATCATAATTTCGGCTTCAGCGCGTCTGCGGAAATCCTGCCAGAACACCACCGCCAATGCCCGAACCGAGGCGGGGGTGCGCAGGGTGCCCAACTGGTCCCGCATTTCCAAAAGTGCGCGGACGATTTTGACCGCGTCTTCATCGTGAACACCTTTCTGGTATCCTTCCGCATACCGTGGCGCCATGAATTCCCGCATGGCAGTGGAGAGATCTTCAGGGATTTCAGTGTCTCCCAGTTGTTGCACGAAACCGTAAGCTAAATATTCGATACGGGCGACTTCATCGTTTTCGGAAATCAGTTCCTGACTCCACACCGGACGGGTGGCCAAAAATGCCGGGTCACTAATGGTTTCGAAAAAGGCGGTGCCGGTGAGATGCAGCATCATGTCGTCGCCGCGGGGTACGATGGTGAGATCCAGCTCCTGAGTATTTACCGAGAACTTGTGACGTCCAAACTGAATGACATTTTCACCGTCGACAAAAAGTTCCGAGCGGTCATGTAATTGCCGCACTGCATCTTCGCGTGCACTCTTCAGTTGGGTTTCAATATCTCCGGCCTTCACCGGATCATCCATTTCGGTCAACTGATCAATGATACCGCGCAGTTTTTCAATCATCATATCGGAGGCAAAATATCCGTTGATGTCCTCCACGGATTTTAAAGTGCCGACCCGGTTTTTAACCGACCCTAAGATTCGTTCCGCGGAGCGCAGCAGGGTGTCGGCCCGTTTGTTTCGCGCTTCCACCAGAGAGAGGCGGCGGGTCTCAAAAGCGTTATAAACCTCTTCGCGCTTTTCTCCGAGCTTCAGCACGTACTCGTCATAATCCGCAAACTTGCCTTCCAGTTCCTCGAGTTGAATCATCACCCGGCCCAAAGACTGCTCACATTTTTCAGGGCTGTCGCAGACATCCAGATAATTGATGACCGCCTGGTTCAACAATTTCATTTGCGAAGCGAATTCGGCTTCGCCTTCCTGAACCGCCATTTTCTTAATGCGGTTTTGCAGGGCGGCCCGCACCTGATTGAGGGTGCTGAACAATGCTGAAATCCCGTCGATGATCTGGGTGCGGTGGGTGGCGTCGTCGATGCTGAGATTGCTGACAATTTCAATCAGCATTTCCAGTTCGCCGGAGATACCTTCCACCTCTTCGCGCATGGATTCACCATCGCGCACGGTTTTGAGATCCGGAATGCGGGGTTCCAGTTTGGAGATGCGTTTTTCGTAGGGGGCGAGGGCTTTATCCCCGAGTAAAAAATCGACGCAGCGCCTGGCCTGCTGATCGGTTTGTTCTTTTACGGTTTCTTCCAAACCCTCCACGGCTTCGAGATCCATGTAGCGGACATCTTTCAGGGTGATGACTTTTCCGCGCAGTGCACGCAGGGAACCGAGCGCTTGCACGTATCCCTGAATTTCATCCTGACGTTGCAGGCGGATCTGATTTAAAAGATCTTTGGTTTCCGCGTCGGTTTCTTTCAGCTGGGCTTCGGCGGCATGCCGGAGCTGCACCACTTTTTCATATTCGGCAATGGCGGAAGAGGCGGCGTTGCGGATTTCTTCCAAGGGTTTGCCGAGGTTAAAGGCCTCCTCCTCGCGGATCCAAAAATAGCTGTCCAGCAAATCGGTGGATTGGCGGACGATGTCCACATACAAATTGGCGTAGGAATCTTCACGGTTCAACAAGCCCATGAGGGTACCGCATCCGGCCATGCAGCGGACCACATCGCGGTTGCCGATTTTAAACAACATGCTGTCCGCGGCTTCTCCTGCCCCTTCCACGGTTTCGGCATAAGGGGTTTGCCAGATTTGCACGATGTGGGATTTGGTGGGTTCTTCCTGGGCCTTGAAGTACATCAGGCGTCCGCTGCTGAATAAACAAAATCCGCTGCACTCAATCGGGGTTTCCACTTTTTGGGTGATGATATTGTAGGAAAGCAGTACGTAGGACCCGCTGTCACGCTTGTAAAAAACGTACATCGAATCTTCGCCGTTAGGAGAGGAGATCCGCCGTTCAAACATCATGTTTTTCAGACCGGAATCGAATTCCTTGAATTCGCCGGTCTGCAAATAATATCCGTTGGAGAAAATGATGCCGTGGTCTTCGGGCAACAGCACGCAGGCACCGGCAATGGCATCCATGCGCCGGGCCTGCCGGACTTTTTCGCTGTAAACCAGATAGCGGGGCGTCTCTTCCCGATAGGGGAGAATGCGCATCAAAATGAGATTGCCGACCGAGGCAAACGCAAAGGCAGCATCATCGAGCGTCTGATCAGGATCGTCGACCGGTTCCGCGTAAATGCCTTCTCCGGTTTCCGTGTTGTCGTCGATCTTGATGGTGAGGTCTCCCCCGGTGGTTTCCACAAAAATGCGGTCTTCAAAAGAGATGTGCGGGAAAGCGCCGTTGCGGTGCATATCCCGGGTGGCGTTGACCCATTCGAATTCGTGTTGGGGCGGATATTTATATTCGTGGTCACTGCGGTTGTCGATATAGGTCATCGAACCGTCGTCATTCAGGAGCCACTTAAAGGTTTTGATATTTTCGATTTCTTTGCCGACCCGGAAGACCATGTACAAATGCGGACCGATCTGGGCAAATTTGGCAAATCGGGTATCGCGGTAGAAGGTGTACAGTTCTTTGAAGTCTCTCAGAAAGCGCTCATCTAAAACCGACGGAAGGGGGATTTCCGTCAGCCCGTGATCATCCAGAGTGAACACCGCAAACACATCCTTGGGATCCATTTCGGTTTTGAGGCCCAGCTGCACATTGTAGCCAAACAGAAAACGATCCCCCAGGGCCACCATGTCCCGGGGGACACAGTTGTTGGCGGTGAGAACCCGCTCGGTGCCGACCAGCTTTGGCTCGACGCCCCCGAAGACTTTTTGTCGTTCCGCGTTGAGTTGATGGATGCGCTCACGCAACCCGTCACCGTGTTCGTGGAGACGGCGGCGGATAATTTCGTAGGCGCCGCCGGATAATTTCGCAGGGGCTTCAGGTTTTTCTGAGTCAGATTTCATAGTTTCAATAAGTTGATCGGTCGGATCGGACAGATCAGACTGATCCGTCCAATCGTGACCAATGTTTTCTGACTTCTTACTTCTGCATCAAGTCCGTGACCTGCTTGGCACCGATTCCCAACTGTTTGGAAACTTCGCTCAGGCGGCCGAGGGTTTCGAGAGTATCGTTGTCGTCCGCCTGGGCCGTCATCTTGGTGAGCAGTGCGGAGACGGTGATATTCTTCAGATCCTCACTGCTCATACCGAAGCGTCCGGCAAAGGTGCGCAGCTGATTGGTGAAAGCTTCGGGGTCTCCGGAGAACAGGGTGTTGGCGACGTCGGTGGCCAGTGCACTGTTGTTCATGAAGCTGTCCAGGGCTTTGCCTTTACTGACCGAGTTCACGATCTTGTCGAAGAAGTCGCTGTCGCCACCGACGATATCGATGTTGGCGGACTTGAGGGCTTCCCCGATGAGGGATGCCTGTTCTTTGGCGATGTCACGCTGCACGTTGACGGAGGCCAATTGCAGTTCCAGATCTTTGTTGAGCTGGAGTTTGAATTCTTCGTGTTCGCGGCCCACGCCGTCGAACAGTTTCATGGCTTCGGCTTTCTTCTCGATACCGTCCGCTTCTGCAAAGGCCTTTTCGCCGATGACGGTGGCTTCGGCCCGGCCGAATTTCTCGGTGGCTTCGGCTTTGGCTTCGAGCACGCGGGCTTCCCCCATACCGATGACCGCCTCTTCCTGCGCTTTGGCGTCGGCGAGGATTTTGCGGGCGTCGGCTTCGCGTTCGCTGGCGTCCCGTTCGGCCTGGGCGTTGATGACCCGTTCTTCGGCAATGTGCTTGGCGGAGTCGCGTTGCGCTTCGGCATCCAGCACCGCTTTGATTTTCAGGGCGCGGCCTTCTTCCTCTGCATGGGTTTCGGCCACCTGACGTGCACGTTCTGCAGTGGCAAATTCTTTGGTGTCTTTGATTTTTTCTTCTTCTTCCACCACGGTGCGTTCCACGGAAACCCGTTCGCGGATGACTTCCTGAATATTTTTCTTTTCGACTTCGACCGCTTTTTCTTTGTCGATGTCTTTCAGGGTCACCAGGCGTTCGCGTTCGACCCGTTCCAGTCCGCGGTCCCGTTCCACCCGTTCCACTTCCACCGCTTCGGTCCGTTCTTTGTTTTTCAGGGCGACGATGATTTGGCGCTCACGATTTTCTTCGGCCACCGCGACTTCTTCTGCGGTTTTGATCCGGACTTTTTCCGAGCGCAGGCGCTCTTCTTCCTGCACCACTTTGGACTGGGCCTCTTCACGGGCGGTGATTTCAGCTATTTCGCGGAGTTGTTTTTGTTCCGCGTCAGCCTGTTGACGTTCCAGTTCCAGAATGGCTTCCCGGGCTTCCACGTCCTGTTTCTTGATGGTCTTCTCTTCGTTACGGCTGATGTCGTTGGAGAGAATATTTTGGGCCGCGGTCAGTTCGGTTATCTTTTTGATACCTTCGGCATCCAAAATGTTTTTCGGATCCAGGGCAGATAAAGAAGTCTGTTCCAAATAGTCGATGGCGGCATCGTCGAGGATGTAACCGTTCAGGTCGGTGCCGATGACTTTCAGAATTTCTTCTTTGAACAATTCCCGGTTGGTGTAGAGGTCGACAAAGTCGAACTGTTTGCCCACGGTTTTTAAGCCTTCGGAAAATTTGGCGTCGAAGAATTCGATGAGGCCCTGCGGATCGGAGCCGCGTTTACAACCCAGAGACTGGGCAACTTTCAAAACATCCTGCGGGGTTTTGTTTACCCGCACGAAGAAAGCGACTTTTACATCCGCCCGGAGATTGTCCCTACAGATCAGGCCTTCGCCCACCGTACCGGTCCGGTCGATTTCCACCCGTTTCACCGAGATGTCCATCAGTTCGCGCCGATGGAAAATGGGGAAGACCAGCATGCCGACAAAACTCACTTTGGTGCCGCCCATGCCGTTACGGATGATGGCGGTTCCCTGTTCCACTTTCTTGTAACAGGTGGCGAACATGAACAGTACGCCAGCGCCGATCGCGACGACGGCTATAAAAATGACATAAATAATTCCTTCCATGACTTAGATCTCCAATTGGGTGATGAGGTAAATATCGGTTGCGGGTTCGTGTTGTAAAATGACCGCCTCGGTGCCGCGGGGAAGTTCTTCCCCGGCGGTGCGGACGTTTAAAGTGATTTCAGGACCGTCCAAACGAATCTGACCCTGGCCGAATTTTGCATCGGCTTTTGACGAGGTGACGATCACGGTTTTTCCCACCAGGTTCATGTTGTCGGACATTTGTTCCCGCATCGATTTAAAGATGGGGATGAGGGGTTGGGTGGCAAATTTAGTGATGTGGGCGCTGACAATCAGGTTGCCGGCAAAGATGGCCAAGCCCATCCAGCCATTTTCATTTTGGTGGATATACCAGTTGGCATACATGCTGATGGCCCAAAAACTCAGGGCGAAAATACTCATCAGTATCGAGATAGGGATGTATTTGGCATTAAAGTATTCGAGAATAAAGTCTCCTTTATCGAATCCGCCGCCTTCGCCGTCCATATCCAGTTCGAAATCCAGTTCCGAATCAATGGAAATCATGTCCATCGCCCCGATGATCACGATGATCCAATGCAAAAGGATCATGATTAAAAGTAATGTTGCCGGTAGGTTGACGACGTTAAAGCTGGCTTCAAATAATTCCTTCATCTCATTCATTCCTCAGATGTAGACCCGGTGATTTTTTGTTGCAAGCTTTTCAGTTCCGCTTCGATTTGTTGATGACGTACTGTTGGTCCTGAAGGGGTGGTTTGTACATCGTCCGGTGCCTCAAGAGGGGATTCGCAGCAAATTTCTGAAGCCCGGACATCCATCATTTTGGCCCGGGCCAAATTCAGTTGGGCATGAATTTCCACCAGGGATTCCTGGAGTTCATGGTAGGTTTCGCGGCGGCTTTCCAGGACAGGCATGAGGTTGTCCGCACGGTTTGCCGCTTTGATTTTGGCGTGAAGTGCCCGGCGGGCGGATGCTTCGTCTCCCGAGCGTAAGGCCTTTTCTGCCCTTGTGGATTGATCCTCCGCCGTTGCCTGTAGATCCTGGATATTTTGTTCCATACGTTTGTAGCTCACCACAAAATGGGCCAGGGTATTCTTTGCCTGAACCGCGCCGTCTTCCAATTCGCGGATTTTGGCTTCAATTTCCGTTTCCGGGGTTTCGCTTTCGTTTAACCATTGAGAAAGGTTCGCTCTGGCCAATTTTCGAATGTTTTCGAGGATAGGCATGGTTATTTCACTTCAGTTTCCGGAGCGAAAACGCCCATTTCGCAGCCTAACACAAATTGTTCGGCCACCCGTTTGAGATCTTCCCATTCCGCACGGATGTCCCGGGCTTCCTTTTTGTCGATGCCGTTGTCATTGGCCATGGACTGGGCGACCATATCCAGCATATCGGAAAACTCGCGAAGAATGCGCTGGGTCATTTTCAGCACTTCCATTTCCTCCTCCTGCATGTCCGGGGTCACATTTTCCACATAAAATGCGTTCATTTGCTCGCAGAGCCAAACGATGGGACTGTGGTTGCCTGTGACCTGACAGAGGTTCAGCAGGCGGTCCAAAGGGTTGTCCGCGCCGCTATTGTCCTCACCTTTGGCTTCACACCACTTGTAGATGAGGGAGGGGGATAGATTCATGTCCGCGGCCACCGATTTAACACCGGCGCCGGAAAGGGTCTTTTTGATTACTTCGTGTGAGTCCATAGGATTATTTTTTCTAACAGTTGCAGTGTGTTCTATAGACCCCATTTTCCGCGATTATAAAAGACATAAAAAGTTAGAACAGGGTAGGGGGCGCGATGCGCAGCAGAGACGGCAGGCGGGAAGTAGAGAATAGAGAATGTAAATGTCTCACAAAGTCATTAGGAATACAAAGGGTATTCCGGGCTTCTGTGGATTTTCCGGGTTGAGGACGCCCTGAAAATGCTGAAAAGCGGTCTGCCTTGAATGGCACTAAGATAAGGGGGACTTGCAATGGTTTCCGGGCCGTAGGTCCGACCGAATTTTCGCCCAGTCCGAAGGGCTGGGACGATCAAGTTAAAAAAAAGTGAGGCGGGCTGATGGTCCGCTCGAATGCACCCGTGTCTATGCCGTTATTCGAGCGAACCTTCAGCCCGCATTGTGTTTTTAATCAGCCCATACAAGACAATTCATACTGCATAAAATATTATAAACCTAAAAAAGGTATTTATGGAGTTTCCGGATTATTTTGGGGGGAAGAGGGGATTTTGGATGGTCACATTTGCGGTGCGGTGTGGTTTTTCTCCTCTGTGGTCCCCTGTCAAATATTCGTGCAAAAGTATTGGGTTGAGTGCCAGGACTTTCAGTTCTCAATAAATTTGAAAGGGGCCTTGCGTTAAGGAAAATAGCGGTCGATGATTTTCTGCAGGGCGACTTGGGCGGCCTCTCCGTGGGCGGCGGTGTATTGGGGCAACCAGACGGAATACCAGCCTTCACCGTAGAGCAGATTTTTGGGGGTGCCGAGTCCTTTGGGGTAAATAAGTTCGGTGTGGGCGCGAAAGGCGGCGTTGTCCATGGGAATGAGGGTCTGGTAATGCCGCAGACGTTTATGGATGGCTTCGGAGGGACGTAAACCCGCTTTGCGCATTTCTTTGGCCAGGGTTTCCGGCGATTCGGGCTGGACGCCCCAGAAATGAATCAGCGGGGTGAGATCGGCGCCGGCCGCCTTGGACATGCGCAGGATACGACTGTCGGTGGGATCTGTGTTTCGGGGATAAGTCACCCCTTTCATGTAATCCAGATGCACGGAATGCCAAAAGCGGGAGAGGGCCTCCCAGCCGAAAAGGTTGACGATTTCGACATACTTGGCATATCCGCGGTGTTGATACTTTACTTCATCCCCGGGTTTGTTGGAAATATTCATGGGGTTTCCCTGCCGGAAATTTTCGGTAATCATCCACTGAATGGCCGCCTGATCCAATGAGATCTGCTCTTTCCTGAGTACGGACCGGCCAAAGGCGGTATTCAGGTCGACGTTGAACTTCCGGTTCAGTACCGCGACGGTCGGCAAATTGACCACGGCTTCGACTTCTCCCCGGAATTTGGTAAAAGCCATGGCGTGACCGACTTCGTGGAAAACCGTCCAGTCGGCGTACTGCGGCCCCCGTACCATCCAGTGATTCGATTTTCCCTTTTCGTCTTTGAGTGGATTATAGGGATAATTGGATTGGGGGTATCCGGGATAATTGGCGTTGCCGCGCATGGTGATATCGACCTGAAGATACAGCACTGATTTTGGAAGTCGCGGGGGGAGTCCGAATAATTCCGTAACCGCATCCATGGCCAGATCCCAGTCCTGCATCAGTCGAACCGGATCTTCCAGGGCGTAGATCCAGTTGCTGGGGACCTGCATCATAAATTTGTCGGATTCAAAGTCCGCCCAGGGCGCCGGGTGTAGGCGCTCGGAATTTTTCCATTCTTCAAGTGAAGTGGGAGCGAAGCTGCGGGCGGAAAAGAAGGGGGCGCGGACCACATTTTTAAAGTAGAGGGTGGCGATGCCGGCGGAGGCTTCGTAGGGGACTTCCAGATAGATGCCGCCCCCGAGAGGGTGGGTGACCCGGGTTTCCCTTTCGGTGATGGGGTAGACGATGGAGACCCGGTCCAGACGTTGTATGGTTTTTTTCTTTTCGAGGTTCCATGAGTGGGCACCCACCCGGATGGCATAGCCCTTGTTGATGAGCGCCGGCGGGACGATGATTCGGACGATACTCCCCGGCGCCACATAACATCCGGTGGGGCGGCGCGCAGGTTGGTCGTGTCCCAAAACCGGACTGCCCCAGGCTGCGGGTTGTGAAGCATTGACGGCCACTTTGTGGACGACATCGGGATCTTCGGGTGGCATCACTTTGCCGGGGAAATAGGTCGAGGTTTCAAAGACGGCACCTTCATACAGCGAAGGGTAACGCTGAAGGTTGTGTGAAGTGTAAGCGTGGTCGATGAGCCCCTGCTGCAGGGCAAACATTACCCGTTCCAGTTCCAGTCCGCCCGCGGGTTGACGCGGAAAGCCGCCCCGGGTGGATTCGCTGAGGAAGAGAGGGCCGAAGGTGTCATCGTAGAGGCCGATCAGATAAAGGGCTTTTTGAATATGCGTGGGATTGTCCGCCAATGCCTCCGCTTCCTTCCGGATCACTGTGGCCGCGGCTTTCAGTTCTGCCGCCGACTGTTCCCGGTTTCCTTTAAGGTGGTCATTTAATTCACCCAGGATTGTGGAAAAGTTGTCCCCGATAATACGGGGAGAGGAGAAGCTGAAGACGGCAATGAGGGAGGGGAAAAGCAGAGAAATTCTGCGGGGCAGGATATTCATAAAAATATCCCTAAGGAATGTTTATATATAATACAAGACTAGAGACGTACTAGTATGTAAAAATAAGTTTAGAGCCGGTGTTAGGCAGAAGTTTGGGATTTGCCTGCCCCGGGGCGTTAACGACCGGGGAAAACCGCGTGAAGGGCCTGTTGATTTATGCGGAAATTTTCTATCTCAGTAAGAAATCGTCGATAAGTTGTCCCTGAAAGGGACGGCGCACCCTAGCCAAGGGTTGAGCTTGCGAAACCCTCGGAAGCGTAGAAAACAGAAGAAGCCTGTAGGGCTTACGCACCTAATGTCTACCCAAAAACAAACATCAAAAAGATACATAACCCCTTCAGGGTAAGTTATTTGTGTGTTTATGAAACCCCAAGGGTTTCACAGGCTCAACCCTTGGCTACGGTGAGCCAAGTCTTTCAGACTTCGAAAAATCCTTGCGGTGAAAAGCTTTCGAAACATTTTAATGTATCGATATATTTTTCGAGAAAAATTTTCTATTTTCGAATAAATCAACAGGCCCTGAAGGCGGGACTCCAAAATCAGGTTCCGGAACGCGTTTACGCAATCACCATCATGAGGTCGCCGGTATCCACCTGGGTGCCGGCTTTGACCAGAACCTGTTCCACGGTGCCGTCTTTTTCGGCGTAGATGGTGGTTTCCATTTTCATGGCTTCGAGCACGAGGAGTTTTTGTCCTTTGGTGACCTGATTGCCTTCGGTGGCGGCCACGGTGACCACCATGCCGGGCATGCTGGAACCGAGGTGGGTGGGATCTGTGGGATCGGCTTTGGCTTTGTGGGCCGCACCGTCATCCAGAGAATTGTCCCGAATATCGACTGAACGCGGAATGCCGTTGAGTTCGAAAAAGACCGTGCGGGTCCCGTCCTCGTGGGGATCGGAGGTGGACACGTATTTGATGATCAGCGTTTTGCCGGATTCGATGTCGATGGAGATTTCTTCGCCCTGACGCATGCCGTGCAAAAAGACCGGGGTGGGAAGTACGGAGGTGTCACCAAATTCGATTCGGTGTTTGGCAAAGTCGCTGTATACCTTGGGATACAGGACGTGGGAGAGCACCTGCTGTTCGGTGGGTTCGGAGGGAAGGAGTTTGCGGAGTTCTTCCTTTGCGGCCGCAAAATCAACTGCGGGAAGGGTGGCGCCGGCGCGACCTTTCATGGGTTTTTCTCCCCGCAGGATGCGGTTGACCACCCCTTTGGGAAATCCGCCGTGGGGCTTGCCCATGCGTCCGCTGACCAAATCTTTCACTGAAGCGGGGAAGGCCAGTTCCCGGTTGGGATCGAGGGTGTCTTCGGCTTTCAGTTCGTTGGCCACCAGAAACAGCGCCATATCGCCTACCGCCTTGCTGGTGGGGGTCACTTTGACAATGTCGCCAAAGAGCTGATTCACATCGGCGTAGGTTTTACAAACTTTGGGCCATTGTTGTGCCAAACCGAGGGCACGGGCCTGTTGATAGAGGTTGGTGTATTGACCGCCGGGCATTTCATGGCGGTACAGGTCGGCGGTGGCGGGCAGGGTTTCGCTTTCAAAGGCGGTGTAGAATTCCCGCACATTCCGCCAGTATTCGGCCAACACATCCAAATGATCCGGATTCAGGCCGGTGTTGTGTTTGGTGAAGCGCAGGGTTTCCACCAGGGTATTGAGATTGGGCTGGGAGGTGCCGCCGGACAGCGGAGCCATGGCGGCGTCGGCGATGTCGAGTTTGACATCGGCTGCATTGAGGATCGATGCCGCCTGAATGCCGGCGGTGTCGTGGGTGTGCAGGTGAATGGGCAGGCCGGTTTCTTCCTTGAGGGCTTTGATCAGCACTTTGGCCGCTTCCGGTTTGAGCAGGCCGGCCATATCTTTGACCGCCAGGATGTGGGCTCCCATTTTTTTGAGTTCCCGACCGAGATTCAGATAATATTCGAGGTCATATTTTTGACGGGAAGGATCGAGGATGTCGCCGGTATAGCAAATACACGCTTCGCAAATCGCATCGTGTTTGCGGGCGGCTTCCATGGCCACTTTCATGTTGGGCAGGTAATTGAGGGCATCGAAGATACGGAACACGTCCAGTCCGGCATGGGCGGCTTCCCGCACAAAGTTGCGGACCACGTTGTCGGGATAGTTGGAATAGCCCACTGCCGAAGAGGCGCGCAACAGCATTTGTAAAAGCATGTTGGGGGCTTTTTCGCGGATGCGGGCCAGACGTTCCCAGGGATCTTCTTTGAGGAAGCGCATGGAGGTGTCGAAGGTGGCGCCGCCCCACATTTCCAGAGAGAAGAGCTGCGGGCAGAGCCGGGCGTAGGCTTCGGCAATTTCCACCATGTCCGTGGTACGCATGCGGGTGGCCAGGAGCGATTGCTGGGCATCGCGGAAACTGGTGTCGGTGATGAGCAGACCTTTTTGTTTCACCAGCCACTCGGAGAAGCCGTCGCCGCCCAGTTTTTTGAAAATATCCCGGGTGCCCTGGGGCAGGGGTTCCTCGTGATGGTAGCTGGGCACCGGCGCAGGGTCACGTCGGCGCGCTTCAGGACGGTCTTTGACCAGTTCATTGCCGTTGACCATGAGGTCGCCCAGGAACATCAGCATGCGGTTGGCCCGGTCCCGGCGGGTTTTCATTTCGAATAGTACCGGGGTATTATCGATAAACCGGGTGGTACAGGTTCCTTCTAAAAAGGTGGGGTGGGTGATGAGCTGGGTGAGGAATGGAATATTAGATTTCACGCCGCGAATGCGGAATTCGGCCAGCGCTCTCTCCATACGGTGAATGGCATCGATAAAGCGGGTGCCGCGGGAGGTGACTTTTACCAGTAATGAATCAAAATATGGGGTCACCACCGCCCCGGAGAATGCGCTGCCGGCATCCAGACGAATTCCCGAACCGCCGGAGGAGCGGTAGTGGCTGATCTTACCGTAATCAGGCAGAAAATTGTTGGCGGGGTCTTCAGTGGTGACCCGACACTGGATGGCGAAACCGTGCAGATGCACTTTGTTTTGATCCGGCAGGCCGACTTCTTCGTCGGAGAGTTTGGCCCCCTGTACCACCAGGATTTGACGTTTCACCAAATCGATGCCGGTGACTTCTTCGGTGACGGTGTGTTCGACCTGAATGCGGGGATTCACTTCGATAAAATAAAACTGGTTGGTGTCGGCATCGACCAGAAACTCCACCGTGCCGGCGCAGGAGTAATTGACTTCTTTGCCAATGGCCACCGCGGCATCACAGATGGCGTTGCGAAGATCCGTATTCAAGTTGGGGGAGGGCGCAATTTCCACCACTTTTTGATGACGCCGTTGCACCGAGCAGTCGCGTTCGTAGAGGTGCACCAGATTTCCGTGGGTATCGCCCAAGAGCTGTACTTCAATATGCCGGGCGCGTTCGATAAACTTTTCGATAAACACATCCGCACAACCGAAGGCGGAGAGGGCTTCGCTTTGCGCCTGTTCAAGGGCGTGTTCCAGCTCGGAGGCGGTTTTCACCACCCGCATCCCGCGACCACCGCCTCCCATGGAGGCTTTCAGGATCACCGGAAAGCCCAGTTTTTCGGCTTGGGTTAAAGCTTCTTTTCCGGAGCGAACCGCTTTTTTGGTTCCACTGAGAATGGGCACTCCCGCGCGTCCGGCCAAATTCCGGGCGGCGGTTTTGTCGCCCAGCTCATCCAACATTTCCGGAGTCGGGCCAACGAACAGGATGCCTTCATCACGACAGCGGCGGGCAAAATCCGCATTTTCGGAGAGAAAACCATATCCGGGATGAATGGCATCGATATTGTGTTCTTTCGCCAGGGTGATGATCTTTTCGATGGCGAGATAGTTGCGAATGGGTTCGCCGGCTTCTCCGATTTGATACGCTTCATCCGCTTTGAATCGGTGCAGGGAAAAGCGATCCTCGTGGGAATACATGGCCACGGTGCGGATGCCCAATTCGTGGGCGGAGCGGAAGACCCGGATGGCGATTTCACTGCGGTTGGCGACTAAAAGTTTTTTTATTTTCATGTTCGGGTCTTAGCTTAAATCGATTGATAAAGGCAATAGTTAATTTTTGGAAGCCATGGCTCTATGTATAGCATTTTGATTTTGGGCCACAAAAAGCCAATAAAAGAGCGCCCCTTTACCGTCCCGTTATGGCGCTGTTTATGAGTGGAAACGGGATGAATTTATGACTATTGATCTGGCCGGGTGAATCTTCAGTTTTTCTGAACGGTTCGTGGTAAAGAGGATCCTTCGATCCAGGTGGGTTTCAACACCACAAAATGTGAGGTTTTGGGAATCCCGAATTCACCGAGGCGGATCATTTGGTCCAGCCATTCGATGCAGTGTTTTCCGGTTTCGAATTCGGTGATGGCCATGCCGGAAATTCCGGTGCCTTCAGCACTTTTCCCGGGTGTCACTTCGATGGTGGCGAAGGGCAGTGGCCGGAGCTCCGGTGGGGCCGCATTTTGAACCGGCAGAAAATCAGCGGCTTCAAATCCGATGACGACCTCCGGCTTCCGGAGGGACAGGTCCCGAAGTTGTCCCGCCAACAAACCGAAGCAAATTGGGGTTCTTGGTTTGTAAATCATTCGCTTCCGGGCTTTTCTTTCTGCGATTCCCGTTTAGATTGGTGGGCATGACTACTGAAGCTCCCACTTTGCCTCCTCCCATGCCCCCTCCTCAATTGCCTCCGGCTCCCCGGCGCCGGCGGAAACCTCTTTGGATTTTGTGGTCTTTGTTGATTATTAGTTTGTTGGTCAACTTTGTGACCTGTTCCAATATCGGGGATCAGATGACCGGGATTGGGGTAGAAGAATTTCCGGTGGTGGATGAAACCCTGATTTGGGGAAATGACACTGCCGAAGCGAAAGTGGCGGTGATCAGTCTTTCCGGGGTGATCATGCGGGAGTCCTCGTCTTCGCTTTTCGGGGATGTGGTCGATCCGGTGACCAAAATTTTGCATGAAATTCGTGCGGTAACCGTGGATCCCGATGTTTCCGCCATCCTGCTGAAGATGAATTCCCCCGGGGGAGGGGTGACCGCGAGTGATGAAATTTATCAGGCCCTTATGAACTTCAAAGCCTCTCAGCCTGAACGGAAAATCGTGGTGCACATTGGCGACATGGCGGCCTCCGGCGGATATTATATTGCCTTGGCGGGGGATGTGATCGTGGCACAACCCACTTCGATCGTGGGTTCGGTCGGGGTGATTATCTCGGCCGTGAATATTCATCAGTTGGGCGAAAAACTGGGAATCCAGGATGCGTCGCTCACCTCCAGCGACAACAAAGCTTTGCTGAATTCTTTGGAACCGATCAATTCGGAACATGAAGAGATCTTACAGGAAGTGGTGGACCAAATGTATGCACGGTTCCGCGGGTTGGTGCTGAAGCATCGTTCCTTTAACAGTGAGTTTGCGGATGAGCATCAGCTGCTGGACGGACGTATTTTCACCCTGCCGGCCGCACAGGAATTTGGATTGGTGGATGAAACCGGTTATATAGACCACAGTCGAAAACGGGTGTTGTCCTTGTTGGGCGTGGAGGACGCCGCTTTTTATCAGATCGATTACAGTGAGGGCGGCTGGAGTTCGCTGTTCTCGGTAAAGAGTCCGGAAATTCTGGCACCGCTTCAGCCCAACTCTCAATTTCAATATCTCTGGAAACCTTAAGATGGCACAAACGCATTTGATTGTTCAGGGTGCCAAAGAGCACAACCTGAAAAACGTGAACGTCAGCATCCCCCGGGAGTCGTTGACGGTGATTACGGGCCTCAGCGGATCCGGAAAATCCTCTCTGGCATTCGATACCATCTTCGCGGAAGGGCAGCGGAAATATGTGGAGAGTCTCTCCGCCTATGCGCGTCAGTTTCTGGATCAGATGCAGAAGCCGAATGTGGATCATATCGAAGGCCTGTCGCCGGCGATTTCCATTGAGCAGCGGACGGCCGGATCGAATCCGCGGTCCATTGTGGCCACCACTACTGAGATTTATGACTATCTGCGTTTGTGGTACGCGAGCATCGGCATTCCCCACTGTCCAAACTGCGGCAAAGAACTGACCCATCAGACAGCCGAAGATATTATCAACCAGCTTTGCGAATTGCCGGTGAAACGGAAAGTGATGATTCTGGCACCCTATATCGACGGACGCAAAGGGGAGCATCTGGAAGTGTTCAACGAAATACGCAATCAGGGTTTTGTGCGGGCGCGGGTGGATGGAAAAATTGTGGAGCTGGACGAGGTGCCGGCGCTCAACAAAAAAACCAAACACAGCATCGAAGCGGTGGTCGACCGCCTGGTGGTGGACGAAGGGATTCGCTCACGCTTGGCGGATTCGGTGGAGTTGTCTTTGCGTCTGGGCGGTGGACGCATGTTGGCAATGGTGGAAGACGGGAAGGGCGGCTGGAGAGACGAGTTGTTCAGTGAGGATTTTGCCTGTCTTCCCTGCGGGAAAAGTTACGACAAACTCGAGAACCGGCACTTCTCTTTTAACAGTCCCTACGGGGCCTGCAGTACCTGTGCGGGCATCGGCAATATGGAAATTTTTGATGAGGCGCTGTTGGTTCCCAATCCGGAACTGAGTCTGGCCGAAGGGGCGATTGATCCCTGGAAGCGCGGCGGACGCCGGATGGTGATGTGGTATAAAAAAATTCTCAAAGCTTTGGCTGCCGCCTACGATGTTTCCCTGGATACTCCCTACAAAAAACTTCCCGCCGCCTTTAAAAAAGTGCTGATTTACGGTTCCGGGCATGAAGTGGTGGAGATGAAGTTGTACCGGGGCGGAAAGCAGCTGAAGTACGACAAACCCTTTGAAGGGGTGATACCGAACTTGGAACGGCGGATGCGGGAGACCGACAGTGACTACACCCGTTCAAAGTTGCGGCATTACATGAACCGAATGCGCTGCCGGGATTGCGGGGGCATGCGGTTAAAGCCGCTCAGCCTGGCCTGCACGGTGCATGACAAAAATATTTTTGAGATCTGCCGGATGTCGGTCAAAGATGCCGTGGCCTTTTTTGAAGGATTGACCCTTTCGGATTACGAGAAGAAGGTCATCTCGGAAGTGTTTAAAGAAATTCACCACCGCCTCCGGTTTTTGAATGATGTGGGACTGGATTATCTGACTCTGGACCGGGAGAGCGGAAGTCTTTCCGGGGGGGAGGCACAGCGGATTCGCTTGGCCACCCAGGTGGGGTCGGGACTGATGGGGGTGCTGTATGTGTTGGACGAACCCAGCATCGGCCTGCATCAGCGCGACAACCTCAAACTGATCGAAACCATGAAAGGGTTGCGGGACAGCGGTAACACCGTGTTGGTTGTGGAGCACGATGAACAGACGATTCTGGATGCGGACTACGTGGTGGACATGGGACCGCTGGCGGGCACCCACGGAGGGCAAGTGGTGTTCGAAGGTCCGCCCAAACAACTGCTCAAAAAGAAAACCCTGACCGCCGCGTATTTGAACGGGGACAAAAAAATCCCGGTGCCGTCGGAACGGAAGAAAGTGGTGAAGAGCAGGTGCATCACCATCAAAGGCGCCTCTGAAAACAACTTAAAAAATGTGACTGCAAAAATTCCGCTGGGCGTTTTCACCTGTGTGACCGGGGTGAGTGGGAGCGGAAAATCCACTTTGGTGGATAAGATTTTGAAACGGGTGTTGTTTCAGAAGTTTTTTGATTCCAAAGATCTTCCGGGCAAGCACAAGTCCGTGACCGGACTGCAGCACGTGGACAAAGTGATTGTGATTGATCAGAGTCCGATTGGGCGCACTCCGCGGTCGAATCCCGCGACTTACACCGGCGCTTTCGGACAGATCCGCGATTTGTTCACCAAGCTGCCGGCCAGTCAGGTGAGGGGATACGGACCCGGACGGTTCAGTTTTAATGTCAAAGGCGGTCGCTGCGAAAGTTGCAAAGGAGACGGCCTGCGCCGCATTGAAATGCACTTTCTGCCCGATGTGTTTGTGACCTGTGAAGTGTGTGCGGGAAAACGTTACAACCGGGAGACTTTGGAAGTGCGTTACCGCGGAAAAAATATTTCCGATGTGCTGGAAATGACGGTGGAGGATGCCTTGGAATTCTTCGGGAAAGTGCCCGGTCTTAAACGGAAGCTGCAAACCCTGGTGGATGTGGGCCTGGGCTACCTGCAGGTGGGGCAACCGGCCACCACCCTGTCCGGAGGCGAGGCGCAGCGGGTGAAGCTGGCCACGGAGTTGAGCAAGCGCGACACCGGCAACACCCTGTACATTTTGGATGAGCCCACCACCGGATTACATTTCGCCGATGTGGACAAGTTGCTGGAAGTGCTGTTGCGCCTGCGCGATGCGGGAAATTCCCTGCTGGTGATCGAGCACAATCTCGATGTGATCAAAACCGCCGACTGGATCCTCGATCTGGGTCCCGAAGGGGGAGATGGCGGCGGTCAACTGATTGCCGAAGGCACCCCGGAAGCGGTGGCAAAAATGAAAGACTCCTATACCGGCCAGTTCTTGGCGGAGCTTCTTTGAATGGGCGCGGACCGTTGTGTCCGCTTGTGATGGGGTATGAGTTTATTCTAAGTTTAGGCGATAGAATCCATCGCCCTTCTCAGAAGTGTTTACTTCAATATCAATCACTTCCCATCCATCGCCTGTTTGATGGACACGGTAAGTTGAAATGGGGTGCGTTTGCCATTCGTCATCCAGAAGCGTTTCTTTTGATTGTATACTGAAGGTGACATCTGCAGCGTTGGTATTACGTCGGAATCTGAACCATGCCCGATTTGGGGTTTCGGAGAGGCCTGCTATTTTGGGCATATCAGATGGACCCGCAGTTCTGGGGTCCAGATTCATGGCAAATGCCATCAGGTTGGATACTTCAAGCGGACCTGATGTATAAAAGGGATCGCGTTGATTTACGGGGAGCTCCTTCCTAAAGGACCAGCCTGCGAATGTATTTGCAGGTCCTCCTCCTCCGAATGGTTCTTGAATCGAAATAAGACCCGTACCTCCGTTCGTAGGACCGGCGGTGGATTGGCCGGTAATTCGAACCCAGCCTGCAGCTGATAGGGAAGGGGTTTGAAGGTTCCAAGCATCCGCTGTTCTTTCTGGTGCACCTAAGGGTACCCAGCTGTCTCCCTGCCAAATGTCAAAATTAACTTCTGACAGCTCAGGGAAGCTCCCACCCACTTGCCAGCGAAGTTCTGAGTCTTCGTGGGTGAGCGAGGAGAGGGGGGCACGGTTTAGTGCTCTTACGAATCCGCTTCTTGCTTGCCCCCCAATAGAAGAAAAAGAACCCGTGACCAGCAGGCTGCCGTCAAGATCAAGTGCAATCAGGGTTACGTTGGAATTTGGATTAGGTTGGAAGAAAGGGTCCAGAGATCCATCCGGATTTAGGGCGGCAAGCCTTTGTACTTTTTCCCCGTTTATTTCTGTGAAAGCACCGCCAATAATTATTTTCCCATCGGCTTGAAGGGCCATGGTGTAGATGTAGGAATTTATAATAGGGGCGAAATCGGTGTCAAAACTCCCATCCGTATTCAGTAAAAATAGTCCAGTTTCCTGAACGTTTCCTTCTCTGATCACGATTCCTGATACATATAATTTTCCGTCACTACGAATAAGTGTTTCATGAACCTTTAAAAATTTTGGTGCTGAAAAAGTCGTATCCACGGCTCCGTTAGATGCTAACCGACCCAAGGTGGAGGTTCCTCGGTATGTCCCGGTGGTGCTTATGATTATTTTATCGTCACTTTGTATGCTAAGGTCATCTACATAAAAGAAGGCGATGGGTGAAATTTCCGGAACAAGGGATTCGTCGAGGGAGCCATCGGTATTTAATTGCGCAATCCGAAGGCGTTGGTTGCCATTCACGGAAGTGAAAGAGCCTGATATCAGAATTTTTCCATTCGGTTTTTTCGTGACGCAATGTATTGTACCGGAAGTAAACTGTACTTGTAAATCAGGGAGGAGTTCTCCTTCCGGACTGAGGCGCGCCAATAGGCTTCTCGATTCGCTGTTCACTTCATCAAATGATCCACCCACGAGAATGTTCAGATCTCGTTCTAAATAAATTGAATAGACGTAATTGTCCAAGACAGGTGAAAAGTCTGGATCCAAACTTCCATCCGGATTTAGTCTGGCGAGATAGGCTCTGGGCTGGCCATTGACTTCAGTGAAGTTTCCTCCGATGAGAATTTTTCCATCGGGTTGGATCGCCAGCGCTCTAATGGAATCGTTCACGTCGGTTTGTAAATCTCCAAGTGGATAGATCCCCGATCCTTTGACCGATACGATAAAAGGGGTATGCACAGCATCATTCGAAAATATTCTCAATTCTGCTTCCTCCTCTTTCCCTGCTGTCGGATTAAAGACAATTTGAAGGTCTGAACTCTCACCGGGAGAGAGAGTGACGGCTACGAAATCGATGAGTTGGAAGGCATCAGATTCAAAATCCAGGATGTCAGCATCACGTATTTCTAAAATGCCATCTCCATTGTTTGTTAAGGTGATTACTCTCGGATCCGAGCTCATGGTACTGTTCAGCTCACCAAAATCCAAGGTCGCCCTTTGGTTCCGAATCTCTTGGCCGTCCAGCTGAACCGAGAGTTCAGGGAAAGTGCCTGTTCCATATCTTTCTATTTTTTCGATAAGAGAGAGAGACTGTGTTGCAAAGCCTCCCCGTACACCGCTCACCCCGCGGATCCATGAGCTTTCGGGTAAACTGGCTGCCGTTATCTGCCAGCCACTGTCTGTTCTTTCAACAGGTCCTAGTGATTCCCAAGCGGATTCATTCCAATATGAAACCGAAGGATTTTCAAGTTTGGGGGCACTCCCGCCCCGAATCCAATCTATCTGGTTTCCACCAGAAACCTGAAACTGAGAAATTGCAGGGTTGTTAAATAATAAAGCCAGGTAAGCGGTCGCTTGGCCATTCACTTGCTCAAAATCTCCACCGATGAATAATTCCCCGTTTTCATTCAAAAGCAGTGCCTTCACCTCATCAGAGGCATTGGGATCCTGGCTTAAATCCAGACGGCCATCCGGGTGTAATCGGGCAATGTTGTTGCGCACATAATTTCCGATATGGGTAAAGCTTCCCGCAACCCAGATTTTTCCGTCACTTTGTAAGGCGATACTTTTGACAGAGCCGATGACTGGGACGTCAAAGGATTCGTCTAAGCTGCCATCCGCCTCTAATCTGATGAGTTCCTGGCCGTCATCCAGGATAATTTTACCATCTGGTTGGGTTATCATTGCGTTCACTGTGTAGGCGTCCGCGCTCGCAATCGTGGGGTTGAAGCTCAGGTCAAGACTGCCGTCGGTCTGCAGTTGCGCGATATTATTTCTTGCTTCACCCTCCACGCTTGTGAAGCGACCGCCTAAAAGAATCTTTCCATCTTCCTGTCGCACAATGGAGCTGACACCTTTAGAATAGGGAACAGTTTCCAGATCGAGAGAAAAAGTGTTGTCCTGTGTCCCATCCGCATGGAGGCGGGCAATTGATTTCCTGGTTAAAGTGTTTACGCTGTTGAAACTGCCTCCAATATAAATTTGTCCATTCGGCATTTCCAACATTGCATACACGGCCCCATTGGTTGTGACGTTAAAGTTTTCATCGACGGAACCATCCTGATTCAAACGGATGATGTAGTATTGGTCCCCGGTTTCAAAAGCTCCACTGATGAGTGTTTTCCCATCTGCCTGGGTTAAAAGGGTCTCGATTCCCCATCGCGAAATAGAGGGATGAAAGCTTGAATCTATACTGCCGTCAGAATGAAAACGTACTAATCCATTATGCGATTCACCATTTATTTGATTAAAGTCACCTGCAACCAAAAGTTTGTTTCCGGGTTGCAAGGCCATGGTGGTGACCGATTTATTTAGAATGGGTTGAAAACTTGGAATTACCGGGTTTCCGTTTGCGTGGAGGGGGAGGGTGAATCCGAAAACTTCCTGCGGGGTATCGCCGCTCACAATTTGCAGTACGGCGGATCTGTCACCGCTGTTTTCCAAATGAAATCCGATAGTGACCGTAAGACTTTCTCCGGGGGATAGGGAGGTTGTGTCGGTAGGGGTGAAATAAAAGGAATCCGGATCCGAGCCGGTAAGATTCAGGCTTATATCACTGAGAGTGGTGCTGCCATTATTGGATAGCGTGATGCTGAATTCCGTGAGGTTTGTCTGCCAATCGACGGTCCCGAAATCAATGTGCAGGTTTGATAGATCTACGGGAGAGCCGTTAACCAGGGTTTGTACATCATGTGTTTCCGCATTCCCGTAGCCTACAATGGATTGCATGAGGCTGGCGGAATCAGTTGCCGCTCCGATTTTCTGTTGTCCCTGTGCCCGTATCCAGGTATCTGGGGGAAGAGAAACGCCTGTGGCTTGCCAGACTGAATTTGTTTGGGTTGATACACCGGCCTGCTTCCATTCCGAGTTTTCCCAGTAATCAAAAGTCACTTGCTGAAGTTGCGGTGCACTGCCTTCCATTTGCCAGGTAAGGGTGTCCCCATTCGTTATGCTCAGATTGGTGAGTGCGGGATCATTTGACACCCGTGCCAAACCAGTACTCAGCTCGCCTCCTATTTCAGTAAAAAAGCCTGAGAGGAGGATTTGTCCATCTTGTTCGACCAGCATACTCCTAACCCCCGACCCGTTTGGATCTGGGTCGAAAGTTTTGTCCAGGCTTCCGTCAGGAAGTAATCGTGCCACATTTTCCCTCCATTCTCCTCCAATGTGTTTGAAGTCCCCCGCGAGAAGAATTTTACCATCTGCCTGCATGGTGATTGAATAAATTCTCCCATCGGGATTCTGGGTGAATGACGCATCGATTTCTCCATGGGGTAAAAACCTTGTAATCATACTTCTGTGGTTTGAACCCGGGGTTGGATTCCCGGAGAGGATGATTTTTCCATCGGGTTGAATTTTCATCAATTCTATCTCGAACCCATCTGGGATTGAAGGGGTAAACTGTTCGTCAAGGGTACCGTCCGCATGCAGCCGAATAATGCTTTGTTCCGTAATAAACACAATTTTATCATCAGACTGTCTGGCGAGGCTGGTCACTGCCGCTCCCGTCAGTGGTGTAAAATCCGGATCGAGGTTCCCATTCGGAAGTAACCGGACGAGGTTGAAATACTGATCGCCATCTGTGAGTTTAAAATAACCGCCGATAAGAAGTTTGCCGTCCGATAATATTTCAATGGCTTGAATCCCCCAGCCTGCATATCCCGTAAAAGGGGGGCTGAAGTCGGGATCAACATGCCCGTATTGATCCAGCCTTACTAAAAGATTGTATGGGTCGAATCCTGTATTATCATTCGATCGGCCCAGGAGAATTTTTCTGTCAGGCTGTACCACAAAAGTGTTCGTGTCTTTTGTCTCAAATGGGGTAAAGGATTTATCCCGAATGCCATTAGGATGGAAACGGATCAGGACATTTTCTCCTAAGTCGTTTTCTAATGCCAAAATTTTCCCATCCGGCTGCAGCGCCAAACCTGATGCGTATTCCAGCTCAGGGGTAAATGTACTATCGTGTACCTTGCCGGATCCACGTAGCACCAGCAAATGGGAGAAGACAGATGGCATATCGCTTTGAATCAGGATTTCGGCTTCCCGGAGGCCTCCGCCCCAAGGTCGGAAATAAAGTTGAACCGAGGTGCTTTCCCCCGGTTCCAGACTGGATATGGGTAGGGGAGATACGATAAATTCGGCTGCGTGTATGCCGGATAAATTCAAAGACAGACCGGTTAGGGTGTTATCACCCTTATTGGTAATCAGCACATCCACGGGGGCAGACATCCGGTCATAAGATTGATCCCCGAAGTTAAGCGGATGATATCCGGGGGGAAGCACTTCGCTATCCACTGATACTTCCATCCTTACGGTCGCTGATGTTCCGTAGGGGGACGTCTCCTCGATCAGACTCATGGATCCATTGCGGTATCCACCTGTTACGGTCCCTCTTGCCCTGATCCAGGTACTTGCAGGTAAAGACAGATCTGTAAGGTGCCAGCCTTCAGAATTTCGGCTTCCTTCTCCTGCCATTTTCCATGATTGTTCGTCCCAGTATTCAAAAGTTACGGCTTCAATTTCCGGTGAACTGCCGGTTCTGATCCAATCAATCCGGGAAGTACCGGTGACTGTAATTTCGGAGCTACTATTAGAATTGGCAAGCAGGCTTAGTTTTTCAGGGGAATACTGGTATCCTCCCTCAAGAACATCCCCGTTCGGCATCGCAAGCATGGCATGATATCCTCTGGATACAGCATCAACGAAAGACGGGTCGGTACTCCCGTCCGGCAGTAAGCGATATATTTGGTGAATAGACCCAAGGTCGTATATTAAAACAAGAATTTTTCCATCCGTCTGCAGGCTGATGGACCGGATGCCGGAAGTGAACCCGGACTGAAAAGTTGTGTCTAAACTGCCATCTGCATTCAGCCTAACGAAATTATCCCGGGTAATCCCGTTCACCTGATTAAAGAAGCCTGAGACCAGAATTTTCTGGTCTGGCTGGATGCGTAGACATTCAACGTTTCCGTTTAAGGACGCCGTGAACGAGGGGGCGAGACTCCCGTCGGTGTTCAGCAAGGCAATTTTGTTTTTCTCTTCTCCGCCTACATAATCGAACGATCCCCCCACGAGAATTTTATGGTCCGCCCTCAATGCGATCGACTTAACCTCTCTTGTCACCGCAGGATGAAAGCTTGAATCGACGCTCCCGTCTGATTCTAACCGGACGATATATTTATTGTCATCTCCATTAACCGTTTCAAATTTGCCTGCGACCAAAATTCTGCCATCTGGTTGAATGAGGATATTGTTCACTGTACTGGAAATTTGTGTCGTGAAACTCTCGTCCAACTGTCCGTCAGGATGAAAACGGGCCAAATTGTATTGATAGCTGCCATCTTCATGCAGCGCGGTGAAAGAGCCTCCTGCCAAGATTTTACCGTCATCCTGAATCGCGACTGCGTAGACCTCTCCCTTGGGATTTGCGGTGAAACTTTGATCCCAACTGCCGTCCTGATGAAGACGTACCAAGCCTAATAGATCGAAGGCAGTGTGTGAACCAAACATTCCTCCCATGAGTAGTTTGCCATCCGCTTGATAAGCGGTCGCATAGATGGTTGCGTCTGGAAAGTTTATCTCCGCGTTAAAGTGGGGAAGCACCTCTCCATCTGCGAACAGGCCGGAAATACTTGCCCCCCAAATCATGAAAAGTAGCACGGCATATCTAAAGTTTTTTTGAATGGGGGAAATCATTTGATGACGTATTTTTGGGTTTTGAAATGAATCGATATCTATTTAGGATTATTTATGGGCTGGCTATGACAGGTATATCTGGTTTCGATGTATCAAAATTCATTCTCCGAAAGAAGAGAAAGATGAAGACTACTTATGTCGGTCAGTTTTTAAAAGATATGTTTTAATGGCGCGACCCCGTTCCGAGGTCTTGTCCCGGATGTTGGACCGCGGGACGCGGGCCCTCCGTTTTGGCTGACGCATTACTGGCGCGACCCCGTTCCGAGGTCTTGTCCCGGATGTTGGACCGCGGGACGCGGGCCCTCCGTTTTGGCTGACGCATTACTGGCGTGACCCCGTTCCGAGGT
>JARHXX010000119.1 GCA_029269125.1 Kiritimatiellaeota bacterium B1221 | reverse complement strand
CTAAAGTATGAGTGGTCACATCAAGATCATAGGTCGCCCTCCTTCTCGCGTCGATGAAGATCAGAAGCAGGAAGATCGCGACCTGGTTTGCAGGAGATAACTTCCCAGTCCCGACTTCAGTCGGTTTCACCCGAAGCGTTCACGCGAAGGGTTTCGCAAAACCCGGGTTCCGCGTTGCCCTTCGCGTGAACGCCTCGGGACACCCCTCGTAAACGAGGAACTCGGAAGCCACCTTCCGCATTTCATGCCCCCTTTCTTCTTCCACCGACGCAGCCCCGGAAGCGACTCGATCGACGTAATGTCATACCCTAAAGTATGAGTGGTCACATCAAGATCATAGGTCGCCCTCCCTCACACGTCAATGAAGATCAGAAGCAGGAAGATTGCGACCTGGTTTGCAGAAGGCATAACTTCCCAGTTCCGACTTCAGTCGGTTTCACCCGAAGCGTTCACGCGAAGGGTTT
>JARHXX010000118.1 GCA_029269125.1 Kiritimatiellaeota bacterium B1221 | reverse complement strand
GCCACCCTGAACCAGACCTTCCTGTCCACCAATCACATTGAAAACAGCATGCGCAACCTCAGAAAACACCTCGGCCGAGTCAAACGCTGGCGGCCGGAAACAGATATGGCCAGCCGCTGGGTAGCCTCCGGCCTTTGGATCGCCCAGCGTGGGTTCCGCAGAGTGCGGGGATACCGGGACCTCCCAGTCCTCGCCGAAAAACTCAACGCCCGGCACAGAGCCTGCCAGGAGGCGGCCTGATGCTCCGGGTAGGTTTTCCGCATGGAGCCGGGAAAGAAGCCGGAAGATGGATCTCTCCAACTCCCGGCTGTGGCTTCTATCCACGGACCGTGCTCGGCGCTCGGGTTGCTCCTCAGCAGAGCCCTATCCTCCGGCACGGCAACACCTCTCTTACCTTGAAATTGACAACCTCACAACAACCCTGATATCTTCACCCTGAAGCCACCACCGATTTTAACAAGAAACGGGACATCCCC
>JARHXX010000117.1 GCA_029269125.1 Kiritimatiellaeota bacterium B1221 | reverse complement strand
TATGGTTGCGGATTTTGGGCCCGGGTTGAAAGGTGAGGCTGTGGGTGATTCCCCCCGCGCTGCGCACTGGGCGGGTATGGTTGCGGATTTTGGGGTCCGTTTAATGTTTGTGTTTTAAATTGGGCCGAAGGTCCACGCAGATACCAGCCCGGTGCGCAGCGCCGGGATCAAGATCGAACGGAAATATCGGGCTGAAGGCCCGCGAAGATCACCGTATGCGGGCGGGGCGAACATGGTTGTGGACCTTGGGTCCGTTTTGGTTAAGGTTGAGGTGATCTATATGGAAACCACAACCAGATGAAATGATCTTCGCGGATCTTCGGCCCGGGGGGATGGTTTTATGGATGTAACCCCAGCGCTTCGCACTGGGCTGGTATCGTTGCGGACCTTCGGCCCGGGTTGAAGGGTAAAGTTTTGGATGGGTATGGTTGCGGATTTTGGGCCCGGGTTGAAAGGTGAGGCTGTGGGTGATTCCC
>JARHXX010000116.1 GCA_029269125.1 Kiritimatiellaeota bacterium B1221 | reverse complement strand
CGGAGAGCCGGGACTTTCCGGAGTGACGGTTTATCTGGATTTAAACAGCAATGGAATCCTGGATGGCGGAGAACCCATTGCAGGAACGGTTGCATCGGGTGCGTATGATCTTACGGGCCTTGCACCCGGCCTGTATTCAGTGCGGGTGGATGAAAGCACGGTGGCCACCGGGTTTGTGCGCACGGGAGGCAGCCTCCCGCAATCCGTGACTCTGGCGGCGGGAGAAGATTTTAATGATGCGGATTTCGGCTATCAGCAGCAGGATGCCCGTATAGGTGATTTCGTTTGGAATGATCTGAACGGAGACGGGGTACAGGATGCCGGAGAGCCGGGACTTTCCGGGGTGACGGTTTACCTTGATCTGAATTCGAATGGCGTGCTGGACGGGGGCGAACCGAATGAAGTGACCAACGGAAGCGGCGCCTACGATTTCACAGGGCTTGCTGCCGGGACTTACTCGGTGCAGGTGGATGAAAATACAGTGACAAGTGG
>JARHXX010000115.1 GCA_029269125.1 Kiritimatiellaeota bacterium B1221 | reverse complement strand
CACCGCAAAACCCCTGCACCCACCCATCAGGCACCTACACCGCAAAACCCCTGCACCCACCCATCAGGCACCTACACCGCAAAACCCCTGCACCCCCGGAGGGGGTATCGCAGCTAACCCGGGGGCCATGCCCCCGGGATCATAATCCCCAAACCTTTGCGCCCCGGACGGGGTGCGGGCGAATCCACATCCATCCCCATCCCCCCGCACCCCATCCGGGGCGCACGAATGAAATCGATCCCCTCTCGGGGGCATGGCCCCCGAGCTATAGGCCTTCCCTCCTCCGGAGGGACAAATACCACCCACCTACATCTCCCGCTTCCTACACCCATCGGGCACCTACACCACACCCCCCTGCACCCACCCATCAGGCATCTACACCACAAAACCCCTGCACCCCCAGCGGGGGTATCGCAGCTAACCCGGGGGCAATGCCCCCGGGATCATAATCCCCAAACCTTTGCGCCCCGGACGGGGTGCGGGCGAATCCAC
>JARHXX010000114.1 GCA_029269125.1 Kiritimatiellaeota bacterium B1221 | reverse complement strand
GGATAAATCCCGGGGTTGTGAAGCCACGTGAACTGCGGAACCCGGAACAGCAAAACAATCAGAATCGATATCGATAAATCTACATGCTTCGAAAGCTTTTACCCCCAAGGTTTTTCGAAGTCTGAAAGACTTGGCCCACCGTAGCCAAGGGTTGAACCTGTGAAACCCCTGGAGGTTCCAGAAAATCATAAACAAATCACCCTGAAAGGGTTATGCATCTCTTTTTGCTTTATTTCCGGGCACCCCGGGGGGGGGTACTCTTTTCCAGGCTTCCCGAGGGGGGCGCACGCTCCCCTCCCCCGTGCATCCTGTTTTGACCCTGTTTTTCATGGGGAAAGCTCCGGGCGGAACAATAGGCATCCCCCGTTTTACCCAACAAAAAAGGGCCTTTTCGGTTAAGAAAAGGCCCTGGAAAATGGAGCGGGTGGCGGGAAGTTTCGTACGTTCAACCTGATCGACGATTACAACCGGGAGGCTCTGGGCATTGAAGTGGACTTCTCCCTGCCTTCTGCACGGGTCATCCGG
>JARHXX010000113.1 GCA_029269125.1 Kiritimatiellaeota bacterium B1221 | reverse complement strand
GTTTCATTTATCTCCTGAATAAGTTCCCCGGCACGTTGTGCCCAGAGACGGCTGATGTTGCTCTTGCTCATGCCCTTGAGTTCGTGGGCTTGCAATCGGATCTGGTCCCGTCCGCTTACACCGCAAAGAATGGCGCGGTGGACCATATCCTCCCATTCGTGCGGGTCCCGGGCGGCCTGCAGGGTCTTGATGGTGACTTCCCGGGAACCTTCTTCGGTCAGTTCCCTGACTCGGGGTCTATTTACAGGCATGCGTTTTCCATCAACATAAATCGAGGAGGCTGCACTGCCTGCACGATAAAAAAAGGACTCGCTGCTGGGGTTGTAAGAAGGACCGCAAAGCAGATCTACCTCCTCCTGCATCAGGTTCAGAATCGATGCGCGGACACACTGACGCACATGTGCGGAAAGAAGGGTTGCGGCTTCGGTGGCTTCGGCTTGCAGTATCGTGTTGAGGTCTATATGTTTTTCCATGGTGGTTTCGTTTTGTTGTGATGAACCGCCATCCCTGTCGGGTTGGCGTCGAAACCACCACTTTTTTTAACAATTATTGGGACACTTCC
>JARHXX010000112.1 GCA_029269125.1 Kiritimatiellaeota bacterium B1221 | reverse complement strand
TTTCGAAGCATGTAGATTTATCGATATCGATTCTGATTGTTTTGCTGTTCCGGGTTCCGCAGTTCACGTGGCTTCACAACCCCGGGATTTATCCCAAGGGACTTCAGACGACCGGTTCCCGTCAAGCTATCGGGATCGAAATCGATATGCAAAACCAAAGCAAATCGATGCCGGTTGATTTCCTATTCCGATGATACGCCAACGGCGTTACGCCTTTCAGCCCGGGGGTGCCCGGAGGAACGAGGGGCTACCCCGGGGTTCCAATCCCCAAATCCGCCAACTCTGAAGGAGTTGCGTCTGCCTGGTGCCGATGCTCGGACAGACGCAACGCTTTCAGTGTAGAGAAATTCAAACCCACAAAACCCAGGGTAGCTCGTACCTCGCAACCCCGGGCTGACCGCCGCAACGCCTTTGGCGTAGAATATCCCCGGGACTTCGTCCCTGAACTCATCCACATCCTCATTGAAAATCTGGAAGAGGATTGGGGAACAGTCCAGTATCTGCGGTGGGGGAGATGTCTGCCGGAGGTTCGAGAGCAATTCCTCTTCAATTTTTCGCGGGTTGGCTATCTGTTGTGGAGTGCGGCCGCTTGCTGCCACTTTTAGCCAA
>JARHXX010000111.1 GCA_029269125.1 Kiritimatiellaeota bacterium B1221 | reverse complement strand
AATGAAGTGACCAACGGAAGCGGCGCCTACGATTTCACAGGGCTTGCTGCCGGGACTTACTCGGTGCAGGTGGATGAAAATACAGTGACAAGTGGTTTTATCCGTACAGGCGGAACGAATCCGCAGTCCGTGACCCTGGCGGCGGGAGAGGACTACAATGATGCGGATTTCGGTTTCCAGCAGCAGGATGCTTCGATCGGCGACTTTGTATGGAATGATTTGAACGGAGACGGGGTACAGGACGGGGGAGAACCCGGACTGTCCGGTATCACGTTGTATTTGGATTTGAACAGCAATGGAAATTTGGATGGTGGAGAGCCCAGTGCTGTCACAGACGGATCCGGCGCTTATGATTTTACAGACCTGTCTGTTGGCAGCTATTCGGTTCGGGTGGACACCACAACCACTCCGGCAGGTTTCGTCCGGACGGGAGGTGCGAACCCCCGGGCGGTAACGATTGCGGCCGGGGAGGATTTTAATGGTGCGGACTTCGGTTACCAGCAGCAGGACGCCACCGTCGGCGACTTTGTTTGGAATGACCTGAACGGCGACGGGGTGCAGGATGGCGGAGAGCCGGGACTTTCCGGAGTGACGGTTTATCTGGATTTAAACAGCAATGGAATCCTGGATGGCGGAGAACCCATTGCAGGAACGGTTGCAT
>JARHXX010000110.1 GCA_029269125.1 Kiritimatiellaeota bacterium B1221 | reverse complement strand
GGGAGGCGGTTGTTTCTTTCCACACTGACGGAGGTCTGTGATCAAACCGGCTGGCTGGTGCATGCCTATGTGCTGATGTCTAACCACTATCATCTGCTTTTGGAAACACCCGAGGCCAATCTGGTAGAGGGGATGAGTTGGTTTCAGAGTTCCTATACCCAACGATTTAATTCAATGTTTAAAAGACGGGGACATTTGTATCAGGGCAGGTATAAAGCGATACCCGTACAGACGGATCCTCGTCATGGAGGGCTGGAGTATTTCCGCCAGATCAGCAGTTATATTCATTTAAATCCTTTCCGGGCAAAACTGTGTGGAGAAGGTTTTACGCTTCCACTAGAATCCTACCACTGGAGCAGTTATCCTGCCTACCTTGGAAAAGACCAAGGAAAACGGCCGGAATGGCTGGTGAGGTCAAAGGTACTGAGCACCTGGGGACTCGAAGAAGGCAAATCAGGGTATCTGAAAGGATATCAACAAAAGATCGAACGACTTATGAAATTCGAACAAGATCCCGATGCGGGAAGGCGGGGAGAATTTGAAAGGCAGGTGAAACATGGCTGGTTTCTTGGGTCGGAAAGCTACCGGGAGTATTTGGACAGATTCCTGAAGGACCGGACGAAGAATGACAACTACCGGGGAGCGCAACGCCGTGACCACGATCTCTCAGAAGCGGA
>JARHXX010000010.1 GCA_029269125.1 Kiritimatiellaeota bacterium B1221 | reverse complement strand
AGGGTTGGCTAATGAATTGTGTTTCTCACCGGGGGTTTCGCAGGCTCAACCCCCGGCTATGTTGCGCCGACCCCGTTGGGGTCCCGGGGATGGGGGGTATTTGCAGGCTCAACCTTCGGCTATGTTGTGTCGACCCCGTTGGGGTCCCGATGGATATGGGGTATTTTATTTTCGGGCCCCTTGGGTAAGGATGTGTTGATCCTGTTGGGGGTCCGGACATACGGGGTATACTATTTGTTGGTTTAATGCCCGGCTACGATGTGCCGGCCCTGTTGGGGGTCCGGACAAATGGGGTGGATTGTATTTGCTGGGGCAGCCCGGCAATGGTGTATCTACCTGTTGGGGGTCCGGAAAAATTCAGCTATTTTGAAATTCAATCCAATCCAAACTGACGGATCCCTTTTTGACGATCACTTTGAGGCTGTGTTTCCCTTTAGGAATTTTCACTTTTGGGGCCAAGGTTTGCAGATGCCATGTTTGATCTGTTTTTATGGTTCCTCCCAAGTTGATTTCACTGTTTAACCAGAGTTCGATTTCGGTATCCCGGTGGCTGTTTAACCGTGCACTGACATCCGCAAGCTGTTCATCGGCTGCATGGATTGTATACTTGACCCAATCGCCTTGCTGCAGGGTTAAACAGAGACTTTCCTCTGCGGCATGATGCTGTTTCCCTGCGTATTTGTAGGAGGGATACTCCGCATCTTTTCCGTTGATAAATTTGAGATTAGCGCCTTCGTTTCTTCGAATGTTCAGATGCGTGTTTACGTTTTCTCTGAAATAGTAGGAGTTTCCCAGTCCTTTCATCTCATAGGCTTCGGCGGGAATCCGAACCGGAATGCGGCGCATCATGGCATTGACGGTTTCCGGGAGATAGTCACAATTTTCAAACAGAATATTGTCCAAGTATTGGTTGAGAATTTCTTCAGCTTCCGCGGCCTCCAGCTGAATTTCCCCCTTGCCTGCCTGACAGATTTTCTCCCAATCTTCCGGCATTCTGATGGAGCAGGGATTGTTCAGGGTTTCCATTTTTTTCCAGGGCCAGAAGCACCAGGAGATATTGTGATCCTCCAGCATTGGAAATGAGCTGGTATACCAATCCAAATTATTTTCCCCGCTTTCACCCATCCATAACGGCACATTGAGGGTTTCCCGAATATTGAGGTAGTCGCGGATGAACCGATAATCATTGGGATTCCAATATTTATGAAATTGAATGATCAAATTGTCATCCAGTTTTTCGGTGAAAATTCGAAAGTTGGTGGCCCAATGGGCGCATTCAACGATTATGATATGATGCGGATCGACTTCGCGTATGGCGTGGATGATTTTTTTATAGAGGGCAATCAAAGCGTCGTTGAATTTGGCGTGTTCATCCGGCAGGGGTTCGTTGAGGAGATCATATCCGCCGACGATAGCACGATCCCGATAGCGTTGGGCAATTCTTTGCCAAAAGGTGATGGTCAGCGCTTCATTTTTTGGATCGGTGAATAGATTCGGGAATCCGTCGGAGTCATCAATATTGGTGCCGGTTTGACCTCCGGGGGCAGCGTGTAAGTCGATGATGACATAGATCTGATATTTTTCGCAGAGATCTAAAAAGGCATCGATGCGTTTTATGCGGTGGTCAATGAAATTGCCTTCTTCGTCCATAAACAATCGGAAATTGAGGGGGAGGCGGATAGAATTGTATCCTTCCTTGGCAATTTGACAAATATCCTTTTCGGTGGTGTAACGGTCATAAAAGGTTTCCCAAAAGGCTTGAGCTTTTTCGACTCCGATGAGATCGATGAACAGTGCTTCCATATTTTTTCCGGAGGAAAGACCATGGGGGAATTTCCACATATATCCTTCCGGTAAAAACCAGTTACCGAGATTGATACCACGGAGCAAAATCTCCTCGCCGGATGAATTCAGAATACGGGTTCCGGATGTTTTAAGAAATGGAGCTGGGGTTGTCATAATCGTTGAATGGTTTTGTGCCCTGCAGGCAGATAAGGTTTTCAGGAATTTGTTTTCATCAATTGGGTGATTTCATCTGCCACATTTTCCGGAGGCATGTTTTCAATCAGATAGCGGTGGGAGGCTTTGGGGTCCGGTTCCCAGAAATTGCTTCCGTCAGTATCGATGCGGTTGTGTCCGGGTTCGCTGAGGTTCCAGTAGGGTTCAACCCCGCGTACTGCGGCCAGAATGGCACTTTGATCCCAGCTGGGCCGGCCTTTTTCAAGCGGCCGGCATGCGTGACCGGCATAGGCACGGTGCAGTGGATGATGAAGGGGCAAAGTGACCAATCCGGGGCCGGTCACTATTTTCTGACCCAGGGTGAAGCCGGAAAACAACATGGGGGTCGGCCAGAGATCCATTACGGTTTGGGTGTAGGGAATGGCACCGCGGGCCCAAAAATTATGTTCTTTGCCGGAGGGGTAATCCCCACCCATTATAATCAGATGGGGTACTTTTTTTTCCACCAGCTCTGATCCGGTGAGCGGACTGAATTCATCGGGAGGGGATTGCAGGAGATCGGCCAGGTTGTTGAGATGTCCGATACTGACGATCACCGCGCTTTGGTCCGGGGCGGTGGCCAATTGACGCCGATAGAGTTCTACTGCACCGGGGACCTGATTGCGATGGGTAATATGATGTCCGTAGCTTTGAGTGTCCGCAGCGATTTCACGCATAAATTCGGCGGCGGGGTGGCCGACTTCATCTGCTTGACAGGCTCCCAATGGAATGCCGGGTCGGCCGTAGAATGAATTGAGGGCTGCCACCACCGCAATCGATGCGGGATCGTAATTATTGGCAACGACACCTAAAATTTCCGCCTCACCTAAAGAGGCGAGACGGTGTAAAACTGCGATGGCCCCGACATCATCGCAGTCCGTTGCCATATCTGTGTCGAGAAGGATTTTGACGGGGCGGGGAGAGGGGGGAGAAAATGAAGTGGGGATCATCTGGTCACACTATGGACTTTTATTGGCTTGCCAAGAGAGAATCCCAGGCAGGTCTTTTTCCCGAAGTTATATTCTGATTAGAGGGTGTCGCGGGCAGGGTAGAGGATGATGGAATGGGCGCCCACCTCTTGAATCTCCAGTCCGGGTTTGGGGGAAGGGCTTTGTTCAGGGCGCACGGCCTGATAGATCCATCCTTTACCATTTTCCAGAAATGTAAGGGCCTGTTCCGGTCTCATGTTTAAGGCGGCCAGTGCGGGGGTACCGGGTGACTGAGGGAAATTTTCGAGGCTGAGGTCTCCGGGGAAACCGGGCATGCAGAGAATCAGGTCGGCTTTGCCTGTCTGTGCATCCATAAAAGCTTTTAAGTTGTCGAGGTTGTACCACTGGGAATAACTTTTATACCAGTTCTTCCGAACATCTTCCTTTGAAATGTCCCCTTTGGCCTGTATCCCGTCATTTTGACGGGCGTCGGGTTCGAGCTCCGCGAGCACGATACTTCCACTGAAGGTATTTTTCAGACCTTCCAATATGGATTCTTCTGATGAAACCAGCGGGTTATATGCCAAGCCGGGGCGGGTCATCACCACAATTTGGATGTCAGGGTGATTTTCCTGAAGCACTTTTCCGATGGCTTCTCCGACCCGGAGACCTTCTTCGATAAAACGGGATTCAGTGGGTCCGGGTCCGCAGGCGGTTAGCATCGAAACGCCTGCGAGGATGAGGCTGAGGTATTTCAAATACGGAAGGGATTTTTGCAGGGTGTTTTTCATGATATTCCTCCCTTAAAGTTCATAGCCACCGGCGATGGTGGATTCGTCCAGGGTGACAAGTTTCATGCTGCCGTCAAAAAAGACACACGGCAGCTTTTCATTTCCGCCATGGCGCTCGATGGGGAAATTGGATGGATTTGTATAATTCAAATAGCGGTCAAACTGCCATTCGTCATAGTCGATCAAATAGAGGGTATCGGAAGGGCGGGAAATGGTATCAAAATAAATACTTTTGGACCACCAGACTCTTTCTCCACCGGAGTAGTATTCAAGATTTTTCCGGTTAATCCCTGAGCGTTTATTGGGATAAACATTCATGCCGTATCCCCAATGCCAACTGGTGGGTGCATTGGGACAATTCAGTTTTTGATCACCGATATAAGGCGAAATGGTTTGAAACCACCATTTTCGGCCAAGAGTGGGATGGCCATTGATTTCTGCCGGCACGATACGGCCATTGTGTTCCGCGGAATATTGCATGACCCCCTGAAAGATGTTGCGCAAATTTGAAGAGCACTTTGTGCGCTTTGCTTTGACCAGGGCACCGCTGACGGCCGGGATCAGAATACTGGCCAACAAAGCGATGATCGCCACGACCACCAGCATTTCAATCAACGTAAATGCGGATCGATGATCACTTCGCCGCGCTCTTTTTTGGCTGCTGGTTCTTTCCCTGCCGGCTGAGGGACTTGACGAATTTTTGTGGGGGATGTGGGAATATTTCATAATCGTAACAGTTGCGCAACTATTCATAAAATAAGCCTTCTCGGCGTGGATGCAAGGGAAAACTTTGGCTTTCAGAAAGATTGATACCGCGATGGGGAAATCCATTTGTTGTAAGATTCCAAGGTTTGATGGAAAACCAGAGGAACGATTATGTCCAAGCTCTGAACTGCATGCGGGATACAAACCTCGCGGGTAATGGATGAAAAATCAGGGGGGGGATTTTATTAAGTTTACGAGTAAACCCAGTTAATTTTGATTTTTTGGAAACATGTAGTCGTTCGTTTGTGTATGATGAAGAACAAGATGCGATTATACCCTCACTCAAACTGTTTTTTATCCCCAACCGAACCTTCCAAGCCTCAGGTCAAAAATGCCCGTGCGGGATCTGCGCTGTTGTTGACGCTGCTGGTGGTTTCATTGCTTTTGATGATTGTATTGGGCTTTGTGGTGTTTGTGCGTATGGAGTTACGGCAGGTTTCTAACTATCAGCTACAGGCCAATGCCCGGGCCAACGCCCGTTTAGGCATGGAATTGGCGGTGGCACGCTTGCAGGAAATCGTGGGTGCGGACACCCGGGTCACCGCCACCGCCGCGATACGGGACAGTGACCCCGGCACCTTAACGCCCGATGACGTGGAACATCCCTATTGGACCGGGGTATGGCGTAAACAGGATCCGGACACCCGCACCCATAATCCGGAGTTTTTGGGCTGGTTGACTTCGTTGAGTCCGGGAAAAGATGAGTTGCTCGAGAGCAGCGAACAAACATTGGACCCGACCCAAAAGATTTCTTTGGTGGGAGAAGGGAGTGTTTTGAGTTCGGATGAATATGTGTGGGCGGAGAAGGTAGATATTCCCGTCGCCGGATCTACCAGTGATATTGAAGGGCGATATGCTTATTTGGTATTGGATCAGGGGGTGAAGGCATCGCTGGGTCTGCAAGATCCCGATCAAGGGGGCACCGATCTTTCGGGCTATGCTTCACAAATGTTTGCGCAGCGCCAAGCCGGGGAAACCCTGTCGGGGTTTTCGGCCGTGGGGAGTGTTGATCCTGTACTCGTCGAAAGTGCCGATTTGGTAAGTCGTCTGCATAGTTGGGACTCGTTGGGGTTGGTGGATCAAAATTTTGTCGATGGGAGTCGTGAAGAGTTTCACCATGCGACCTTGATGACTTTGGGTGTGCAAAGTGACACCGCCAAGGGGGGATTAAAAACAGATTTGACCCTGGCATTTGAAAAATCGGATACAGAATTCCATCAATTGACTTCTTTCACGGATTCCGGAGAAGAAAATCAAAGTGGTTCGTGGAGTCAGGGCTTTGACTTGGGCTATGTGTATGCCTTGGAAAGTCGATCGGCCAGCAATACGCGCCCGAATAGCGAAACCAATCCTGAAGCGGCGGACTGGAGTTCTTCCAACCTTAAAGTGCGGGGTCCCACCTGGGATTTATTGCGGAATTATTATTTGATGTACCATGATCGGGCTTCGTTGGGCGCCACGTCGGGACTGACGGCTCGGGCTCCGAGTCCTGATCGTTTTGATGGGGTGAGCCGGAATGAATCCGTGGTCACCACTTATTCAGCATCCAACCAAGCGGATGTGCGAAATAGGAATACTTTCTCTGGCGCATACATCATGGGTCAAGTTGGGCAATCAGGTAATGTAATTCGCGTAACCGATAGCGCGCTGGCGCCTGTGGTAATTCGGGTATTATACACCTTTAGTCTCGCTCGGGAAAATGGGAGTCTGGCCTTGGTGATGAATAATATTTTGGTCTTACATAACCCTTACGATGTACCAGTTGAATTTAGAGGGTATAAATTTGCACCGGGTGCGCTGCCCATTTCTGCATTAAGAATAAAGCGGAGGCCGGACCCCTCGGATCCATCTCCACAATATGGGGATATGGATAAAGAAATTACGAGTACCCATAGTTGGCTGTTACAGCTATCAAATAAGAGCAATACTTGGGCACCTGTCCTTTATATTCTAACGGAGGATGGTACGGAAACTCCAGCAAATCGTATGGTGATGCAACCGGGTGAAATTATTGCTTTTTCGAACTCCGGAACCGCTCTGAAATATGGATCAGAAACTGTTGATCAGGGGATCGGTATCGCATCGGGACCTGAGTATGAAGAGGATTCAGGGTTGTATTTTGACCGATTTGGAATGGGAGGAAGTGTCGGCATCAACGAACCGAATAATACGAGTGTCCAAGAGATTGGGTTAACGGATACGGATCGTGTATGGGTGGAAATTGAATTGAAAAGTACCTGGAATAATTTTCAGTTTATTACCCCGGACAATTTGGATGCTTCGAGTGACTCTTGGAATAAGAATCATAATTCAGATGCGTTTCTGGCTCGGTTAACGATTCCCGTCGGTACGCTTTCAGGTGGGGGACGGACCATTGGGTCTTTGACAGGGGATTATTATACAGGATTAGAACTGGGGTCTTCTCTTGATGACCGAGTCCCGCTGTTTGTGATGGATGCACGTATGAAGACTTTAACAGGTGATGCGGCAGTGTTGAGTAGTTATAATCCTCGTGCGATGATCAGTCAGGACCGCTTTATGAATGATGAGGCCCAAAATTGGGAAGCGGAGCTATATGAGATCAATAGCTTTACTGAGATTGATTTGAATTTGGACACAGTGAGTTCTCGAAATAATGCCTATTGGGGTCCCTCGATCGGGGCGGGATCGGGATTAACGCACCTTCCCCTATTTGAGGTTCCGCATGGTCCCATGATGTCTCTCGCCGGATTTTCTCAGGTGGAAGTCGGGCACTATTTACACGATCCTAGCTACGCGGTGGGCAATTCATTTGCGCATCCTTTGGTGGATCGCGAGGCGGTGTATAATTATTTGGGCAGTGGAAATACGGCTTACAGTGTGGTGGATCAGTCGTACTTGAGCAATGAAGGTTTGTGGGATAAATATTTCTTTTCCACGCTGACGGCACGTGATGATTTGGGCTGGTCTTTTGATCAGACTGCGGATGCCTTTCGGAACGGGGACGAACCCTTACTGAATCGGAGTTACCTCTTTAATCCCATACGCGAAGCTGATGATGCCCAAGTGGCTGCGGACATGGAAGATCCCGAACGGATTGCCGCCCACTTGTTGACGGAAGGGGTTTTTAATGTGAATTCCACGTCTGTTTCCGCCTGGATCGCGGTGCTCTCGGGATTGCGTCAGCGTGAGATTGAAATGGCTGATGGATCGATCGAAAATGTGACCGGCAGTTTTTTCAGTCGATTGGATTACCCCTTGGAAGGGAGTTCGGATCTCTACAATGGCTTTGTGGAATTGACCGATGCAGAAATTAAAGATTTGGCCACGGAATTGGTAGAGGAAGTCAAAACACGCGGACCCTTTTTGAGTTTGGCAGATTTTGTAAATCGTCGATTGGACGATGGTGATACCGGCCTGCTTGGTCCTCTGCAGGCCGCGATTGACCGGGCCGGGCTCAATAGTCATTTCCCCAATGCAATCCCTGCAGATGGTACGTTACCGTATCCGGAACATCAAGCCATACGCAGTGGGGCGGGGGCTCCAGGATATTTGTTGCAGAGCGATATTTTACGAGTGATTGGTCCCCGGCTTACGGCGCGCTCAGATATCTTTTTGGTGCGGGCTTACGGGGAAGCAGTGTCAGGTTCTTCAGCTGAATCTTCGACCGGTGTTTGGTGTGAAGCGGTGGTGCAACGGATTCCCGAGCCTGTCCAACCCCGAAACCCATTGACGAGCGGGGTCAGTTCAGGAAACTATGAACCGTTGGACCCTGAAGGTTTTGGCCGTCGTTTTGAAGTACTTTCCTTCCGTTACTTAAAGCCCGATGAAATTTAAATCTCATATTTTCCCTCCCCATTTTATTTGTCTGTTTGGATGTGTTTTGCTGTTTCCGCTGTTCGCAGGGGCCGTGGAGAAATCTGAAGATACCGGCGCACAACAAATTCGGTTTCTGGCATGGTCTGAGCACCAACCGCAATCCTTGTATCTACAAACAGATGCAGAGAATTTTGTATTGCTGTCTTTGCGATCAAATCAACGTTCGACTTTGTATGACTTACATCCATCGCGACGCGTACGGCTATTTACAGATGGGATAGATGCCGAAGGCAATAAGATTAAAGTACTGGTTTATGAAACGACGGTTCCCGATGAATTAGAAGAGCCACTGTTGATTCTTTTTTCGATGCTGCGTGATGGAAAGGCGAGTTATCGTGCGACGGTAATGGAAGATGCTGAATCCACCTTTTCATTTGGATCTTATCGGGTGATGAATTTCACCCCTTTCTTGCTGGTATTCGAGATTGATGGCAAGGCGCACCGTTTAAAGACGGGTGAACAGGTGATAGTAAAACCCAAATTGCAAAGGAGAGAAAATATTGCGGTGCGGTTTTATGTGCTGGAAAACGGGGAACCTCAATTGATCCGTCAGACTTTTTGGAGGCATAAACCTTCACAACGACTCATGGTATTTGTGATAAAGGGTAAAGATACGCAAACGGGGGACTATGTCCTCTACACTATAACAGAGCGGGAAGCGGTTTACCGCCGCTTGCATGAAACGAAAAACGAATCGGAAAACGAAAAATGAAAAATGACAATAAACATAAAATTCGCCGAGTTTTTTTTTATAAAAGTTTACGGGTAAACCCTTCGCAAGGTTTACGAGTCCCCTCGGCATCCTGTAAGGGTGCATCTATGAGATTATTCGCAATATTTTTAGTTTGGGTGCCCTTGATATCTTTTGCTCTTCCTGGCAGTGAGCTACTGGATAATGGAAGTTTTGAAAGCGTGGAAACGGAAAGGTTTCCTGCGGGTTGGGAATGTGGAGGGGACGGGGAGGTCCGCCTGGAAACGCATCCGGAATTTTCCGCATTGCATTTGCGGGCCACCGGCGAAAAGCAGTTTACTTTTGCACGTCAAACCGTTGCGTTGCCTGCGGAAACACCGGCGGCGTTGTTGTTGGTGGGGGAGGTCCGTTTGAACCATGTGCAGCGTGGGGAAAATACCTGGCACTCGGGTCGGATTATGCTTTCGTATTTGGATAAAGAGGGGCGTGAGATCCGAAATGCATATGGCTTGGACCGTCTGGAAGGGAATAGCGACTGGGAACAGGTAAGCCGTCAGTTTCCGTTGGAGTCCGGCGCCACTGCGGTTCGGGTGGAGTTGCAGTTGTTCTATCCCTCTCGTGGAGAAATTGCTTTTCGGAATCTGCACTTGCGGGCACTGAATGTGTCGGAAGCCGGGGCATGGCGGAAAGAAGCGGATGAACGTATTTCCAAACACCGCATGGCGGCGTTGAACCTTGAGGTGGTCGATGGGGAGGGTCAAGCGATTGCGGATGCGGAGGTGGCGGTGCGCATGCGGCGTCATGCCTATCCTTTTGGCACGGCCGTAAAAATAAAAATGCTGTTGTCTGATGAGTCCACCGAGAACAAAATCTATCAAGGTGTGGTGACAAACTTTTTTAATTCAGCAACGTTTGAGGGGGCGCTAAAAGATCGGGTTATTAAACGGCAGGGGATTGATATCGCAGTGGATGCGCTCCATTGGTTGCAGGATCGCGAGGTGGCGGTTCGGGGACATGTTCTCATTTGGCCGAGTTGGCGAATGACGCATCCCTCCTATAAAGAAAATGAAAAGAACCCCGACGTTTTGAATAATCTTATTCGTGAACATTTTCGCCGTACTTTGACCGCAACCCGGGGGATGACAGTGGACTGGGATGTGTTGAATGAGCCGACCTTCCATCATGATGTGATTGATGTGTTTGGAAAAGAAATCATTATTGAGTGGTTTAAATGGGCACGGGAATTTTCCCCGGATGTGGCGTTGTACCTGAATGAAAATAATATTCTGTTGAACGCTGGAAACCGTCAACGTGCGTTTGATTGGATACAGTTTTTAAAGGACAATGGCGCTCCGATTGATGGTCTTGGGATTCAGGGGCACATGTGGCACCGCACCATGCCTTCGGGTCAAAATGTGCTTCAGGATTTGGATGCGCTGACTCCGTTGGGGGTGGATTTACAACTGACCGAATACAGTGCAAACTCCCGGTTTACGGAATCGGATGAGGCCCGCTATTTGGATGAATTGCTTCACGCCTGGTTCAGTCATCCCGCGACGGTTGGATTTACTGCCTGGGGTTTTAAGGATGATTTAATTTGGACAGACAATGCATTTATGTTTCGGGAGGACTGGTCGTTGAAACCGGCGGGCCGGGCATGGCTGAAACGGATCTATCAAGACTGGTGGACTGAGGTTGATGGTAAGACGGATGACCAAGGGCAATTTCAGACGCAGGGTTTTAAAGGGGAGTATGTGGTGGAAGTTCGCCATGCAGGGCGGCGTCAGCAGTTGGATGTACACCTAGGAGATGAAGGAACAAATGTGAAGATTTCCCTGGATAATGAACAAGCGGAAGTGGATGTGCCGGAAACCCGATTGGGATCGTTTAATCCCTGGACGACAGGAAAACTGCCGGCGGTCCGGGAAGCAAACATTCAGGAAACGGGATTGGTGACGACCGTTTCAGTTGAAGACGGGACCGGTGCCTGGGCTTTGGTGCCGGCGGATCCCGAACCTCACAACGGAAACTTCCGTCTTCGGGATGACCAACAGAATGCCCGTGATTTATACCTTCGCTTCGATTTATCCCGGGTGAACCCGGATATGGAATTGAATGCGGTCACTTTACATACCGCGTTGCGGGCGGCGGGTGCCAAGCCGGGACGAATCAGAATACATGCCTTGAGTCACCGCTTTGTAAATACGGAAAATGAGTTGGGGCTGGATTGGATGCCAACCAAGATCAACCTCGAAAATGCACCGGGCCGGTCGGCGGTGGATGGCGGATTTGATTTGGGGGATGCCAGAGTGTTGTATGTGGGCGATTTGGATGTGGCTGAATCCAAACCGGGAAGCGAACTTGTTTTTCGCAGCCGCGAACTTCGGCGGGTGGCTGCAGAATCGGCAGGAGCGGGATTGACATTGATTCTTTCCGCGCCGGACGAAGGGGTTTTGTCAGTTGCGGCCCCCGCATTAAAACTTGAAGTACGGGAAGACTAAATTTTATGGAACTCGAATATATTACGCTGGGCATTTATTTTCTTTGTCTCCTTTTTCTGGGCGGACTGTTTGCAAAATTCAATACCAACCTGAGTGACTTTGTCCGCGGAGGAGGAAAGGGAACGTGGTGGATCATGGGGGGGAGTATGCTGATGGCGGGGATCAGTGCATTTACGTTCACGGGGAATGGCTCGGCGGCGTATGAAGCGGGCCCCACATTTCTGGTGATCTATTTAGCCAATGCGTTGGGATTTTTATTGGGTGGTTTATTTTTGGGCCGGTGGTATCGGCAGACCCGGGCCTACACGGGCGCCGATGTGATTCGCGCCCGCTTTGGGACACCGGCGGAGCAGCTGTCCGCCTATGTGGGTGCATTGTTGGGTCCCATCAGTTCGGCGATTCAGTTGTGGGCCCTGGGAATTTTTGTGAGCTCGGTTTTTGGTTTTCCGCTGACCACCACGGTGTTTGTGGTTGGGTTGATTGTGGTGGCGTATTCCGTGAGTGGCGGAAGCTGGGCGGTGATGGCGACTGATTTTGTTCAGGCGGTGGTGCTGATGGGAATCACCACGATTTTGGCGGTGCTTGCATTTATAAAAGTTGGCGGCTTTCACGGATTTGCCGAAGCGGTTTCCGCACCCGAAATCGCGGAGTCTTTCAAGTGGATTAAAGCACCGGGAGAATTTCCGGGGAACCGGTTTACCTGGCAGTGGTGTATCATCATTTTCTTTATGCAGCTCCTCAATCAAATTAACCTCGGAACTGCCGGTCGGTATCTGGCGGCCAAAGATGGACGCGAAGCTTCCCGGGCGGCCTTTTTTGCGATGGTGATGATGTTGATGGGGGCGGTGATCTGGTTTTTACCGGCGATGGTTGCGCGTTTCCTGTATGCGGATTTGGTGATGGCGACGCCCATTGACGAACCGGCCACTGCGGCGTATTCGGTGATTGCCCGTGAGCTGTTGCCCAATGGACTGCTGGGGGTTTTGATTGCGGGAATGTTTTCTGCGACCATGAGCAGTATTGATTCAGGACTCAATGGTCAGACCAGTACCATCATGCGGAATATCGTTCCCCGTATCCGTGGAAAACTTCAGTTGCCCGAACTGAGTGATCAGGCGAATCTCCGCTGGTGCCGGATTGTATCCACGTTGATCGGTGCCTTGATTATCACTTTTGCGTTGATGCTGGTTACCCTGGGGCAGGTGGCGTTGTTCGATGTGTTTTTGTTGCTGGGGAGTGTGATTGGGGTTCCGATGACTTTACCGTTGATCTCCGGATTGATGCTGAAACGTTTACCCTCCTGGTCCTACTTTTTTATTCTCATTGCCGGATCTATTCCCTCCGCTTTTTCCATTATATGGAAGGCAACCGGGGGAACGCCGTGGACCATTCAGCAGCGGAGCATGTGGGTGATTGCTTTTGGGTTGACCGCCACATTCATCTGTTGGTGTTTTCGTGGACATAGTTCTCAAAGCTTTCGTGAACGTGAGGCCGCATTTTTTGTCCGCATGAAAACACCGGTGAATTTTGCGGAGGAAATCGGCGAAGGGAATGACCGCAAACAAGCTTTATTGATCGGACGGATTGTGCTGGGGATGGGGGGATTGATGTCCTTGTTTTTGCTGGTGCCGAATACTTTCGGTGACCGTGTAATCATTTTTGCTCTGGTGGCTTTTATTCTTTTTGTTGGCGGGCTGCTGTTATGGAGCACCCGTGAAAAAAGAGGATCAAATTCCTGAAAATTGCAAGTGGAGTTTACGAGTAAACTCCGTAGCTCTTTGCCAAAAAATAAATAATACCTATTATAAAAAACTTATGAAAAAACTACTCCCTACACTACTTGTGTGCATGCAATTGCCATTTTCGGGGGCCGCCTTTGCGCAAGGCACTCCGGTTACTATAAACAATGCTTCTTTTGAGACAGCGGATGCCAACGGTGATCCGGAGGGGTGGCAGGCTTATCCTCCGGGAAAAGGGGAAAGCACCAGACTTGAAATGGTTGCCGGGGGGGGTGTTCACTTGTTTGACCGTGATGGTGGCAAAGGAGTGGGGATCCAGCAATGGGTCCCGGTGACTGCGGGCAAAAAATATCAAACCGTTATCCAATCAGAAGGAAGCGGAGGGTGTTTTTTTTATATGACCTTTGCCCGGAAAGTGCCGACCAAAGCCTCAGATCTCAATCATACCAAACTGGCAGAAAAACGTGAGTGGATGAATGCCGGTAAAGAAAAAACGCTGACCGCGGTTGCGCCTGCGGGGGCCGCGTTTTTGCAGCTTTGGATTTACAGTCCCAACGGGAACACCAAATGTGATCTTACAGTGAAGAAGGTTTCACTAACTGAAATGGAAGGGCTGGCGGTCTCCGCCCGTCCGGTCCCGGCCGCGTCCGGGGTATCCAGTGGATCTGCCACCCCGGAGGCCTCAGCGGGTGCCGTGAGGTTTACAGATGAAGATCAGGATGGAATTCCGGATGGCTGGAGTGCATATCCTCCCGGAAATGGCACTACCAGTTCTATTCGGGTGGATGCGGAGGGGCTCCATTTAAAAGATGCGGATGCCGGTGGCGGTCTCGGTATTATCAAATGGATGACGGTGACTGCGGGCAAAGATTATGAAGCGGTCGTAAAGCCGGAAGGTAGTGGCGGCGGCTTTTTGTACATGATTTTTTCCTCAAAGATTCCTGCCAAAGCTTCGAACCTCGGTAGTGTCAAGTTGGCGGAAAAACGTGAGTGGATCTCTGCCGGAAAAGAGAAGCGAATTAAAGTGAAGGCGCCTGTCGGTTCGAAATTTATGCAGCTGTGGCTCTACAGCCCGAAGGACAATGTGAACTGTGAACTGTTGATCAAAGAAATTCTCCTGAATGTGGGCGGGGAAGCGGCGGTTAGCGGGGCTGCGATCGCGCGTCCGCCGGAGCCTCCGGCTGAAGCGGCAAGTTATCCGCATTATAATCCGCTGAGCATTCTGCCCATGGAAACCTTGTCGGTGATCGACTTTGAAGAGGGGGACTTCTCTCAGGTCCGCACCAAGGAGGGGGGGCGCAAACTTATTGTTTCTGCGCCGGAACCTGTCAGAAGCGGTGACTACGCGATGAAGGTGCGGATGGATCACGACAATATCCGTTCCGAAATCACCGGTTACCGCTCGGCGGCCTACGGGGAATACAAGTATGGATGGAGTATCTTTGTGCCGGAAGATTTCGATGGCATGACCAGCTTCAGTATTGTGACCCAGTGGCATGACTGGGGAAGCGGCAAAGAATATGTGCAGGACGGCGGACCGCCCACCAGTATGTATATTTCCAACAACACCTGGCGGATGAAGCTTCGCTATCAGGATGGCATGGAAGGGAACAAACTCACCAAGAAAGAATTCACTTTCGGTTCGATTGATCCGGACCGGGGTAAATGGACGGATTTTGTGTTGGAGGTGAACTGGCAGTCTCCCAAATCCGGCGGTGGGTATTTCCGTCTGTTTAAGAACGGCGAACAGGTCATCGATTATGAAGGTCCGACTTGGTATGAAGGCAAGGTGCAGGGGCCCTTCTTCAAAATGGGCATTTACAAAGGGGGGGGATCCTGGAAAGGGGAGCAGGCAAACACCTATATGTATTTTGACGAGTTCCGGATGGGTGACAAAACCTTTACCAAAGACCAGGTAGATCCCGCCCGGCAACCGTAGCAAGGCTGCAGCGTGCTGAAAGTACGGCTTTCTATCCAGATGGGCCCGCAAGGGAGAGAGCCATGCTTTCAGTATTCTGTATGGTGATGTTCTTTAAAACCAGCCCTGCGCTCAGGGTGGCATGAACCCACATTCCGTGCGACAGAAAAGAAACCATTGTAATTTCGGGGGATGCTTCCTATACTGCGGAGGTGAGTGAAATGAGACCTACCATGAAGATGATTGCCCAGAAGATGGGTGTCAGCACCATGACGGTGTCGTTGGCTCTCAAGGAGCATCCCCGGATTTCTGTGGAGACCCGGGAGGAGGTAAAGCGGGTGGCGGAGGAAATGGGCTATCGGACCAATCCCATGGTTTCCAGTTTGATGGCGCATATTCGTTCATCCCGTCCGGTGCCGTATCAGGCAAATTTGGCATTTTTATCGGATTTTGAGAGCCGGGACAGTTGGAAAGACCGTGCATTTATACGAAATGCTTACGATGGCATGTGCGAGCGGGCAAAGGAGCAGGGCTTTCTGATCGACGATTTTTGGATCAATGAAAAGGGGATGCAGGGGGGACGGTTGGAGAAAATCCTCAAATCCCGAAATATTCAGGGGGTCATTCTCAGTCCGTTGGCGGAATCAGGTTCTCTTGATTATTTAGACTGGACGCAATGGAGTTCGGCAGCGTTGGGGGATTCGTTGTTAAGCCCCCGTTTGCATCGGGTGACCCACCACCAAACCCATGGCATGGAACTTTTGATGGAGCATCTTACGGGAAAAGGATACCGGCGCATTGGATTGGCGATAGACCAATTGAGTGACACCAAGGTCGGTCATGCCTGGAGTTCCTATATGGCCGGGCATTTATTAAGAATTCCGGCCAAACAACGGGTGCCCATTTTTATGACGTCGGAGTCTTCGAGAGAAGAGAGTCTGGAAAAATTCACCCGGTGGTTTGAGCGGTATCAACCCGATGTGTTGGTTGGCCACGACAATCAACTGGATCTGGTGAAAGGCTTGGGAATTCAGGTACCCGGGGATGTATCATTTGTCCACCTTTCCCTGCCCTCAAAGCTTTATCCGAACTCGGAGATTTCATTTAGTGGTTTGGATCAGAATTGGACGCAAATTGGGGCGGCGGCGGTGGATTTGGTGGTGGCGCAGATTTACCGAAACGAGCGGGGGATCCCGGAGATTCCGAAGACAATTTTATTGGAAGGTTCCTGGGTGGAAGGAGAGACGACGCCGGGTTTTACGGCTAAATAAAAACCCCGGTTACATCGAAGCACGATGACCGGGGTTGGAAAGGAGGTGGCTGGGCGGATCAATGGCGACTGCGGCGCACAATCGTCAGCAGGCCAAAACCGATTCCCAGCAGGAGGATGGAGGAGGGTTCGGGGATGACGGTGATCACTCCGCTTCCGGTAAACCAGTCGTCGTTTTCAAAAGTTGCACCACTTCCGGATGCGCCCCAGGTTCCGGCAGCCTGTGAAGCGCCGTCGAAAAATAATCCGGCTATGGTTTGATTGACGCCGGACCCCAGATCCACGTTTGCATAATTTCCGGAGAAGCTGATGAGAGATAGCGTTGCAGAACTGGACATGGCGTCGGAAATGCCACTTGCAAAGATGAGTTGTGCGGTTGTATCAGCCGCAGTTTGCTCCACGAGAACATTCCCCGTGCCCAGTGCGCCACTTTTCTCGGCAGAGATTGTACCATCATTGATACTTACCCCCCCTGTGAAAGTGTTCGGTGACGTACCCTGGAGAGACAGGGTAGACTTTCGGATAGATTTCTGAATACCACCGGTTCCTGAGATCACGCTTGTGAATGTTGTCGTAGCCCTTGCTTGACTTACCCAACCGATTTGAAAGTCCACATTTGAGTTCAGAATGACATCTACTTCAATATTCTCGTAGTTTGATGCTGCTCCGGAATTGAACCAGGTTACGGTCCCTGTAGAGTTTTCAAGAGTGAGAGAGCCTGTTCCGCCAGAGGTGTTGGATAATGTGATATTCCGACCCGCTGAAGCCGCGTTATGGTTCCATCCACCTAAAGTGATGCTCATGTCGAGGCCGCCTGCATCTGCAAGTGTCAATTTTCCACCCCCACCATAGAATGAATTGTTGTGAAAATAAGCGGTGTCATTCACTGTGCTCGGAGGCGTGGTAACATTCGTAGTGTTACTTGAATCTGTAAACCAATAGGTGGTATCTCCCCAGTTTGCAGAGTTCGCATTGTCCCAATAGCCATCTTCCGCATTTATAATCACAGAAATTGTGATGAGACCTAATGTCAGACATCCGATCAAACGGATACAGGAAAAAGTGTGTTTCGGTTGGTTAAGGTTCATATGAAAATCTCCAATTGTTAATAGAAAAAGTTTAAATGAATTTAAGAGCAGGTCAATAAACATATCAGTTTAACCGTAAACCTAATTAACGACTTTCTTTTAAAGATTAAATATTTCGGAGTCCCGCCCTTTAGGCGGCTTGGACGAGGGGACCTTCAGGTCTCCGGGTTTCGGAACCCGTGTTTCTAGCTACATAAGATCCTTACCAGGGAAAATCGGAACTTTACCCCTCAGCGTAAACGCTTCGGTTTAAGCCGCCTAAAGGGCGGGACTCTGAACTATTATTGAAATAGTTTCAGATTTCTGCGGAAAAAATGGCTTTTGTTTCTTTCGGGATGGTGAACCCCAAAGGAGGAAAACAAGTATGTATGATTGGCGGAAAATGACCGATGCCCAACGTGAAGAGGTATTAAATTTCAGAATACAGCACAAAAATTCATGGCATCGGCCCCATAATTATGAATCAGGGAGATGGTTTCATGTGACCGCAGCCTGTTTTGAGCATCGACCGTTGATTGGCAGGTCTGCGGAACGAATGGGAGAATTTTCTGCGGACCTTATACAGCTTTTCGATAAGTCTTTATCAGAAATAATGGCCTGGGTGGTATTGCCCAATCATTATCACATCCTGGTCAAAATCTATTGCGAAGCAAAATTGAAAAAGCAGTTGGGGCAACTGCATGGAAGAAATTCGCACCGATGGAATGTGGAGGAGGGTTGTCGGGGACGAACCTGTTTCCACGGGTCCTTGTTCAAGAAAATCAAAAGTGAAGCACACCAAAGTTCTACCCTCAATTACATCCATCATAATCCCGTGAAGCATGGGTATGTGGAGAAGTGGGGTGATTGGCCCTTTGGAAGTGCACGAGACTATTTGGCATCCACACCCGACAATGTGGTCAAAATGCTATGGTCCTCTTTTCCTATAACGGGCATGGGAAAAGGATGGGATGAAAGATAATTAGCAGTCTTGTATTCGGAGTCCCGTCTTTTAGGCGGCTTGGACGAGGGGACCTTCAGGTCTCCGGGTTTCGGAACCCGTGTTTCTAATTACATAAGATCCTTATCAGGGGAAATCGGAACTTGGGTATTGCGTACTCCTCAGCGTAAACGCTTCGGTTTAAGCCGCCTAAAGAGCGGGACTCCGAAGAAAGAACTCCGAAAAATCTACTCTTCCACCTTTACGGTTTTACCCGCGGTCCAGATGCGGTAGCGGACTTCGGTGTCTTCGAGGGTATAGATGACGATGGGGAGTTTGCTGTTGTAGCGGAGCATTTCACCGTTCATATGTACAAAACGTTCGACCTGCTCCTGACCCGGTCTGGGGGCCATCATGGTGCTGGCCACCGGACCGGTTTCAGCGGTGTAATATGAGTATCCCCAGCCTTCGATGGTTTTGCGTTCAAATTTACCGCCCATACGCAGGCGGTTCACGCCGTCGGTCATCATGGTTTTGCCGACGAAGACTTCCACTTTGAGATCCTGTTCATTGACCATGTACGGGACCACGATCACGTGGCGGATCTGACCTTCGTCTGCCGGCGGGTATGCTTTGAGTTCTTTGTGCTCGGCGGCGTGTAAGCTGAGGGCGAAGAGGAGGGGGAGGAGAATAAGGGTTTTCATGGGGTTGTGTGAGGGTTGGGTTGAGGGCTTGGAGGGATTCTCCCGCAGATTTGGATTTTTACCAATATGAAATGAGGGAATGTTGTTGGCAGCTGGGGTTGTTGAAGGCCGAAAGCCCGAGTTATTTATGCGTAACCCAGGCTTTCAGCCTGCAGGGATTTAGGCTTTCAGCCTGACTTATCTCACCGGTGGTTCGGCTTTGATGATTTCGGCACCGTGATCGGGATGGAGTATCAGTATAGAAAATTCCGCGGCCTCTTCAGGTTTACGATTGTTCAAAGAAAGATAATCAAAGCGTCCACGCAGATCGGTATAACCGTCTTTCCAGAAGCTGACCTTTCCGTCTACACTCAGTGCAAAAACTTTGATGTAGGTTTTGGGCAGGACTTGATGGTTATCGCTGGCGCGAACTTCCACCTGTCCGTAATTTTCCATCTTGCGGACTTTTAACTGATTTGCGTACCAGGCCACTGAAGCTTGTTTGCCTTTACCGGTCAGTTCCACCATCAGATTTTGATCCCTGTATTCTTCGGGCAGTTGCAATGCTTCCGCTTCTCCATTGCCTTGAATATTGACCGTCCGGGTCAGTGCGGGTTTGATCACTGCAAAGTCCGCACCGCCCTCTGCGAGGAAGGGTTTGCGGCTGAACAACAATTCGATGTCCATGGGATACAAATTGAGTGTCACTTCATTCAGGTGATGGGCCGTGAGTTGCAAAGTGCCGGATACGGTTTCCAATTCGATAGAAGGTTCCCGGGCCGCCAGCTGATTGAGGTCCTGTTGACGGTTGGGGTCTTCCACTTCGGCTGCATCCGCACCGCGTGCTTCATCAATGGCTTTCACCAAAGCATCGAAGCGGGATTGCCAGCGGGGCACCGGGTGTTGCTGATAGGGCTGGGCGATTGCCAGGGCTTTGTCCACTTCCAGGTTTCGCAAGGCCATCCAGGCTTGCAGGTAAGCAAACTGAATTTTTTCGGGCACCTGGTTTTCATCAATCTTCGCCATCTGCTGAAATGCTTCTTCGAGGCGGTCTTGGAGTTGCAGATAATAGACCAGAGCAAGTTGTTCCTGCGCATCCAATTTGTTGCGATACAAATTGTGATGCAGGAAGGAGCGGTACTGTTGATTGAGCGCCTGGTTGAGAATTTCCCGTTTGTCGCCCAGGTCATGCGCACGGGGATTTACCAAGGGATCGTATTCCAAATGTTGATAGCTTTTGGTTTCCACCGGATTTACGGTCAGAAGAGGAGAGTCCAAAACGGGACCGACCTGCTTCGCGTAAGTACTGTTGGCCAACCAAATCCGGGTGACCGGAATGTCTTTATGATAGATGCCGTATGAATATGTCGTATCATGAAAGAGTCCCCGTTCTTCCAACAGTGAAACCGTCTGATGAAAAAAGTTTTTGTCTTTCAGTCTCCAAGCCGTATCATCGAGATTCAAGCGGCGCAGGTTGTTCTCCTGAAGAAAAGCCAGCGTCTCTTCCGGACTGGCGTACTGGGAGACCCAGGCCCAGGAAGTTTTGTCCACTTCGGTGGGCGCATCTTTTACCTCAAACACCCGGGCTTCGGCTTTGCCGATGATGGCTTCTTTGTCCGCGGCGTGTGCGGGGAACTGATGGAAGGTTCCGGATTCGGGGAAGGTGAAAAAGTACTCCGCAGTCTGGGTGGTGTAGGGTTGGAGCAGTATGGATTTATCATCCGTATAAAATCCATTGCGGAGAGGGATGGCTCCGCGCGGAATTTGCATCAGTACATTCAATCGGCGACGGGAGGCAGTGGGGTTGGTGAGGGTCACCCGCGCGCCGTAAACGCTGCGGCGGATAAATTCTCCGCTGATGAATTTTTCGATCCGTTCATTGTCTTCGAAGCGGTACATGTCATCCGGACGGAAGAACTGCTGCGAAATCAACAGCGGGCGTTCGTCTTTGGATTTCTCTGCGGGCAGAATTTGTTCGCTGACCAGAATGGCCGGGGCGCTGGTCTTGAGGGAGAGCTGTGCACCTTCAACTTCTTCGACCGGCTTGTCAGCTTCGAAGGGAAGTCCGCAGAAGGCAAGTGCGGTGAGAACTTCGTTGAGATTCCGGTTGGCTTCCAGCAGATGCGGGGAAACTTTTTCACCGGCTGCGACATCGCGCCAGAATTGATTAACGGGAATGTGCCCGGCCACATCCTGTTCGATTCGGAGTTCATAATAATTTTGTTCCGCCCACTCTTTGGTTTTGGGGAGGGCGCGGTAGAGGCGGGCGGGCAGCTCCTCGTCATCAAAGAAGCGCATCCCTCCGGTTAGTCCCATTAAGTTTTGTTCTTTGGGTGCGTCCACTATATCCATAACCACCTCGGCATCTGCTTGTGCCATTCCCAAGCCCGCTTTTTCCATGCGCGGGGCGGAGGCTGCAGGCGGGGGGGCTGCCGCCCCAAAAGGATCTGCAGTCGATAAACTACTACTCATGATTCGCCCTCCGCTCCGGGCGGCTCCACCGTCTTTAAATTCGCCGACAGATTTTTTGACTTTATCCCGTGCCAGGCTTTCGGTTTCTTCCAGTTCGTTGGCCTGCAGGGCGACCCGCACCCGGTTGGCAAATGCATCGGGATCGGGAGGCAATAATTCCCAGGCTTCACGCAGAGCTGCCTGCATGGCGGCGGTGTCGCCGCCGCGTCTTGCCAGCAGGGCCAACTCGAGGGCGTTGCGTTTTTGGATGGTATCGATCCGGCTATCTTCCGGAAGCAGCTCGTCGAGCAACCAGCGGTCGACAAAAGTTTTGTCTTTCTTATTTTGTAAATAAGGTTTTACCACTGCGGTGAAAAATGCCGGATCACGTTCGTAGAGGAAGAGGTGCAGCTCGTGGGAGGCAAACGCTCCGTACTTCTCCCGTTTGGTTTTATCATCCAGTTGGGGCCAGTCTTTAAGAAAAGAGAATTTCTGTAAGCGGGCATCGCCGTTGAGGGTCTGCAGTAAATCAAAGGCGGTGGCGAAATCGCCGATCACCTGATAGCGGGTGGTGGTCAAATCCGGAAAGACGATCGGGGTTGCGGGATCGATTTTGCGCACGGTTTTTTGGCGGCTGAAGTTTTTCTCCGGATCCAGTCCATCCACCAATCGTACTTCCGCCGGTTTGAATCCCGTGTCGATCAGGGGAGTGCGAATGACGGTGCTGCCGAAGCGGTCCAACACCACAATTTCCAGTGCGCTGTGTTCGTCCAGTCCTTTTAACGGAACGGATAGAGACCCGTCTTTTTCGGGAACCAGGTTCACCCACCAGATACTGCCGTTGGGAAGAAAGTCGAATCCGATGTCTGGTTTTGCGCCACCTCCTGCACCTCCACGGTAAACTTGCTTTCTGTTGGAATTCACATAACCAAATCCGTCTGCCATTTCGTCAGAGGCGGATGCCGGCGCGTTCATGCGCTGACGTCCTCCGCGGTAAGCCTGGTCGGCATTGAGTTCTTCCAGATCCGCTTCGGTTTCGCGCAGCATCCAGGGATTCAGAATCAGTCCCGGTCTTTCGAGCAGGGTGCCGGCAAAAACCTTTTGGAATTTACGCTCGAGTACATAGCGGTATTCGTCGCCGATGTTGCGTCCACTGATGTATTGGGTATGTGGCGGATAGACGGTTCGGTTAGATGCATTGGGATATCCAAATCCGCCGCCGAGTCCTTGTCCGAAGCCTTCGTAACGATACGCGCGGACTGCCACCCGGGTGCCTTGTTTCAGATTGCGGAGTTGCAGGTTCAGATTTTTTTTATCCGCTTCAACTTTTGCGATGGAAGGGAATTGCACATCGGTGGTTTGAAGTCGCCGGCTGCCGCCCAAAATAAATCCGCGGGCATTTTTTCCTTCTTCTACGCGGATGCGGATGTTGCGGCCGGTCTCATGAAGGGCAAGTTCATATTCACCGGGGGTCAAACCTTCAATTGTTAACTCGCCATTTGCGATTTGGATGGTTCTCCCGAGATCGAGAAGATTTAATTCACCTTTGCCTTTTTTCAAAAGGGACGCGGCCTGTAAATCGGGTTTACGTTCGAAGGGATAGGGTAACGAGATGATTTCTCCCGCCTGCATATGGATTTGTTGGGGGTACACCGACTGGCCTCCTTCCAGGGGAAGGTCTAAGTGGATGTTATCGCCGGTGACCTGAATGCGGTTGAGTCCTGACAGGGATCCCAATTGCACTTTTCCATTTTCGTCGGTGGTAAGCCGGAAATCCAAATCGGCCTTGAAGGCGGGGTGGTACACATAGACGCGCAGGGGAAGATCGGTAATGGGTTCGCCATTGAGTCCGCGTACTTCCAGAGACCATCCTTTGGCTGAGGGTACTAAGAAAACCTGATGTAAAGTATTTCCGCTGCGGGCCCCGTTGACCTGCAGGCTGTAGCTGTCGGTGAGGGTGATTTCTTCGAGATCGCTTTTGCGTTTAATTTTTGCAGTGACCGCAACGTCCAACTGACGCAGGCCTTCGGGCACATAAAATTCACGCGCCCATTCCCGGTTCATCACAAACTCTGCAGAAAACTCACGTTCACTGCGGGTGCCCTGGGCGTCAGTGGATGCGAGAGTGACGGTGACATCTTTGAGCAATGCAGGATCCAAAGGGAATCCCTGAATGCGAAAATCGGGACGCAAAATCATGTTGCCGGTTGAGCGCCGGTTGAGGGTTTGGGGATCGATATGGATGCCGGCTGTGAATTGATAGTCCTCGCCCAGGTGGGAAAAGTTTTCGGGAGAAGCAAAGTTTCCGTCCTGTAAAATGACAAATCGGGTGCCGGGATTTTCGGAGTAAGGGAGCAGGATCATGCCGCCTTTGCCTGCGGAGTATTCGCGTCCGTCCATCCATACTTTTGCATCTTCGACGGTTTCACCCTGCTCGTTGAGCACCACCATCACCTGACCGGCAGCTGTGGGAACGGAAATGGATTCGAGATGCCCGACATGCAGCAGGGCGCGGGAGCTGACCCCGTTGCCAATCAGTTCCACCACGTAGACCCCGCGTTGTTGAATTTCAGGCAGCGTAAGCGTGCGGCGGATGCGTCGACCCGGATCGGCTTTGACTTCCAGAGTGCGCTCATGGGTAGGGATCATACCGTCGAGATCGATTGCCTGATCGACAGGGGCGCGGTGGGTCTGATAATAATTGAAAGTCTGCAGTTCGTAGATTTTGACCAGCAGGCTGTCAACCCGTTTGACGTCAACCTGCAGATTGACCTCTTGTCCGGGTTTTACATAGGCCGGATTTTCGGGAGCGAAGTTGAGTTCGATCCGTTCCAGAATTCGACGGTAGGCATCGGTATTGAGCAAATGTGCCCAGTCGGCGGGCTTACCTGCGCCGGCCAGAATTTTGCTTTCGGCGAATATCGCATTCAGCCATTCTTCGGTGAAGTACTGATGGTAGGCGCTGGGATTGGGGGCGGTTTTCAGGAAGGTGAGCAGAAAATCTTTGACCAAGGGTTCCTCCTGTCCGATGGGAGGGAGGATGATGCTGCCGGCCGGCCGGTATGCGAAGTTTACCCAGTCTGCGCGTTGACGGTTCCAGGTGTCACGTTGTTTGCCGGACAGATAGTAGACCTGACGCGGAAATGCGAGATAGTTTTTAAACAGGTCCTCGTCGTAAACACCGGTTTGACGCTGATGGTCGAGGAGGCGGTAGAGGGTGCTCGCTTTAAGAGAGTTATGGGTACTGCCGAGAGTCTGAACAAAGGACCAGAGTTGCTGGTAGTAGTCGATCGCCGCCCGGTGGTCGTGGGAGAGATCCACTTCCGGAGGTTGGATGCGGGAGAGGCGCTGGGTCACGTAGTTTTCGCTGCGCAGGAGATCCGGTTCGCGTTGGGCGAGTTCTTCCAGTTGGGCGAGAGTGAGCAGGGAGTGGATTTGATGGAGTCCGAAACCACGACTGTTGTTTTTGTATTTCAGATCGGCGAGGATGAGGTCTACCAATCCGGGGATGTCGGGTCGTTGGAGTTGACCCAGGAAGGCGCGGCGGTGATCCGGGTCTTTGTCATGGGAGAGCGCCACTTCCAATCCGCGCGGGGTGACATCGTTAAGCAGACCATTGTGTCGTTTGGCCTGGCTGATAAAATCTTCGATCGTGTACTGATCCGGATTTAATACGGAAGGGTAGTTCGGGGTACGTGTCTCGTTTCGGGGCCGGTGGTTAAAGCTGATGTGCTGTTGAAGATACTGCCAGGTTTCCGCAGGGCGGGTATCGAACTCGATTAGTTTCTGCCGCCGCTGCATTTCGTGCATGCGGTGATTCCAGCTTCGGTTGTTCTTTTGTGCCCAGGCGTCCAAAGTCTTTTGAAATGCGACCCGGTCATTGATCAACTGGTAGTGCAGGCAGTGGTAGTAATAATAGTCTTCGGTGTCGGGCACCAACTCTTTGAGGGCGGATTGGCGATCTCCCCAGGCAAAAGCCTCCATGAATTCCAAGTCACCCGGATCCATAGCAGAGACAGAAAAGAGGGGGAGGAAAAGGCAGAGCAGACAGAATTTTTTCATGGGAATCTCCAAAAACAACACGTTCGATTTTGATTGTACACAGCCCTGACGATTCCCAGCAGAGAAAACTTAGAGAAAGATGAAAAAAAGTGGATCAGGGGAGCGGTCAGAGGTGAGAGGTCTGGATGTTTCGAAACCAAAACCGTTACCGAAATCCACTAGTTGATTTTGCCCTAAAAAGATCAGGTTTGGGTGTTGTCCCCTCCGGGACTTTCAGTCTTTACCGGTATCGAAATCGGGATTTGCACTGACCTTCGGTCCGGGTGGTTTTATTGAATACCCATCACAGCCCGCGGCTTCGTCGCTGACTGGGCGATGATCTCTCCAGCCTTCAGCAGGAAAGAGTGGGAAGGGGGTGTTTCACTGCGCAAAGAACCTTGATCTCAGCCCGTCAGAACTTCATAGGTCACATATGAAACCGAATATTCTCTGGATTTGCACGGATCAGCAGCGCTTTGACAGTTTGGGATGTAATGGAAATCCCCATGCGGTGACCCCCCATTTGGATGCGTTGGCGGAGGAGGGTATCCGCTTCGACCGCTTTATTACGGCCCACCCGGTTTGCATGCCGTCCCGAGCATCCTTTTTTACCGGAAGTCACGCGTCGCGGCACGGGGTATACACCAACGGTATCCCATTGGCGAATCGGGCATATGTGGCGGCGGCCCCGGATTCTCCTTATGGGCCTCCGCTTGAATCCCATATTGAAACCCTGCCGGAAATATTGGCGGTGAATGGCTATCATACCCGTTCGGTGGGTAAGTTGCATTTAACCCCCACGCAGGCGGCTCCGGAATTAAAGCATCCGGAAAATCATTGGTTATGGAAAGAGGGGGTGTTCGATGATTGGCACGGGCCTTATTACGGTTTTGAGCATGTGGACCTCACTCTGCACCACGGCGAATCCACTGTGTATGGCCACTACCGGAACTGGTTGCGGGAGCAGGCTCCCGAAATCGAAGCCCGTTTGTCGGAACCGATGGACGAGATGCCGCTGGCCGGCATTTCGGATCTGTATCCGGGCCGTATTCCGGCGGAATGGCATAACAGTACCTGGATCGGAAATCAGGCAGCGGCCTTTTTTGAGAGTCCGGAAGCCCAAGACAAACCGTTTTTTATGTGGATGAGCTTTCCGGATCCGCATCACCCGTTTACGCCTCCGGCAGAATTGGCCGAAGAATTTAGGGGTCATGCGTATTTAAAGCCGACCGCCACCGAAGCGGATTTGGCGGATAAACCTTCGGCCTGGCCCAAAGCGGGTATGGCGGCGGTGGTGGACAATCCCGAAGCGATTCCGATGATTCGACGGTATACCGATGCGCAGGTACATCTTATTGACCGGGCAGTGGGGCATGCAGTGCAGTCGCTTAAAGAGAATGGGCTTTGGGAGAATACGGTGATTCTGTTTACCAGTGATCATGGCGATTTTCTTGGAGAGTACGGACGGATTCGCAAATGCGGACTGCCCTGCAATGCGTTAAACCATGTACCCTTTATTTTACGGGATCCTGCCCGGCGAATTCAATTACCTGCCCGGGCACCGGTAAGCGGGGTGGATCTTTTCCCGACCCTGCTGGAACTTGCGGGTGTGGAGGTGCCCCCGCGGGTGGATGGAAGCAGTCTGCTTGATGATCAGCCGGACCGCAGGGCGATGATCCAATGCATCGGCGGGAATTATGAAGAGCGAAGCTTAACGATTTACGATGAAAGATATCGGCTGACCTGGTTTATGGAAAGGGATGAATGGGAAGCATATGACCATGATCAGGATCCCTACGAGCGGCAGAATTGTATTGATACATTTCGCCAGACCGGGGCGTTTAGCTGCTTACGCAATGAATTAATGGAACGGCATGCCTACGCCAGCGATCCGCAGTCGGGCCGCTTCTCTTGTTGGTAAAAACGATTTGATTTCAGCAGCGCGTTACGCGGGTATCCGGGAGGGCAGGTCCTTGGGGGAGGGAATGCCGCAAGCCCGGAAGGGAAACGAAGAACTTTTCCGAGAAAAGGCTAATAAAGTCTGAACTTTTTAAGTATAGATTGCGTATATAAGTTAAAGTTATTTTCCAACCCCATCCCTTTTATGAAATCTAAAATCCTCCCTTTCCTTGTATCCATCCTGTTGCTGAGTTCCTTTGCTCAGGCCCAGTTGTCCGAATCCGTGCGTCGTGAAGGCGAAGACGCGGTGCGTCGCAGTTTGAAATGGATGGAAAGCAAGCAGAAGCCCGGTGGGTATTGGAGTTCGCCCGAATGGCCGGCATTGACGGGGTTTGCGGTGTGGTCCATGGCTATGAGTGGGGACTACCGCGAATCAGAGGCGTTAAACGACGGGGTGACCTACCTGAAAAGTCACGTACAGGACAACGGCGGCATTTATGTGGAACCCAAAATCGAATTTAAGGGTGGGGGAAAATCCAATTATAATACTGCGGTTTGCATGGTGGCTCTTCACCTGACCGGACGGGAAGATGTGCGGGACATCGTTTTGAATGCGCGGAATTTTGTGGCGGCCGGTCAACATTTGGGTGGCGATGTGTATCATGGCGGATTTGGCTATGATTCCAGCACCAAACGGGCTTATGCGGATCTTTCCAATACCTATATTGCCATTGAAGCCTTGGAAATTACGGAAGGAGCTGAAGATTTCCGGACCCAGGGCGAAAAAGCCGAAATCGATAAAAAGACGGCCGAAGAATTTATCAGCAAAATTCAGAACCGGAAAGAAAGCAATGATGCGGAGTGGGTATCTGAAACCCCTGAAAACAAAGGGGGATTTGCGTATCATCCTGAAGAAAGTAAAGCGGGCACGATCAAGGCGGATGACGGCACGGTGTATTTCCGTTCCTTTGGCAGTATGACCTATGCGGGACTGCTCTCTTTGATTTATGCGGATGTGGACCGCAATGATCCGCGGGTAAAATCCGCCATCGATTGGACAACCCGTCACTGGACCCTTGATGAAAACCCCGGTATGGGGAGTCAGGGGTACTACTACTTTCTCAATGTGCTCAGCAAAGCCTTGGCGGTTTACGGACAGGATCAGCTGATTGCCGAAGATGGCACCAAAATCAACTGGCGCCAGGAACTGGTCAAAAAATTGGTTTCCATGCAGAAGATCGACGAAGATGGCAATGGATATTGGGTGAACGAAGAAAACCGGTTCTGGGAAGCGGATCCGGTGTTGGTGACCGGTTACACCCTGATTGCCCTGCAAGTGGCTTTGCAGGAGTGACCGTGATCCCGTTCACAATGAAAGTCGGGCCTCAGGGCCCGACTTTTTTTCTGCAAGATGAAGGATGGGCCGCTTTCACGCTGTGAAAGCGGAAGAATTTTTGTTTAGCGGCGGTTTTTCCGGTGCCGGAACATGCCAAGTCCCATAAATCCGAGGACCACCATTACGACAGATGAAGGTTCGGGAATCACGGTGAGTTGCATCGCATTGATGCCGGCGTAGTCGGCATTTTCAAGTGTAACCGGAACTGTTAAAACAACATCCAGCGTGCCACTTGCACCCACAGTTAAAGAGGAGGCGTTCATATAACGTCCGAGAGTAAACCCACCGGTCTCATCAAGATTAAAAGGCTGGGTTTGGGTGTTGTTTGTGTCCCATCCGTTTGTGCTTGCGGCGACGCCGGTGTTTTCAAGTACAGAAAACCCTTCCCAACTACTTCCGCTATCGAGTGAATATTCATAATATGCGGTGAGGTTCAATGAGGACTGACGGCTGGCAAACAGATCAATGGAAACGGTGTCTCCGGGGGTAAGTCCCGCAAATGAAATGGTGAATGATGTATCAACTGCATCATCATTGTTTGTCCAGAAAAAGTCATCGGCTGCATTGTCGGTACCGGCATCTGTTTCAATCCAGGCGGGTCCGTTATCACCGTAGAGATTGTTCCCTGCGGAGTTATTGATGTCTCCACTGGCACTGATCGTGATTCCCGCAGCAGTGCTCTGGCTTGTATCTTTAAGGGTACCGGTCACATCCCCAGGGGCAGCATACACATTCCATGAAGACCCGGCGGAACCGCCTGCGGTTTCAAAATCGATTTTGTAAACCGCCGCCTGCATACTGGAGACGAGGAAGAGGGAAGCACATAAAAGAGCAGGAAATTTTTTCATAGATTTGCCTCATATAATTGTGGGAATAAATAAATCGGTAAAAACGATGACTACGTAAACTTAATACGGGGTATCGTATACTGTCAAGAGAATAGAGTGGGGGCAGGAGCGGCTCCTTTTCGATAAAGGAGGCCGCGGGTTTTTGACATTACAGGTATTTTATCTGTTCTTTTCTCTTATCGAATGTCGTAGCGAGCGAGTTCTTCGGCCGCTGCCGCCTGCATTTCGGATACCACAGTCCTGTAGGCGGGATCTTCGATCAGGTTCCGCGTTTCCAGGGGATCGGTTGCGTAGTCGTAAAGCTCTCGTGTATACACGGGGCCGTCACCTTTGGATTTTTTGTCTTTGCGTTCCCGCCATTCGGTGTAGCGGTATTGTTGGCTGCGGAAGGTGTAACCCATCAACATTTTTCCGTCTGTTTCCCGGGGAAATTGGCTCATGGCGACTTTCCGAATTTGCAGGCCGGGGTCATCCAAAACGGGTTTGAGGCTGACGCCTTCAAGCTGTTCGGGGCCTTGAAACCCGGTTAAATCGCAGAGGGTGGGGAAGATGTCGATAAATTCTGCCGGGGTGGTGGCTCTGCCATGCTGGCCTTTTTGACCGGGGGAATAGATTATCAGGGGGGCGCGGGTGGCTTGTTCGTAAACGGAATGTTTACACCACTGGCCGTGATCTCCGAGGTGCCAACCGTGATCTCCCCACAGCACAATAATCGTTTTGTCTGCCACTCCGGCGGCTTCCAGGGCATCCACCACTTTTCCCACTTGGGCATCCACATATGAGGTGCAGGCGTAATAGCCGTGAATCAATTCGCGCTGCAGTTCATCGGAGAAAGGGCCGCGGCGGGGCACCTGGTAATGTCCCCGAATTTCCCATCCCGGATTAATCGTGAAGTCAGGGGTTCCTTCCGGCGCTTTTTGATAGGGGGCCAACTCAAAACTGGCGCGGTCATACAGATCCCAATATTTTTTGGGGGCATTAAAAGGAAGATGGGGGCGTTTAAATCCTACGGCTAAGAAAAAGGGTTTGTCCTGTTTTGCGAGTTTTCCAATCCAGGACACGGCCCCTTCGGCAATGGCGCCGTCGATGTATCCGTTGTCCGGAAGATCTTCTGTTCCTTCGGTGGCGGGTATGGGGCTTACATTCCATACGGGAATGGGTTTTCCATTTTTATCTTTTTTCGAAGCGATATCGGCAACGGTTTCAGGATTCGCGAAACCGGCCGTGTTATCCGATTTTCCGTAAAAGTACTTAAAGGGAATGGACCAGGAGGGCTTGTCCTGAAATTTTCGACCATCGACGCAACGCGGATCATAAATTTTCCCCATGCCCACGGTTTCATATCCCTGCTGTTTGAAATATTCGGGCAGAGAAATGAGATCGGGGTTTTTGTCCCGCATCCTGGTTTCCAGATCGTAAATTTGGGTGCTGTCGGGACGCATGCCGGTGAGTAAACTGGCGCGGGAAGGACCGCAGACCGGTTGTTGACACTGGGCATTTAAAAAGACGGTTCCCCTGGCCGCCAGTTGATCGATACGCGGGCTGATGACCTGTTCATCTCCGTAAGTTCCGAGCAGTGGTTTTAAGTCATCCACCGCAATAAACAGCACGTTCATTTTTTCGGTTTGTGCCCCGAGGGGGAGCAGGCACAGGAGGATGCAAAGGGCGGAGATATATTTTTTCATGACCACAGGGTAGCGTTCCCAGAACTGAAGGGAAACAAAAATTGGATGAAACCCCAACCCTTCCTGTTCATCTGTCTGGCCGGTTTTGCTGAAAAGAGGGGGGATTCCGCCGCAAAACCTGTAAATCGATTTCGTTTTCGATGGTGATTTTGATAGGGGTGCGCCATAGCTGTCTCTCTACTTGATTTTTTATGAAATTTCCCCGCATTTGTTTTCGGAGCCTGGGTCTCAAGCTCCTGGCTTTTTCCCCTGCGCTGATGGTGTGGGTCGCGGTGTGGAGTATTGGGGTTTCCTTGTTGCCGGAACGGCTGGAGCGGGTACGCAATAATTATGATATTGGTCATGCGGATACGGCGGCTTATGCTTGGCAGGGACGGCAATTGGCCCGGGGAAAAGGGTGGGTTGTGCCTTACGTCACCAATTATCTTTACCGTTACGATCCGGACCAGCCGCGCGGGGACGATCAGTGGGGACCCCTGCTTTCCTTTGTGCTGGCGCCGGTGTTTTTCTTTGGTGAAGACACGGCCGCGACCGCCCGGATGACTACGGTGTGGATTGGCACCGTGTTGTTGCCTTTTGCGATGTGCCTGCTGGTGCAGGGAATAACTTTACGGGCCTGGCCGGGATTGCTGGCCGCGCTGCCCATTTGGTTTTCCATGGAGTTATTTGCGCAAAGCACCCAGGTGTTTAATGACCAGTTGGTCACCGCGGTGTTGGCAATGTTTCTCGGCGCCTTATTGGCTTCGAGGCGTTATACGTGGCTCATGGAATTCTGCGGACCTTTGATGGCGTTGGCCTGGTATGGCAAAGGATCGCAGCTCATGCTGATTCCGTTCTTTTTTATTGCAGTGTTGCTGATCCACGGTCCCCGCGGATGGATACACCGGTCATTCTTAGGCACGTTGCTGCTGGCTTTGCTGATGATGTTTCCCCGCTTGCGCGAGAATGCTGTGACACAGGGAAACCCTTTACACAGCACCCAAAAAGTGGTGAGCAGTTATTTTGGATTAAAGGGTGCGGGTTGGGATCCGGGCTTTTATTCAATCTATTGGGGGCGGGATTTACCCGGTCTGGAAAACCGTTTTGCGCACCCCGGACTGCACATGCAGAGTATGGAGAAAAATACCGAATTCTTCCTTCGATATTTCCTTTTGGGCCTGGAGGCCAAAAAGGAAAGTTGGGGGGAGTCTATGGGCGAAGGGGTTGCCCGCATGGCTGAAGATTTGCGCAGAGGACAGAAAACACCCTCTCAAATATTTTCAGACTTCCCGGTTTCAGATCTGAAGCTCCCCTTTTACAGCAAAATGATTTTGCTGGGGTTATTTTGGGGGCTGCTCGGTTTGTTTACCATGCCTGGAGATTGGTTTTATACGTTGTTAAGCAAACGGACCTTTCCGCTGGAAAATCAGCGGGGGGCGGCGGCCATTCTGGTTGCGTTTGTGCTGATACAGGCGGTTTTTCTCATTTTGTTTTGGAACAGCATTCTTCGTTTGTATTATCCTTCGTTGCTGATTTCGCAAACGCTTCTATGGACTCTGCTGCCCCTTCGATTTGGAAAAAAGGCTTTTCCGGTGTGGGCTTCTCCGCTGTTGACGGCGCTATTTGTGGTGGCGGTCTCTGTGCATTTTAACCAGGCCTTGCCCGAGTTGAAAAACAAACAAACGGCACATTTTCGGAGACCGCCACCGGCGAAACCTCACTATCCGCGGGTACAGCGTTTGGCAAAACCCTTGGCGGAACATCTTCCTGCTGATGCCGTTATTATGGCCCGGAATCCCTGGGAGATATTATGGTACGCTCCCGAAGGATTAAAAGGGGTGGGGATGCCTTATGCCCGTCCTGAAGATTTATTTGCGGTGGCGAAATATTATAAGGTTACGCATTTGATTCTCGATAAAGAGCGACCGGGACTCCGGGCTTTTATTCAGAATCATGCTTCCGCGTTCAGTGAAGTTTTTCAAAAGCCCTATCGCTGTTATGAAATCCATTGGCAGGAATGGGACACAGAATGGATAAGTCCCCTTCAGGATTTGAAGCCTTTGTGGGATCCCCGCAAGGGATTTGAACACAGAGAAAAACAGCTGCAAAAAAGATTAAAGGAGAAAGATCATGGATGAATTTTCTGCGCCCCCGGCAAGTCAAAAAGGGAATGGCGCAGGGCTTGCGGGTTTCATGGCGGGGACTGTGGTGATGTATTTCGCTTTGTTGGGTCCCTGCATTCGAATTTTTGACCACTGTCCCTATGGAGTTCAGATCGTGATTGAAACCGTCTATGCGCCCCTGGAATGGTTGGATGGAGTGATTCCGGGCAGCCCGTTGTCCAAGTATGCGGCGTGGTGGGCCCGGTGAATCTGAAAATGGGGAATGTCCTGAACAAAGGGTGTGAAATTCCTTCACTCTGTGATATTTTATGCCCATTCTTCGTATGAAGGCGCCTTCAATTTTTAAACCGTTCCCGTGAAATGACATGAAACTATCTTGGACCCGAAGAATGTGGATTTCCTGCATTTGCTGCCATGGATTATTCTTTTTATGGGGTGGATTCACGGGCGGTTTGATTGCGGGGGAGATGGACGAAATTCTGAAGCCTTTAAAGGCGGCATTTCGGGGGTTGAAGCCATTTCAGGCGGACTATCGGATCGAGGTGCCGGGAATGACGGGTGACGTAAGGTATTTTCATAATCCCCGGGCCTTTTATACCGCACTCTATCTTAAAAAAGATGAGACCCCGGACACCCCGATTTGGGTGGTGATGGAATACGGGGGGCCGTCCCTGGCGGAAGGAGAGATCCGCATGATTATGGGGGAGAAGCTGCGCTTTAAAGAAATGAAGTTCTCAATCGCCGATGCGGTCTATCACCCCCCCGCGCTGATAAGTGCTCTGCAGTTATTGTCGAATGAACTTTTGAATGCGTCTGACACCAAAAAACTTCCATCCGAAGCGGATGCTTACTCGCCCAATCTGTTGTTGCGGCTGGAGGCGCATAGTGTGCAGTTTGGTTTCGGGCTGCAAAATTCTGAAGGAGGGCCCAGTGCCAATTGGTTGACGGCATCGACCTATGATCAGGATGAAATTATTACCCTGACCGGGGAGCGTCTCATCCTGGATACGCGGGAAGGGCATCAGGTTCGCATTCGTCGGGAAGACGGGTTGTTAGAGAAGGATGTTTGGCCGGACAATGAAAAGGGTCAACCCCTTCACATCACGCTACTTTCAAAAAGAAATCTGAACAGAAAGATCGGCTTAGGTGATCTGATTGCGGACTATGAACAAATAAAATATGAACCGATTTCCTCAGTGCAGATCTTGGGACCTATGATTGCATCCGCTTGTATGCAATTGAATGCGTCTTTTTTGGAAGTAGAAAATTTTCAATCGATGCTGGAAGCGGACGTCGGTAAAACTCGAAAACGGATACTTGAAAAGGGGCGGTTGGAAGTACGGGCGTCGGCAGCGAAGTTTGTGAAGGAATTTAAAAAGCAGGAAGTCATTTCCGAAGCGTTTTACGGTATGTACCAGGATGTACAATCTAAGATGCCCGCGCACGTGGAGCCCCTCGGCTTTCCGGATTTTTTAAACATCGTCTTCGAGGAGGTAAAACGCAATCCTGAAGAGAACACCTTGGATCATCTGAATCAAGAAGCGGAACAAATAGATAAGGGGTACCGCAAAATCCTCAGTGCCTTGCCTTTGAAAAAAGAGGCGCCGCTGCTGCGGCTGTATGACACTTACGGGGAGAGTTTGCTGGATGCCTGGCGGATCGAATTGATGAGAGCCACCCTGGAAAGTATAAAAACCTATCAGCCGAAACCTTAGGTGTTGGGTTCTTCAGCTGAAGTGCGTAACGCGAGTTGTTTAAACGAAACGTTGAAAAGATCAAAAGCCTCTTCATTGTTGAGGGTATCGATATCTTCCAAAATCATTTCGTCCACCTGTCCATCTTTCAAAATAGAGTATTTTAAACGGATGGTGGGGGCTGCAGGGCTGAGATCATTGGCGAGGTCTCTCTCAAAATTTTGTATGCGGAAGTTCACCATGCGTTCTTGAAGATCGAACAGCCCGTGAGTGCTTCCGGCTCTGCGTTTCGAAACTTTTACATCACGAATATCGATATTTTCCAAGAGGCCTACGCCATCATTGTTTGGAGGATTTTCATGGTCGAACACCGGCACCCGGCAATTGCGGGCGCCATCGGCGTTGATCGCCCCCACTTCACAACCGCCCCGGATTTTGCGAATGCTTACGTTTTGTATGGGGGAAAATACGCTGAGCATGCGGACGAAAGTATGACAGGACACGGCCTCCAGATCTTCAATCTGAATATCGGTGATCGGGCCGTTGGTCATGCCTCTCACTTCATTGCGGGTAAGGGCGTCATCCGCATTGAGGGCCACCAGATCGTCGCCGGTGACCCCGGGGGTGAGGGCTCTGAGTTTCCGGATCACCCCGTGTGAACAGTGCCCGCCCAAATGGATGCCATCATTGTTGTGGCGGATTTTTTGGGAGTCGAATGTAATATTCTCGATATGGAAATCGTGTACGTGGGTGTAGCGGGAGTAATAGGCCTCCGCATTGCTCATGCATAAATTGAGGAGTTTGAGTCCGCGCACATTTTCAAAATGAATCATGGCCCCGGTGTATCCGTCGGTGAATAATCCTTCGGGGCGGGGATTGCCGATTTGATTGCCATCGAAGCATCCGCCTTCGAGGATGATGTCTTCATTGCCTTTTTCGGGATCTGCGTTGCAAAGCAGGTAATCGTTTGCGGTCTGGGCGGCCCCGTCGGCGAGTTTCAGGGTGGCCCCGTCATCGAGTTTTAAGTGGGTATGGGAGGGAAGGCGCAGGGTTTCATCTATCAGATAAGTACCGGCCGGAAAAAACAAGCTGCCTGGATTTTGTTGGAGCAGAGCATTTAAGGCCGCCGCACAAGGAATGGCGTCGGAAGGGGAAATACCGAGAGTGGAAACATCTTTCATGGGAGGAGTCATAGCCTATCGTTTTCTATCCCACAATTCTTTTTCGTGTCTGACTGATTTTTGGGTTTTGAATTTCGGGTAAAGGTCTATTTGCAGCCGGGTCCCGGCTGGTGCTGACGGTGACCCCGGCTATAGATCAGGATGACCGGGAGGCATTGTGAGGAATGGAGATTTCGGATAAAATTTAAGAGCCTTTTCCCTCTGAATTTGAAAGGGGTGTGGTATGGAGCCGCGCAACTTCCCCGAAAGAGATTTTTATGACAAAAACACCCTATTCACAATATAGTCGGAAGGACATGATTCTTCGTGATGAGCTTGCTGTAGACCGGACGCTGCTTGCAAATGAGAGAACGTTGCTTGCTTATCTGCGTTCTGCGGTTGCGTTAATCATTTCAGGCTTTTCCATTATGCACTTTTCTGAAGCCCATTGGTTTTGGTGGCTGGGTGTTGCCTGTATTCCATCAGGACTCTTGGTGGGCATTTGGGGTGCGGCACGTTTTCGAATGATGAGCCGGGCGATTCAGGCGATTGAGGGGTATAAGCATCACCAAGCGGAATACGCGCAAACCCGCGGTGAAGACGAAGGTTGATGCAGGTTTGTGTGCGCGCAGCGGCTTGAAGCCGCTTATGGAATGAATGCCTTTTTCAAGAGAGAGAATATCTGATTGTATTTCTCGTTTGGAATCACTTTGTCGGTGCCCAGGCGTATAAATACCATGTCCCATTCCGGAATGACGAAGCAGATGTTATTGAGGTTTCCTTGCAGGGCATAGGTCTGCGCAGGTGCATCCGGCCAAAGGCGTTTCCCATCCGCACGTATTCCGTTGACCCAGAATCCCAGTCCGTAGGCGCCTTGAATGGTTTTATACCAACCCTTTTCGTCGTGGAGGGGGATGTCCGCCGGAGATTGCGGGGTGGTTGCCTGATCGATCCAGGCTTTGGAAAGCAGTTGTTTTCCTTCCCAGGAACCGTCGTTTAATAGAAGGAGTCCGATACGTGCAAGATTTTGGGCGGAGGTATGGACGCCTTTAAAATCACTGCCGCTGGTATTATTCACTTTTACGCCTTCCACACGTCCGTAATCTCCCCAGTCCCACTTTCTTCCCAATCCAATCGGTTTTGCAATCCGGGTCTCAAAGGTTTCGGAGAGGGGAGTTCCGCTGGCTTGGCTGAGAGCGTGGGACATCATATTCAAGGCTTCTCCCCCGTAACGCATTTTTTCCCCGTCTTTAAACAGAGGGGGAGCCGGGGTAAAAGGGTAGCTGCGGTCTTCCGCTTGGTATCCGGAGGTGAGGGACAGGCAATGCCGGGCCGAGAGTTCCGGATATTGTGCTTTTAATGCGGGGACAAATTCGCTGAGGGGCGTATCCAGTTCGAGGATGCCTTCCTCGATGAGGAGGCCTACGGTCATGGAGGAAATCGACTTTGTGCAGGAAAAGACATTGTGCCAGCTGTCGGTATGCTCACCCTGCCAAATGATGCGGCCGTGGCGGATGATCAGGGTTTGTGAGATGCCGTCAGGCCCCACCAATGACTTTAAGTGTGCCATGGCGGCTTCAACTTTTTCGGCGTCGAGGCCTTGGGATTCGGGTGAAGCCTGTTCCCAGGTTTTACCCGGAAATACCGTTTCGGCATGGACGGGCTGGAGGCGGGAAATGGTGCTGAGGGTCACGAGAAATGCGAAGAAGAAGGTTTGGAAATGCAAACGGGGCTCCGGGTATGATGAAAGAAGGACAAAGAATTCACAACGGATTTAAAATAAGCAAAGGTGAATCTAAGGTGAAATGATTATTTTATCAAAAGATTAATGCTTTGATTAAAGGTAATTTGTTTGTGTTGCACCTGTAGTGAACCCGAAAACCATTTTAGCAGGAGGCACGCAGGTGCAGACGGGGGGGGAAGCTGTGGGATGAAACTTCCTGATGATGGATCTGTTTGAGGAGGCATTGAACGGCTTTACGCCCCATGCAGTTCATGGGAGCTTTGACGGAACTAATGGTGACGGGGGATAATTCGCAAATGGGGGAATTATCGACGCCGATCACCTTCACATCTTCCGGAACCCGTTTCCCCTGAAGCAGCAATTCATTGATGGCCCCGAAGGCCTGATGATCTGATTCCGCAACCAGCCCGTCTATCTCAATCCCTTGTTTTATCCACTGTTGAACGGCCCGCTTACCGGTCGAAACGGTTAAATCGCACTCTGTCTGAAAAATCAGTGCAGGGTCAATGGCAATGTTGTGATCCTCCAGAGCTTTGAGATACCCCTGATAGCGTTTGTCTAAACAGCGAATATGGGCAATACGGCGGCAGCCTTTTTCCAGTAAATGAAGGGTGGGAAGGTAGCCGACCTGCAATTCATCGCAACAGACATTCACATCGTTTTGATGGGGCGTGCCATCGCGAAAGACAGAGACCACGGGTGTTCCTTTGCTTTTCAGATCTTCATAGACTTTTTGGAGGTTCGGATGATGCACGCCGGCGACAATGAGTCCGTCGATTTCATTTTTGGCCACTTGGGAAAAAGACTGCATAAACTGGCTGTCAGTTTCATAAAAGCTTAAGCAGAGCCTCAGCACATCGATATTGGCCTGCTGGGTGATCCCCTCCAGTAATTGTTTATAGAGGGATTCGGATCCCGGGAGGCCGATGGAGTGGATAAACACCCCGATAGTACCTGAGCGTCCCAGACTCAGGGCTCTGGCGCGGGAGTTGGGGTGATAATTCAGTTCTTTTGCTTTCGCCAAAATCGCGAGACGCGTTTCATCACTACAGATCGTGGTCCCCATATTGCCGCTTAAGACTTTTGAGATGAGGGGAACAGAAAAATTCAGTTCGTTTGCAATGTCTTTAAGGGTGGCCATGAGTGGAGAATCAGCGAGAATACGTTTAAAACAACTCGCTACTCTATGTCATCAAACGATTGAATGCAAGAGAATCGTTTGCAAGGAGAGGGGAGGCAAAAGAAAAAGGACAGGACGCTGAAGGAAAGCCGATCCCCAGAGTCCGTTCTTTAGATCAGGTAGAGTGAGAATTCAGGGCACAAAAATGGTGGGCCGACTGGGACTCGAACCCAGGACAAAAGGCTTAAAAGGCCTCTGCTCTACCAACTGAGCTATCGGCCCACCTAAAAGGTGGAAGATTTTCCTGCCGTCGGAAAAAGTGAAAACACGTTTTCCGTAAAACGGAAAGGCCCTTATAGGGCGTTTTTCAGGTTTGTCAAAGGCTTATACAGGAAAAAACCGCGGGAAATGGAATGGAAAGTGAAGAATAATCCTGTCTTCTGGTTGGATCTTGCCTATTGCTTTGTTATGAATGGTTTATGTACGTATCATACTATCCCCGCGAAGTGTCTGAGAGTTTGATTGCCTCCCTGGTCGTGGTGATGCCTATTTATAATGAAGAAGAAATGATTGCATCCGTGGTTTCGGAATGGCGCAGTTGCTTTGAAGCCCTGGGGCTTTCTTATCAATTGTTGTTGCTGAATGACGGATCAAAGGACGGGACCGGGGACGTATTAAAAAGACTCGAAAAAGAGGATGCGGCGCATTTGGTGGTGGTGGACAAACCGAATTCGGGGCACGGGCGAAGTTGCCGTCTGGGTTATGATGCCTGTGTGGCGGCTGAAAAAGTGGAGTGGATTTTACAAATCGATTCGGATGGTCAGTGTGACCCGGTATATTTTAAAGAATTCTGGGAAAAACGTGAAGAGGCCGATTGTGTGTTCGGGCAGCGGATTCATCGTGATGATGGTTTTGCCAGGGCGGTGACGTCCAAGATTTGCAAACTGTTATCTTCGCTGGTAATGGGGCGGGATCTGGTGGATCCCAATGTGCCTTACCGCCTGATGCGTCGGGAGGCGTTGAAAGAGGCGTTGCTGAAAATCCCTGCGTCGTTTGATATTCATAATGTTGCGGTGCTCTCCGTCTTAAAGCGGAATCCGGCGCTGCGCTGGGCGTACGTGCCTATCCGTTTCCGGGACCGTCAGGGCGGCAGCAACAGTATTGATTTGCTCAATGTGATGCACATGGGATTCTCGATGCTCTTTGATTTACGGAAGCTAAAGAAAAGTCTCAAATAATGGACCCGAATAAACGTTTATATCTGCTTTGGTTGCTATGGGCGGTTTGTGTGGGGCTGGTCGCGGTTAGCGGTCAAAGTCTCTGGATTGATGAAGCCAATACGGCGGTCAAGGCGGTGCAACCCGACTGGACCTCTTTTATATCCCGGATGCAATCTGAAACCGGATCCGATGCGCAGATGCCGGGGTACATGGCTATAATCTGGGCCTGGGAAAAAGTAGCAGACTCATCTGAATGGGGATTGCGGGCATTGAACATCCCTTTCCTGGTCATGGCGATTGCCCCGGTTCTCTTTCTGGGTCCGGGAGAGAAGCGTTTTCGAACGCTGTGGATCTTATTTGCGCTCACCTCTCCATTTCTCTGGTTTTATTTGGATGAAGCGCGCCCCTATACCTTGCAGTTTGCGGCCTCGACCTTTCTCTTGACCGGGTTGTGCGGGGAAGAAAGGCATAGGTTGTTGAGGACAGTTTTATTCTGGATCGGACTGCTGTTATTATGTGCCTCCAGTCTTACGGGGGTGGTTTTTGCGTTTTATTTTGGCTTGGCTCACCTTTGGATCGTGGGCGCAGGATGGAAAAACCAAGATGCGGGTCTAAACAAAAAGATGCTTTGGGTTTCCGGAGTGTCGCTGGGGCTGCTGATTCCCTTGGGGTATTATTATTTCAGCACGCTGCTCAAAGGGGCGGCGGCTTCGTCTGCGTCCAAAACCTCTTTAGAAAGTCTGATTTTCTCTGGATATGAGTATTTTGGATTTTTAGGCTGGGGACCCTCCCGGCTCCAGTTGCGGAATGATGCGGTGGCTGCGCTGGCGCAATACAAAGTGTCTCTGGGGCTTTATGCGGTGATATGGGGGGCTTTTGGGGGGCTGGGGGTTTGGAGTTATCTCAAACAAGCGCCTGAAAACTGGAAAGAACAGCGGCCGGTCATGCTCGCCTGTTTTCTGGGAGCCCTCACCATGCTCGGTGTGGGCGTAGTGGGGGAGTTTCGATTATTGGGTCGGCATTTTATGCCCTTGTTTCCTTTTGTCCTCTGCATTTTTGCCGGAATGGCCTCACGACTCTGGATTCAAAAGAGGGCGTGGGTTCCGTGTCTGCTGTTGCTTGCGAGTTTCGGATCCGCATTGAGTGGGCGCTTTGCGGAGCGGCATTTAAAAGATGCTTATCGGGAAGCTGCGGAAATCGTCAAAAATTCTTCCTCCCGCGGCCAGGAAATCTGGTGGGGGGCGGATGCCGCGGCTGCAGAGTATTACGGAGTGGATGATCTTGTTCGTATCTTGGATGCTTCTGCATGGTCAGATTTGGAAGTGCATCCGCTTCCGGGAGTGGTTTTGTTGTCAAAACCGGATATTTATGACGCTGATAGAATCCTTTCGGATTATCTGAAGAAACAAGGGTACGATATAATTCAAGTCATGCCGGCTTTCACCGTCTGGAAACCGGGTTTAAAACTTGAGCGCTAGAGATATCACGACTTTTTTTGGAGACTTTCTTTAGAAAGCAGCCAAAGAAAGCGGGGAACAGTGTTCAGATAACGGCCGAAAAGCCGGCGAGGTTCACTGCAGATCCGGTAAAGCCATTGGAATCCAGAACGCTGGATCCATGTCGGCGGTTCTTTGACGGCGCCGGAAAGATAATCAAACGCGGCTCCCACACCCAGCATCACGGTGGTCTCCAATTTCGGCAAATATTCATTCATGAAGAATTCCTGTTTGGGGGTGCTGAGACCCACCCAGAAAAAATCAGGTTTAAGTTCGGAAAGGGTAGTTTGAAGTTCAGCTACTTTTTCCGGGGAGAGCGGAGCAAAGGGAGGACAGCAAGTGCCGACAATCTTCACCCCCGGGTATTGGGATTCCAGCGAGGTTTTTAACTGTTCAGCCACGCCCTCTTTCCCGCCATATAAATAATGGGTGGCAGACCCGTCCCGGGTGGCATTCATCAGCTCCCGCATCATATCCGGCCCGTAAACCCGTCCCATTTCTTTGTATCCACGCCGTTTCCCAATCCAAACCAGAGGCATACCATCGGGGCAGACCAAGGTGGCTTCCTGGTGAACGCGTAGGAATTCAGGGTCATCCTGACAGCGAACAACCCCATGGACGTCTCTAAATATGACATAGCCCTTTTTTCCTTCAGAGGCCATTCCAAGAATCCTTTGCAATCCCTGCTGGAGATTCAAAGGGCAAACGGGTATAGAAATAAGATCGAAAGAAGCTGCCTGCATAAAAAACACTTATCCTACCACTGTGACCAATCCAAGTAATATAAAATCTGCTGTTCAATTCAATCATGCTAACTGGTTTTGATTTCAGTATGATTCTATTCCTAATTTTTGAAGGAGGGGCAGACCATGTTTCGTAGTGCTGTTACTTTTATTTTAGGGGCCTTGTTTGCCTGTGCCCTGATATATTTCTTCCTGCCAAGAAATCCGTTTCTTTTGCTGGCTTTGATACCCGCCCCCTTTTTTCTCATCTTTTGGATGAACCGTCCGGATATCTTGATGATTTGGATTTTCGCGTTGCAACTCAGTGGTCTAAGGATTCCCGGAACGCCAGAGCAACTTAAGCTATATGAAATTTTAGAAGTCGTTTTTATCACCATCACATTTGCCGGCATGTTCATTCATAAGCAAAAGCGGACGATGGATTATTATCTACAAAAGCTGGTGTTACTGTTTTTGGGTATTTTGGTCCTCACCATGGCCATTCGGGGAACCGGATTTCGAGTTTTAGGAGACGAAAATTGGGGTGGGTTTCGTTATGTGCCACTTTTCTTAAATGGATTATTCCTGCTGAATAGTTCTTTTATCACGCTTTCCTCGAAACAGCTACGTCATGCAACCTATTGGATGTTGGCCCTAGCCTTTATTCCGAGTATTTCCGAATTCCTGGCGATTGCAAGCCGTGGGGTGATTACGTTTCAGTACTATTTCATTCAGCTAACGAATGCGACTGTCTCTGCATTTTATGCAAATCAAGCGGGAGATTCGTTGGTCAGATTACAATCCGCTTCTTCGGCAGCGGTTGCAATTTTATATGTTGCCTTGATTAAAAAAAATCGGACTGGGGCTGCGAAATTATTGTGCTTGGCTCTGATTTTGCTCTCTTTTATCTTACGGGCGTTAACCGGGCATCGTTTGACATTCGTGGGGGGACTGCTCCTTATTTTTCTATATCTTTTTGTTTTTGCGTACCAAAAAAGAAAGAAGCTGTTGTTTTTCACTCTCATTTCAATTTTTGGCTTTAGTGGCGTATCATTCGCCTACATTCTTGGGCCTTCGCTGCCTTCAAGTGCTCAACGCATGATTTCATTTCTTCCAGGTGTGAAAATTGATCCAGTTGTTGCAATGGATGCCTCCTACTCTACAGAATGGCGTCTAAATATGTGGAAGGATGCGATGGCAGAAATTCCTTCACATCTGCTAGTCGGAAAAGGATATACATACCCGCCAGGGGCCGTGGAGGTGGTCGACCCACTTAGATATATTGAGATGCCTTATTATTGGGCAATTGTAACTTCGAATTATCACAATGGTCCTTTGGAGTTATTGATTTGTACTGGGATTCCCGGGCTTTTTTTCGGTTTACTGGCTTTATGGTATTCGGTTTACCTCTCCATTAAAAGGCAACGTTCCGGAGAATGGGAGGATCTGTTCTTAAAACGAATTCATTTTGTATTCACTTTGGATATTATCGTACGTGGGATTATTTTCTGTAGTTTGTTTGGAAGTGTGACATCTGACATTTCCAACCTTTTCATTCGTATGGCATTTTTGGAAGCTATCTATCGTAGCGGATCCAATAGGATTGAACCTGTAGAAAGTGAAGAAGCGCAGTTGAAGGTGAAAAGTCCTAAATTGGTGAGTGCATGAACAAGCCATTGAGAGTCGTGTGGCTATGTCCTTATCCACTCAAACCTTTAGAAGCTGCTGGGTTGAAATTGTCAGCTCCATATAAAGGGCACCCGGGAAGTTGGCTGGTCAATTTGACCAAGGTGCTTGGCAGCCGGCGGGACATAGAATTGCACGTTGTAACTCTATCGGCCTTGGTAACTCGGGACCAACAGGTGAAACAAGACGGGGTTATCTACCATGTTCTAAGACACGGCATACCCTTTACGACTTGGAGTTGGGATGCATTGAGTCAGCTAAATGCACGAACGGGTTTTAAGTCGGGCCGCAAGTGTTTGGCGCGTAAATTGGCAGAGCTTCAGCCCGATATCGTTCATGGCCATGGTACAGAAGAAGCCTATGGGCTGTCTGCAGTTGAAAGTCCTTTTGTTTCAGTGGTTTCGGTTCAGGGGGTCATTTCGCGGATTTTGGAGGTTTCTCCCTGTCTTCGATTTCAGCTCACGGCTCCGAGAGAGCGGGAGTGTATTGAAAAGGGCCAAAACTTTATGTGCAGGACCCATTTCGACAAGGGGTTTGTTCATGAAGTAAACCCCTCCGCACGCATTTTTCATGTTGCGGAAGCGATGGGACCGATATTCTTCCAGTCCGAGCGGCAAGTACCGGAACCCCGCATGTTGTTTGTGGGTGGATACGGGGAGGCAAAAGGCATCGGAATTTGTTTGGAGGCTTTTGCGCGCATTCATGAAAAAAATCCTGATGTATATTTGGATGTGGTGGGAGGCGGATCGGATGCGGCCTTTTCCCAAATACGAAAGAGAGTCCAGGATTTGGGATTGGAAAGCTTCATAAATTTTCATGGCTGGTTGGTTGCGGAAGAAATTGCAAAACTACAGGCACAAAGCCGGGTATATGCCATGACTTCAAAATGCGAAAACAGTCCCAATGTTCTGGCGGAAGCCCTTTGCTCGGGAACGCCTTGCGTGGCGTTTGATGTGGGGGGTGTTTCTTCCATGTTCGTGGATGGCGAATCCGGATATTTAATTCCTCCCGGAGAGATTGAGCAATTTGCCAACGCAGCGCTTAGGTTGCTGTCGGATGATGAGCGTTGGCAGTCGTTTTCAGAAAAGGCCCGTGTGTTTAGTCAGGTGAACCGCCCGGAAACGGTTGCCGATGCGAGCATTGAGGTGTATAAGATTTTAGCTCAATCAAACCCTGCTGAAGAAAAATAACATTCGGGAAAATATGCGCCGTACATGTTTCAACCTCTTTACCTCTTTTGCTGATGCTCTTAGAATTAGAGGGAATATGATGCTGTCTACCGGATGCAGCTGGCTTTCGTTAACCTGGCAGGGCTGTCGACCGGGCAGGGGGGTCCGTTCCACTGGAAGATGTTTGTTTAAAGCGCGCCGAGCACATTCTATCCGCATTGGAAACGCGGTGTATTTCGCCTCGTCCCAACGGAGCAATCGGATCGGTTTGGCGTCACCGGTAGTGTTGGAAACGCTGGGGGAGGGGGAGATTGAAATCGGAGAGGGTTGCGGGTTGTCTGCCTGTGTTTTGTCTTCCCGTGAATCAATCTGTTTGGGTGCCTTTGTGAAAGTTGGAGCCAATGTTAAAATACTGGACCATGATTTTCATTCACTTGATTGGCAGGCCCGCAGAACGGACGCTGACTCCGGCGTCATACAAAGCAAAGCCATTGTGATTGAAGATGATGTATTTATCGGGGTGAACAGCCTAATCCTGAAAGGGGTACATATTGGACGGAGAAGTATCATTGCCGCGGGGTCCGTGGTGACACGGGATGTTCCGGAAGGAGAAATATGGGGGGGGAACCCTGCTAAAAAACTTAGGGATACTGTTTAAATCTCATGAAGGTGCCCCACAATAGCATTTGCTTTCCCGATACCACCCGCCCACTTTTACACTTCTATGCCGCGGATCAGGACTGGGTGACCACGGCCACGCCCGGTGGTTATCATTTTACGGCCAAATTGATTGAGGGACTGGCTTCCGAACCGGATACGGGCTGGAACATTGTTGTATCTGTAAATCCTGAAAACCGGACCCGCATGATTCCCGATGATTTGCCGGATTGGATGCAGGTGGTGGAAGTCAGTGGCAAGCGCCTTTGGTTGGACCATGTGTGGTGTCCGTTTTTCTGTTTAAAAATGAAGGTGAATGCGGCCTTATTTCCAAAAGGGTGGATCCCAATTTGGCTACCCGGCAGGGTTCATGTTCAAGCTGTGTTGTATGACTGCATGAATGATCATTATGCAGAGAGGTATCCGGGTGTCATCCCCCCCTTAAAAATTCGATATTTTCAACAATGTACGCGCAGAACCCTGCGGCGTGCAGATCAGCTGTTTACCATATCCAAATTTAGCAGATCGGAGTTGCTCCGCCGATATCAGGTGAAACGGGAGATAGAGATTATGCCACTGGGAGATCCCTTGCCACCGGCTCAACCTTATTTGCCCCGGTGTGATCGCAAGGGACTTTTACTTTTAGGCTCTTCCCATCCCCATAAAAGGACCGGGGAGGCGCTGGAACTTTTTCAGCATTTTCGAAAAGAAACCGGATTTGAGGAACCCTTGTATTTGACAGGAAATGCCGAATGGCCGGACAGTGCCCTGCACGGTGTGGAGCGGGTGGGCCGATTGAGCGATCAGGAACTCTCGGACTTGTATGGGCAGGTAAGAGCCCTGATACTGATTCCGGATATGGAAGGGTTTGGCCTTCCAGTACTGGAAGCCTACAGCCGGGGTGCACCCGTATGCTTTCGAAGTGCCCATTCCTTGCAGGAGATCCTGGGGGAAGAGGCTCCGGGAGCTTGGGATGGAGAAACAGAGAGTTTCGATCAAACACTGAGGCAAGTTCTGTCACTCAGGGAAGAAGAAATTCATGAAAAGGCAAAAGGGCTGATCGAAAGCAACAACTGGGAGAAGTCAGTAGGAGTTCTCCGTATTGCTCTGCAGAAATCTTCCCAGGGAAAGTAGAAGTTATCCGTTGGGTTGAGTTATTGCTTCGAGCATTCTGTTTAAGCCTTCATCAAAGCCAAAAGTGGGCGTCCAACCCGTGGAAAGCAGGCGATCATTCGAAGCCACGGAATGCTTGATGTCCCCGGGGCGGGAATCGGTATGAATAATTTCCGATGGAGAGCCCAGCATTTCACGAATACGGTCTGCGAGTGACAAAATACTGATACCTTTACCGTATCCAACATTGTAAACGCCGTGATAATCCGGGGAAAGTCCGAAGCGTGCCATGACATCAACGACATCTTTCACATAAACAAAATCCCGGGTTTGTTGCCCGTCTCCATGGATGACAACGGGTTCATGGTTCATGGCGGCCTTCATAAAACTCGGAATGACGGCCCCATACTGGCTGGAGGGGTTTTGCCTTTCGCCAAATACGTTAAAAAAGCGGCAACAAACGGTATTTAACCACCCTTCACGACGCCAAATTTCACAATGGAATTCGCCGCCTAACTTGGAAACGGCATAAGGGCTTCTCGGATTTAGCCGCATATCTTCTTTCAGTGCCGAAAGACCGGCATCCCCGAAAACCGCAGCCGTACTTGCAAAAACAAGTTTCTTTACACCTGCTTCTTTGGCGGCATTTAAGACATTTAAGGTGCCTTTTGTGTTTATCTCCGAACAAATGTCAGGTTCAAACATCGATTGGGGCACACTGACAAATGCGGCCATATGAAAAACCAAATCGACACCCTTCATGGCTTCTTTTAGGGCTTGGGTATCACAAATAGACCCTTCAATCCATTCGAAGTTAATTCCCTCCAAATTATGGAGAGAGCCGGTTCGGAGGTTATCGAGGACTCTGACGTGATGACTCTGGTGGAAAAATTCCACTAAATGGCTGCCTATAAAACCGAAGCCACCGGTTACTAATATTCTCATTTGAATTTTGTAGTAAAAATGCGGGTATTTTCAACCATCTTCTTAAATCAAACGTTGCGATTGTTACACCGCTTTGATTTTAAAATATATTGGTTTCTTTACCAGAAGGTTCTATTACCATGTTCCTATGATTTCTGGCCACCCATGCTTGTCGGTTAAACACCTTGAAGGTCCCGGTACCTTCCTGGATGAGAATTCTCCTGAACTTATCGATTCTCTTTTTTCCATCCAAAAATTTTTGGTCGGAGCTTTCCCCGTGAAATGGATAAAATGTGAAAGGGATCCGGCAGGATGAGCAAAGCGGTTTCTCCAGCAAGTCTTAGCTTTTCGGTTAAAAACACTTTCGCAAATTTGTTCAGTCAGTTTTTTCTGAGTGGCGTAAGTTTTTTTATCACTCCTTTGGTAATTTATACCTTTGGTGCCCCGTTATTCGGAGTGCTTGCACTTTGTCTTCAGGTGACAATGATAAGTCTGAATTTTGGACAGTCTTTTATCTCGGCTTTGCAACGTGAAGGTATCTGCTCATTTCCGGGAGGCTCTGCGAATGCACAAAAGCAAATTCTGGGAACCTCGGTCGTGCTTTCGATGGCATTTGCGCTGGTTGCTGGGGTGCTCTTATATATGGTTTATGCCATTGTTTTAGATGATTTAATTTCACCTGAGTATTTGATTGCTGGGCGGCACTTGTTTGTGATTCTGGCCACGGCGCAAATTCTGATGCTTCTACTTGCTCCTTGGGAGGCCATGATTCTTATTTCAGGGAGAGTGTATATTTTGACCTGGGGGATATTTATTACGAATATTTGCCTGAGTCTCGTGTTGTTTATTGTGATGCGTGAATGGACCGCGGGATTATTACTGCTGGGGATTTGTTTTGGGTATCATCGGCTTTTGGGTTTGGCAGGAAGTACAGTATACTTTTTAGGTGTGCATGGTTCCTCTGTATCACAGTTTTCTGTAAATGACTTTTCGGTTAAAACAGCTAAAACCATTACTGCTTTTTCATCGCAGATTACCATTGCGACCATGGCTTCACTTGTTTTTTATGCTGCGGATTCCATTATTATTGCGCTGATTCCTTCATTGGGTGAGGCGGATATTACCTATTACCGGGTGGCGCAACGTTGGGATAATTTTATTCGGATGATGGTAGTGGGGGTCTCCTCGGGAATGATGCCGGCCATTTTAAGTAAATTTCCTTTATCGGAACATGTGGAGCTGTCGAAAATTATCCGTAGTGGTGTGAAGTATGTGCTTATTATCTCACTGCTCCCTGCCTGTTTTTTGTTTCTGTATGCTGAATCCTTTTTCAGGACCTGGCTCGGTGAAGAGTTTGTGGGTACATCTACCCCTTTACTGAAATTGCTAATGGTGTCCGTAATGGTTTGCGCTCCAGCCCGGATACTGCATGGCGTGAATATGGGATTGAGAGAAATCAAATGGCCGGTACGAATTGTTTCATTCTTCGCGTTGCTCAACATTCCTTTAAGTATCTGGTTAGGTGAAAAACTGGATATGGGGCTCTGGGGAATTTGTTTAGCTACGGTGGGTTGTATGGTGATGGCTAACTGGATAAACACCTTTTTGGCAATCCATAATGCCCGGTTGTCCTTTTGGGACGTCATATCACCGGTGTGGTCTTTACTGGCTTGGTTTCCTTTGGCCTGGGGTATGTGGAAAGTTCTCAACAAAAACTTGCAGTGTACATCTTTGATCCAATTGGTTATGCATGCGTTTATCTTTACGGCTGTGTTTGCATGTTATACTTGGATTATTGTACTTGATAACCAAGAGCGTGCGTACGTGAGTCAGTATTTAAGGGTGAAAGGTTCTAAATCATGAAAGCGACTTCTATAGAAAAAACAGTTTCCAGTTGGGGACTGGGTATTAACCCGGAGCGATGGGAACTTTTGCTGCAAAATCTTCAATCTGAAGACAGGGTGCTGGATTATGGATGCGGTCAAGGGGCTTATGTGCATGCTCTTGCTCAACAGAAGAATCTGCACTGCGTTGGCATGGATTTATTTGATTATCCGGGCTGGGAGAACTGTGCTGAAAAAAGTAAGTTTCAAACCTGCGATGGGAATACCATCCCCGCAGAGGACAATACATTTGATGTCTCCTATGCGTTTGAAGTTTTGGAGCATTGCCACAATCCCGGAGAAATGCTGAGAGAGTTAAAGAGGGTAACCGGGCGTACCTTACTGGTGTCAGTGCCAAATTGTTTTGAAGAAGATGCGTTAAAAACATATTCTTTTGCACCCCGCCATTGGATTGATCAAACTCACGTGAATTTTTGGACCGCCGAATCCTTCAAGGAATTTGCTGAACAAGAGGGGTGTAAAGTTCTTGCACAGCATCCTGTTTTTAAATTGGATTTATGCCGGTGTTATTGGGAGTCAACAGATCTTCCGTCATTTTTTAAAAAAGTGCTTTATCGTTTGTTCTCTACAGTGAGCCGTTCGTTTTACAGCTCCACCTTGTTGGTCATATCTTGTAAAGAATCATAATGAAATGCTTGGGCGTATATGACCATCCCTATTGGATACTCTTCCAGCTAGCAGATGCCTGTCGCCACCATAATCCGGAAGTGAATTTCACTTTGATGGGGCGGGTAGAATTTGAATGGGTGTTAACGCATACGGATATCGATTCTTTTTTGCAGGATTATGATTTGATCCACTTCTTTTGTCCATGGGCGGCATCAAGAAATTGTAAAACGGTATACGGTCACATTCCTGTTGTAAGTGCGGTGTATCATATTGTGGAGGGGAGGGAGCCTCTATTTGTGAAATCTAGTGATCAAGTTCACTTTATGTCTAAACAGTGGCACGATTTTTTTGATCCGGAAGTTCTGCCGCCTTTTAAACGGAAGTTGAGACCGATTGGTGTGGATGTGGAAATATTTCATCCACCGGCATCGACGGATGAAAAACTACAGTTGCGGGCGAAATATGGATTTTCTTTAGAAAAAGATTTATTGATTGGGTACTGTGCCAACCGAGGGAGTGATGTGAACGGCCGCAAGGGGATTGCTCTCTTTACCGACTCGGCCTGCGTTCTTTCAAAGCAAAGAAAAGACGTTCGGTTTGTACTGATAGGTAAAGGATGGGATGCAAGTGTTCAGGATTTACGGAAGAAGGGGGTTCGTATAGATTATTTTCCTTATGAACCAGATGTTCATAAGTACGCGGAGATTCTCCGCACCCTGGATATATTTTGGGTGACCTCAAAAATAGAAGGTGGGCCCATGCCGGCTTTTGAAGCACTGGCTTCTGGTGTTTTTCTGATTACGACCCGAGTGGGAATGATACCCGACCATTTGTTGAATCCACCGGTTTGTCGGTTACTTGAGACTGATTCCGCAGAGGAACTTGTTGGGCAAACAATCGATTATTTTGAAACCAGTGGTTCTAAGTGTCCGATATATTGGGAGGGAGTGAAACGTGTTCTAGACCGTCTCACTCTTAAAACTTGTGCCGAAGGTCTTTCTCCACTCTATGCGGAAGTTCTCCATACGTATACCGAAAAATTTGGGTGTCGGGCTAAACCGGCTAATACGTATGTCATCCCGCAGAAAATTACAAAATCGGCAGCATTGTTGATGGAGTGTGATTATGCAAGAGAGTCGATGAAAATGGGGTATATCCCTCAGGACTGGTGGAAGGTTTCTCTGAAACTTCTGCGCTTTTCCCAGAATAAGTATTTGTTAAAAAATGCATTGGGTTTGCTGAAACACCGAATCATTTTATCATTAAGAAAATGAATGCTGTAGAGCCCCATATTTCGGTATTATTGTCTGTTGCAGGGCGGGGTGAATATTTGGCTGAAGCTGTATCCAGTATATTGAATCAGACGTATTCATCATTTGAGCTGCTGATCATGAACGATGGTTCTTCGGAAGAGCTCTCTGAAATCCTGAATACATTCGAGGATCCCCGTATCAAAATATTTACCTCAGCAAAAAGGCAGGGATTACCATCCAGCCTGAATACGCTGTTCAAGGCATCTCGCGGGAAGCTTATCGCCAGGATGGATGGGGATGATATTTCTTTTAAAACCCGTTTTGAGAAACAGGTGGAATTTCTTCAGGGTCATCCTGATACAATTTTAGTGGGGTCATGGGTTAAATTAATTAATCTGCAGGGTGAAGAGACCGGGAAATTGCAATTACCGGTGAGGCCGGCTCAAATATGCTTTGAGCATTACTTTCGAAACCCGATTATTCATCCCTCCATTATGGTAAGGCGATCCGCGTTGGAAACACTTGAGGGACCGTATTGTGAAGAGTATCGTTTTGCACAGGACTACGATTTAATGATTCGCCTTATCCATTCGGGGAATTGTGTAAACCTTCCCATGTACCTGCTCGGATACCGAAAACATCCCGGGCAGGCCTCTACTGCGAAGCAAAAGGAGCAAAAGGAATTTCATTTACAGGCTCTGGAGACGTTTGCAGATGATTTCAAAGAGGATAAAATACTGTTCTCCCAATTAAAAACTTATCATGAGCTGAGGGGTTCGGGAAAGCCTCTACCGATGCAACTTCGTGATGTGTGGAGTCGAGTATATGTTTTTCTTGCAGGACAGGGTATTCTTCCTGATACGAAAACATTTTTGCATTATGTTGGGTACCGTGAAGTGTTGGAAGCTTACCGAAACCGTGAACTGAGCTCGATGGCTTTCCTGATTTTTCAGATGTTGAAGAGAAATCCGATGGGCCTGCTCCATATCGCACCTTATTATTTGAAGGGCAAAAGGGAATTGGAAAACCTCTGCTTGTAAGTGCGGAGATTCTTTCGCAGTAAAGGATACTTTAGATGGAGGGGGTTATCGCTTCCAAACGGAAGTAGTGCGAACAGAAAACTCTTTGACGACACCTACGGGTGAAGTGAATTTATATATTTGATTTTCTGAGCGATATGCACCGTGCATGAATTTTCGAAGTCGGTGGACCATAGAAATCAGGGGACGCAGAAGGGCGGCCTTAGATCCATAGACCGCGGCCAGCTGTTTTTGTTCGACAGCCGCCTGGGGGCTTAACGCCAGATTTTGTCCATGGTCAATAAAGAGGGACAGCGTGTCAGGTGTGGTTCCCATGTTCGTCTTTGCCGCCAGCATTCTAAGAATGAGGTCGGCATCTCCGGCACATTGAAAACGGGTGTTGAAATAGCAGTCCAGTTTTTCGATGGCGGAACGGCGGAAGAACATGGCGGCGGTAAAAGTACAGAGATGGCAGATCCGGGTGTGCAGTTGTTGTGGAATCAGGGGCGGGCGTGAGCATAGATAGCTCCCGTCTCCCCGGGTGACCACGACTGCACCAAAAAGCACTTCTATTCCGGGGTTGTTTTCAAACCAGGTCCAAACTTTTGCCAGGGCACCGGGTTGATATTGTTCATCCGAGTTCAAATGTCCAATCAGTTGACCGGAGGTCACGGAAAATGCCCGGTTTAACGCATCGTACATCCCCTGATCTTTTTCCGATGTGTAGCTGAATTGATAGGAGGGAAGGTGAGCTGTTTCTTCACGGTGGGATTCTAAAAGTTTGATTACCTTCTCCCCTGAGTTTCCGTCCTGGACATGGTGATGCAATGAAACACCGAGTTTATGTAAATCAGAAGCCTGGACCGCGACACTTTTGAGGCAACCTGCTAGAAAACTTTCGGATTTAAAATGGGGGGTGATAATGGTGATCTTCAATCGAATCTTCCTGTAGCCTTGTAGCTGAATAAATAGAATGAATTTATCCTTTAGTTTTCACTGGTCTTTAGTGCGAGCAAAATGGGTGTGTGGAAAAAGGTTCTCTAAAATCAAAATAAGTGTTTGTTGACAACGCGGGCTCTCTCAAGCAAAATTTTCGGGTGAAATACACCGTTTTTATGTATCTGTTTTCGAGTATTTGTTCTCTGGCCCTTTTCGGGCAGGCGTTTCCGGATCCCCGAAGCGGGGAAATCCTGGACGCCTATGCAAAACGACGTGAGGTTTTGGTGGTTCAGAAAGAATTAAGCTTGGTGAAGCTTAAAAACTTGTACCATGAAGCTTTGGCTTCACTGGAGGAGCAGGCGCGGGCGGCTGGTGATTTTGAGAACTACATCTTAGTGGAGGCGGAGATTAAACGTAGTGATCTTTCCATGGTCGCTCCTGAAAAACTTTCCAGCTATGCACCTTTGGAAAATCTTCAAAAGGTTCTGGTGCGGAAATTGGCAGAAGTGGATATGGAGCAGGACCGGGATTTATTGGCTTTGTATAAGCAGTTGGATCAGGCACTGGTGCTGCACCAACGTTCTCTCCTCAAAGAAGGGAATATTGAGGGCGCGAAAAATGTGCAGATTCTCCGGGCAGATCAGCGTGCCGATCCTGAAGTGGCCCGGGCGATTCAATCCTCATCTGAACTGAAACCGCCGCCTGCCCAAAATCAGGGTCCGCAAGGTTTCACTTTTGCCCATGCGCAAAAACTTCTCAAAGGGAATGTGAAAACCTTTAATCCTGTTACCCGGGAAATCGAAGTGGCGTATGATTTCGAATCGAAAGATCAACTACAGGATTTCCTGATGAAGCAAGAAGATCATTTTAAAATTGAAAAGGGTACTCTTGTAATCACCACACCGCCTCACTCTGATTGGTCTTTTAGTCACCCCCAAATAAATTGTCCGTATTTGGTCATCCCTTATTTGGAGGCGGAAGATGTAAAATTTCAGGTGGACTTGTTGAGTTTAGAAGCCGTATCCGATTTTCATGTTGCGATTGGAATAAGTGATTTTGGTGCGAAAACCTTCGGGTTAGGCCCTCTTTCGGTCACTTCGAGTTTTACCGCGGAAGGGTGGACCCCTGATAAAGCGCATGCGCGTGCAAAACCATTACAAGTGCCGCTGGAATATCCTGCGACCCTGTCTTTTCATCGGTCGGGTAAGAAAATCGAGTTTGCGGTAAAAGCGGGAAGGCGTGATGATGAAGTGGAGGTTGATACTGACCCCTCCCTGATCAATCCCGGTTTCTATCCCAAATCATGGGGATCGAAAGGCACCACCGCCGTGTATGATCGCCTGGTGGTCCGTGGCAGATTAAAGCCGGACTTTGGCAAATAAATTTTGGGGGAATTGCGGGCTTAGGTGATTTCCGGGAAGGTGGGGAGTCTTTCACCTGTTTTTTGGGCTTTTACTGTGGCGCGGCTGAATGCAAGGGCCTCGGCGATAACTTTTTCCATGTCCATATAACGGTAGGTGGCGAGTCTGCCGAGGAAGGAGACCCGGTTTTGTTGTTGGGCGAGTTCGATGTATTTGTCCAGAACCTGCTTATCTTGTTCTAAACGTTTGGGGTAATAGGGGATGTCTCCGCTTTCGGTTTCTTTGCTGTATTCTGTGAACAACACAGATTTTTTGTGAGTTTCCCAAGGGGCAAAGTGTTTGTGTTCATGTTTGCGGGTGTAGGGGACTTTCTCATCGGGATAATTGATCACGGCGTTCCCCTGCAGATCACCTTCTCCTTCTTCTTTTTCCCAGTAAACGGTTCGGTAGCCCAGTTTTCCTTCACGGTATTCGAAAAATTGATCAATGGGGCCGGTGTAAAAGACGTGGGCATGGGCATGGGCCATTTGCGCGGTATATGTGCGCCCCAGTTCAACTGAAATGTTGGGGTGATTCAGGATATTACCCATAATGGCGCTGTAACCCTGTTCCGGAATCCCCTGATATTTTTTGTTGTAGTAATTGTCGTCGTAATTGAAACGTATGGGAAGCCTTTTTAAAATGGATGCGGGTAATTCGCTGGGTTCCACGCCCCATTGTTTTTTGGTATATCCGTAGAAAAAAGCCTCATAAAGTTCCCGACCCATAAAGCGGAGGGCCTGTTCCTCAAAGTTTTGAGGATCTGAAATCGACAGGTCTGCCAAGGTTTCGACAAATGTCCCGGCTTCTGAGGGGGTCAGTTTTTTGTCAAAAAATTGATTGATGGTATGCAGATTAATCGGAAGCGAGAAGACACCTTGATCTATGGATGCTTTCACCCGGTTGATGAAAGGGAGGATTTTACCAAATTGATTGATGTAATCCCATACTTCCTGATTGCTGGTATTAAAAATGTGCGGACCGTACTGATGTACCATCACACCGGTGGACGGGTCGCGCTGGGTATGACAGTTTCCCGCAATATGGTCACGCTGATCGATGACGTTTACAGTGTAGCCTGCGATTGCGAGTTCCCGGGCCAAGACGGCTCCTGAAAATCCGGCCCCAACAATTAAAAAGGGTTTGTCACTCATTTTATGAGTGGCCTTGATCGTAAATTTCCCGAATTAATCCCAGGCTTTTGATGCCGTCAGCGCCGCCGGTGGGATGGGGGCCTTTGCCCAGGAGGTAGTCGGCGACTTGGCGGTAGTAGGCTTGGTGACCGAATCCGTAAACGCTTTTGGTGTGGTAGTCCGCGTTATGGGCGAGGGTGTCCTGTTCGGGGTCGGCTTCTTCAAAATCCCATTGTTCGATGCGGTTCATGGCGTTTCCGGAAATGCAGACGGTGCCTTTTTCTCCCAGTATGGTGATGGAGCCCTCCTGATCTTTTTGTCCGAGCATGGTGACGAAAATGTTGCCCAAGGTGCCATTTTCAAAACGGAGGAGTGCGGAGCCGGTGTCTTCACTTTCGATATCCCGGGCCAGGGTGCCCAGCATCGATTTGATTTCGACCACTTCTCCGCAAAGGAAGCGCATGGCATCGACAAAGTGAATGCCTTGATTGAGGTACGCCCCGCCATCCATCGCTTTGGTGCCGCGCCAGGCATCGGCATCGTAGTATTCTTGTCCCCGCTTCCAGATCACGGTGCTGTTGATGGCGTAGATTTTTCCGAAACGTCCGGCATCGATCGCCGCTTTGAGTAACTTGAGGGTGGTGTTGAGGCGGTTTTGGAACACGCAGAAGAGTTCAACCCCTTCTGCTTTGCAGCAGTCAATCAGGGACTGAGCAGCCTCGATAGAAACATCCATCGGTTTTTCGACCAAGACGTGTTTTCCGGCCCGGGCGGCTGTTTTGCCATGTGCAGCGTGGAGGCCGGAAGGGGTGCAGATGCTGACCACGTCCACATTCGGATCTTGAAGCATCTCCTCGAGGGAGGCATATCCTTTGGCGCCGGAGGCCTCGATCCCTTTTTGTAAGTTCTCGGGATTCGAATCACAAATGGTGGCAAGTTTGGCGTCATTTCCCAGCGCGTTGATGGCATTTTTATGGGTGGGGGCTACCCGACCGTATCCTGTGAGGGCAAATTGAATAGGTTTGGGGGTTGTTGGCATCAGTTTACATTTGTTCTGGTGAAGAGTCTGTCCACAAAGCATTTTACCTTGATAATTCGGGATACCATTCCGGATTTTTGAGGACAACTTCATTTTATAGGTAAAATGGAGCCCTCAGACATTTTGCCTGAAGGCCTGTTTTCCTGCAGGCAGGAATCATGCCTGCGGCAGACAAGTGCCTGCGTTACTCTTCTAACAAGCCTTTGCCGATGGCGTAGACTTCAAAACCGGTATCGATATATTTTTTGTGATCCAGCAGGTTGCGTCCGTCGAAGATGAAGGCGGGCTTAAACACAATGTCAAACAGATCGGCTGGCTCGAGGTCTTTGAATTCGTCCCACTCGGTCATTACGGCCACGCCATGGGCCTGGGTGGCGGCCTCAAAGGCGGAGTCACAGATGATAATATTGTTTTCGATCAGCTCTTTATCGCGTTCGCTGATTTCACCATTATCCTGTTTAAATACGTATTCGAGGTCCTGCCTGATTTGTTTGGCAGTGACTTTGGGGTCGTAAACAGCGAGGGTCGCCTGTTCGACCAGGAGGTCACGGCAGACGTAAATCGCCGCGGATTCCCGGGTGTCATTGGTATCTTTTTTGAAGGCCCATCCCCAGATGGCGATGCGTTTACCGGAAACGGTATTGAACATGGTGCGAATCATATTCCGGGCAAAACGTTCTTTCTGGTAGTCATTCATTTTGACCACTTGTTCCCAGTATTCCGCGACTTCTTTGAGTCCGTAGAATTCGCACAGGTACACCAGGTTCAAAATGTCTTTTTGAAAGCAGGATCCGCCGAAACCAACGGATGATTTCAGAAATTTAGGTCCGATGCGGCTGTCCTGACCGATGGCGTGAGCGACTTCGTCCACATCCGCCTGGGTGGCCTCGCAGAGGGCGGACATGGCATTGATGGAGCTGATCCGCTGCGCGAGAAAGGCGTTGGCGGCCAATTTAGATAGTTCTGAAGACCAGAGATTGGTGGTGAGAATATTGTCGCGGTCCACCCAGTTGGCGTAGACATCGACCAATTTTTGAATGGCTTCTTTGGATTCTCCACCGATCAGGACCCGGTCCGGGTTCTCCAAATCTTCAACTGCGGTTCCTTCCGCCAAAAACTCGGGATTGGAGAGGACATGAAAGGTGGCTTTGTGCGGGGAGTTGGCTAAAATGCGTTTAATGGTTTCCGCGGTGCGGACCGGCAGTGTGGATTTTTCGACGATGATTTTCTCTCCGACAGCCACTTCCGCGATCCGGCGGGCACACAACTCGACAAATTTCAGATCAGCGGCTTTGCCTTTGCCCACTCCGTATACTTTGGTGGGCGTATTCACCGAGATGAAAATGATGTCGGAATCTTTGATGTGGGCATCGACTTCGGTGGAGAAAAACAGATTGCGGTCCCGATTGGCTTCGACGACCTCCTGCAGACCGGGTTCGAAAATGGGGAGCTCATCCGAATTCCATGCGGCGATGCGCTCAGGGTTGATATCCACGACATGAACGTCGATATCCGGACATTTATGAGCAATCATGGCCATGGTGGGGCCGCCGACATATCCAGCGCCAATACAACATATTTTCATAAGGGAATCTCCAGTTAAATTCGAATCTTTAAGCGACAGGACGGTGGCATCAAGCAGGAAGTTTGCTCCTTTCACAATTTCTTTGGCGGCGATCCCTGTTTCCCCGGAATTCTGAAGTGCTGTCGATTTCATGGTTGGAATTTCTTTGGCCTCTCTCAACCCTTTTTTATGACCACATATTTGTATTAACAATAAATTATAGATACGATATTGTATTGTGGTTTTGAGCGGATTGCGAAATTGTGGTTAAGAATGGCCGTAAAAAGGGGTTTTTGCGGTATTGGCATCTGAAATGCTATGTTCATTTGCATGACCCCACCAACTTCGAATCCGATTATACCCTCGTATGATCCGGAAGCCTTCTACGATGAATTGTTTTCGGCTCCCGGCATCATGCGACCCGAATTTATGACTTTAGCGGAAAAGCTGGAGAAGATGCAGCTCGGCGAACTGACCGGACGTCAGCAGGCTGCCGAACGCGCGCTGATGCGTATGGGAATTACCTTTCAGGTGTATGGAGAAGCATCCAGAGCCGAGAAAGTATTTCCCTTCGATATTATTCCGCGTGTGATCAGTGCAAAAGATTGGGAGGTGGTGGAGCGCGGCTTACGTCAGCGTATTACCGCTCTGAATTTATTTGTGCAGGATGTCTATGGGGAGAAGAAAATTCTGAAAGACAAGATCATTCCGGATTGGGTGGTCTATTCGTCGTCCGGTTATATGCAGGGCTGTGAAGGCTTAAAACCTCCTTTGGGGGTGTGGTGTCACATCAGCGGATCGGATATTGTCCGGGACGGCAAAGGACAGTTTTTTGTTTTGGAGGACAATTTGCGTTGTCCTTCCGGGGTTTCGTATGTGTTATCAAACCGGCAGGTGATGAAGCGGATTTTTCCTGAAGTGTTTAGTAAGATGGGGGTTCGCCCCGTTTCGGACTATCCGGAAATGTTGCTGCAGACCTTGTGTGCGGTGAGTCCTGACAGTCAGGGGTCTCCCACCATTGTGGTGCTGACGCCCGGGATTTACAATTCGGCTTACTATGAGCATGCGTTTTTGGCGCAGCAGATTGGTGCGGAGTTGGTGGAAGGCCGTGATCTGGTGGTTGCCAATGGGTATGTGTGCATGAAAACCACCCAGGGTCTGCGCCGGGTGGATGTGATTTACCGTCGCATCAATGCCGACTTTTTGGATCCGGAAATGTTCCGTCCCGATTCGGTATTGGGGGTAGCCGGCTTAATGGATGTTTTCCGGGAAGGGCGGGTCGCCATTGCGAATATGCCGGGGCCGGGGGTGGCGGATGACAAGGTGGTTTATGCCTATGTCCCCGATATGATTAAATACTATCTGGATGAAGATCCGATCCTGCCCAATGTTCCGACCTATCTTTGTAGCCGTGAGGAGGAAAAATCCCATGTGTTGGATCATTTAGATAAGCTGGTGGTCAAGGAGGCGGATGGTGCCGGGGGATATGGCATGCTCATTGGCCCATCGTCGACCAAAAAGGAACAGGCGAAATTCAAGGATCTGATTCTTGCCAACCCGCGTGGATATATTGCGCAGCCTACGTTGTCCCTTTCACGGGCACCGGTCCTCATGTCGGATGCCGAGCGTATGGAAGGCCGGCATCTCGATTTACGTCCTTTTGTTCTGTATGGTAAAGAGATTAAAGTCATGCCCGGTGGTCTTACCCGCGTGGCCATGAAAAAAGGGTCTTTGGTGGTAAACTCTTCGCAAGGGGGCGGCAGTAAAGATACCTGGGTGTTGCGGGAACAGGGAGAAGAGTCATGAAAGGGAACATCTTACTGAGTCGGGTCGCGGAATCGGTTTACTGGATGAGCCGCTATGTGGAGCGGGTTGAAAATACGGTTCGGTTGATGAATGTGAACTGGCATTTGATGCTGGACCTTCCGCAGGTACTTTCCAATGAGTGGGAATCTCTGCTCCACGTGAGCGGGGACTATGAATTGTTTAAGGATGCCTATTCGGAGGTGACGCCCCGGAATGTCATGCAATTCATGACCTTTGACACTGCGAATCCCAATTCGATGCTTTCCTGTCTGACTTCCGCCCGGGAAAATGCCCGGTCGATTCGGGATGTGGTGACGCCGGAAATGTGGGAGCAGTTAAATTCACTGTATCTGATGGTCAAATCTTACGATTCCGGGTCCAATCATTTTTTTGAGAATCCGCACGAATTTTATCAGGAAATCCAAACCGGGATTCTGCATTACTATGGTCAGATGAACGCCAATATATATCGTGGCCAAAGTTGGGGGTTCTTTCATTTGGGCATTTATTTGGAGCGTGCGGATAAGATCACCCGTATTCTGGATGTCCGGTACTTCCTGTTGTTGCCCAGCCTGGAAGAAGTGGGTACGGCGGTGGATGATTTGCAATGGGCGGCCTTGTTGCGCTCGGCGAGCAGCATGGAGCCTTTCGTGAAAAAATATGGCCCGGTGGAGGCGCGTGCGATTATTGAGTATCTGCTGTTGGATGGTCAGAATCCCCGTTCTCTCCGCCATTGCATTCAGCGGGCGGACTCCTCTTTACGGGAATTGGGTTCGGTGCCGGCGGGTATGTACAATAACGATGCCGAACGGCGTTCAGGTCAGTTGCTTTCCGAACTCAGTTATTTGACCGTGGATGAAATTGTCCGCATGGGTCTGCACGAGTGCCTGGATGACTTGCAGTTAAAGATGAATCAATTGCATGTCGCGATTCGTGAACGCTATTTCAATCCGGACGCCCAAAGCGGGGTTTGGGTTTGAGCATGCGACGAGATGACTTTAAACAATTTGGCCGGATACGCAATGAATCCTTATCAGAACCGGGAACATTCGTGTTCGAACTTGGGTGGGATCAAGTCTCGGTTCACCCGATGAGTATTCGCGTATCCGGCCATCTCTTTTCTACTCCCTCTAGCAGGGCTTTGTAAAGGAGTCCATCATGATAACCAGTGGAAAATCAGTTTCGGATGTGCCGGGCACGTTCGGATGTTACCGGGAACGGCTGAGTGCGGACGGGGCGGCTTTATCCTCCTGGGATGCTTTTCTGTCGACGATTGAAGACAGTTCACCGGCAGAACGGGAGCGCTGGCAATCCACCATCCGCCGGGAATTGCGTGAAGACGGACTGACATTTACCCTCACCCCGGAACGGGAGCCGGATCATCGAAGCGAGGATTTGAATCCGGTCCCCTGGATTTTCTCCGCAGATCAATGGTCGGGTATCGAAAAAGGGGTTGCGCAACGGGCACGGGTGCTGGAGGCGGTGGTGCGGGATCTTTTGGGTCCGAGAACTTTGATTGCAAAGGGGATCTTACCGGCAGAACTCATTTTTTCCGACGATCGCTATTTGCGTTCCTGCATCAATTTGCCCTCCAATATGAATACCTGGCTGTTTCAGTATGCGGCCGATCTCGCCCGCGGGCCGGATGGTCAGTTCCGGGTGTTGGAGGACCGGACCCAGGTGCCTTCGGGTTCGGGTTATGCCCTGGAGAGCCGCACCATCATGGGGCGGATTTTCCCCAAGGCGCTGTCGGGGTTACATGTGCGCAGGCTGGCACCGTATTTTCGGCATATGCGGGAATCCATTTTGACGCTTTATCAAGGCCGGCCCCTGGAACCCCGGGTGGTTTTATTGACGCCCGGTCCTTATAGCGCCTCCTATTTTGAACACGCGTATCTGGCGGCCTATTTGGGGTACACCTTGGTGCAGGGGAACGATTTATTAGTGAGAAACGGGGCGCTCAAACTCAAAACCCTGGAGGGGCTGCAGCCGGTGGATATTCTTTTCCGTCAAATTGATGCGGAGTATTTGGATCCGCTGGAGTTAAAACGGGATAGCTTTTTGGGGGTGCCCGGACTCCTCGGGGCGATGCGGACGGGGAAGGTCGCGACCATGAACCATCCGGGTTGCGGATTGCTGGAAAATGCCGGACTGTTGGCTTTTCTGGCGCCGCTTTGCCGTCAGTTGCTGGGCGAAGACTTGCTCTTGCCGTCGGTGGCCACCTGGTGGTGCGGACAGCCCCGCGAATTTCAGCATGTGATGCAGAATTTGAAGAAGTTGATTGTGAAGCCGCTGCATCGCAAATGGAATGAACCGCCGGTGGACGGTCGATATTGTACTGCGGAGCAATTGGAGAATCTAAGCCGGCGCATCCGCAGTCATCCCGCGGGTTATGTGGGACAGGAACCTATGTCCTATTCTTCTCTGCCCACCTTGGTTGGAGATAAGATTGAGGAGCGGATGGGGAGTTTGAGAAGCTTTGCATTTGCCATCCCGGACGGGGGATATGAAGTGATGCCCGGGGCTTTGGCGCGTTCGGGGGGCGATCCGGAATTGGGACCGCGTGAACTCCTGGAAAACAAAGGGGTGTTTAAAGATGTTTGGGTGTTGGGGCGATGTCATGAACCGCATAAAAGCCTGTGGCTGGAGCAGCATGCGGGCCGTGAGGAGGAGTGGTTTAACGGGGTGTTTACCAGCCGCTCGGCGGAAAATCTATTTTGGGTCGGCCGTTATGCTGAACGGTTGATGCGTCAGGCCCGTTTGGTGCGGGGGATTGTGGAAATCGATCAGGGGGGATTAGAGGAGGGGCAGGCCTCAGCGGATTTGGTCCGGATGGTGGGTTTGCTGGAAACGTACTGCGGATCGGCGGTGTCGGATCATACCAAGAGTTTCATTCGTCGCGTGCAAAGTTGCTTGAGTGGGGAACAAGAGCCGGCGGACAGTTTGAAGCGCAACCTCAGTGCCTTGTTGGTGGCCGCGTATACTGTTCGCGACATTTGGACCCAGGATTCCTGGCGGCTGCTCACCGAGATTGAAGAAACCGGACAGGCCTGTGCCCGACCGAACACCCCGCCGGCGGGGTTGGAAAATGAATTGGACCGGTTGATCGAAAAGCTAAATGCTTTTTATGGATTGAATGCCCATGGGATGACCCGCGAATCGGGGTGGAGTATGCTGATGTTGGGACGTGTCTTGGAATCCGGACTGGGATTATGTGACTTGATGAAGGGGTGTTTGGAGCCTTTGGATGAGGGGACAGTGAGTTACGGGATGATGGAAATTGCATTGCAGCAAAATGAAAATCTGATCACGTACCGCCGTCATTACCGGACAACCCCGAATCTGCGTTCCGTGCTTTCGCTTATGGCCTCCACCGAGATTAACCCGCATAGTTTGGTCTTTTATTTGGACCGCACGCATGAATATCTCAACCAGTTGCCTCCTCCGGTGCAGCCCGACGTGTTGGAACCGCTGTTGCAGCGAATACGCAAGGTGCGCCACGGATTTTTGGATAAGCGGTTGCTGGAAATCTCTGCGGAGGGACAGTTAACGTTCTTGGCCGGGGTGCGGGAAGTCCTGGAAGATACGTCTGTTGCGGTTTCCTCCTCCTACTTTAGTCATACCACCCTGTGTGCCCGGGAGAATTTCTGATGACGGAATATCTTATTCGCCACCGGACGTATTACCGCTATGAATTTGATGCGTTGGAGTCTCAAAACTTAAGTTGTCTGGTGCCGGAGCATTTTCCCGGTCAGGAGCTTTGTGGCTGGAATCTACGCATTGACCCCGCGCCTGAGTGGAGTCATCACTGGGTGGATGTCTTTGGGAACCGGCGTCAGGCCTTTTCTCTTTCGACTGCGCATTCGAGTTTGGAATTGGAAATGTTGGCTCGGGTGAACCGTGAGGCCTGCCCAAGCCCCTTTTCAAAACTGCCCTGGGAGGCTGTGGTACTGCCCGATGGAGCGGCCTGGAAGCAGGCGCCTCCCCTGATGCGGGAGTTTGTTTGTGCCAGTCCGTTGCTGCCCATGCAAAAAAAGGCAGGGTTTGATGCGGACGACTGTTTTGAACCGGGGCTTTCGATTGAAACCGCTTTGATGCGGTTTATGGACCGGGTCTTCACCCTGTTTAAATACGATCCTTTGGCCACGGATACGTTTACGCCTTTGGAAGACGTGTACAAAAAAAAGGCCGGGGTTTGTCAGGATTTTGCCCATGCCGCGGTGGCGGAATTGCGCCGTCGGGGATTTGCCGCGGGTTATGTGAGCGGATATTTGGAAACCCTGCCTCCACCCGGTAAAGAAAAATTGCGCGGGGCGGATGCGACCCATGCCTGGTATGCGGTGTTTGTGCCCGGCAGTGGGTGGATCCATTTTGATCCCACCAACAATGTCATCCCCGGCCATCAACATCTGATCACCGGCTGGGGCAGGGATTACAGTGATGTGGCACCGGTCAAAGGCGTGGTGCTTGGCGGGGGAAAGCACAAAGTAAATGTGCAGGTGGATGTCTGGCGCTGGCCGGATCAGGTGCCGGAAGAATACCGGATGATTTTAGATGAGAAATCCGGGGCTGTCCTCTCCCGGCAGCAACAGCAGCAGTGAGAGGGCGGCTTTGGGTTTGAAGTCTTAAAAGGAAGGGTTTAAAAATTACCCGACCCCCGGTCTACACCCGGGCAATGGTGTAATGAGGATCATCTTTCGCCACTTCCACCTCCACCAGTGAACCGGCGCTTTCCAGCAGTTTCGCACATTCGGGACTCAGATGCCGCACCCGAATCCGTTTGCCGGCATTGCTGTAACGTTCGGTGAGGGCGGAGAGTGCCTCCATGCTGGAGTAGTCGCAAACTTTGGCATCCTTAAAATCGATGATCACATCATCGGGATCCTCCAGCGGCGACATGCGTTCAGAAAATTCCCGGGCGGAACCGAAAAAGAGCAGTCCGTGTAAGCGGTATATGCGGGAGCCGTCTTCCTGGTCCTCCGGATGCAGGGTCACGTGTTTGGCACTTTTCCAGGCGAAGACCAATGCGGAAATGATCACTCCGACCAATACGGCGAGGGCGAGGTTATGGAGTTTTACGGTTATCAGGGTTACCGCCAAAATCACAAAGATCTCGGTTTTAGGTACTTTGCCAAAGGCGGAGAAGGTGGTCCATTCGAAGGTGCCAATGACAATCATAAACATGACACCGGTCAACGCGGCCATGGGGATTTCGCCGATCACCGGCCCGCCCACCAGAATAAAGACCAGCAGGGCGAGGGCGGCGACAATGCCGGAGGTGCGCCCGCGTCCGCCTGATTTGATATTAATCAGAGACTGTCCTACGGTTACGCAGCCGCCCATGCCGCCAAACAAGCCGGAAAGGAAATTGGCGGCGCCCTGCGCGAGGGCTTCGCGGTCACTCTTTCCACGGGTTTCGGTAAGGTCGTCGATCAGTTGCAGGGTCATTAAAGATTCCAGAAGACCGACCATGGCGATGGTGAGGCCGATGCCGAAGATGAACTTGATGTTGGCGAACGTCCACTCGATTCCTGTGGGAAGAGAGGGGACGGGGAGCTGGCTGCTGAGTTCGCCACTGCCGGTTCCTTCAAAGAGCACATCGGAGACCGTGCGTGATTCCAGTGCAAAATGACTGATGAGTCCCACCACAATAATGGCCACCAGGGTGGAGGGAACGGCTTTGGTCAGTTTGGGCAGAAACTGGATGATGGCCATGGTGAGCAGGGCCAGGGCCCCCATCATGATCAGTTCATTCTGATGTAACCAGCTTGGGTTTTCCCCTGCGGTTTTAAATGCGGATTCCTGGGCGAGAAGGATCACGATGGCCAGACCGTTCACAAAGCCCATCATCACGGGATGAGGAACAAAACGTATAAAATGGCCCAGTTTAAACAATCCGAAGAGGATTTGAATCACCCCGGCGGTCATCACCACGGCAAAAACGTATTGCATGGCGATTTCGGTGCCGCCGATGTCGTATCCGTAATGAAACGCTTTGGCAACCACCACGGCCACCGCACCGGTGGCACCGGAAATCATGCCGGGTCGACCGCCAAAGGCGGCGGTAATAAAGCCCATAAAAACGGCGGACCAGAGTCCGACTTGCGGAGGCACGCCGGCTGCAAATGAAAAAGCAATGGCTTCGGGAATCAGTACCAGCGATACGGTTAAACCCGCCAGGGTATCGTCTTTTAAGTTTCCGCGTTTTTTGGTGATCAAATTAAACATGAGGCAGTTTCCAAAGGAGTATCCTACAGAAGGAACTTTCTATAGGTGGGAGGCCCTATGTCACATTTTCCGCAGGAAGGAAACCTTTTCCTGCAGGATTCCGTTTGTCGGAACCCTGTTTTTCTTGTGTTTTCTGCTTTATTTTTAATTTCTGAAGCAGGACAATTTGACTTTAATCCCCGGAGGCACCCATATGGTTTTAGGTTCATTTTTGTTTTTTACGGCTTTGGTTGCGTTGGTTACCTACTTTATTACCCGGAAAGATGAGCGGTCCAGCAATGATGGATATTTTTTGGGGGGGCGGAGTCTCACCTTTCCTTTGATTGCGGGCTCTTTGTTGCTGACCAACCTGTCGACTGAGCAAATGGTGGGGTTAAACGGGGATGCGTTCCGTGACGGACTGAGCGTCATGGTGTGGGAGGTGGTGGCGGTATTGGCTTTGGTGGCCATGGCACTGTTTTTTCTGCCCCGCTTTTTACGCAGTGGCATCACCACGGTGCCTCAATTGTTAAAAGAGCGCTTTGGAAATGTGACTCATAATATCTGCAATCTGGTATTTCTTTCCGCCTATGCCTTTATTTTATTGCCGATTATTCTCTATACCGGCGCCACCGGGATGATTGGGATTTTGGATGTGCAAAGTTTGATAGGGCTGGAATCTCCGGAAACAACTCTGACGGTAATTGTTTGGACTGTGGGATTGATCGGTTCGGTTTATGCGCTGTTTGGTGGATTGCGCTCGGTGGCGGTCTCGGACACCATCAATGGCGCAGGTTTGCTGGTGGGGGGGCTGATGATTACGGTATTCAGTTTATCCGCTTTGGGCGGGTCTCCGGCAGGGGGCTGGGAGGTTTTAACCACGGCGCACGCCTCGCGCATGAATTCTATAGGCGGACCTGAGTCCTCCGTGCCGTTTTTCACCCTGTTTACGGGGGTCATGCTGCTGAATTTCTTTTATTGGACCACCAATCAGCAGATTATCCAACGGACATTGGGGGCCAGTTGTCTTGCGGAAGGACAAAAAGGGGTGCTGTTGACCGGCGCATTAAAATTGCTGGGACCTATATATCTGGTTTTGCCGGGGATGATTGCTTTTGCCTTGTTTAAGGATGAGGGGATCCGGCCGGTGGAGGCGTATGGAAAATTGGTGAATGAGGTGCTTCCCACCTCATTGGCAGGCTTTTTTGCTGCGGTGATGATGGGGGCCATTTTATCGAGTTTTAATTCGGCGTTAAACAGTACCTGCACATTGTTTAGTCTGGGGGTGTATAAAAATATGCTCAAACCTGATGCGACGGACCGGCAGGTGGTGAGGTCGGGAAAATGGTTTGGGTGGGTGATGGCTGTTATCGCCATGCTGGTGGCTCCGGCGCTGGCGAGTTTTGAAAGTATTTTTGGTTATTTGCAGAAAATGAACGGCATTTATTTTATTCCAATTTTTGCGGTGGTGTTGATGGGGCTGCTGAATAAGCGGGTGAATAGTATGACGGCAAATATTGCGCTGATCGGGGGGATTACGGCCATTGCGCTGGGATATTTTGTGCCGCCATTTAGTGACTGGGCGGGTAAAACGCATGAATACCACTTTATTGGCATGGTGTTTGTGGGACTGATGATTTTTATGCTTCTTATGTCCAAACTGAAACCGTTGCCGGAAGCCTGGGTTCATCAGGATTGCGGGGCGGTTAATTTGACCCCCTGGAAGCATGCGCCATTGGTCGGAGGGCTCCTGGTGGTGGCGGTCATCCTGATTTACGCGGTATTTGCCGACTTCAGTGTATTGTAAACGGGCCTCGCCCGCGTCCTTCTCTTAAGAGGGGGCATACTTCGAACGGCGAAATAAAAATTTCGGCGATTTAGAAGAGATGGCGGATGATAAAGCCCAACAAAGCGCCAGTGGCCAATAATACACTGGTGCGCTTGATGGGCAAATTGCTTTTAACCCAGCGCTGAATACGGGCCCGCCTGGTACTGCACATCACCGAAACCGTTTCTCCGCGACGGAAACGTTGTAAGTCATCCACAAATGTGGACATTTCCTGATAGCGGTTGGCGGGATCTTTGGCCAGGGCTTTCATCACGATGGCGTCCAGTTCGGGGGGGACCATGCGGTAGGGCTCTTTGGTGGCGGGGGAAACAAAGGGTTCTTCGCAGATCTTTTTCAGGAGTTCATCCCGGTTGGCCCCGAAAACCAGGGGGCGGTAGATTAAGCATTCGTACAGAACCGCACCCAAACTGAAGATGTCGACTTTTTCGTCGATATCGGTGTGCCCCCGTGCTTGTTCCGGTGCCATATAACGGGGGGTGCCGTAAACTTTTCCGTATTCCGTATCATCCAGGTCGCCCTCCAAACTGGGGGGGAGCTTGTATTCAACCTGTTCCTCCTCTTCCCCGTCCATGATTTTGGCGACGCCCCAGTCCATAACCATCACTTCCCCAAAAGCGCCCACCATAATGTTGCCCGGCTTGATATCGCGGTGCACCACCCCGCAGGCGTGGGCATAGGCCAGGGCTTGGCCGACTTGAATGAGCAAGTCGATTAGAACTTCCCGGGAGCGGAAGCGGTCAAACTTGCGGTCCCGGGCGGTGATCCCTTTTAAAATGATATTTAAGGATTCGCCCCGAATTTCTTTCATGGTGAAATAAGGATTTCCTTCCGGATCCTGATTCATTTCATAAATGGGGACGGTGGAAGGGTGTTGAATCAAGGCTGTAACCCTTGCCTCACGTAAAAAGCGGCGGCTGACATCCGGGCTGTCCCGGTGCTCCTTTTTAAGCAGTTTCAGTATGACATCCCGATTCAGATAGCGGTCACGGGTACGGTATAAAACCCCGCCCCCCCCTTCTTTAAAGGGGGTCATGTCCGTAAAGCGATCTTCCCAACTGCAATGGGGCGAAGGCAGAGCCGCGTCTGTGATATTGCGGTGAAGCCGGGGCTGCGCCGGTGGAATGTTGGAGGAAGTGCTCATAAGATCGGTCTTTTCTTTGGTCTATGTTGGAAAACCAAGTGCATGCAACACAAAAGAGTAATTTTAAGAATATACATACAAATATGTATTCATATCATCTGTATTTACATAAATGTAGTCTATTTTGGTGGGTGGAATTTGGAGTGTTTTGTAATGTGAAGATTGTATCACGTTGTTTAGTAACGGTTTATAATTTTTAAATAAAACTTGGCACGGGCTCTGCTATCTTTTCAACCGCCTCAGATAAACGAGAGAAAATTTAAATCTAAACCCAGCGTGGCTGAGGCAGCCGCGTAAACCCAAGTAAAAAAATAAAAGGAATGAACATGAAAAAGACTATATGGCTCCCTATTCTCGGAGCATTTTTAATGAGTTGCGGAATGGCCTACGGTCAGGAAGCGGAAGTAATGGAAGTGGTAGAAGAAGTGGTCGCGGAACCAGTTGTCACCGACGTGCTTGCATACGTGGTGGACAACTTGTTCTTGTTATTGGCTGCGATTTTGGTGATCTTTATGCAGGCCGGTTTTGCGATTTTGGAATCCGGACTGAACCACTCCAAAAACACCGTTAATATTCTGATGAAAAACGTGATGGACTTCTGTCTGGGCGTGATTCTCTACTTCTTTATCGGATACGGCATTATGTATCCGGGCGAATTCAACGGTTTTCTGGGATACGGCGGCGTGGCCGGTTCTGACAGCCCTGCCATTGAAGAAGCGGTGGGCGGAACGCTGCATGTGCAGGTGGATTTCCTCTTCCAGGCTGCTTTTGCCGCGACTGCCGCGACGATTGTTTCCGGTGCGGTTGCCGGTCGTATGAAATTCGCAGCTTACATGATCTACACGGTGATTCTGACAGGAATTATCTATCCGATCTCCGGTTCTTGGAAATGGGGTGGAGGCTGGTTGGATGCCATGGGCTTCTATGACTTTGCCGGATCTATCCTGGTGCACGCTGTCGGTGGTTTCGCCGGACTGGCGGGTGCGATTGTCCTCGGACCCCGGATCGGACGCTTTGGCAAAGACAAAACCGCCATGCCGGGTCACAACCTGACTTTCGCTGCTCTGGGTGTCTTCATCCTGTTGATCGGCTGGTTCGGATTTAACCCCGGTTCTCAGCTTGCCATCGCCAGCTATGATGACTTGAACGCGGTGATGCTGATCGCTGTGAACACCACCCTGGCCGCGGCTGCCGGTTCTGTATTCGCCCTGATCCTCTCCTGGGTCCTCGACAAAAAACCCGACCTCACCATGGCTCTTAACGGAATCTTGGCCGGTCTGGTAGGTATCACCGCTCTGCCTGACGGTGTCACCAACGGAGAATCATTGGTCATTGGTGCAGTTGCCGGTGTGATCGTGGTCCTCGGTATCAAATTACTGGAAACCCTCAAAATCGACGATCCCGTTGGTGCCTTCCCTGTACATGGTCTTTGCGGACTCTGGGGCGGTATTGCAGTGGCGATCTTCGGTGACTACGGTGAAGAAACGGGTTCTTTCGCAGCCCAGTTGACCGGATCACTGGTTATTCCGGCTTACGCTTTCGTCTCTATGTTCATCCTGTTCACCATCCTCAAAGTTGTCGGCGTACTCCGCGTCAGCGAAGAAGATGAAATGGTCGGTCTCGACCTGAGTGAGCACGGACACAGCGCATACGGCGAATAATTGGATTGTGTCTCCTAAAACGGATTCGGCGTGGGAACCGAATCCACCCGCCCCCTTCCTCTTCGGAGGAGGGGGGCTTTTTTGTATGATAAAACGAACGTTGAACATCCCTGGACGTGGCTCGCGCTGCGGCCAGGGACGTTCGCTTATATTTTTCAGCTATTTTTGCTCCACAAAAATAAGCTGGTCCGGAAGTTCCGGATCTATATCCGCCACCAGGTTTTGTCCGTCCTTGACTTTTCCGGCCAATAGTTCTTCGGCCAGGCGGTCGACCACCAGTCTCTGCACGGCCCGCTTCAGCGGACGTGCGCCGTAGGCGGGGTCGTACCCGGCTTTGGCTAACAGTTCTTTGGCATCTGCGGTCAAAGTGAGCTGGATCCGCTTGTCGGCCAGCAGTTTTTCCACCCGGGCCAGTTGCAGATCCACGATATTCTGAATCTGTTCGAAGCGGAGGCTGTGGAAGACGATGGTTTCGTCCACCCGGTTAAGGAATTCAGGCCGGAAGTGGTGACGTAGTTCTTCAAAAACGTCGTTTTCCAGTTTGGTGAACCCGGCCGCATCATCGGGGGATAAATTTGTCACGGCCTCGTGAATGCGGGCACCGCCAATATTGGAGGTCATAATCAGGATGGTGTTGGTGAAATCCACGGTCCGGCCCTGACCATCTGTGAGACGTCCGTCGTCCAGCACTTGCAGGAGCACGTTAAACACATCCGGATGTGCTTTTTCAATTTCGTCGAACAGCAACACGGAGTACGGTTTCCGGCGGACGGATTCGGTCAATGCGCCGCCCTGATCGTATCCGACATATCCGGGAGGCGCTCCGATGAGTCGGCTGACCGCATGTTTTTCCATGTATTCGGACATGTCGATGCGCACCATGGCCTGTTCGTCGTCAAACAGGAATCCGGCCAGCGCCCGCGCCAGTTCGGTTTTTCCTACCCCGGTCGGTCCGAGGAAGATGAAGGACCCGATGGGGCGGTTGGGATCCTGCAGTCCGGATCGGGACCGGCGAACGGCGGCGGATACTGCGGCGACTGCCCGCTCCTGACCGATCACTTTTTCATGGAGTTTTTCGTCGATGTGTTGGAGTTTTTCCCGTTCACCCTGCAACAGCTTGCTCACCGGGACATGGGTCCAGATGGAGACGATCTCTGCGATATCTTCCGCGTCGACCTCTTGTTTAAGCATGCTTTTTTGGGATTGGAATTCTGCTAATTTGGCTTTGGCTTCGGTGACCTGCTTTTCGGTGGCGGGAATTTTTCCGTAGAGAATTTCCGCGGCCAGCTGCAGATCATTGTTGCGTTTGGCCTGTTCTTCCTGGGCGCGCAGAAGATCCAGCGCTTCGGAAAGGCTGGAAATATCGGAGATGAGTTTTTTCTCCTGTTGCCAATGCGCTTTCATGCCGGCGCTTTTCTCTTTCAGTTCCGCCAATTCGGCTTCCAGATCATTTAAACGCTGTTTGGACGCTTCGTCTTTTTCTTTTTTGAGTCCTTCGCGTTCAATTTCCAGCTGCATGACCCGACGTTGGACTTCGTCGATCTCGGTAGGCATGCTGTCAATTTCCATGCGAATGCGGGAGGCGGCCTCGTCCATGAGGTCGATCGCCTTGTCCGGCAGAAAGCGGTCGCTGATGTAGCGGTGGGACAGGGTGACGGCGGCCACCAGGGCGTTGTCCTGAATGCGCACTCCGTGATGCACTTCATAACGTTCACGCAGTCCGCGCAAAATCGCGATGGAGGCTTCGACTGTGGGTTCATCGACGACGACCTGCTGAAAGCGGCGTTCCAGCGCGGGATCTTTTTCGATGTATTTGCGGTATTCATCCAGGGTGGTGGCGCCAATACAGCGCAATTCACCCCGGGCGAGGGGCGGTTTGATCATGTTTGATGCGTCCACAGCCCCTTCAGCGCCACCGGCGCCTACTAAAGTGTGCAGTTCGTCAATGAACAGCACGATTTCGCCTTCCGCTTCCATCACTTCTTTAATGAAGGCTTTAAAACGGTCTTCAAATTCACCGCGGTATTTCGCCCCGGCCAGCATCGAGCCGATGTCCAGGGAAATCACCCGTTTGTCTTTCAGGCTTTCCGGCACGTCACCGGCGACAATACGCAGGGCGAGACCTTCGGCAATTGCGGTTTTTCCCACCCCCGGTTCACCGATGAGCACCGGATTATTTTTGGTGCGACGGGATAAGACCTGAACCACCCGGCGGATTTCGGTATCCCGGCCAATGACCGGGTCGAGTTTTTGGTCGCGCGCCACCTGGGTGAGGTCGCGTCCGTACTTTTCGAGTACGTTGTATTTGTCTTCGGCATTTTGATCATTCACGGTTTGTCTCCCTCTGTAGGATTGGATTTCATTTTTAAGTTGGGCGGCGCTGATTCCCAGTTGTTTTAAACCTTCCGCCACCTTGCCCCGGGTTTGCTCAACCATGGCGAGCAGCAGGTGTTCGGTGCTCAGATATTGGTCATGCATATCCAGCGAGATGTTGTTGGCGCGATTCAGTAGATCCTGGAGATCTCTACTGGCGCCTTGTTGAATGGAGTTCCCCTGTACCACGGGCAGGGCATCCACCCATTTTTGGGCTTGGGTTTTCAGGGCGGGAATCTCCACCCCCAAACGGGAAAGAAGGGGTTGGGTTACGCCATCCGCCTGATTCAGCATCGCCAAAAAAAGATGAGGGATATCCAGCTCCGCATGTGAAGCCTGCTGCATCAGCGACTGGGCTGCGGCCAGTACTTGTTGGGTTTTATGCGTCATTTTTTCAGGGTTCATTGAATGCTCCTTTGTTCTGTTTGAGTATATTTTAGATAAAGTGTTCATTTAGAACAATCTAAAATTTTAGGTTGGGGTATAAAGGGGACATTATGACACTAAAATGGTATAAAAACGCTTTTGGATATGCCTCGGGAAAATAATGAGTAAATTTGACTCAACAGGAGTTGTCGGGAGTAATTGCGACTTTTGTTTGAAAAGGGTCCGCATATAAAGTGAAAAGGGTAATTCAATTATTTGCGGTAGTGATCCGCAAGGCCCTCGCCGAGCTTTTGCACACAGGTGGCGACTGGAAATCTAAGGGCTTCTGATTGCGAAATCGATATTTTCTACGGCAACTTCACTGTTTGAGTGATGAATTAGGTGCTGAGGCAGATACTAAGGATCAGGATAAAGGTTTTTATAAAGAGATTCCGCGTACAATGATTTTGCCCGTGCCGTCAGCCGCGCCGGTACTGATGTTTAGTCTGAGGATCCCGCCCGTTAGAACCTTATGCCCATTAATGTTCAAGACCCCGGGGTAAGCCAGCACCAAAGCATATGATCCCAAAAGAGAGGGGGAGGCCACAGTACCAAGGGTGAATGTCAGCCCCGTTGAATCCCCATCATTATAGACAAGGATCTCTGAAGGGATCATCGGATCCGGAACCGGGACGTCGATCGCGCCGGTGGATATCCAATCGACATCTGCTTGTGCTTGGTATGGGCCACCGGATCTGGCGTTGGGGGGATCGCCTGAGCCGTCGTAAGACTGTGGGGCAATGGATACAGGCACCCGGAAGGTAAGTGGTTTACCCGCTCCATCCTGAACTTCTATATCCAGTTGCAGGGTTTTGGACGTAGCAGAAACTGCGAAGAGAGCATCAAGTTGGGCGGTATCGAGATTAAGATCGCATTTGTAAAAGTAATCATCATCGTCATCCTGATTTTCGGTAAAAGTCAGGTTCTCGACCAGCGTTTCCCCGATCAAAACTCCATTATCGACTTGCTTGCCACTGATCAGGACGGAATGTGTGCCAGGCAATTGCTGGTTGGCGGAGGCTTCGCCCTGCTGCCCGCGCTGCTGGAAATAGATGTGCAGGGGGAATTGATCGCCTTGCGTCCATTGGATCGTTGAGGTGAGGGAACTTGAATATTTACCGGAAAGGAGGGGCGATCCGGGCTTTTCAATGTCCAAGAATATTGCATAATTAGATGGCCAGCTCATGATAAGAGGTTACAAAATTCCGCGTTGAATAGCATTTTACTCTGGCGGGTTTACAACGTCTTAACTTGCTGGTCATGGGGATAGCGTAATCGTTCCGTTAAAACCAACGTCAAGAGCTATATACTCTTCTTCAGGAGTGTACTCGTCAGGTTCGATATACACGTAACCCTCTCCCCCCGCTTCGGAAATTTCATTTGTAATATCTACGGAGGTGAATGGTGCTGATGGGACCGATTCCCCTCTAAATACTGTAATGGTGGTTTGCAGCCCCCCCTCTTCTATATAAGAAGCCATGATGAAGGCTGAAGCAGTATTGGATGTAAAAAAAGTCCTAATGTATAACGGGAGTATCCTTACGTTCCCGTTCGAGTCTCTCAAATCCAGCCAACCAATAACATTCCCTGAAACATCAATATATCTGCTCTGCCAGGGGGCGTCCCCATCATGACCAAAACCTTTTAGATTTTGTCGCAACTCAAAGCGGGCTGTCCATTCGGTACCATCATCAGCCTCAAACGTCCCCCCGCCATATTCAACACCGTCGCATAAAATATCCCAAAAAACGGGATCTTCACCTCTGTATCCTTTGGGCGTAACAGGGAATGCTTCGACATTATTTATGTCGGAGGGATCACTTTTATCTAAATATATCGTAACACTGCCTGGGGCATAGTGATCAGGTGTTTGTATCCATACCGAGCCGTCCCACCAATCGGAATTTCGGTAAGAGTATTCGATGAAGATTGCGTCATTGTTTGCGATCACAAAACCCTCCGCATCTGCCGGCCAGTCATCCCACGAAGTATCAAATTCGTATTCTGCTCTCCATATCATTTCATCCTCGCCCGTATCCCATAAAACCACGGTGACACCTACTTTATCAGTGCCATTATGAGACGGGGCCAAGGCGTAATAGGCGGCGGTACCGGAAGGATATAGCTCGGTGGATCCAATTTTCACCATGTAGGAGCGGCCTTCATTATTGATCCATTGACCTGTGAGCAACTTGTATGCTGAAGGGTGAGCTCCAGACCATACATCAGCGTAACCTACGGCAAGTGCGGGGGGAGAAGGCCGCACACCGTAGTTCAGACCGCTGTTATGCGATATGTTTTGACCACTGAACGAAGCCAGCACGCCTGATGCATCAGTTGCCGTAAAGTTGAGCACGAGTGAAGGGTCCGTTTCCGTTGCGGATGATCCTGTAAAGTCGAATGTGAAAGTGAGCACGGTTCCGGTAGAAGGAGTCGTACCATCAACATAGTACTCCAGCTTCATCGTCTCATTTTCTTTATCCCAGGACAACCAGCCCAAAAGATCAAGAGCAGGCTCACCGGGATCCTTGCACCTATTGTCAAAAGCTACATCAACATCATCTCCGGTAGCTTTTACTGACGAAGACGGTATCCAGTGGGTTTCATTCTTATGTAGCAAACGGAGAAATTCGTAACTTTTCCCTCCATAGGACACATCCGGTATATCAGCCCCATTAAAATCGATAGTGAAATCATTAGGGATGACCCAACCTTTAAACACAATTTCATCACCCGTAGGCGGTTCAATCTCATCGATGTGAGTCCATTTAGGCTGACAACAAATGATATTTGCAGAAGGGTGTTTATTCTCAAGGACAACCATCTCACGCTCCGATCCAGACGCCACCGCAACGCCGTAACAATAAGGACTGATTCCAAAGGGGATGTACCTCAACGGTTTCAGGGTCTGCCTCTTCCTCTCCAGCAATTGTCTTATACACGTGGGTAGCGATGTGAACAAATCCGCCACCACCATCATCAGTGTCAGCTGGCAACACCGTACCAGAATCCATTACAATTGCGGTAACGATACCGCCTGAATTTGTAGTGCATTTAGCCCAAACCAATCCCGAGGTGCCCGATGAGATGACCAAATATGGTAATTCTCCATCTACAGCGACACCAATAGGATTACTTCCTATTTTCGGGATGACATTATTAATTGCGCCCGATTCAAACGCCACTCTAAGTTCAGCAGATGGGGCAGTAACTGATACGATCGAGGGCCACCAGGGAGGCAATGCTGCCGATCCGGCCGTTCTCCTTTGCGGTTTTGAGATTGCCTCCAAAGAGATCCCTCCCGATCCTGCTGTAGAAACACGCACCGTTTGGGAGCTATGTAATTGCTGAGACTTCAAATAAAGTATCAGTTCACGGGCCCAGGAATGTTTAATAGGTGAATTTACAGGGGGAATATTCGGTAATTTCATCTTTTCTACTCCGAAGCATACAAATCTGTATCAAGATCTGCAAAGCCCTGATATTCGACATTACGCACCCAACGGCCGTTGGTACCGGAGCGGGTAGCTCTATCCACACTCTTCAGCCAGGTATATCCACTGGGACAGCCCCCGAAAGGTTTTGATGCACGATAGACATTACAAGGCAGGGTAGAAGGCTCTGTGTCGTACAAAGAAGAGATCCGCGCCACCGGATAAGAAAATTGGTAAGAATCAATCCCTTTAGAATATCTTTCAGCGTAATGTTGCGCTGCGGTGGTTAAAGTAAGATATACATCTACAGAAAGAATAGGCCTGAACTTATATTCAGATCGCTTCGTCGCATTTTCTTCGAGTTTCCAGTTTTCGATCGCCAAACGGTCATACACCGTGAGAACTTGATCCCCACCTGCTTCATAAATAGGATGTGAAATTAAAGGCTTTTCTACGGTTACCCAATCAATTTCATAGATCTCCGATCTGCGGGAACCGGCACTGGAAGATGCCTGAAAATCAGAAGTCTCCGTTGTAACCTCCAGCTCACCTTTCCCCGCTTCCCATTTACGCACCCTGGACTGGACGACCGGAAACCCACCGTAGCGCATTCCCTTGCGGGGCGCAGATGAAAGGCAAAGCTCATGGGGGCCTTCAAAGCGGTAGACCTTTTGAGTGGTGTCTCCAAAGATCACTTCGGGAGAATCAAACTGCTCCGACAATTCCCTGGATCCCTTCCAAATCACACTCATGACCAACTCCCAGACATTCCATTGCTCGTGTTTCGTTCAATTCGAGAAAGATAAGATTCCATTTTTTCCATAAGAGCTTCCGTTTTCTGGTGGCGATTATCAGTGGAAACATCCCGGCCACTCCCAAGAAAAAGCCCAAGCCTGGCAAAGCGATCAACTTCTGGTTCTGACTCAGTCGACCGAAAGATGGATGCTGAGTCTCTCGAGACTTTCCCATTCTTTAGGGCCAACCGTTCAGCGGCCTCTTGGTCTTTCAAATTAAGCGCATCGATGCGCTCAATACCCGCCTCGAGTTTCTCTATTTCATCCAGCAGTACCTTCGCCTGCTCACCGGCATCATCAAGAATATCACCATTCCTGGCTGCATCGATGAACCTCTCATATTCCTTCTGAGCCTCGGAAAGCCAGCCGGAGAGTTTTTCCGAATCTCGAGAGTCCACCGCCGCCTCAAAATCCGCCTCTTTTTTTCGTCTACCCTCTTCCGCGCCGATCTCCGCCGCGGCCCTCAAGCTGGCCTCCCGAAGCTTCAGTCTTTTTTCTTCTGCTTCCTCCTCCTCCCTTAACTTCTTTTTTCGTATCAACTCCGAATCGTGAATGCTCAGCAGTTCCATCCGCAGAGACATCATTTCAGCCAAGTGCCTATTTTCCTCTCTGTAAAAATCCTCGGACTCTTTATTGCCGGGATCAGCTTCCCATCCCGCTTTCGCCGCATCACTGGAGATTCGTGCTTTTACCAATGCCTTATCCACCTCTTTCAGCAAAGCCGCCTTTTGCTCTGGCGTTTCAACGGCATCAAACCTTCCCTTCAGGTCCGTCTCGACACCAGCATTCATCTGCGTCGCCTGTTCAACGCGTTTCAATAAATCCGCCGCCTCATTCAATCCATTCACCATCGGATCCAGCCAACCCTTCACCCACTCACCCATGGGGATCAGAACAAGTTGATCAAAGTTATCCTTCAGCGTAGAGAGAGCGCCCTCACCGGTCTGAGACATTTCCTCCATCATGCCCGCAAACTGGCCCCCCTCATCCGTCAACCGGCGGATAGCTTCTTCCAATTCCGCAAATCCCACTTTACCCTCGGAGGCCAGTTTCTTCACTTCGCCCTCCGTCACCCCAAGAATCTCCGCAAATTGGGAGATTACCGGGATGCCCCGGCCAGTAAGCTGATTGATATCTTCCGCGAAAAGCGTCCCCTGCACCCGGGCTTTGCCGTAGATCTCTGCCAAGTCAGTGATCTCCATCCCTACGCCGGAAGAAATATCCCCCAAGCGGGTCAACTCATCGATCACATCCTTGGAGTTACTACCAAAGGCCACCAACATCCGAGTGGCCTGCTGCAGTTCACCCGTCTGCAAGGGCGTCTCTCCGGCCTTTTGAAGCACTCTGTTCATAAGGGCTTCAGATTCCTGCATGCTGCCCAGCAGCACCTTCAGACGAACCGTCTCTGTCTCTACAGAATTGGCAATGCCCAAACCCTGATTAGCTATCGCCACGGCTTTTCTCGCGGCAGCCAATCCCAGGTAAGATCCCGCTAAAGCTTTCACCGCAGTTGCAGCTTTCATTGCCGGCGCTGCTTGCCCGCCGATGCTCTGCGACATCCCCGCCAACTGCTGGCGGGACTGATCTAAGCCCTGGCGAAAATCAGAATTATCAATCTCGATTTTATATTCCAGATCACCGGCCATGGCTATTTCCCTCCTGCTTCAAAAAGGCTTCAAGTTCAGTTTTATGCTTCGTGATAAATTCCCGTTTCGCCAGGTTGCCCGCCTCCTCATCACCATTCGCAAATTTCCGTTGACGCATCATCATAAACATAGAGGCCAGAGGCACCTCCTGCAGCGCGTGCTTTGCGTCCCATCCGTAATGATGGCAGACGCAATCCAACACCGAAATTACCCAACCATTTCCTGAGAGATTTGGGCTCCGGATTTTGGAGAGGAGGGCATCGACTTCATCTTGGGGCTTTTTTTTTCCGACGATTTAGGAAGCGGAGCAAAGCCGGCTTTCATTTGACGATCGCATGCCAACACCAACTCGGTGAGATCAGCAGGCCGGATCCGTTCGGAAAATTCCATCACCCGCATTTCCCAATCCTGGCGACCCGACCAGGCCGCTTCACCCACCGCATCCGGATCACCGGACATGGCAAAGATCAGCTCCGCGCTCTGCAGAAAGGTCAGGGATGGATTCCGTACCGTAAGAATGGGATGCTCAATCCGCTCCAGCACCAGCTGGGCCTGCAGAGTGTAAGGACGGATGCACAGCCCACCCAAACGAATGGGAGCCACCAGCAGCGCATCAATCACGACATCAGGAGTTTCACTCATAGGATTATGCCAGTGTCATGGCTGCGAACTTCTTGAAGTTCACGGTGAAAATCACGAAAGACTCAATTTTGAAGTTTTCTTCCGAGTCCTGAACCAGACCGGTCACCCCGGCCGCGGTTACCGAATCCCCGTTATCCGGGAGAGCCGACGCATCCAATGCCAGGATTTCCAGTGAGACTTCATCAAAATCATCATACTGCAATTCCGCGATCGTTTCCGCATCCGGATTCTTCACGTAAGATTTATTATTCCCTTTGCGGCGACGACACCCCATGATGATTCCCAGGCTCGACGTGCCGGCACCCGAGGTGCCCCAGCGGGCAGCGGTTAAGCCAGACACAGTTCCAAGTAACGATGCACTCATATCTATTCACTCCTATAGGTAATGTTGGATCCGGCGAGCCGGAGAGAAAAATTCAATTCATACGCAGACAAAGGCATGCCATCCGGCAGCGTAACCAGGTTCTTCCCCTGGTATTTGGGATGCTGTTCACTGGTGGCCGCCGGATAGACTTTAGACAACACCCGATCCCGAACCAACTCGCAGCGCTCCGTCAGAGATAACAGGGTTTTGGATTCGTCCACTTCAAGGCCACGGTTCTGAGCCACAAAGATTCCCACCTGCTGATTCAGCCACACCACAGGTCCGTGCTGGTCCGGAGCGTCCCCCTTATCCAGGACCACACAGAAAAACGCAGCAGGAGAGGCCACCAGCAATTCCAGCGCATGATACGGATCGCGGGCCATAAAGACCCTGCCGGGCATCGGCTCAACCAGCGCTTTCAAATCATCATAAAGCACCTTCAAAAACCCAGAAGGATTCGACACTACCGCACTCACAGCGACATCCTCCCCGATGCAGAATGAGACCGCGCATCCTCCGAAACAAACGAGACAGAAGGTTTTTCCCGCTCATGATCCGGAGTTAAAGGTTCCAGGCCTTTACCAATGCGAGAAAGACGGTCACGAATCTGCTTCGCGCGGGCCTCCCAGGGATTGGCATCGCCGGACATTGCCCGGCGGAGATAGAGCGACTCAAGGACGATGATTCGGGCGGCAGTGGCCACCACAGCGGGAAAGGGAGAGGTAAAGGGTGTGCTGTAACGCTGACCCAAATAAGCGTCCACCTCAGATGACGCATTAGAAATGATCTGATCCAGAAGGCCGGGATCCGCAGAGCCATCACCATCATCATCCAAAGCCTGACGCAGGAACTGCGGAGGGATGGACGCTTCGATTTCAACTTGGGAGGTGTAGGCAGACATGTGGATCAGATAAAATTGGTGAAAAAGCGGGGACGGAGGGGGAAACAAACGAAGGTCAAACAAACAACCTCCGTCCCCGCTTCAGGGGTTATGGCGTAACAAGCTTAAAGGCTTTTAAAACCTCCGTAAGCCAGATGGGGAAAAGTCGGAAACGCTTCCGCGCGACCGTCGGCCAGTGCCACCGCGGCCCCCTCTTTCTCGACGTGATAGTAATCCGTCGGGAGCTTGGGTTTCGGAGTCTTGGGACAGATCAAGCCGATCGGTTTAATCACCCCGCTCTGATCCACTAGGAACCAGTAGTTTGCGTAATCACCCGCGATATCCGGAAGCACCACCACTTTCACCCGGTTGGCATTCACGTTGGTGGCGCCATCCGCATCGATCGCCCGCACCAAAGTCTTGGCAGCGGTTTCCAGGGCCGGCCCCACATACAAGTGAGTAAAACGCGTGCGACAAGGTTTCCCATTCGCGAACTTCCAGGTAGCCGGTTTCGCCAAGGCCGCCTCGAAGCTGGTGGAATCCAGCGCCACCGTCACCAGATTGGAAAGCGTATTCTTCCCATACTTATGCGAAGTGGAGAAGATCGGCTTCCCGGTGAAACATTTTTTATTCAGGAGGAACACCTCCATGATCAGTTCACCCTTCAGCACTTCCCACATTTTGGCCATGTCCGAGAGCATATCCATGTAGATACCGTAATCGTCCTCTTCGATCGCCTTCATGGCAATGGCCACAGAGTCTTCGAAAGAACGCGCGATCACCTGGAAGATTCCAGTTTTCACGTTGTTGATCACCCGATCACCCGCCCATTCCTTGAAACCAGGGAAGAGATCGTTGAAGGGGAAGTCCGTAATGGACTTTGCTCCGCTGAACTCCCGGAACAATCCGGCCATTTCAGTGAGGCTGTTTTTGGTGTACTCATCAGACAGACCACGCTTAAAAGCCACGTCCACCGCCCGCTGCAGGATAGTTAAGTTCGCTGTATTAATTTCCATAATATTTTATTCCTTTGGTTAAATTAACCGCCCATCCGGGATTCGAAGTAATCCTGGTTCATGTGGACAGCCCGCGTATCGACCAAGACACCAAGAGACGCGTCGACAGCGCAGATTATTCCCGCGATGATTTGTTCGGAAGAGTCCAAAAGAGAGATGACAGTCTGATTGTCCTTAGCAAATGCAGTATTGCCAATGTCCGAGGCATCGATGCTGCTACCATTGTCGTACCAGAAACAACCACGCTTCACCTTGACGCTTTCGCCATCAGCGGAGTTGTCCACAGTCTCTTCACAGCGGCCCACAACCTTGAGGGACGCCGCATCAGAAGCGTTCACCGCTTCACCATTGGCATCGATTGCCACCAGGGCACCGGCGTAGATGATTTCGCCATCCTTCACCGTCAATTGCAGATGCACCCCTGAGGATTCCGGAGAGTTACGTTCAGAAGTTAGGGCAGCCATTATTCAGCCTCCAATTTAGAAGTTACAAATTCGCCAGCCTGCAGCTGCTCAACCGAAAAGCCGGTGGCACGCGCAACAGAATCAAGCACGGGATTTGCAACCTCAGAGCTGCCATCCACCTTGCGGGTTTTCCCTTCGCTGCTCAAAGGCACCGTGACCGGCAGTTTCTCGATCATGCTTTTCAATTTGGGCAGGGGGAAGTCGACCAGCTCCTCGGCAGACAAAGGAATCACCTTGCCGTCACGCGTCGCAGATTCGACCAGCGCATCGCGCTGCATAGCTTCGACCGTTCCGGAGAGCGCAACCACAGACGCGCTCAAGGCCACGACCTGATTATACTCTTCAGCGGAATTGCCTTCGGGGGCCGGCTTCAAAGCATCGACCCGAGCAAGCAGATTTTTCACATCTTCTTGCAGCTGCTTAAACGCAGCCAATTCTTCTTCATTCATGGATTTCTCCGGGGGGTTAGGATTACCCGACGCGTCAACTCCGACGCTATCGGCAGAAAAAAAGTGAAGCCCGGCCACCGCGCCATTGCGGACCAGAGCTGTGGAATGGAGAGCCGACACCCGGCGATCATCATTCAGATAGGGAGCGGGAGAAATATCCTCATAATTCAACGCCTCAGCGATCCCCGCCGGCGTCCATACAATGTCCTCAAGAAATAAACCTTCACCCCGAACCACCACCGGAGCCCCATAACCCGCAACCCTCCGCGGTTCACTCGAAGATTCAAAAGCAGAAGTTCCCGGAAGGGTGTTATGTTCAAAATCAATCGCGATCCGCTCTTTGCCCAAGCGTTTCTGTTCCGCTGCAAACCCCAGGGCAGACTTCTCATCCAGCACAATCGGCCCCTTCACAGAATCATTCGTACCCCAATCCAACACCTTCAGGCGGACAGGCAATTTAGCGGACGCCTCCCGCTGCTCAAGAGAAAGCGCGGCGGCCAGCGCCCCATGTGAAATTGTAGTAAAAGCTTCGATCAACATGAGAGCGAGTTTGCCTCATATCGAAAAAAAACTCATTTCGCTCTGGCGGGTTTGAGAACAGTCAGTAGTCACTGGTCAAAAGCCACTGGTCAGAGGGAGAAGCAAGCTACCAGTAACAAATGACCAATAACGAGTGACTCTTGACACCAGGCACGATTCCCCATGGACCAGTAGCCACATATGCCCGATCCGTCCGATCCCCCGCATCAGCCCATAAGACCCGCAAAAAGTGGGCAAAATGCCCAGATATAAGAAGGCCAGGCGGGCGGGTACAAACCCATGCGATAAGCCTACAAAAAAAACCTTCCCCCTAAAATTTGGGGGAAGGTATTGATTCTATTATAAACCGTATGGTCTACCTGTGGTTTATTCGTGTAGCCACTTATTCGGCCTCATTTAAAGATAACCGCTACAAGCCCCGTGGCAGATCCGATAATTCCGGTGAGAACCGTTAAAATCATTACCACAAGTTCCACTTGTTCTTTGCGCTCTTTGCGGAGAGACGAGCGAAGTTCAGAAATGCCCTTACTTGTCAAAACATAGCGGTAACTGACTTTGTTGCACTGCTCCCACATCCCCTCACTCTCGTGCGCTGGGATCTCGACAAATTGCCGCCTTGCCTTTCGGATAATATAATCGGTCACAAGAATTGAGATCTCCTCGTCGATAATGTTCTCCTCAAAATGAGACCCGCTCTCTAGGGATTGAATATCAGTCCCCGTCTTGCCATCCTTTAGCGCTTTACGGATATCATCCGCGTAGGCCTTACGAATTACCTCTTTCTGGCGGAAGCATTTCGCCAGTTCTAGTTTGTATTTCAGGTGCTCAATCATTTTTTCTATTGTTCGACGAATGTTGCACTTAGCTAGCAAATCAACCACTGGTAGGTTCTGTACGATGTAGCACCTTGTTGTGTACCTGTTGCATTACTTGCGCACAACTGTTTGATTAACTATACGGCGATTTATTTTTTGTTTCCAGGAAGCTTGTGCTGGTGAAAGCCTACGTTTATTTTTTGTTTGCATTAAAAAATTATATTCCTTTTCATTATAGATGTAGCCCATATTGTAAGCATGTATTATCAGATCTTCATTAGCATTAGCCATGTCATCCAGCGCGATGCGTTTAAGACCAGCAAAAAGGTTGCCAGTATCAATACCTATAAAGCGATTCACACAGACATTGCCAACATAGGTTTTATTGCCATTCAATTGGTTTTCTAGGTGGCATAACTCTTTAATCTTTTGCCCGCATGGGCAGTGGTCAAAATCCTCACGCATTTCAACACCAACCAGCTTCCATTCGGTTTTAGCCAAAGGAAATGAGTCAGCATTTGATAATGGTAAAATATGCTCTTTTAACCGTTCAATGTTGTGTTCCATAATCTTACCTTGGTTTTTAAAGATAACGTTAATCATGAAGCATGGGCGGTAGCACCTTGCTTTCACGATCTTGTTCGGATAGTAAAATGTGATTCTCTTGCCAAAAGGAGAAAATACTACTCATGATTCTTTTACCTATCCTCGGTCTTAGCATTTTATTCCAAATAAAAACACCGCAGAGCATTCCGTTCCATGATTCAATTCGCTGACTATCATATGTGGCTATATTTGGACCGCCGAACATATGAGGCATCATGCATTCTCTCTGGCCTAGTGATCTGAAATAGATGCTTTCAAAGCGGTGGGCCATAAGAGACCATTTATCAAGAGAACTAATCCACAAGCGTCTAAACCCGTCGCCTCTGATAAGCAAGATCTGAAGCTGACCAGATTGCCAGGAAACATCCGTTTCGGATACAACTCTATTACCTATATGTGAGATCACCAATAGTTTGCCTAAGCTCCAATAAACTCCGAATGCAAGTTCATAGGAAGCACTCATTATCAATGCCTGTCTAGCCCCGTCTTCCCTTTGCTCTGGAACAAATAGCACGACCATGGAAAAGGGCCTTAAAGGCAACCGTTGTCCGAGATCAATAAATCCTGAGGAATCAGGGATTTTAATCCCGTTTTCGCACCACATTGGGCCATTTATCAAAGCGGCATCATGTCTGCTGGGGCTCAAGTCATAGAGTTGGGCCCCAGTACCCGCATTGAGGTCCGAAGAGCAAGGCAGTGCCGCTATTAGATTATTGAAACCATTCTCTGGATTACCTCCGCATAAAACGTCTGCTAACTTTTGAGTTTTGTCCAGACATGCTCCACTTCTTTCTACAAACAATCTAGCCAATTCGGTAGGTTCATTAATCTTTCGAATGGAGTTCGGAAAGTATCGACTTGCGATAAGTCGTCCTTCTTCAGAGTCCAGCAGTCTCCGTTCTATCTTTTCTCTACTGTATACTAAGGTTTCTATATTCACTAATTGATCAAGCCTCGACTGAAGCCCAGAACTAGGTAGTGTTGAATAGAAGCCAAAAAATCCGTCGCAGTTGTGTTGTTCCACTCGGTCAACAATGTTTTGCTCATGCTCTGGAGAAACAGATTCTCCGCTGTGTGCGAAATGCTTACAGGATACGAGCCACTCAATTGTGCTCTGGCCACCGACTCCTTTACGTATTTCTCTTACAACAAGGTCTTTGCCTCCATCAGCGCCTCGTCCAGGGGATGAGATGATTTCAAATCCAACGAGCTCGAGCACTTCCTCAGCAAAAAGCTCAAATGTATCTTGGCTACCCAAAGACTGTTTTGTTGCTTTGGCCGAAGGTATCTCTTGGAAATTTAGAAGAGGCATATTACCAGGTGTTTTGAGTTCTGCGGATTATATCAGTTATTTTCTGAACAAATTACCCAACAAACCCGTTCTTCCACCCAAAGAGGAAGATCATAAAACAGGATCGGGTTGATATAAACAATTGAGTTTTCATTCATATAAAAACCCATTCCACCACGAAAAAAACGGAACCGCAACCTCAAAAGAACTCAAGCCGTTCCGGAACCATCCAGCTTACGCTTAATCACATTCAATACCCGGCGTTGCGCCTCCGGCATGATACGGCCACTTTGGTAAAACGGCAAAAAAGGCCGTGCCGGCAAACCCGGATGATTCACCTTCTTCACCGGATGCACGGCCCCATTCCAGAACAACGCCTTCTTCACCCGCGGGCGGATCACATAAGGAGCCGTGCCCCATTGATGATACGCAGCATATTTCCGATCCGTCCCCACGATCACCGCATCCTGGGAAATACTCGCCACCCGGATAGACTGCTGCAGTGCCCGGCTCTTTTTCAGCAGCGGATTGCTCCCCGACTTCCGAGCCGGCCATGGCAGCGGCCTCTTTGTCGGATCTTCAAAAGCCGCCTGAGCCCAGGATACTAACTGCAGGCCGGCGGCTTCCAGGATAGCTTTCTGGTCACTGATCTGCTGCAGCTTCTTCTGCAAGTCAGGGGAAATGGTGTCGTAGGAAAGGGAGATTCGGGTTTGCATTCTCGATATATTCCCACAAAAAAGCAGCCAGAGCATACCACTCTGGCGGTAGTTTATATTTTATTCCAGAAAGATTTTCCATGTGTTATAAGTAGTGAATAATTCAACAGTGAACCATATGAAGAAATACTCTCAAAGTAGAAAAGGAAAACTGGCATGGGCATTTGAAGAACTACAAATTTTTCACAATGCCGAGAGTGAGCAACCCGCAGAAGACTTCACCGCCGTTTATCTTGAATCACCTGATGTTGTTGAAGGTTTAAAACATAAATTAGATGAGATCCTTAACCATTCCGAATATATTCTAAAGCAGCAGGGTTTTCGATTCTCATTCGATTTACGGCCACAGATTGAAATGAAGTACCGCCTCAATGCCAGCAGATCGGTCACAATCCAGATCGAAGATTTAAAATATATATCAGAACCCGGGTATTGTACTCCTGCAAGCACCCAACTGACAATTACTTTGGATGCAGAGGGAGGTGGGGTTCATAGTGATTCATGGATCAGTTTCCCATCTTCAATAAGTTTCGATCAAATCAGACTTATAATGAAAAATACGGATATGTGTAATCCAGAAATGTCATTTAGTAGTGATGCTTCAGGAAAGGAATTTATTAGCATCAGTTTTGAAAGTGGGTATGGGGTATCGTCTTCTTCAGAAGAGGCTGCCCAAACCATTTTATGTCTACTCTACAACCACCTGCATTTCATGACCGTGGCGAGGGAAGCTGTTGCTGACCCCTCAGGGACGCCTGGTATTTATGGTGTCATTGAGGCTGTGAATCTATTAGCTGAAAGGCCCGAAGCTCGGTAGGCTGGCGGGTTCGAATTTACGATTCCAAAACACCCCACTCCCCATCCTCTTCCGTCCGGATCTCCCAGCCCATCGGATCCCGGGTAAAGGCACCCTGGAACATTTCCCCGCTCATACTTTCCCAGGCAACCGGCACCCCGGTTTTGTCCTTGGCTGCCTTCTCAAAACCCGATGCATCCCCATCCACCTGAATCTCTCCCAGTCCATTCATAAATGCAAAGCGGCCGGTGACGGTAAAGGTCTCCGTTCCTTTTTTGAAAATGCGGGTAAGGGTCTTCATTGTATTTCTCCTGTAAAAATTTTAAGCACCCGTTTCAGGTTGGGAACAATCGTATCTCCGTTCTGTGCATAGGCGACTTTTGCCGCGGCCTCCGCCGGATCTGAAAACAGCTGCATATGGGTCGTCGCCACCTCAGATCCGGGAGGGGTTTGCTTATTTTCAAAATCATACACCCTGCCGGCATACAATGTATACCACCGATCCTGTTTATAATTTTGCCCGGGTCCGGGTCTGAAAAAGCTTTCCCCTTTTGTCCGCTCTGCAAACAGATCCCGCATTTCATCCCCAAAGGATTTTGGACCGTGATCATGTACCCAGTGGGTCAATTCATGGTAAGTTGTTTCCGCCATGGCTTTGGAAAGACCGGTTTTGAGTTTATAGGTTTCCATGGCTTTTTTGTTCAGGATCAGCTCCCGCGTTTGCTCGCTGTAGGCTCCCAGCATGGAATTGCTTTGCCGAACCACTTTGACTTGAAACTTCGGTAATGAAGTCGCCACCGAACGGGGAACAAAAGCCAGGAACTCTTCCACCACATCCCGGATATGACTTTCAGAGAAGGTTCCCGTTTTATCCGCGCCTCTTACGCCGGTGATCACATCTTTGGCCTTCAACCCATCCGGCTTTTTCAATCCGCTGCGGACCTTCCGCCAATCCGCTTCTGTCCAGGCATCAGGTTGATCCAGCTTCAGATCCTCCAGAAATTTATCCACGCTCACCGGCGGTACCGGCGGAAGTTTCGCAGGGGCGGAAGGTGGCAAAATGGGATCCCCATTTAACCAGGCCCAGACAGTGCGGCCGTCATCAATCTTTTCTGCCCGTGCCCAATTTTCGAAGGTCGTAAAAGTCTTGGCATCATAGCGCCCTTTAATGTCCTCGATCGGGATCCGCAGATCCGCCGGGTTCCAGCCAAAAGCTTTCCCCGGGTCTTCCCCCTTCGCTTCCAATTTCTGCTTTGGACTCCGCACATCCAGCGTCTGGGTTCCGCGCTGCAGTTGACCCGTGTCCCGCATCCGATCCCGCAACACATCCGGAAGGATCTTCCGGTCCGCCGGATCCCGATCCTGGTCACGTTCCAACTCTTCCAGGTAATCATCTTCCGACAAAGCCCGCACCAGGCAACGGCAACCCCATTCCCAGGGCGGATAGTGATCATGCCAGAAGGGATCATCCGCAGAGAGAATCAAACCATCCAGCGCCTCATGGGTAGGCCGCACCCGATTGTCACCAAACGCGACATACTGCCAATAAGGAAAAACATCCTTCTGATTCTGCATGGTCTGCCAGCGCCCGGCCTGGTAACTCTGAAACGTGTGAAAGCGCAAATTGAACTCTGCCCGCTTCATCGCTCTACCGTATATTTTCTGCTGCGTTTCTTCATCCGCATTCGGATCTCCCCACTCCTTCAAAAGTTCCTCCGCAATTTTTGTGCGGGTCTCCTTCCAATCCGCGCCCTTAGGCACCTCCGCCAGCATCCCGCGCACATTGGACAAAATGTCTGCATCCTCAATGCCGGCCATGGTGAACGCCCGACCCTTCAGCTCAGGCAATAACTTATCGTAAGCCGCTTTTTTAAAAACCGGTTTGTCCGCAATCATCGCGGCCGCTTCGTCGTTGGGAATGGGGGAAGTTGTAAAAGTCATGGGTCAATAGTCATTGGTCATTAGATATTAGCGCCCGATCAGCGCCAATTAGCGGTAAAACAAATTCGCAGATACTTCGCAGACCCCTATTCGGAACAAAAGGAATATCGACCCCGCCAAAAACAAAACGCCATACAGGCCCGTTTCCGTGCGTTTCCAGTCCCCCGTTCCCAGTCCCCCGTTCCCCGTCTCGCACGCCTCCGGCGTTCACGACCATCCCCCCGCTTCGCGGTAGGCTTCCCGGTTCCCGTTGCCTTCTTCCCAAAAGTTTTCTCCGTCCGCCTGTGCTTCCGCGATCCGCCGCAGATGGTTGTAATAGCTGGTCAGGTTCAGCATCCAGGTGTGAGGAGCAACTTTCAGCGCTTCGATAAATCCAGCGGCCGCCAGCCTCAAAATGGTATGCCGGGATTTTTCCAAGCCCAACAATTTCAAATTATCTTCATCCATCCGCATCCACTCTTCCCGATAGGGTTCCAGAGAAACCTCCCCATTGCCCAGATCCCGAATCCGGCACAGCATCACGTCGGGCAGATCTTCGCTGGTGCCGGCAGTAGGCACAAATTTTCCGGGAGCCACTTCCCGGAGAATCGGTTTCCTGAACAGATCCATTTGTTCGATAAAGTTGGCCGTGCTTTTCAGCTTCCGGTCCCAGGCATGGTTTGAGGATGATGTCATAGAGGCAATTCCATTTGAGGTTCCCGCGCGATGCGTACTTCTTTTTCAAATTTCCGGAGAGCAACCCACTCGGAGACTGCGCGATACTTTCCTTCACGGCCGGGGTTGCCCTCCACTTCCACGAATCCGATCTGACAAAGCTCAGTGATCCGGGGGCGAACCGTCAACAAATCAATGCCGGTGAAGTCCGCGATCTCCCGGGTGGTCATCGCCCGGGCGGCTTCCTGCATCTTTGCCCAAATTTCTTTCCGGGTGCTATCCATTCGGCCCTTTACCTGGTCAAAGGTTTCGTTTCGGTAGTCGACTGCTTTCATGACTCATTCCTTGTTTTACCGCTAATTTCCGCTGATCTCACACTGATCTTGGGCAGATGGGGCGGCTTGCAATTGCAAGCCGTCCCAAAGACGACATTCCACCGGGCGGGGATTAGCGATAAATTAGCGTTCATTAGCGGTAGCTCCTCTGCGGTTTGATCTGCGACGTTCACCATTCGGCTTTTTCTTTTTCCGCGTCCCGCGGTTCCGCACCGTATAAACCAACGCCCAGAGCTGCTTCTCGGAGGCTGCCCCCAATCCGCATTTATACTGTCGTCGGCAAATCGCACCCGGATACCCTGGCCAGGCCAAATCAAAGCGGGCGGTCTCCCGCTTCAGGATATGCAAAACGCGGTTGCGCCCATCCTCCAGCAAACGTTCCAGCCAGTATCCGGCCTGATCATGCTCACCGGCCAGCGTGCAGAAATGCGCCATCAGCCGCGGGAAGTCCGCCTCATGCAGGCATGTCGTCAAAGACGACATACCACAGGCGGACTGCTGTTGTTCACGTCGCCAGGCGCGAAACAGCGCCGTCTCCGACACGCCCTCATTCAGACCGCCTTTCCACTCTGCTCCGGCGCCCTTCTTCCAGGCTTTTTGGGCAAGGATACAAATCTCAGCTTTCTGTTTTTTGCTCAGCGGCTGCATTTCAAAGCCTCCCTGGGAACATCACATTCCCCTTTGGAATCTTCCACGTACAACTCAGGCTCAGCCAACACTTGGCGAAGCATCGCGGAGTAGATCCTGACCAAGCTTAAAGACGCACAACACAGCAGCACCAATGTGACCAAAAAAGCAAAAGGGATTTCGATACTGTTCATGATGCCGCCCCCATACCTTCAAAAGGATCACCGATCATGCTGCCTTTATCCAAAGCCAAGCGCTTCAGACGCATCACATACAGCGCCTCACTCAACCGTGTGGCCACCGCCGCCAGATCCACAGAAGTTTTGATCAGATTCTCCAGCGTCTCCGCCGTCCAGTCCTCCAGGCTCAAATCCTCTTCCAGGGACTGGGTCAAAAAAGAAATCCCGGAGACCTCCGTCAACACCTCTCCCGGCATCTGACGCAGTTCACCAATCTCAATCGACCGCGCCATAATCCGGGAAGAGATCTTCCCCGCAGCTTCTGATTTCATCATCAGCTCAGCCTGAGCTTTGGTAGCCGTTTCCATCAAGGTCTCTCCCGCTTGTTTTATAAGCTGTGCATCCATGATCAGTTTCCTCCCTCTTCAACCGCTCCAGATCCATCCAGCGCTATCTGTTCATAGTCACCGTTGTCCCTCCGCTCATACAATCGGATGTAGGCAGCCGAACCGGCAACCTGAATACTGTCACGGATCGCATCCATGGCCTTCTCCCATTTGGGGTGTTTAATTTCCAGGCGCAGCAGCCCCAACACCTTGCCTGTCGAAACCTGACCGGCTTTATTCGTCTTGAACGCTTCATGAATCAGCATCCGGACTTCATCCCGGCTGCCTACCGTCCATTCATCAAAACATTCCATAATCAAATCCTGGGCAGCCGTGAGCTGCTCCGTAAACTGGATGGTATCCTGGCGGGCGATCATGATCCGGTACTTACCATTGTAAGTGGTCAGGGTAATGTTCCCCTTTTTCCCACCCCATTTTTTGCCGTACTTCTCCAGGCTCAAATCCGCGAAGCTGAGAATCTCTGCGAAAGCCTTTGCTTTAAATTCAGCGGCAGCCTTCGCCACCTTCTGACCTTCCAGCACCAACTCCATCACTGTGTCGTTCCGGAGTACATCAACATCTTTCACATTGCTGATGTGTACCAGGTTCCCCTGGGCATCTTCCATATAGTCATGTGGATTCATTCGTGTTCCTTTGGTTTTTGTTTTTAAATTTTTTTATCTTTCAGCGTTTCGAGAATCAGCTCCGCCAATTCACGGTCCGTCACCTTCATCACCCGGTGGGCATCCATCATCAGTTCCCCGTTCAGTGAGAAGGCGAAGCACTCCCTGTTCATTGCATCCCGGGTGGGCACCAGAGACCAGTTCCCATTCTTCACTTTCGTAACGCTTGTTTTCGCTTTAGCTGTCGGCATTTAGTTAATCTCCAGGAGTGAGCCGTCACACAGGTTGAGGACCGATTTCTCGATATGGATCGCAGACAGGGGGAGGTTCGCCTCCTCCGCCATAATCGCGGCGTTATCGATCGCGTCTGCGAGCAGTCGCAGATTGCCGTTGTCGCGCACCTTGCCGGTGATGCGTTTGGCCAGCGCTTTGCTGTCCGTACCGACCGTAGGAGCAAAACCTTCGATATAAGCCTCCACATCATCCGCGGTCACCCCCTTGGCCCAGCGGGTTTCAATCGGCTTGATCGTTCGGCCCAGTAACTGACGCGCTTCCTGGTAGGCATCCTGCGAACTCTTGGTGAGCTTGTTCCACCCTGTCGGATAGGTTGCGATCATCACCTTGCAGCGCGTTTCATTGATCAGTGTCTTCAGCATCTTCAAAATGAACACCCCGCCTTCGTGCCCTTCATCCACCAACAAGGTTTGCGGGTTGAGTTTCAGGTAATCGATAACGTTCTGGAAGGTCGCGGCGGCGCTATTGCCTTGGGCTGCGCCCAGTTTTTCGGCCAGCGCCCGGGCAATCGGAGACCAGGACCGACGCCAGGAGATGTCAGCTTCAATCAACACGGTTTCACCAATGTTATTCCGGCGGATCGAACGCATTGCCCATGTCTTTCCTACCCCGTAGTTCCCGACCAGCATCATACAGCGCCGGTCAGAACCCTGACCCTGCAGACGCTCATACATCACCGCCGCATATTGGGAGATCGGCAGTTTATCCAAGTACTGGGTCATATCGGTAGAGCCATCCAACTCCGCGACCAATGCCCCCAGACGCTGTTCCCATTTCCCCAGGCCGTCACCCTCTGCCCCGGCCAGTTCCTCCCACTTGCGGGCACAGAGCCGTTGACGCCAGGTTTTTGTACTTCCCAAAAACTTTTGAAAACGACTCACGAACTTGACGTCGCTGAGGTTGTTCGAACTCTGGAAAAGCTCCAGCCGTTCGATCAGCCGGTTTACTCTTGATTTTTGATCATCCATTTGGTTTATTTCCTTCGTTGTATGTTTATTCATTCACTCGCCCCACGGTTGCACCCGGGGGCTTTTTTATTTCCTGGGTCAGTCATCCTCACCCAAAATCATTGCCATCAGCGGATCCGCGAACCCTCCGCGTTTCTGTGCGGGATTCGTTACTTTTTTCCGTCCTTCGGAACGTGACCGCACAGGTGTTTCCGAGCCACGGAAATCAACATTCCTTTCATCGGACTCTAAAGAATCTTCAGCAGGCACTCCGGTTTCGACCTTGGCCACATTCCCTTTGCCGTCCCGCACTTCCTGAGCACCGCGGGCATCCATTCCCATAATGCCGGTGGATGCATAGGCGGCCATAAAGCTTTTGAATTTCACCTTTCGACGGGGCCGGCGGTCCATATATTGCGCCCCAAATTGTGGAGTTAAATCCTGCAACTCTGCCCAACCCAGAAACGCGCCGGCATTATAGCCGATCGGTGAGTTTTTAGAGCTGTTGGCATTGTAGATCGCCGCACCCAAGGCCGGGTCGGTGGGATCCACGGCCACAATCACCCGATCTCCCTTACCAAAACCTCTGGGCAGATCGCTGGTGTCGAAGAGCCATTCATCCCCATCAATGGTGAGTTTGATATTGCCCAACTGAAGCACGCGCTCTTGTCGCCAAGGCAGAAAGGCCCGCATTTCATCCCGCTCCAGTATCGGCAACGGGTCTGCGGTAACTGCCTTCATCCATTCCACATCCGGCACCCCGTAAGCGATACGGCCGGTATGCATATCCATATTTCTGGCCACCAGTACCCGCTTCCACTCTTCCGCCAATTCGTTGATATGCAGGAAACCCAATTCTTTAGGATGCTTTGTTCCGGCCTTCGCCCGCAGAAGCGCTTTGGTGCCGGCTTCATCTTCCCCGCGGCTGCGGCCGATGTCCGGAGAATCGATCATCAGGGAAGCATCCGTCTGCAGATGATGGAATCCGCCCTCAATCCCGCCTTTCTGTCTTGAGCTCCAGCAGTAAACCAACTCAATTCCCATTTCTTTGAGCCCTAAAATGATCTTCTCTTCCTCCGCATCGTCCATCACGATATGGCCGGCAACCGCCCGGGAGCGCCATACACCGCGTTCGATACGTAATCCGCGCCGGGGTTTCCCGTATTCCAGCATCAGCCGACGCAGGAAACGGAGGATATCTTCAGCCGTGTAGGCATCCCGGGGGCGGCCAATCAGCTCCACACCCAGCCATTTACCGCGGACATCTTTGGCATAGAGGCCCTGACGGCCGATCGCGCAGCCGAATTTCTCCAGTAACCGGTCACCGGAGTTGTTCCGGGATACGGTGCCTGGTGCACATTCAAACCAGAAGGGCTGATTCGATGACATATCGTCCAGTTCCCACCAGTCCCCGGCCTCGATCCGGCGTTCGGTACCGTCCGGCATCAGTTCAAAAGCATCCCGGAAACGCACCGGCATTACATACTGCCCATGCTTCGCACCTTTGCGGTTTTCCACCTCTTCAAAGGTCACCCGTGCAGCTCTTAACAGAGAGGGCGGAAAGGGTTTGCGGGTGGCCAGGCAGCGCTGAATCACTTCCCGCACATCCGCCGGACAAAGCTTATCCTGGGAAAAGAACTTCAGCGCATCCGCCTTGCAATCCACCCGCTTGCAGAGTGCCTGCAGAGCCTCTGCCGCTTCACCGCTCAGGCTCCGCGCAATCGCTTTCCGTCCACAATTCCTGTGTTTGGAACGCAATCCCTCCGGACCCTGCTCGCGATAGGCTTTCATATATCGGGATAAACTGGACGCAGGAACTCCCAGAGCTTCTGCGACAGAAGCGAGAGATGCGCCGCCGGCAAAGGCTTTTTCCGCGGACATTACCAGACTCAGTTTATCTTCGAAGGTACTCATGGGTTTATGCTCCGTATTCGTCCGGGTTTGCAGTGTTCCTAAGACTCATTTCCTTTTTGGCCTGTGCGCCTACGGACAGCAGAAATTCTGTCGGCCATTCTTTTATGAGATCCGGCACCTTATTCAGCAGAGTGGCTTTCCGCTCAAATGAGAGATCATCCCAGTGTTTGAAATGCTTGTTGCTGGTTTCGAGATGCTTAAAAATTAACTGCTCGTATTGCTCCCGCTTCTTTAATCCCTGCTGGGCCTGCCCGCTCTTGTTCGCTTCGATGGCCGCCATCCCCTGTAGTACGGTACCGAGGCCCATGCCTTCCTGGTAAACCGAGCGTTCCACCCAGTCTTCAACCGATTCATTATTATCCAGGATATGGCTGCCAAGGGTTTCGAGTTTTTTGAAAATGTCTTGGGCATAGCCCACCAATCTTTTAGAAACGCCCAACTTTTCGGCAAATTGCTGGTGGGTATCTGTCGATTTTGCACTGAGTGCAAAATCGGTGGAACCCCCATTTTCTAAGGCTTTTATGCTCCGAGCCCTCCCAGCCGCAATATAGGCTTGCATCAACGGCATGGCCGCCAAAGCAATGGCCGATTTTGTGTAGTGCCGGCGCTGGGTGAGCGAATCCACAATGATATCTGCGATATCCCCTTCGACTTCGATACAGGGGATCGTCTCCAGTCCCAAGGTTCGACAGGCATCATGCCGGTGCCGACCGTCTACAATCTCCCGGTCCTTCACCAGCAACGGTTGCAAAAGCCCCTCTGACCGGATGCTCTCCACCAGGGCCCGACGTTCCGGGCAGTCGTAAGGCAGCTCCGGGATCCGCTCTAAAAGCGGGTGCGCGTGCAGTTCGAGGGTCTTTTTTTGTACAATATCCATTTAATTTATTTCTCCAGTTGTTTGTTTTCACGCGAAGCGCGTCTGTTGTTTGTTGAAATCAATTTGCGGGTAGACCGTCCCCCTCTCACTTCGCCACCTCGTGAGCCTCTTCAGAAAGATCCTGGATCGCCTTCAGCAGACGACGACTGTGACGTTGCCCGTTTAGAACAAGGCTGAGATGTTGGTAAGTCACACCGAGTTTCGGAGCGGCCACCCTGTAACTAAGACCCATTTTTTTAAGCTTGCGCTTTGCGTGTACTCGTGTGAACATACGGTGAGAATATCTTAAGACTTCTTAAGAAGTCAATAGGTATTTCTTAAGAAATTCTTATGGATGTGTTTAATGCCGAAAAATCTCAGAAATATCCGGAAAAATATGGGCTATACCTTGAAATCTCTGTCTGAAGAATCAGGCATAGGGGTGTCGACCATTGGCAACTATGAGACCGGAAAAACCGAAATGAGTGAAGAATCTCTTAAGAAAATTGCAAGTATTCTTAAGGTAACAACGGAAGAGCTTTCCAGAACCGAACGTCTAAAATCCCCGGGGAGACACTCCGAGACTGTAACCGATCCGGATACGCAGCATGCGACGAGAAGTCCGAAAGAAAAATACCTGGAACAACGGGTCGCAGATTTGGAAGATCAGTATTCCCATATTTCAAAAATGCTTTCCGAGCTTCAAAAAGGGCAAAAAGAGATTCTCCAGTTTGCCAGTGAAAAATTTATCTACCCGCAAACAAGCAGTACCGCAGGGAAGGTGGTCAAAGAAAGCAGCTCGAAGAATGTGTTGCGTTTCCCGGCCCGCTGCCTGGGAAGTGTGGCCGCCGGCACCCCCAGTCAGGACGAAGCGCAAACCATAGTCATGCTCGATACCCCACTGCCATGCGACAACTATTTACTGCGCGTCTCCGGTGCCAGCATGGAACCGGATATCCCGGACGGCAGTTACATCGAAGTTGAAGACTTCCGCGGCAAAGGCTTCCCCAAAAAGGGATCAATCGTGGTGTATGCAGACGGCACCGGTGCCACCCTCAAACAGTTTACCACCAAACGGGATGATGATGGAAATAGGCAGGGAGTTTTACGCTCCATCAACCCTGAATATCCAGAGGTGCAGCCTTTAGAGGACGGAACCATCCAGGCCATTTATGTGAGAACGTTGGAATGAACTGTAAAGGAAGGGCACAATGAGCAAAATCATCCATTGCCAACATTGCGGCATCGATTACGAAGTAGATGAACATGACCTTGGCAAACAGGCCAAGTGTGATGCTTGCGGTAAAGAATTTAACCTCGGACCCAACAAAGAAGCCGATAAACCTGGTAGCCCCCTGATCGTAGAGCAGGAGCTCCGGGAACTCCGGCTCGACCTCCTGGATTTGCGGAATTATCTGAAAACCGAACGCGCCCGAACCATCTACATTAAAGATTTCGATATATCTATGGGCAACATTTTCTGGTTGGCCGTAAAATCTGTCCCCGCCCTTATTCTGGCAAGCTTTTTTGTGGGATTGTGCCTCCTGGCTATTTCGGCCCTGTTTGGAGGACTTTTCACTTTTTAGCCCTTCGGAACTCCATCAATCATGAAAAAACAAATATTACTCTTCAGTGCGATTACTCTTATGGCCGTCAGCGTACAAGCCGGCTATGTAGGAAACCGATCTTCAAAAAAATTCCACGCTGAAAGCTGCAGATATGCAAACTGTAAAGACTGCACTGTGAAATTCAGCTCCTACCAACAGGCAAAAAACGCCGGCTATGTCCCTTGCAAAGTCTGTAAGCCTAGACCCAAAAATTAAAGCTGAACGATCATGGGTTTATATTTATCTAAAAACATTGGAGGGGGATTTAGAGTTGGAACGAGAATTGGAGGCGGTAGGAGAAAAAAGGACGAAGGAGGCTGCATCTCTGCTTTTCTATTTCTGCTTACCTTGGGTCTAATCTTCACTTACCCCAAAGTTGCGATCGTCACAGGCATTGCATTTGTTGTCGTTCTTTTCCTGTACTACTGGGCCAAAGAAGGAGCGGCTATGAAGCGAGAGAAAATACAGGAGCTGCAATCACTCAGTGTAAAAGTCGACAAACATCTGGACATGGTGAACAATGGTAAAACCCTGCCTGCCAGGATTAACAATGCTGATAAAGCAATAGATCTGCTTCATCAAATACAAGCATTGGATCCCGAGCAAAAACTATCGGGTCACAATGCAATATCCCTGATCGATGACCTCCAATCTATCAAAGTGACGATCCCCGTTGAGAAGCATTTGGAAAAGGCTGCCAAGGCAAAGTTTAAAGGCAGCAATAAAATGGAACTGAATGCTCTTTTGGATGCCCTTTATCACTGCGAGACTGAAGGGGTAACGGATGCTGATTTTCAAAGGGCAGAAACACAGACTTCATATTCCAACGGAATCGTAAGTCTTGCTGACATTAAAACGCGCGCAAGAAAACTTGGTTGGGAAGGGTAAAGTGAATATTACTAAGTGAATACAAATGGCAAAAACTCTAACAGTTGAAGACCGGGTCAAAGTCGAAAGTCTCAATGCTCTTATGGACCCCGGTAATCGTTGGGAATGTTGGCGGGCAAAACATGACCACATCGATGCGTTTGGTCAGGAGGTCAAAATGGATCAGTACCATTGGTTCAGAAGATCAGGGGGTTCTTTTCATGAGGTAACCCGTCTTTCGCTCGAATCCATGCGAAAATTCCTGATGATCCTGTTGGAAGACAACCTAAATTTGCAAACTGAGCTAAAACAACGGGCCGAAAAGCGGCAACGGGATCTCTTGGATGAAGTGGGTTCCCTGCTTCCGAGGTTGAACCAGGATTAATATTAGAACGGAAATAATAAAAATATCATGAAACAAAGAATGAAACCTCAACAGCTAATATCACCCCAATCTTGTTTAAGTTCCATCTCATTTGGATGGAACATCAGACCTGTTGAGTAACTTGTTGGGCAGTAAGGAGAAGTAATCATCATGATCGTATGGAGCACTCAAATACCGATTTTACCTACTAAAACCGTAAGGGATTTAGAAACTCTCTGCACGAAGTGGATAACAGGATCACCCCACTCAAACTGGAAACTAGAAGAAGTCCCTAAAGCTGTCGAGGGAGGGGTTATGTTGGAACTAAAACATGACCAAAAAATTTCAGTAGCTCATATAACTCATGATAACGAAGAATATTTTGGTTTTTTGCATGAATGGAGAGATTCTGAGAATCGGGATTGGACGACAGAGATTGTCTCATTTCATAATAAAACATCATTTTTAGTTGCTGTTCATCTAAGGTGTCAGACAGCCGGTGTGGGTGTGCGGATTAAAAACCCAAAGAAGCCATATGTTGTTAGACAAATTGTTGATGAATTAGGTGGAGATGTTGATGGGGCTTTTCAAGTTATGGATAAGCCGAGAGTTTTAGCAGAAAATGAAATTGATCTGGCCAAGAGGATAATAGCTGGTGAATCTCGGCATTACTTACCTGTAATATATGTTAGTTCTACTTGGAATAACTCTCCTGCGTTGAACCCATTACGTTTGGCTCAGTGGTCAGGTGGTATGGCTCACGTAGTTGTTGAGCCTTCCAGAGCATTCAGCTTCAATTTAGCCCGAAAAGTAAACCGACAGAATCCATACGAAGGTTCTGTAGCAATTTATTGGCCATCTGGCGGAGGTACTCCAACAAAGTTACATCCATATAATTTTCGAGATGAATCCAGATTTGCAAGTGCAGTTGCAGATGTAGTAAGAAAAGCCCTTGCAGGGAGGCGGCCGGATCCGCGGGTAACATGGAGTTATATTCGAGAATTAATACTTCGAGATAAAATTGAAAGCATGCGGTCGAAAGGCGCAGAAGATTTAGATGAATATATTGAAGCGTTTGATGAAGAGGTTAAGTTGGTAAAGTCAAGAGCTGAGGCTCTCGAAAATGAAAACGGTCAGCTTAAACGACGTCTGGCAAATTTCGAACATATGAAATCCTACTATCAGTCATCTGAAGATGGGGTTATTGCAGAACCGGAAGAGCAAGAGCTCTTTCCTGGAGAGTTCAGTGATGTTCTGGTCCAGGCAATAAAACGGTATCGAGACAGTTCCCATCCTGATGGCCGAGTTCGCGACGTACTAACCTCATTCATAGAATGTAATAAAGAGACTGGTAAAGCTTCACACATCGAAAATGAGATACGTGAAATTTTGGACAGTTGCGATGAGATGACTAGCAAAGAACGAAAAGCGTTGGAAAATATCGGATTTACAATTACCGAGGATGGAAAGCATTATAAGTTAACATTTCGTGGTGATGATCGGTATACGTTTTCAATGGCCAAAACAGGAAGCGACTGGCGAGGGATGAAAAATTGGGTATCTGATACGACGAAAAGACTTTTCAAGTAGAAATTACACGAAGCTAAATTTCCCAACAATTCCCGTCACCGAACAAGTCGATGCGGATGGACGTTGCAAAAGTCCCCAACCCCCTCCCTAAACCCGCCAGAGCGAAATGCTTCGGCGGGTGTTTTTTTGTACCTTTGGGTCACCATGCCAAACGACCCTGCTGCCATCCTGCCTATCCTTGTGATCATTGCGCTGATCTCTGTGGTGAAAAACATTTCAGATATGATCCACAGTTGGAGGAAGAATCCATCCATCGACAAGGAAATGCAGGATTACATGCCCCGTAATGAAATCCAGGGATGTTTTAACGACCTCAAAGAAGAGGACACCAAAATCTGGCAGCGCTTAAATGGCATGGACCGCACCAACACCCGAAATCAGGGAGACATTCAAAGATCGTTGGGAAGACTCGAAGGAAAGATCGATAAACTTAGGGAGAAGTCCTGATGGTGGTCTCTACCCAAAAGAAGATCTCAGGCCCTTTAGTCGTGGGAGTGCATGGAATTTTTTCCCTCGGTGTTCAGTCCACCGATCTGCTTTTATCGGAACTCGATGCCAAAGGATACCGAACCCTGGAAATCGATCACGGCTTTAAACCGGCCATCTTCGCCGGCATCACCGCCCGGTATTACGCGCGCAAATTAATCAGGCAGCTTGACGGAGAAACATACGTCTCTGCAGTAGCGCATTCCTTCGGTGCCCGCATTGTTTTGGAGGCCATGCAGCTGGGCCAAACCTTTGAACATATCTTCCTCTTCAACGCAGCCATCCCGGCAGACGCCCGGTTTCCGCCAAACAAATATGCATCCATCACCGTGGTCGCAAATCCCAAAGACAAAATCCTCAAGTGGGGGAAACGTCTGCTTTCAAAATTGGGCTATGGAGATCTCGGACGCGTCGGATACCAGGGCCGCAGCCCACGCGTCGTCACCTGCACAAACACCGTGCCGGATCCCAATCTTTTCCACCAGCACGGCCACGCCTTCACCCCCGCCGGCCTCAAAGCCTGGGCGGAAGTTATTCATGAAAATATTCAGGCTCCATTTTAAAATGAAAAAACTCCCTTTGTATCACACTTCGGTTTTCGTCGCCTTGGCAGCCATGCTGCTCGCCACCCTCATTCTGCTTTGCAGCTCCTGCAGCTCCACGCCCAAACAGCCCTACGGGGATTGGCGGGACTTCAACCAGGTGGACTGGTCTCCGAAAAGCGAGGGTGGATTATGAAAACGGTTCTGATCTGTGACAACCAGGGCATGATGCCTTCCCGGCATCTCCGCAACGAATATCCCAATGCCTCTTTTGAAGTATTACAGGAAGCAAAGACCTTGGACCCTCACGGCGAAATGGTGGCCGAAGCCTTTCTCAAAGGTCACGGCAAACAGGATGAAGTCAGAATCATTTTCTATCCCTACATCCAACTGCAAAAGCAAAATCCTTACGATTGGGCGGACGCGATCGAAGCGGTCGACCCTGACCTTTGCAACTGCTCTTTTGGAACCTGGGACAAGGACGATGAGTTTAATGCCTCCATGCAGGAAATGATGTGGACCCAATCCTCAAAAGCAAAACAGATCCCCCGGCAGCTTGGATCCTCCAATGTCTTTTTTGCTTCCGGAAACTTTAATTCCAAATGGGACATCGACGATGATATCGCCTGGCCTCAAAAAGCATTACAGCATTTGCCAAACATCTACTTGATCGGATCTGCGAACCGCAACGGATTTCCGGCTGCCAGTTCTTCGGATGGCTCCCGCATTTTCTGTATGGGCTGGGGCCGTGACATCAGGCTTTGGCACCCCGGATACCATAGCTTTGTCATCGTTTCCGGCACCTCGTTCGCCTCTCCCTTTGTCTGTGGAATCATGGCGCGTGATTTCTCGGGTTATCGCTTTTCACAGCAGGAGGCACACACCTGGCTGGTGGATCGCGTAACCGTGGCAGAGGGTTGGCGCAAAGGTGACCGGCATCCTGTCGCCGGGTTCGGCGACATCACCACCTATTGGGAGCGAACCAAATGACCGTACCGAAATCTATCAAAACCTACCTGATCAAAAAATACGCCACTATCATGATCCGCCGCATTGCGGAAATTTTACGAATCAAACCGAAATCCGGAGACACCCCACATGAAAAATAAACTGTTCCAGCTCTTCTCTTTCATTTTCATCTTTGCGCTTTTCACGATTCCTTTCATCCTTTTTTCGGGCTGCGCATCCCGTCCGGGAGATGAGTCACTGCTCACCCAGGAGGAATGGGAGCGCCTTGAAGAAATTGCAGGTGACATCTGGCAGGAGTACCGGGATTCAAAAGGTAGTTCCACGGTCCCCGTGGAAAACCCGGAACCCACGCCCACACCCGAACCTGACGGCCAAGGCTATTTTTCATGGCCCACAAATTACAGCGACCGGAATTATACATTCTACTGGAAATCAAAAGCCGAAGATCGAAATCACGCCGCCGTCCTTTTATCAAGTAAGCATTGGGGAAACTGTGAGACCATTGAGCTTTGGCATAATGGCATCCTCCTGGAGCGCATCAACTATCATACCTCAACCAAAGATGGGAAACCAAATCCCGGGGTGAATGGAAACCGAACTCATTTCTACTTAAAGAAATTAGGCAGGGATTATCCCAACGGCACCATCGTCCGACACTTACTTCTCTCCGGTGGCCACAAAGACATCTCCGTCCCGAACACCTCTGTGAAATTCTACAAAGAGGATCGATGAATGAACGAAGAAATCCGTAAAACCGTACTCGAATATTTGGCGCTCAGACCTACCGGCGCTTTTGAGCTCTCCCAAATCACCCGCATGATCAATATGCGGGGGATGCTGGACATCGAACTCGAAGAGAAACAGGTTGATGAAGCTTTGGTGTTCCTGCTGGGCATGGACTTTGTTTCAGTTCAGCATGGCGGATTGGGGTCCTCAAAGCATTGGCAGGTAACGTCTCCGGGCATTCTTTATCACGAGCGGGGAGAATAAAATGCCACCTCCCGGAAAAATTGCCAGCCTTCCCCATAAGATCCGCCAGGAAGTAAATATGCGTCTCCTGAATGGGGAAACTTCAACCCGCATTCTCCCCTGGTTAAATGCTTTGCCGGAGGTGAAGGAAGTTTTGACCCTTCGTTTTTCCGGCGCGGATGTGAACGATGAAAACTTGTCCAACTGGAGACAAAACCAGTTCCGGGACTGGGAGCGCAAACGGGAAAAGGAAGAGTCCATTAAAACGGTGGCAGAATATGCCTCTCGTTTAGCTCACACGGCCGGATCCAATATGTCGGCCGGAGCCCAGGCGATCGCCACCGGCAAAATCATGGAGCTCCTTGAAGCTTCAGCTTTTGACGATGAATCCTCCCAGATATTATTGGAGCGCTCACCTCACTTCGTCAGGCGGATCTCCGTCAGTTACAACTGGATCAGAGAACACGCTCCCTCGACCTGGCCGAGGCTAAGTTCCAGCGGGAAACCGCGGATCTCTTTATCAAGTGGTACGATAACGAGGAAGCCAAAGCGGTGGCCGCCGGCAAGGAAGAACGAACCGTGAAAATCGAAACTCTGCGGCAAATGATGTTTGGAGAAAACCCCTATGCGTAACTCAGGCTTTCAGCCTGAAGTGACCAGGCTTTTAGCCTTCTTCCCTATCATCCCATAACTTCAACCATGAATAACGAACCCGCCATTCAAATGCGGCCTTGGGCCAAGCAACCTTTCTGGAACCGGAAATACCGGATCCAGGCGTGGTCCTGGGCGCGTCGATCAGGAAAATCTTTTACCATGGGAGCCCGGGGCCTGGACGAAAATCTGGCAAAGGCCGGGAATCTCAACACTTACCTTTCGGCTTCGGTAAAAATTGGCGGAGAATTTCTTAAAAAGGAGGCCTTGGTCTGGCAGATCCTGATCGACGCCTACCGCCGGGCGCTTTCGGAAACCGGTGGCAAACTGACTTCCTCGATCGATGGCCTGGGCATCGATGACGTCTGTGAAGTTTTCGAGCAGCAGAAGTTGGAATGCCGGATCTGGCATACCAACACAATCTATTCCCGGTCGATCGTGGTGGCCGCCAATCCGGATACTGCTGTCGGTTACGGAGCGAACTTGTTCATCGATGAGTTTGGACGCATCCGCGATTTTCAAGCCGTCTGGGAGGCAGTGCAGCCTTTCATGGCCGAAAACCCGGAACTATTTGCGATCCTGGCATCCACCCCGCCACCGGATGATGCCCACTTCTCCTATGAGATGACCGCGCCCCCGCCGGGCACCGAGTTCACCATCAATCCGGAAGGGAACTGGTACATCTCCGAAATGGGGATCCCCATTCATCGGGTAACTGCGGATGATCGCTACGCGGCCGGCTTTCCGCTTTATCACCCCATCACCGGTGAGGCGATTAGCCCAGAAGAGGACCGCGCACTTGCGCACGACAAAACCGCCTGGGATCGAAACAACCGTTGCACATACACTCGGGGCGGTACCTCCGCCGTTTCTCTCATGGCTTTGAATTACGCGATGGAAGCCGGCAAAGAAAAGGGCATAGCCATCGACATCACGGAGGCACTTTCCCTATGATCTCCATTAAAGAAGCATTCTCCGATGACTGGAAATCTCTCCTGGTACCAAATTGCCCGATCGCTTTTGGTGTGGACCCTGCGACCACTGAAAATCAGACCTCCAACCCGACCGGATTTGCCTGTGTTCAAAAGGTGGGGCTCGATTACATCGTCCGGCTGGCCTGCCGTTGGAAAACCAATGACCCGGACATCGCCCGGGCACTCATAAAGCAGGCACTCACCAATTTACCGCATGGCCTGAAACCCCGCCGCCTGGTGGTCGATGCCTCCAATGAACGCTATTTTGCTTCTGATCTCCGTAAATATTTACGGGGGACTTGCATAACGGAGCTGGTTTCCAGTACCGAAAAACACCGTTACCAGGGCGAAGAGATGCCCATGAAAGTGTATTTGGGGAACCTCCTCATAAATACCATGGAAGATGGACACCTTTTACTCCCGGAATCCAAATGGCTTTCCAATGATTTCCGCCTGGTCAAACGCGATAGAGGATCCTTCACCACCGAGCTGGATAATGCCGGAGGCCACGGGGATGTATTTGACGCCGTTAAAAATGCGCTGCATGGCCTGATCTCCAGATCCGGACCGGTGCAAATTTCTGCAGCAAATACCGGCCAGCATATCAGTAGTGCTGGCAATCACGACAATTTTCCCATGCGCCCCGGGGATGTCCGGGACGATGAAACAACACAGAGGTTTGCATTATGAGATGGAGAGAAGTTCTTAAACCCAAAAAGAAACGCCTGGATGATTCCGAAGATGCTAACACCAAGTTCGTCTATCCGGATCAAATTGCCAATTCGTTGAATGTTGATCGGGTACACGCGGCCATTGATTCCAGCATCCAGGGAGATTGTACGGACCTCTTTACCATCTATCGGGATTTAATCTCATCCGACTCTCACCTGCAGGCGGAGCTGTCCAAGCGGAAATTGGCAGTAATCGGGGACACCTTCAGCATAGAAGCTGAAGATCCGGATAATCAATTCCCGGCTGAGTTCATACAGGATGCCACCGCAAACGCAGAGAACTGGATGATCGGACTCGCACATTTAATGGATTCCTGCCTGTATCCGGTGGCCGTTGTCGAAAAAATATTCCGTCGTTCGGCTAAACCCAGCATCCGCTTCGAACTCGCGGAGCTGCGACCCGTTGACCACAATCTAATTGAATTTTACCAAGGGAAACCCCATATCCGAGAGCTGAATGAAGCAGGATATGCCACCGGGAAGCTCATCGAAATCGATCGGGCCCGCTATATCGTTCACCAAGGCCACTTGCTTTCAACGCCACACCAATTTGGCGGCCCTTTTCGAGCTTTGGTTTTCTGGTGTCTGTTCACCGCCATGGATCGGGATTGGTGGATCCAGTTCCTCGACCGCTTTGGCAGTCCATTTTTGGTTGGAAAATATGATCAGAATGACGACAATTCCCGCCGGATCATGGAAAGAGCCTTTTCCAAAGCCAAAAAACTCTTCGGTTTAGTCGTTTCCAACGAAACCCAGGTCGAAATCGCAGAAGCCTCAAAATCTTCATCCGGCGATGTGTATGAGAAATTTCTCAATGTAGCCCAGCGAGAAAAATCAAAATTCATTTTAGGCCAAACCCTTTCCGCATCCGCAGATGCCACCGGCATGGGGTCTGGAGTTGCCGATCTCCAGGGAGACGTCCGTGAGGATATCAAACGCTTTGATGCATCGACCCTCAGCCACACAATTAAGCTCCAGCTCTTCACCCAGATAATGCGCATCAATAGCATTCCTGGCGAAACTCCAGAGCCCATCTGGGGTGCCGTCGAAGCTGAAGAAGCCGAAATTTCCGGTTCCTTGATCTCTGCACTCTCGAAAGCAGGCTACCAGGTAACCGACGAAGGCCTGGAACTCCTCAGTAAACGAGTAGGGTTCCCATTGATGCGGGCAACCCCATCTACATCAGGAACGGTCAGCCCATTTTCAGCAGACTCAGAACCTGACGCCATCAAAGGCCAGGCGGCAAGTCTGCAAGCAGTCCGCCGGGCCTCCGCCGACTGGGCGCGAACCAGACGCAACCGCTCAGCGGAAGCCGCTCAAATCATTCTTACTGCCGAAACCCCGGAAGAAGCAGTCATTGCCCTCACCGCGGCATTCAGCATGCCACAATCAGATGCCGTTGACCTGGCAACCCGTGTTCTAACCACCGCCGCACTAAACGGAATTGAAAGCGCATAAAGACCCATTCCAATCATTTCTCGCCTCACTGACTACCCATTCCAAACATTTCTTGAGTCATAACCTCCAATATCCGTCGCAAGTCGTTGATTTCCAGTCACATCAACCCAAATCAAGCCACATCAACCAATTTCAAACATAAATCTCCGGTGGTCGGGCGAAGCCCGAGGGGGTTGGCAGGTTCTGAGCCTGTCCGGTAATCAAAGAAGCAACATTTGATCATAGGCTTGCCTCAGAGCGGGTTTTCAATTAGATCAATGTTATGAAACGCCCTTTTAAAACGCTCAGCCCTCAACAGGAAATCGCTTATATGCGCGATGTGTTGCAGCTGGAGTCCCCGGTGGCGTTTCATGATCGGATTGTGTCGCATTTTACAATTTTGCAAGCCCGGTCGGGATTAATGCTGAGTTTGATCACCATCTGTCTGACCATCTCCGGTTTCAGCGGGCATCGAATTGCGGCCGCGGGCTGGGTGCCGGCATTATTATTGGCTTGTGGACTCTTGTTGTGTGTAACTTCTGCCGTGGTCTTGTTTACAGGGCCCTTACAATTACGCTGGGCGACTCAGCATGCTTGTGATGGCGGATTGGAGCCGACTTTGATTGCGATGTTGGATTTGCGGAATTTCCGGACGCGTCGATATCATTTGGCTAAAGGAATTTTGATGGTGGGATTGACCTGTTATATGAGTGCAGTGATTTTGTTTGTGCTGATGGAAGGATTCCGGTTATGAGTCGGCGGAAATTCAGTCTGCAGGATCTTTGCCGGGAAGTGGGGAAAAACCATGTGTATGTGGGGCAAATCCAGGGGGGGCTGGATCTGTATAAACCGGAGGAGCCGGAAATGTATTCCCGGGGATACATCAACTTTATTAAAAAATGCACGGCGCTGCGCACTTTCGGGGTGCAGGTTGGAGATATTCAGGATTTGTTCCGCAAAGAAATCAAAGTTTTGCGTCTGCTGAATTTGCACACCCTCAGTAACTCTCCCACTTGGTATTTGGATAGTTGTCCTTTTGACAATCGGGATCCCAACCGTCTGTTGCTGACGGGGTATGACCTGGGATTTGATTTATTGCGCGGACCGGTACAGGCGGGGCTGGATTTTGGCGCCAAGGAGGAGGAGCTTTTCGCCAGCCACCAGATGGGGGAAAGCCTGGACCATGTGGTCGATCTGTATCGCAAGCAGTTGATGAAGGTACGGCGTCGGGTGGAAGAGGAGCGTCCGATTATCCGCATGGCGATTAACTGGTCCTCCAAGGCTTTTGATTTTTGATTGAATTTTTTTACCGCTAATTATCGCTAATTTTACGCTAATTAATTATGGGGTGTTCGATAGTTAAACCCGAAATCGTAAAAACCCCGTTCGCAATGATTAGCGCAAAATTAGTGATGATTAGCGGTTAAAGTATTTAAGATTTTTGTAGTAAAAACCTTTTAAGTTTTAGGACAGATTTATGAATTCCATTCCCTTACCCCAAACCGCTCTGCTTGAAACCGATTGCCCGGAGTTGAAATTGCTGGCCCGGGGAAAGGTGCGGGATGTGTATGAGGTCGATGAAAATTATCTGCTGTTTGTGGCGACCGACCGTATTTCGGCCTTTGATGTGATTATGAAAAACGGGATTCCGGGGAAGGGGGTACTGCTGACCCAGATTAGTTGCTTTTGGTTCGAGTGGTTAAAAGACCGGATCGAACATCATTTTGTTACTGCCGATCTCAATGAAATGCCGGCGTCGGTTCAGCAGTACGCTGATCAGTTGGCGGGTCGGAGTATGTTGGTCAAGCGTTTAAAGATTTTGCCGGTGGAAGCGATTGTGCGGGGGTACCTGGCCGGATCGGGCTGGGTTTCTTATCAGAAGGATCAAACCGTTTGCGAAATTCCTTTTCCTGCCGGGCTTCGGGAATGTGAAGAGTTGCCCGCCCCGATTTATACCCCCAGTACCAAGGCGGAACTCGGAGGACACGATATCAATATTTCCCCGGCACAGGCCAGGGAGATTCTGGGTGCGGCACATGCCGACCGGGTAGAGGAATTGGCTTTGTCTCTTTATAGTGAAGCGCGCGCTTACGCCGCGGAGCGCGGCATTCTGTTGGCGGACACCAAATTTGAGTTTGGCGTCAACGAAGCGGGCACCGTGGTGTTGGGAGATGAAATTTTGACCCCGGACTCCTCCCGTTTTTGGCCGGCGGAAGGCTATGCGCCCGGTCAGGATCAGCCGAGCTTCGACAAACAGTTTGTGCGGAATTATCTTTTGTCTATCGACTTCGATAAACAGACGCCGGTGACCTTGCCGGAGGATGTCATCCAGCAGACTTTGGTCAGGTATCAGGAAGCCTACGGGCTGCTGGTTGATTAATGGTTGAAAAACTTTCAGCCGAAGCGCTGGCGGACCGGACGTATTTTTGGGAGCGCATTCGCTCTTTATTTACCGGTTTCATTGAGATCATTTGGCAACCCGGTGCGGCGGTGGCTTTGTTGGTGGCCATACGTCATTTTGAATTGGGAACGGTTCCCAAGAGTATTATCTCTGCTTCCGGACCCATTGGCTTTTTATTAACGCCGCTCAGTCTGAGTTTGTTTGCCCATAGCCGCTTACCGATTCAAAAAGCCATGGCTTTGTTGTTTATTTTGACCGGACTGCTGCTGTTTTTGATTCCGTGGGTTCCGGGAGCCATGGCTTATGTGGTTCTGGTTTCTTTGGCGCATATTGTGATGGTGCAGTATACTCCCATGTATACCGAAATGTATTCGAACCATTTTACAACTACGCAGCGGGGGCACCGGATAAGCACCGTTTTTATTATCGCCGGAGCGGTGAGTGTGGTGGCCAATATTGTGGCGGGAGAGCTCCTGGACTTTGAACTCGGATTGTATAAACACCTTATGGTGATGGCTGCGATTTGTTGTGGCTTTTCAGCTTGGAGTCTTTGGCAGATTCCTTCCGATCCTTTGCTGCCGGAACAGGTGGGGCATCCTCTGAAAAATCTCAGTCTGGCTTGGCGGGACAAATTGTTTGGCTGGTTGTTGAGTTCGTGGATGTTGTTGGGATTCGGAAATTTGATGACCTTGCCTTTACGCACCGAATACATGGCCAACCCGCGTTTTGGTATCGATGCGAGCAATCAGATGATCCTCTTTATCACCGGGGCGGTGCCTTTGCTGTGCCGTCTCCTGGCTTCCCGGATGTTGGGTAAAATGTTTGATCGCTGGAATCTGGTGAAGCTGCGGATGATGTTAAATATTTTATTCCTGGTGTCCGTCTTGCTCTTCTTCAGCACCACCCATCTCTGGGTGATGGGGATTAGTATGGCCCTGTTGGGTACGGCGATGGCAGGCGGGCGGATTGCCTGGTCGCTGTGGGTCACCAAGTTGGCGGGGCCGGGTCAGACCTCGGCCTATATGAGTGTGCACATGTTCATGACCGGTTTGCGTGGCACCTTGGCACCGTTTATCGGTTTTGCTCTGATCGAATGTTTTTCCGCCAAAGAGGTGAGCTGGATGGGGGTGAGTTTGATCGTGCTGTCGACCCTGATGTTCCTGCCGGCGGTAGGGCATATGCATCGGCGGGGCGAAGAGTTGGAGAAGTAATCCGGGCATTGCGGCTTGCGGGGGTACAGGCGAAAAGCCTAGGTTACCCGCAGCAAAGCCAGCGTCTCCACATGGGTGGTTTGCGGAAAGAGGTCGAAGCCTTTCACCGAAATCAATTCATACTTCCCCTTGGCACAGATCCGTTGCAGATCGCGGGCGAGGGTGGCGGGATTGCAACTGACATATACGATTTGTTGCGGTCGAAGCTGATCGCGAATCTGGGCGCAAAGATTTTTCTCCATGCCGGACCGGGGGGGATCGGTAAGCACGGTATGCCATTTTTGGTTGAGCAGTTTTTTGGGAATGCCTTTGCGCAAATCGGATCGGGTAAAAGGTCCTTTGCCGGGACGGCTGTCCACGCCCATCACCTGCCAGCCTTTTTGCTGGGCAGGCAAGGTGAAGGCGCCCACCCCGCAGAATAAATCGAGCAGAGCACCTTTCGGTTCGCCGAGCAGGTCAATACTTTCCCTTACCAGAATGTCCGCCAGCCGGTCGTGGACCTGGAAGAAGGCGTCGTAGGCAATGCGGTGGGATTGACCGGCCAAGGAAAAATCCAGGTTTCCCGCTCCCAGTAAATTTTCCCAGGGCGCGCGCCAATCCTCCTGAATCGAAAGCGAAGAAAGTTTTTCCTGCGCACCGGCCCAATCCTGAAGCGAAGCCTGTTCGGTGTCACCCAGAATTCCCCGCAACAACACATGCACCGATTTCCGTTCGCCGTCTGTTCGCAGCATCAATCGATGCAATTGATGGCGGGGGTTCTTTCCCAGCCATTCCTGAAAATGTGGAATGAACTTATCCAGTGACGGATCTCCCACCGGACAGGTGGAAACCGGAAGTAGTCCCTTGCGGGTTTGATAGCCCACCTGATTTCCGTCTACCGTGAAATCCAGTTTATTGCGGGTGCCGAATTCTTCGGTTGATCCCTCCACACCTGCAAACGGGACTTCGGAAAATCCGCCCAGGCGGCGGAGAGCCTCCACAATTTTTTTGCCTTTTAGTTCCAGCTGCTGCGGATAGGGCAGGGGCTGCAGTTGACAGCCGGGACAGTCGGCGAAATGTGGGCAAAAAGCTTCCCGCCGTTCCGGGGCGGGCTCCAAAATTTCCGTCACCACGCCGGTTTTTCCCTCTAAATCAAACTGAACGATGTCCCCGGGGACTGCGGGTCCGGTTAACCAGATCTTGCGCCCGTCGTCACAAAGTCCCAGCATGGATTCGTCTCCTATATCGATGATTTTGGCAGTGGATTCAGACACGGGTGGATTTTCCGGTTGGAGGTGAAAAAAAGGTGGAAGAGTTGATGATGGATATAGAGTACTGCTTTGAAAAATAGAATAGAATTGTCAGTGAACTTCCGACCTTCGGAAAGGGCTGGAGATCAGGGTTCCGAAGCTCGGAAAACCCGGGGGGCGTAAACCGGGAGTCTGAAGGCAGGCTTTTAAACCCGCGAAAGGGTGGGTTGATTGATTCGTGTTATTGGTTTTTGCACCGCCGATGCACGCAGATATTTCGTAAAAATAAATATAATTTGCTGGTATGCGGAATGCGCTTCGGCTGATAGTCTTTTGAGGCGGCATTTCTCAATCGGGTGAGGGGATTGACGGACTTGATGCCTCAAAGCGGTTGCAGGACGATGGATATGCTCCATATCGCATGTGCGATCGAAATTCAGGCCGCACGATTTATCAGTGATGATTTACGTCAGATCCGACGGGCGAAGCAGGCGGGGTTAAAGGTGTTTGGCGGGCGTTCTGCTTCCTGATTCAGACACGGAGGAATTTTGCTGTTGGCAGAGGATAAAAAAGAACTTATGGTCCTGTTCTTTTCCTCCTTAACATCCTTCAGGAATGTCTTATGCCTTTTGAAACCGGTTCCGTCAGTTTTCGTATGTATCATTTGCCCCGCCAAATGCCGGAACCGGTATTGGACGGATTTCTGGACCGGGTAGCGCCTCCGCTGGATACGGTCAAAGATCAGCCGGTCTACGGATGGGTGACCGGGCGGCATTTGCTGGACCGTCAGATTGACGATAACAATTCGTATTTGGCGGGGTATTTACGTTTGTGTCTGTTGCAGGCGGAGCGGAAAATTCCGAACTCTCTGTTGCAGGCGGAGATGAAGCAGGAAGAACTCATCCGCATGGCGGTGAGTGGAAATTCATCGGTTTCCCGGCGGGAAAAAGTGGAGATGAAGCAGGAAATTGTGGATCGCCTGTTGGCGACCATGCCCCCTCAGCTGAAAGGGATGACGTTTGTGCACCGTCCGGACGACGGTTTTTTGTTTGCGGAGAGTCTGGCGGAAAAGCAGGTGGATGTATTTACCAGCTATTTGCGGGATGCGATTGGGTTTCCGCCGCAAGTGATCACGCCGGAGAGTTGGGCCATGCTGAGTCAGCATACCGATGTGAACAATTGGGTTCCCTGCAGTTTTTCCGAGGAGGTGGAGCCGGAGCGGACTTCTCCTTTGGCCGGCCATGATTTTATGACCTGGCTGTGGTATCAATCGGAAACTTCTCCGGACAAGGTGCCGGCAGGCAAAGAGGGTCATGTCGGGGTGATGGTTGAGGGGCCGCTGACTTTGGTGATGGAAGGGGGCGGTGCGCACGAAATTACTTTGCGTAAAGGAAATCCGGTGCAGAGCTCAGAAGCCAAAGCGTGTTTGTTGGCCGGGAAAAAACTCCGGAAAGCCACGGTTAATTTGGTGCGGGGGGAACAGGTCTGGAAAATGACTTTGGACGGTGAAAGTCTGGCGGTCCGGGGATTGAAGCCTTTGGTGCCGGAGGGCAACCTCGATTTTGTGAGCCGTTTTCAGGATCGGATGTTACAGGTCGAACTGGTGGGGCAGCTTTTGCGCGGACTTTATGATGCGTTTGTTGAGGAGCGGAAAGACCCTGACGGCTGGGGAAAACGGGTTAAGGAGATTCAAGCCTGGGCCGTGGCGCGAAACGTGGCCTATTAAAGGGGTTGTCCAGGTCGGGAGTTGAGGCCTCCTCCACAGGATGGTCCAAGGAGGTCGGCAAACTGAACAGGTTGTCACGAATGGCGAGCGCCAGCGGGGTGCCGGCTTCTTCGAGTAAGTTTCTGCTGACTTCACTTTCTCCGCTTCGATGCGCGAGCAATCCCCGATACAGGGTTACTTCCTGTCCTTCGAGGAGTTCGAGTTGGTCGTAAATTTCCCGCGGACTTAATTGGCTGAAGGGAATAAACAGCTCTGCGCTGCCCAGGGGAATGCCGTCTTCTGAATACAAGGTCCGCTCCACCAAAAGTCCGTCTGGCCGCAGTTCATGAATCTGAATGGGCAGATCTTTGTCGTGAAGTTTGATGACAACATCCTGATGGAGCTGGTTGTTGTAGGATTCTAAAATTTTTCCGGGGACTGATTGCAGGGCGAGAAGTTCCAATCGTAAGGCGCCCACTTCAGTGGCGACGGGAAACAGGGAGGGTTCTTCGGCGGCTTCTTCAATGAGTGTCATCGCCTGTGGCCATTCGCGGTTGATCACCAGGGGTGCGAGTTGTTGCTGCAATTCGGATAACCATTTTTCCGCAGTGGCCTTTTCGGCTTCACGTTGGGATCGCTCCTGTTTTTCCCAAATTTGTATGCGCCGATGGAGGTTGCCCATTTGTTCGGCCAGATCCTTTTCAAAATCACTCTGGAAATTTTTGAGGTGGTTACGGGCGGGTTCGGGGCCCTGCTCGTATAAGATGCGAACGGTTTCGTTTCTTAAGCGGATCCGTTCCGCATCCACGGCGGCATCCCGGTCGCGGCGAACTCTGACGATTTGTTGGGCGGCGGCTTCTGAAACGGAGCTGTTTTCCGCACGCATACCCAAATCAAGCAGGGCTTGCAGGACTTCATCATGTCCGCTGCGGGTTCGCTCATAATTTAAAATGATGGCGGTAAGTTCTTTTTGTAATGCGGGCAAATCCAGATGGGGCGGGAGGGGCACCGGGGTTTGGGTGGGACGGGGTGCGGGCGTGGGCTGGAGGGCAGTGAGATCCGGTTCGGGTTGCGGATCGGGCTGGGCGGTCGATTTTTGGCTGGCGAGAATTACGATACCGGTGACGCCTAACATGAGGCCGATGATGACGGAGAGGATGATCCCTTCCGCGCTTTTTTCGGGTTTGGCGGGGATGGATTTCCGGGCTTGCGGCGGCGCAGCTTTTGGCTGGGGCGGGGCGGGCGGATGAAAATCCAGTGTATTTTCGCCTTCGGGTATTTTGGGATTCCCTTTGTGGGTAACCACCATGTGGAGATCTTCCAAAAAAGAATTCCAATCGGGATAGCGGTCATCCGGGTCCCGGGCCAGCATTCTGGCGAGTAAAAGTACGGTGCCTTCGGAAATTCCCGGTACAAGCTCACGGGGATCTTCCAGTTTTTCCCGGGCGTGCCGTTGCAGGGTCTTTAAGTATCCACTTTCCTCAAAGGGGATTCTTCCGGTTAACATGTGATAGAGAGACATGCCCAGACTGAACATGTCGGAGCGGGTATCCAAATCCTGGGGATGGTCGATTTGCTCCGGACTCATGTAGTTCGGGGTGCCCATCAAGGTGTCGGCGACGGTGGTAGAATTTTTTTCCAGCGTATTTTTGGAGAGGCCCATGTCCAAAACTTTGGCATGCATGGTGGGGGTCAGCATGATATTCGCCGGTTTGATGTCGCGGTGAATGATGCCTTTTTCCCCGGAAGCGTATTCCAGGGCTTTGGCGACTTGGCGGACGACCTGGAGCGCGTCTTTTTCAGGCAGGGTTCCTTCACGCTCCAGCCATTCTTCCAAGGTTTCGCCGGCGACATAGGCCATGGCCATAAAATACACGCCGTTGTCTTCACCCGCATCGTAGGCGGTGACAATATTGGGATGGTCCATTTTGGCCTGGTAATGCACTTCTTTGAGGAAGCGGACGACAAAAGAATTTTCGCGGGTAAAGCGGCTGGGAAGAATTTTGAGGGCAATGTCGCGTTCGAGCGACAGCTGTTTTGCGAGATAGACTTCTCCCATACCGCCTTCACCCAGTTTATGCTTGATGAGGAATCCGCCGACCACGAAACCGGGACCGAGTTGCATCTGCGGAACAGTGAGTTGCGTATCGCATTCCGGACACATGAGTTCAGAACCCATGGAGTCCGCATTAATCCGGAGTTTGGCAGCGCAAGTTTCGCAGTAGAACGTGACGAGCATTTAAAGGGGAGGGTTTAACCTCAAGGGGTCATGGCGGCGAGTTGTCGTTCGAGATACGCTTGAAAAGCCGGGGCGGAGGTAACGAAAAAATGAGGTTCCGAATCGAGGAGCCTTGAGATATCTTGTTTGAGCTGAAGATTAAAGGGATTCAGCATGGCCACTAGGGGTTCCCCGCCAACTTCGCCGAATACACAGGCGGCGCGGCGCACGCAAAAATCCCGGGGGAGGGCTTCGTAATATTCATCATCCGTTTTGATAAGTGCCAGGTCGATATAAGGGGTGGCGGCATCGTGGGCGAGAAACTCCAGGGCTTTATCCTGATGGGGGAGGTCGCGATCGCTCAGCACATAAAGACAGGCGCGGGGAGAGGTGGGTTCATTGCTGGTGAGCCAGCATAAATCTTGCAGGGTCAGATAATACTCCTGATCGGAAATGATCCGGGAGCGGTGTAAGTGGTTGGCCAGTAAAATTTCGGGGATCAAATCCACTTGATAAAGTTTTCGCTGATCTAAAAAGAGGGTGTTGGCATCCAGACTGCCATCGTCCTGACTGATATATTGGCCTAAATGTTCATAGGCGGATTGTGCATCCGGACTCAGTTGGGCGAACAACTCGAGTTGATTGTAGAGGAAGTAGATGAGGTCTTCATGTTCTCCGGGTTCCACTCTGCGGGCAGCCTCGGTGAGGCAGTTGCCTGCTTCACTCATATTTTCCATTTCGCTGTAAATATCAAAAAGTGCGGTATAAATCCCTACGGGATCCTCTACTTCAGGAAGATTTTCTTCCAACTGGTGGATGGCTTCCAGAAGTTCACGGTTTTGATTATAAAGATCTTCGTAATCCTCCAGGGAATCCATGGTGGAATCATAGCTGTCCGGATCATCATCGATAGCAGAGACGTTCATGCGGATATGTAAACCCAGACCTGATCAAGAATCAAGCTGAACTTGAGGCTCTTTAATTGGCTTGCAAGCCAGCAGTAGAAAGGCAAAAAGAGCTATATGAAAATAGCGCTGGATGCCCGTTGGATATTTGAGGAAAGCTCGGGGATTGGTCAACATACCCGCATGTTGATTCAGTCGCTCGCGCGTTTGGAGATGTCACATCGCTTTCTCTTGATTTTCGATGATGCGATCCGGGCGGAAAAGATTCTGAAGGAGACCGGTTGTTCCTGGGAGCATGTGGTGTTGCCTTATGGTTTGTTCAGTCTGCAGAATCAATTCAAGTTGGCGGCTTTCCTGCGGAACCAAAAGGTGGATCTTTACCATTCCACCAATTATATGATGCCCTTGTGGGGATTTCCCCGTCATCGGGAAGGGCAGGTAAAGGCCATTATTACCATTCATGATTTGATCCCGATGGTTTATCGGGACCATGCCCCGAAATCACGGAAAAGCCGGCTATATCCGGTGTATGCCTGGCTGATGCGGGAAGTGGCGGCCCGGGCGGACCGGATTCTGACTGTGAGTGAATCTTCGGCCAAAGATGTGCAGGAGCGCCTGGGGTTGGCGGGAAAAGGTCCGGAAAAGACCCGGGTGGTGTACAACGGATTGGATCCGGTGTTTTATGAAGCCCACCAGGTGCCCCGGCATGATCCCCCGGAAATTTTGTATGTGGGGCGGCTCGATCCTTATAAAAATGTGCCGCAATTGGTTTCGGCCTTTGCGGAAGCGCGGAGAGAATTGCCCAGGGGAACGCGTCTGCGGGTGATCGGTCCGCCGGACGAGCGCTATCCGGAGGCCATGGCTTTGGCCCGTTCTCTGGATTTATTTCCGTATATGGATTGGGAGGGGCATGTTGAATTTCCGACCCTGGTTGAGGCGTATCGAAGAGCTTCGGTGCTGGTGCTCTCATCTGAATACGAAGGTTTTGGCTTGCCGGTGGCGGAGGCGATGGCCTGTGGAACCCCGGTGATTTGCAGCAATGCCAGTTCGCTGCCTGAAGTGGCCGGAGATGCCGCGAGGCAGGTGCCTCCGGGGGATTTGTTTGCACTCAAAGCTGCGTTGATTGAAGTGTTGAACGACCCCGAGGAAATGGGGCGGATGGTGGAGAGGGGGAGGGTGCAGGCCGAGCGCTTTCGAATGGAGAAGATGGCGGCGGGGACTTTGGAAGTGTACGAGTCTTTGGGGTCTTAGATATTACGTTCGCCCCGCAAGCGGGACTCCGCCGGGAGGCGGGGGGATTGGGTTCGGGAATCTTAGATATTACGTTCGCCCCGCAAGCGGGACTCCGCCGGGAGGCGGGGGATTGGGTTCGGGAATCTTAGATATTACGTTCGCCC
>JARHXX010000109.1 GCA_029269125.1 Kiritimatiellaeota bacterium B1221 | reverse complement strand
TTGCAAGCCCACGAACTCAAGGGCATGAGCAAGAGCAACATCAGCCGTCTCTGGGCACAACGTGCCGGGGAACTTATTCAGGAGATAAATGAAACGGAATTGAATGACTTCCGAATGTTGGCCCTGATGCTTGATGGATTCTCGTTGACCCGGGAACTTCATGTCATTGTAGCCCTCGGGATTGATGTGGAAGGTCATAAGCGAGTGCTGGGCTATGCCGTGGGTTCCTCCGAAAGCTATGAGGTATCCAAAGATCTTCTGCGCTCGCTGGTTCGACGGGGACTTACTGCGGCCACCGGGACACCGTTGGTGGTTCTCGACGGTGCGGAGGCTCTGCGGAAAGCGGTGCTCGAGTTCTGGCCGGATGCACCGGTTCAACGCTGTCTAGTACACAAAGAACGCAACCTGCGGGGCTATCTTTCCCGGAAACATCATGGCCGATTGGCGTCATTCTTCTCTGAGTTACGCAAAGCGCAAGGCGAAGAGGCTGCACTGGAGATCCTCGCCCGTATGGAAGCATGGATAAGAAAAATCAACGCGCAGGCTTTGGCCAGCCTTCAGGAAGCTCAGGGGGATATGATCGCTTGGTATCGTTTGGAAGGGCCCGCCACCCTGAACCAGACCTTCCTGTCCACCAATCACATTGAAAACAGCATGCGCAACCTCAGAAAACACCTCGGCCGAGTCAAACGCTGGCGGCC
>JARHXX010000108.1 GCA_029269125.1 Kiritimatiellaeota bacterium B1221 | reverse complement strand
TGGGGAGTTGGTGGGGAATGCGGGGGAAGGTTGAGGGTATGATTTCGATACCAGTGCCGATAGCGAAGGGTTAGGTGGGTTAGAATTTGAAGCCGGAGATGAGGCCGAGTCGGCGGTCGGAGTTGCGGTTGAAGTCGATTTTAATTCGGAGGGTCGTTCAGCCCCCGAAGGGTGGCGGCATTCCAGAGGCCCGTCCGTGAGGGCGGGATGATGGGATCAAAAATTGAGGGAGCCCTATAGGGGCGGTATTCACCTCTGTCCCGCGCAATGCCGTGGCGAACGTCGGGAATATTTTTTTTGGGGGGGGAGACACCCGGCCCTGGCGGACCGGGCTTTGGAATGTCGCCCGTACCGGGCTGGGGGATGAGGGAAACATAGGGGGGATGTTTGGAGGAGAGAGGGGACGGTTTTGGTGTCGATAAATTGTTTAAAGCGGTGGAGTAAACAACGAAATCCTCTGAGCTGGTAACATTTTTCATTCTATAATCGTACATCGCCGATGTACGATGAATGATGGTGTTTTTTATGAAGTCGGAATTGAAAATCTGGGGAGTGGGTTTCGAGATGGGTAGGGGTGAATACCGCCCCGGTGGGGCTCAGGAGTATTGGGGGGGGGGAGACACCCGGCCCTGGCGGACCGGGCTTTGGAATGTCGCCCGTACCGGGCTGGGGAGTTGGTGGGGAATGCGGGGGAAGGTTGAGGGTA
>JARHXX010000107.1 GCA_029269125.1 Kiritimatiellaeota bacterium B1221 | reverse complement strand
GAACTCGAACACCGGGGGCTGGCCTTCGCCCGATACGCCGATGACTGTACGATTTATGTGCGGAGTCAGCGGGCGGGAGAACGGGTCATGGCCTCGGTAACCCGATACGTCGAAGAGCGGTTGAAATTAAAAGTCAACCAACAGAAAAGCGCAGTGAAACGCCCGTGGAAGACCGTCTTCCTCGGTCTGACCTTCCGGAAGATCCGGGGGAAGATGCGCATCTGTATCCCGGAACAGACATGGCAGGACTTTCGCAAGAAAGTACGCCGACTGTTCCGACCCGGACGGGGACAAAACCTCAAACGCTTCATCAGCCAAAGCCTCAACCCTGTGTTGAGAGGATGGTTGGGCTACTACGGAATCGGAGCAGCCAAGCAGGCCCTCAAAACCCACGACTTCTGGATACGACGGCGCTTGCGTTGTCTGCTCTGGCGACAGTGGGGGAGGCCCTTGGTTCGCTACCGAAAACTGGTGGGACTGGGATGCCCGAAAGAGCAGGCTCGGATCGCTAACACCCGTTTTGGCCCATGGTGGAGCGCAGGAACCCCGCCACTTAAATATACCCTGTCGCCACTTTACTTTGAGGAGCGTAACTTGTTTAATCTAAGTAAAGAAATGAAAGCCCGTGAACAACATCAACCTGAGAACCGCCGTGATACGGACCCGTATGTCCGGTGGTGTGAGGGCTGGGGGGCATGAGCCCCCTGGCTACTCGATT
>JARHXX010000106.1 GCA_029269125.1 Kiritimatiellaeota bacterium B1221 | reverse complement strand
TCCGCTTCTGAGAGATCGTGGTCACGGCGTTGCGCTCCCCGGTAGTTGTCATTCTTCGTCCGGTCCTTCAGGAATCTGTCCAAATACTCCCGGTAACTTTCCGACCCAAGAAACCAGCCATGTTTCACCTGCTTTTCAAATTCCCCCCGTCTTCCCGCATCGGGATCCTGTTCGAATTTCATAAGCCGTACGATCTTTTGTTGATATCCTTTCAGATATCCAGATTTCCCTTCTTCGAGTCCCCAAGTGTTCAGTACCTTTGACCTCACCAGCCATTCCGGCCGTTTCCCCCGGTCTTTTCCAATGTATGCAGGATAACTGCTCCAGTGGTAGGATTCTAGTGGAAGCGTAAAACCTTCTCCACACAGTTTAGCCCGGAAAGGATTTAAATGAATATAACTGCTAATCTGGCGAAAATACTCCAGCCCTCCATGACGGGGATCCGTCTGTACGGGTATCGCTTTGTACCTGCCCTGATACAAATGCCCCCGTCTTTTAAACATTGAATTAAATCGTTGGGTATAGGAACTCTGAAACCAACTCATCCCCTCTACCAGATTGGCCTCGGGTGTTTTCAAAAGCAGATGATAGTGGTTAGACATCAGCACATAGGCATGCACCAACCAGCCGGTTTGATCACAGACCTCCGTCAGTGTGGAAAGAAACAACCGCCTCCCGTCATCATTGATAAAGGTCTCCTGGCCATTGTTCCCCCGGC
>JARHXX010000105.1 GCA_029269125.1 Kiritimatiellaeota bacterium B1221 | reverse complement strand
GCACCCGCACGAATCAAATTCACCAGCGTGTCGCCGGTGGCGGTGTCGATGATGATGTCGCCATCCTGCGTGGTCACGGAGGTCAACAGAATGCCGTCACTTTCATTAAAGTCGATATCCCCCGCAACCGAAGAGCTGGCGATCAGCTCGTTGAAGCTGGTTTCGATCGCACGCATGCTGCCAATCCCACCCGTAGTTGTCAGCGTGGCCACGTCGGCGATTAAATCTGCGGTTGCATCTTCCGGAGCGGTTTCCTGAATGCCACCCGCATCGGCGCTGAGGAACAGATCACCCGAACCGAATCCGGCAGAAATCAGGTTCACCAGAATATCTCCGGTGGTCGCGCGGAAGGTGATGTCATTCGCGTCGCTGTCGGTCAGACTTTGCACATCGGTGGCAGTGAGTTCTCCGCCGGTACGAATGTCCATAAATCCGTTGAAGGTATCCACATCCTGCAAAATCAAAGCATCCACTTCGTCGAGTTCGATTTCACCGGCAGCCGTGGTGTGGGCAATCAGATCTTCGATCCAGGTTTCAAGGTAACCGCCACCCTGCTGCTGAATCGCTCCGTGAATATTCAGTGTCACGTTGCGCGCCTGCAGATCGGCTGTCGCATCCGCGCCGGATTCGAGCAGGGATCCGCCAAAGGCATTGATAAACAAATCATTTCCGCGACCCGCACCCGCACGAATCAAATTCACCAGCGTGTCGCCGGTGGCGGTGTCGATGATGATGTCGCCATCCTGCGTGGTCAC
>JARHXX010000104.1 GCA_029269125.1 Kiritimatiellaeota bacterium B1221 | reverse complement strand
GGAGGGGTCCGGGCAGTTAGCTTGGGGTCAGCGACGCAGGAGCGCAGCCCCAAGTAACACAACAAAACCATATCAGGGCCCCGGAGGGGTCCGGGAAACAAGTTTCACATCAAAAACATGCGGCTCGAGGTAAGCCCCCCTGCCGTCATCACGGCCAACCGCCTACAAAAATAAAACCGGTTCACCGCGATCCGCCCGCCTGATGAAACACAAACTCCGCCACCGGCACGCCGCCAATCAAATGTTCCTGGATGATCCGCTCCAATACTTCCGGCGTGCAGGAATGATACCACACCCCCTCCGGATACACCACCGCGATCGGACCCTTCATGCACACCCGCAGACAATTGGCTTTGCTGCGATAGATCCCGCCCTCCCCGGTGAGATTGAGTTCATTGAGCCGACCCTTCAAATAATCCCAGGACGCCAAACTCTGCTTGAGCCCGCAGCATTTCGGTTTGGTCTGGTCACAGCATAAAAAAATGTGATGGCGGATCTGCGGAATACCGAGCGCCGCCGCTTCGGCCTGAATTTTAGAAAGATCGGGTAATGGGGACATCCCCACAACATAATTATCCCCGGTGACAATTCAACCGCAGGCAAAACTTTTTTCAGATCGGCAGATCGTGAAAATGATGCCCCTTGAATTCTCAGCAGTCCCCCTTCCCAAGCATACCTTCCCCGTTCCACGTTTACGGGGGTTCCGAGCAGAGCTTGAGCGATACGGGTTTCACAACCCGGGTTCCCATCTACCCAAGACCGAAACTGCGAAAGATCTGAATTCTCATTCTTGGGTTGTAGAGAACCCGGGTTCCGCGTACCCATCGGCATAAATGCCTCGGGTGAATCTCCGTAAACGGAGGACTCGGAAATTTTTACACCCCGCTCCGAAACACT
>JARHXX010000103.1 GCA_029269125.1 Kiritimatiellaeota bacterium B1221 | reverse complement strand
TTTCCACGCACGGAGTGCATGGACTACAACATCGCCAAAAATTGCGTTGGATCAACAGCAGGCACGACCGACTTTTTAAAATCTTTTAAATTTCGGGTCACAATAAAATCAATACCACAGACGGTTGCGGACTGTTCAAGTACCGCATCTTTAAAATCAGTAATTTTACTTTCGAGGGCATTATCCAAAACCAGACGGTTTACAGGAGCCACCTGAAAAACATCCAATAAGTTCCGGATGCAGGACACCGCTTCTTTTCGGGAAAGGTTATTTTTTAACAAATAGTCCAATGTGGTCACCGTGGTCGCACACAAATACCCCTCCACCCGCGACAAAACTACCAGATCAAAAACCAACGCCGAATCCGCAACGAAAGGCTCCCGGTTCAGTAACACATCCAGGATGACATTGGTATCCACGAGTATTTTCAAAGATGCTTATCCTTGAGATGCCTTTTGTAATCCTCTTCCGAAAAGTCAGTGGCTTCCATCACGCCTACAAATGAACGGGTGACCGGTGAAAGATCCTGTTCGGATTCTTCCACATTCAATGCGCTCAAATAGTCGCCCACCATTTGAGAAACCGACGTTCCCCGCAGGGCGGCTTCTTTTTTCGCCCGCTTTATCAGGGATTCTTCCAACCGTAATGTCAATTTCGTCTGCATGACGTACATTTTATATTATACTATACGCCACGTCAATTCTTAAAAAAGAGAGCCTTTAAGTTTCCTCTTTATAACTTCCCAGTTCTTCGTTTACGAAGTTTCTGCCAAGGCCTTCAGGCCAGGGCTGCGCGGAACCTGGGTTCCGCGTTACCTTTCGCGTAAACGCTTCAGGCCAATCCTCGTAAACGAGGAACTCGGAAGTTAAAACCGGGTATTATCAGGGGAGATCATGGACGACAACATCGCCAAAAACTGCCTGGGATCTGCCGCCGATATCACCGACTTTTTGAAATCCTTCAGGTTTCGGGTCACAATCAAATCAATACCACAGACGGTTGCGGACGATTCAAGTACCGCA
>JARHXX010000102.1 GCA_029269125.1 Kiritimatiellaeota bacterium B1221 | reverse complement strand
GGAACCTCATTCCGGCACAACCATCTCCTCACCCCCATCCCGCACCCCGAAGCGGGTGCCTCACCGTAGCCCCGGGTCGCGCAGCGAACCCGGGGAACAGAGCCACCTCACCTGCCGCATCCTGAAGGGATGCCTCACCCCACCATACCTCGCCCTCAATCCCATACATACTTTTCGTCATACTGAATATTATACCGATCCAGAAATGACCGGTATTCCTCCTGAAAAGTCACTTTACGGTGATGCTCCGCCTGGTTCCGTACATATGCCTCCACAGCATCCCGCTGCAAGGCACCAAAAGAGAAAAGTCCATAGCCCTTCTGCCAATAAAACGCTGACAGGTTCGCATCCCGCTCTTTAATCCATGCGGAAGATTGTTTTTTCACATTAGCGATCAATTCAATGGATGTCATCTTCTTGCCAAGATCCAAGGCAATGTGCACATGATCCGCCACTCCCCCCACCACGACCCAGGGTGATCCATAATCCCGGCAAAGCTGTGAAAGATATCCGTGCATACGCCCGCAGATATCCCCCTGTAAAAATGGTTCCCTATTTTTGGTGGAAAAAATAAGATGGGCATACAGTTGGTGAAAAGATTGCGGCATGACAAAAGTATAAATCCCCTCACCGCCTGAACGAAGGAGTTTTCAGAAGATTTTTATTAGAGGTTATAGGGTGAAGCATCCCTTCAGGATGCGTCTTCATGGATGACATTTTCCAAGGGCGCTGCCCTTGGCTACGGTGAGGCAGCACCTTCGGCCTGCAATATCCCCTCCACCGCGGAACCTCATTCCGGCACGACCATCTCCTCACCCCCGACCCGCATCCTGATGAGTGAGGCATTCCTTCAGGATGCGTCTTCATGGATGACATTTTCCAAGGGCGCTGCCCTTGGCTACGGTGAGGCAGCACCTTCGGGCTGCAATATCCCCTCCACCCCGGAACCTCATTCCGGCACAACCATCTCCTCACCCCCATCCCGCACCCCGAAGCGGGTGCCTCACCGTAGCCCCGGGTCGCG
>JARHXX010000101.1 GCA_029269125.1 Kiritimatiellaeota bacterium B1221 | reverse complement strand
GCCCCTCCGGGGCAGCCGGAAATGTGGAGATGTTTTGGCCCCTCCGGGGCATTTGGAAACGGGGAAGGCTTGTGGGATAGGGGATACAAAATTTCGGAACCCGAGTTCCCCCGGAGGGGGTATCGCATATAGCCCGGGGGCCGTGCCCCCGGGAATGGGGGAATAAAAACAAAATGCGCCCCGGAGGGGTGCGGGCAACCATGGATCATTCCCACATATATTTTTCATCCACTTCAAAACCATGGCGTTTGATGAATCCTCTGAATTCATCCTGAAAACTCTCTTTCCGATGATGTGCCTCTTGGTTTTGAATATATTTCGCAACATCCGGGATGGCCGATTGACTGACCGTGAAAGATCCGTATTTTTTCTGCCAGGCAAAATGTCCTTTATATTTATGGTGTTCATTTGCCCACCGGCTGCTTCCGCTTTTCAAATCGCGTATGGTATCTGCTACCGCTTGAGATTGATGGAGTCTGGCGAGAATATGAATATGATCCTGGACGCCGCCTATTTCAATTAATGCACCTTTCCGGTCACGGATAATACCGCCAATGTACGAATATAAATCGGGTTGGAAGGATTTATGGATCATGGGTTCACGGTTTTTGGTGGAGAAGATAATATGGTAGCAATGGTGGATATAGCTCATAAGGCAAATTGTTTCATATGTTGAGGGATGAAGAAAGGAATAAATTTGATGGGGGGGGATATGTGATATGAAGGTGCCCTTGCCCCTCCGGGGCAGTTGGTGTTGTGGGGGTGCCCGGCATTGGGAGGGTTGATGAGGATTGTAACCGGTTGGTTGCAAAACCCTTTCAGGGTTTGCCGTGGGGGATGATGGGTTCCAAGGGTTTCGCAGGCTCAACCCTTGGCTAGGGTGGGCCGTCCCTTTCAGGGACCCGAATGGTTTTCGGGTTACGACGATGAAGGTCGAAAATGGGGTGGGGACAAATCCCCCGGAGGGGGTATCGCATGTAGCCCGGGGGCCGTGCCCCCGGGAATGCGGTATTAAAAACAAAATGCGCCCCGGAGGGGTGCGGGGAGATTGGGAGATCAGGGTGTTAAAGGGAATGGAAATGCCTGCACCCCTCCGGGGCGCAAAGGTTGTGGGGATGCGGGTCTTGGGGGTATGGCCCCCAAGCTATGCGCCTTTGCCCCTCCGGGGCAGCCGGAAATGTGGAGATGTTTTGGCCCCTCCGGGGCATTTGGAAACGGGGAAGGCTT
>JARHXX010000100.1 GCA_029269125.1 Kiritimatiellaeota bacterium B1221 | reverse complement strand
ATCGTAGCCGGGGGTTGAGTTTACGAAACCCCCGGAAATGGATTAGAATCAGAACCCACCCTGAAAGGGTGGTGCAACCGGGGGAAGGGATTGGGATATGGATTTTTGCCCCATCCTTTCAGGATTGGCTGAAAATTTGGGTGTGACCGGGGGGTTCGCAGGCTCAACCCCCGGCTATGTTGCGCCGACCCCGTTGGGGTCCCGGGGATGGGGAGTATTTGCAGGCCTAACCTTCGGCTACGGTGCGTCGACCCCGTTGGGGTCCCGGAAAAATGGTTTATTCGGGGGGACATGGCATATTTAAAAAATATCAATCCCACAAATATTTTTCATCATAGGGAAACTTATACCGCTCTAAAAAAGATATGAATTCTTCCTGAAACGTCTGGGTTTGATGATGGGATTCTTGATTTTTAATGTAGTTTTCGACGGCTTCCCTTTGGAGAGCACTAAAAGAAAACAATCCATACCCATCCTGCCAATAGAAGTCTTTCAGTTTCGGATCGAGACTTTTGATCCACAGAGAACTTTCTTTTTTGATTCGGGCAATCAGATCGATTGATTTCATTTGTTTTCCCAGGTCCATGGCGATGTGTACATGATCGGCCACCCCACCCACCACCACCCAAGGACAACCAGAATCACGACAAATGGTTGCGAGAAAAGCATGTATGCGGGGACGGTAGGTGACCTCCAGTATTGGGCGCCGATGTTTGGTGGAAAAAATCAGATGTCCGTAAAGTTGGTGAAAGGATTGCGGCATAAAAAAAATTTACATTAGATTAATGCAGGTAATCAACTGTATAGTTTATGAAATTTTCGCCTGACAGGAGGGTGTATGGTTTCGTTGCAACCGAGGTCAGGGATTGGGATATGGATTTTTTGCCCCATCCTTTCAGGATTGGCTGAAGGTTAGGATGTGTGACCGGGGGTTTCGCAGGCTCAACCCCCGGCTACGGTGTGCCGACCCCGTTGGGGTCCCGATGAATATGGTTTTTTTTTTCGGGTCCCTTGGGTAATGATCAGGGGATTTTGTTGGAGGCCTCGACATACGGGGGGAATGCCCGGACAGGGTGTGCCGACGATGGATCGGGTGGATCGGGTGGATGGGGTGTATTTGCAGCCTGAAAGGCTGGTCGCATCGTAGCCGGGGGTTGAGTTTACGAAACCCCCGGAAATGGATTAGAATCAGAACCCACCCTGAAAGGGTGGTGCAACCGGGGGAAGGGATT